>NZ_JBBEUC010000005.1:0-368817 GCF_037402555.1 Pedobacter sp. GR22-6
TGTTTCTTTCAGTTTATCCTGGTCTTTCTCGTCCAGGCTCAGTCTCTAAAACCTATTGTTTCAATCTTTTTTCTTCGTTTCTCTTCCTCCGAAGCGGGATGCAAAAGTAGGAAAAATATCTGCTCGCACAAATACAAAACACCTTTTAATTGAAAAAATACCGTAACATGCTATTTATCAGTAAGAAAAAATTACAATGCGGATCCAAAAAATACATATTAGAAATGTATGGCCAAAATTGGATAGGAAATCAGCCTGTATTAAACAACGCTAAAGGTTTGCAAACTGACATAAAGATAGCTATACATGTCTTGGATGGGTCCAGGCCCAATCAAGGCCCTACCAAGGCTTAACCAAAGCTCTTGCAAGCCTCTACTAAATCCAAACATAACATTAACACACTTTCATACTATATACAAAAGAAACAATACTTATGTAAAAGCAGGCTCATTCACACTTTCTTCACACCTGCTTCACAAATAGCCCACAAAAAGGTACCTGTTTGTGAAGGAATCGTGACTCAGGTGTGTTTTTTGTGAGAAGCAGTTACCTCGCAATCTGCCGACAGACATAAAGGGATCTCCTCAATGGAAACAAATAAGTCATAATCTAACCGTTAAATAGTTTATTTCTTTTTATCTTCTTGCCTTGCCTGATCCGAATAGCATGAAAAACACTGGGAATATCATTTTCCCACTGTGATAGGAGCAACAAAATGGCCATGATTTCCATCCGGGTGACCATGCCTACATAGAAGCAAGTCATAAATAACCAGGATGAATCACAACTGGAAATGATTTGTATGAGCGTAGCGAGGATGAGCAGCGTCCAAAACTTGGAAGATACCGCATGTGTTGCCACTTCTTTTTTGAATTTGATGTAACTCACACCATACGTCATGGCTTCTGCTGCTAGCAACAAGAATAATAGGATGGCATGCTCCTTAAAAAATGTGCTGCAAATGAGATAGGCAGCGACTAAGGCGGAAATCCAGAAAACCTGGTCTACAATCGAATCCAATCGACGCAGTTTCACCGTCGAAATCTTTAGGCTTCTTGCAATGATGCCGTCAAATACATCTGTCAGCAGACCCGTAACTAAAAGCACATTGATCAAGAGGCGGTAATGAGCAGGCTGCTGGATCGCCAGCAATATAATAAGCGCAGCAAATACCAGCCTGCTGTAGATGAGCGCAATGGGAATCTGTTTTTTCATTCTCCCCTAAAGCTAAGAGAAAAAAGTATTTAAACGAAAAACCCCATAACAGGCATCCAATTTGCCTTGTTATGGGGTTCATACTTTACAGGTTAAACCTATTTGGTCAATGCGGCCAGCTTAACGCTATCTACCTGTGGCGCTTTATTATTCTTCAGGCATACGAAATCTACCAGTTTCACATTCTTCATATTGCTGGCCAACATGGTGTGTTCTTGTGCTACACCGCTCATTTTCAAAGTCGCATTGTCTTTAATTACGGTATACAAACTTCCTGCAAGTGCATTCACTTTGGCCTTGGCATTCTGGTTCAAAAATACCTGCAGGTATTTTACATCAAAATTGTTGCTGGTGAGCACCACAGCCTGGCCATAGGCTTCAATCCGTTGCAAGTCTTTGACCGTGATGTTTATGGTTACCTGAATAGAGGAAGTAGAGTTGATATACAAGGTCTGACCTTTGCTTTGTACGGATGTGTTGGTTTGATCATAGGATTCTGTTCCATTGATACTTTCTGTGCTTCCCTGAGTCAGTACGAGCTTCACATTTCCACTTACCCAGATTTTATTGATTCCCTGGATGGGAGTTGTAGTCAATGACCTTGATTTTATAAATTCCGCTGCTGTGCCTGTAAATGCAGATGAGGTTAATACTAGTGCTGTTAATAAAGTGGCGAATGATGTTTTGATAAAAGTTTTCATAATATTTTTAATTAAGGTTTTTCTTATTGTTTGTTATTAAGACGGCCTTAAGTGGCAAACGTTTCAGTCAATTTGCCTGTATTATACCAGTCAAAGGGAAGCCACGACCAACGCCCCAAATTTTTCGACGAACGGGATGTAATATTTTTTTCATCGACGAAATCAGGACGCCATGGATAAAATGATAAAAAAAGAGTGCTCAGACAATGAAAAAAAGCAAATTAAGCGATGCAAGGGAGGCTCTTTATTTCATAAAAGCCTGCAAATTCTCCTTAATTGTCTAGAATCTCCGTTACAAGGCGGCGGATTCACTAAAATACAGCTAGAGATAAAAAAATATTATTCCTAAGTTTACATTAATAAAACACACACAATAAACCAAAACAATGAAACACAAATCTATGTATGCCTTGTTCAGGACCGTCGTGATCCTGTGCTTACCTTTTGTATTCATGGCGGGTACGATCGACCGGTCTCCTGGCAAACCAAAATGGGAGCAACTCTTCAATGGCAAGGATCTGAAGGACTGGCAAGTCAAAATCAGAAAACACGATCTGAATGATAATTATGGCAATACTTTTCGTGTAAAGGACGGACAAATACAGGTGCGGTATGACCAATACAGTGAATTTGGCGATCAATATGGGCATTTGTTCTTTAAGAAGCCGTATTCATACTATCTTATTGCAGCAGAATACCGTTTCGTTGGCGAACAGGTAAAAGGTGGCGCGGGCTGGGCCTACCGCAACAGTGGAATCATGATCCACGGACAAGACCCGACAACGATGAAAAAAGATCAGGATTTCCCCAACTCGATTGAGGTCCAGCTTTTGGGTGGTGCCGGTAATGGGGATCGTCCTACCGCCAACCTGTGTACTCCGGGCACGCAATTCGTACTGGATAACAAGGTCATCCAGACGCACTGCATCGAGTCGAGGTCAAAAACCTTTAATGGTGAGCAATGGGTTCGCGTTGAAGTGTTGGTGCTGGGAAGTTCCGAGATTGTTCATTACGTGAACGGCGAAGAAGTTTTGCGCTACCAAAGGCCACAGAAAGATCCTGTAGGCGGAGCCAAAGAAGGCGAACTGATAACTGGTGGCAGCATCTCATTGCAAAGTGAAAGTCATCCTGTCGATTTCAGAAAAGTTGAGATCATCAACCTGGAAAAATATGCAAAGGACCCAAAACAGCTTCAGGCGGTTGTTCAGCAACTGATGGCTGAGAAAAGAATAGCGAAACATTAACATTACAGCACATATCACATGATCAAATTATCAATAACACTGATATCTTCAATTATCATTGTTTTAGGATTAAATAATTTTTTTGGTACCCCAAAAAGTACCATTCCTGCTCCTGATGACCTGGTCATCACTACATTTTCGGGCCCTGAAGTAACACCAAGTCCGGCCTGCCTCGCAGTAGCCGCCAGCGGTGAAGTATTTGTAGGCGTAGACATGATCGGCTCTCTGGGTAAAGATCCAGGCAAAGGCCGCATTTTGAAACTGGTAGACAAGGATAATGATGGAAAAATGGATGAACACATCGAGTTTGCCTTGGTTGATAACCCACGTGGCATCATTGCTTCCGGCGATCAGGTATTCGTTCTGCACACCACCTTCTCCAAAGAAAGCGGTAAAGCAACAGGAATGGACCTGGTGGTTTTCGAAGATAAAAACAAAGATGGCAAAGCCGATGGCCCTGCGAAACCATTAATTGAACACATCAGCAATGCTAAATATATCCAGGAACGCGGAACAGATCATGCAACGAACGGCATTAGATTGGGTATCGACGGATGGATCTACATTTCGGTAGGTGATTTTGGCTTCCATGATGCCGTAGACCGCAGCGGTAAAAAGCTGACCATGCTGGGTGGAGGTGTACTTCGCGTGCGTCCGAATGGAACAGAGATGGAAGTTTATACACATGGAACCCGTAACGTTTATGATGTGGCCATCGACCCTTATATGAATGTGTTTACACGTGAGAACACGAATGATGGCGGTGGATGGAACGTGCGTTTCTCTCATCACATTCAATCGGGAGAGTATGGCTACCCTGTGCTGTTCCAGCATTTTACAGATGAGATCATACCTGCCCTGGTGGATCTGGGTGGAGGTTCAGGAACGGGAGCCTTGTATATGGATGAAGACAGCTGGCCTGAAAAATACAACAAAGTGCCGATGATGGCCGACTGGGGAAGAAGCATGCTGTACATCCATAGGGTCAGCACAGATGGACCAACCTTTACTCAAAAGGAAGAAGAATTCATTAAATTACCACAAATTACCGATCTGGATGTAGATGGATCGGGCAGGTTGTACCTATCGGCCTGGGATGGCGCAGGCTATTCCGGAAGTGCAGGTAAAGGGTATGTAGCACGTGTGGTACCGACAAACTGGAAATACAAAGCTTTCCCGAATGTGACCACGTTATCTGTAGCACAGCTTACCAGCATGCTGAACACAGGAAGTGCTGTTGCCCGACTGAGTGCTTCACAGGAATTGCTTAACCGTCCTGCAGCGCAGGTGACGGCGACTACTTTGAAGATGGCAAACGATAAAAAATTGCCACTTTATGCACGCGTAGCAGCAATGTACACTTATGCTCAGGTGGCAGGTGCGGATGGTATTGCATCATTAGTGGCACTGTCACAGGAAGAGGCGATGAAAGAATTTGCCCTTCGTGCGCTGACGGACCGTAAAGATTATCTGCAAAACGTACCAACTGAGCCATTTTTAAAAGGGCTCACTGATGCTTCTGTGCGCGTACAGGCCGCATCCATCATCGGATTGGGACGTTTAGGTCGTCAAGATGCAGCGGCAGCTTTGCTAAAAACCAAAGTTCCTGCTTCATTTGTAGAACCTGCAAAAGGAGTAGAAGGTCCGCATGCTACGCCAAATTCGGCCATTATATTGCCACACCTGGCGGTACAGGCATTGGTGAACCTGAAAGCTGTAGATGCCTGCGTTGCAGCCATTGGCACAGAAAACTCCAGTCTCGCATTATGGGCATTGCGCTACATGCACAATCAAAAAGCCGTAGATGGACTGATCTATGTACACGAGCAATCTGGTGATGCACAACTAAAAAAACAGATCCTGATCACATTGGCGCGTCTGTATAAAAAAGAAGATACCTATGATGCATCGTGGTGGTGGGGAACGCGACCAGATTCCCATGGTCCATATTATAAAGCTGTCACCTGGTCGGCCTCGCCATTGATTGAAACTTTCCTTAAAGCACAGTGGTCAAAAGCCGATGTTGCAGGCAAGCAGTTCTTTGTAGACCTGGATGCGCGCCACCGTATGGAAATCCCCGCATTTGGTGTAGAAGAAAAAATTGCAGCGGTTGAAGAACCAAAGATCGATTTGGAAAAGATCAAAAACCAAAAAGGTCAGGTCGGTAAAGCTTCTATTGAAGATGTGCTGATTGCCATCAACAAACTGGAAGGTGATCCTGTAAAAGGTAAAGCGCTATTTACCCGTCAGGGTTGTGTGGCTTGCCATAGTCTGAGCAGGAGCGAAAAAATGAACGGACCTTTCATGGGACAGATTGGTTCGATCATGAACAGGGAACAGATTGCAGAATCCATCCTGAAACCAGATGCTTCCATTTCTCAGGGCTTTAGCACCGTATTGATCGAAGCAAAAGGCGACAATACCTATATGGGCTTCGTAACCGAAGAAACTGCAGCGAAGGTCGTAATGCGGAATACTGCCGGTGAAGTTTTCACCATTAAGAAAAGCGATATTTTGGAACGTAAGGAAATGCCGAATTCCATGATGCCGGCAGGACTGGCCAATTCATTGTCTTACGAAGAACTGGCTTCGTTGGTGACATTCCTTTCCCAACAGAAGAAATAAGGCAATACAAATAGCCTGCTAATTTTTACCGTCATCTCGACGATAGGGAAGATCTCTTGAACTATACTAAGCAAGAGGTTTCTCCTTTCGTCGAGATGACGCATTTTAGGGGTATCCTCCACCTCAAACAGCACTTTAATTTTCAGACCGCATTCAGTCTGTCCATTTAAAGCCTGACAAGGCTATTTATTTTTCCAAATAGCATTCTTTATAATTAGTCTAAATAGTATATTTGCGAGGTAAATTATTAGGTTTGCCAGAAAAGACCAACATATCCAGCACCGCATTGCGTATCGATAGGAATACTTTCGAGACGGTGTACAATATGTATTGGGAGAAAGTCTATGCGGTTTGTTACAACAACATTCGGGAAATAGAGCCTGCCCGTGAGATGGTACAGGATATTTTCAAGTCCTTATGGGAAAGAAGGGAAGAACTGGAACTGGAAAATGTGAACAATTACCTGATCCGTTCGGCGAAGTTCAAGACCTTTGAATACATCAGGAATAAAGTCAGCCAACAGAAACACATCTGCTTAAAGCATGAAGGTTGCAGTACTTCTTCCAACTGCACAGAAGAGCGGGTGATGTTCAACAACCTGAAAGAAAAAGTAAACCTACTGGTAGATACATTACCTTGCCGTTGCAGAGAAGTCTATAAAATGAGCCGAGAACAAGGATTGAGCAACAAAGAGATCGCCTCTGCTTTGCTCATTACAGAACGCGCCGTCGAATACCACATCACCAAAGCCCTGGGTGTACTCCGTCTCAACCTTTCCAATTATTCCAGTTAAATTTTATTTTAGACTTAGGGTAAAGCGCTTGTCATGCTACTTATATTTTATCTAAGTTTGTATTCCCATTAAGCAGGCTTTAACAGCGCAATGAAGATCAGTAAGGACCTAATAGAAAAATACCACAGGAATGAATGCAGTCCGGAAGAATCCGATGCTGTAGAAGCCTGGCTTTTTTCTAGCGATAGCGATGAAGCCCTGCAACTGCCAATGGAAGAGTCTAAGCCTGCACATAAAGCAGCCATCTGGGAAGAAATTTCATCTATTCTCCCAAACGAAGAGGAGGTTCGAAGCGATGCTGAAACGGGCAGGAAAAGTCTGCTGAAAAATTCCTTTTGGTCCGGCGCAATAGCGGCATCCCTGGTCATCATTTTAATTGCAGTAGCTAGCAATCAACTGCTCAGCAAGAAAGAACCAATCAACCAGTTGGTTTCCATCAACAATACTTCATCTGTAAATGTGCGCCATGTAGAAGATAGTGGTTACAGGCTCTCCGTAGGTACCAATACCTCTGCAAGGATAGATAACCTGACGGGGGTAGTAGACCTGTCTGGCAGCATGCTCATTTGTCCTAAAAAAGACATTACACTGAGCTTTGAAGGTAGCGCCGAGAAGATTACCTTTAAACAAGGTCAGACGTATATTATATTGAAGGGAAAAGACGGTAAGGACCAGATTATCATCATTAGTGAGAAGAACCTGATGGATCTTCCTCCGATGCTTCAAAAGCAAATTATCAATGAATTTAATATCTAAAGGTCTTTTCTATTTACTACTGCTCAACTGCTGTCTGCTGTCCTGTACACAGGCTCCCCTGAACTTTGGGGATAAGCTGCCCGGCAAGTATAGCCTATACATTATGGGACACGATGGCAAGGAATACCTGCTGGAAACCAATAATCTTGACAGCGGGATACTCGTTCCGGAGCAAGAAGGCGCCGAACTGGACATCAGGAAGGTAGACCGCAGTATACTGGTCAAACGCGGTTACTATTATCACCTGGACAGAAAATCAGCAAGTTTTATCAAATACCGGATCGAAGGCCGAAATTTCAGCCCGGTATCGGCCATGCCCCTAGAAAAATTCTCCGTAGAAAACTACCACTGGATTGGGCTGGACACCCTCCTGCTTACGGGACTGGGGACACCTGAGTTTGCCCAGGTCAAATACGTACTGCTAGATACCCGCAGCATGAAACAGCTTGCAGCTGGAGATATGGATATTCCCCGTCCTTCAGGAAGATTTGACAACATGTCGGTAGGCTTTGTCGCACCTCAAAGAAATTCTTTGCTGATTGGCTATACCTACCATCAACAATTGAGCGCTTCTGACTATACCACCAGCGACACTACTTATGTAACAGAACTGAGCTATCCGCAGATGAAGGCTCTGCAAACGCATAAAGATGCCCGCTCCACCTATCCGGGTGGCGTCAACAATATCCAGTCCTCTGCATTTTTTGATGCCGCGCAGAATTATTATTTCATGGATTGTCCCGGAATTGCATTGGGCAACAGCCCTGAACTGCCAACGGCTGTTATGCGGATCAACAAAGGGGCTGTGAGCCCCGACCAGACTTACTTTTTCAATATTTCTGCCGCTTTAGGCAACCATGCTTATGGCATGTGGCCGGTTGGAGAGGGAAAAGCAATTATCCGTACAGAACGCAAAGACTTATTCAAAGGACTTGGTGATCATTACAGCACCGCACATTTTGAATTTTACCTGATTGACGTAGCAGCTGGAAAAGTAATAAAGAAACTCGCCCTTCCGCTCGATAAAGGTACCAGAAGGGAATGCGTTCTGGTTGAAAATAACACCGTCTATATTTCGATCAACTCAGATAAGAAAGGAAACTGCATTTACGTATATGACCTGAAATCAGGCATTTTAAAGAAAGGCCTGGAACTAAAAGGCAGTACAGATTTTATCCTGAGGATAGACAAACTGAATTAATTTCACTTTTTTGTTGAGCTGGCCTTCGGTTAGTTGTGCTTTATGCTACCTACAAGTATAATGTACAATCTAAAAACAATGTCATACGGGAAAACTCTACTCATTATTTTATTCAGCGCCTTTTCTTTTGGCGCATTCGCTCAAAACGCCACGCAACTTTCAGGCTACGTTAAAGAAGGCAATGAAGCCATTACCGGTGCTACTGTGATCTTGAAAGGCACGAAGACCGGAACAGTGACTGATGCCAATGGGCATTACGAACTAAAAGGTATAAAAGCCGGCAGTTATACCCTGGTGATCTCCTACCTGGGTTACATCAGCTCTTCGAGTAGAGTGATCCTAAAAGAAAATGAAAACCTAACGATCAATGTGAGCCTCAGCAAGGACCAGAACCAGCTCCATGATGTCAATATCAGTGGAAAAACGAAAACCCAGGAAGTCAGGGAATCCGGCTTTGCCGTCAATGCCATAGACACAAAAAAATATGCAAATACAACGGCAGACCTAAACCAGATCCTCAACCGAAGCACAGGGGTGAGGATTCGCGAACAAGGCGGACTCGGTTCAGACTTCAAATTCTCCATTAATGGTTTATCTGGCAAACAGGTGAAATTTTTCATTGATGGTATTCCGATGGAAGTAATGGGTAGTGCAATGTCACTGAACAACATCCCGGTGAACCTTGCCGATCGTCTGGAGGTTTACAAAGGCGTAGTGCCGGTACAATTAGGCGCAGACGCGATGGGCGGTGCTGTAAATGTGGTAACCAATCAAGGTGTAAAAAACTATCTGGATCTGAGCCATAGCTATGGATCTTTCAGTACCAACCGTTCTGCCATTACCGGGCAGTTTGTAGAAAAGAAGACCGGGATCATCGTCAAGGCCAGTGGCTTCCTTAATTCTTCCCTCAACAATTACAAAATGAAGAATGTAGATGTTCTGGCCGGAAGTCCTGGAAAAGGTCAGTACATTCCTGAAGAAGAATTGTTTGGTAAAGAATATATAACAGGAGATGTAAAGCGTTTCCACGACAATTACCTTTCTGCCCTCGGTCAGGTGGAAGCGGGTATCATCAATAAAAAATGGGCAGATGTATTGTTCATAGGTGCAGGTTATAACGAAGCCCAGCAAGACCTGCAAACCGGCTTCGATCAGAAGACCGTTTACGGCAAAGTAAAAAGAACCAGTTATGCCAAAAGTGCCACAGTTCGCTACAAGAAAAATAACATTTTTACAGAGGGTTTAAACCTAAGTGCTTTCGCTGCACGCTCTACGGATACCTACCGGACTACAGACACGCTATTTGGTAAATACGACTGGAGCAATTCCTGGTATGATGCCGGATATACAGAGATGGGAAAAGGTATCAAAACGATAGGTGTTATTGAAAGACCAAGGACCTATGCTATGGCCAATATGAGTTATACCATCAACCCTAACCATTCGCTGAATCTAAATTATACCCTGGATCACTTAAAAAATAAAAACTACAATGCGGTTTATGAAGACCGTGACAGCATACCCGGTAAAATTAACAAGCAGATTGTCGGCCTTGCGTACCAGCAGGATCTCCTTGAGGGGAAACTGGTAAATACCTTTTTTGCTAAATATTACAACCTGGGCCTGGATCGTGCGAAATACATCAACCGCATTTACACGGCGCAGGATACTTCATCGAATAACTGGGGTTATGGGGTTGCTTCAAGATATAAACTGAATTCAGGACTAGGGTTTAAAGCTTCTTATGAACACGCCTATCGTCTTCAGGAAGCGGAGGAAGTATTCGGCGACGGATTGAACCTGCAAGGCAATCCTGATCTGAAACCGGAAAGCAGTGACAACATCAACCTGGGCACATTTTATAGTTTCCAGATTGACAAAAACTCCTTCTACATCGAAGCATCAGGGTTTTACCGCAATGCAAAAGATTTCATTTTTCCGGTAGCTGATGTGCGTTCGAATTTATTGAAAAATGAAAACCAGTCAAGCGTACGCATTACAGGTCTGGAATCGGAATTACGTTACAACTACGACAAACTGCTTTCGGTAACACTGAATATGACCTACCAGAATGCCATTAACACGACCAAATCCGGACAAACAGAGTCCTACTATGTAGAGGGTACGTATAACAACAAAATCCCTAATCAGCCATGGCTATTTGGCAATGCGGATATCACTGTCGGAAAAGACAACCTACTTGGAAAAGGCACACGTCTGCAGTTCAACTGGTTTACGCAATACATCAACTGGTTTTACCTGACCTGGGAAAGTAAAGGGAATCCTAATGGGAAATCTGATATCCCAACACAGTTCATACACAATGCGGCACTGAGTTATTCATTAAATAACGGAAAGTACAATGTCTCCGCGGAATGCAGAAACTTAACAGACCACATGGCGTACGATAACTTCAAACTGCAAAAACCTGGCAGGTCATTCTCGGTAAAATTCAGGTACTTCATTCAATAATTCACGAAAAGATTAGATAAAATATATACTGATGAAAAGATCATTTAACACATACACCAGACTATTATTAACTGCTTTAATATTACTCTCTGTCAGTGGCTGTGAAAAAAGAAATGTAGGTAATGTTGAAGTAGGCACTCAATATTCAGCTGTTCTTTGTGTAGGCAGCTGGCCTAACACTGCCTATTACATTTCCAGCATTTCTTCGCTAACAAGTGGCACCATCAGCCTGAAAGGCAATGGTGCAGAGATGACAGGAAAAGTTTATGCCCAGGATGTGATCCAGAAGGATGGTTTTTATTACCATGCCAATGCCGGAAGTGGCAGACTGGGGAAATATCATGTTGAAAACGGCGTATTGCTCATCGACAAAGAGATTCCTTTCTCTTATTTGAACTGGAGTTCTTATACCTGGGTAGACAACAATACGCTTGTGATCTTTGGTGATGGTAAAGGCGAAGCCCGTTATGCGATCATTAAAGTAGATAAGATGACCATCAAAGCAGGGAAATTGAGCCTGAACCCTATCGCTAATGGATTTCAGTCTTACAACATTGGCTTCGCTGAATACAGGTCCAATAAGCTTTTCTTAGGTTACACCTTTACCTCAACCGACTGGACTCAATACCCGAATATGCCGGTTTATGCAAAATCATTTGTTGCGGTAATCGACTACAACACCATGGCCGTAGAGAAATCTCTGGAGGAAACACGCAGTACTGGTCTTGGCGGACCAAACGTATACGCGCCATCTTCATTTGTTGATGAAAACAATGACTTGTATTTCATCAGTGACCCGGTAAACATCTACGATTACAAAAGGCCTTCGGCGATGTACAGGATCAAGAACGGGTCAACAGAAATAGATCCTACCTATTACTTTAATTTTTCGGCAGCATCTAATAATGAAATGGCTCCGGCAATGTGGTACATCGGAAATGGAAAAGCGATCATCAGATCCCGTATCGCCGGAGAGTCCATTGATGCGGACCACTACTTCTGCGTAGTAGATGCCAGAACCGGAACTTTCATCAAAAAGCTGGATCTGCCAGTCGATAAAGGCGAGCGGATGGTCAATGGTGTAATTGTAGAAGATGGCAAGGCCTTTATCGCGGTAAATGCTGCCGATAGAGATTACATCTGGCAATATGACCCTGCTACGGATAAACTAACCAAAGGAGTAGAATTTGTAGGCGGCATAGATTACATCCTGCGGATCGAAAAATTGAAATAATTAATATCCTCCTGAATTTTACATGACTTTCAAAAAAATAAACGCCTGGTTTCACTTATGGTTCGGAATTATTTCCGGAATCGGAGTAGTGATCCTGGGTATTACAGGCTGTATACTTGTGTTTGAGCGGGAGATCAAAACGCTGAGTTCGCCCTGGTTGACAGCCGAAAAAAGTACCGAAGGCAAGATCCTTCCCCCTTCGGTACTTTACCAATCTGTGGAGAAAAGCTTTCCGGGAAGAGAGATAGAGTCGGTCTGGTATTATGGCGAAAACAGGACCGCGCACTTCAGGATTCATGAAATGGACTCTGTGGTGTATGTGAATCCTTATACAGCTGAGGTTGTGGCCGCAGCCCATGAGAATGACATTTTTCAGTTCTTTAAAGACGGGCATTACTATTTCTGGTTTCCTAGAGAGATCGGGCACCAGATCACAGGCTGGACTACTCTGGTCTTTTTCGTCATCACCATCAGCGGACTGATTCTTTGGTGGCCAAAGAAATGGAACAAGAAAGGGAAAGAACAAGCTTTTTCGATCAAATGGAAAGCGAAATTCAAGCGGCTGAATTACGACCTGCACAATGTACTGGGATTTTATTCCTTACTCCTTGCCCTGCTCATTGGCGCAACAGCCCTCATGATGAGCTTTGCCTGGTTCCATAACGGAGTCAACTGGCTGGCTGGCGGAAGTCCGAGGGGACCGCGCATCGAGGCCCTATCTGATACTACAAATATCATCAAAGTCAATTTTCTTCAGCAGATTGACAAGGCCTATCACAAGGGTGTCTACGAACTTGCTGAGCACAATCCACTGGAGATCATCCTCCATTTTCCTGAAAAACCCTCAGAGCCGATCTACGTCTGCACCGACATGTACAGGGGAACCTGGCGTGATGTTTACCTGGATCAATATACCCTCAAAGAACTTCCCGCTTCTGCCAAAAGACTAAGGGACGAAGACCTTGCACAATGGATCAACAGATCTAACTATGGCCTGCACGTGGGCGACTTTGCAGGTGTCTACACTAAAATACCCTATTTCCTGGCTAGTCTGATCTGCGCCAGTCTGCCCATCACCGGATTTTACATCTGGTGGGGTAAAAAGAAAAAAGCCTTCAACAAGAAGAAAAAAGCACTTCCCAAACATCTTACTAATTAATTAAAATGATGAATGAACACATGACCACAACAGGAAAAGCGCCTGTTGCAGGCATCTTTTTGCCAATTATATTGCTGCTCCTGCTTTGTATTTTAACGATGCCTGCTGCCTTATCGCAAAGTAAAGGAAAGCTCATTGGCCGGGTATCCGCTGCCGATGGTAAAGCATTGCCCTATGCTTCTGTCGCCCTGCACAAATCAGATGGGCAAATGCTGAAAGGAACACTGAGTGATACTCTTGGTAGGTTCGATATTGTTTCAATTCCGCAGGGTGAATATTTTCTAAAGGTGACCACGATGGGTTTTATTGTCCATCAAT
Organism: Pedobacter sp. GR22-6; assembly: GCF_037402555.1. Taxonomy (NCBI): domain Bacteria; kingdom Pseudomonadati; phylum Bacteroidota; class Sphingobacteriia; order Sphingobacteriales; family Sphingobacteriaceae; genus Pedobacter; species Pedobacter sp. GR22-6. The sequence goes on from NZ_JBBEUC010000005.1 coordinate 13,719, forward strand.
CTGAGCCATTTCATTTTTCTGCTCATCAGACTGTGCTGGAAATTCCTGAAATTACCCTGAAAGAAGAAACCAGGACGCTCAGTGGCGTAACCATTAAAGCTCAGCGCAAACTCATTGAGCAGACGATCGACAGAACGGTGATTAACGTGGAGAATAGTATCCTCTCTGAGGGTAATACTGCGCTGGAGTTGCTGGAGAGGGCCCCGGGTGTCACCGTAGATCAGGACGGTGCTATTTCGTTAAAGGGTCGGCCGGGTGTATTGGTGATGATTAATGGCAAGCAGACTTATCTCTCCCCCAAAGAACTGAGCACCTTATTGAAAGGGACCAATTCCGCCTCGATCTCTAAGATAGAAATCATGGGCAATCCTTCCGCTAGATACGATGCTGCCGGCAATGCAGGAATCATCAATATTCAGATGAAGAAAAATATGGCAACAGGGTTTAATGGCAGTATATCTGTAAACGGTGGCGCCGGCAGAAATGCAAGATATGGCAGTGGCCTAAGCCTCAACTACCGCAGTAACAAGGTAAATGTTTACGGTAGTTACGATTATGGCTACCGCGGAGAAACGGAATATCTGGATTTTATCAGGAGGTTTTACAATAGCGGCGTGGTGACAGGTACGGCAGACAGGACATCAAACCAGGACACCAAAACCAACGAGCCCTTGCATACCAACAATTTCAGATTTGGGCTGGATTATGAGCTCAATGCAAGGAATTCAGTTGGATTTCTGATGAATGGCAACGTAGGGAAATATACTCATGACAGTAAAACGGGAAACCTGCTCACTGATCATTCAGGCACCTTGCTGAGCAATATGGCTACCACAAACTACGACAAACAGAACTGGGAAAACCTCACCTATAACCTAAACTATCAGCATAAATTTGAGAAAGAAGGACGGATGCTAACTGCTGATGCTGATTTTGCCAGCAATAGTTTTACCTCAAACCTCAATCTGAAAACAGTTACACTTGCCGGAAGCAGTAACGGCACAGACATCACAAGAAGAGGTTACGTACCAGCGGTTACTGATGTTTACCTTGCCAAATTGGATTATGCAGACCCTTTGACTAAAAGTTTAAAATTCGAAAGTGGCCTGAAAAGTAGCTTTACTTCCTCAGACAACAACCTCAGATATGACCTGCTGAACAATGGGAACTGGGAATACGATGCCAACGGCAGTAACCACTTTAAATACAAAGAGCAGATCCATGCCGGTTATGTCAATTTCAACCAGCAGTTCAAGAGCTTTAGCCTTCAAATTGGCTTAAGGGGAGAATATACCCGTACCGAAGGTCATCAAATCACTACAGATTCCCTGATTGAAAGAAGTTATTTTCAATTATTCCCCAGCATATTCATTAGCAAACCCTTGGGCGAGAACAACCAGCTGCAATTGGCTTACAGCCGGAGGATCGAACGTCCCGATTATGGAGACCTGAATCCTTTCCGTGTATTCAGGGACCCACTGTTGTTTAACCAGGGGAATCCTTTTCTGAAACCCGAGCTCATCCATGCCTTCCAATTGAGCCATAGTTTTAAAGGAAATTACACTACAGCAATCAGCTATAACCGCACGAGTGACGTAATGACCTGGGTGAATGGACAGATTGACGAACTCAACACTACGTTTGAGATGCCGCAAAACTTGCGGAGACTTGTGAATTACGGCATCAGTTTTACGGCCTCTACCAATATCACGAACTGGTGGAGCGGAACCCATTTCGCCAATTTATTCCGCAATGAATACAGCGGTAGCGGAGACAATGGGGCGATAGCCACTAATGCCACAAGTTTTAGTTTTAATTCACAACATAGTTTTAAAGCCGGGAAAGGATACAGCATGGAATTAACCGGACTCTATAACGGAGGTTCTGTCTACGGAATATCGCGCTACAAAGCCAATTATGTCATCTCTGCCGGATTCCAGAAATCAGTATTGGGCGATAAAGGCACACTCAAACTATTGATCAATGACATCTTCCAAAGCAGGCAATTCCGCGAGAGTACGATCTATGGAAATATAGATATGAACACCCATATCCGTTTAGACAGCCGCAGGGGAATCCTTTCCTTTTCTTACCGTTTTGGAAATCAGAACATCCAGAAAAAAGAAAGGAAAACAGGTAGCGAAGATATTTTGAATCGGGTGAAGGGAAGTTAAGACCTCCTCAACAACATGGCCAACAGCTGGCATAAAATCCCAATAACAAACAATGCAGAGATCAGCATATACAACCATGTATTTGCGAAATAATTGTACTCCAGGGAAGACCTGAATATACTGACCAGCCAGGTCATCAAAAAGCCGGCAAAAACCAGATTGGTCAGCGCCAGGATATAGTGCATGGCAGTCAATTTTAAATCCTGCTGAACAGCCCTTAACACCCAGCCATTGTGCACAATGACCAATAATATTGCGCAGATGGTCAGGGAAACGCTGTTCAGCAGGTACAATATAAAGTAGAGGAGGGCAAATCCGATATTCAAATAAGACAGTACTCTTAGCATCATTCTAAAATATTGAAATTTTAATGGTTTTAACGAACTATTCCAATTCCTTTTTGTTTAGTTTACATAAAATATAATATTATGAAAAAGGAAACAAAAATTATAGCCGGTGTATTGGCAGGAGCAGCTCTTGGCGCGGCAGTCGCATTGATATTGTCATCAGACAAAAACAGTGAAGTGAAAGATAAAGTAGCAGATTGGTTCTGCGACCTGATTGACTCTTCCAAAGACAAATTGGCCGGCGTAACGGATAAAGTAAAAGATACCATCTCAAAAGTTACGGCATAAAACTGAATGAAAATTGCTTTTCATGGTGCAGCACGAGCTGTTACCGGCAGTAAACACTTGATTACGCTTAAAAACAATAAACAAATACTATTAGATTGCGGCCTTTTCCAAGGCATGGGAGAGGTTACAGAGGGACTGAATGAATCTTTCGGTTTCCATCCGGAGCAAGTGACTTATATGATCTTATCGCACGCGCACATAGATCATTGCGGTTTGCTGCCCAGGTTAGTAGCCGAGGGTTTCAGCGGCCCTGTATTTTGCACTCCTGCAACTATGGAACTTGCACGTATCCTTCTATTGGATTCTGCAAAGATCAATGAGCAGGATGCAGAATATGCAAACAGACATATCAAGCGGGTAGAGGATCAGGAAATGCCACTCTATACCGAAGCAGATGTACAAAAAACGCTCAGTCAGTTCAAAGTAGTAGCCTATCAGGAAGATCATGAGGTCGATGAACAGATCAGTGTCCGGTTTACTGATGCAGGTCATATCATTGGCAGCGCAGCTGTACACCTGAGCATCAGGGAGGACGGGAAAAATCACCGCGTAACTTTTAGCGGCGATGTAGGCAGATATGGCGACCTGATTCTCAAGAGTCCACAAACCTACTCACAGGCAGATTACATCATTATGGAATCTACTTATGGCGATTCGCTGCACAAAGACCTGAAGCCTATAGAAACTTCGCTCCGCGAAATCATCCAGCAAACCTGCGTAGTTAAAAAAGGTAAATTGATCATTCCCGCATTTAGTGTGGGTCGTACTCAGGAACTGCTGTTCGCACTAAACGCACTGGAGCTGAAAAACCAACTTCCGGATTTGCGGTATTATGTAGATAGTCCGCTTTCACTGGAAGCAACAGAAGTACTGAAAAACCATCCCGAGTCTTACAACAGCGGTGTAAAAGCGCTCATGAAACGTGACGATGATGTATTCAGCTTTAAAGGACTCAAGTTCATTGAAAGTGTACAGGAATCGAAAGCGCTCAATAATGACCCACGCCCTTGTGTGATCATTGCCTCTTCCGGAATGGCCGAAGGAGGACGGGTAAGGCACCATATCCGAAACAATATCGACCAACCAAAGAACACCATATTGATGGTAGGCTATGCCTCTCCGGGTTCCCTCGCAGGAAAACTGATCGCTGGTCGGCGTAGCGTATGGATGTTTGGGGAAGAATACGACGTGTTGGCCGAAGTGAAATCGATCCAGTCGATGAGTGCACACGGCGACTATGAAGACCTGCTCCATTTCCTTGCCTGTCAGGATCCTGATAAAGTGAAACAACTTTTTTTGGTCCATGGCGAATACGAGGTACAGCAAAAATTTGCGCAGCGCATCAGGGAAAAGGGCTTTAAACATATCGCCATACCAGAATATCATCAGGAATTTGAGCTTTAAAGATTTATCTTTGCGGCATGGATGTTTTCGGCGAAGCTTTAAAAGACCAATATACCAAACCACCGGCAGAGACGCTATGGGTACACAATTCCTATGATGAACCTGAAGAAATGCCGGTTGACATTTACTTTAGAGATGAGGCGGAAATGCCTGAGCTCGAACTGAAAGCACTGGAGCTCTGTAAAGGGAAAGTATTGGATGTGGGAGCCGGTGTAGGCAGTCATGCCCTGGCTTTACAAAGTCGTGGTTTCGACGTTACCGGTATGGATATCTCTGCTCCTGCAGTAGCCATTATGAAACAGCGCGGCCTTAAAAAGGCAATTGAAGGGAACATCCTGAAGTATTCCGGCGAAACCTATGACACTTTATTGTTCATGATGAACGGCATTGGGCTCACCGGTTCACTTCCAGGGCTGAAGTCGTTCTTAAATCAGATAAAAGACTTGCTTAATCCAGGGGGACAATTGGTATTTGACAGTTCAGACCTCTCCTATTTATATCAGGAAGTAGCTTTTCCTATCAGTGGTTATTACGGAGAAGTCAGTTTCCGGTATGAATATAAAAGCCAGAAAGGAAATTGGTTCAAGTGGATCTATGTTGATCAAAAGACATTAAAGGATGTTGCCTCCCAGCAAGGCTGGCAAACGGAGATCATCTTTGAAGATGAATCCGATCAATATTTAGCGAGGTTAACCTTAAAAGGCTAACCCGCTGAATTTATTAAGCCTGTTCTTCCCAGACTACGGCAATATTAACAATCGTTTGTACTGCTTTTTCCATATCCTGTACGGAAGCCCATTCCTGCTTGCCATGGAAAGCATGCTCGCCAGCAAAGATATTTGGACAAGGTAGGCCCATGAAAGAAAGCCGGGAGCCGTCGGTTCCACCCCTGATGCTTTGTTGCTTCGGCGTGATGCCCGCTCTTTTAATCGCTTCGATCCCATTGGCCACTACCTGCGGATAACCGTCAAGCACCTGCTTCATATTCCGGTATTGTTCGCTGATCTTCAGCTCATAGGTCGAATTTGGAAAATCTTCAATGATGTTCTGCACTGTAGCATCCAACAATTCGCCATTGGCCTGAAGCTCTTCATCATTGAAGGCACGCAGGATAAACCTGGCTTCCGCTTGCTCTACACTTCCATTGATACTTACAGGGTGAATAAAACCTTCTTTACCTTCTGTTGATTCCGGGGAAAGGCAGTCTGCAGGCAGGGCAGCGATCACATCTGATAAAATCTTGATGGCGCTTTCCATCTTACCTTTGGCAAAGCCTGGATGCGAACTTACGCCATGAATAGTCAATACAGCACCATCTGCAGAGAAAGTCTCATCTTCTATAGAACCTAGCGTTTCTCCGTCAATGGTATAACCAAAATCAGCTCCTAATTTTTTTAAATCGGCTTTATCTACCCCGCGGCCGATTTCTTCATCTGGTGTAAACAGGACTTTGATAGTCCCATGCTTGATCTCCGGGTTTTCCATCAGGAAAGCCGCAGCCTCCATGATCTCAGCAACACCAGCTTTATTGTCGGCTCCCAGTAATGTAGTACCGCTGGCTGTGATGATGTCATTGCCGATCTGATCTTTCAAATCAGGATGTTCATCCATCCTCAGCACGATATTTTGGTCATCGGGCAGAACAAGGTCCTGACCCTGATAATTCAGGTGTATAATCGGCTTTACCCCTGCACCAGTGCAATCCGGGGAAGTATCCATATGCGAGCAAAAGCAAATTACGGGAACCTGCTTATCTGTAGTTGAAGGAATGGTAGCGTATACATAACCGTATTCGTCCAGGTGTGCATCACTAATTCCCATTGCTAAAAGTTCTGCAACAAGAATCCTTCCCAGGTCTTTCTGCTTCTCTGTAGAAGGTACTGTTGGCGACAGGGGATCAGATTGTGTATCAATCTGTACATACTTTGTAAATCTGTCTTGAAGTGTTTTGTTTTTATTTTGATAATTTAGCATACTCGTATTAGAAAGTTCAAAGTTATATAAACTTAAAGAAGATACCTTGAAACGGACATTTATTTCATTCTTCAGCGTAGTTATCCTTCATGGTACTGCGGTAGCCCAGTCCAACTTCCATAAACTGAGCATCGGTGCCGGATATGGCGTGACGCAGTCTTTTACAGATGTTCAGGAACATGCCATTAGTTTTGCCGGGTACGGAACCGCAGATTACTTCCTCACGCCGTTTATCAGTCTGGGCGGGGAATTCCAAATGGGACAGATCCGGGGCGGCGACATTTATACCGATCCAAATGAGCGGGAGTTCATCAACTCCTACAAGACGGCCAATATCAACGGAAAACTTTACCTGGGATCCGTGATTAATTTTAACCGGAATGCATTTGCAGATGCCATAAAATGGTTCTATGTCGGCGCTGGGGCAGGGATCATCAGAAATGATGTGGAACGCGTGGTTGTAAAGCCCAGCACCAGAAATACAGCCAATCCTTATGTTTTCCCAGGAAAAGACAAATCTACAGACCTTGTTGCGCCGCTGAGTACAGGAATCAATTACTACTTTTCCGACCGCACAGGCAAACCGAAATTCGGCATCAACCTCAATTACCAGGTCAATTTCAGTCTGGGAGAGGGGATGGATGGCTACGATGATTCCCCCATTAAATTTAAAAATGGCAGTCCGGATGTTTATACCTATCTTTCTTTCGGTTTCAGGTATAACTTTGGCTTACTTGGCCTTTCTACCAAATCATTGTATTGATTTGAAACTCACTTGCTCAATGAAATACCATCTTTTATCCTTACTTCTGTTCTTCACCATGACTACTTCGGCACAGCTGACACCCTATGAAAAAAGTGGCAAAAAAGAAACTGCTACTTATGATGAGGTCATTGCCCATTATAAGTTGCTGGCAAAAACCTATCCGCAGGCGAGGTTACTGAGCTATGGCAATACCGATTTTGGAAAACCCTTACACCTCCTGGTTCTTTCTGAAGAGAAAAATTTCGATCCAGCTGCAATACGGAAAGCCAACAAGCGTGTGCTGCTGATCAATAACGGTATCCATCCGGGCGAACCGGAAGGTATTGATGCCAGCATGATGCTGGCCCGTGACCTGCTCCATGAGAAAAAACTTCCAAAAGATGTAGTGATCTGCATCGTTCCAGTATACAATATTGATGGTATCTTTAACCGCAGCGGGACTTCCCGCGCAAACCAGAATGGGCCTGTGGCATATGGTTTCAGGGGCAACAGCAAAAACTACGACCTCAATCGGGACTTCATCAAGACAGACAGTCAAAATTCAAAAGGCTTCCAGGAAATTTTCAATACCTGGCAACCGGAAATTTTTGTAGACACCCATACCAGCAATGGGGCCGACTACCAATACATCATGACCCTTATCCCAACGCAAAAGGATAAACTCCACCCCGTATTGTCGGAATATATGACTCGAACCATGCTTCCCTACCTTTACGCAGAAATGAAAAAAAGTGGCTTCGAGATGATACCTTATGTGAATTCAATCGAAGAAACGCCAGATGCAGGGATTACCGGATTTCTGGAATCTCCACGTTATTCTACCGGCTATACCACGCTACACAATACGATCGGCTTTATGCCAGAAACACACATGCTAAAGGAATACGAGCAAAGAGTCGCATCGACCTACAGGTTACTGGAAATTTACATCAACCTCGTGCAGCGCGATACGAAACAGATCGGGGACAATAAACGCAAAGCAGACGAATCAGTAGCCGGGCAGTCAAAATTTTCATTGGAATGGAAACTCAACAAGCAGCGATTTACAGAAATTGAGTTTAAAGGCTATACCTCGAATAAAAAGCCCAGTGAAGTAAGCGGTTTAGAACGGTTGTATTATGACAGATCTGCACCCTATACGAAGAAAATCAAAGAGTGGAATACTTTTGAACCTGCAGTTGAAATTGAAAAACCCCTCGCGTACGTCATTTCGCAAGCCTGGGATAAAGTGATTGAATTACTGAAACTGAATCGGGTAAAGCTGTACCGATTACAGGAAGATGTGCTCATCCCTGTAGAATCGTACTACATCGGGGATTTCAAGACGATGAGCAAACCTTTCGAAGGACATTACCTCCATTCCGGAGTACAACTGAAAACTGTAACACAAGACAGGCAATTTTACAAAGGCGATTATCTGGTATATACCGACCAGGCTGTAAACCGCTATATCCTGGAAACTCTGGAGCCACAGGCGACGGATTCCTTCTTCAACTGGAACTTCTTCGACAGTATATTGGGCATGAAAGAGCATTTCTCCGCCTATGTTTTCGAAGACACTGCAGCAGAACTGCTCAAGGCAGATCCCAGCATGAAGAAAAAGCTGGAGGATGCCAGGGCAGCAGACCCTGAATTCGGTAAAAATGCCGATGCACAGCTTGACTTTGTCTATAAAAATTCTGATTATTACGAAAAAACACACTCCCGATATCCAATTGCAAGGTTGACGACCGATACCAAATTACAGCTTAAATAAACGAAATGGAATACCTGAACAATACCCCTGTTGCCGCCCTGATCATGATCTTTACGGTGGTCACCAGCATCTATGCCTTTAACGATAACAGTGCTTACGGGAAATTCATGCTGAACCCTTTCAGTATCTCACGTGGACAAAAAGTCTACACTTTGATCACCAGCGGACTGATCCATGCAGATTGGATGCACCTGATCTTTAACATGATTACTTTTTTTTCCTTTGGGTTTCCTTTGGAGCGGGCAATTGGTTCCGGCCCATTTGCCGCTATCTATTTTGTTGGCTTGATCTTGAGCGACATCCCTACAGTCATCAAACATAAAAATGACATCTGGTACAATAGCTTAGGTGCTTCCGGCGCAGTAAGTGCAGTGCTATTTGCCGCAATATTGTTATTCCCCTTTACGACCTTGTATATCATGCCTCTGCCTATCCCAATTTGGGCTATTGTATTTGGTCCACTCTATCTGATCTACTGCGTTTATGCTGCAAGGCAAGCCCGGGATAACATCAATCACGATGCACACTTTTTTGGGGCATTGACAGGAATGATTGTTATGGTATTGATCGTACCGGGAGTAATTCCAAATTTCTTAGCGCAAATACTGGCTAAAATTGGCTAGTGAATTTCAGGCAGTGCCGGAGGCTCGAAATAGCTCATGGGTTTTGTTGGATCTTTAATGATCTCAAACAAGGTATGCCCCCATGGCTTCCAGAAATCCTGTAAAACCTGCGCATAAGTTTTGTGTTGCCAGTGATCGAACAAAGGTTTGTTTAGCGTACCGCGCAATGGCATCGCATCGATATAAATAGAGCCTTCTACAGGCAAAATTGCGTATTCTGGAAGTCTGTTGAACAAATAGGCGGAATAGTAGAACCTGGCACAGAGCTCTTCAAATTGCGGAGCCGACAAGTCTTTACCTTCAATCTGCTGCAGCAGTTCTCCGTGAAATTTCTTGTTTGTACCATTATCCTGAAGACAGGCAATGATCCCGAAGTCGCCAAGTTTCATAGAGAAGGTCATGGTATTGATCTCGTCTCTAAAGCTAAAAGCCGTTTCCTTTTCATCAAGCGGAACCACGACGATGGACCATGGGCTAAAATCTTCGAATACCACATCCAGGTAAATCCCCTGAATCATGGTATGCAGGTTACCAAACTTATGCATCAATCCCTGTGACATGTTTAGCCCGTCTGCACTCAGTTGCTGCAAACGCACAGCAGCATTCATCTCGATATAGATCAGACTATACATAAATTTGCCGATCCACCTGAACAGACTCACTTCATCCAATTGAGAAACAGCAGCATATCCATCGGAAAAGGCGGTTGCGATCTTCTCTTCCAGAGGGTCAAGAAAATGCGAAAGCAATTCGGTATTGCAGGGAACCTTCAAGGCATTGTAAGACCTTACACTTTCATCCAGAAGTTTGATTTGCTCTTCTCCCGTAAAATTAGCGACCTTCAACAACCATTCCGGTAAGATCGGAATCTCTACAATTGGCGTGTTGAACGTATCTCCACTGAGAAAACAGTTTTTATACTTAAAGTCGAAATTTTTGAAAGGTTGATATACGCTGCTATTCATACTAGAGCACAATATTAGGCATATTATTTATACATTCGCTTCAGCACAGATTTTTTTACATTACCGAAGCATAGCTCATGCAGATTGCCTATACACCCTACCAGCTCGAACTGAAACACCCTTTTGCCATTGCAAAATTCTCCAGGACCAGTACACCGATCATGCTCATTAAACTAACCTATGAAAATGTCGTAGGCTATGGCGAGGCTTCTATGGTACCTTATATGGGTGAAAGCATAGAAAGTGCCATTGCTTTCTTAAATAAGGTAGAGTGGAACAGGTTTACTTTTCCTTTTAGTTTTGAGGAGATCATTGACTATCTGGACAGCGTGGAAAAAGGCCAGCCAGCTATAAAAGCGGCTATTGATATTGCACTGAATGACATCCAGGGTAAATTATTGAACAAGCCTTGTCATGAAATTTATGCTGCAGATCCCGGTAAAATGCCTTTAACATCATATACGATAGGTATCGATACAGCAGAAGTCATCCGTGAAAAGGTCGCAGATTCCAGGGGATTCAAGGTATTGAAAATTAAACTGGGCCGGGATAATGACCAGGAACTGATCCGTACGATCAGGACTGTCAGTAACCTGCCTTTATATATAGATGCCAACCAGGGCTGGACCGATAAGGCAAAGGCAATTGATATGATTTATTGGCTGCATGACCAGGGAGCAGTACTGATTGAGCAACCGATGGACAAAAATAATCCGGACGGCAATGCCTGGCTTACAGGAAGAAGTCCGATCCCTATCCTGGCAGATGAAGCTGTCCAGCGCTTGAGTGATATGGAAACTCTAAAAGGTGCATATCATGGCATCAATGTTAAACTCATGAAAAGCGCGGGAATGTATGAAGCACACCAGATGATTTTAAAGGCAAGGTCATTTGGCATGAAAATATTAATTGGTTGTATGAGTGAAACTTCCTGTGCGACACAAGCGGGGACGGCACTGGCGCCCCTGTGTGATTGGTCGGATCTGGACGGGCCGTGGCTGACGAAAAACAATCCATTTAAGGCTCCCTTACTCACTGATGGCAGATATGTGCTAAATGACCTGCCAGGTCTGGGTTTAGAAGAAGTACCAGCCGGACTGTTTACTTCTTCTTAAGTGAGCTGCGCATTTCCTTTACCAATTGTATTTTCAGGTAAACGAAAAAGCCGGCAGTTGCCAGAAAGAATGCAATCACCGGATATTTGGCATTATTATAGGCCCAGACCATCCCAAAAATGGAGATGATGATACCCAGGTTATAAAAAACATTTAATGCGATCTTTTTTCCCATCGCTTAATAAACTTGCATATCCGGATCGAAAGCTTCCTGCCAAGCCAGGATACCACCTTTCAGGTTGTAAAGATTGGTTAGTCCCAATTGTTGCTCCAACTGCATTACCGCAGCAGCGCTTCTTTTGCCGCTTCTGCAATGAATGATTACGGGCTTGTCTGTTGCGATCTGATCCGATTCAATTAAAATGCCACCTAAGGGAATATTGATTCCATCAAGGTTCGAAGTTTCATATTCAAAGGTTTCCCTGACGTCGATCAGTTGAAAATCTTCTTTATTGTCCAGCTTTTCTTTGAGTTCTTCTACAGTTATTTCTTTAATCATGTCGTTTAAATTTCTCAAAGATACAAATTAGTAAGAAGTCTTAAGTAACAAGTATAACTACTGAGTCTGAAGATATAAGTTGTGAGTGGCGGTATTAATTCTGTAACAACTTAATGCTCCGGGCGTTTAAATAGTATTCTTTGCTAACTTTGGTTATTATATCATGAATTCTTTATCTCGTTTTTTCTGGTTTTGCTCAGGGGCTCATATTTCCACACTGGAAAAACATCCTACAGAGCACAATAAATATATCGGCATCGGTGCCACTATATTTTTCACTGGCCTTTTTGCTGCACTATCAGGTGGATACGCTATGTATTTCGTTTTCAAGGGTGATGCGATGGCTGCTGCATTTGCGGTATTATTCGGACTGATCTGGGGGCTTGCCATTTTCAATATGGACAGATACATTGTATCCAGTATCAACAAAAGCGCTTCTACCAATAAGCAGATTTTGCAAGCTACACCCAGGATACTGCTGGCCATTATGATCGGGATTGTCATCTCCCGCCCCCTGGAGTTGAAGATATTTGACAAAGAGATCAAAGACCGTTTGAAGATCAGCTACCTCAACAATCAGCGCTCTCGGATCGATACGCTGAACGCGGCCTTCGACAACAAGTATAAAATAGAACTCAGCAAGCTGAACGAGACAAAAGCTCAGCGTGATTCTATGCAGAGTGCCATTAAAGAAGAGCGTCAGAAGCTCAACTTTGAGATCTTCGGAAACAAGACTACAGAAACTTCAGGCATTATGGGCTATGGCCCTTATGCCAAACGAAAGGAAGCAGAATTAAAACAAAGAGAGCAGAACTTAGACACCCTCTCCTCAGCGGTCAGAAAATTGGAAGGTTTTGTGGATAACCGGAAACAATTCGATGGATTGATGACCGAGAAATTATATACCACAAAGCAACTCGACAGTTTGACTAACATCGCAGGATTTGCAGACCGCAACTGGGCACTGGGACAGCTCGGATTCAACACCAAAGGAGAGAGAGATCCCAACACCGCTTTGGCGGTGGCCTTTATCGGCTTATTGTTCATCTTTTTTGAATGCCTCCCGGTGTTTGTAAAACTAATGAGCAGCAGAGGCCCTTATGACCGCTCGGTAGAAAATATAGAGACAGCACAAATCCATGAATCGGATAAGGACAAGGATTACGAAATAGAGGTGATCGATGGGGTACATGACACCCGTGTCTCCTCTGCAATCGAAAAAAGAAAGCATCAACTGAAAACTACTTAAATATTTATGAACAAACTCATCTATCTCTTATTCCTCGCCTTTACAGGACAACAAGCCCTTGCGCAGGATATCAACCAGATCATTACAAAAGATTATGCAGACCGGCTGATCAAAACACTGAGCAGCGACGAAATGCAGGGACGTGGTACTTACACTGAGGGCATTGATAAAGCAGCTTCATTTATTGAATCAGAGTTTAAAGCAATCGGCTTAATGCCGCTAGCCGGAGAAAGTGGTTACAGGCAGAACTTTACCAAAAATGAAAGCGACCAAAGGCCATTGTTCAATGTTGCCGGTATGATCCCGGGGAAATCAAAGGCTAAAGAAATTGTGGTTTTCTCCGGACATTACGACCACCTCGGTATTGTGAAAGGAAATGCACAGGACAGCATCGCTAATGGCGCCGATGACGATGCCTCTGGTGTAACGGCAATGATCGCATTGGCTAAGTATTATAAGGCGCTAAACAACAATGAGCGCACGCTGATTTTCGTTGCCTTTACTGCAGAGGAAATCGGTGGATTTGGGGCCAAATATTTTTCCAAAAAACTAAACCCGGACGATGTAGTGGCGATGTTTAACATCGAAATGATCGGTAAGGAAAGCAAATTTGGAAAAAATGCTGCCTTTATTACCGGATTTGATAAATCTGATTTTGGAAAAATTCTTCAAAAAAACCTGGAAGGCACAGAATTCACTTTTCATCCGGACCCTTACCCCAGTCAAAACCTTTTCTATAGGAGCGACAATGCCACACTGGCTGCACTAGGTGTTCCTGCACATACCATCAGCACTGACCAGATCGATAAAGATCCATACTATCATACCGTAAAAGATGAGTATAGCACCCTGGATACAGAAAATATCCTGGCGACCATTAAGGCAATTGCCAAAAGTGCGATCAGCATTGTGAAAGGTACCGACACACCAAGCAGGATACCTCGTCTGGTAGAAAATTAGAGGGTCATCTCCATTACATAATCATTCATAAAGAAACCGTTGCCGATATCAAGGTCTACGGTTTCTTTAATTTCAAAGCCCGCCTTTTTATAAAAGTCCGCAGCCTTATTGTTCCGGTTGACATTGAGTTGGATCGCCGTACCGCCTTCTTTTTTTATCAGATTGATTACCTCATTGATCAGTAGCTTTCCTACCCCCTTGCCATGCGCTTCAGAAAGTACATATAGCTTGTGTAGTTTGTATGTCCGCGTTTCCGCATCGATGACAGAGAAGCCGGCAAAGCCCAGATCGGTCTGCTCTGCACCTGCAATCAGGAAATGGTGTCCACCCTGCATTTGTGAAAGTAGTTCACCTTTATTATACATTTTGTGCAACATATAATCAATCTGCTCAACAGACAGGTATTCGGCATAAGTGATTCTCCAGGTACGTCCCGCAAGATCCTGAATAATGCTGATGTCTTCTTCTTTGGCTTTTCTTAATATGATCATAACTGTTCGCTGATAAATAAAAATGGGGTATCAAAACTGAAGGTCACAAATCCATCTTCGACCACTTCAAATTGCGCATTCTCTTTCTGCATCAAATTGCTTGCTTCAAAGTAGGAGACAACCTCAATATAAAATATGCTACCTCTTGGTTTCCAGATCTTGAAGCCGGAGCGGATTGCATAAGCCTTTTCTTTTTCCGTGAATACAACAATATTAATAGACCCGACATAACTACCTAACTCCCGGAGATTACTTTTGAGATCGATTACATTAACAGCAGGATATTTTTCAGCGATTAAATGGTCTAGTACTGCATCAAGAAGCTCACCTTCTGCCTGGATCACTTTGGTGTTCTCCTGGAAAAAAATCTGATCTTCAGCACTCACGACTGCATCGACCTTTAATCCCAGGCTGATCACCTTTTCATAATCTGAAGCATTGATAATCAGCGTCGGGCTCCACTCCAGTAGCTGCCCAAGGTATTCTTCATCAAAAGCCCCAAGATGATGGATATACAATGCTGGCTCTTGTTTTTCACGAACGATATGGTGTGACGACATAGCACAAATATGACCAAAGGAAATCAAGATAGCAAGATTCGGATTGTGTCTGGAGAAAATACTTAGGATATTTGTTTATTATTATCCAAAACATGGAACGCCAGAAAGACCTTAATTACACCCGGATTGCAGAAGCGATAGACTACATCGTCAATAATTTCCGTAAGCAGCCCGGTTTATACGACATTGCCGAAGAAGTGCACCTTAGTCCTTTCCATTTTCAACGGTTGTTCCACGAATGGGCAGGGCTAAGTCCCAAAAAGTTCCTTCAGTACATCAGTATAGCGCATGCCAAAAAACTGTTACAGGAAAATGCAACACTTTTAGAAGCCGCTCATGAAACCGGCTTGTCAGGGAGCAGCAGGCTCCATGACCTTTTTGTACGTATAGAAGGAATGAGTCCTGCAGATTATAAAAATGGGGGAAAAAACCTACATATCAATTATAGCATAGCTGAAAGCCCATTCGGAAAACTAATTGTCGCCTCTACGACCAAAGGAGTATGCTGGATGGCCTTTTTAGAAGACGAAGTGACCGGTGTTGAATTAATGAAAACGAAATTTCCCAATGCATCTTTTAAGCAGGAACAAGACCAATTGCAACAATCCGCTTTACAGATTTTCCAAAATGACTGGACAAAAATGCCGGAAATCAAACTCCACCTTAAAGGAACAGATTTTCAATTGAAGGTTTGGGAGACGCTGCTGAAGATACCAATGGGACAGTTATCTACCTACGGAAGCATAGCACAGCAAATTGATAGTCCAAAAGCATCCCGGGCTGTAGGCACAGCCATCGGAAGTAACCCAATTGCATTCCTGATCCCATGTCACCGTGTAATCCAATCGACGGGAAATTTCGGCGGTTATATGTGGGGCTACGAGAAAAACGGCAATCATTGGCTGGGAATGTGCAAAAACTGATTTTTCCATTTCAAAGTAGCATTTATTATGGATTTATTCAACCCACATCCCGTTCCGGAAGTTAATTTGTTACCTGTGGACGGTATTGTCAATTATTACGGAAGAATCTTAAGCAGTGAAAAAGCGAATGTCTACTTAAATACCCTGCTAAATAAAATTGACTGGGAAAATGACAAAGCCGTCATCTTTGGGAAGACCATCCTAACGAAAAGAAAGGTAGCCTGGTATGGCGACGAGCCTTTTCAGTACACTTACTCCAATACGACTAAGACCGCTTTGCCCTGGACTGAAGCATTGCTTGAGCTGAAAAAACTTGCGCAAGAACATTCTGGTCACAGCTACAACTCCTGTCTTTTAAATCTCTATCATGATGGGTCTGAGGGAATGGCCTGGCATAGCGACGGGGAAAAAGACCTAAAGAAAAACGGTGCTATCGCCTCATTCTCTTTCGGCGCAGAACGGAAATTTGCTTTCAGACATAAAGATAACAAGCAAAAAATATCTTTGACCCTGGAACACGGTAGCTTATTGGTCATGAGCGGCTTGACTCAGCAATACTGGCAACACCGTTTGCCTCCGACCAAGATTGTCCGGACAGCGCGGGTCAACCTGACCTTCAGGACAATTGTTGAGAATGGTAAAGGAATTTAATTTAATGATAACCTTCCAGTAAACTTCAGCACATCTTTTCTCCCGTAATTTGTCCCGGAGAAATGATATCCCTGAAATGAAAGATCTTAAAGACTTTGAGCAGCTATACATTCAGCATTGGGAAAAACTATACGCTTTCTGTTTTAAAATGACCCGCGACGGTCATCTTTCTCAAAACATTGTTCAGGATGTTTTTACAGATCTTTGGGAAAGACAGGACAAGCTCCACATCAACTCCATCGAAAACTATTTATTTCGTGCGGCTAAAAACCAGGTTTTCAAGGCCTACAGAAATCAGCGCTTCGACACTACTCCCCTCGACGAAAGATTTGATGATTATCAGGCTGAAATTTCCTCCGAAGCGGAAAACGAACGGATAGTACAACTCTACAACTTGCTGGAAAATCTACCTGAAAAAAGGAAAGAAATCCTGATCATGAGTAAACTGGAACAAATGGATATCGAGCAAATTGCCGTTAAACTCAACCTCTCGCCACAAACTGTCAAAAACCAAATTTCCAATGCACTAAAGCAACTCCGCTATGAGGCTGGGGAGCTTTCTTTGTTTTTGCTGATCCTCCTGCTCAGCTTAACAATACTTTAATCATTCCATAACAACTTCCGATAGTACTTTTTAGCCCTCCTCGGTACTTATACCCGAATAAAAAGTACAATGGCAGACAAAGACAGACATCAGCTCCGGGAACTGATAGCAAAGAGTGAAGAAAAAAGAATCTCGGAACAAGAGCAGATACTGCTGGACAATTTCATTAAGCAGGAATTTGACGCCGCTACATGGAATGAAGCGACTATGGGCAAGAAAGAGGGGATATCTGAATATATATATCAAAATATCAGACCTGAAGTACTGAAGAAACCATTAGCTCATTTCTACAAGTATGCCATTGCTGCGAGTATGGTCGTACTATTGACCATTGGGATCGTACTCAATTCTCAAACGAGTTCGGCTGAATCTTTGACTTTCAGCACAGAATCCAGAGCAGATTCGATCAAGCTTGCAGATGGCAGTATGATTTATTTGGCAGCCAATTCAACCTTTAAATACCCTAGCCGATTTGATGACGCAGAACGATCAGTAACCCTGGTAAAAGGAGATGCATTTTTTAAAGTAAACAGAGATCCGGAGCATCCATTCGTTATTACCTCAAATCAGATCAGGACTAAAGTACTGGGTACCTCCTTTCACATCAGTCTCCAAAATAAAGAATGCCGCGTGACTGTAGTAACCGGAAAAGTAAATGTCTCCTCTGAGCAGGAAAGCGTAGATCTGCTTCCGGAAGAAGAGGCACTTTACAATTTTTCGGGCCTTAAAAAACAAAGCGTAAACCGCACATTTTTGGGCAACTGGTACCAGAGAGACGTAGAACTATCCAATGTTACCGTAGCTAAGGTCCTCAGACTACTGACTTACAGATATGGTGTGTCATTTGAAACCGCTCAAGACGAAATTCTCGACGGCAAAATGACGATATACATTAAGGGCGGCTTAAGCCTTCAAAATATTCTAGATCAAATCAATTACATCACACACTTAAAATTCAGGACACATGACGAAACCGTAACTGTAACACAATAAAAAAACCGCAGTTGCTGAAGACAACCGCGGCCAATGATTAAGTATCAATACAAATTAATAACTCAAATATGTACGATAAATATACCAATTTAAAATTTAAAAGCATCAGTTTACTGATGATCGTCTGCTTGTTGACGCAGACCAGCTTTGCCAAAGTAAAAGCGCCAGAACACATTATTGGAAAAAACAGCATCATCAGCGGCACACTAGTCAACATTTTCTCGCAGCTTAGCAAACAGACCAACTACAAGTTTAGCTATAGCGAGGCCATTATCTCAGATCAGAAGCAATACCACATTGCTTACATTAAGCCCTTTAAAGCTATACTAAAAAACCTGGCAGATCAGGCTGACTTCTCCTATAGCATTGTCAACAACCTGGTACTGGTGAGTAAAACTATCCGGGAAAAAAAACCTGAAGCTCCAATGAAGGCTCAGGAAATCGTTAAAGGAAAAGTCCTTGACGAAAATGGCGATCCACTTCCCGGTGCTACAGTAAAAGAAAGCGGCACAAAAAACGGTGTCACGACAGATGCGGGAGGAAGGTTTGAAATCAAAATTGCAAGAGGTAAGACCTTGGAAATCTCCTTCATCGGCTATAAAAACAAGCAGGTAGTTGTGAACAGCAACATGTTAAATATCCAATTGGAATCAGACGCTTCCAGTCTGGGCGAAGTACTGGTCGTTGGATATGGAAAACAAACCAAAAAAGATGTAACAGGATCGGTAGCTCAACTGGATGAAAAGAATTTCAGACAGGGAGTGGTTGTCTCCGCAGATAATCTTTTACAAGGAAAGGTAGCCGGAGTAAGGGTTGTTGGAGCCTCTGGTGAACCGGGTGGTGGCGTTGATGTCTCCATTCGTGGTGTGGGTTCCATCAGAAGTGGGAGTACACCTTTGTTTGTGGTAGACGGAGTTCCACTGACAAATGATGATGTAAGTCCAACAGGGCAAAACGTGGGTTTTGGATCATCAAAAGCCAAAAATCCATTGAACTTCCTCAACACCTCAGATATTGAATCCATCTCTGTGTTGAAGGATGCATCTGCAGCAGCGATTTACGGTGCCCGCGGATCAAATGGTGTAGTGATTGTAACCACTAAGAAAGGCAAAAAAGGAGAAGGCACTTTTTCCCTCGATTCTTACCTCGGTCTTTCTACTGTAGCACATAAATTGGATGTATTGTCGGCCGACGAATATAGAAAGGCCATTAAAGATCCGGCTTTCGATCATGGAGGTAATACCGACTGGCAGGACGTAATCTACAGACAAGCAGTGACAAGGAACAATTCCTTATCCTTCTCTAAACAAACCAGTTCAGGGAACTACTATGCCTCAGCTGCGCAGATGGACCAGGAAGGTATCGTGAAAAACAGCAATTTCAGACGTACTTCCGCCAGGATCAATGGCGCGGAATCATTCTTGGATGACCAACGCCTGAAGATTGGAATCAATTTGACAGCTAGTGAAACTAAAGACGACGGTGTCCCTACCAGTGATGATGGAGGTTCCGATGGTCAACTGATCATCCATACCCTCATGGCGAATCCTACAAGAAATGTATTTGCAGAAGATGGAAAATACACCAACTTCAACATGAACGCCCACTATAACCCTGCTTATTTGTTGAGTATCTATAAGGACAGAACCCGCACTACAAGGATACTGGGAAATACAGACCTTTCTTTCAGACTTGTAAAAGGCTTAGAATATAAATTAAACTTAGGTCTGGACAGATCTGTCGCAGAGAGAAATACTACGATATTTCCAAATGTGACCGATAGAAACCCTAACGGGCGTTATGTACAGTACAATTTAGACTCCAAGAGTACTTTGATGGAGCACTATCTTACTTACAACCTATTGCAGGACAAACACAAACTAGAAGTATTGGGCGGTTTCTCTTATCAAAAATTTGAACGTTCCGGCAATAGCTTTGCAATGGATCAATTAAGTTTAAAAGGACCTGTTACATTGCCCGTTTTGCCTGAAAACAACCCTGCGTTTTCTGGGATACAATTTGGAGTATCTGGATTTGCACAGGAGAATGAACTACAGTCGTTCTTTTCCAGAGTGAATTATTCCTTCAATAATAAGTATCTATTTACCGCTTCATTGAGAGCGGATGGATCTACGCGTTTTGGAGACAATAACAAATATGGTTATTTCCCATCCTTCGCAGCAGGCTGGAATGTGGCTCAAGAATCATTCATGCAGCAGATCCCTCAACTGACTGAGTTGAAACTTAGGGCCAGCTGGGGACAAACAGGAAACCAAGAGGTACAAAACAAACTCACCAAGGCAAGCTATGCATTATCCCCTGCTGATGGATATTACTTGAATAGCGATCTAAACCTTGTTAATGGTATTTCAGTAACCAGAACTCCCAACCCTGACTTGAAATGGGAAGTAGTAACGCAATACAATATCGGCCTTGACTTCGAACTCTGGAAAGGGAAGTTTTACGGTACGTTAGATTATTTCAACAAAACGACAACGGACGCAATTTTAAACATGACTGCCCCAGTTTTGAGCCCGACACCTACGGTATGGGTAAATATTGATGGTGAGATTGTCAACAAAGGACTTGAGTTTATGTTGGGTTCCAGAGTAATCAGCAATCAAAACTTCAACTGGTCAGTAGATGTCAATGGTGCAACATTGAATAATAAAATCAAAAATCTTCCGATGTCAGAGGTTTTATCTGGCGCAATCTCCGGTCCGGGACAGTCTGGCGTATTAGCCAACATATATAAATCTGGCTATTCCGCAGGATCATTCTATCTCCCCGAGCATATCGGCTTTGATGAAAAAGGCGGAAATATTTTTAAGGATCAAAATTCAGATGGTGTGATTGACAATAAAGACCGAAAAATCTTTGAAAGTGCCTTGCCGAAGTTCAGTTATGGTTTTAACAGTCAGATGTCTTACAAAAGCTTTGACTTCTCCTTCTCCATTATTGGTCAGACCGGAGCGTACCTCGTGAACAATACAGGATTGAATGCCTTAAACATCAACAATTTGGCTTCCGATCGAAACGTAGCTACGGGTTATTATGAATCAGGTGCAAACTCTGCCAATGCTCCACAGATCTCAACGCTTTTCCTCGAGAAATCAGATTTCATCCGATTGAATTCAGCACGTTTAGGTTACAACTTCAAAATCAAAGGCTGGAACTGGTTGCAGAACTTGAACCTATATGTAACCGGTCAAAACCTACTGACCATCACTGACTATACCGGTTACGACCCATTGATCAACAGCCCTAAAGCCAGCGGGGGCAATCAGTCGCTGGGTATTGATTACTCCAGCTATCCAACAGCGAGAACATTCCTTTTTGGTGCCAGCATAAAATTATAATGATGAAGACGAACAAATTATTTAAACTACAGCATATCCTGATTTTACTTGCGATAGTATGCTTCACAGGATGCACAAAATTAGACGAAGTCGTATTAGATGAAGTGTTGGGCAACAATGCTTCAAGTCCGGAAGGTGCCATAGCCGCAGCATACGATAGGCTTGGAGACGGCACGTTTGTAGATCATGGCGGTGTCTTTTCTCTACAAGAATATACTACTGATGAGGCTTTGCTGCCCACCAGGGGTAGTGACTGGGGAGATGGCGGCAAATGGAGAGCCATGCATGAATTTACCTGGGCTCCGGACAATGCGATTGTAACCGACAATTGGAACAACCTGACCAATGGGATTACAAGATCTCTGACAGCCATCAAGGAAGTAGGAGCTAGTACTCACCCGCAGAAAGAACTTTATCTGGCAGAAGCTAAAGCCCTACTCGCTTACTACACTTTTACTACGCTGGATTTATATGGCCAGGCACCTTATCGTAACCCGGAAATTGAAAAAGCGCCTTTAGAAATCAAACAAGCGGCAACAGAGATCGACGAGTTGATAAAACAAGTTGAGGCATTGATCCCAACTCTTGCCAGCCTTGGACAACAATCGACACACAACGGTCGCTTTACTAAAGAAGCGGCTTATGGTCTGTTGACTAATATGTATTTGAATCGCGCGGTATTCAAAAACAGATATGCAGCCACATTCAATTTCAATGAGCCTGCGGTAAATAGTACAGAGACAGATATGGATAAAGTGATCTACTATAGTACCCTGCTAATTAATTCAGGAAAATTTCAGCTGAAAAGCAACTATTTCGAGAACTTCGACATCAAAAACAACAATGGTTCGGAACTAATTTGGGTCGTTACACAAAAAATCGACTACATCAGGAATGGTTCCAACTCTTTCGCATACGTATGTGTAGAAAGAAATCAAAGAGCATCTCCTCTTAATAGAGGAACTAATGCGGCTTGCATCAGTCCGGAATTCTTTGCCACCTGGGATGGCAACCATGATGATCCGCGCTTTTCCAGAAAATATCAGTATGCAGACGGAACATGGTTTACCAATGACGCCATTGGAAGCGTACCGGCGTCTGATCGCGTACCGGTGAGCAATCAACCCTGGTTTCATTTCACTCGCGGAATTCTGTTCGGCCCGCAATATGGACCTAAGTTAACATCAGCCGGAGGCTTTGAAATGACAAGTGACGGCAGAATCAAGGTTTCAGAACTTTATATGGAAAAGAGTACAGGAACAAGAATGGACTTCACTCCCGCCTTAAACTTCAGTAATCCAAGACAGGCTGTGTTTGCTCAGAACGAGATCAACCGCGGTGCACGGGTATTTAAATATGAATTCGATCCTGAAGAAGGTAATGGAACAAGTAATGTCGATATTCCGCTGTTCCGTCTCGGCGCCATTTATACCATGAGGGCAGAAGCTTATTTCCGAAAAGGACAAACCGGACAGGCGATGGCAGACATCAACCTGCTGCGTACTTCCAGAACTAGGGAAGCTTATCACAACAATGCTCCGGGAAGAATGATTACATCGCTGACCGAAGCTGATTTGTACAGGGAAATTGCCTTTGAAACTTATTGGGAACTTCTTAGGAGACCCCAAATGATCCGCTTCGGTAAATACGAACTGCCTTTCAGTGCAAAACCGACTTCAAAACCAGAGCGCAGGATTTTCCCAATCCCACAGTCGACAATGGATGTATCAAAAGAATTCAAACAAAATCCAGGATACTAAAATCCTCCATAAAACACTACAAGGGGCATGATAAATGCCCCTTTTTAATTTCTGCTAAATGCTTATAAAAACTTAACATGGATGATTTTGCATAAGTAAAAGAAGGCGATATCTTTGCCGCACAAATCAATCCATGGATACTGAGTTAGATATAGATTCCAAATTACTGGAGGGCATGAAAAATGACCACCCTAGAGCGTTTGAAGAACTCTTTAACCGTCATTGGCCTGAGCTTTATCAGAAAGCCTACAAAAGATTAAGAGACCAGTCGGAGTCGGAAGACATGGTCCAGGACATTTTCGCAAATATCTGGACACGCCGGCATAGCATAGCAATCACATCATCTTTCAAGGGATACCTACACAATGCGCTTAAATATAACATCATCAAATCCATAGAGCGAAAAAATCTCCACGAAGAAGCTTCCGCTTACCTGCTTTCCAGAATGGAGGAAATTGAAAGCAGCGTCTACGACATCATGGCTGCATCTGATGTAAAGAAAACATTGGATGAAGCTGTACAAGGGTTTCCGGAAAATATGCGCAAGATTTTTCTGATGCGTGCAAAAGATCATACCATCTCTGAAATTGCTGAAGCCCTTGGCCTCGCCGAACAGACGGTCAAGAATAACAGTACAGAGGCTTTAAGGCGCCTTAAAGTAATTATCTCCAGCAAGCATCCTGATCTCAACGAATCATTCTTTACTGTTTTAGCGCTGTTAATATTATCTTAACAGTAAGATAACCTTCTCTTGAAGTACTTTCCAGTCTTTACATGCACTATCTCTATGTAAACGAAG
Source organism: Pedobacter sp. GR22-6 (assembly GCF_037402555.1). NCBI lineage: Bacteria > Pseudomonadati > Bacteroidota > Sphingobacteriia > Sphingobacteriales > Sphingobacteriaceae > Pedobacter > Pedobacter sp. GR22-6. Next base: position 37,979 of record NZ_JBBEUC010000005.1, read on the forward strand.
AATAGTGCAAGCATCATTTTTAAAAAAACTCTTAAAGAAATACAATAACGGAACTGCAACTGAAGCAGAGCGGCTCATTGTAGATACCTGGTATGAATCTTTTGACGAGGATCAGCTGTTCATTCCCGGAATCCGTACACGAGAGGAAACCAGTACCACACGCGAAAATATTTTCTCAAGAATAGCCCCTCAGACTCCGAAAACAACATGGTATAACAGAAGTTGGTTAAGGCTGGCAGCATCAGTGGTCATTCTAATGGGTGCCTATGCCAGCTACCAATATTTTCAACCCCGGACCGAGACCACAAAGGAAATTGCAATATTGAGTAAGACCTATCAAACAGGCGTTAAGGAGGTCAAAAAAATATTGTTGCAAGACAGTACCGTGATATGGCTAAATGCAAATTCAAGCCTGACGCTCAAAAAGAATTATGGCAGGGGAAGCCGCCAGGTCCAACTAAGTGGAGAAGCAAATTTCGAGGTAAAAAGAGATACGCTCCGTCCATTTATTGTAGATGCCAGTGAACTTCAAGTGCGTGTATTGGGTACATCTTTCAATGTACGCAATTACCCGCACCTGAGTCAGATCAAGGTAAGTGTGACGCGTGGAAAAGTGAGTGTGAACGAGCGCCACAAACAACTTGCATTGCTTACAAAAAACCAGGGACTGGATTACGATAAAAAAGCTGAACTGTACCAGCTAGTGAAAATTGATTCCATAAACCACACAGCATGGACGGCAGGAAAAGTAGTATTGCAAAAGGCAGGTTACGATGAGCTCAAACAAGCAATGCTCAATTTGTACGGAGTAAATCTCCGCACGACCGACGATAAAGTTAAATCCTTCCTTTACAACATTACCCTTCGCTCTAATCAGCGGAAGGAAGAAGTGCTAAAAAATCTAATGATCATACTGCAAAACAAAAAATTTAAACAGGAGGGCTCAAATGAGATAAGAATCTACTAAAAATAACATTAGGCGAACTCGATAGAATCCGCCTAATGATTCTTTGTCGACAGTTTCGAGTTTGGACGCTACAAACTGCCGGCATTAGCAATGTAAATGAATCAATTACTAACTACTCAAAGCTATGAAAGCGGCTTGGTTAATCAAAGCATTGTCCGTACATATTTTGAGTTTAACAAAAATTTAATGAAACGAAAATTACTGCTACTGCAGAAGCTTATGCGCATCACATTAATCAGTACCCTGGTTACGGTTCTGGCCTCGCAGCTATTATGGGCCGGGGTGTCTAACGGCCAGTTACTCAACAGGCGGCTGAATATAGCCTCCAGCAAAACAAATCTATATGACCTGATCCAGGGCATACAGTCGAGAAACAAGATCGAATTTGCTTTTACAGATAACCTAAAACTTGAGCAGATTGTGCTAAGCAGCGTACAATTTGAGCACAAGACTCTGGAAACGGTATTGAAATCAATCTTGGCCCCCAACCACATTGGCTTTCAGGAAAACAATGGTGTAGTAACCCTATATAAAATGCAGGTGCCGGGGAAAATTACCGGTAAAGTGACGGACGAGCAGAGCCTGCCTATGGTAGGGGCTAGCATCAAAGTGGTAGAACTGAACAGAACAGTCGGTGCCGACGAGGAAGGAAAGTTTAGCATAAATGTTGCTCCCGGAACTTATACAATAGAAGTAAGCTATATTTCATTTGCCACTCAACGTAAAGCAGGGATTATAGTTACAGAAGGAAAATCGGTAACCATCGATTTTACCATGAAGGATGAACTCAGTAAACTGGATGAAGTAGTCGTAGTAGGTTATGGTACACAGAAGCGTAAAGAAGTAACTTCCGCAGTCGCTACGTTGAAATCCGAAGATTTCAACAGAGGTGCATCCAGATCACCGATGGATCTGATTCAAGGTAAAGTTGCAGGTCTAACCATTACCAGGACACAAGGAAATAATCCCAATTCAAGTGCGGCAATTCAACTTCGTGGCGTGACCTCCTTAACCGGTACCATTACTCCACTCATAGTTATAGATGGTATCCCCGGAGGAAACCTCGATCTCTTGCAACAGGACGACATCGAGTCAATCGACGTATTGAAAGATGGTTCAGCCGCTGCTATCTACGGTACAAGAGGAAATGCAGGGGTAATCTTGATTACCACCAAAAAAGGCAAAGCAGGAGAAGGACAGTTTGACTATAACACCTATTTCCAACGTGATTTTGTAGATAAAAAACCTGATTTCCTTTCCGCAGAGCAATGGAGAACCAGACTGGCTGCGGGCGAATTGCCCCGAGCAGTTGACCTTGGTGGATCTACGGATCTGTATGATGAACTTATCAACAAACAGAACCTGAGCCAATACCACAATCTTGCGTCTTCAGGTGGCACAGAGAAATCCAACTACCGCGCCTCCTTGTACTTAAATGATTTCGAAGGTATTGCTAAAGAGAACAGCAGGAATCAATTTGGCGGCCGGCTAAACATCAATCAGAAAGGACTGAAAGATAAGCTGTCTTTCCAAATGAATATGGCCGGAAACTTCAACAAGGCCAATTTACTTGGCGGGGGCGGGGGCGACTTCGAACAAGCTGTAATCTGGAACCCCACAATGCCATTAAAAAAGGCAGATGGAGGCTGGACAGAGATTAACGATGGATACAATCCGCTCTCTCGTTTTGCCAACCGGATCAACGAACGCAACCAACAGACCTTCTCAGGTGATGCCCGTATGACCCTGGACGTAATTGATGAAATATCTGTGTCTGTATTTGGCTCCTATCTTCGGAACAATTATAATAACAGACAGTTTCGGTCAAAAGACGACTGGGAACAGCGTGCACAAACCAATTATCGAGGTTTCGGTTACGGAAGAAAAGAGAATGTTCTGGATTGGACAAAGACATTGGAGTCGACGATCAACTTCAAAAAGACCATTGCAGACGACCATAACTTAACCGGACTATTGGGATATAGTTACCAATATGGTACAACTGAACGCTTCAATGTCAGCAACAATGGCTTAACTACCGATGCCTTTTTAGATTGGAATTTGGGTTCAGGTACTGCCAATACTAATCCATTATTACCTAGACCAGAAATTGCAAGTTTCAAAGAAGACAATACCTTAATCGCATTCTTCGGCCGTGCCAATTATGCCTACAAAGGCAGGTATTTCGCACAATTTATCTTACGCCGTGAAGGCTCGTCCAAATTCGGCATCAATAATAAATGGGGCAATTTCCCTGCTGCTTCCCTGGGCTGGCAAATTACTGAGGAAAATTTCATGAAAGGGCTTCCGGCGATCAACAACCTTAAACTCCGTGTCGGATATGGCATAACTGGAAATCAAGGCATCGGAAACTACCTTTCTCTCATTACGCTGGGAACAGGAGGGGTTTATCCACAGGAAGGTACATTCTATCAGACCTACGGCGCTGGTAAAAATCCTAATCCAGATTTACGCTGGGAGCGCAAGGCAGAATGGAACTTTGGTTTGGACTACGCCTTGTTTAATAACAGGATTACTGGTGCGATCGACGTTTATAATAGAGAGACCAGAGACCTTTTATTCAATTATGCAGCACAGCAACCCTCTTACGTGCGGGCAGATCTATTGACAAACGTAGGTTCTATCAGAAATCATGGCGTGGAAATATTAATCTCTGGTACTCCAGTTCGCAATAAAGATCTCCAATGGAGCATAGACTTGACCGCAAACTCACAATTTAATGAGCTGAGCAAATTATCCAACGACGTATTTAAAGCTCAATGGCTGAACTTCGGGGACATCCCGAATCCAGGTGCAATGGGTCCATCTATCCGCGTATATGAAGGTGGTACCATCGGAAATTTCTATGGTAAACGCTTTGCAGGTTTTTCTGATGCAGGAGGATGGTTGTTTTACAAAGCAGATGGCTCTGTTGCACCGGCTGCACAGATCACGCAGGATGACTGGGCAATATTAGGAAATGGTGTTCCAAAATATAATGTTGGTTTAAACCAGACATTCAGGTACAAGAATTTCGATTTGAGCCTGCTGCTTAGAGGGAAGTTCGGATTCGACATTTTAAACCTGCAGGAAATCTTCTACGGTAATAAAGGTTATCTTCCGAATAACATCTTCAACAGTGCCTTCACTAAGCATGCACAATTGAAAGAGAGTCCTCTTTATTCAGACTACTACCTGGAAAAAGGAGATTTCGTAAAATTGGACAACCTGACACTTGGCTACAACTTTAAGTTCAACAGTAGCTACATCAGAAACATGAGAGCTTACATTTCCGGTAGAAATGTGCTTACCCTGACGGGTTATGACGGTCTCGATCCGGAATTACAAGACACTGGTTTCGAAACAGGCATTGATTCCAGAGGCTTTTATCCAAGAACTACATCATGGACAGTAGGTTTCAGCCTAGGTTTCTAGTTTATTTAACAACATACATTATGAAATTTCAAATTAAAAAATCAATATATATACTTAGCACAATTGCGGCTTTAGGTACACTAAATGCCTGCACAAAGCTGGATGAAACACTTTACAGCGAATTGTATAAAGACAACTTTTACAAGAACCGTACAGAAGTTTTGCAGGGTGCATTACGTCCAATGACACATCTTCAATCCTGGCTAGCGCCCATTCGCGGAGATGGATATTACTACCATGCAGAAATGTGTTCGGATCAGGTCGCATGGCCCCAAAAAGGACGTCATGCTTTCGATAATGGAGATCACATCAGGCAGCATTATCATACATGGACAGTCAACGAATCAAGGTTAACCAATGCATGGTCAGGAATGTGGACTGGATTGGGCTACACAAACGCTGCAATAGAAGATCTGGAAAAAGTGGATGCCGTAGCTATCGGAATGAATCCTGCGGAATTAAAAACCATCCTCGCCGAGCTTCATGTGCTCAGAGGTTTCCATTATATCAAATTGATGGACATGTGGGGAAACATCCCAATTGTGACACAAGTCGGCTTGCCTAAAAATCCTCCAACAGCATCCCGAAAAGCAGTTTTTGAATTCATTAAAACAGAACTGGAGACTTACGTACCCCAACTTGCACCCTACTCAGCTTCATTGGTTGGGCGTATCGGTCAGACTGGTGGTTATGCAATGCTCGCAGAATTATACCTGAACGCAGAGAAGTGGGCTGGTACGTCCATGTGGGACCAATGCATTGCAGCTTGTGATAAAATTATGACCGGTGCTGCGGGTGGGCTTGGTGGAACTCCCCGCCTTGCACCTAACCTGACAGAGACCTTTGCCAATACGAATGCCAGCGCTCCGGAAGCACTGTTCCAGTATGCTTACAGCCTTAAAAATGGCTTCGTCTGGGACTGGATTCCATTAATGGGCTTTGCCAACATGAGTGAAGCGCTGGGTGTGTCTTATGTAGGAAACAACGGTTATGTGGTAATTCCGACTTTCTTCAACTCGTACGCGGAAAATGACAAGCGTAAAAAAGAATGGTTCTTATTTGGGCCCCAATATAAATACGGAACAACCACTCCAATCCTCGGTTCAGAAGAATACACTGGAAAACCGTTAGTGTACGTAAATACCATCAGAAGGGAAAGTGAAGGCGACCTGACAACCGAAGGTGGCATGACCAAAGGAGAGGAAAATAGCGGCGCGAGGTTCCACAAATACAAAACTGGTCTCACAGCGGATCCGAACTACAGGGAAAATCATTTCATGATTTACCGCTTAACCGAAATTTATTTCAATAAAGCAGAAGCATTAATGCGCAAAAACAATAACGTGGCAACTCAGGAGGCTGTTGATCTCATTAACCTCAGCCGCAAGCGTGCATTTACCGATGCCGACTGGGAGGCTGCGAAATATACCACCGCTACACTCACTATGGATGAACTCCTGGCAGAAAAAGGCCGTGAGTTTATCTTTGAAGGTAAAAGACGTACTGACATCATCAGATTTGGTCGCTTTACAAAAGGCGCATGGTGGGATCATACACCTACCAATGACGTAAATAAAGAAATCTATCCAATTCCGTTCCGTCAAATGGCCAACAACGTCAACCTGGTGCAAAATCCAGGTTACACCAACTAACTGCTAACGGGGATGTCTGAACGATATCCCCGTTTTTGATTTAAATCCTGACCTGATTTATCTATATTTGGATATGAGCCAACAAAAGAAAATCACCACGCTTTTTACTGACATCGGAGGCGTATTATTGACAAACGGCTGGGACAGGCAGGCAAGATACGAGGCCGCTCAGCTATTTGGTCTGGACCTCAAAGAAACTGAAGAAAGACACCACCTAACCTTCGACACCTATGAGGTAGGAAAGATTACCCTGGATGAATACCTCGACCGCTTGGTATTCTATGAAGAGCGCAGCTTCAGCAAAGATGATTTTAAAAACTTTATGGTCAGTAAATCCCAGGCGTTTCCTGAAATGATCCAGCTGGTTTGCGATCTCAAAAAGAAGTACAATCTTAAAGTGGCCGTAATCAGCAACGAAGGCAGAGAACTCAACCAATACCGGATCGCCACCTTCAGGCTCAATGAATTTATTGACTTTTTCATTTCTTCAAGCTTCGTGCATTTCAGAAAACCAGATGCCGACATTTTTAAAGTCGCCATAGACATTTCACAAAGTGATCTGGAAACCAGTGTTTATATTGATGACCGTATGTTGTTTGTGCAAGTAGCAGAAGGCCTGGGCCTTACTGGCATTTACCACACGAGTTATGGGGATACTAAAAGTCAGCTTGCAGCGCTAGGTCTGGTTGCAGATGAATGAGAAAGCCTCAGCGCACTGACCATTTCCGATAATTTTTCAAAACCCGGGCGAGCCTTTATATCCGGATGAAGACAACTGTCCCGAAGCGACGACAGCTGCGCCAATAGAGGCTGGCTAGCAGTGTCGTGACATAAGGAAATTAAATCATCCAGTAATTGCCCGTAAGCACTTACTTCGAGGGCCTCCAAAGCGGCAGCACTTTTAAGCGTTTCTGCACCATAAAATGATGCAGCACCAAAGTCTCCAAATAATGTATTCCCTTCCTGATCTATTAAGGTATTGTGGGCGTAAAGATCGCCATGCATGATGCCTTTTTTGTGCAACTGTGCGGCTAAGGAGGCTATGGTTTCGGCTATTTTAAATATCTGACTTAATGAAAGATCCTGACCCTCCTTAAAGACATCTCTGGTACAACTCTCCAAACTTGGCGGCAAGCCCAGGTTAAAAAACCTTGGCGGAATCAGTTCCATCACCAATCCCTTCTTTCCTTCCGGGTGTCCATCAATATCTCCGATCAGGCTTGGCAGGCCAGAATTTACACCCGCAGCGATATAAGCAATCATTTCATCCTCTGGAAATCCATCACTGGTCACATCACCCTTAAAGACTTTTACTGCAACCTCCTGATTTTCCGTGCCCACTTTTCTAGTTGCTTTAAAGATCAATCCTGAAGCTCCTTCTCCTAATAATTGCTCTATATGTAAATCCGACCAGCGGACAAAAGGCAAAAGAGGTAAATCCGGCCTGATACAGAAGGGATTCCCTGAAAAGGCTAACCAGGAAAGCTTCGGCATGGTCAACAGCCACTCAGGTAATTCGATCAATTGGTTTGCGGAGATTCGTAAGAGAGAAAGGTGATTACAGCGCTCCAGTTCTTTAGGCAAAAAAGAAAGGCGATTCCCTGCCAGCATCAGTTTCTGCATCCTTTTACAATGGCCGATCTCTGCAGGCAACTCCTCAATTTTATTATCGGTGAGAATCAACCAGCGCAGATTGGTATTCAGAGATTTTGTAGGAAGGACTTCGATGCAATTCGACTTAAAGCCAACTATATCCAGTAAGGGACAATCTCCCAGTACCTCAGGTAAAACGCGGAATTGGTTTTCTGAACAGAAAAAGATCCTCAACTTCTTCAGCCTCCCGAAATCTGCAGGCAGCTCAGTCAGCTGATTTTTGGACAGATCCAGAATCTCCAGTGAATCTGAAAGTTCGAATATCTGTTCTGGAAACGAAGAAAGTCCTTCAGAGAGTTTCAAAGAAACGCTACCTTTAAGTTCGCCGCGCAGTAATTGGTCTAAGCTTTGCATGGTTGTTGAAATTGCCTACGAATATAACTGAAAGATCGAACAAAATTGATTCTCATAAAAACAGCAACACATGAAGCATTACGACGCCATTGTCATCGGAGCCGGTCAGGCTGGTACACCACTCGCCAAAAAGCTGGCGGAATCGGGTAAAAAAACAGCAATCATCGAAAAAAGAATGGTTGGCGGAACCTGCATCAACGATGGCTGTACACCAACAAAAGCAATGATCGCTTCTGCCCGCATAGCTTTTCAGGCAAGAAAAGCTGCCGAACTTGGTGTTGAGGTCCATAAGGTTAAAGTCAACCTTCAGCAGGTTGTAAAACGTAAAGATGAAATCGTTAAATCGTTCAGGGAATCCAGCCAGCGCGGGCTGGAAGGTACCAAGGGATTGGACCTCATATTTGGTGAAGCTCATTTTAGTGGAGAGAAGGAATTGACTGTTGTATCGGCTGATGGCACTCAGGAAATATTAACTGCTGATTGGATTTTTATCAATACTGGTGCAAAAACCATCATCCCTGATATTGATGGGATACAAAGTATTGACTACCTGACTTCCACCTCAATCCTTGACTTGGTAGATGTACCTGAACATTTACTGGTTCTAGGCGGCAATTACATCGGCCTGGAATTTGGTCAGATGTACAGTAGGTTTGGAAGCAAAGTCACCGTACTTGAACAATCTTCCCGGCTGCTGGGCAAAGAAGATGAAGATATATCCGAAGAAGTCAAAAAATTCCTGCAAGAGGAGGACATTGAAATTCTCACCAGAGCCAAAACCAAACAATTTGACCTCGATGATAAAGGAGCAATCATTGCTTCCGTTGAGGTAGACGGAATATCCAGGAAAATCCGTGCCAGCCATGTGCTGATCGCCGTTGGACGTAGTCCGCAGACAGCACAACTTGAACTGGAAAGCACAGGAGTGAAAACCGACGAAAAGGGATACATATTGGTCAATCCTACCCTGGAAACCAACATTTCCGGAATCTACGCGCTAGGCGATGTCAAAGGAGGCCCGGCATTCACACATATTGCCTATAACGATTACACTATTGTTTATCGTAATTTATTGAAAAACTCAAACTACAGCATAGAGGAACGGCCGGTTCCTTACTGCATGTTTACTGACCCCCAGCTTGGCCGTATTGGCTTATCAGAACAACAGGCAAAAGCAAAAGGACTGAACATCAAGGTTGCCGTTCTTCCGATGACGCAAGTCGCCAGGGGTATAGAAACCGGAGAAACCAAAGGGATGATGAAAGCTGTAGTTGATGCTGACACCAAACAAATTTTAGGTGCAGCGATACTGGCAGCTGATGGCGGCGAGATCGTGACTGTACTGCAAATGGCCATGCAGGGAAATATTACCCACGAGCAGATCAGGTTTGGTGTTTTTGCACATCCGACCTACGCTGAATCGCTCAATAACCTTTTTATGAAAATCGAAGACTAGCTAAAAAGCGATACCATGATTAAGATTGAACAGCTGGGCAAGGCTTTTGCCAGCACCATAGCAGTAAGTGATTTTTCACTGGAAATAGCCGAAGGGGAAAACCTCGTGCTGCTGGGCACAAGCGGCTGCGGAAAAACCACTACATTAAAGATGATCAACCGCTTGATAGAACCTGACGAGGGGAGTATTCTGATCAATGGTAGAGATGTCCGGCAGGAGGTACCCGAAATACTCAGACTTGGTATTGGCTATGTGATGCAGCATATTGGTTTATTTCCCCACTACAGCGTCTACGAAAACATTGCGATTGTTCCTAAACTCTTGAAATGGGCCCCGGACAAGATCAAATTACGTATTCAGGAGCTTGCCGACAAGCTACACCTCCCATGGGAACTCCTGAACAAGCTTCCTGCGCAATTGAGCGGAGGGCAAATGCAACGTGCCGGACTGGCAAGAGCCTTGGCGGCTGATCCCCCGGTACTACTTATGGATGAGCCATTTGGGGCTCTGGACAATGTGACGCGTTCCAGTATCCAGAAGGAGTTCAAGGAGCTGGAGGAATTGAAAAGAAAAACCATAATTATGGTCACCCATGACGTACAGGAGGCCTTCGAACTGGCCGATAGGATCTGTCTCATGGACAAAGGTAAGATCGTACAAACCGGAACCCCTGAGGAGTTACTGCATCAGCCTGCTAATGATTTTGCAAGGAAGTTTTTTGATGGGCAACGCCTGTCGCTGGAAATTAAATTGAATGCCCTGGAAGCGCTTAGCTTTGCTGACCTGATAAAGGAATCTCAAAAATTCGGAAAAGATGAATGAGCAACAATCTTTAATTGAATTTATAAGCCAGGAATCAGATAAGCTGCTGACGCAGACCGTACAGCACGTGGGGCTTACCTTTATCTCAGTGCTGCTTGCAGTGCTGGTTGGTTTACCTTTGGGTATACTAATTGCCAGAAAAACGAAGCTATCGGGATCGGTACTTGGTGTTGCCGGCATTTTACAGACTATCCCAAGCATTGCCCTTTTGGGCTTTATGATCCCCCTCCTTGGCATTGGTGCAAAACCGGCCATTGTGGCCTTGCTGATATACGCCCTTCTTCCAATTATCAGAAATACCTACACTGGCATTATAGGCATAGACAAGTCAGTTATTGAAGCTGCAAGGGCACTGGGCATGAATAGTCGTCAAATCCTGCTTCAGGTGGAGCTCCCACTGGCCATGCCAGTCATACTTGCAGGAATCCGCACGGCGACTGTAATCAATGTAGGGGTAGCGACACTCGCTTCTTATATCGCCGCGGGTGGACTGGGCGAATTCATTTTTGGGGGCATCTCTTTAAATAACACAAATATGATCCTTGCAGGCGCCATACCTGCATCTTTATTAGCCGTTGTACTCGATCTTTTGCTATCTCTGATCCAGAACATGAATGTCAAAAAACTAAAATCAGTCCTGCTTTTTTTACCCATTTTCTTACTGGGCCTGGCTGGGTTTTATTTGCTTCCTAAGGCTTATAGCTCTAAATTAACTGCTGGTTTTACACCGGAATTCATGGGCCGGCAGGATGGCGACATTGGTCTTCGGAAAATCTATGGCCTCCAAATCCAAACGGTCGTAATCAGTGATGCAGTCATGTATAAGGCTGCCTACGAAAGAGAACTGGATGTCATCAGCGGATACTCAACTGACGGAAGACTGAAAGCCTATGATCTTAAAATATTGGAGGACGATCAGGCGATATTCCCTCCCTACTATGCTGCCCCCATCATCCGCTCGGACGCGCTTCAAAAATTTCCAGGCTTGGATACCGTTCTCAACAAACTGGCAGGAAAAATCACCGACTCTATCATGACAGACCTAAACTACAAGACTGATTATCTCCACCAGACACCGGAAAAAGTAGCTCAGGATTTTCTGGTTAAAACCGGGTTATGGGTAACAGCAAGAAAAGGCGGGAAGGGTACCGTACGCATCGGTTCGAAGATCTTTGGTGAACAGTATATCCTGGCCGCTATGTATGGTATGTTGATCAAAGGATACACTGAATACGATGTGGCGACAAAAAGTGGTCTGGGGGGCACCAAAATCTGCTTCGATGCCCTTAGAAATGATCAGATAGACCTCTATCCCGAATATACCGGCACAGGCCTGCTGGTACTCCTTCAGCCAGACCCACAACTGGCGCAACAAATTGCCAGGGACAAGGACCGGACTTACCAATATGTGAAAGATGCCTTTCGTAAAAGGTTTGATATCGAGTGGCTGAAGCCGATCGGCTTTAACAATTCATATGCATTAATGATGAGGCAAAAACAATCAGATCATCTGCATGTTAATACCATAACAGAACTTAAGAATTATTTAGACCGAAATTGATGACTCTTATAGACGATTATAAGCAGATCAGAGCGCATTCTGAAACCATCTGCCGCCCTCTGCAAATAGAGGATTATGTCGTGCAACCCACAGTAGATGTGAGTCCGCCAAAGTGGCATTTGGGTCATACCACCTGGTTCTTCGAAACTTTCATTTTATGCCCTCATTTGAAAGGCTATCAAGTTTATAATGCCGATTACAATTACGTTTTCAACAGCTATTATGAAACGATTGGCAATCGTGTTATTCGCACCGACCGTGGCAACCTGAGCAGACCGGGAGTAACAGAGATCTACCAGTACCGCGATCATGTAGACCGGGCTATGATCAAATTACTTGGGCAAGAGATCAGTTTTGAAGTCGAAGAATTGCTCTTGCTCGGATTCAATCATGAACAACAGCACCAGGAATTGCTGCTGACTGACATCAAATACATTCTTGGACACAATCCACTATTTCCAGCATATATGGATAAGGAAAGCGCCCGGATCACATCTTCCAAAGGAGCTATGCTGAACTTTCAAGAAGGAATTTACGAAATTGGACATCAGGGTCCGGGGTTCTGTTTCGATAATGAACTTAACAGGCACAAGGTTTACCTGACTGACTTCTCCATCAATGCAAATCTGGTCAACAACGCAGAATATCTGGAATTTATCAATGACGGTGGCTACAACAATTTTCGCCATTGGCATGCTGAAGGCTGGGACTGGGTGAGGAATAACCAGATCAGTGCTCCACTTTACTGGCACCTCATTAATGGGCAATGGCATTACTATACACTAGGCGGACTGAAAATTTTGAGTCCGGATGAAGCTCTAAGTCATGTGAGCTATTATGAGGCCTATGCTTTTGCCAGTTGGAAAGGAATGCGGCTACCAACTGAATTTGAGTGGGAAGCAGCCTCTGGTTCATTTGAATGGGGACAGCGATGGGAGTGGACAGAAAGTGCCTACTTGCCGTATCCTGGATTCAGCAAAGCTCCGGGCGCCATTGGAGAGTATAACGGCAAATTCATGGTCAACCAAAAAGTACTGCGCGGAGCTTCAGACGCAACTCCGCAGGGACATAGCAGATCAACCTATCGCAATTTTTTTCATCCACACTTGAGGTGGCAATTTACAGGCATCCGACTTGCCCAATAACCAGATAAGATGAGCATAATGATTAAAGAACCCATCACTCCAGCCAGGACGCAATTCCTGAAGGAAACTTTGATTGGCCTGAGCGCCTCGCCAAAATTCATGCATTCGAAATACTTCTATGATGAACGCGGAGACTATATCTTTCAGCAGATTATGGAAATGGACGAATACTACCTTACAAAAGCTGAAATGGATATCCTGCTGAAGCAGTCCGGCCACATTTCTAAAGTATTGATGGAATCTGGCAGTCCATTTGACATAATTGAATTGGGAGCTGGAGATGCAACGAAGTCTATCCATCTGTTAAAGGAGCTTTTGTCCAGGAATGCAGATTTTCGCTACCTGCCAATTGACATTTCAGCACATGTCATTGCCGACCTTGAGGAGAAGCTGCCTGCAATGCTTCCGGGCTTGAAGATCAATGGACTAAACGGTGATTATCTTGACATGCTGCAACAGGTTTCTAAAACTTCAGAACGTAGAAAAGTAATCTTATTCATGGGGGCAAACATTGGAAATATGAATGCCTCAGAAGCCGAGGCATTTTGTGCGGAGCTAAGGACACAAATGTCCAAAGACGATCTTTTGATCATCGGCTTCGATCTGAAAAAATCGCCAAGGCAGATATTGGCAGCATATAATGATGCACACGGTATCACCAGTACCTTTAACCTTAACCTTTTACGCCGGATCAACGAAGAATTGGATGCTGAATTTGATCTGAGCAATTTTGAGCATTACGCCAGCTATGACCCTGAATCAGGATCCTGCAAAAGCTACCTCATCAGCTTAAAAGATCAGGTCGTAAGCATCGGCGATTCTGCAAATATTTCATTCTCGAAAAATGAATACATATTTATGGAAATTTCTCAAAAGTATGACCTGAATGAAATTGACCAAATGGCTACATCAACAGGTTTCCGGTTGCAAGGGAATTTCTTTGATCAAAATGCTTATTTCGTAGATTCCATTTGGCAGGTGCACTGAGTTTCAAACTTTAGTCCGTTTTATTTGTAGTGTAAATAGCAACCAACTGGAAACACTATGAGCAAAGGAACCGAAATGTTGATCGTAGAACTTAAAAAATTGCTAAGCGGCGGTGCTGCGCATGTGGGCATAAAAGAAGCGATCACCGACATCCCTTTTGAACTCCTGGGAGAGCAACCCCACAATCTTCCCTATAGCATCTGGCAACTTACTGAACACATCCGCATTACCCAATGGGATATGCTGGAGTTTAGCCGGAATGCTGCACATCAATCTCCTGAATGGCCTGAGGGCTACTGGCCGCAGGATCCTACTCCGAAAGACAAAGAAACCTGGGAAAAAACTGTAGAAGAGATTGAAAACGACCTGGATACATTCATTGAGCTGCTAGAATCTGAAGACCTTTACGAAACAATCCCCCATGGAACCGGACAGAGCATTTTGCGTGAGGCACTCCAGATTGCAGACCATACAGCCTATCACATCGCAGAAATCATCATCATTAGGCGACTGCTTGGCATATGGAAATCCTGACCCCTCGAAATAATCAGCTAATATAATACGATAAGCGATGTTGAAGAACAGTAAAGCATTCAGCTCATTCTCCGTTGATGACCTGAAAAAAGCAAAAGATTTCTATCAAGGCACCCTTGAACTGGAAGTCCATGAAGGTTCAATGGGAATTCTGGAGTTACACGTTGATGACGTTACTCCCATTATGGTCTATCCTAAAGCGAATCACACTCCCGCTACCTTTACGGTATTAAATTTTCCTGTTCAGAGTGTAGAAAAAACTGTAGAATGGCTGAGTAGCAAAGGTGTTCAATTTGAACACTACGATGATGAGCAACTAAAAACCGATGAGAAAGGGATTATGCATGGCGAAGGGCCGGTAATCGCCTGGTTCAAAGACCCGGCAGGAAACATTCTCTCCATCTTAGAAAATTTAAGTTAGCGGCAGAAGATAAAACTTCATGGCAGGTTCAGATTAGGTTAATACAAGATCTATAAATTTGTGGTTTATCCCTTTTTAAACTGCATGAAAAACCTATTACTAATTCCTTTCTTTCTTTTAGTTTTAAAACTAAATGCCCAATCTCTGAAAGGTAGTCGGCTACCAAACTTGCCGGATTCCATTTATTCTGGAAAACAAGGTAAATTCCACGTGCAGGGTGTTGCGGTAGACCAGGCGAAGGGATATGTATATTTTTCTTTTACAGACCGGTTGGTCAAAATGGATCTTGACGGCAATATGATCGGTAGTGTAACCGGTTTCGCCGGACATTTAGGGGATTTGGACATTGCCGATGACGGAAGAATTTATGGATCACTGGAATATAAAAGCGATGCGATTGGAAAGGGAATTAGTAAATCTTTAGGTATACAAAACCAGCATGAAAACGGATTTTATATTGCGATATTCGACGGAGCCAGGATCTCAAGACCAAATATGAATGCTGAGAAAGAAGATCTGTTACGCACGGTTTACCTTAAGGAAGCTGTAAATGACTATGAGGCCGAAGTAAAGATCGAAAATGAAACCAGGCCGCACCGCTTTGCGTGCTCAGGGATAGATGGAATTGCATTCGCTCCCGCACCGGGAAGTTCTATGTTGGATAAGAAGTACCTATATGTAGCTTACGGTATATACGGAGATACAGCCAGAACAGATAACGATCATCAGGTTTTATTACAATATGATATCAGCAACTGGAATAAATATGGGAAGCAACTTTCCCAGGATCGATTGCACCATTCCGGGCCGAAAAAACCATTGGAGAAGTATTTTGTGAAAACCGGCAATAGCCGATACGGGATCCAGAATTTAGCTTACGATTCACATACTGGAAATTTGTTCGCTGCGGTATACCCAGGTACAAAAAGCCAATTTCCAAACTACGAGCTATTCGTAATCGATATGCATCAAAACGCAGGTGATGAGCAAATATCTTCAGGAGAGCAACAGATAAAAGTCAAAACACTCCCTTTATTGCAATCCGGACAAAAAGATTCAGCTACAGGTATCAGAGGCTGGCATTTTAAATGGGGCGCAACAGGTTTGTGCCCTTTAGGAGATGGCTCATTTTACATCTCACATCATTCAAAAGATAAAGAGGGACAAGAGCAAACAACCATTTATAAGTATATATGGGTTGGGGATGAAATTAGCGCCTTTATTCTCCTTGACTGATCGCATGCTCTGCAGGGTTATATTTCACGGTTCTTGTTGGTTACTGATGAGGCATTCTGTTGACTGGCAATAATCTAATATTATTTTAGTGATTCATGAATTATTTTGATCTGCGCAAATAGGCTGCGCAGATGCTATATTTCTTTGTATCAATAAATAATAAAAGATCATGGAAAAAGAAAAGATCAGCAACAACGAACTACACGCCATAGGCATCAACGATGTGGAAACTATGGTCAATTTTAGTCGTGTGGCCAATGGCTTGCTTAAACATAACGTGATGGGCAAGTCTGAAATCCTTGCCAATTTGGAAGCTCTGATTGATGACCCGATGCCTTATGCTTTGAAGAAGGGTGGGAAGTTTAAGAACCTGGCCGAAGACGTAATCGCCATGCGTAAAGAAGGAAAGTTTGTAAAACAAGAACGCAGCAATTTCAAACTGAAAGAAGAAGTAGCAGAGTTTCCCGTATGGGGCTTAGAACATATAGAGGTAGGTGCTCTGGCACAAATGAGAACAGCGGTACAGCTACCTATCTCCGTGGCAGGTGCACTGATGCCCGATGCGCATCAAGGTTATGGGCTTCCCATTGGTGGGGTATTAGCTACAACGGCAAATGCTATTATTCCATTCGCTGTTGGAGTAGATATTGCCTGTCGAATGTGTCTGAGCATTTTTGACCTGCCTGCGGAAACTGTTGATACAGAGAAAGACAAGCTAAAAAACATATTGGTTGACAATACCTATTTCGGTATGGGCTGCACAACCAAATCGTATTTTGACAGCTCATTGTTCGACAGCAAAACCTGGAATGAAACGAAGCTAATCCGTACGCTGAAAGACAAGGCTTATGCTCAGTTGGGTACCAGTGGAACCGGCAACCACTTTGTAGAGTGGGGAGAATTGACCATCGCTGAAGGCGCCTTAGACGGTATCCCTGCCGGTAAATACCTTGCGCTCTTATCGCACTCCGGCTCTCGCGGATTTGGGGGAGCTGTGGCAGACCACTACAGCAAAATCGCTATGGTGAAAACAAAACTTCCCAGCGAAGCGAAGCATTTGGCCTGGTTAGATCTGGATAAGGATGAAGGACAAGAGTACTGGATCGCTATGAATTTAGCCGGTGAATACGCAAGTGCAAATCACCATGAGATCCATAATAAAATAGCCCGTGCTTTGGGAATTAATCCATTGACCAGGATAGAAAATCACCACAATTTTGCCTGGAAAGAACAATTGGCAGATGGTACCGAAGTAATGGTACACCGCAAAGGAGCCACTCCGGCTGGCGAGGGTGTTTTAGGGATCATTCCAGGAAGTATGAGTACCCCAGGGTTTTTAGTACGAGGAAAAGGTAACGCTACAAGCATCAACTCAGCCAGTCATGGCGCGGGCCGCTTAATGAGCAGAAGTGCCGCCTTTAAGACACTGGATAAAAAACTAATTGCTGCCAATCTGGTAGAGAAACGAATTACATTAATGGGGAGCGATGTAGATGAAGCACCTATGGCTTACAAAGATATCCATGCAGTAATGGCCGCACAAAACGACCTGGTTGATGTACTTGCAAAGTTTGAACCCAGGATTGTGCGTATGGCAAATCCTAAAGAGAAGCCGGAAGATTAAAAATATTTTAAAAGCAACTGTTATTGCGCAACTGCTTTTAACTTCTCTGTAATCCTACGAACTTAAAAATGATGTGTTCAGCGCAAATGCTTCGGCTTCAGGTTTTGCGCTGCACATTCTACTATTTCCGCAATACGTTTTTGTCGCGTTTCCGCTGTTTTTGCAAGCACGAGCCATTGAAGCACGGCTTTCTTTGAGGACTTACTCATACCATCGAAAAACGCTCCGGCTACAGTATTTTTTTCAAACTCAACACGTAGATCCTCAGGAATAACCAGATTTTCAACCGTATCTAAAATTGTCCAGGAACCATTTTGCTTTGCAACATCAATACTCTTGTACCCGGCATCAGTCATCAGGCCTTGTTCAATAAGCTGAGCCACTTTAACTTTGTTGATTTTCGACCAGGTGCTCCTGGCTTTTCTTTTGCTAAAAAACTGATGTGTTCTTTCCTCATCAACCTTTATTTTCTTGCTATCTATCCAGCCAAAACATAGTGCCACATCTACCGATTCACTCCAGGCTATTGATTTTTTACCGGAATTTTTGTTGTAGCAAACAAGCCATACAGACTGTTTGGACAGGTGGTTTTTCTCCAGCCACTTCCGCCAGTCTGAAAGATTCGTCGGATCAAATATTTCTATCTCTTTTTCCTGCATTTAATTAAAGTTAGGTAAACATCAATATGATTTCTGAAAAATGCAGTTGAAAGTTTCAACTATCCTGTTACTAGTGCAAATGCAGGAGCTATATTTCTATAATCAGTTCTTTATCGTAACCATTGTATTTTTCATCGAGGTATCCATGAGGATTGCATATGATCTCTGTATCCCCAATCTTATATCGGACTGGTGTGTGGATATGTCCATGTATCCAATACATCGGTTTGTATCTACTAATAAATCCCTCAAGATTTATTCTCCTTCACCCATTCAATCCCTTTTATTCCCAGATTAGTGTCTCCTGCTAAGATCACCAGATCCGCATTATCAAAGTTCAGATCTGAAACGCCAAATTCCTGATGAAGGTCACTGATGATCTGTATTTTCATTTGTATATCTCTTTATGTTGTCGAGTCATTCGAATATAGTAATTAATGTGTTTCTCCTTTTGCTAGAGCAGCAATCCTCTCCTCACACATCAGCTTAACCAAAATCAGAAAAACACCAACACGAAGGCAGAGTTGACTCGCATCCTATGGATCTACAACATAAAAAACAGGTATTGTAAGGCTAGCTGAGTTTATTAACTTAGTATCATGAAGATTCCAGAAGAAAAACTCTCCATTTCACCTAGCATCATTCAATCTATTGTCGATCAGCCCTCTGATGCGCCAAAAATACTGCAGGAGGAGTTAAGTAAGCACAAAACCGAAATCAGCTACCTTCTAGACAATTATCTGCCGGGCAGATATAAGGTGGCCGTATTTAAAATAATCGACCTTGTCTTTGGGGCTGAATTTCAAGGTAAGTTCAAAATCAACTACAATGCCACAGAATTTAGCGGATGCGAACTAACAGAAACAGAATTAGATAACTTTATAAATGTGAACTTCGCTATTGATAAAGACACTCTTCAGATTATTTTAATAGGAGAAGAGATTAGGGAAAGAGACAGTTTTGAAGAATTTTAGTGGTCGATATCAATAACTAAACGCACATTTCTCTCAGATACTAATTTCAATTTTTTGTACTTCCCAGAAACACTGGGCTAAAGCACTGTTTATTGTAGACAATATATAAATCGTTTACTTTGTATCTAATTTCTCTTCAAATATGGACCAAGCAAACTCTTTCATAAACCAGGACATTAAAGTAACCGTCGATGCTATTGTATTTGGCTATAATCAGGAAAATGGAATATCCGTTCTATTGATTAAACGAAAGATAATGCCTCACATCAATGAATGGGCACTACCTGGGGGGTTTGTGCTCAATCATGAAACACTGGAACAAGCAGTAGAACGCGAGTTACAGGAGGAAGCAGGCGTATCCATAAATTACCTGGAGCAGCTATTTACATTCGGGAAACCGGACAGAGACCCTCGGAGAAGAGTTATTTCGATTTCATATTTTGGCCTTGTTAAATCTGCTGACTTTAGTCTTTTTGCTTCATCAGATGCTTCAGAAGCAGCCTGGTTTAACATCTACGACCTGCCTGGACTGGCTTTTGATCATAAGGAAATTGTAGATAAAGCCATCATGAGACTGCGGGCCAAGATCACCTATGAACCAATAGGATTCGAACTTCTGGCCAAAAAATTTCTCTTCTCTGATCTGGAACAACTTTACATGAAATTACTAGGACATGAGATAGATCGCAGGAACTTTAAGCGAAAAGTAATGTCACTAGGCTTAGTCGTAGAATTAGAAGAAAAGGCTCCCGTCGTCAATGCAGGACGTCCAGGCAAACTATATTCATTCGATAACGAAAAATATAAGCAACTTAAAGTCAAAGGATTCGACCTTTACAAGCTTCTTTAACAACGGGAGCAAACCTAAATTTGCGTAAAAAAAACACAAATTATTTGGAGTGTACAAAATAAGTTCTTTTATTTGTGTCATTATTACGCAAATAAGTATTTATATATTTAAAATTCAACGCATATGTTTGGTATCCAGCACATCAAATTTGACTCAATGACTTATGTGTTCCATTTCAAAAATGGTAACATAAAAAGAGAAGGACGCGGACTCTCTTTCTTTTATTTTGCCCCAAATAGTTCTATTGTTGCCATCCCAATGGGAAGTAATGATCTCCCCTTTATTTTTAGTGAATCTACCAACGATTACCAGCAAGTAAATATTCAAGGTCAGATCAGTTATAAAATCAGCAGACCAAAAGAACTGGCCGATGTTTTAGATTTCACTGTAAACGACAATGGGATATACAAAAAAAACGATCTTGAGAAACTGAACCAGCGAATTATCAACGAAGCTCAAACCGCCACTTCGGCATATATCCATAGCATCAAACTGAAAGATGCTATAAGATCTGCCAAGGCCATAGAGAATAACATTCTGGAAGGTTTAAAGGCATCTGCTGCAATTGGCATGTTGGGTATTGAAATTCTCGGAGCCAATATTCTTGGTATTTCCGCTACTCCTGAAATGGCAAGGGCATTAGAAACTGAAACCCGGGAGAAGCTACAGCAGGAAGCAGATCAGGCCATTTATGAACGCAGAAACTTTGCTGTTGAGCAGGAACGTATAATAAAAGAAACA
This sequence comes from Pedobacter sp. GR22-6, assembly GCF_037402555.1. Taxonomy (NCBI): domain Bacteria; kingdom Pseudomonadati; phylum Bacteroidota; class Sphingobacteriia; order Sphingobacteriales; family Sphingobacteriaceae; genus Pedobacter; species Pedobacter sp. GR22-6. The sequence goes on from NZ_JBBEUC010000005.1 coordinate 59,050, forward strand.
GAGCTAAATACAGAAATCGCCGTAGAGGAAAAACAAAAGCAGATTGCCGAAAAGAAAATGGAATCCATGGTCCAGCAGTCTGACAACGAAAGAAAATTGAGAGAGATGCAGCTGGAAGCAGATATTTCTGTAGAGAATCAAAGAAAGCAGTTCATTGAGCAGAAAACCGCCAATGATAAAATAGAAGCAGAAACTCAGGGCTACGTTTTAGAAGCTACACTGAAACCATACAAACAAATGGACTGGAAAATATTAACGGCGTTGAGCAACAACTCTGATCCAAGGCTCAATATTGCACTGGCCTTCAGAGAACTTGCCGAAAATTCGGATAAAATAGGCAACCTAAATATCAGCCCCGATTTATTAAATGTATTGCTTAGCGAAAAACCAGAAAAAAGAAAATGAGTGTAGAGTATGCCATTATAATCAAAAACAAAACCAGACTGGAATCGTTGACAGAACGGTTCAATACCAAGGCACAGGCCAGGTTTTATATTGAAAAATTAGGCGGAAATTTTGACGATTATGAGAACGAACATGAAACCTTTCACAACTCCTTGAATGCGCTACAGACCAGGCTAACCAAAACCATCAAATATAAAATTCTTGACAGAGCCTTTGTCCCTTCTTTTATTTTCTCCGAAAAAAATGTCATCATTGTAATTGGACAGGATGGACTTGTAGCCAACACCGCAAAATACGCCAGAAGTATTCCGATTGTAGCCGTGAATCCAGATACAGCTCGTTATGACGGAGTTCTGCTACCATTTAACACGCTGGATTTTATTCAAGGGGTTGAAGCCGTGATAGCAAATCAATATCAAGCTGAAACAAGGCGGTTCGCAGAGGCTAAGCTAAATGATGGACAACGATTGCTCGCCTTTAACGATCTCTTTATTGGAGCCTCTTCACATGTCTCAGCAAAGTACAAAATTACACATGGCGCAATTACCGAAGAACATTCTTCAAGCGGACTGATCGTTTCTACACCTGCAGGCGCCACAGGCTGGCTAAGTTCAATTATGAATATGGCATACGGTATCACAAATGCTTTTGGAGGAAATCAGCAACTTAAAAGGCCTGTTTTTAAAGAGAATGAACTGATTTTCGCAGTGAGAGAACCGTTTAAAAGTATTAGAACACAGACCGGAATCACCCTCGGATCGATTAAACAGAAATCTCCTCTAAAGCTCGAATCTTTAATGCCTACAAATGGAGTTATTTTTAGTGATGGCATAGAAACTGATTTCTTAAGCTTCAATAGCGGTGCGACCGCTACAATAGGCATCGCGCCGGAAACAGCCAGATTGGTAGTCAAAAAATAAAATCTTATGACAATAGAAACTGAGCTCTATATTGAGCATTTAAAAAGATTGCCCGAAACCGGGCAGCATATCCTGGGACATCAATCAGAAGACCACATTGTGGTTTATCAAGCTTATAAAAAAAGTATTGCAGATTTTGCTATAACACATCAATTCCTTGGGGGTAATGACTTTAGTTACACCCGTATGTCATGGATAAAACCCAATTTTCTATGGATGATGTACAGATGCGGTTGGGCGGAGAAAGAAAATCAGGAAAGAGTTCTTGCCTTATGGATTAGTAAAAGTGATTTCAGTGAAATACTTAAGAAAGCGGTTTATTCCTCCTTTAATGGTCTACACTATAGTAATCACGAACAATGGAGCAAAGAACTTAATTCTAGCGATGTACGTTTACAGTGGGATCCGGATTATGATCCTTATGGAAATAAAATGCAAAGAAGAGCAATTCAATTGGGCATGAAGGGAGAAACTTTAGCAAAATTTGGAAAAAATCAGATTCAACGAATTGAGGACATCACTGAATTTGTGAAATCGCAGAAGCAAGTTCTAGATAGAAATCAGTTAAATGAACTTTGTGTACCAATAGAAAATGTTCTCGAAGATTTTAATTCAAGTGTGATATGAGATATTGTACAACTTCCAACTAAATGAGTTAATAGTCAAACATCTGTCAATACCGGTATAAAAAAGGTATTCCCGTAGAGGGGGCATGACGACACAGATTTCAAACTCTTTTAACTTTAGACTTAACCAATTTTTGAACAGCCGTGAGGAATTTTCAACCCCTCTCCAAATCAATTGTGCCCTCATCCCTTGGTATATTATAGCGATCAACTGCCTTTTGCAATTGCTGCTTCATTTGCTTTACCAAAATCCTCGGCCTCAGCACCCTAATTTTTGAACCGAAACCCAATAATTCCCGCTCAAGCTCAAAATTGAGCACTACTTTTATGCTGAAAATCTTTCCATTGTCTTCCTCCCCCAACAGACTTTGCGTATGGTGTAAAGGTTTGGTCACGATATAAGGTGCATTATCATTATCAATCCAGAAAACGACTTCACAATCACGTTGTCCAGGAGATTTAGTTACTCCAATCAAGTCATTATAGTAAGTATATAGGTCGACAACATTATTTTCCCTGTACTTTTCATCATCTTCCTCAATAGACTGGATTCTGTCCAGCGCAAGATTAAACAGTTGTCCTCCTTTTTTATGCTGTATGCCCAATACGAACCAGCGGTTCCGATATTCCTTGAGTAAATATGCGCTAAAACAAAACGTACTGGATTCCCTTGCTTTAAAGGATTGATAGGTTAAACAAAGTGTTTTCTTTGCTACTATTGCTTTCCGGATCACTTCAATATACTCCAGTCCTTTCAGGTTGTCATTCCTTTCAAAATCTATCACCGGAGCGCTATGTGTCTTTTGCGAATAGATTTTATCCTCCAGTTTACTCACGACTTCATTTAAATCCGCAAAATGGCTGAAGCCTTTCAACTGCTTCAGTAAGCCGGAAGCCTCGCTCAATACCTGCATATCCTGCTGCGTAATCGGGCTATTGGTAATGCTGTAGTTTTTATCTGCGTAAGTATAATATTTCTTATCGACCACAATGATAGGAGCTTCATAACCCAGTTTATTGCTACGCATCATTTCCAGATCAGCTTGTACTGAACGGCGGCTCACGCCTTTATCAATCCCTTCAAATTCATAAAGCGCATCAGAGCAGGCATCAATCAGGTCATCCAGCGTCCATTTTTTATAACGGTTGCGCAGGCAGTTGTCGATGGTACGATAGCGAATCAGGGCGTTACGGTTTACTGGCATAAAATATTTTAATAAATATGGCAATTATTTTTTACTGCGCAAAAAGACTGCGCAGGACCACTCAATCTTTGTGGTGTTGTAAGCGTGCATTACTAATAAAGAGGGTAATGCACGCCGCATTGAGGAGAATACTTATATTAAACCCTACAAACTTTAACTAATGTTACTAACGATATCCACTACACATTTTCCGGCAGATGACTTGAGCTTTCTGCTCTAGAAATTAGAAATGAAGGCATCGGCACTATTTATATGCGTACCGACAGGGCTTTCTTTAATGATAAGGTAACGTAGATCCTAGATTGTAAATGATTGAATGAAAAAGACCATACTAAAAAAACTGCTTGAATTGGAGCAGTCTGAAAATATAAAAGTATTGTATGCCTGCGAGTCTGGCAGCCGCGCTTGGGGTTTTGCTTCGCCAGATAGCGACTTTGATGTTCGGTTTATATATACCAGATCAGCTAATGATTATTTGAGTATAGCCAACGCTCCGGATACCGTCGGCTTGCCGGTTGACGAAGTACTTGATATCGGTGGCTGGGATATCAAAAAGGCCTTAAAGCTATTCCTAAAATCCAACGGACCATTGTATGAGTGGTTGCAATCGCCTATTGTGTATCGCCAGCATCCTGCTTTCGCATCGGAAATGCGTGCGCTCATGCCGAATTATTTTTCTTTACGGTCTGCTGCAAATCACTATCTTTCTATGGCATACAACACATTCCGTGACGATCTGCAAAGTGATCAGGTAAAAATGAAACGTTATTTTTATGCCCTGCGTCCCGTTCTCGCATGCTCTTGGATTATTGAACGTCAAAGCGTACCGCCAATGGAGTTTGAACATCTACGTGTACTGATTACAGACCCCAAAGTTCAACACAGCATTGACGAGTTGTTAGCTCAAAAGCTTTTGGTAGATGAAAAGACAATGATTGCACCGGTAGCACTATTGAACGACTGGCTGACTACTACCTTATCCCTGTGTAAAGAACAAGTACCAACACTTCCCTCTTTAAAGCCACAAATCCATGAACTGGATCAGTTGTTCAGGAAATACATAATGTCATGACCTACGAAGAACTGAAAAACCAAAAGCAATTGATCCTGCTGGACTGCATTAGTGGAAGTACAGCATACAATCTGAATGTACAGGGTTCCGATGTAGACAAAAAAGGAATCTTCATCATGCCCGAGCATCAGCTATATGGATTTGATCAACAACAACAAATTGCCAACGCAACCAATGATGAAGTATACTTTGAGATCGGCCGGTTCCTTGAATTACTGACAAAGAACAATCCCAATATATTGGAGTTGTTGAGTACACCCCCGGAACATGTTTTATTTCGGCACCCTCTGATGGATTTGATTAAACCGGAAGATTTTCTTTCTAAGCTTTGCCAGGACACTTTTGCCGGTTATGCACAAACACAAATCAGGAAAGCACACGGATTGAATAAGAAGATTAATAAGCCGATGGATCCAGAGCGCAAATCTGTCCTGGACTTTTGTTTTGTAATCTATAATAACGGGAGCATTCCTTTAAGAGAGTGGCTTGCAGCCTATCATTACTCGCAAGAAGACTGCGGTTTGGTCAATCTCGATCATTTCAGGAACGTGTACTTACTCTATCATCAAAAGCAGTTGAATGGGGGTAGCTTTCGGGGGATTATTTCCGGTCCGGACGCTCATGATGTCCAACTGAGTTCCATACCCAAAGGAATAGAAAACCTTGCAGTTATGAACTTCAATAAAGACGGGTATTCGACATACTGCCGTGACTATAAGGAGTATCAGGAATGGGAGGAAAAGCGAAATGATCACCGTTATCAAAGCACTTTATCACATGGCAAAAGTTATGATGCAAAGAACATGATGCACACATTGAGGCTACTTAACATGGCGGAAGAAATTGCGCGGTATCAACAGGTCATCGTGAAACGTGAGGACAGAGATTTTTTATTAAAAATCCGCAATGGTGAATTTGAGTTTGATAGATTGATGGAAATGGTTGAAGATAAAATGGAGTGTGTGAAGGAAGCGTATGAAAAATCTACACTACCAGATCGACCAGAAAGCAATAAAGCCGAATCCATTTTAATAGAAATCAGGAATAAATACTATCGGGGATAAGCAAAAAGCCTTCAGATTTTATCTAAAGGCTTTTCTATTTTGTGGTCTCGACGGGAATCGAACCCATATCTAAAGTTTAGGAAACTTCTATTCTATCCGTTGAACTACGAAACCAGAATCACTGCCTTCAAAGCAAAGCTTTTCAAACAGCAGGCGCAAATATAGCAATAAAACCTTTTGTTTCGGAAAGTCCTTTAACAAAAAAATCTGCGCTCAATCTACTTCCGTTCAAACAACCACCCAAATGGTTGCATTGTCTTTTTAGGCCCCAATCCATATTCTCTGATGCTCTTCTCACGAATCAGGTCTACGGCCTCCTGAATGTCATCCGTCACCAGAAACAGGTGTGTATCTTCTACACCTATGGTTGTCTGCCGCTGCATCATCACAATATGGTCTATCAGTTCCTGATGGAATTCCCTTCCCAAAATGATGATCGGAAAATTCCTAATGGTCCTCGTCTGAATCAAAGTCATTGCCTCAAAAAACTCATCCAAAGTCCCAAATCCCCCGGGCATTACCACAAAAGCAAAAGAATACTTAACCAGCAACACCTTACGTACAAAAAAATGCTTCATGGACACCCACTTGTCGAGGTATGGATTGGGCAATTGCTCATGCGGCAACTCAATATTGCAGCCTACGGATCTGCCGCCTACGTCCTTCGCACCACGATTGGCCGCCTCCATCAAACCCGGACCACCTCCAGTCATGATGGTAAAGCCCAGCCGGGCAAACTCAGCAGAAGCTTTTCTGGTCAATTCATAATAGGGATGGTCTTCCTTAAACCTTGCCGAACCAAATACTGTAATGCAGGGTCCCAGGAAATGCAGGGCTCTGAAACCCTTGATCAGCTGCCACATGGTACTCAAGGTAAATTTAAATTCGCGCCAGCGGGATTGTGGCCCATCCAGAAAAACAATATCTTCTTTGTTCATAAGCTTAAAACACAGGGTTTAGTCCTTCCGGCAGCACCATTAAGGGGATATTGATGCGATCAGCCTGCCTCCTGGTCACGCTCCTCTTCAGCAAACGATCCAGAAGATTATCGCTGCGGTGAACCATCACCATCAGGTCAATCCAGCCATGCTCGGTCAGCCATTGCAACCCATCATTTACGTTTTTACTGTTGACCTCCCGATAGTAAATCTTATCATAATTGATCTTGCAGGTTACCTCACTTAAGAAATCTGCAACATCTTTCCGCTCTGCCCGCCCCGGGTGCCTGTCTACATGAACAATGACAATCTCTGCATCAAAACACCGAGCAAAGACTGCGAGCGCATTCAGCACTTCGATATCTCCGATGCTGAGGTCTGTTGCAAAAGCAATTTTATGAATGGGCTTGAACACATATCCGGCTGGAACCAGTAATAATGGGAAATAACCGTTCTCGATCAGGTCCCGGCTCGTGCTGCCAGTGAAAAATTTCCTGACAGCGCCATGCCCCGACATCCCGACTACGACCAGGCCCGCCTGTTTTTCCCTGACCAAACTGCTCACAAGTTCTCCGGTTGCACCAGCGTCTGCAGTATATTCAACTACAGGCTTAAATGTATTTGGAATACTCAAAGACTTCCCTCTCAGCATGAGCGCCTTCGCCAAGCGATCCAGATGCAGGTCCACATCCTCTTTCAAAGAATCGTAATCATACACAGGCCAAACCACTTGTCCAGCCACCGTAGCATCCAAGGGAACCAGAAATGAATGACACAACTCCAGATTTGATTTCAGATATTTGGCAACGTGTAATGCATAATCTGCAGCAACTGTGGCAGCCTCGGAGAAATCTGTGGGGACAACAATTTGTTTCATAATACTAAGATTGAATATCTTAGTACCAAGGTCATCAAAATGATTCAGAGGAAAAGTGACCCTGGTCATCCTTACTTCTGATAAGTGTCATACCTGCGCTTTGGCTGTTTGCACAGTGAGTCCACCATAAGTCCACGTTGAGTCCACCTTTTTTCAGATAAAACGTGGACTCTCCACACATTTATTCCTTAGACATGGTGAAATGAACTGCGACTCATTCCAACTGCATTCACCCCCCCTAAGATCAATAGGCAATGGCATCCTCTTGTCTGTAAGACTCAGCAAATTCCGTAGGGGTTAAGTTGAACTGCTGGACGAAACACTTGGAGAAATAAGAATGTGAATTGAAACCTACCATGTAACTGATCTCAGACACATTATATTCATGGCTGCGAAGCAATTCGGCTGCATGCTTAAGGCGAATCAGCCGGATGAATTCATTGGGCACATAACCAGTTCTGGACTTTAATTTCTTATAAAGACTCGATCGGCTGAGCCCAATCGCCTTGCCCAACTCTTCTACAGAAAGCTGCGGGTCTGAGATTCGATCCAGAATTAGAGAAATGAGCGTATCGAAGAATTTCTTCTCCTTCTGCTGAGGTAAATCTGTGCTTTCAGTAATGAGTTCAATATCCTCTATACCCTCGCTTTCAGCATCATGGTTTGCGAGAATTCGCTGAATCTTCTGCTCATAAGCAGACTGCATTGCTTTACTTTTCAGTCGTTCCAGATGGAGTTCCTTTTGCCATCTGGCCTTGTCATCAATGTATTTTTTCAGCAGCAGCCCGGAAAGGACGAACAGCACAAGACAGATCACGTAGATCATATAACCCTGTTCTTGCTGCTGACCCGAAAAAAGGGAAAACAGAAAAAACAGGGCTAAAGTTAATTTAGGGATGATTAACATATTTAGCTTCTATAGGGTGAAAATAAAGATAGCTAATATGTCCCCCAATTTAAAATGTAAGTTTCACCAAAGGGCTAAAAATCATATGCTCCACGCCGGCAATCTTGGCCCCGACACGCGCAAACACATAATTTTGAGTAGGAGAGATCGTGGGAATATCAACGCTCATACTCAGGCTGGCCAAATTGGCAAGCGCAGCTCCGCTGAGTTCCTGCTTGGCGATGTTGTTGGTACCATCAGCATCCACAAACTGGGTTTTATTGATGTATAAGCTTACACTTTCCAAATCTTTTCCATTGGCATCGGTGATGATTTTCTCCAGCGCACAGGTCGCATTTACTTTCCCTCCAGCGGTGGTGATCACTGCATTCCGGATCATATAGTAGGGCCGTACCTCCAGATCAAGGGTTTTGTTGCCAGCCAAATTTACATCTATGGAATCCGGCCTTCCTGCAGTGTTTTTTGGCCAAAGAAAGGGAACTTGTCCGTTGGAGACGGTAAATTTATAATTTCCATCGAACAACTTGGAGCTGAATTTACCTTCCTGATTTACATTCACATCGATTACACCGAAGTTTCCAAAGCCTCGTTGCCACAGTTCCATTTTAAAAGCAGCATTGCGAATCCCAATAGGTTGTCCCTGGTAAACCAGGCGGCCTGAAAAATCTGATTGAGGCGGTTCGTAATTGTCTTTCGCGCAGGAAGCCATCAATACCATCAGGCAAAGGGCGATTGCTAAAAATTTCTCTTTCATATCTGTTGAATTTCTTGATCTATTGATTTGGGTTTCTTAAGATGAGCGGGTTTCCGTTCAACACGTTTTGTGGGATCTGGGAATAATAATTGCCCAATCTGAAACGGTGCGCAGCCTGTACACGTGAAGGTTTCACGACTTTAAAAATATACTTCTGATGATTGGGGCTGCCTGGCTCATAATATTTATACGGCCAAAGTCCAAAAATCATGGTGCTTACTTTCTCTGCTGATCCCAGATTAGTGGCTGTAGTAAAATCGGCCGCTGTATTGGCTACACCATTCCAGACCTTATGTGCCAACCGCCAGCGCTTCATGTCCCAAAGCTGATGGTCTTCGAAAGCCAATTCTACTCTGCGTTCATGTACAATACGGTCGAAAGTGATCTGGGCCGGACTGAGCGCGGTAGTGAGGCCTGCCCGGTCACGGACCTGTTTCATATATCCTGCAGCTGTAGTGTTATCTCCCAACTCAAATGCTGCTTCGGCAGCATTAAGCAATACTTCAGCATACCTGAAGCGGATCCACCAAACCTCACTGCGGGTACCGATCTGGCCAGAACCGATTGCGGGATCTAAATATTTACGGATATAAAAACCTGTTTGCGCACTGAATTCCAGGCCATCAATCGGCCCATCACCACCCACTACCTGTACATTACCTGTAGCCCCTGGCAGTCCGGCATCAGAAGCCAATTTAGTTTGTCCGAAGGTATTTCCGGTAACAATAGAACCGTTTGCTAACTGATAACCGGCCCAAATGTCTATCGACTTGCCTTTAAACTGCGAACCAGGCAGGATCACCGTACCGGCCAACCTCGCATCGCGACCAGCAAAGATGTCGGTTAGGTTATCGTAATAGATTGCATTTCCACCCGATACCGTGGCAAAGGGGGCGAAAGTATTGTCCAGCTTTTCAAAAGATTGCGCTAGATTCAGTGATGGGTTCAATCTTCCTCCCTGTTGCTCCTCAGCTATAGAGCGTGGCTGATTGTCCACCGTAAAACCGTGAACCTTCTTTGTCCGCAGCTTATAATCCTGTACGAAGATCACTTCGGGGTTGCTCCCTTTGTCGGTAAACAATGCTGCAAAGTTTTCGGACAGGTTTGCGTTTTTCTTATAGAGTGAATACTTCCCTCCTCCGATTATTTCTTCGGCAGCAGCTAGTGCAGTCCGGTAATAAGCCTCGGCCTGGGCAACGGGTATTCCGACTTCTCCTCCTGGTAAGCTTACTCCGGGAGCGCTGGCGCCGTGTTTCGCAATGGAAGCGGCGTACAGTGCTGCTCTCGCTTTTAGCGTCAGAGCGGCTCCCTTAGATGCCCTGGCGGGATCTGAACTGTTATCAGGCAGTATGGTTTTAATGGCTTCAAGTTCTGATAGGACAAAGTCATAGATTTCTGTTTCTTTAGAACGGGGTTTCTGAAGATAGCTAGGGTCGCCTCCGTAATCATAAGTAAGGGGTTCCAAGATCAAAGGGACACCGCCCATTCGTTTTACAATATCGAAGTAAAAGGCTGCGCGGAGAAATCTGGCTTCTGCTTTAAATCTGTCTGTATCTGCTTGATCTAGTAAATTAGTGGGTTCATCTGCCCGCTGAAGGAAAAGATTGATCTCACGGAGATAAGCATAATTCCAGGAGTTCCAGGCATCGTAGCCATATTCAGAGTTCTGATGCCTGCCGTATTCTCCGTTGGCAGAAGCAAATGCTTCATCAAATGCCGTGAAATCGGCCCAGCGGTCTACACGTTGGTAATCGGGATATTGATCGTATAAATCACCAATCACGGTTAGAACTAGATTTTTATCTTTCCAGAGTTCCTCTACACTAATGGCATCGGTAGGCCTTTTATCTAAGAAATCTGAGTCTTTTTTACAGGCTTCAGCAAATACCAAAAAGGTTAGAAGCGCTGCCATAATTTTATATTTTTTCATGTTGCTGCTAGTTATAGTGATACCTGTAAGCCGAAGTTGATGAATTTTGTCTGCGGATACTGCAGACCGTTGTCATCTTGTATCTCCGGATCAATGCCAAATTCCTTCAGGTTATCGAATGAAAACAAGTTATAGCCCTGTGCGTATACCCTTACAGACTGGATTTTTGCCTTTTGCATCCAGTTGGCCGGCAGTGTATAGCCCAGTTCAATCGTCCTTGCCCTGAAATACTTGACGTTGTGAGCCCAGAAGCTGGAGTTTTTATTGTAATTGGCGTGACCACCATCATTATACCGCAAAGCCGGATATTTTGCTGACTTCCAGGGACTATTTACATCAAAAGGATCAACCCTCGACCAGCTGTCATCAGAAAAGTTTTGCAGCAAAGCTCCACCGTTCTGAAATGCCCAGCGTTGTTCCCAGTTCTGGTTCCAGGTATACAATCCTGCTCCGGAGAAATCTGCACTAAAATCCCATCCTTTCCAGGACAAGCCAAGCGAGAAACCGTAGGTAGCATTGGGCTGACCTCCCGTATTGTAGCCGATGGGCCTTTCATCAAAGCCATCGATCACACCATCTCCATTGATGTCTTTATAGATCAGGTCACCGGGGAGCAGGGTAGAGTTTCCTTTACCGTCTATATTAACGGGGTGGTTATTGATCTGCTCCTGGTTTTGGAATTGCCCGGTCACTTCGTAACCCCAGAAGATGTCTTTAAACCTCTGTTCTCCGGAATTTCGGTATTGATCCCATGAATTGTTGAACCGTGGCTTGTAAGAATCCAGCGCTTTGGATCTGGTCAGCAGCATGTTTCCAGTTACCCGATAGTTCAGTTGACCTATTTTATTGTTGTATGCCAGGGAGAATTCTCCACCATACTGTGCATCACTGTTTAAATTTTCCTGAGCCAGGGTGTAACCCAGTTCTATTGGAGCTACGACATCGTTCCTCGTACCTTTTAATCCGGTCCGCTTTCTATAAAAATAATCTGCGGAACCGGTAAGCGTAGAATTGAAGAGCGAAAACTCTGCGCCGACATCAAAAATCCGGCTTTCGAACCAACTGATGTTGTCTATAGGTTGTCCACGGTCTTCTACGGGTGTAATGTTACTACCGCCAAGGATTACTGAGTTTCGTGTAAACCGGTACCCCGTTAGGTAATCGAAGGGCCCAATACCTACATCATCATCTCCAAGGAGACCATAGGAAGCCCTAAATTTCAGGTCATTCAAGATCTTCTGCTCACCGAGTAATTTCTTCACAAATTCCTCTTCAGTAACCCTCCAGCCCACGGATCCGGAAGGGAAATAGCCTACGCGTTTGGTCGGTGCAAATTTCCAGGAAGCATCCCGTCTGCCTGAGAACTCTACATAATACTTATTAGCGTAATTGTAATTCAACTTTACTACATATCCCAATCTTGCTTCTTCATCAATGGCATCATTGTAATCCTGTTCGTCGAGGGTAGGAAACTGCAGTACAGGCAGTACGTTTGTGAGGGGTACTGCGTGCTGGAAGGTAAATAACCTTTGGCGTTCTATCCTTTCGGCCAGGACAATAGCATCGAAGGAGTGTCTTCCAAATACCCTTGAATAATTGGCCTGCAGTTGCGAAGCAATGTTAAATTGCTTGGTCAGGCTACGCTCCCTGTAGGGATTAGAACTGCCTACTTTTTCCTCATAGGTATCATCTTCCGGATGGTATTCGTATACGTTGTAGGTGTACTCATGTCCGTTGGTCACATTGTCGGCCAGGTAATAAGAGTAAAGGCCTTTTATTTTCAAACCCTTCAAAGGGGTATCATATTCTCCACTAAAGTTTGCTTGTAAAACCCGCCAGTCTGACCTCCAGTATCCGGATAGTTCCTTGGATTGTACGGCAAACTGCTCGGTATTGTGCCCAATGTCATTGGGATAAAGCGGATTGCCATTTGCATAGGCCTGTTCTGTAGGGCGATTGCGGAATAAGGCAAATTTAGCCGCGGCGTAATCATCCTGACCAGGTACACCTGGCTGGTCGCGCACCTCTAAACGGCCATTGATCTGAACGCCAACTTTAAGCCGGTCGGTAATTTTTGCGTCTACATTACTTTGAATATTGGTTCTGTTGAACTCAAACTCCCGGCTATTGCCGTATACACCTTTTTGGTCGATCCGCGTTCCCGACAGGTAATAGTTGATCTTGTCTGAGCCACCTGCTGCACTGATATTGATCTGGCTCTGTGGCGCATTCTTGGCAATGATCAGGTCTCGCCAGTCCTGGCTTTTAAAGCCGTATTCTGTACCCGCCTTCCATTTTTCCAATTCGGCCTGCGTAATGTCCGTTTTTCCGGTCTGGTTCATATCGGCTATAGCCTTACCCAGCATCCACTCATAGGCATTGGTGGTTTCCGGAAATCTTGTCCAGTTCTGAAATCCGGTATAGGCATCTACCCGGATCGTATTTTTAGTATTACTTTTTCCTTTTTTGGTGGTTACGATGATAACCCCATTTGCCGCGCGACTACCATAAATGGCTGCGCTACCGTCCTTCAGGACAGAAATGCTTTCAATGTCCGCAGGAGCAAGGTTATTGAACTGTCCTTCATCCTGCTGGATTCCATCGATGACGTACAAGGCTCCGCCCATATTCCGAACCTGGATACTGGCACCTGCACCTGGCCGGCCGTCGCGTTGCCTGAATGACACACCCGGCACTTTTCCTGCCAGACCGGTACTTACTGTAGCGCCGCCATGCACCTTGCCGATCTCGGCGGCGCCGATGGAGGAAATGGCCCCTGTAATCGCTTCCTTTTTCTGCGTGCCATAGCCTGTGACTACTACATTTTCCAACATAGTATCTGAACTGGCGAGCTTCACATCGACGGTTGTTCTCTTGTTTACTTTAATTTCCTGGGTAGTGTAACCGACATAGGTGAAGATTAAGGTTGCGGTGTCGGGAACGGAGATGCTGTATTTACCGGTAGCACCGGTCATCACGGCACGGTCTGTCCCTTTGAGGCTGACGGAGACTCCGGGTATGGGACCCGACTCGTCGGACACGGTTCCTGTAACCGTAATATCAGCATATGGCTGATTGGGTATTTTATATCCTGCTTTTAATGAGTTGACGCAGAAGCTGACCATACATATGGCCAGTAAAAGTTGATAGCAACTTTTCATTGGTAGATGTTTTCTGTTCATAAGATTTAAAAATTTACAATTTGGCTTCTTGAAACTTGATGATTTCACGATGGGTATGGGTGTTCCATCCGTGAGGATTTTGTCCTCCTTTCTTATTGGTTTTATAGGTAATAATTACACAACAAGATTAGCCGATTTGTCCGTTTCGGGCTATAACAATTGTTTCCAATGCTGTAACAATTGTTGATTTTTGCACGACTAAAAGCATTTAGTCGTTAAAAACGGACTAAAACCAAAAAAGCCCGGACGATAGGCTTATCGGTCCGGGCTCCTTTATTAAAAATTTGATTCTACCTGATCACACTGCCATTGCTGTGCTTTTGGACAGGTGAGACGAAAGCAAGTTTACCATCTGTATCTTCCGACATCAGGATCATTCCCTGAGAAACGATTCCTTTGATCTCTCTTGGTGCGAGATTGACGATGAGGCTTACCTGTTGCCCGATGATTTCCTCAGGCTTATAAAATTCTGCAATGCCGGAGACTACCGTGCGCTGGTCGATTCCAGTGTCTAAAGTTAGTTTCAATAATTTCTTGGTCTTCTCTACTTTTTCTGCAGCGATGATGGTGGCTACCCTGAGGTCTATTGCCCCAAATTGCTCGAACTGGACATTGTCCTTAGCAGGGGCAACTGTTGCTGTTGCAGCCACATTATCTGCCTTGCTTTGGTTCAGTTTGTCGATTTGGAACTGAACAACATCGTCCTCAATTTTTTCGAATAACAGTACCGGCTCATTCAACTGGTGACCTCTTTTCAACAGGTCCATTTTCCCGGCATCTTCCCAAAGGTGACCGCCATAGTTCAGCATTTTCATCAGTTTATCTGCTGTGAAAGGCATAAATGGTTCGATCAGAATCTCCAGTGTAGCTGCAATCTGCAAACTGATGTACAGGATTGTTCTTACGCGGTCTTCATCTGTTTTGATGGCTTTCCACGGCTCGGTATCCGCCAGATATTTATTACCCAATCGCGCCACGTTCATTACCTCTGTGAGCGCTTCCCTGAAACGGTAGTTTTCTATAGATGCACTGATTTTAGCCGGATAAGCAGCCAGGTCATCTATGACCTGCTGATCTTCCGGGGTGATGGTCATGCAAGTAGGTACTTTGCCTCCGAAATATTTATGCGTCAGCACCGTAACCCGGTTGATGAAATTGCCGAGAATAGCTACCAGCTCGTTGTTATTTCTGGCCTGGAAATCTTTCCAGGTAAAGTCGTTGTCCTTCGTTTCCGGAGCGGTGGCGGTCAGCACATAACGCAGTACGTCCTGTTTATCTTTGAACTCTTCAAGGTATTCATTGAGCCATACCGCCCAGTTCTTGGAGGTGGAGATCTTCTGACCTTCCAGGTTGAGAAATTCATTGGCGGGTACATTGTCTGCCAGGATATAATCGCCATGCGCCATCAGCATTGCCGGGAAAATAATGCAATGGAACACAATATTGTCTTTACCGATAAAGTGCACCAGTTTGCTGCTTTCATCTTTCCAGTAGTCTTCCCAATTGCCTTTTTCTACTTCTTTCTGATTGATGTAAAACTCTTCCGCTTTCGGGTTCCATACATCCAGTCTGGCATAGTTGAACAGTTCTTTAGTGGCCGAGATGTAACCGATAGGTGCATCAAACCAAACGTACAAAACCTTTCCGTCGGCACCTTTTACAGGCACCTGAATGCCCCAGTCCAGATCCCGGGTCATAGCGCGTGGTTGTAAACCTGCATTCAACCAGCTCTGACACTGTCCGAATACATTTGGTTTCCACTCCTTATGGCTGTCGATATAATTTCTCAGCTGATCCTCATATTTATCCAAAGGGAGAAACCAGTTCTTGGTTTCTTTGCGCACGGGAGGTTCACCGGAGAGGGTCGATTTAGGATTGATGAGGTCTGTGGCATTTAAAGTACTGCCACAGTTTTCACATTGGTCGCCATAGGCATTTTCATTGCCACATTTTGGACAAGTACCGGTGATGTAGCGGTCAGCGAGGAAAGTTTGTGCTTTCTCGTCGTAATATTGCTCGGTGATTTCCTCGGTAAATACCCCTTTTTCATAAAGGTTCAGGAAAAAATCTGAAGCCGTCTGATGGTGTGTAGCAGAAGAAGTACGGTGATAGATATCGAAAGAAACCCCAAACTCTTTAAATGAATCGCCGATGATCTTATGGTATTTATCTACAATGGCTTGCGGTGTTGTTCCTTCTTTTTTAGCCTTCAGCGTGATGGGAACACCATTTTCGTCAGATCCGCAAATGAATTTCACATCCCTTTTGTTTGACCTCAGGTAACGTACGTAAGTATCAGCAGGCAGGTAAACTCCAGCCAGGTGGCCAATGTGTACAGGACCATTTGTATAAGGCAAAGCTGCCGTTACGGTATATCTTTTTATTTTACTGCTATCCAAAACTATTTTTATTAATTTGTCAAAGATAAGTGTTTTACCAATGATTAAACAGCCAGCATATTTAAAAAAAGGCGACAAAATTGCGATCGTTTGTCCGGCAAGTAAACTTCCCAGAGATATTTCCAAAGCGCTGGAGGTATTTAAATCCTGGGGATTGGAGGTGGTCCTGGGTAAGAGTGTGGGTGCTGCCCAACACCAATTTGCTGGCGATGACGAGCTGCGTACAGCAGATTTACAAGGTTTTTTAGATGATCCTTCTGTAAAAGCTATTGTTGCTGGCAGAGGAGGCTATGGCTGTATTCGAATTGTAGATGACCTGGACTTTAGCGCCTTTTTAGAGCATCCTAAATGGATTGTAGGATTCAGTGACATTACTGTGCTCTTATCACATATTTATGCGCAGTTTGGCATTCAGAGCATCCATGGACAGATGCCTTACACTTTTGATGAGGCTACACCAGAGTCATTGGCTTCGTTAAAGGCGGCATTATTCGGAGAGCAGTTGGAGTACGATTATACGCCCTCAGTTATGAACAGAAAGGGTGACATGGAGGGAATTGTTATTGGTGGTAATCTTACTTTACTGGTGATGATGCATGGCTCTTCATCTGATATAGATTATACCGACAAGGTGCTGTTTATTGAAGATGTTGGCGAGCGTCCCGCAGCGATAGACCGCCTGATGCGGATGCTGAAAAGGGCAGGAAAACTAGATAAATTGAAAGGGCTGATTGTGGGTGCATTTAATGAACTCCCTGAAGAGAAAATGCCATTTGGACAATCACCAGAGGAAGTGATCTGGGAAGTGGTGAAGAAATATGGATATCCGGTATGGTTTGATTTTCCGGTAGGACATATTGAGGATAATAGAGCGGTGGTGGTTGGGGGGCTTTTTAAATGAAAAAGGGCGGATAAAAAATCCGCCCTTTTTCATGAATTAGGTTATTCTTATTTGAGATTAACTGTTAATTCTTTAGCAGTACCTAAACTTGCCTCTACATCACCTGTTATAGAATCTAGTTTGATTTTCAAAACTTTTCCTTTAACATAAGTAGGTAGAATATCTAAGTTAATATTGCTTGTCGTTGTTCCTGCTGGAAATGTCAATGTTCCTGTAGTTCTCAATATATAATCTGTACCAACAACACCACCCTCAATACTATAAGGAACGGTGATTGCAGCTGAACTTGGAGCAGATAATTTCACTTCAAAATTTCTATTACCAGATGCTGTAACATCTACCGCTGTAGTAGTTGCAAATCCAACTGTTTTTAGATCATCCGTGACCGTAATAGTATACAAAGCTTTATCAGCATTTATAGAAACCTCAGAACCAACAGGTGCAGTCGCGCCGGTCAACCTAAGCTCATATACATTATCAGCATTTAAAGTCAAATTGTCTTTGACTTTAATCTCAATTGTAGCTGTTGTTGCCCCTGCAGCAATTACCAATGGATTAGCAGAAATCAGTTCTAAATTATTTGCAGAATTTCCAGCCTTAGGAACTAACGTATAGGTCAAGCTCGTCTGTGACTTCAAAGCAGAAGTTATAGTTATCGGAACTTTTATAGTTTGATCTGCAATCGTTTCCTTAATCGAAACAGCATCACTTGTTACACCAATTAGATTCTTTCCAACAACAATGTTTCTAATCTCATTGCTATTTGCACCCAAGGCACCTATAGATAAATCTTCAGTTCCTTTTTTTGCCCCCGTTATTTTAAATACAGCGGTTGCACTTGCAGATGCAGCAGGCACAATACCAGCAGGTACAGCAACAACTGCATTCGCTGTTAATCCGTCTCTTGGTATAGTGACAGTTCCAGTTGTAGAAAATGCTCCAGTCACCGAATAGCTAACCACTACATCCTGTTGAACAGCTGTTTTCAAACGTAATGCTATGGTAGCACTATTACCTTGAACAACACCCAAATTAGTTTTCGTTGTTATTTCCACATAGGCTGGAAGAGAATTGCTAAAATCATAGTTATCCCCAGGACCTTTTTTTTCACATGACTGCAGAAAAAATGCTGAAGTCAGAGAAAGTAATATTATAAGCTTTTTCATATTTCTATTATAAATCGAACCACATTTTTTCATTATATCTCACTGTTGTCTTTGGCGCATTAGGATTATTTGAAATCTCATTAGTGATTGGATATTCAAATCTTCTAAAAATAGGTCCGGCTGGCGCACCTATCGGCAAAGTCAACACAGGAACCTCACTTCCATCTGGACCCGACCTTCTCCACTGAGTGAATGCATCCAAACCACGATCCATTTTATCAACCCATTGTTGTTCGTGAATTGCCTTTATAGCTGCAGCTGGAGTAGTGAATGCGGGGAAGGCCGCAGAGAAAGCAGTTGCATTCGTAGCACTTACTCCAAAAAACTTGCTTGACTCTTCAACTCCCTGCTTGAACAATGTTGTTGCTTTGGTCAAATCTACAGCAACGCCTAATCCTCTCGCATATACCTCTGCCTCGGCAAATAGTTGCTCTTGATAAGTATAGAAAACTTCTGGTGCAGCAGGGGAATGTAAAGTAGCTGCGATCCTTGGATTAACAGCATCCACAGCATCAGCGCCCGGGGCTACTCCAATATAAGTTGCCTGACTTGCTGGCTTATCAAAAAACCTAGGCAATCTTGGGTCAGCGATTGGAGCTGCATTCATAATGTCTACAACAGGTTTACTTGCAAAGAAGAAGTTTACACCGCTATTGTATTGCAAGCTAATCGCATATTTCGGATTTCTTTTATTAGCCACGTCCTGATATGGAATAGCAACGTTATCTGCTACGGCACTAACCATGGGTTGTGTAGCATCAGTCAGTAGTGCACCAATAGCAGCTGCTTTAGAAGATTCTTTATCAACCATTGTTAACAACGTGCGTAATTTTAACGATTTGGCCAATTTTTTCCATTTCGCGATATCGCCTTTATAAAGCAAATCGTATCCATCGTTATTAGCACCAATTTTTAATGGGCTATTTACATCGAATTGTGCTAGTGCTTGATCTAGAAGAGTTAATGTACCCTCAAGAACAGTTTTTTGATCATCAAATTTTGGATACAAAATCTCAGATTTCCACGCCTCCGTAAAAGGCACATCTCCGAAGGTCGTTGTAATATCATAAACCATCATTGCTAACAATACTTTGCTTTGGGCAGCAGCATTATTATTTACCGGGGTAGCAGCCTCTGAAAGTCTAATTGCCTGTTGAAGATTGGCACCACCTCTTACGTATAAAGATACCCAAGTATTGTTGAAAAAGTTCGCCGAGAATGTATAAATATCTGGGCTTGGGTCTCCACCCGACCAACCTGTGGGATTATTTCCTCCAGCGTTAAGGGATTGGCTGGCCAGTCCCATAGGAATGTATAAATCTCCACTTGATCTTAAGTTCATATAAGCCACGGTTGCATAAGAGAAAAGTAACTTCGGATCAACCTGTTCAGCCGTATTTGGACTTGTGTTTATATCAAGATATTTCTTGCATGAAGATAGTGTCAACAACATGGTCAAGACACTAAACGTATATATTATCTTTTTCATTTTCATTAAATCTTAAGTCTGATATTGAAACCAATTGTTCTTGTTGATGGTATTGAGTTAAACTCAACCCCTTCAGCAACACTCTCTGTTCCGAAGAAGTTAGCCTCAGGATCAATGTGCGGAACGTTGTCATGGATAATCCATAAGTTTCTGCCTTCTACACCAATCTCCGCTCCTTTAATAAATTTAGCACTTGTTTGGAAAACTTTAGCAGGTATTTGATACGACAACCTAACCTCTCTAAGCTTTACATAAGAAGCATCAAATATATTTGCTTCAGTGTTTGTAGTTGTATATTGAGCCCAGTAATCCTGCATACTTGTAACTGGTGTTACGTTTGCATTTCCGGAAGGATTGACTCCTTTATCTATAAATACCCGACCTCTATTCAACAATGTTTCTTCAGCCAAACCACTGGTTCTTAATGAAGATACTGAGTTAGAATAGATAACTCCACCTTTTCTGATATCTACCAGGAAGCTCAGTGAAGCTCCCTTATAAGAAAAGCTATTGTTGATTCCACCTAACCAGTCAGGGCTCATATTGCCTAACCTTTTGTCACTAACTGTTCTTCTAAGTCCAGTAGCAGGGTCGATAACCAAATTTCCTGAACCATCTCTTTCCCAAGCCACACCATAAATTCCAAATGGTTTTCCTGATTCAGCTTTGATTGACAATCCACTCCAACCACTAGCCAATGAGTAAGAAGCTAGATTAGATGGCAACTCGATTTTTTGAATATTTCTCGAGAAGTTTACATCCATGTTCCAGGTAAAGTCTTGCGTTTTAAAAGGAATCAGTCCCAAAACGATCTCAAAACCGCTATTTTTAACAGATCCAGCATTCAACAACGCCGCAGAATAACCTGTTGATTGTGGCAAAGGCAACCGCACGATCTGATCTGAAGTATTGGTATTGTAATAAGTTACATCCAAGTTCACACGGCTCTGCAAAAATCTCAGCTCAGCACCAACTTCATAAGAAGCCTGATTTTGTGGTTTCAAGTTTAAATTTGGGATAGTAGCAGGGCTACTGAATGCTAATACGCCATTAAATGGAAATGTAGAACCATATCCATATTGTGCAAAGGCTGCGCTTATTGGAGAATACTGGAATACACCTTGATATGGATCAGTATCACTACCTACGTTAGCATAACTCGCTCTTAATTTACCATAGTTAAACCAATCACTTTTTGGAAGCAACTCGCTAAATACAAAACTTGAACTTACTGAAGGGTAAAAATATGATCTGTTATTTACAGGTAATGTAGATGACCAGTCATTTCTTCCCGTAACATTTAAGAACAAATAATCTTTGTAAGATAGACCAACATCACCATATACACCTTGAATACGTTTTTGATTAGAAGTATTTGTAGTCACCACACTTCCTGCATTCGCATAATTGTATAACTGATCAGCAATTAATTGCTGCGCATCTGAAAGATCGCGACGGTAGAAATTTTCAAAAATATTGTAACCACCAATTACTTTCAAGCTCAGGTCCTCTGTCAATTTCTGATCGACAGTAAGCAAGAGGTCATTGTTGATGATCCTGTTGTAAATATTTGCTGCGTAGAAATCTCCTGTTAATGAACCAATTGTTCCCTGTCTTGTTACTCCTCTTCTAAATTCATTGTAGAAGTCAGTACCTAGATTATTGGAAATTGTCAACCAATTCAATGGTTTATAAGTTACGATCGCGTTACCATAAACACGGTCAACAACATTTGAAAAGTTGTTATTATTAACTACCCAGTACGGGTTATTACCTGTCCGTGTTGGTGTAAGTGCGATTTGCTGTTTAGTAACCGGATCAAAATAATTGTCTTTCAATACTTTTGTGTCAATTGTTCTAGGAAGACCGTAAACTATAGATTGAAGTACACTCGGGTTATTAGAACTTTGTACCGGACGTCCATCTGCAACTGTACGGGTATAGTTCACATTGGTACGTACATCGAGCCCGGGAGCTACAGTTCTTCCTGCATTAAAACTAACAACATTCTTTTTCAATTTCTCATTAGGAATAATACCGTCCTGGATAGTATTAGTATATCCGAACCGATAATCACCAGATTCACCACCGCCATCAAAAGAAACAGAATTAATATAGGTTTTTCCTGTATTGTAAAAATCTTTCACGTTGTCAGGGTAAGCCTGCAAAGTAACCTGATTGCCCAGATAATCTGTAAACTTCCTGTCCTGCACCTCGCTGATTTTCGGTCCCCAGCCGTTCAAACTTGAACTGTTGACAGTTGGTCCGGTGCTATATACACCTTGTACACCCTGCGCATATTCATTCTGGAAACTTGGCAGTTTCAGCACATTATCAAATCGAGTCGAAGAATTTACAGTAATTGTCGTTTGACCTTTTTTACCTTTTTTGGTCGTAATTACAATTGCGCCATTTTTTGCACGCGCACCATAAAGCGCTGTTGCGGCAGCACCTTTCAAAACCGTCATGGATTCAATATCGTCGGAGTTTAAATCCCCGGCTCTGTTTCCATAATCTGATCCTGCACTTCCTTGAGGAACTGAACTGGTCGAGATGGTATTCACCTGTTGCGAGCTATTGTCTACAGGTAAACCATCAATCACGAAAATGGGCTGATTGGATGTACTACCTGAGTTGAATGATGAAGCTCCCCTGATGATGATCTTAGACGAACCACCTACAGTTCCCGACTGTGAAGTCACCCTTACACCAGATACTTTACCAGCAAGAGAGTTGATTACGTTCGTCTCTCTGGCCTTGGTCAGCTCATCACCTTTGATCGTACTCACTGAATATCCCAATGATTTGGCCTCTCTTGTGATACCAACTGCAGTTACCACAACCTCAGAAAGAGCGGTTGCATCCGATTGTAAAGTCACGTTCACTACACTAGAAGCACTTGAAATTGTCTGGGTAGTAAATCCCAGATAAGAAAACACCAATTCTACAGAACCGGAAGGTACAGATATTGCATATTTACCATCTGCGCCTGTTTGAGTACCATTTTTAGTACCCTTAACTAAAACCGTTACACCAGGAAGAGGAAGACCGTCATCCTTGCCTGTAACCGTTCCTGTAACAGTTCGATCTTGAGCCATAGCGGTGCCCGCTATGAACAGCAAAATGAACAAACTTTGTACAAGTTTTTTCATAAAAAATAAAATTTAGGTTAGTCAATAATTAACCAAATATAAAGAATTTGATATGCTTGCATAAGTCTTTTTAAACGCCCACAACTAAATGACATTAAAATGACAATGAAAAACAACTCAAAATGACTAAAAACCGGAGATATGCAGAATTTTATTTCGACAAACCTAGATTCACATCCCTTTTCATCCGAAAAGCATCCTTACAAGTGATCGTCACAAAATATTTAACATTTTTTAACAAATTCTAGCAAATAGGGGGATTTTAAAAATGTTTCGCTTGGCACTTATCAGACTGGGAATCTAAAACGTTCTATTACTGCTAGTTTATTAGAAAAACAGCGTTTGCAAACATTTGTTTTCCATTTTCCCAAAAAGATCGAAATAATATATCACTGCCTAAATAAACAGCCACACCTTTTCCGATAGATTGTACACCAAACAACATCCCTTGATCCAGCTTTCGCAACACTGATTTCCCTGCTATCCCCGCCATGTAAGCATTTGGTTTTAAAACACCTACGTTCCATCCTTTTGTCAAGGGGTCATAAATTTTATCGTCTGTCTTTAAAGTGTAATAGTAATCTCCCAAGCCGGCCGACAACGGGTGACTACTGTCGAGCTCTACCTTAAATATCGCTCCAGGAATAGCGTTGGACATGTCCTCCTGTTTTCGCTCACCGTACTTCTTAAAACCTGTCTGTGATTCTTCCTCTTTCAAAGTGTCCTTTAGCTTAACCGAAAATGGCTTCTTCCCAGCTACAGCAGCTATTGCGTCCTCAAATAAGATCACTTTTCCGCCAAGTTTAATCCAGTCTTCTAATTTCTCATTAGTATGATCTGCATATACCCCATCAGGTAAGATCAATACGTTAATTTTATTGATATCTAATACCGACAAATGGTGCTCTGCAATCATTGTAATGGGATAATGAAGCTCCTGCTCAAAAAAATGCCAGATTTCTCCGACGCTCTGGGAAGAAATCCCCATACCGGAAACAACCGCAACTTTGGGGATGCTCAAGACGGGGTACACTGTAGACCCAAAATCTTTTCCTTTTTCCACGTAGCCGCTTGGACTGGAATAAACAGAAAGGCCAAGTTCCCTCTGTATAGCTAAAATTTTTGCCGATAAATTCCTGACTAATTTTTCATTCTCATTACGATATATCAGGATCGACCCTGAAGGAAAGACCTTGCCTGCAGAAGTGAATCCCTCCTCTGCCATTCGCACTTTAATTCCAGCCTTTTGTAAAGCAATCAGCAATTGCGCATCCTCCAGAGAATTCCAGGGAAAAATCCAGGCATAAGGCTTTTCCCCAATCTCGCTCTTAGGTTCTTCCGCTATCTCTGTGAACAAACCTTTTACAGGCTCTTTAAGGGCGTAAGCTTTTAGCCCATAGGCATAGGGAAGGGCCCATGCAGTAATGTCATAAGTATTGGAGTCCTTAATAGAGGTCTGTGGCTCAAAAAGCACATTCGCCAATACCGCCTTAGGCTGTTGAAGGTTCAGCACCAGGTCATTCCTTTCCAGCTTAAAGTTTTCGGTCTTTTTAGTCTCAAAATTATAGCCGCGCCAATTTTTTTCCACTGAACCATAGGCAAAAGAAATTCCATTGTCTTTCAATAGTTTACTGAGCCGTTTTAGCCTGTTCACATTTTGGGCTTTCACTACATAGGTTTTATAAACGCCCTGCGGCACCTCAACAGCTTGCTGAAAATACAGTCTAAACTCTTCGACCAGCTTCGTCGCATGTTTGGAGACCGTTTCCAGTGTAGCCATCCCACTCACATAATGATGATCTATGCGGTCTTTTAAAGTCAGCGTGTCGCCATCAATGGTCACCACCGCAAGTCCGGCACCAATACCTCCCTGTTCATAGGTCATCCCAATACTACCATTATACAGCGGATAGGTATCTCCATAGGAAGGATACAAGAGATCAAAGCGTTCCTTCGTAAAATATTTCCAGCCCTGTTCATCAAAATACTTTGCATTATTTTTCCCTACGATGACCTGAAAATCTCTCTGCCATTTTGAAACATCTTCATGTATTGGTTCTGCCGCAGGGGCAAAATAATAGGGTTCATTGTAGTTTTGCTCATGAAAATCGACATGCAATTCCGGCATCCAGTCCTGGTAAAGCCTCAGCCGCTGCTTGGTCTCCACTTGTGTTTGCCATGCCCAATCCCGGTTGAGATCAAAATAATAGTGATTGTACCGACCGCCCGGCCAGGGTTCAAAATGCTCTCTCGCCATAGGATTGGCATTTGGCTTCGAGCCACTCACTTCATTGAAATAATTGACATACCGTTCTCTCCCGTCGGGGTTCAGGCAGGGATCAATGACCACCACAGTATTCTTCAGCCATTCCTGTATGTTTTTTGTCTTCCTGACAACCAGCTCATACAGCATTTTCATTGCCGTTTCTGTACTGCTGGCTTCATTACCATGTACGTTGTAACTTAACCAAAGAATAGCCGGTTGCTTATTCAGATCGGAGGGTTTCGCTTTACTCAGGTTTAGGTTTGAACGACGGATCTGCTCCAGATTTTCCATGTTTTCCCTGGAGGAAACAATGGCAACCAGCAATTCCCGCTGCTCATAGCTTTTTCCATAACTTTGAAGACGCACACCTTCAGCCTTTCCCAGGTAGCGGAAGTATTCCAGTACCCGCTCATGTGAGGTAAACCTGCTGCCCAGTTCATAACCCAAAAATTCATCTGGAGATTTCAATTGTCCTACCGCAACATTGCAAACCAGGATCAAAAACAGGAAAGGCAAGACAATACGGCTCATAAAATCTGGTTTAAGTGTACAAAATACTAAAGTTTATTTTTTGTTTCTCTTTCATAACGTAATTTTACCATATCATTTATTCCTTTTCTCCCATGACAAGTATCGACTCCCTGTATCAACATTACCTGAAACACCCTGGCATCTCTACAGATACAAGGACCATCAGCCCAGGTTGCTTATTTTTTGCATTAAAGGGAGAAAACTTTGATGCCAACCAGTTTGCAGAAAAAGCAATCAATGATGGGGCCGCCTATGTCATCATCGACAATCCCGACTACCAGCTTGACGAACGCTATTTGCTGGTTCCAGATGTATTAACCGCCTTACAGCAGCTGGCCACATACCACCGGGCTCAGCTCAACATTCCGGTAATAGGCCTTACTGGCAGCAATGGAAAAACTACGACTAAAGAACTGATTAATGCTGTTTTATCGGAAAAATACAGAACTTTTGCTACCAAAGGAAATCTCAACAACCATATCGGTGTCCCTTTATCTATCCTTTCAATTCAGAAAGATATCGAGATCGCCATTATCGAAATGGGTGCCAATCACCAGAAGGAGATCGAATTTCTTTGCAGCATCGCGCAACCCACGCATGGGCTCATCACCAATGTAGGCATGGCTCATTTGGATGGCTTCGGTGGATTTGAAGGCGTAAAAAAGGGGAAAGCCGAACTGTACGCTTATTTGAAACTACATGACGGTTTCGCCTTTGTTTGCCACGATAGCCAGCACCTATTGGAAATGAGCGAAACCGCAGCACTCCATAAAATCATTTACTACGGCACAGAAAGCAACAACTCTGTATGGGGAAAACTGCTGAAAACTGACCCTTTCATTGAAATCTCCTGGAGCGATAACACTGGTGACCACCAAACCGGACTTAACCTTACAGGCGCTTATAATTTTGAAAATATATTGGCAGCAATCTGTATCGGACAGTTTTTCGAAGTAAATCCAGTTCAGATCAACAAAGGTTTGTCGGGGTATATCCCTAAAAACAACCGTTCTCAGATCAGTAAAACAGCGCATAACACGGTCGTTTGCGATTTTTACAATGCCAATCCCAGCAGCATGTCTGCCGCGCTGAAAAATATTGCGCTGCTCAATGCTGCGCATAAAACGGTGATCATAGGAGATATGTTTGAGTTGGGGACTGAATCTGCTGAACAGCATGACCTGATTGCCCAGGAGGCCGCATTATTAGATCTGGATACCGTCATACTGATTGGAAAGCAATTCTACACGTTAAAGGATGAACTGGATGCGCTATTCTTCAACAGTCCTGCTGAGGCTAAAGAATTCCTGGCAATCAATCCCATAAAAGACCATCTGGTTTTATTAAAAGGATCGAGGGGAATGGCCTTGGAGCAGTTACTGCCCTTGCTGTGATACTTTAATCCCTGCATCGCTGATCTCCTGAAGAGGGTTATCACGCATATTTTGCTCTACTTCCAGGTCATATTTTCCGGGAACCGGAAATTTATAATTGGTGAGCAATGGCAGGGTATAGGTAAATAGGTTGCCAGAGCCTGATCCGTTCCATTGTCCGTCCGGCTGGGCCAGCTTATACTCGTATCGAATCGTTCTCTTAGTACCTCCTGCGCCTTTGATATGCAGCAGAACAAATATATTGGAATATCGGTAGTCGGCAGTATGCCTGAGCTTAAAATGAATGTCTACTGGCCTATTTTGGTCTTTGATCTCAACCTGAACCTTCACCTTATTTGCATAGTTCCAGTTTCGGGAAGGCATGCTCATATTGCTGTCTACCATAGTGCCCTGTTCACATCCAAGCAATGCGACTATGGAACTGAACAGGGCAATAAATAAAATCAAAAGCTTATTCTGATTCATTTTTAGGCTTATTGTCTTTTGGTTTCTTTCTGCGGTTGTTGCGGTTGCGGTTTCTGTTGGCAGATGGCTGCCCCGTCGCGGGCACGCCCTCCTGAGTGTTCAAACCTTCCGCAGGAGTACCCATTACTGCTGCATTTTCTTTTTTCTGTCCTTCGGGTCTTGGTGGCCTGGGCTGCTGGTTCTGCTTGGGCTGTTGTCCGGGCTTATTTTGTTGCGGAGTCCTTCCCCCCTGAGCCGGTTTTGCCTGCTGAGGTCCCTGTTGCGCCTGCTTCGGTTGTTGACCTTTTCTGGCTTCAGGCTGAGCAGGTTTCCCGGATGATGCAGGCTGATTTCCCTTGACCTGTTTATTTCTATCGTTCCCTTTATTCCTGTTGTTTCTATTGTTCTTATTTCTCGATTTATCGTCGAGCCTGGTCAAACTGTCCTGACCCACCACATTTTCATAATCATGGGTCTTCTCCACTACAGCAACAGGTGTCAGTTCCAATGCTTCCTCTTTCAGGTTAACCGGTTTCTGACCACGCTTGTTCATGGCCATGATTTCCTTTACCCGATCGACTTTCAATGGGATCCAGTCCTCAGTATTTGGATAGGCAAACCACATGATTTTCTTGAAGATGTCCGTTTTCTGATGACGGGCCACACCAATTTCGGTCTGCAATGCCTCTATACGGTCGGGAATATCTTTTAACGCATCCAGATAAGTATCCAGTTCATAGTTCAGACAGCATTTCAGTTTACCGCATTGCCCGGCCAGCTTTAGTGTATTCAAAGAAAGATTCTGATACCTTGCAGCAGCAGTAGATACGGTCTTGAAATTTGTAAGCCAGGTAGAACAGCACAGTTCGCGCCCGCATGATCCAATACCGCCCAGGCGGCCAGCTTCCTGACGCATTCCGATCTGACGCATTTCAATCCTTATGCGGAATGTTTCAGCCATTTTTTTGATCAGCTCCCTGAAATCTACCCTGCCTTCAGCAGTATAGAAAAAGGTGGCTTTGGTTTTATCTCCCTGATAATCGACATCACTGATTTTCATAGACAAGCGAAGATCAAGGGCAAGGGTACGCGCTTTGTGCATCGTTTCCCACTCCAGTCCTTTGGCGATCTTCCATTTCTCCACATCAGCTTCTGTAGCTTTCCGGTACACTTTTCTGGTGACCTGATCGATCGGTGTTTTGCGGCGCTTCATCTGCATCCGCACCAATTCACCCGTGAGGGAAACATGGCCGATGTCGTATCCGCCCGTAGGGCCTTCCACAGCGATCAACTCTCCAATTTCCAGGTAAATATTATCGACATTCAGGAAGAATTCCTTCCTTGCGCCTTTAAATTTAACTTCGATAACCTGAAAAGGTGTATAATTAGAAGGCGTATCTAAGTTAGACAGCCAATCGTAAACTTCCATTTTTCCGCATCCGCCAGTAAGGCATGAGCCATTACTTTTGCAGCCTGCGGGGGCGCAACCGCCTCCTGTAGAACAACTTCCACATCCCATAATTAATTGTATATATATTGAGTCCCCTTAGGGAGCGTTTTAAACTTAATTATTTTTACTAGCTGTAAAGATACATCTAAAAACAGAATTTTCGGGTTCGCATTTCTTTCTATATGATAATGAGCCTTTTCCAATTCTGAAATAATAGCATCGGCCATGTTCAGGCTCAGGACATGGGTCGATAATTTCTTTGCGGTATCTAGAGCTGCGCCCGGCAATTTCACCAGTTCTTCGGCCCCGGAGAGCAATAAACTGCATTCTCTCATGAAACTGATCCCGTACTTTAAAAAGTTTTTTTGGTTTTCCCTGCCCCAGCCAGCAATCTGCTCGGTAAAGACGGTGAGGTCTAGTACCCGGTTCCCATATCCCATCCTCAGCCATTCTGCAAACTTGTCTGCGTGCTCATTTTGGGTATGTAAGATCAGCTGTTTCGCCTCAATCAGGTTTCCATCTGCCAGAAAGCTGTATTCTGTAGCCTGATTTTCGGAAAGCCCATGTTCTTCCATCAGGTAAGTCTCCATGGTGCCATAGTCTAGCTTGGGTATTTTTACGATCTGCGTCCTTGACAGTAACGTAGATAAGATCTGTTCCTGATTATTGGCCACCAATAGGAACAAGGTATTTGCAGGTGGTTCTTCTATGATCTTGAGTAAAGAGTTGCCCTCTTTATCGAGGTATTCAGGCAGCCACATGATCAGGACCTTGGTATCACCCTCAAAAGCTTTATAGCTCAATTTTTTGATGATGTCGTGACATTCAGCAATGTTGATATTTGCCTGTTTATTTTCCGCGCTCAGTTTCGACCGCCAGATGTCCATATCGAAATAGGGATCTTCCAACAACATACTCCGCCATTCTTCGAGTACATCTACGGCTATCCGGACATCTTTCGACGCAAAAAAAGGATAAGAAAAATGCAGATCGGGATGGATGTAGCGTTCGTATTTACGACAGGAAGAGCACAGGCCACAACTGTCATCAGACTGCTTATCAATACAGTTGATATACTGCGCATAGGCAATAGCCAGGAGTAGCGCACCGCTTCCGTCACAGGACAGAAATAACTGCGCATGACTGATCCTGTTCTCCGCCACCGTTTGCAACAATTGCTGCTTAACCTGCTCCTGACCTATGATGTTTTTAAACTGCATTTGGTGCAAAATAGTAAAATTTTAAGAAATACCACCTAACTACCAGCTTGGGGATTCCGTTGGGCTTTGGTTGGGCCTGCTTCGGGTAAAGGTACCCAAAACCCGAAGCAATTCCCTCCAAATCCCATTTCAGTCCTGATTCTGCCCAATAGCGGATCTGCCGGTTCTGTTCTGAAATCCTTTCTTATCTTTGACCCGGGAGGGCGTATTTTTCCCCTCAAAAAAATATGAGCAGGATTTTAGCTTTTGATTACGGCACAAAGAGAATCGGCCTTGCCGTCACCGACCCTCTGCAGATCATTGCAACCGGACTGGATACGGTACACCCTAAAGACATCATGGAATTTTTAAAGAAGTACCTGTCTACGGAAACCGTTTCTGCCTTCGTCTTTGGTGATCCAAAACAAATGGATGGCTCCCCCTCTGATTCTGCCCAGCATGTAAAAGGTTTTGCAAGAACGTTGAAAAAAACCTATCCGGACATCCCTCAACATTGGATCGATGAGCGCTTTACTTCCAAACTCGCCCATCAAACGATCCTGCAGAGCGGATTGAAAAAACAAGACCGTCAGAATAAGGAAAGGGTTGATACCATATCCGCCACGATCATCCTGCAATATTTCATGGAAGCCAACCGTTTAACCTAAGAACATGAGCCTCATCAACGACGACTTACAGCAACTACTGCTCAACTATTGCGAACCAGAACCAGAGCTACTACAACAAATAGACCGCGAAACCCAGCTCAAAGTACTGATGCCCCGAATGCTATCAGGACATTATCAGGGCAGGGTACTGAGCATGCTCAGTAAAATGACCAGTCCCAGGCGCATCCTGGAAATAGGAACCTTCACCGGGTATGCGACGATTTGCCTGGCAGAAGGTCTTACTGAAGATGGGATGCTGTACACCCTGGACATCAACGAGGAGCTGGAAGATATGGTACGCAGGAATTTCGCTGCTTCAGCATACAATGAGCAGATCAGTTATATCCTTGGCGATGCCAACCAAACCCTTCAGACGCTTGAAGAAAGTTTCGACCTCGTTTTCATTGACGCCGATAAGAAAAACAATGGCACCTATTATGACATGGTCTTTGATCGCGTGAGAAAAGGAGGACTCATCATCGTAGATAATGTACTCTGGAGCGGAAAAGTGCTGAACAACAATCCCGACAAAGACACCAAAAATATCACTACATTTAACGACAAGATCGCAGCAGATGAGCGCGTAGAAAAGCTGATCCTCCCGGTAAGGGATGGTCTATTCATCATCCGGAAAAAATAACAATGAACAATAAAATACTCAGCCTTGCCATTATCGCCATCTTTTTCTCTGCCTGTAAGTCGAGGCAATATAGCCGCAACAATAAGAAGATTGAGAAAGCAGCCAACAAATCCAATCCTGATTTTAAATCACAGACCACACTGAGCTACATTCAGTTGTTTAAGGATGTGGCCATAGAAGAGATGAACCGGTATGGGATTCCAGCTAGTATTACATTGGCACAAGGGATCATTGAATCGGGGAGTGGCAACAGCAGCCTCGCGCGTTATGCCAACAACCATTTCGGCATCAAATGTACCTCAGACTGGAAAGGGAAGGGATATTATAAAGACGACGACAAGGCCGACGATTGCTTCCGTGTGTACAAAGACGCCAGGGAATCATACAAGGACCATTCTGAATTTTTGAAGCGGAAACGCTACAGTTTCTTGTTTGAACTGGACAAAAACGACTATAAAAACTGGGCCAGAGGATTGAAAACTGCGGGCTATGCCACCAACCCGAACTACCCGAACCTGCTGATCAATGTGATCGATAAATACCAGTTGTACCAATACGACATTCCGGAATCGGAAAATGAGAAATTGAAACGCGAAGACCGGGTATTTACGGAAATCAATGCCAACATTCCTAAAGAACAGAAGAAATTTACCCCAGTGGCTACACCTCCCTCCAAACAGGTCATCAAAACCCCAGATACCTTAAGGATTTCTGCACCGGTAGTGAATCCGGACCTGCCACCTGCTCCTGTGTATAGACCTTCCTCATCCAGGAAACCTGTAGCGGATTCGGTAAAGCAGGGCGAGACATCCAAAGTGGTTACACCGCTACCAAGCTCAGATCCTTTGGCCATTCCCGCAGATAAAACTTATACCGTCCAAAAGGGAGATACCCTATACAGCATATCCAAACGCTTTAATATTGGCATAGAAGAATTGAAGCTACTAAACAACCTGGCAGATACTGGTATTAAAATTGGGCAAAAACTGATCTTAGTTAAATAATGTTAAGTTATATCTGAGGCATTTGTTTAACTTGTAGCTTTGTTTTTCAATGAGATTTTTATCAGGCATTTTCTTGATCTCCAGAACTTACTGCATGATTGCAGTGGCATTACTGCTGTCTTTTTTCCTGCATGATGCAGCTAAAGCACAGACAGGAAATGTGCAGGGCTTTGTGGTAGACAAAGACAGTAAACTCCGCCTGGCAAAAGTATTTATTTACAATGCCAGCAAAGACGAGGGGATTTACAATACCACTAAGGGAGAATTTAATGTGAAAGTTGCCCTGGGGGATACTTTGTTTGCCATACTGCAAGGCTATGCGGTAGACACCATCATGTATAAGGGGCAGAAGTCCGTTTATTTTCAGTTGAAATCACTGGGCATCAACCTGCGTGAAGTCTCCATTTTAGCTAAAAAACTGAGCCCAAAGGAGCAATACGATAAGACTTTCAAAGAATACAAATACGCCTTAGACAAAGGCAAAGCAAAGGATCTGCTGAATATGGGACTTGGCGGCGTTGGCCTGGGTATAGATGCAATCTATAACCTGTTGAGCAGGGAAGGAAAAAATGCCCGTCACCTGCAGAAAATCCTGGAAAGAGATTACCGGGAGGCGATTATAGACTACCGCTTCCGACCGGAGTATGTGAAACAGGTATTGCAGATTGGAGATTATGAAATCACTGATTTCATGCAGCAGTACAGGCCGTCCTATGAATTTGTACTGACGGCATCGGATTACGCTTTTGTGGTTTTTCTGAAAAACAGCTATGTCAGCTATAAGCGCAACCCAGCAGCTTTCAGACTGCCTCCATTGCCAAAAGTAAATCTGGAAGAGTTTTGAAACCCTGGTTCCTGATATGGCCAAAACTGCCTGCAAACGGTATGGCGATATTTCCTTTTATCATCGTCAGAAATGCAGCTTTGAAGAAAGATCCTTTGCTGATCAATCATGAGCGCATTCACTTCCGCCAGCAACTGGAATTGCTGCTACTGCCTTTCTTCCTGCTTTACCTCGTCCATTATCTGGCCAACCTACTACGGTTCAACAATCATTACCTGGCTTATTTCAACATTTGTTTTGAAAAGGAAGCCTATGCAAATGAGCACAACATGAGCTATCTGACTGTTAGGAAGCCCTTTTCCTGGCTACATTATTTAAAAAAAACGAGATAACTGCCTCCTTATTTTGCAATTAGTTTCCTAATAAACTTTTAATCAATCACATTTTTGTTTTTCTTTGTAATAATGAAGCGTTTTAATATCTGCCTCTTATTGCTGTTTATTTCCTCATCAAGCCTGTTTGCTCAGGAGATTGATACGCTCCCTATTAACACCAAGGGACTGGAAATTAAACTCAAACGTAGCCCTTTGCCATCGAGAATAGGATCCCTCGATTTTAAACCGGTAAAGATTGTACCTATGGTGATCGACGAAAAAGTGAACTATTGGAGAACAACTACAACAATTGGTATAGATGTGAACCAGGGTGCTTTTTCCAAGAACTGGAGGAGTGGTGGGGTGAACTCATTTGCTGTTGGTGGTCTGGTCAATTACAAAGCATCCTACACCAAGGAAGGCTTTAGCTATACCAGCGACTTGAGGATGGAATACGGAAAGATCAAGAACAAAGATCAGTTGCAAAAGAAAACCAAAGACAGGATTTTTTGGGACAATAAAGCAAATATCCAGTTGTCTAAAAGCTGGTTTTTCTTTGGCTCGGTGACATTAGAAACGCAATTCGATGATGGATACAATTATTACCGGGGCGGCCCCAATAATGATGAGCAAAAACAACTGATCTCTAAGTTTTTCTCTCCGGGATACATTACGGAATCCATCGGTTTTGAGTATAAACCTGTTAATTATTTTTCAACTCGATTAGGTACAGGAACGGCCAAACAAACGTTTATAGGGAATATGGATGCCCTTATTGAAGCAGAACTGGCAAGAAATCCGAATAGTAAAAAAGCAGACTATTTTGGGGTACCTTCCGACAAAAACTTTAGGAATGAGCTGGCTTTCCAGATCACGAGTACTTTTGGGGAAAAGCAAATCTTCACCAACGTATTCCTATATGCCCGTTATAATATGTTCATTCCATACGACAGGAAGTTAGAGCATATTGACCATCGTCTGGACGTAACCTTAAAATCCCGGATCAACAAATTTATGAACGTGACGATCAATGGGGTAGGATTGTTTGATAAGGATTCGGATCCGGAAATCCAGGCCAGCCAGAATCTTTCCCTTGGATTTGGCTTTACCTTCCCAAGATAAGCCTGATTTTATTGCGTTTGCTGCTGCTGATTAAATAAAATATTAGCTGTGCTTTAGCGCAAAATTAATAACTTTGGAACTTACAATTTTGAACACTAAGCATTAAAGAAAATGTTTGAGAATTTACAGGATAAACTAGACCGTGCATTTAAAGTTTTAAAAGGACAGGGAAGCATTACAGAAATCAACGTGGCCGAAACCATGAAGGAAATCCGTAAAGCTTTGTTGGATGCCGACGTAAATTATAAAACAGCAAAAAGTTTCACGGACGAGGTTAAAGAAAAAGCTTTAGGTTTAAATGTATTGACCGCGGTATCTCCTGGCCAGTTGCTGACCAAGGTGATGAACGACGAACTGACCGCTTTGATGGGCGGAGAGGTTACTGAACTGGATTTAAAGAATAACCCTACGATCATATTAATTGCCGGACTGAACGGTGCGGGTAAAACAACCTTTACAGGTAAACTGGCCAATTTCCTGAAAAGTAAAGGCAAGAAACCTTTATTGGTGGCCGGCGATGTGTACCGCCCGGCTGCGGTAGACCAGTTGCAGATTCTCGGCGAACAGATCGGTGTTCCAGTCTATGCGAATATCGCTTCCAAAGATCCCGTAGGCATCGCGCTGGAAGGTATCGCAGAAGGTAAGAAGCAAAACAACAATGTAATCATCATAGATACGGCAGGCCGATTGGCAATTGATGAGGAGATGATGAATGAGATCGCCGCCGTAAAAGAAAATACTAAACCGCACGAAATCCTGTTTGTTGTTGATGCCATGACCGGACAGGATGCGGTTAATACAGCAAAAGCTTTCAATGACAGGCTCGACTTTACCGGTGTAGTACTGACCAAACTGGATGGTGATACCCGTGGTGGTGCGGCCCTTTCCATTAAGTCAGTGGTGAACAAACCGATCAAATTCATCGGTACCGGAGAGAAAATGGATGCCCTGGATGTATTCTATCCGGAAAGGATGGCTTCGAGGATCCTGGGTATGGGTGACGTTGTTTCCCTGGTAGAGCGTGCCCAACAGCAGTTCGACGAAAAGGAAGCAGCTGAACTTCAGAAAAAGATCCGCAAGAACAAGTTCGATTTCAATGACTTCTACAACCAGATCCAACAGATCAAGAAAATGGGCAACATGAAGGATTTGATGGGTATGATTCCGGGAGTAGGTAAAATGATGAAGAATGTGGACATTGAGGACGATGCCTTCAAAAGCGTTGAAGCTGTTATACAGTCAATGACAAAATTCGAGCGTGAAAATCCGGACAGTATCCAACAAAGCAGGAGAGTCCGTATCGCTAAAGGTTCCGGTACATCCATTGAAGAAGTAACGAAGCTGATCAAGCAATTTGAAGATATGCGGAAGGTAATGAAACAATTCTCCAATCCGGCAGCCGCAGCAAAGATGATGCGCAATATGCCTAAAATGCCTCAGGGCAGGATGTAAGTCATTATCCTTAGAAAATTTTAAGATCCCGGCCCAATAGGCCGGGATTTTTTTATTTAAACCAATATGCCTTTACCACCTTAACATAAAACAGGACTAACTTCACCTGTACTATTATTTTTAAACTATGCTGATTAAAACCTATGGCAGTGCAGTGTTTGGCGTGAATGCATTGACCATAACCATCGAAGTGAGTATAGGCGCGGGAACGCGCTACCATATTGTAGGCTTGCCCGATAATGCGATTAAAGAAAGTTTGAGACGAATTGAAAGTGCCATTCAGTCGGCGGGATTAAAGATGCCCAGACAAAAGATCGTCATCAACCTCGCACCAGCCGATATCAGGAAGGAGGGCTCAGCCTATGACCTACCCATCGCTATCGGGATTCTTGCTGCTTCCGGACAGCTTGAAACAGAGAGGATTACTGACTACTTCATTATGGGAGAACTGTCGCTGGACGGTGGGCTGCAACCGATGAAGGGAGCTTTGCCAATAGCGATACAAGCACGCAATGCCGGTTTTAAAGGTTTTATCTTACCTAAAGACAATTCAAGAGAAGCAGCAATTGTAAATGACCTTCAGGTTTACGGACTGCGGAACCTAAGCGAAGTGATTGGCTTGTTTAACGGTAACGAAACTCATAATCCCGTAGTAGTGAACACGCGTGATGAGTTCTTTAATAAAGTAAATAGCTATTCTTATGATTTTTCTGACGTCAAAGGGCAAGAAAATATTAAGCGGGCTCTTGAAATCGCCGCTGCCGGAGGACATAACCTGATCCTCATTGGCCCTCCCGGAGCAGGAAAGACAATGTTGGCCAAACGCCTGCCAACGATATTGCCACCATTAAGCTTACAGGAAGCCCTGGAGACTACTAAAATCCATTCCGTAGCAGGAAAGCTCGGCGCTGCTGATTCCCTGATGACAGAGCGCCCCTACCGTTGTCCACACCATACGGTTTCGGACATTGCATTAGTTGGAGGAGGAGCAAATCCCCAGCCGGGGGAAATTTCCCTGGCGCATAACGGAGTGCTGTTTCTGGATGAACTACCGGAATTCAAGCGATCAGTACTGGAAGTTATGCGTCAGCCGCTGGAGGACAGGAACGTGGTGCTGTCCCGGGCCAGGATTACTGTAGAATACCCCGCCAGTTTTATGCTAATCGCTTCAATGAATCCTTGTCCATGCGGCTTTTACAATCATCCGGAGAAAGAATGTACCTGCGCTCCTGGTATAGTACAGAAATACCTAAGCAAGATTTCCGGACCCTTACTGGACAGGATAGATTTGCATGTTGAGGTCACACCGGTGGAATTCGATGACCTGATTTCAATGGCAGATGGAGAAAAAAGCGAAGCAATCAGGATGCGGGTAATCCAGGCGAGGGCATTTCAATCCCAACGCTTCCGGGGAAATGATGCCTTGCACTACAATGCACAAATGAATCCCAACATGGTTAGACGTATTTGCAAAATTGATCCTGCTGGTCAGGCCCTCATCAAAAAGGCGATGGAAAGGCTTGGACTTTCTGCACGTGCCTACGACCGTATTCTAAAAGTATCACGTACAATTGCAGACATTGAGGGCAGTGAAACCATACAACTGGAACATTTGGCCGAAGCCATCCATTACCGCAGCCTGGACCGCGACAGCTGGTCAGGATAAAAATTATGCTTCCTCTTCGTAATCCTCGTCTTCTTCTTCTTCAGGAACATAAGCCAGTATGGCTGCACCAATACTGTTGATTTCCTCATTGGTTTCAAATACAGGTGTAGCCGTTTCAGGATCTAGTTTTATCCATTGGGTATCGGTATCCTTCTGAATATGTACGTATTCCTTGCCTTCTTTAAAGATGACGTAAGTATCATTCCCTTCCGGGAAAACGGCATAATCAATATTGGCGATGGTAATGTCAAAGGGCTGTTGCATAATTATATATCTGGAGCTTTCCTGTTCCGGTAATCTTTATTGTTCTTGTTTCTTTTGTGCCATTGGCACCATTTAGATTCAAAGTAATGGTATTTTCGCCTTTCTGCAAAGGAATACGAGCATATTTTATCTCTGCAGGGAGTGACTGCCAGTTCCGGGTATCCGCTTTTTCCGACAGCAGACTATAGAGCTGAACCCCAAAACCTAATCCTTCCAGCAGTGTG
Source organism: Pedobacter sp. GR22-6 (assembly GCF_037402555.1). Taxonomy (NCBI): domain Bacteria; kingdom Pseudomonadati; phylum Bacteroidota; class Sphingobacteriia; order Sphingobacteriales; family Sphingobacteriaceae; genus Pedobacter; species Pedobacter sp. GR22-6. The sequence continues at coordinate 97,519 of NZ_JBBEUC010000005.1, forward strand.
TTGTCCTTTCCATTCTTCCCGCTTCCTTTGGAGCTTTCCTTTAAAAGGTATTCCGCACTTTTCTTCACAGCCAGCCGGGTCAGGATTTTACCCATTTCCTTTACAAAACGCTGATCCAAAGTTTTAACAGCAAGCTGATTGATATCTTCTGTTTTTTCAAAGTTTACCGTATCACCGTTTCCAGAAAGGGTGGCCAGTGAAAAATGAGGGTGCTGAGCAACATATTTTGGGAAGGTGGCCCTCAAACTGTTCAAACCGTTTAAATTGATGTCGTTACTGCCATAACTACTGTTGTAAGGTATAAATAGCGTACCTGCTGCATTAGTAAAGACGAGGTCGCCTCCGCTACTTCTGATCAGGGAAAAGAAAAATTCCTGTTGTTGCTTTACCGGCGCGAGTCCGTTCTCCCAGAAGAAAACGAGTTCACCTCCTTCAGATACCGGCCGGGCTTGATATTTTAGACCAAATAGTGTCTCAAATCGTAGCCTTTCCGAAGTAAATCCGTTCAACTCTGCTGTTCTAAGCACATCATATTGCAGGCTCACAGGCATTGCGGTTCCATACCATGTCTTATCAGTCGTACCAAGATAGGTTTCTGCAGCATTCCTGTAAGCGATAAAAGCATTGTTGATGTCTCCGCCACATTCATAGATCAAGCCCTGTAGCGTCAAAGAAAAAGCATCTTTACTATATCGGTTTACCTTCTCTCCAAATTTATCCTCTTGTTCCTGCGACTGCAAGCTGATCCTTCTAGCCTCTACAATTGCGTCTTCTGTTTTGTTGAGGTAGAGGTAATTGAGCGCCTTATAGTAATGAATCATGAATTTCTCGAAATCCTCTCCTTTATAACTTTGTGCCATGGGATTGACCAAAGTACCTACTACTGCATCTCCGGCACCTCCGAGTCTTTTTTCGAATAGCTCATCCGCTTCGTTAAAATAGCGGTTACTCTCATTATAGTCGCCGTTCAGGTGACTCATTTTCCCTTGTTCCAAAAGCAACAAAAGTCTATTTCTGGGCTTACCGAGCAGACTGTTCTTTTCCAGTTCCTTTTGAGCTTCTTTATAATTACCACTGGAAACCTGTTTGTAATAAGCAGCGATTTTGTCATTGTAGGATGCGCAACTGAAAAGAAAAAGCATCAGAACGAGAAGAACTGATGCCCTAAAATAATGCCTATTGATGCTTGTCATGGTATGCTAAAGTCGATTTTACCGACTAGTTCTTAACGGATTTAGCTATTTTTTTATCACCAATCCAAACCACTTCATTAGTCTGTATGTCAGTCAGTTCCAGGTTTACCTGATAATAGACAACTTTGTCTCTTTTATGGGAATCAACGATGGAATTTATGGAGCCCTGCAGGATATAATCAGCGCCATTTTCAAGTCCAAACTTTTTCATGGTAGAAACTGAAGCATTATCCTGCTGATCGGCTTTCTCTGCCCGCAGTTCTTCGCGTTTCTTTCCTCCCTGCACCAGGCGTACCCGCTCGCTGGATACAAATGCACTTTCTACATCCTTTACAAAAGTTTCTGCATCGATGTGTTCATGGCTTTTATTTTGTACCACACCTACGACGACGACTGGTCTTTTTCCAGATTTCGCTTCGAGATGATTAGACAACCATTTGGCTCCAAGTACACTTCCAGTCATTTCCTGGGCAACTAACCTCGAATCGGTATTATTCCATTTTCCACTAACGTCGACAGTTGCATTGGTGTCGATTCTAGTCACTTTCCTTGAACATGAAGAGATTACGATCCCTGAAACCGCAATGGCGACCAGGGTTACTATTTTTTTAAACTGCATTTTTATAAAATATGGGGTTATTTAAGCGAAAATTAAGACTACCAGCCATACCAAAACCTATTCCGGCCGGACCAATGGGTATATCCAAAGTTCCCATAATATCCTGAATAAGGCTGATAGAAACTATTTTGATAGTAAGGATAGCTATATAAGTCGTATTGATAGTTGCGCTCGCGTCTTTGTTTTCTACGCTCTTCCCTGGCTTCATACCAATCATAGGCCTTATAGGTTGCCTGAACTGTGGTTCCTTGTGTCTGAGTAAGCGAATCAGAAACTGCGATGTATTTTGCCAGAGCCTCCTGGTGTCTGGGATTCTGATCTGCTAATAATGAGGACGTTTGTTGTGCAGACAGCTTCGCAGAAAAGGCGAAAAGTGTCGCCAATCCCAAAGTAATTATTCTTGCTTTCATCTATATAAAGATTTAACTGACACAAAATTAATCAATATTTCCCCTGCTTTCATCTGTCGATTTTAATCTCTGTGTCAATATATAGACGACTAAATTTTAAAAAGGTTACAGATCTAAAAGTCAAACTTCAATTTGACCCCGGTACCTATTAAACGCAGGTTTTCATTCGTGGTCTCCTTCATTGGTACTTTCAGGAAAGGTTCGATCGCAATGGCACTTTTTTTAGAAACTTTTTGCTTGAAGCCGATAGAAAAGTTATAAAAGCCCAGGTAAGGGTCGCTTTTAAGTTCTTCTTTTGGTGCCTCCTCAGAAACCAGCCTATTGACCAATACCTGTCGAAAAGCATCTTTGTCCTGATTCAGTAAACCTGCTGATGCCGCAGACTCTACACTGCTTTGCAGGAAAGTGTTTTGTTGCTCTTGCTTAAACACGGCAAAAACAGATATTCCCGCATTGGCGTAAAGCTTTGGACTGAACTTGTACCTCAGCTCTAAAGGAATATCTACCCCTCTAACCCTGGTTTGAACAGACTGTAATTGTTTACTGCTGCTAGCAAGTGCAGTCATAGAAGAGGGCGCGTTTGGCATAGCTTCGGGCGCTGCATTGTCTCTCGCAGCCCCCATTTCGTTATACGCGAGACCAGAACCGATGGCAACCTTATCAGACAAAGCGTAAGCCATGCTTAAGCCATATCCCATATTTAATTTTTTATTGTTACCCATGGAAGGCGCCAACATGAGCCCCATTTCCCATTTGTCCTCTTTTTGTTTTGTTGAAGTTTTAACGATAGCATTACTTGCACTTTCTTTTTCCAGAAACTCTTCAAAACTCATTTTTTCCTTTTCCGCTGGTATCTCCCCCTTCTCAACCGAAGCCCTGTCATCAGGCACTTTATTTCCGGCCAGATCTTGTATATTGGGCTTGAGATTGGTATTCGTCACCGACGGAATGTTTGCCGCAGCTAAACCCTCGGAGGAGTTTATATTTTTATATCCATTTACAGGAACCACTGTGCCGCCCTCTACCTGTTGTCCAACCACAACGGTATTATCCGACATTCTCAGCTCAGTTCCGGGTTCCTGTTTCTTTGTTTCTTTTTTTACCGATCCAAAGTCAGCAGTGGAATTAAATTTAACGCCCGGTTCAGGTGTATTTTTACCCTCACGAAGGAATACCAATGCACATACAATCAGTACTGCCGCGGCAGTACTCAAGCTCCAAAGCCAGACAACCTGACTTTTCTTCTCTTTTTTATTAAATTTCTCCCAGGCTCCCGGTACATATTCCTCTTCGTGATCGGAGAGGCTTTGCCGGACATGAGCAATGAACTCATCCTCTGCAGGGTTCATATGATTAGTTGGCTGCATATGAATTGGTTAAAGTTTTTGAATACAATTCTCTTAATTTATTTTTAGCCCTGGTTAGGTATACCCTACTGGAACTTTCCGGTATACTTAACATTTTGGATATTTCATCATGTGAAAAGCCTTCGACTTCATACATATTGAATACTAAGCGATGCATTTCCGGCAATGCTTTCAGCAATTTGAAAATATCCTGAACGTTGAGCTGTGAGATTGCGTTGAATTGCGTGATGGGCTGCTGCTCCTCAGCAAGATCATCTACGGAAAGATAGGTCCGGCTTGTTCTTAGAAAATCTATAGCCGTACGGGAAGAAATCCGGGCGATCCAGCCTCTAAAGGCTTTTTGAAGTTCTACTTCTTCCTTAGGAAAACTGAATTGGGCGATGCTTTTGAATATTTTGATGAAGCTGTCATTGACCAGTTCTTCTGAATCATTCCGGTCGTGCACATAGCGCAGAATAACGCCCATTAAATAGCCATAGAATGATTTATATATCAGTTCTTTACTTTTATTGTCGTTCCTCAAACATCCCGCTATAACTTCCTCAAGCTTGAGCATCTCTATTTTATTACCATATGGCTAACGAATCGCTGGTTAAAAATATATAAAAAAGGGCATTGAGCCAATTACATCTCCAATGCCCTTTTCTATTTTAAAGCTTATGCTCTGAAACAAGTACACCGATTTTCGTATCATCAGTGGTTGCTTTTAATCCTTTCACCCATACGGTGTAAATCTTTCCTGACTCAATTTTCACATCCTGTATTTTAGTAGCGATAGCTCCTCCGGCGGTGTTTTTTACATTAAAAGTTACTTTATCTGCTGCATCGATGTCTTCAAAGGAAGTGTACTCTTTGAACAATTTGTTTGTAAAAAGGTCAGTATCTTTCCCTTCAATATTCAAATTTAAAGCGCCACCATCAGGGCTTAGGTTCACAAAACGTACTCTTGCTTTTCCTGTAGCTGGCTTGCTCAAGTCATCCTTCAGCATAAGAAACTTCACTGCAGCCAAATTGTCTGCGATAAAAAGGGAGTAACCGATCTGTGGCTCAAATGTTAGCTTCTCAGTCAGTAAAACCGGTTCTGTTCCTTTTTTTCTCAAGGTCACCTGTCTTTCTCCTGAATAAACATTCAGGTACTCTATCTTGTTGCCTAAAGCAAAATCTGTCTCATTGGCTTTATTAGAACCCACATAGACATCCAACTTCTCTGTAGTTGGCGAAGCCTGGTATATGCTTAAACCAGAAATGGGTTGTGGCGTATAATTGTCGTAGTCTTTAGTACAAGATGCTATGGTTGCGGATAGGGCCGCAATAGCGAATAATGCTTTTATCTTCATGATGTTGAATTGTCTTTTTATAAGGTTATCATACAATGGGTTAATGGCCATTAACACTTTTTATTCTGTAAACGGTATAAATTCGAAAAACGCTACAGCTAAATCGATAATATTCATTTTTTTATTTTTATCTGCTTCCTTATTAAACAAAAAGCCCCGCAGTTCTTTCCAAAACTGCGGGGCTGCATAAATGATTAACTATTAGATCAACTCAACACTTCTGCTGACAAAGGCTGTTAGCTCTGCCCCTGTAAGCATCCCCTGAGCAAGCAGCGCAAGGTCAACTGCCTGTTTGGCTAATATAGCTTTTGTCTCTGCATTTTCAGCAGCGAGGATCTTGGAGATCAGTTTATGATTGCCATTAATGGCAACCTTATAACTATCTGGCATATTGCCATAAAAACCCATACCTCCGCCCATAGCAGCCATGTCTTTCATACGGCGCATGAACTCATCCATAGTTACTGTAACCGGTAACTCTTCTGGGTTCAGACCTACGATTTCCACGCTGTAACCTGGTTTGGTAATCGCTTTCTCAAAAATTTCTTTTACTTCTTTAGACTGATCTTCAGATAAAACAGATTCATGGTTTTCATCCTTATCGATCAACTGGCTGGCAACACTGGAATCTACACGCTTCAGCGAAGTTTTTTCCAATTTTTGCTCCAGCTGGCTCACGAAGTGATTGTCAATTGGCGAATTCATCAGGAGTACGTCGTAGTCCTTTTTATTCGCTGATTGAATGAAGCTGTCTTGCTTTGCCGGGTCATTGGCATAGATGTACACCAAAGTTCCATTTTTATCGGTTTGAATGTCTTTTACTTTATCCCGATACTCTTCCAAAGTAAAATGCTCTTCCTTGGTATTGGTCAATAAAGCAAAATCCTTGGCTTTGTCATAGAATTTTTCCTCACTCACCATACCATATTTTACGAAAAGACCGATGTCAGTCCATTTCTGTTCATAGGCTTTACGGTCTTTATTGAACAGTTCCTGCAATTTATCTGCTACCTTTTTAGTGATATAGCTATTGATCTTTTTCACATTGCTGTCGGCCTGCAGAAAACTTCTTGAAACGTTTAGCGGAATATCCGGTGAATCAATCACGCCATGCAGCAACATCAGGAACTCCGGCACAATGTCCTTCACCTCATCAGTGATGAAGACCTGGCGAGAGAACAACTTGATTTTGTTTCGCTGAAATTCGTAATCGTTCTTAAGCTTGGGAAAATACAACACTCCTGTCAGGTTGAAAGGATAATCCACATTCAGGTGAATCCAGAATAAAGGGTCTTCGGAGAAAGGGTACAGTTGTTTGTAGAAATCGAGATAGTCTTCATCTGACAAATCTGCAGGTGCTTTTGTCCAGATCGGATTGGTTGTATTGATGATATCATCTACCTCTACACTTTTGGTCTTGGGTTTACCTTCTTCATCTTCACCATCTGGCTCTTGAATTGTTTTGGTTCCAAATTTAATCGGCACAGGCAAAAACTTTCCGTATTTATCAAGGATCTCTTTCAGTTTATGGTTCTCCAGGAATTCTTCAGATTCTGCATTGATGTGGAGGATGATGCTCGTACCACGAGTGGTTTTATCACCAGCAGTGATTTCAAAAGAAGTACTGCCGTCGCAAACCCAGCGTGCGGATTCTGCACCTTCCTGATAAGAAAGGGTTTGGATTTCTACTAAATCGGCCACCATAAAGGCTGAATAGAAGCCTAAACCGAACTTACCAATGATCTCATTGGCATCTTTTGCATCCTTAAATTTCTCCACGAACTCACTTGCGCCAGAGAACGCTACCTGATTGATGTATTTTTTAATTTCCTCTGCGGTCATGCCCAAGCCATTGTCGCTAATGGTAATGGTTTTCGCTTCTTTATCTACTGCGACTTCTACAAGCGGATCGCCCAGCTCACCATTATATTGGCCAAGTGCTGCTAAGCGTTTAATTTTTTGTACCGCATCAACGGCATTGGACACCAGTTCTCTTAAAAAGATCTCGTTGTCTGAATACAGGAATTTCTTGATGATTGGGAAAATGTTCTCCGTGTGAATGGATATGGTTCCTTTTTCTTCTATGCTCATATGTTAACTCATTTTTAAGTACATAGCGAGCCTATCAATGCCTATTCCAAATCCTGTTTCTTGTCAAATTGACAGTTTGACCAATGTGCTAAGCGCCAGAAAATTTTCTTATACTTGACACTCCTATGAGTTAATCCCCTAATGATGAACAGTGACCTTTATGAAACGCTTTTTGAAGAAGGCTGTATCCGGAAAGAAACCTTAGACAACATCCGTGACAAAAGAAGCAGACCCTTATTCTCTTTACACTGGGAACTAAAGACATTGCTTTACCTCGGTGTAATGCTGCTCAGTACAGGGCTTGGCATTCTGATCTATAAGAATATAGATACGATAGGGCATCAGGTCATTCTTGCTTTTATCGCTGCCACTAGTCTAGGCTGTTTTTATTTCTGCTTTCGTCATAAATCTCCTTTCAAAAAGGAAAAAGTGAAGGCACCGAGTACGCTGTTCGACTACCTGCTCTTATTGGCCTGTCTGAGCTTCCTGAGCTTTCTTGGTTACCTCCAATTTCAATATGGTGTTTTTGGAAACAATTATGGGCTTGCCACATTCATCCCAATGCTGGTTTTATTTTATGTTGCCTACGACTTCGACCATCTTGGCATCTTAAGTATGGCCATCACCAATTTAGGAATCTGGGCAGGAATTTCGGTAAATCCCCTGACACTGGTATCCAATATTGACCAAGGTGGCCGGCCACTGATCCTAACCGGGATTGCCCTGGGAATATTCCTCATTGCGGCAGCTTTTCTCTCTGAGCGATTCAATATTAAAAAGCACTTTCATTTCAGCTATACACATTTCGGTACGCAATTGACTTTCATTGCCCTGCTATATGGTTATTTTCACGATTTTGAGCAGGAAGGTTCCATCCTTTGGGTTGTCCTGTTATTTGCTTTCGCCTGGTACATTTACCGGGATGCACTGACCCATAAGTCTTTCTATTTTGTTTTGCTTTGTGTGGTTTACACCTATATCTCCTTTTCTGCAGTTGTTGTACGCTATCTCTTAAAGGGCCATGACATTGGTGTTTTTTATCTGGCCGGCATTTACTTTATTGGCTCTGCAGTAATGTTTATTAAATTACTAATCCACCTAAACAAGAAAGTCAAAGCCCTATGATCATCTATAACAATGAATGGTTAAAAAACCGGAAGATCCAGGATCAAACCATGCTCGCATTCAACAGTGGAGAGATTGACGCAGAAGAATTGAAAACCATAAAAGCCAGATATCCTGTCGGATTTTATACACCAAATGTATTTATAAGACTCGGGATTTTTCTATTGACCCTGGTTATTCTCAGTTTTAGCTTCGGATTGATCAGTCTGATCAGCTATGATTTAAAAATTGTAGATTCCCCTTACTACCTATTTTTCCTTGCCGTACTGACTTACGTTGCACTGGAATCTATCGTAAGTGCTAAACACCATTATCAATCCGGTGCTGACGATGCTTTGATGTGGACATCTGCGGGGTTGCTGCTGGCAGCATATATTTTCATGATGGACCTCATCTCCCTTTCGGCCCACTTTCATCATGAAGAAATCTTTTTGTTCGGGTTTTCTTTTTTGCTGGCCGGCTATCTAACCTTGCGATTTGCAGATGCATTGATGGCGGTCACCTGTATACTTGCTTTTGCTGCATTCGTTTGCTTTGGATGGATGGAAATTGGGATATATCCGCTCCACACACTTCCTTTTTTAATGATGGCGCTGACGGGTACATTGCTTTACAGCAGCTACTTATTGGAAAAGAAAAAACTTTACCTTTTGTATAGCAATTGCATATCTGCGGCAAAAATGCTGAGTCCTCTGCTCCTGTATGCATCAGGCAATTACTTCGTAGTACGTGAACTTGGGGCAAGTTTCGGTGCTGAAGTGCTGAAAGAGGGACAGGGTATTCCTTTTGGCTGGTTCTTCTGGTGCTGGACTTTTATCTCACCGCTGTTGTACATCTCCTATGGCCTGAAAAAGAAGGATGTCATCTTACTCCGAAGTGGATTAATCCTTGTAGCTGTAGCAGCTTTTACGCTTAAAAATTACTATCATTTGATGCCACCCGAGCATCTGCTGGTGTTAGTTGGTGCTGGATTAATTGGTATTGCATGGATAGCAATGAGATATCTGAAAGACAATAAATACGGATTCACTGCTGCTGAGATTGAGGACGACGATCTTTTGGATAAGATTCAGGTGGAATCATTGATCGTTGGAGAAACCTTTTCAGGTTCGCAGCCCGATCTCCAATCTCAAAGGATGGGTGGTGGAACATTTGGCGGCGGAGGTGCAAGCAGCAATTTCTAGTCACAATGGCATCTCAGTTATCTTGTGTATCTTTGCCACCCAATGGAATATAATGTTCATACCCTGCCAAATGGCATCCGACTACTTCATGTGCCGGCGGCTTCAGCCATTTCTCATGCTTGCATTATTGTCAATAGTGGCTCAAGAGATGAGACATCAGACCAGGCCGGACTCGCACACTTCATCGAACACCTGATCTTCAAAAAGACAGAAAAAAGAACAACGAACCAGATCCTCAACAGATTGGAAAGTGTGGGTGCAGACCTAAATGCTTATACGACTAAAGAATACACCTGCATTCATGCATCCTTTTTAAATCCGTATCTGGACCGTACACTCGAACTGTTCAACGATATTGTATTTCACTCCACTTTTCCTGAAGATGAAATGGAAAAGGAAAAGAGTGTAATTCTGGATGAGATTGCATCCTATCTGGACCAGCCAGAGGAGGCGATATATGATGACTTTGAAGACCTTATATTTACCGGACACTCACTGGGCCGCAACATACTCGGAACTCCCGAAAGCGTTAACGGATTTTCCAGGAAAGATGTTCAACAGTTCATCAAGAACAATTACCATACAGATCGTATTGTAATTGCAGTATTAGGCAACTACTCGTTGAATAAAGTGATCAAGGTCGGAAGTAAATATTATAAGGAAATTCCCCAAAACCTGTATAACCCGTCCAGGATAGCGCCTTTGGCCGCTCCTGTAATAGAAAAGACTCAACATAAACCCATTCAACAGGTTCATGCAGTATTGGGAATGCAAAGCTATTCTTTACACCATCCTTATAAAACCGGATTGCTTTTACTCAATAATCTATTGGGAGGAAACGGAATGAGTTCCATTCTAAATCTGCAGATCCGGGAGAAGTACGGCATTGCCTATACCATTGAAACCAACTATAGCCCTTTGAGTGACACAGGGCTTTTCACGTTGTATTTCGGTACAGATAAGGAAAAGACAGACAAGGCCTGGACACTCATTTTTAAAGAGTTTAAGAAAATAAAGGACCGCCCATTGACAGAAGTAATGTTGCAAAGGGCAAAAAACAAATTCATTGGACAAATTGCCCTTGGGGAAGAAAATCGAATCGGATTGATTATTTCTATGGCCAAGAGCCTGATTGACTATGATAAAATAGATGATCTCGACACAGTTTTCCGTAAAATTCAGTCCGTCAGTTCATCCGATATGGCAAACATTGCCAATGAAATGCTCAATGAGCGCAATTTGAGTTCCCTAACTTTTTATCCTTTAGGGTAATATTCGTACTTTTGTGGCATGAAGTTACCAATTGTAGCCTATGGCGACCCGGTTTTGAAAAAAGTATGTGCTCCTATTGATGAGAACTACCCGGACTTACAGCAGCTGATCAGCAACATGTTTGACACCATGTACCATGCAAGTGGTGTGGGTCTTGCTGCGCCTCAGATTGGACTGCCCATCAGGTTATTTATCGTAGACACCGGTGCTGATGACAAGAATCGCTACAAAAAGGTATTCATCAATGCTGAAATTTTGGAAGAAACAGGAGAGGCCTGGGCCTTCAATGAAGGTTGTCTAAGTATTCCTGACGTACGTGAAGACGTGATGCGCAAGCCTAATGTCCGTATCAAATACTATGACGAAAACTGGAACTTACATGAAGACGAGGTTAGCGGAATGCCTGCTCGCGTAATTCAACATGAATACGATCACATTGAAGGCACCCTATTTACAGACAAGCTGAGCCCCCTTCGCAAAACACTACTAAAAAGCAAACTGACTGCAATCTCTAAGGGTAACATTAAAGCCGATTATAAAATGCGTTTCCCTAACCAAAGCAAAAGGCGCTAGTTATCTGCGCTTCTGCTCTGATCCCCTTTAAAGATGGTCTGCATGAGCTTACCCCATGCAAATGGATTAAGTAGGGGATTGGTCTGAACCATATTTTTATTCAATGACCTGTCATGGTTCATTCGATAGTTACTGTTTGATATCTCCCCACCATCTCTTGGAAGCGTCCTTATCATCCCGCTAAGGCTATGCTGCGAGAGGTTTTTTGCAGCAATCACATAATCGTCATCAGCAACCTTCATGGCCAAAAATTCACGCGTAAATTCTTCCACCGTGGCCCATGGATACACCCGAACCATTGGAAGATTGATGATCTCCGATTTTAAACGGATCATCGCAGTATACTTGCTATCTTCAATTTCAGGTTGTAGTACATACACGAAATCCTTATAGCCTACAGCGGTATAAAGAATACTATCCCCAGGATGAGCGATGAAAGAGAAAAAGCCCTTATAATTAGCTGCGTATTTTTGATCGTTATAGCTTAGATTGGTTACAGTAACATAAGGCACCACACCATTACTATCCACATCGGTAATCAACCCCGAAAACTGGATCAGTTTCTTTTCCTTGTAAATGCGCTGGGCAAAAGCAGAGGAAACAAAAAGAAGCAATATAATGGCGAATGAATACTTCATGAGACAAAAATAGCGCTATTCTAACAATTGGCTAGTTAAATTGTGTTAAATCAGCCTTATACAGGCTCAGCCAGATTAACCGCAACTACCGAGGTTATTTCTGGAACGGCTTTCATGATTGCCTGCTCTATACCTGCCTTCATAGTCATAAAACTCATTTTGCACGATCCGCAGTTTCCCAGTAATTTTAATTTAACCACTTTGTCTTCCGTAATCTCTTCTATTGCAACATCCCCTCCATCAGCGATAAGGTATGGTCTGATGGTTTCTAATGCCTGCTCAACTTGTTCTGTTAAATTCATTGGTTATATTTTAAAGTATAAAAATAGTAAAAATTTATCAATTAGCAGTTTGCGCATTGCTAATAGCAATCTGTTGGGCCACTCGCCCTGCGATCTCTGCAAATGAAACAGACAGTGGACTGTCCGCATTTAATGCGATTGGAGCTCCTTTATCTCCTGCCTCAGAGATACCCTGCACAATGGGAATCTCTCCTAAGAACGGCACATTGAACGAACTGGCCAAGGTTTTCCCTCCATCCCGACCAAAAAGATAATATTTATTGTCTGGTAGTTCCTCTGGTGTAAAATAGGCCATATTTTCTATAACGCCTAAAACCGGAATATCAATACCCTGCATACGGAACATTGCCAAACCTTTACGTGTATCAGCCAAAGCAACCTGCTGGGGCGTGGTTACGATCACAGCTCCTGCGATAGGGAAACCTTGAGTAATCGTAATATGTATATCACCAGTACCAGGAGGAAGGTCTACAATAAGGTAATCTAATTCACCCCAATCTGCGTCATTAAACAATTGTTTTACTGCATTAGAAGCCATCGGCCCACGCCATGGCACTGGTTGATCTGGGTCAGCAAAAAAACCAAGGGAAAGCAATTTGATGCCATACTTCTCGATAGGCAGGATGAGTGTCTTACCTTCTTCTGTTTCTCTGGCACTTGGCTTTGCACCTACCAGATCAAACATTGTAGGAACAGAAGGACCATAAATATCTGCATCAATTAAACCAACCTTCGCTCCTCCAGCTGCAAGAGAAACCGCAAGGTTGCTGGCCACCGTCGACTTCCCCACTCCCCCTTTACCTGAGGAAACCAAAATGATATTCCTGATGTCTTTTAATTGATTGGTATCCATAGGCTTCGTAACTCGGGAACTTATATTAATTTCAACTTCTGCCTCCTGACTCACGAAATGCTTGATCGCATTCAAACAGGCATTTTTCAACATATCCTTCATCGGACATGCCGGGGTGGTCAACTCTAATGTAAAACTGACATGATTGTCTGCTATCTTCAAGTCTTTGATCATGTTTAAGGTTACCAGATCTTTCTTCAGATCCGGATCTTCCACATTTTTCAAAGCGGACAGCACTTTTTCCGGGCTAATACTCATTGCTGCAAAAATAAACAAAACAAAGGCACATTAATTGAGATTAAGCTTTTTAAGTGTAATTTTAACACGAAATAAACATTTTCATTTTACGTTAGCATTAAACACCTATTTACAGCATGCATCTTCCAAAAATTAATATCCCTAAAAAATACCTAAAGATTGGAGCGTGGATTTTAGGGGTTTTTATTCTCATATCCATTGTTGTCGGTGCTATTGCTTACAGTAAACGTGAGGCTTTGTTAAAAAAAATGATGGCTAAAGCCATTGAGAAGGCGGATAAAGATTATGGTCTGGAGGTGAAAATCGGTGAAGCTGGCTTTAGCGGGCTAAGTACAGTCCACATGAAGGCGATCACCATTGTTCCAAAAGACAGGGATACCTTAACTTCCATTTCAGATATGATCGTTGGAGTCAAGCTCTTCCCGCTCATTCTCGGCAATGTTAAACTATCTCAGTTGGTCCTGAACAACGGAAAGATCAATGTTGTATTCAGGGATTCCCTGAGTAATCTCGATTTCATCCTGAAACGCAGGAAAAAGAATACTCAAGAGCCGAAAAACAAACTTGATCTTGCTGATCTTGCCCACAACTTGCTGAATCAGTTGCTTTATAAAATTCCGGATGATATGGAGCTTAAAGACCTGATGTTATCAGTAAATGACAATGACACTTCTAAATTATCATTCTTGACTACAACAGCGACCATAGAAGGCGGCAAGTTAAATTCAACGATTCTTGTAAACGGCAATGCCGCAACCTGGCACATTAATGGCACCGTAAATCCTGGCAGAAAACAATTGGATGTGAAATTCTTCGCAGACGGGGGAAAGGTAGAACTTCCTTACCTCAACAATAAACTGCACGCAAAACTAAGCTTCGATACCATCAGGACAGAAATGAAAAGTGCCGACTACAGCGGGGCTGATTTTAAAATTGAAGGTTCCTGGTCTGTGAGAAATTTATTGATCAATCACCCAAAGATTGCATCTAATGATATCGTAGTTCCTGATGCAAAGATCGATGCGAATATGCTTATTGGTCCAAACTACTTATCTTTAGATAGCTCATCTACGATCTTTATCAAGAAAGCTTTTGTTCATCCATATTTGAAATACACCCTTTCTCCAAACAAAATATACGAAGTTAAACTGTTGGCTCCCGACCAAGATGCCCAGGAGATTTTCAATTCTTTCCCGAAAGGACTATTTGAATCTCTTGATGGTTTAAAAGTAAGCGGAAATCTAAAATATGATCTGAATTTTTACCTGGATTCTTCATTACCCGACAGTGTTAAATTCAGTTCTGGACTTACCCCCAGCAACTTTAAAATTGTAAGATGGGGAAAAACCAACCTACAAAAAATCAATAAGGATTTCGTCTACACACCTTACGAAAAAGGTAAACCAATGCGGGATATTGTAATTGGCCCCTCCAACCCAAATTATACCCCGCTCTCCGAAGTGTCCAGCAACTTTAAAAATGCAATACTCACGTCAGAGGATCCGTCGTTCTTCAGCCACAAAGGTTTCGTCTCTGAATCCATCAGAAAATCCTTTGCTGTAAATTTTAAAGAGAAGCGCTTTGTCAGGGGCGGAAGCACAATTTCCATGCAGCTCGTTAAAAACGTTTTTTTGAGCCGACAAAAAACATTAGCACGTAAAGCAGAAGAAATACTAATCGTATGGCTTATAGAAAACAATCATCTGATTAGTAAGAACAGGATGCTGGAAGTCTATTTCAATATCATTGAAATGGGGCAGAATGTATATGGCATTGGAGAAGCTACACGTCATTATTTTGGCAAAACACCATATGAACTTAACATTGGTGAAGGTATATTTCTGGCGAACATTGTGCCTCGTCCAAAAATCGCCTTATATAAATTCAGGGGTGATGGAGGGCTGAAAGACTATCTTTATCCCTACTTTAAATATATCGGTGCCATTATGGCCAAACGGGGCTTAACCAGCCCGGATTCAAGTGGCTATGGCTTTTACAATGTTCACCTTAGGGAAGGACTAAGGAAATACCTGCTTCCAGACTCTACACCTGTAGACACCAATGCTTTTGACACAGATGATCCACTGCCAGTTATAGAAACACAGGATCAATCTAAAACTCTTTTTGACCGGCTGTTTGGTGGTCCCGGCAAAAAAGATTCGACCTCAAAATCGCCCGTCAAAGTCGATACCGTGAAAACCCGGAAGCAATTGAGGGAGGAGAAAAGAGAAGAAAGAAGACGTGAGAAAGAACTCGAGAAAGCGATGGAAGAACAAAAAAAAGCAAACGGACAGTAGTCATGACTAAGATTCAAATCAAAGACAAAGAGTTTGAAATGCTCCTTGAAAATGACAATATCGCCAAACGAACCCGGCTAATCGCTATTCAACTAGATGTAGACTACGAACATAAGTGCCCAATTTTTATAGGGGTATTGAATGGCAGCTTTATTTTTATGGCTGATTTACTCAAGGAGGTCAGCATCTCCTGTGAGGTCGGCTTCATCAAAGTGTCCTCTTATGAAGGTACGACAACCAGTGGAAATATAAAACAATCCTTTGGGCTTCCGGATAACCTTCATAACCGCGACATAATATTGGTAGAAGACATCGTTGATACCGGGCTTACACTCAACTACATCCTCAAAGAAGTTTACAAGCAAAGCCCTTCTTCCGTAAAGATATGTTCCCTATTACTAAAGCCTGCGGCACTGAAAACGACCATACCAGAACTTGAGTATGTTGGTTTCGAGATCGCAAATGAGTTCGTCGTAGGATATGGCCTGGATTATGATGGCCTGGGAAGAAACTTAAAGGACATCTATAGAGTGAAATCTATTGGCTGATTTATACTTTAATCCAACATTTTTTTACAATTTTGCACAAATAACCCATACATACGATGACCATACACAAAGAAGGCTATACTACTATTGCATTATCTCTACTCTTCATTTTCGTTCTCAATGCAATAATTGAATACCGTTTTGCAGATATTACCTGGTTAAGATGGTTGGCTTACATTTTTTCCTTGTCTCTTTTCATCATTGTGCTACAGTTTTTCCGTAACCCGGGCCGTTCATTCACTAATGGAGAAAATCTGGTGATCTGCCCTGCAGATGGTAAGGTTGTTGTTATTGAGGAGACAGAAGAAGGAGAATATTTTAAAGATAAAAGACTTCAAGTATCTATTTTTATGTCGCCAGTAAATGTGCACATTAATAGAAACCCGATATCGGGAACCGTTAAGTTTTTCAAATATCACCCAGGAAAGTATCTCGCAGCATGGAACCCTAAATCTTCGACCGAAAACGAACGCACTACTGTCGTGGTAGAGCATAAAAATGGCACCCCTGTGCTATTTAGACAGATTGCCGGAGCTTTGGCCCGTCGTATTGTTTGGTATGTTAAAGAAGGAGATGTTGTAGAGCAGACGAAAGAGTTTGGTTTTATTAAATTCGGATCAAGGGTAGACATTTTTCTTCCTGTGGGAACTAAAGTAAACTTAGAGCTGAATCAAGTCGTGAAGGGCGGTATTACTGTTCTGGCAGAACTTGGGTAAGTCTTTCTGATTTATAAAAAAGGCTCCTTATATAAGGAGCCTTTTTGTTTATAGGAATTTATTGTCCCGTAACCGGATGATCGGTAATCGAGCGTTGAGTAGGATAGGCAAATCCTGACCTGTACTCCCCGACAATTTCCATCAATTTAAAATTCACCTCCTCTTTTACCTTCACGTATCTGCGGTGTTCCATATTGATCACAAGATAGGTGACCTGTATATTTAGCGCAGAATCGCCGAAATTATCAAATGCAGCAGATCCGTCCTTTGTTTCAGGATGCTGCTCCAGGAAGCTCTCAATAGCCGTCAGGATCAACTTTATATCAGTAGACCTCGTCTCATAAGTAATGCCAATGAAAAAGTTCACTCTCCTGTAATTTCTAAGCGTTACATTTTCCAGCACCCCATCGATCATGGCCCTGTTTGGTATGACGATGGTGGTCTTATCAGGACTAATCAGCCAAGTGCTTCTAAACCCAACTTTCTCTATGGTTCCTTCTACACCATCTACTTTAACCACGTCGCCTACAGTAAATGGCTTATCGAGAAAAATGGTGAAAGAACCGATCAGATTTTCCAGGCTTTCTTTAGCTGCCAGCGCTATTGCAATTCCACCAATTCCTAAACCGGTAATTAAAGTGAGTACATTAATTTCAAAGACAAACCCAAGCAACACAAAAAAACCTAAAAAGCAAATCAATGTTTTCGTAAGCTCCTTCAAGAAAGGAACCAATTGATCATCTGCCTTATTATTTGTAAGGCTAGCCCTATGCTTTAAAACGAAAGCGATAAAATCAATGATGCGAAGGATAATCCAGAAAATAGAAAGAATAATCAGGAATAAAAATACCTTATCGAGACAATCTCCAATAGATACGGCGACTTTAGTCTTAGAACGATGCCAAAGAACGATATCAAGCGGATGACTGAGTGTATTAATCGCCAGATAGATGGTACAAAATGAAATGAACGATTCTACCGGCTTCAGCAGTAACCCAACGAAAGTTTCTACGTTAACTTCCTGAGCAAAGCGCCTGAATATTTTGAATAAGGCAAGGCTAAAAAGACGTGAAACCAATTTCTTAGAAAGCAAGCCGAGCAAAATAATGATGACAAACACACCATATTGCCGAACTGTATTCCCCCAAAATATTTCCTTCAAAAATTGATCTTCCATAGCTATACTAATTGTTTCAATGCGATTTCAAATGCGGTTTTTGACAGTTTTGTCCGCAGAGGAGAGTCCTTGTGTATCAATTCCAGGGCCTTATATATCACCTGAGAAGCATCACTAAATATAGCATCGTCGCTCATTTCGACATTTCTTTGCATCAGATAAGCAAATACCCGGGCCATCCCACAGTTAGCAATAAAATCTGGAATTACAGCGACATGATTATCTGCATGTTCCATGATACTTCCGAAGAAGATTTCCTTATCCGCAAAAGGAACATTCGCTCCACAAGCAATTACCTCAAGACCACCCAAGATCAGTTGATCAACCTCCTCTTGTTTTACAAGTCTAGAAGCAGCAGCAGGAACAAATATTTCTGCCCCGATTTTCCAAATCATTTCATTTGCTTCTGGAAAGGGGATTAATTGCTCTGCAACGAGTGTATTTCCTTGCCTGTTATTAAATAGGTTAATGATTTCTTCCGAACTAAATCCTTCTGTCCGAATTAATCCTCCTACACGGTCGATGATCCCAACAACTTTAACACCATTTAGTGCCAGATAATATCCAGCCGCCGCCGCAACGTTTCCCCATCCCTGAATAATTGCCCGCTTACCACGAAGCTCCCCGCCCCAAATGTTATAGAAGTGACTAATAGACTCTGCTACACCATAACCCGTGATCATATCAGCAACTTTGTATTTTCTTTTGATATCCGGAGTATAATTCAAATCCTCCAAGACCTTAGAAACGCCATAACGCAACTGTCCTATCTGATGGATGCGTTCATTCTCTCTAGCTTGATAATGCCCGTTAATAACTCCTTCTTGTGGATGCCATAACCCATAGTTCTCAGTAATTGGTATTACCTCATGAATCTCATCGATATTTAAATCTCCCCCTGTCCCATAATAACTTTTTAGAATTGGCATAACCGCTTTATACCAGCGCTCTAAAACTTGTTTTTTCCTCGGATCCGCCGGATCGAAATTAATACCCGACTTAGCTCCACCAATTGGCGGACCTGATACAGTAAACTTTACCTCCATAGTCTTTGCTAAAGATTCTACCTCACGTTTATCAAGTCCTTTACGCATTCTCGTGCCACCACCTGCTGCTCCACCACGTAACGAATTGATAACAACCCAACCTTCAGCTTCAGACTCCTTATCTTTCCATTCGAAAACAATTTCCGGTCTCTTTTCCTCAAATTTCTTTAACAGTTCTTTCATTTCAATATTTCTAAATTTTCGGAGGTATTGGTTGGCATCAGTATAATACTGATCAACATTACTCCTAAGTTAGTCGCCACAAACTTAGATAAATCCAATGAAGCATTCCCCAATGCTAAAAAAATTATTGAAAGTCCAAACTAACTATTCGGAAATCGAATACATACAAAAAAACCTCCCCAATTGCATTGGGAAGGCTAAAATATTTGAAATAAGAGATTAAACCCTCTTAGATTTGATACGGGCTGCTTTACCGGTCAGTTCGCGTAGATAGAATAATTTCGATCTGCGTACTTTACCGTGGCTGTTTACCTCAATTTTAGCGATATTTGGAGAATTGATAGGGAAGATACGCTCAACGCCAACTCCATTAGACATTTTACGAACAGTAAACGTTTCGTTAGCACCTACGCTATTACGTTGTAATACTACGCCTTGGTAAATTTGAATACGCTCTTTATTACCTTCGCGAATTTTATAGTGAACACTCACTGTATCTCCTGATTTGAATGCAGGAAACTCATTTTTTGCGATTACCTGCTCTTCAACAAATTTTACTAAATCCATGATTTTAAGCTATTAAGCCGACTTTTTGTTATTTAAAATCGGACTGCAATATTAGGAATTTTTTTTTAAAAATAAAAGGGATTTTTATTTTTTTCCACATTCTTTATTATTTCCACAAATTCAAACCCGATCTTCTTCTTTCATTAATTCCCTTAGGCTTTTACATTCGATGCGGTAATTGACCAATCCACCTTCATTTAAACCAAATATCTTCTCCAATTTCCTTACATTATCATAAGGGATATCCCTTGAATCTCGTACTGTCAATTTACGATAATTATGAAAAGTATTAAATGCTATACCTAGTTCTTTTGGGATGATTCTTATTGCTGCCTTATATTCCGGCAAATTCAATTTTTGCATCTCCTCATCAATTTTGTACTTTTTTTGCTCTTTCATGCTTTTATTAGTTTTAGCTCTTTACGAATTATTTCTTTACTAAACATCCCAATCGGCTCCGGATCTCATCCCTTTTTTATAAACTCCCTGAGTGGCTTTGTCCAGATCATCTTATTATACAATTCGCCAGGCCTCAACTCAAATAACTTTTCAAGCAGCACGACCTTTTCATGCGGTATATCCTGGCTGTCATTTAAGAGGATATTTCTGTAATTATGAAATGTGTTAAGCGAAATATCCAGATACTTCGGCAAAAATCTAACGGCCGCCCTATATTCTGCAACCGGTAACTTTAAAAGACAATCGTTAATTTTATATTTTCTGGACTCATGGTCGCTGACAACTATTTTGTTCATCTGCTATTTGGTTATCCTAATTTTATGTATTTTTATCAAAAAAATGCTCATTTATGCATATTTTTTTAAAGCAAAATTACTTAAAATTTTAAGCTTAAACCAAAATATTACTGATTATTTTATGTACTTAAAAAATATTGTTGACGAAATCCTAAAAGATAAAGCCAGATCGCTCAGCTGGTTAGCAGTACAGATGGGGAAAACCTTTGACGGCTTAAAATTAAGTCTGGTTAAAGAATCCTTAAAATACAAGGATATATCAGAAATGGCAAAGATATTAGAAGTAAGCCCAAATACATTTTTTCAGTCAGAACTTCCAACGTATGCCAGTATCGCCACAATGAATTCTTCAGATGACGAAAAGGGAAATACTAAAACCTGCAAGGAACTAGTTGCAGCATTAAAAGATCAAATCAAAGACAAGGAGAAAATCATTTTGTTAATGAGCAAAAATAACTAATCCTCAAGCAGGTCAGGACGTCGCTCTTGCGTACGTCTAAGCGCTTGCTCATGCCGCCATTCATTGATATTTGCTTCATGGCCGCTCAATAATATTTCAGGTACGCTATGCCCCTTCCATTCCGCTGGCCGGGTGTAGATAGGAGCGTCAAGTAAATCTCCCTGAAAGCTATCGGATAAGGCAGAGGTTTCATCATTTAATACCCCTGGTATCAGGCGAACTATAGCATCTACCAACACTGCGGCAGGAAGCTCCCCTCCTGAAAGGACATAATCGCCAATGGAGATCTCTCTGGTGACGTAAATATCCCTGATTCTTTGATCAATTCCTTTATAATGTCCGCACAGTATGATCACATTTGCCTTACCTGAAAATTCATTCGCGATTGTTTGACTGAAAGTTTCTCCATCCGGGCTCATGAAAATGACCTCATCATAATCACGTTCTTTAAAAAGAGAATCGATACAAGCCGCGAACGGCGGAATGGACATTACCATGCCACTACCTCCTCCGTACGGATAGTCATCCACGCTTTTTTGTTTATTGGTTGCGTAATCCCTCAAATTATGAACAACAATCTCCGCTATTCCTTTTTTTTGAGCCCGCTGTAGGATAGAGTGGGCGAATGGGCTTTCCAATAAGCCGGGCAATACTGAAATAATATCAAAACGCATAATACAAAGCTAACATTAATCGTTAAGGTAAACATCTAAGAGACCATCCGGTAAATCGACATTTAGTATTTTATGATCTTCATCGATTTCAACAATAAAATCATCATTCAAAGGAAACATAATTTCCTTGCCCTTATGAGAAACTGCAGCAACAAATTGCTGTGGGTATTCATGAACTTCCGAAATCTCTCCAAGTTCTCCCAAGAGCCGATCCATAGCAACAAATCCTACCAGATCCGTATAAAAGAAATCATCCTCATCTCTTTCCGGCTTCTTAGAAAGGGGTAAATAAATTTTTTTTCTAACCAATAATTGGGCTTTTTCAATGTGATCTACATCATCGAAGTAAAAGTTACCCGTATTGTTTGTGTGAAGTTTATAAGAGGATACAAAGAAAGGGACCATCTTGCCATTAATTTCGGCAAAAACGATGTCCATATCCAATAATTCAGGATCTTCATATTCAAAAAAGACCTGAAGTTCTCCCTTTAGTCCCTTTGTTTTAGTAACGTACCCAATATAAAATGCTTCTTCTATAGTCATTTCCTATTTAATTTAAATAGCAGAATATGCTCCGTTTTTTTTCGCTTTGACCACTGTTAAAAGAAAATAGCGAAGAACTCTTCCAAACTGAAAGGCTCTTCGCTATTTCTTCGAATTTTAAAAAGATTACGCTTTTTCTTCTTCCGCGCCTGTTTCTGCAACAGGTGTTTCCTCTGTTGCAACAGTAGCTTCGTCTGAAGTCTCAGCAACAGTTTCTTCCTCAACTTCTTCTACCACAGGTGCATTTTTGATAGCAAGGGCAGCAGCGCGATCAGCATTTTTCTTTGCTTCAGCAGCTAAAGCAGCTTTCTTAACTTCATCCTTAGATTTAGTCAAGCTGTCTTTTTTACCTTCAATCCGACCATCTTTAGCACTTAACCATTCAGCAAATTTAGCTTCTGCTTGTTCCGCTGTCAATGCTCCTTTTTTTACTCCACCTTCTAAGTGTTTTTTATACAAAACACCTTTGTAAGATAGAATTGCACGACAAGTATCCGTAGGTTCAGCACCTTTGTTTACCCAGTCTAAAGTTTTATCGAAGTTCAGCTCGATAGTAGCTGGATTGGTGTTTGGGTTATAAGAACCTAAACGTTCAATAAATTTACCGTCTCTTGGAGAACGGGAATCTGCTACCACTACATGGAAAAAAGGTTTTCCCTTTTTACCGAATCTTTGCAATCTGATTTTAGTTGCCATTTCTTATTTGTTTTATGTATTCAACATAGTTCCCGGAGCTTCATGCTTGCGGGGTTGCAAAAATAAGTAAAATCCTACTGATTAACAAGATGCAATACCTTTTTATTCTCGAAGAGCTAAATTACGTAAATAGCCCTGAGGTCAGCTGTAACAATTTCTGCTTCAGCACATCAAAACATGAAACTTTATAACTATGCTAGTTACAACCACAAATTCGATAGAAGGAAAAAAAGTAGTCAAGTATATCGGCCTCGTAAGTGGCGAAACGATTATCGGAGCCAATATCTTTAAAGATTTATTTGCAGGAATACGTGATATCGTTGGCGGACGGTCCGGTTCTTATGAGCAAGTACTGAGAGAAGGAAAGGATACCGCAATTAATGAAATGCAGCAGTATGCAGCAGCAATGGGCGCTAATGCAATTATTGGTGTAGACCTGGATTATGAAACCGTTGGCAGCGGCGGCAGTATGCTGATGGTAGCAGCAACCGGAACAGCTGTAATTATCGAATAAAAAAAGGGGCTTAGACCCCCTTTAAAGTGATAATATCTCTACTAGCTTCAGCCACGCAGGACTGATTTCCTTTGCATCAATGTGTTTGATTGCATGGTCAAATGGCGTAAAAATGAGTTCTTTATTGACTAAACCTGCCATTACCCCGGATTTGCCGGCCAGTAGCCCTTCAACTGCGGTAACACCCAACCTGCTTGCCAGCACTCTATCCATGCAGCTTGGCTTTCCTCCACGCTGGATGTGCCCAAGAACGGATACCCTGATATCATAGTTAGGGAATTTTTGTTTCAGAACTTCCCCAACATTAAAGGCTCCTCCCAAATCATCTCCTTCTGCTACGATGATAATTTTAGACGCCTTATCCTTTCGTCCGATTTCCAATCTGGCCACTAATCCCTCCACACCCATATTTGCTTCTGGAATCATGATGGCCTCAGCTCCAACCCCGATGCCACTTCTCAGTGCTATAAGGCCAGAATCCCGTCCCATTACCTCTACAATAAATAACCTGTCGTGAGATTCTGCGGTATCTCTGATCTTGTCCACAGCATTGATTACGGTATTTATAGCAGTATCGTATCCAATGGTAAAGTCTGTTCCTTCCAAATCATTGTCTATTGTTCCGGGCAACCCAATCACTGGAATATCGAACTCGTGAGAAAAAAGGTTTGCTCCAGTAAAAGTTCCGTCTCCTCCAATTACAACGAGCGCATCAATCTGCTTTTCCTTTAATTGCCTGTAAGCTTCTTTCCTTCCCTCAATGGTACGAAATGCATCACTCCTGGCTGTTTTTAAAATAGTTCCTCCACGCTGGATGATATTCGCAACCGACTTCCTGTCCATTTCGATAAAATCACCATTGATCAGTCCCTCATAACCTCTCAAAACCCCGGTTACCTCCAAATCATAATAAATCGCAGCTCTTACTACTGCACGTATAGCAGCATTCATTCCCGGAGCATCTCCTCCAGATGTCAATACACCGATATTTTTAATCTTATTCATTATTTTATTACTTAGCGAACCCCGATGAAACACCACCAAAGGAGCCAATATTCTACATTAATTTTACTTGGTTAAAACGATTAAGCCGTATTTATTCGCAGCACCCCAATTATACACAATATGCATGAGAAATCGGTCAAAATATGAACTCAACTTCTTTAAAATTATAGTTTCGATTTTGTCCACCAGCCGCGATTGTCAATTGCCCGTTACTTGAAACGTCTACAATCTTGCCTTCGAAGATGCCATTATCATCCTTGTAAAGCGCTTTCTGTTCAAATCTATACAACCTATCCAGATATTCCCTAAACAACACATCATAATTACACGCTTTCAAGAGAAAATATTGCTGTTCCATCTGCAGGCAAATTTCACTTAACAACTTTACCAAATCAACATCTTGCTGTAAAATTTCGCACATTGAAATTGCAGCCCCTACTTTTTTTACGTTGAAGTCACGTTGGTTTACATTGATGCCTATGCCAATAATGCTTGTTTTGATCAAATTACCTTGCAGGCTGTTTTCTATCAAAACACCACCCAACTTTCTGTCTCCAAAAAAAATATCATTTGGCCATTTAACCTTAACCCCTTCGGGTAAAAAAAGCTCAAGGGCCTTGTTTATCGCCGTACTAACCGCTATATTCAACATAAATTGGTTAGAAGGAAGCAAAAAAAACGGCCTAAGGAAAATACTAAAAGTTAAGTTTAATCCCGCCCTGGAATGCCACACATTATTTTGTTGACCTCGTCCCGCAAACTGATCATCTGCCATAATAACAGTACCTTCCGGTAGTGGCTCGGAATTTGACACCATCAATTTTAAAAAGTTATTGGTAGAATCAACGGCGGATAATCTGATCAAATTTTGACCAACAAATAATGTTGAAAAAGTATTATTTTGCAAGTGTTGATTGTATATTTGTTTATCAAAATTAAAACATTTTAATGGTAAAAAAGAAAATAGGAAACCTTTCTACATACCTCTCCGAAATAGCCGTCCACGGTATTCAAGAAAAAAAAGGAAACGATATTGTACGTTTAGATTTAAGAGAACTGAATAGCTCTGTTTCCGACTACTTCATCATTTGCAGTGCAAACTCCGCTACCCAGGTAAAAGCCATTGCGGATAGTGTAGAAGAAGAAATTTATAAAAACACCCAAACCAATCCATGGCGTAAAGAAGGGCAGGAAGCTGCTGACTGGATTATCTTGGATTATTTTGACATTGTAGTTCACATTTTTAAAACAGAAAAACGCGAATTTTATGGAATTGAAGACCTTTGGGGCGATGCTCAGGCCACTTCCTACAAAAGCGCATAACCCTCACACCTACATTTTTGATTAACGATGAAAGAGAACCCTAATACAAAACCTAAACTAATAAAAAGAATTCCCAATATTCCAAAGAAGCCACAGAAAGGTTCAAAATTTAACATCTTTTGGGTTTATGCTGCCATTATTTTAGGTCTGATCTTATTACAATTCCTGTTTAGTAGCGAAAGCACCAAGGAAGTAAACTATCCTACTTTTGAGCAGCAAATGCTTATTCCGGGAGACGTAGAAAAGCTTGTTGCTTATAAAAGTGAAGATGTTGTAAAAGTTGAGGTTTACATCAAAAAGGATCGATTAAAAGATCCAAAGTATAAATCTTACGAAACAAAAAATAATTTTGCGCCTTCAACTGGCCCCTTGGTTTTTTTCAAATCGGGTTCCTTTGACGGTTTAAAGGAAGATCTGAAAGAGTCTCAGGCTGGCATACCTAACAATCAGCAGGTAAAAGCTGAATTTGACACCAAACAGAGTGCATTCAATTCTTGGTTTTTCACAGCCATTATCCCAATACTCCTTTTCATCGCCTTTTGGATCTTCATCATGCGCCGTATGGGTGGTGGTGCCGGTGGTGGTGGCGGACAGATTTTCAATATCGGAAAATCCAAAGCAACACTGTTCGATAAAGAAAGCCAGGTAAATGTGACCTTTAATGACGTTGCCGGCCTGGAAGAAGCTAAGCAAGAGGTAATGGAAATCGTTGACTTTCTTAAGAATCCTAAAAAATATACCAATCTCGGAGGAAAAATACCTAAAGGAGCGCTTCTTGTAGGTTCGCCTGGTACAGGTAAAACGCTATTGGCTAAGGCTGTGGCTGGTGAAGCGCAGGTTCCTTTCTTCTCTCTTTCCGGCTCTGATTTTGTAGAGATGTTTGTTGGGGTAGGCGCCTCCAGGGTTCGAGATTTATTCAAGCAGGCAAAAGACAAAGCTCCTTGTATTATCTTCATCGATGAAGTGGATGCAATAGGTCGTGCGCGTGGAAAAAACAGCATGATGGGAGGCAATGACGAGCGTGAGAACACCCTTAACCAACTTTTAGTCGAAATGGATGGATTTGGAACAGACTCCGGTATCATCATACTTGCTGCGACTAACCGCCCGGATGTATTGGATACGGCATTGTTAAGGCCAGGGAGGTTCGACAGACAGATTTCTATCGATAAACCTGATCTGGTTGGTCGTGAGCAAATCTTTAAAGTACACTTGAAACCTATAAAAACTGCCACGGAAGTAGATGCTAAAAAGTTATCTGCCCAGACACCAGGATTTGCAGGAGCCGAAATTGCGAACGTTTGTAATGAAGCTGCACTTATCGCTGCTAGGAAAAATAAGGAAAGTGTAGACATGCAGGACTTTCAGGATGCGGTAGACCGTGTGATTGGAGGGCTGGAAAAGAAAAATAAAATCATCTCTCCAGAAGAGAAAAGAATTGTTGCATACCATGAAGCAGGTCACGCGATAGCGGGATGGTTCCTTGAACATGCAGATCCACTTGTTAAGGTTTCCATTGTACCACGCGGAGTTGCTGCACTGGGGTATGCACAATACCTCCCTAAAGAACAATTCTTGTATACCACAGAACAATTGACCGATGGAATGTGCATGACCATGGGAGGAAGGGTTGCAGAAGATATCGTATTTGGTAAAATCTCTACAGGTGCTCAAAATGACCTCGAAAGAATCACAAAGTTATCCTACGCAATGATTACAATCTACGGTATGAACAGTACTATCGGAAATGTATCTTTCCATGACCCACAGAACGAATACAACTTCAACAAGCCATACTCAGAGAAAACCTCTGAGATGATTGACAACGAGGTTCGTACCTTGATTTCTTCCGTCTATACAAGAACAAAAGACTTGTTGACAGAAAAAAGAGATGGTCTGGAAAAATTAGCCCAAAAACTAATCGAAAAGGAAATCCTTTTCCAGGCAGATCTGGAAGAAATTCTGGGCAAAAGGCCTTTCGACAATCGTACTACTTACGACGAATTTGTAAACGGTACGGGAGATCAAAAGCCTGCGGCCGAAGGATTGTTACACGACGGAGTCGGCGAGACTTCTGATCCAACTACGTCAATTACACCGTCACAATCTGAATCCTAGTAACACAACTTTATGGAACTGCCGTCTGATATCAGACGGCAGAAAATCCATTTTTCTATGCAAGAAAATATCTCCTCTAAAGAGTTAATGTTAAAAAAGATAAGGAAAGCCCTTTTAGAAAAGAGGGACAATCCCTATCCTAACATTGAAGACAGTGTTCTTTATACACCTACAGATGAAATTCCTGAAATTTTATTTGCTGAACAACTCACCGCAGTTTCTGGCAACTTTATTTACTGCGAAAATGGCATCGAATTCATAGAAAATATTCTGCAGCTTGCAGACAAATTTAAATGGAGAAAGATCTATTGCTGGGAACCAGAACTTCAGGAACTCCTTGCCTCATATGAATTTCCATTCTACCAAACCGACAGAGATTTTGAATTTGCAGAAGTTGGGATCACTCTATGTGAGGCGCTAATTGCGCGCAACGGATCTGTAATGGTCTCCAATCAAAACGCAGCAGGAAGAAGATTGAGTATTTATCCTCACCACCACATTGTGATTGCAAGAACGGGGCAATTGGTTATGGATTTAAAAGACGCATTCAAACTTATAAAAGATAAATATAGTGATCAAATTCCCTCAATGATCAGCACCATTACCGGGCCAAGCAGAACCGCAGATATCGAGAAAACACTCGTTTTAGGTGCACATGGACCCAAGGAATTATTTGTGTTTTTAGTGGAAGATTTCTCTTAGCATTTTTATTTGCGATAAAATTATCCTAGATTTATACTGCATACCAAAACAGTCTGCGGTTCATAATGAGCAATAACATAAAGCTAAACTCAGTAATTAGGGGAACAGGCAGCTATATTCCTGACAACATCATATCTGGGAGCTACTTTCTCAGTTCTACGTTTTTCGATAACGGTGCAGTTTTAGATAAAGATATTGCAGACGTTATCAGCAAATTCACAGAAATTACTGAGATCAAAGAACGAAGATATATCGACGAGGATCTTGTCAATAGTGACATTGCAGCAATTGCAGCACAGCGCGCATTAGCAGATGCAAAAATAGATAAGGAAAGCCTTGACCATATCATCTTCTGCCACAACTTTGGAGATGTCAGACACGGAAGTAACCGCATGGATATTTTACCTGCCCTCGCGGCAAAAGTAAAACAGGCTCTAAAAATAGAAAATCCCGACTGTGTGGCTTATGATATTATATTTGGTTGTCCTGGCTGGGTACAAGGAGCCATACAGGCCAATTACCTTATCCAAAGTGGTGATGCAAAAAAAGTAATGGTTATTGGCGCTGAAACCTTATCAAGGATCACGGACCCACATGATCGCGATAGTATGATCTTTTCAGATGGAGCTGCAGCAGTAATTTTTGAAGCGCATGAATCACAACAGGATATGGGTATAATTGCACACAAAACCCAAACTTATGCGTTAAATTACGGCTCTTTACTCGTTATGGGAAATAGCAACAATCCAAATGAGAAGAACGGCAACACTTATCTGAAAATGAACGGGCGAAAGCTTTATGAATTCGCGGTGCTCAATGTCCCTAAAGTGGTGAAAACAGCTATCGATAAGGCTGGGATAGGAATTCATGACATTAAAACAGTGTTCATTCATCAAGCTAATGGCAAAATGGACCATGCCATTATGAAAAGATTATTTAAACTTTACGATCTGGACAGCGTTCCTGAAAACTTAGTTCCTATGACGATATCCTGGTTGGGTAATAGCTCAGTTGCCACCATTCCAACCTTACTTGATCTGGTGAGAAAAGATCTGGTTAAAGGCTATCAAATTAAAAGCGGCGAATATGCCGTATTTGCATCGGTTGGTGCAGGAATGCATATTAACGCATTCGTATATCGTTTTTAATTCACTTAACCCTGCTTAACCCGGATTTTGCCTGAGCTTCTATGCTGCTTTCATAGTCATGTCCTTTCATTTGGATTGCGATGTTATAAAAATCTTTAGCTTTTGAATAGTTCTTTCGTGCTTCGTAGATCTTACCCATCTGAAGCGCCGCATTAGCGGAAAAATAGTACTTTAAGGTTCTACCAGAATCGACCGCATTCTGATAATCAATTAAAGCCTGATCATCTTTTCCCAAACTAGCATTAATTCTTCCCGATCGATAGAAAAATTCCGTGCGATCCCGTCCCTGGATAAATTGGGAAGGGATGAATTTGGCCAGCAGCGAATTGGCCTGACTATAATACCCTCCGTCAAATAACAACCGGGCCTTCAAAAGAACTTTATCCGGAGTTACGTCATTTGCCTCTTTCAAGGCTTGCTTATCCTTTTCTTGGAAAAGATAGCCTTCTTTCCTAACCTTGGAAATAAAGCCATTATAAGCCTCCTTGTCGCCTTTGAGCAAAGAAATCCAAGATAGGTGCAGGTTAGCATCCCTAATGTAATTCACGCCCTTATTTTGCTGTAGAAATCTATTGAAAGATGAGGACGCTGTGTAGTCCAATTTATTTAATTTGACAATGCCCGTTAAAAAATCCAGATAAGGGAAGGGCTGGTAAGCAATGCCACTTGGCCGGCCAGCCAATATTTTTAGTGCCTCATCGTTACTTCCGTTTTTTGCACACACTGATGCCTGTAAGTAAGTTTTAAGCAGGCTTTGATCCGAGATCCTTGCAGTGTACTTCATCGTTTTATCATAGGCCAAAGGACTGTGGGCAATATCGTTGAGCACAAATACATAATAAAATACGACCTCTTCGTAAAAGGCTTCATATTTGGATTTCGGTAGATTTTCCGCCAGCTGATCCAACATACCGATACCAACACCCATATTACCCTTAACTCCAAAAGTAGCCAATGCACTTTTCAATATACCATCGGGCAAATTACCCAAAAACGCATTGATTAACCCAATACCTTTAAGATTCAGATGAAATCCTGGAAATTTCTTTTGGTTCTCCAGCAACAGGCTATGTGCCCTCTTGATTTCTCTGGCGGCAGTAAAATATTCTTCATAACGGCCTCTGATTAGTGCCCATTGGAGGTTAATCTCTGCCTGAGCATATAAATAGTACGGTGAGTTTTTATCTCCTTCGGAGATCAGGTCCAAACGTCTTGATTTATATTTCTCCAACCTTTCGAATTCATCCTTACTATCAGTTGTCAACAAATAGAAATAATCTGTGTAATTTTCCAAAAGAGGAATCATTCCATTGGAGGGATTTACTTTCTTTTCATTGGCAATCAATTGCCTGGCTGAATTCAATTTCAACTCAAAAATGGACTGATAAGCCTTAAGACAATTTGCGTTAAAATCGAAAGATGCAAAGAGATGCATCGGAAAGATCACCATCAGAAAGCCAACGAAGTATCGCCTGTAGTTTTTACTCATATTAATTTTTGTTTCAACAGCAATATTCCTTCCAAAATAAGCACAAAAAAAGGCCAGATGAAATCTGACCTTTTTAATAATTCCTAATCTTTAATGACTAAAGCTGAACTTCTTCATGTGTTAAAGCCTCATCCACCAAGATCCTACCGCAATGTTCACATACGATGATCTTTTTACGCTGACGGATATCAAGCTGACGTTGAGGAGGTATCTGGTTGAAACATCCCGAGCATGAATCACGATCAATCGTTACCACTGCCAGGCCATTATTTGCATTACCTCTTAATCTTTTATAAGCTACCAAAAGCCGGTCCTCAATCTGAGTCTCTGCTTTTTCTGCTTTTTTATTCAAAGTTTGTTCTTCTTTTTCTGTCTCAGCAGTAATCGTCTGAAGCTCCCCTTTCTTAATGTCCAAGTCCTTTCTTCTCACTTCTAAATCTGCTAAAGCTTTCTCATATACTTCAGTCTTCTGAGTGATATCAAAACCAAACTCTCTAATCTTTTTCTCACAAACCTGGATTTCGAGTG
This sequence comes from Pedobacter sp. GR22-6, assembly GCF_037402555.1. Lineage (NCBI taxonomy): Bacteria > Pseudomonadati > Bacteroidota > Sphingobacteriia > Sphingobacteriales > Sphingobacteriaceae > Pedobacter > Pedobacter sp. GR22-6. Next base: position 129,230 of record NZ_JBBEUC010000005.1, read on the forward strand.
TTTGAATTTCTACTTCTTTTGTTAAAGCATCGTATTCACGATTATTTTTAACATCCTTCAATTGAGTTTCGTATTTTTTGATCAAGTTTTGAGCTTCCTTGATCATATTTTTACGCGTTACAATCGCATCTTCAGTATCATCCAACTCTCCCTTAAATTTTTGTATACGTGTTTCAAGACCCGCTACGTCATCTTCCAGATCAGCTACTTCCATCGGCAATTCACCACGTATCTGACGTATCTTATCGATCTTAGTGTGCAGGGTTTGTAATTCGTATAAAGCTTTTAGCTTTTCCTCTACAGTTTGTTCCATTAAATGAAATAATTTATTGGTATTAATATTTAACTGATTTTCAATGTTTTAAAGCGCTTCTACTCCAGCCGCCAAAAAGATATTTAATCAAATCACTTTCGATCTCTTAACAGATTGGCTCTTTAAAGCTTGCAAAGATAAGTATTATTTTTGCTTTTCATCTGTATTTTGCTATAAACCTGTTATTTGCGGCGCTCTTTTTTTCGCAGCCTTCAACTGCATAATGTACAGAGAACCTGGTTCGAGTCCGTTCCTGTTATTACCTTCCCAACTTCCTTCCGGCCTACCCTTCAATCTTCCAATGGTTTTATTGCCTTTCAATCCTATGCTGTAATTTTGTCCTGAGACATAGGGTTGTTGCACACTAGCCTTCGCCGCAGTACAGTTCCAAAGCACTTGAGTAACCCCCGCCCAGCCGTGCCCTGTTCCCCAGTTGCCTCTATCCTGAATATTGATTTCCCCATCGGTTACAATGTTATCATAAAGTGTCCCCATCGCCCAACGATGATGGGGGCCAATATCAGCTTTTGCATTTACAGAAACGCAATTGTAAAAAACATTAGGCCCGCAGACCTTAGCCCCGGTTACATAATCATGCCTCCCTTCAGAGGAATAACAGTTCATAAAAAGATTTTGCTGTCCGTCGTTATTGAACGAATACCTGCGTCCCCCGATTATTTGTGATTTTGGAGAAAGACATTTGCTCTCACTTACGGTGATGTTTTTGCTCGACCCGCCAAGGTTCACGCAGGAATACCCGAAATTCCGGCTTATGACCTTACGCACCCAGGCATGCTCTACTTTATTAAAATATATGGCATCCCAGCCATGGTCTTCATCTGTATCCGAAACAAACTCGGATTCCAGTGAAAGCTCCTCAATACCAACTTCGTTGATCCTTCCTTCAAACCTATACTTATAAATCTCTCCACCACCATATTGGTCCTCCATTGCCATTACAATCGGCTGATCTATTTCAACTGTATCTCCTTTTATGGCTGTTATCCTTCGTTCAAAATTAAAATTGTAATCATCTTTCTGCCACTGAACAGTGCCTTCACCTTGTGCAATACTATCCATCTTTAAGTCAGCAATCCATTTTGCGGTACCCGGTCGATAAACAATAATTGCATCGCCTTTCTTTAAGCCCCGCGTTTCGGCAACGCGAAATGACCGGCTGCCAACCGGCACATATTTGTCATAGATTTTTACCCGGCTTCCTGCTATCTCTTCCAGATTTCCCTGGCCGATTACGGAGATCAGCTTCCGCTGGCCTTTCCCGGTCGCAATGAGCCGGGTCTTTTCTCCTTCACCTCTAAGAACGATACCACTGGTCGATATCTTTATAGTCCCGGGAATTTTGTATACACCTTCTTTCAATAAAATCGCTCCTCTGAAGCCTTGGTGGTCTAAAGGCACTTTCGAAAGTTCGTCTATCGCAGACTGAATCATTTCCTGATCATCATTGCCTCCAGCACGGATTTCTTTAAAGACCCTGACAACGGGCGGATCCATGCTTTGCCGATGATAACCTACTCCACTAAAATCAGGAATGGTGTTTCCCTGCACATCAACGAGATACAAAAGACTGCTGTCTTTCGTTTGCTTAACATACCTGGACTGCCATTTACCCTGTGCCTGACACCAGAAAGGAGCAGCTATGATCAGTAATATTCCGAAATATCTTCTATAATTCATCTTTAAATTATTTAATTACACGATTTTAAAAAAGGACAAAAAAATGACATTTATCAAGTAATACGCCTGGCCGACAAACCTGTTTCAATTAATCATTAGGCCAATCATACACTAAAAGTATTGCTTAAAAATGCCAATACGCTTCAACCACACTACAAAACTTCAAGGCAGCGCTGTCCGGTCTTAATGTATCCAATGCATCACTTTTATTGAAATAAAGCAAATAACTTTAATCAAAACAACTTAAATCTGAAGTATGCGTTTGATGATACAATTTTGCAAAGGCCTTTTTTTACTATTGCTCATTTCGCCTTCCTTGTCCGCTCAAAAAAACAAATTCAAGGTCATTGCTTTTTTTACCGGGAAAAATGACCAGGCTCATATCAGTTATGTGCGGGAAGCCAACCAATGGTTTCCAAAACAGGCCTTGAAATACCATTTTACTTACGATACAACTTCCAACTGGAACAACATGAACCCGCAGTTTCTGTCAAACTATCAGGTAGTTTTATTTCTTGACACCAGACCGGAAAAACCAGAACAACGGAACGCCTTTGAAAACTACATGAAAAACGGCGGAGCCTGGATGGGATTTCATTTCTCCGCCTTTGCCCTGGCCAAATCCACCTATCCCAATAACTGGGATTGGTATCATGAGCAGTTCCTGGGCTCTGGAGGATATGGAAGCAATACCTGGAGACCAACATCTGCTGTGCTTCGGGTTGAACAATCCAAACATCCTCTTGTCAAGGGCCTTCCTCATACCTTCAAATCTGCACCAAATGAATGGTACAGGTGGCAGAATGACCTGCGAAAAAATCCGGATATAGATATCCTTTTGGCCATTGACAGCAGCAGCTTTCCTTTAGGCACAGGACCTAAAGCTCATGAAATCTGGCATAGCGGATATTATCCCGTGGTGTGGACCAATAAAAAATACCGTATGCTCTATGTCAATATGGGACACAATGATATAGACTATGAGCATAATAGCACCAAAGAACTTTCTTTCACTTTCGGCAATGAAGTACAAAACAAACTCATCACAAATGCTTTACTATGGCTGGGAGGCAAGCGTACTACCTATTGACACCACTATATACCGCTTTTCTTAAAATTCCATCTTCGGTATCACCGGCATATTCCCAATACATTGCCCCCAGCATTCCGCGCTTAAGGAGGTAACTACACTTTATTGCAATGGATTCCGGATCTTCGTAAGTACAAACAAATTCTGCATTTCCATTTTCCAAAAAGGGTGCTTTGGCCACATCATCCCAGCGGCGATTGAATCCCTTCAGATCCAAAATTTGTTTGTAGTCAATAAATCCTGCTACGCCATCTTTTCCGTGACCGTAAAAAGGTATACCCAATACGAGTTTGTTTATGGGCATGCCCGCATTTATGTGAGCGTCAACAGCTTCATCAACACTGATCCCACGCGTATACTTGGAGCGGTATAAACCAGCGTGATGGTATGGAGGATTCCCCATATCATAAGTCATGATGTTGACGAAATCAACAACTGGCTCAATCGCTTTAAAATCAATATATTTGGCATCTGCCACCGAAGCCAGTGTAAGCAGTTTTTTTGCGCCGATTTTCTTTCGGATCGCCCCCATTAGCAAGGTATAATTTTGCATATCCTCCGGCGAAGAGGAGATTTTTGCCATGCCACTTGTTGGATATTCCCAATCGATATCTATCCCATCGAGATTGAATTCCTTAATTACCCGAAGGCAATCTTCGGCAAATTTCTGTCTGTTGGCTTCGAGTCCCGCCATTTCGCTAAACCGTCCACTTCCCCAGCCTCCAATAGAGATTAAAATTTTTAACGCCGGAGACTGCGTTTTCAGCTCAGTCAACTGCTTAAGTCTACGCTCATTATCTATGCGGATGCCGTCAAAACTTTGACTTACGTGGCCAAAGGCATAATTGATATGCGTGACATATTTTGGGTCGGGCATTACGCTTGTCCAGGACGTAACGTAAGCTACCACGACCTTTTTCGTTTTGTTTCCAACCGTTCCCTGTCCAAAAGAAGAAATCGTCACCAACGACAGGAATAGAAGATTCTTTGTAAATTTAATCATAGTTTAATATTTCAGGTTAAAAATTCGATTTACGGTCAGAGTTTCAAACGTATATTGATTTTCGAAAGCAGAATATAAAAGCCAATCATAAGTGCCGACCATCCCAATGAACCTGCTACTGCTACTAATGGATTCATCTCCTGTTTATATAAAAAAACATGGAAGCCCATTCCCCAGCAGATGAAATAAATCACATCCGGAGCAAGATAAGTTGTCAGCGAGTTTTTACCTGCGGCTCCAAAAGCCAGGCCCCACTTGCTAACTCCTTTAACGTCTATCAAAAAAAACAAGAAAGCATACACCAGCATACTTATTCCATTACAAACCATGGCCCAGCTTGGTGTACCATATATTTTCGATAGTATGAACCAATTTCGAAGGAAGAAACCTATGCCCAAACAAGCGAAACCAAGGATTGTGATCACGACCACAATACGCTTTGATCCTAATTCCTTATTGGTTAAGATAGTGCTGACGGTCAGACCAGCCAATACAATCGCAGGGACATTCCCATCTATAATAACTCCAAACACCGGCTTGAGAAAATTAAGCGCTTCTGTTAAGCCCAATTGAGAAAGAATATTTAGCCCGACAAAAAATAGCCATAGGAAAAATACAGGCCAAAATCTGGACTTTAAAAAAAGTCCGGCTGTAGCAGCCACAAAATATCCCCAGCCAATGAGTCCGAGAATACCCCACCATTCTATCTTAAGCCAGGAAGGATCATCGATTTCACCGGCTTTAAAGATGACCAACAGCACGATTAGTGTGATCACACCCAACAACTTCAGTCCAATGAACAGGTTTTTAAGGACAATGCTTTGAGGGTACGCATTCCAAATCAGAAAAACCGAAATGTAGAGCAAAACCGCCCAAAGGTTGCGATCGATCCCGCTAAGTTCTGAATTGATCCGGCCCGAATTCAGCATGAGTACACCAATCAACAGCAAACTCATGCTCCTGATGAGGATGTGACCGAAGATATCCATGGTCGCTTCTCCTTTTTTTCTTCTTGAAGCAATGGCGTAGGGGATAGACATGCCTACCATAAATAAAAATCCCGGGAACACCCAATCGGCCAGCCCCATTCCGTCTACGCTGCCTTCAGTATGCAACAACCATTTGGGAACTCCGGGTTCATATAGATCATTCACAAAGAGCATCAGGAATAGGGTGAGACCCCGCATGATGTCGATTGATAAGATTCTATGGCTCTTCTTTTCCATTTTCAGTTCTGAAGCACTATCTAAATACATTTCCTTTTTTATCTGTCGCAATTACCCAGCGTAATGCCGCTATAATCATTTTATTTTGTGTCGCATCGGTAAAAATATGGTGGCCATGTCCAACATTCAGGTAAACCATCCTGTAATCCGTATTACTCCAGGCAACGGGGGTATCCCCATCCGGAATGATATCCTTCAAGCCCAAAGGGTAATTGTCTGAAGATAGCGAAGCAAAGACCTTCACGTTTTTGCGTTCCCTGGGACTCGGCTTCCACTGATACCATTCATTGATTGGAGCTACAAATGTTTTGGGCAAGCCCTTGGTTACCGGATGCTGCAGATCTTCTACAACAAGCGCTGCAGGCATGGGTGGCCAGTTATTCCGATAAAAGATACCGCCTCCTAAAAAATCTACGAACCAGGGCCATTTGGTAGTTCTATCATTATAAGCTGCTACATGAAAACCAAACCAGCCTCCTCCCTGCTCCATATAGTTCTGAAAGGCCTTGCGCTGAGCCTCACTGTGTGGAAAATCGTTGATCATCATCAATAACTGATAATCCTTGATCTTATTTTCATTCAAATCGGCCATATTACTCGTGGTATCAAACACGAATCCCCGGCCTACGGTCAGCTCCTTGAAGAATTTTATGGCATCGTTAGCAAAGTCTACATGCGCAGACTCAACCGTTTTGCTATAAAAAGCCAGGACCTTAAATCTTGGAAACTGAGCTTTTAAGCTCATGCCGGACAGTACCAGAAACAAGCTCAGCATACTGCGAAAAAAAATGTTATTCATCCTTCTGTGTTTTAATTTAATCTGCCCGAAGCCCATAAAATGGCGTTCCCGAACATTTTTTTAAACTCCTGCGACTTGAGCAGATTTGCATGATGTCCCATCAAAAAATATACATTCCTGGCTTTCATCTTTTCATTTATCCAAATAACCGGATGGTCACCCATTTTTATTGCAGAAACTGGTTTGTAGGTCGACTCATCTACATTCGCCAGCACACGGACATTTGGACGCGGGTTTTTATTGAATGTGTACCATTCATCATCAGGAATGGTGAAAGACGAGGGGAGCCCCTTCATCACCGGGTGCTTGGGCATTTCTACCCTCACAGTGGCACTTGCCCGCTCAGCGATGTAATTTTTGAACCGGATATCACCCATGAAGCCAGAAAACCAGTTCCACATGGCATACCCGTCAAACTCTCCCAGTAAGGTCGCATGATGAAACCCGACCCAACCTCCGCGTCCTTCTTCTATGTATTTTTCAAATACAGCCTTTGATGCATCACTCCAGGTATAAGGAGGAAAGTTCAATTGCACAAAAACCTGATAGTTTGAAAGGTAATCACTTGTAATCTCCTTTGTGTCATTAATCACTTTCAGCCCAAAATTCTCTTTTTTTGCTAAAGTATCCATCCAACTAAGGGCCGCCGCAACAAAACCTTCATGCCCTCCTCCACGTTCTGTAAGTACCAATACCTTGAATTTTGGAACCTTTGTAACTGCTGGTACCGACAGGTGCAGCATCAATATTAAAAAGGCAATTATCGCTATCCTCAGATTTTTTGTTTTCATATCAAATTACATTTTATCATTCAGTTCGCATACATCGCGCTGACCGCTTGCAGGAACCAGCCAGTATGGGGGATCCATTGTTCGCTCCACCTCCATTCATTACCATTATCTTGTACTTTGAAGTCAATCCCGGATCCATCTCCTTTACCATCTTTTCCCGTTATACCGTTGGAGATCCCTCCTTTACCTGTACCATGACCGTACATCGCAGCCATATATGGCACATTGTGCTGTCCATAGCCATACATCATACAAACATCATAAGGATTTCGTCCCAGGATCCAGGAAACCTGATTCTCGGCAAATTCCGACAGTTCCGCCTTCACCCCAAAAGCTCCTTTTCCCGGATAAACCAGGCGGCCACCAACAATAGCCGCAGCGGCCAAGGAGCCCAAACGGGCATCTTCTCCCTGCCACCACCAACCACTTTCATTTTCATGAGGAATAAAGAAGCCCTGCTGTAACTTACCTTTGTACAAAGAGTGTTGTCTGGCATATCCAAAAGGATTACTTACTGCGTCAGTGATGCTCAGCTGATAGTCGAGCGCCTTTTTTATTGTCTGCAAGGCCGTCGCCCGGTTACGCTTTTCTTTCTCCATATCCAGGTACCTCGCAAGCGCGATGACGGGCAAACCGGCATCGGCAGCATGCCAGAACGGCCTGCCCTGATCATTTGCTACAAAATAACCGGAAGGACTCAGCCGGCGACCGAGGTTGGCCGCCCTTATCCGGGCTGCTTTCTGGTATTGTACTTTGCCTGTCGCTTTCCAAAGTTCAGTGGCAGCCATCAATGCACAATAATCGTCTATGATATTGTCTTTCCCATCATCAGCATATGTCAAACTAAACTGTTCCAAATGTGCAAATGCCCGCTCCGCAGCCGCAAGATATTCTTCCGGTGAAAAAGCACCACTTAACTTCCAAACAGAGATACGGGCGAGTGCGGCAATTGCCATTCCTCCACCTTCCCTGTAAGCACACTGATAATCGGAAGTGGTTTTGCTGTCAGCCAACAAACCAACGACCCTTCTCGCTTTTGGGTTTTTATTAAAATAACTAAATACCGTCATGTAGAAATAGCCTTCTGGTGCAAGCGAGCGCATGATATAATCTGCGCCATACAGGGCTTCGTTCCTCAATAATCCCAGGCTTCCCATGGCTTCTAGCATATCAGGAATCTGCTCTGTCGTATTGACCATAGACCAGGTCACCATCGGGATTTGTTGTGGCAGCATGACATTGGTATAGGCCAGATGCGAAAAATATTTACTGACATCCCCTGAGGCATCGCACCAGCCTCCACTCAGGTCTACAGTCCGGCTACTCCCAAAAAGCTGGACACTTTTATCTGCTTCTTTTTCCTCTGGAGAGCTTGCCCGCTGATGATAAAAGAAATCCACGATCGCAGGTATCACAATAGTCCCCAGCGCTTTCTTCTGCACCTTGAAGGGATAAGAATCATATACCTTCCCAGCGATGGAGATCTGCAGTTTGCAGATCCCCGTATGCTTTAAACCTGTAAAAGAAAGCCTGGTATACCAGGATCCGGCACCCCAATCGCTTACCTGTTCCGACCTGCCTGCTTTTCCTACGAAAAGAACCTTACGGTTTAGCGTATCGAATACCTTAAACGCCAAACCAATAGGAAGGGGGGCATCGCTCTTGACAATCGCTGTTTTAACCCCCTCCTCATCATAGGCTACCTGATTGACCAGAATCTTTACTTCTCCTGGTACTTGCATGCCTGTGTTCAGGATCAGGATAAACATCAGCATTACCCAAGACCATATACCGTACTTCAGCATCATTAAAATGCAAGTGATTTCATCCTTACTCCTGATATCTTCAAATACTGATTGGTTGTAGCATTACCCAATAAGGTCGCGACAAATCCAAAAGACACCCTCGTCTCATGCTGGATCGTAAAGTTTATATTGATGGTATAACCCTGTGCCGAAGTCGTGATCGGAAGATAGGTCGCATCCGTAGCAGCCCCCGTAAAATTGGTGATCGATGGCCGGCTGATCAGATCCGCAATATTTGGAATCTCATTACCTACATTGGCCACAAAATACATGGAGGAGGTCGGACTGGCATTTCCTACCCTGGCTTCCAGACTGTATTCTCCTGCGGGTAATAGCTTAGTCTGATAGATCTTACCATTGGTCATCGTATTCAATGCCGGAGTCGTAGGATTCTTTCCTGCTTCCAGCGACATGGTACCGAAGTTGGCTACCGTCTCCGCAGTTCGCTCAACCCAGGTACCATAGGTACCAAAGCCGGTTCCCCAGTTATTGGCCTGATCATTGGAAGTCCAGCCCGCCAGCTTTCTCCAGGTGGCCGTATTTCCGCTTACCACTGCACCCTGAGTTAAACTAACCGGCTGGAACTTCTGCCCTGTAGTACTCTTTGGATCCATTTTGCCTGGGTTATCTATGAAAGAAGCAGTCACATCTGTTCTCGCACTTACTCCGGTGCGCAATTCTGTATAAAAGGTATCTATGGCCAGCGTATCGGGTAAATATACCGTCCGGTAACTGAACGTACTCCTATACTTATAGCTCGACAAAAGCGTCTGTACTGCACTTGTCGGGATTTTCAGTTTTGTGACAGCATTGTTTTCCTTCGTGTAGGTCAGGTCCATATATAAGGCCCCACTGGTTTTATCTACTCCACCCCAATTTACCGTAGCTACTGCATTTTCCAGCGTTACGTCAGAGATTGGCATATTGATGATGGAAGCTGCATAACGGTCACCATATACCTTTACACCGCTCATTGTGATCGGGATCGAAGGGTTTCCTTTTTGATCGTAAGTGATCACCTCAAAATTGTAAGATCCTTCCTGCAGGTCTGTGATGTACTTTTTCAAAGTATCCACATCGTTGGCCCGTGTCACCGGTACTATTACAGAATCCCTTCTGCTGTTCCACAAGATCTTGCAGGACCTCACTTTCGGGTCAGAGATAAACAAACCCTGAACCAATACCCGGTTTTTACCGGACCGTATTTTTAGAGAATCTACTTTTCCCGTATAGGAAATTTCTCCACCGGCTACATACTTCTTGAAATCATCCATTTTTGTACAGGCACTCATCGCAGTGATACATATCAGGCTGCAAATCCATAAAGTACTGCTGTTGAATATACTTTTCATTTCCAAATTGTTTAATTTGATTACTTAATTAGGGTTACCGTAAACCTGTACTTCCGTGATCATCAGGAAGTTTGTACCTTGCCAGTTGTTCAGACATTTTATCCTCAGGTACCTTAGCTTCGGTACATTGATGTCGAAGTCCCAGCTGAAACCTGCTCTTGCCGTAGCGTCATCTTCCGTGCTCATTTCCGAATAGGGCAGGCCTGAGGGTTTCACCGATTGATAAGTCCCCAATTTATACCAGCTGTCATAGGTCCCGTCAGGATTTGGATCTGCAGAACCCCAGATCTCAAAATTCTTCATATTGCCCCTATAAAACCAGGTTTTGATTCCATTTATTGTTTCCGGGTAATCCCAGATCACTATCCGGCTGAATTTCGCCAACTGCCCAACATCAAAGGTGATGGAATGAGGTCCCTGGTCTATGATGCTTGGTGGAGTATAGGCACAACTTGGAAAGTTTACTGTTTCTCCATCCCACATTTTCGCGATGCCTGTTCCTGCATTTCCTGCATTAGAAAAATCTGCCCGCTGGTCACCAGGCCAGATAACCGGACTCATGGCTTTGTATTTATTCTTTGCAAGCGGCAATTCAAACAATGGCTTCACTTCTTCAAATAAAGTATCTGTCTGGTTAAGGAACCTGTCTCTTATCACCACTGCGATCTTAACCGGAACAGTATCCAGTCCCCTGATATTCTTACTGATATTTGTTGTGGAAGTATAGATTCCATCCAGAGGTACCCAACCCTTATAACTGTGCTTTACCATTGGGATGATGGCCAGATTGGCCTTCGCTTCATTTTTTAATGAAACATTCACCCCGCCGAAAGCTGGAACAACCTTAAGCGTTTTAAAGGCAATTTGTATCGCATTTTCCAAGGGCTTTACGGTTACTTCTACCGGGGCCGACGCGACCTCACTTTTATTTACCGCATACAGCGTAACGGTATGGGTCTCCGTGTCACCAAAACCGTCTACTACAATCTGACTGGTGTAAAACGAGGCCCTAACTTCTCTCTGTGCGCCTGAAAGCAGCGTATACACCGCCTTCACATAAGCAACATCCTGATCTGCCGGTAAGCGGTAAGTCAGTGTAGCCTGCCCCGATTGGTTCGTCACTTTTACATTAGATACCTGTCCCGGAGGAGTGGTATTATTTGACAGAGGTCCTATTAACTCCTTCTGGCATCCGGTAACCAGGATACCCAACAGACCTGCAATGAAAATTGATTTTAATGATTTCATGTTTAAAGTTTTTAGATAATTACCATCCCGGATTTTGAACCAGGTTTGTATTTACACGAAAGGCTCCATTGGAAATAGGCCACAAATAATCTCTTGGTGCTACGAAGGTCTGAGAAAAGATAACCTTAGGCTGGTAATAGCCCGCCGCAGTCGCCTGACTGATTGTCCAGCCGGTTATTGGTGCATTCAGTGCTACTGCAGCATCCTTCCAGCGTCTGAGATCCCAGAAACGGCTTCCTTCAAAAGCAAGCTCTATGGTCCGCTCCCGTTTGATGATCTCCCTCAACCCTTCCTTGGTTGCGTACTTGGTTGGATTGAGCGCATAGCTTCCCCAGGATTCTTTAACTCCCTTCAAACCTGCTCTGTCCCTAATCAGGTCCAGGTATTTAAAAATATCCGTTTCTGCAGGCCCTTTTGCTTCGTTTAATGCTTCAGCATATATTAAATACAGGTCGGCCAGCCTGATTTCCGGCCACTCATAGCTCCGTACTGTATTGGCACTTGTAGAGTTGGTCAGGTTCCATTCCACCAGTTTTTTGATGAAATACCCGGTCTCATTGTAATAACCTTCTACTCCTGCATTTCCAGGCTGTCCATATTTGGCTTGCATATAAAAAGTTCCAACATCAGATCCGTTCACACCAGGATTATTCGCGATCATATACCAAACACCGCCGTCAAAACCAAGGTCTGCATAGAAGCGCGGCTCCCTGTCAAAATTGATCCTCGCACTTTGGTAACCTTCATTGATGTAAAATTTCTCATCAGCAGTAGCAATGCGCAACTGATTTTTATTCGTAAAATCTAAAGTCCTGTCTTCATTGATCGGAACCCCGTTTGCAGAATAAAACATGTCTACCATTTTTAGTGGCGCAGAAAGCTGTCCATTGGAGTTATTGGCATTAAAGCCCGCAGCAAGGCAGCCCATAGCTACGCGCTGTAAGGTAGTCGCATTGCTATTGGACAATCCCCATACGCGTTCTACATTCCACCTTTCAGAAATGGAATTTCTGATGCTCATCTGCTGGTTGGTCACTGCCGATAAATTGGCAAGAGGTACAAACCGGTACAGCTGGATTCCTGCTTGCTCAGAAATGTCCACTGCTGCTTTAGCTGCAAGAGCCGCACGGTCCCATTTTGCAGCACTAAAGGCCGGATCAATCAATTGAGTGCCTTCTTTGTCTTTAAAATTGGTATAATCCGAATTTCCATTAAATAATGGACTAGCCGCCATCACCAACAACTTTGCCTTAATGGACAATGCGATCGGTTGTGTCAGTCGACCCAGCTCAGTTGCCCTTTCCCCGATAACAACCGGCAAAAACGGTGTCGCTTCATCGATCAACGATACGATATAATCTACACAGGCATCAAAAGGCACTCGTTTCACTTGCATCTGTTCTGTTGGTGCAGAAATATCTATGTTTTTATCTATCAGGGGAATTGGGCCATACATCCTTAGCAACTGATAGTTGTAATAAGCTTTGAGCAATTTCACTTCGGCGATCCAGCGTTGTCTCAAATCGATAGTCAGGTCAAACACCTTATTTTCGTCAGAAACATTTTCTAAAAAGATATTACACTGCCTGATGGCCACAAACATGGAGTTCCACACCCCTGCAATGGGTTCTCCGGCATTTTGACTGCCACGCGCCACATCCCAGATCATTGCTCCTCCACCTGTATCAAAAGTGCCTCTTCTACTGTTAGGGATCCACATCTCGTCCCCGCCCAGGAATCCATGGTTGGACAAAGGCCAGGCATTGTTGGGCAAATAAGAATAACAGGTAAATAAATATTTTTCTGCCTCATTCCTGCTCGTAAAGGCGTTGTCAATCGTCGCCACATTATCCGGCACCACATCGAGGTACTTCTTGCAGGATAAATTAACAAGCAGCATCACTACCAGCAAAACTTTTGTTAAATATTGATATGTATTTTTCATCATGTCTTTGATTATAATATTGTGATCTTCAGCCTTAAAATCCTATGTTTATACCCAGGTTGTACACACGCTGCAAGGGATAATCCAGGCCATTACCCCTTACCTCAGGATCCCACAGTTTGAACTTGCTCATTACAAACAGATTTCTTGCACTCGCGTAAATGCGCAAATTGCTCAGCCCGATTTTGCTTCTAAACTTAGCTTTTGGCGTATAACCAATCTCTACCTGCTGAAGTCTCAAAAATGCACCATTGCGCAGCCACCAACTGGAGTTGACACTGTTATTTGGTGTCGAGACACTGCTTAAACGAGGAAAAAAGGCATAAGCGTTTCTGTTGTCTTCCGACCAGTGATTATCTGCTACTGCCTGCAGCAAACCTGTCTGATATCCTCCGTTCTGAATGAAAGGGGCTATTCCGCTCAAACTCAGATTATCTCTGTTGAATCCCCCGCTGTTGATGAAGAAAGCGAAACGCGCATTACCCTGCATTTGTGCATTGAAATCAAAAGCACCGTAACCGGCTGAAAATCCAAAACCATAAGTGATCTCCGGAGTAGTAGGAAGGCCCATAAATACCCTGTCATCCGCATTGATTACGCCGTCTCCATTTACATCCCTGTATTTGATGTCTCCTCCTCTAACCCGCTCTACCCCCGCTATTGCAGCCTGGCTGGGTGAGTTCGCAACTTCTATATCATCTGTAAATAGTCGCTCCGCGATATACCCTCTTGCCTCGCCACTGGAATGTCCCACCCGGTACAAGTGTGACAGGTTAGCCGGATAAGTCGGCTCGTCAAATTTCACAATCTTATTCGTTGCATAAGTAAAGGTTCCCCGTATTGTTGCCCAGCCTTTTTTGCCAAGGGTCGTATTGTAGTCCATCTGAACGTCTACACCCTTGCTTTCCTGCTTGCCAACATTCGCACTTGCACTGGCAATCAATCCCATTGTGCTGGGTATTCCACTACGTTCCTGTAAAATATTTGACGTTTTCTTTTGATAAGCGTCTATTGTAACGTTCACCTTATTGAAAAGAGAGAAATCCATACCTAAGTTTAGCTGTCTGGATTCCTCCCATGTGATGTCAGCATTGGCATATCTTCTTATCGTGATGCCATTCCGGCCATACAATGCAGAGGGATCTTCTCCGAAAACAGCACCAGGTCCACTATCAAGGAGTACTTCCGACAAGTAGAAAAACCTGTCTGAATCAGGGCCAATGGCATCATTTCCATTTAAGCCGTAAGTCGCCCTGACTTTCAACTTATTCACCACATTTGTCAAAGGTTTAAAGAAAGCCTCGTTAGATATGACATAAGCAACACCAGCAGAAGGGAAGAAGCCATAACGGTTCCGTTCCGCAAATCTTTCTGTTCCATTATAACCAAAGTTGAACTCGGCAATGTACCGGTCATCATACCCATACTCCATCCGTCCGGATAAGCCCTGGTTCCTTTTAGGAAGTGAAGCTTGCAAACTTCCTGCATTTCCAGATAAGGAGTTCTTTAAAATAGTCACGAGCATCCCGGATACTGCATGCTTGTTTGCAAATGTTCTGGCGTAATTTACTGCCGCTTCCGTGTATAGTGTAGAAGAAACAGTCTTATTTCCAGGGGAGTAACTTAAGTATTCGCTACCCGTGGTACCTATAGATCCCGCCAAACCCGAATTGATCTCTGTCAATGTAATATCGCTGCCATCGATAGAGTTCGCACTATAGTAAAACGGGGAGTATTGCCTGGCCACATCGAAAGCGGAATTGCGCTGAACATAGCCCATAAACCTTGCTTTCAAACCCTTCACCAGACCATTCAGGTCCTGATTGATCTCTATCTGTGGCTGAAGGTTAGATTTGTTATTCTGCCGATATCCTTTTACCAGTTCCGCATAGGGATTGATGTACAAACCTCCGCCAGTCACAGATCCCGGAACGGCTTCCCTTACCGCATTGCCAAAAAGCGGATGTTTAATCCTTGGTGCGTACTCGGCGGGAAAACGGATCGGGAACTGAACCGGATTAGAAAACATGGCTGCCTGAAAAACTGCTTTTCCATCTCCTATCGGACCGTTATAATCGTCAAACTGTCCATATACCCGGATATCAGCTCTGGTACTTTTAGTCAAATGGATTGTCACGTTGGAGCGTAAAGAATAGTTGATCAGCTTCACATTGCTATTGAAGTTATTCAGTTTATCTACCTTGTACACCCCATTATCTACATTGAAAGTTCCCCCGATGTAGTAATTGGCCTTATCTGCACCACCGGTTACACTCATGTTAAAACGCTGGTTGTAAGTATAATCCTTGATAACCTGGTCTATCCAATTGTTACTTGGGTAGAGGTATGGATTTGAAGTGCCCATCTCCGTTCGGTTGATCTTGGTCTGTGAATAAGGAAGTGGGTTCAGTGGATTCCGGGTCAGCGCGGCCTCGTTTGCCAACTTCATATAGGTAATGTTGTCTGCAAACTGAAGGTTTTCTGTATTCCCGGAAAGGGTATTGTCATTACGGAAGGTAAATTTGGTCTTTCCAGGCTCCCCCTCCTTAGTTTTCACCAGGATGATTCCATTCGCACCACGGGCACCATATACAGCTGCTGCCGTAGCATCCTTTAATACGGAAAAACTGGCGATATCATCTGCCTGTAACCTGGCCAGATCATTTTGCGTAGACTCTATTCCGTCGATCAGAATCAGTGGATCAACCTTTCCTGCTCCAAAAGAACCAAGTCCGCGCACAAAAAAAGACGCATTGTCTGCACCAGGTTCGCCACCACTTTGATAACCGATTACCCCTGCCAATCTTCCGGCAAGCATTTGAGTCAGATTTCCGGTTGGACCTTTCAATAGCTTCGGATTGATGGTCGTCACTGAACTGACCATCGTAGTCTTCTTCTGCGTACCGAAGCCGACAATAGCAACCTCATCCAGGCCATTGTCTACCGCCTGCAACACTACGTTTAAGGTATAGTTTCCAGATGCGGGTGCGTTCACATCTTTTAAATTTATAGTTTTGGTTACATAGCCGACAAAAGAAAAGACAAGTGTGGCATTTGAGGATGCCTCCAGGGCATAGTTTCCTGCCCCGTCTGTTGAAACACCCTGGGAGGTGCCTTGTATCTTTACACTAGCACCTGGTATCCCGCTAATGCTGTCTTTCACGGAACCTCTGATCTTCAACTGCTGGGCCATCGCTGTACTGCAAAACAGTATCAATAACAAAGTCAGGTATCTATTCATGGCCTTCAGATAAGAATGTAAACGTTTTCATATTTAATTTAGATTTCATCATAAGAGTATTTGGTTTTTATTCTGTTATTAGGTCAATAAATCTTGAATGCAGCAAACCATAATTCTTCAGGCAATACAAAGCCTAATCAAATCCTAAGGATTTAAAAAACCCAAACACCAGCGATCTGGCATTCAAGCGAAAAAATCATCGTACTGCAATGGTTTGGTTTCCCCGGAATCAGGGAAACAAAGGTTAAATGAGTGTAGGTCTAAGTCTCTTCATGTAGTTCGGTTTGGTTTATATTTTGGTTTGATGATGTAAATCTATTCGAATGAAATGACAACTCCAAGAAAAAAAACACACAACAAATTGATAAATAGACAGTTATGCAAAATAGTAATACGCTTAAAAAACATTGGCTAAAGTCATTTATATCTGATTCAGACCATTTTAAGCCCCATCGGATTTTTAGTACCGATACGCTAAAAAAACATGAAAAAAAGGTGTTTTTATTCCAGGATCAATTTACTCCAACCGCCCTCTCCGGCATTTTTAAGTTCATTTTTGCGATCATCCAGTACTTTTTGCATTTTACTGTTATAAGCCCAGCAGGTACTTTGACGGATGAGCAGAATTTGCGACAGCTTGTAAGAAGAGATTTTACCTTTAGTAGAGTATACTAGAAAAAGCATATAAAATGCCTTATTGATGGGTATTCTGCTATTTTGAAAGATCGTATGTGCAATCACAGACTCGTCATATCCACATTTGGTACATCGCCTGCTGAAAGGCAGAAACCCCGCTAAATAATGGGCATTGGAACATTTTCTACAGGAATAACCTTCTGCCCATTTTAAATCAGACAGATAGTTGAAACAAGTCTCCCGGTCTGGATATACCTTGCTGAATTCGATGAAATCCACCTCCTTGGACATCACCCTGGCCCGCGTAACCTGCTCTATGTTTTTATGCAGTTCCTGGTTATCTTTTTCCAGCATGACATTCATCAGCGAGATCTCTTCATTTTGCTTCTCGATGATGGCAGCTTTGTCCCTCACCTCCTTTGTGCGCTGATCAACAAGTGAACTCAATTCTTTATTGAGTTTATCCTTCAATGCCTCATTGATCTGAAGCTGGTTGATGATCCGCTTTTGTGCTCGCTCTTTTTTCTTCCTCAATGACCTGATATTGTCTCCGATCGCAAAGGAAACCAGTACCATCTCGATCACAAAACAAAAGCTCAGGCTATAGTGGGTGATCGGCCCATAAGGAAGCCAGCTGACATTCAGCAGCACCAGGACTTTGACCAGCAAACCGGTAAAAAGGAAGGAATAACCGATCACAAAAAACCGTCCCGGCTTATATCCCTGCTTCCAGATATAGATTCCGCAACCGAGCGCAATGCCAAGTGGCACCACTTCTATTAATTTGTAAGTAAAAAGATGGGGCTTATAGATACAGGCCAGAAAGAAAACTGTCCTAAGGATGATCACAACGATGATCAATCGGTACAATCGCGGTGCCTTGCTCCTGATGTATAGAAAATTGATGGCAAACAGCAGCCCAAAAATACTGCTCAAATAAAGTACCGGACCATAGGCGTAACGGTTCCAGTTGGGATACTCCGGCCATAGGTATTGAAAAGCGATACCATCTATACACATCTCATACAAACCGATACTCATGTTGTAAAGCACATAATAGAGGTATTGTACACGCCTTATTGCAAAAAACATCAGTAAATTATAGAGGGCAAATACGGCAATCATGCCATAAAAAAGTCCAAAAAGCAGGTACTCCTGGATGGAATACTGAACGAACCAACGCATATGACGGAGCACGATCAGCGTACTCCCTGGCTGCGCGGATTTTACACTCACATAAAATACCTGCTCTACCGCCCGCGAATTGTCCAGTTTGTAAAGGAAATTCTTATGCTGATAAAACCGCTGCTTAAAGGGATAACCCGCTCCAAAACTGTTCTTTCTATATTTTCCCGAATCATCCGGTGCAAAAAGATGGATCTCGTCAATCGTCTGATCAAAAAATTCCAGGATCCAGTCTTCTCCGGACTCTGGCTTAAACTTAATTTTGATCCGATACCAATAAACAGAACCCGGATGTGTGATCCTTGGCGTAGAGATCAGGTTTTTCCTGAATTTACCCGCTGCTGCTGCAGATTGCACGGCATCGAAACTAAGCAGACCGGATTGATCCTCAAAATATTCAATCTGACCATACCTGAACACGTGATGAGGCAGGCGGTCATTGATTTCAACGGCCTGCTGAGCCCGTGTATTTAAAAACATCAGGCACATCAAACATAAACTGAAGACAGCTTTGGATATAAACCGTACGGAGGTCAAGTGGATTTTATAAAAAATAGTTTACAGGGTTGGTATTATGTTCGGTTAGACGCACCGGAAAGTTAGGGAATTTTTCCTGGATTATATCGATTAAAAGATCAGAAGTAAATTGCTCACTTTCAAAATGCCCGATATCTGCAATGACTATTCTCTCATCCGCATCAAAAAATTCATGGTATTTAAAATCGGCAGTGACGAAAGCATCAGCTCCTGCCGCTATAGCCTCCTTGAGTAAAAAACTGCCTGAACCACCACAAACAGCGACCTTTCTGATTTTCTTTGGCAACAATTTGGTATGCCGGATCACACTGGCATCCATCCGCTCCTTCACCAGCCTCAGAAAGTCCCTGCCATCCATTTCTTCTTCCAGCCAGCCCAGCATACCTGCGCCCACTGTTTCCAGCTTATTTTCCAGCGGATAAATGTCGTAGGCCACTTCTTCATAGGGGTGGTGCTCAAATAGGGCCAGCAACACTTTACGTTCGTTCTGTGCCAGGAATACGGTTTCTATCCTCACTTCAGGTTCATGATGCTGTACACCCTTTTCTCCCACATAAGGATCTGTAGACTCACCTGCTTTAAATGTCCCAATCCCATCTGCGTTGAAACTGCAATCGCCGTATTCACCAATCCGCCCCGCCCCTGCTTCAAACAAGGCATTCCTCACTACCGGCGCCAGCTCTGTCGGACAAAACGTCACCAGTTTTTTCATCAATGATGATTTGGGCTGCAGGATTTTTGTTCCCTTTAGGCCCAAACGATCGCAGATCACCCCATTTACCCCATTTTTCACGTGGTCAAGATTGGTATGAATAGCGTACAGGGCAATATTATGCCGGATCGCTTTCAACACTACCCGCTCCACATAGGTTTTACCGGTGATTTTTTTCAACCCTTTGAAAACAATGGGATGATGGGTAATGATCAAATTGCAGCCCTGTGCAATCGCCTCATCCACAATTTGCTCCGTACAGTCCAGTGCAACCAGTGCAGCATGAACCTCGGCATTGACATTTCCAATGATCAATCCTGAATTGTCATAGTCTTCCTGGTAATTGGACGGGGCATAAGCCTCCAGATGTTGAATCAGTGCTGCTAATCTCATCTGCTAAAAATAAGAAAATCCTATTGGATATTTCCCATTTTTACCATCTGCAAACTTTCAAAAACCATTTTCTGGTTGTATTCAAAAGCCAAAGTCTTGTGGTTTACCAAATCAATGATCGTACCGATAAAACACAGTCCGAGCGTAAAAAAGTAAAGGATCCCCATACCGATCTGTCCCACAAGAAACCTCGGAAGCCCGGGTACGAAAAATCCAAGGATCGAATACAAGACCATATCATCCGGATTCCGGCGCTTACTGCCATAGATCATCAAAAAACCCCGCAACTGTTGCTCACTGAATCCCTGAGTTGCACTCTGTAAATACGAATATTCCTGCGGCGAAATGCCTGGCAGCGACATAAATGGTGAATCAAACATTTTTTTCCTCCTTATAGTTTATTTTAAATCCCTTTTTATTCCTGATCTCTAATTTTATCAGCGTCACGATCCTGTAAATAATGATCATCAACGCCGGTATCCCAAACCAATGCTGCCTGATGCTCTCTACCGGATTTCCCCGAAGGAGCTGCGTGATCGACCTTCCGATACCACAGCCCGGACACCAGTCCAGTCCCATATTAGCCAGCGGACAAAGCGTAAAATGATGCTGTTGTCCATGAACTTCCGGTTCTGCAAAAGCCAGTAATAACACTGCTGCTATCCAAAAAATCAACTCCAGCGGAATCCGGTTCCAGACTTTTGACCACACCTGGTTCATGGCTCATTTTTTATTTTAGATTGCGCAATCGGTTCATTGTTACATTTAATCCTCAGCATAAATAGTACATTTGTATTGTGAACATCCGCGACCTGATCAATCAATATAAAACAGATGAGCGCATTGTAGCATTGGCCAAGGCACTCAATATGGCCAAAGGTAACAAACTTCAGCTAAAAGGCCTGGTTGGTTCTGCCGATGCAACAATTGCCACAGCCTCCTATTTTCTCCTGCACAAACCCATTTTATTTGTAATGCCGGACAGGGAAGAGGCTTCTTATTTAATAGCCGACCTCGAAGGCATCCTCGAAAAGGAAATTTTATTGTTTCCCTCATCCTTCCGAAAAGCTTTTGAATTTACACAGGTAGATACTGCCAATGTACTTGCCAGGGCAGAGGTACTCAATGAACTCAACCACCATGCTGAATACGGTAAAATCGTGGTCACCTATCCGGAAGCTCTGGCAGAAAAGGTAATCAACCGTGAAATGCTGGAGAAAAATACACTCGAAATTAGCATAGGAGCGAAGCTGGGTATCGATTTCATCAATGAATTTTTATTTGACTACGACTTCGAACGTACGGAATTTGTATACGAACCCGGACAATTTTCCATCCGTGGTGGCATCGTCGACATTTTTTCTTTTTCGCACGACCTGCCTTACCGCATCGAATTCTTTGGTGATGAAGTAGAAAGCATCCGTACCTTTGAGATAGAAAGCCAGCTGTCTGTAGATGAAGTAAAAACACTGACCATCATCCCAAATGTACAATCCAAATACCTGACAGAAAACAACATCAGTCTGTTGGATTACATCGACAGTGATACCCAACTCTGGTTTAAGGACGTGGAATTTGCCCTTGACGTAGTCAAGACCGGCTATAAAAAGGCGGTAGAACTCTGGAAAGCACTACCTGAGAAAGAAAAACAGGAAAACCCGGACTGGATAGATCCAAAATTCGCCTTTACTGATGAAAAGCTGATGGCCGATACCTTACAGGATTTCACCCTGGTTGAATTCGGCAAACAGTTTTTCTACAAAACCGAACATGTTTTTAATTTTGAAACCAGGCCCCAACCCTCCTTCAATAAGGATTTTACATTACTGATCCACAACCTCAAAGAAAACGAGAAACAGGGCATTCATAATTTCATCTTCAGCTCTTCTACCAAACAAACGGAACGGCTATATGCCATTTTAGATGACATCGATAAGAGCGTCAAATTCATCCCGGTCAATATCCCCCTGCGTGAGGGTTTTGTAGATGCGGCACAACACCTGGCATGCTATACCGATCATCAGATTTTCGACCGCTTCTACAAATATAAACTCAAAAGGGGCTATCAGCGCAGTCAGGCCATTACACTTAAAGAACTCCGCGACCTCAAACCAGGCGATTTCGTCACCCATATTGATCATGGCATCGGCAAATATGCCGGCCTGGAGAAAGTAGAGGTCAACGGAAAGACCCAGGAAATGATCCGCCTGGTGTATGCAGATAATGACCTGCTCTATGTCAACATCAACTCCCTCAACCGCATAGCGAAATACAGTGGAAAAGATGGCACCGCACCCAAAATGAACAAATTGGGTACGGAAGCATGGGACAAACTCAAGAAAACCACTAAAAAAAAAGTTAAGGACATTGCCCGTGACCTCATCAAGCTTTATGCGATGAGGAAAGCACAGGTAGGGACGGCATTCGACCCGGATGGTTACCTGGAAACAGAACTTGAGGCTTCTTTCATTTACGAAGACACCCCGGATCAGGAGAAAGCCACCGCAGATGTCAAACGGGATATGGAAGCCCCGCATCCGATGGACCGGCTGGTTTGTGGCGACGTGGGCTTTGGCAAGACGGAAATCGCTATTCGCGCTGCTTTTAAAGCTGTAGCCAATGGCAAACAGGCTGCTGTGCTCGTGCCTACAACCATCCTTGCCCTCCAGCATTTCAAGACCTTTTCCGGCCGTCTGAAAGGCTTTCCATGTAACGTTGATTACATCAACCGTTTCAAGACCAACAAACAGATCAAAGACACGCTTGCAGCGGTAGCAGAAGGCAAGGTCGACATCATCATAGGTACGCACCGCTTACTCAGTAAAGATGTAAAATTCAAAGACCTGGGCATCATGATCATCGATGAGGAACAGAAATTCGGTGTAACCTCCAAAGAGAAATTAAAAGCCCTTAGGGTCAATGTAGATACACTTACCCTCACGGCTACACCAATTCCGCGTACGCTGCACTTCTCCCTGATGGGTGCAAGGGACCTTTCCATCATGAGTACACCGCCACCAAACCGGCAGGCTGTAAATACTGAACTCCATGTTTTTAACGATAAACTCATCCAGGAAGCTGTTCAGTATGAACTGGACAGGGGCGGACAGGTCTTTTTCATCCACAACCGGGTCAATGACCTTCCACAACTTGGCGGACTCATCCAAAAACTGGTTCCAAGAGCCCGTATTGGTATAGCGCACGGTCAACTGGACGGCGATCAGCTGGAAGACGTCATGCTCGATTTCATCAATGGTGAGAAAGATGTACTTGTCGCAACCACCATTATTGAAGCCGGATTAGACATTCCCAATGCCAATACCATCATCATCAACCATGCGCACATGTTTGGCCTGAGCGATCTGCACCAGATGCGGGGTAGGGTGGGACGCTCCAATAAAAAAGCTTTTTGCTATTTGCTGAGTCCACCCCTCAGCACCCTGACTTCCGAAGCGAGGAAACGACTAAGCGCCATAGAAGAGTTTTCAGACCTTGGGAGCGGCTTTAACATTGCCATGAGGGATTTAGACATTCGCGGTAGTGGAAACCTCTTAGGAGCGGAGCAAAGTGGCTTTATTGCTGAAATAGGTTTTGAGATGTATCATAAGATATTGGACGAAGCCATCCAGGAACTGAAAGATGATGAATTCAAAGATCTCTTTAAAGATGAAGCTGCACGTCCTTTTGTGAGTTTTACACAGATAGATACCGACCTGGAACTCTACATTCCCGACGATTACGTCACCAACATTACAGAACGCTATAACTTGTATACTGAGCTTTCAAAAATAGAGAATGAAACGCAGCTTAAGGTATTCGAGAAATCGATGAAAGACCGATTCGGCCCGGTTCCCAAACCGGTGAAAACGATGCTGAATGTGCTGCGTCTGCAATGGGTAGCCAAGAAACTGGCTTTTGAAAAGATCACTTTCAAAAAGGGCACCTTAAGGGGCTATTTCGTGAGTGACAAACAATCTGCATTCTTTGATTCGGCAATGTTCAATAAAATATTGCATTTTGCACAAATGCATCCCAGACTTTGCAACCTGAAGGAAGTAAAAGACAGCCTGAGGATTGCCTTTGACAACCTTAACTCGGTAGATGAGGCAGTAGAAATACTGGAACTGGTAGTGAATTAAGCCCCTTTTAAAATGAACCCACAATTACTGCAGGACCTCGTCACCATGCAAATGCCATTTGGAAAATATAAAGGCCGCATACTTTGCGACCTTCCTGAATCTTACCTGATCTGGTTCCATAAAGAGGGCTGGCCTCCCGGCAAACTTGGTCAGCTCATCGCAACGCTTTACGAAATCAAACTCAACGGACTGGAGTATTTGCTTCAACCGCTTAAATCCAAGCGATAGGAGCGACTCCGGTCAAGGCCCTGGTAAGCCCAGGCTCAGGCCACAGTCACCCCACCTTTACCCCACGTTTTTCCAGGAAAAAGCTGGGCTTTCTATGCCTTGTCTTCAGGCAAACTCCGGGAACACTAAGAAGGCTTCTTTTGTAGAATAAGTGGATCAGTATAGCAACAGATACAAATAGGTGTAAACCACCGGTGCCGAAATGAGCAGACCATCAAAACGATCGAGAAAACCGCCATGTCCCGGCAATAGGGTCCCGGAATCCTTTACGTTCAAACTTCTTTTCAGCATAGATTCTACAAGGTCTCCTAAGGTACCAAAACCGACGATCAGTACGGCCATGCCCGCCCAATACCATCCATTCATTTCTGTAAATTGAGTGGAAATTATAAGGGCCACCAATACGCTGGTAAACATCCCTCCAAAGAAACCCTCCCAGGTCTTTTTAGGGGAATGACGCTCAAATAACCGTGTTTTTCCCAGTTTCATCCCAAAAAGGTAAGCACCCGTATCACTGGCCCATAACATCAGCAGAAAAGCCAGGGGCAGGTGGTGGTTGTAGCTGCTCGTATCTTTCAAAAAACCAAGTGAATAAAAGAAACAAAAAGGAGCGGTTACATAAACAAAGCCTACAAATGTGTAGGAGATGTTTGCAAAGGGAATCTTATCTTTTTTATACAGCTCGGCGATGAATACCGAAAAGATCAGTGGTGCGAGTAACAACATGTATTTCGTTTCGAACTGCAGAAAGTGATAGCCGGCAGTCATCAGAAAAATCAGCGCAGCGGCCACTAAAGCAATGTTTCGATGCGGCCTGATTCCTGAAGTTTTAATCAGCTTAAAGAATTCCAGCAAGCTGACCAGGCTTAATGCCAGGTAAAATAACGTAAAAGTATAGCCGCCTAAAAATATAGAGCCCAGCATCACGATGGTAAAAAAGAAAGCGGTTATTGCCCTTGTCTTCATTTATTGGTTTGTTTTTTAAAGAATTGAAAAGCCAGTATCGTCAGAATAAAACTGATTGCATACCCATACCAGGTGAAATGCAATTGATCTGCCTCGCTCAAAGGTATATTGTTTTTTTGCATATACCATGCCGCACAGACAGCGTATGCATTATTCAGAAAATGGGCAAGAATGGCATACCACAAGCTTCCACTCCAAAAATAGAGATATCCGAAAGCGGCCCCCATCAGAAATCTTGGAAGAAAACCGAAAAACTGCACATGTATCGCACTGAAAATAAAGGCTGTGATCCATATTGCGACATGCTGATTTCTGAAAATTTTACTGAAAGAACGCTGTATAGCCCCCCTGAACATAAATTCCTCTGCGACCGCGGGCATTACAGCGATCATAAAAATATTGATCAGAAAATCCGAAATGCCGTTGATCTGAAGCAGCGTTTTTGTCAGCTCTGCTGCCGCTTCTTCCTTTTCCTGCATCCAATTCTGAAGCGCCTGCAAAAAATCCGGCAATAGCATTTTCTGATTGATCGCAATTGTCCATTCCAGTACTGGCATAGAGATGATGAAGATCGCTATTACACAACTCAATAAAGACAGACGAATGGGCTTGAACTTATAAAAATGACCAATATGCTGACCTTCCGACCAGGCAAGCCATAGGGCTGGAAAGAGCACAAATACAGAACTTGATATTTGAATGATCCGAAGGGGGCCAAGGCTACCCACACGTGGATGTGCCATCATCTCGAATCCTGCCATACCATAAATCAGGTATACCAGACCGCAACCTATTCCCAATATCACCAGTCCGGAGATACAAAAATACATCACCAATCTGAACAGCTGCATAAAACCACTCGTCTCTTCCTGCTCCCGGGGTATGAAATCCATTTTTTATTTATTTTGTACCTTTGTACTTTGAAATTTGATTTGAAGATAGAAAAATGTCTGTAAAGATAGGTAATATTGATTTGGGTGATTTCCCTTTGCTGCTTGCCCCCATGGAAGATGTAAGCGATCCTCCCTTTCGTTTTGTTTGTAAACAAAGCGGGGTAGACATGATGTATACGGAATTTATATCGTCAGAAGGGTTAATCCGTGATGCCGCTAAAAGCCGTGCTAAACTCGATATATTCGAGTACGAGCGACCTATCGGGATACAAATTTTCGGTAGTGAAATCGATCACATGCGGGAAGCTACTGAAATTGCAACGCTGGCAAAACCAGACCTCATGGACATCAATTACGGCTGTCCGGTGAAACAAGTGGCCTGCAGGGGTGCTGGTTCTGCACTATTACAGGACATCGACAAGATGGTAAAAATGACAGAAGCCGTGGTAAAAGCTACTCATCTTCCTGTTACCGTTAAAACAAGATTGGGTTGGGACGACAATACCAAAAACGTAGAAGAAGTAGCGGAAAGGCTACAGGATATCGGAATACAGGCCCTAACCATACACGGCAGGACCAGGGCTCAATTGTATAAGGGAGAAGCCGACTGGACACTAATTCGCGAAATCAAAAGAAACCCTCGGATCAAAATTCCCATTTTTGGAAATGGCGATGTAGACAGCATCAGAAAAGCTGCAGACTGGCGACTGGAATATGAGGTAGATGGGATCATGATCGGAAGGGCTGCAATTGGCTATCCCTGGATCTTCAGAGAAATCAGGCATTTCTTCAACACCGGAAAAACGCTTGCCGGACCTACGGTCGAGGAACGCGTATCCGTATGCCGTACCCATTTTGAAAAATCTATTGCCTGGAAAGGTCCGAAAGTAGGTGTTTTTGAAATGCGTCGTCATTATTCAAATTATTTCAAAGGCCTTCCGGATTTCAAACCCTACCGGATGCTACTCGTGAAAGAAGACAATATTGAAACCATACATGCAATCCTTGACGAAGTGGCAGATAAATACCGGAATATCGAACCAGTTAGGGAAATGGCCTGATTTTTGAAAAATTTTTCTAAATTGACCCCGCAATGGTAACAGCAATCACAAACGGAATCAAAATATCGGTAGAAACGGTGTATCAGGATGAATATTCAAATCCAGCTGATCAGCAATTTGCGTTTGCTTATCGCATCAATATAGAAAACCTATCCGATTATACCATACAACTTATGAGACGCCAATGGTTTATTTTCGACTCCAATGGCACTCAGCGTGAAGTGGAGGGTGAGGGTGTTGTCGGTCAGCAACCGGTAATGCATCCTGGTGAAGGACATTCCTATGTTTCAGGATGTCAATTGACTACAGATATGGGGACCATGAGCGGTAACTACTTAATGCATCGCTTGTCAGATCATACTGAGTTTACTGTAGAAATTCCGGAATTTGAACTCATTGTACCCTACCGTCTGAATTGATATTTTAATCCCTGTTCCTTCCAAAAAGAATAGATAAATAATAGATGAGGTTGGTCATCGCACCCAGTGCTGCTACAACATAAGTCATGGCGGCCCACCAAAGCGCATCTTTTGCCTGCCTGTTTTCTTCAGCTGTATAGAGAATTCCTTTATTTTCTTTTAACCAGTTTAAAGCCCTTTTGCTGGCATCAAATTCAACCGGAAGGGTGATGATGCTGAACACGGTAATTAGTGCCAATCCAGCGACCCCTATGGCCAAAACGATAGGATTAAAAGTAAATGCAATTAGTAATACCCCTAATATCAATACCCACTGCAGCAGGTTGGAGGTAATGCTCACTACTGGAACCATACTACTTCGGAGTTTCAGCCAATGATAAGACCTGGCCTGCTGTAAGGCATGTCCACATTCATGTGCCGCAACGGCAGCAGCAGCTACACTGCGTCCGTAGTATACATCGGTACTTAGGTTAACGGTTTTCTCTTCGGGATTATAATGATCCGACAACTGAACATCGGTACTCATTACCCTCACATCGAATATCCCGTTATCACGGAGCATTTTCTCTGCCACTTCTTTTCCCGAAAATCCCGAGTTCAACTGCATTTCTGCGTATTTTGAAAATTTATTTCTAAATCGCCACTGCACAAACATGCTGAGTATTAGAACCGGGATGATCAATATCAAATAGATTCCCATTGTCGTAGTGTATGTTTTTCAATGGATTACATTCAAAAAGTGTTCCCATTTCCATTTTATAAAACACAAAGATTTAAATTATAGCTAAAAAGAAACATGACTAACTGATTCTTCCCATATATACTGGTTTAGAGAAAGTGATAAATTACTTGCCACCTATTTTTATTTTTACGATTTTTGATAAAAAAATTAGTATGGAAATCGCTATCATCGCTATATTGATCATAATTTTAGTATCTCTTGTTTTTCTGATTTTAAAAAAGAACAAACCGAATCAGGAACATATTCCCTTACTCGAACTGAAAGAAAGCGAACACCTAAAAGCGATAAGTTACCTGCGCGAAGAAAAAATAAAATTAGAAGATGATCTCAATGATTTAAGGATCAACTATATGAATGAACGCAGTAAAACCATCAAAGCTGAGGAACAATTGATGGCTCAAAGGGAAAGGCAAGTCGAACAGGATAAATACATTCTGGAGCTTCAGCAAAAATTCAAACTGGAATTTGAGTACATAGCCGGCAAGTTACTTGAAGAGAAAAGCCTGAAATTTACAGAACAAAACCGGGCTAACCTGGATCTGATCCTAAATCCACTGAAAGAAAACATCAAAGCTTTTGAAGAAAAAGTAGAGAAAGTTTACAAGTCTGAATCTGATGAAAGAAATGTATTAAAAGGGGTGATTTCACAGTTGATGGATCAAAGTAAGCAAATCCAGGAAGATGCCAATAACCTGACTAAAGCATTGAAAGGAGACAGTAAAAAACAAGGCAACTGGGGAGAAGTAATCCTCGAAAGGGTATTGGAGCGCTCCGGCCTGATTAAAGACAGAGAATACAGGATCCAAACCAATTTGAGTGCCGCCGAAGGTAACCGTGTACAGCCAGACGTCATTATAGACCTGCCAGACGATAAACATGTGATCGTTGATGCCAAGGTGTCTCTCGTAGCTTACGAACGCCTGGTAGCAGCGGATACTGACTTAGAACGCGAACTCTACCTCAAGCAACATATTGCATCTATCAAAAATCACATTCAGGGTCTTTCCGGAAAAAACTATCATGACCTATATGCCATCAATTCTCCGGATTTCGTTCTGCTCTTCATTCCAATAGAATCTTCATTTGGTATCGCTGTGCAACAGGATGCAGAGCTCTTCAATTATGCCTGGGACAGAAAAGTGGTTATCGTGAGTCCCTCCACACTCTTGGCCACGCTCCGCACCATTGCCAGCATATGGAAACAAGAACGCCAAAACAGGAACGTACTGGAAATTGCCAGGCTGAGCGGTAGTATGTATGATAAGTTTGTGGGATTTTTAGGAGACATGGAGAGCATCGGAAAGAACATTAAGCAGAGTCAGGATGCCTATGACAGGGCATTGAACAAACTCTCCAGCGGTGCTGGAAATTTATCCAACACTTCAGAAAAGATCAAAAAATTAGGTGCCAAAGCTACAAAGCAGATTGACACCAAATTTTTAGATCAGGACTTGTTATAGTCCCTGGAATGCATTCCAGCCCTGGGCTTTCAATTCATGTACCACATCGGATTTAGAGACCATCTTACAGCCTGAATTTTTATCGGTGATGTGTCCGATGATGCTGATGTCAACATCGTTTTTGAGCTTTGGATAGTCTGATTGTTTAATGGTAAATAGCAGTTCGTAGTCCTCACCTCCACTCAATGCACAAATCGTAGGATCCAATCCCAGTTCCCTGGCAGTTTCATAAGTCGTCGGATCTATAGGAAACTTTTCTTCATACAGTGTACAGCCTTTATCTGACTGTTTACAAATATGCAGGATCTCTGAAGCCAGGCCATCAGATACATCAATCATCGAAGTAGGTTTGATATCCATTTGAGCAAGCAGATCTACGATATCTCTCCTTCCTTCAGGCTTCAGTTGACGCTCGATGATGTAATCTTTTCCTTCCAGATCCGGCTGTATATTTGGATTTTCCAGGTAAACCAGCTTTTCGCGTTCCAGGATTTGAAGACCAACATAGGCCCCGCCCAAATCTCCCGAAACACAGATCAGATCACCTTCTTCTGCGCCATTGCGGTAAACGACGTCTTTTTTATCTGCATATCCAATACTGGTTACACTGATGACCAAACCTTGTTTGCTGGATGAAGTATCTCCGCCGATCAGGTCGATATTGAATTTATTACAGGCGAGTTCTATACCCTTGTAAATTTCCTCTACAGCTTCCAGTGGAAATTTGCTCGATAAGCCAATAGAAACTGTGATCTGGGTGGCAATACCATTCATCGCGTAGATATCGCTCAGATTCACTTGTACAGCCTTATAGCCCAAATGTACAAGCGGAACATAGGCCAGATCAAAATGTATCCCTTCCAAAAGGAGATCGGTTGAAATGAGCACTTCCTTACCATCAAAGTTCAACACGGCCGCATCATCGCCAACTCCTTTTATGCTACTTTCATGTCTGATTTTGAAATTGTCTGTCAGGTGTTTGATCAAGCCAAACTCTCCAAGATTTGCAATATCAGTACGCTCTTTATTCTCAAACATTATCTTATTCTTTTACAGTAAATTAACATAGTTATCCACATCGTTCTGTGAAATACTACAGCCCTAAATTTGCTGAAATTTCCAGCATTCTTTCAATTGGTTTTCTTGCTTCCACAATAATATTTTCAGGTACCGTTACCTCTGGATACCCATTCTTGAGACACAAATACAATTTCTCTAAAGTATTTCTTTTCATGTACGGACAGTCATTGCAGGCGCAACTGTTGTTTGGCGGAGCTGGTATAAATGTCTTATCCGGACAAGCCTTTTCCATCTGATGTATAATTCCGCTCTCGGTCGCAACAATGAATTCCTTGGCGTCGCTGTTGATCGCATATTTCAATAATCCGGTTGTAGATCCAATATAATCAGCCATTTGCAAAACGGCTTCTTCACATTCAGGATGTGCAATGAACTTAGCCTGAGGGTGCCGCTCTCTTAATTTAGTGATCTTTTCTCTCGAAAAAATTTCATGTACCATACACGCTCCGTTCCAGAGCACCAGGTCTCTGCCGGTTTTTTTGGCCACCCAGGCACCCAGGTTTTTATCAGGACCGAAGATGATCTTTGTATCTTTTGGCAAACTCTCTACAATCTGAACGGCATTGGTTGAAGTACAGACAATATCGCTCAGCGCTTTGAGTTCGGCAGTACAATTCACATAGGTAATGACCACATGGTCAGGGTATTTCTCTTTAAATTTTCTAAAAAGATGTGGTGGACAGCTGTCGGCCAGTGAACATCCTGCCTTAAAATCTGGCAGCAAAACCTTTTTCTGGGGCGACAAAATCTTGGCTGTTTCCGCCATAAAATGTACTCCTGCAAAAACGATTACCTCAGCTTCTGTCTTGGCAGCTTCCTGAGAAAGGCCTAAACTATCCCCAATATAATCTGCTATATCCTGAATATCAGGTTCTTGATAGTAATGTGCAAGGACTATTGCATTTTTTTCCTTTTTTAACTTTTCGATTTCTTCGAAAAGATCTAAAGTGGGATCGATCTTTTCATCAACAAAACCTTTTCTGTTCAATTCCTCTAAGGTGTCCATTTTTCTCTTTCTATTTTTTTGAAGCGCTGTAAAGGTAACAGCTTTCAACACTTCAATAAATTATAATTATTTAATATAAATAGATTTCTATTGTTTATTAGTGTGTTGGTAGTGTTTGTAAATTTTGATTTTTTAGCGTGTAAATATGACTTATTAATAATTTACTAACATTTAGATTACATTTTTATTCAAAATATGAACTGATTTACAACTAGATATTAAACGCGCTAAAAACTTATCCATATCAATATGTGTATTGTTAATGTGTGTGTAAAAAGTTAATAACTGTTGCAAAGTTGCTCAAAAATAACTTAAAATATTGTGTCAACTTGCCATTTTACCTTAGCTTTAAACATTCATAAATAATTGCTCTATTTATTTAGACATTAAGTTAACAATTATATGGAGGTTGTTAACAACCTGTTGAATTAACACATTTTAATGAGAAAAGTAGATTTTTTGGTCATAGGTTCAGGTATAGCTGGTTTAAGCTTTGCCCTGAAGGCTGCCCAGTATGGAAAGGTGCTAATCGTAACCAAATCCAATGAAGATGAGTCAAATACGAAGTATGCACAGGGTGGAGTAGCCGTAGTGGTAGATAAGGATGATTCTTTTGAAAAACACATCGAAGATACCCTGATTGCCGGCGACGGATTATGTGATCCGGAGATTGTGGAAATCGTTGTAAAAGAGGGCCCTCAGCGTATCCAGGAGATCATTGATTATGGCATTAATTTCGATAAAAATCAGACGGGAGTCTACGATCTGGCCAAAGAAGGCGGACACTCTGAACATCGTGTGCTCCATTATAAAGATGTGACCGGATATGAGATAGAAAGTGTGCTTTTAAAACAAATTCACCAGAATAACAACATAGAGATATTAACACACTACTTCTGTTTGGAGCTGATTACCCAACATCACCTGGGACAACATGTGGATAAGAGTACCGAAGATATCAACTGTTATGGGATATATGCTTTTAACACAGAGCTTAACGATGTGGAAAAGATCCTGGCAAATGTGACTATCATGGCTTCTGGTGGCGCCGGACATATTTACTCCAGCACAACTAATCCAGTTATTGCAACTGGGGATGGGATGGCTATGGTTTATCGTGCAAAAGGTAAATTGAGGAATATGGAATTTATTCAATTTCATCCGACTGCTTTATACCATCCCGGGGAGTACCCTGCCTTCTTGATTTCTGAAGCTGTCAGAGGTTTTGGAGGTGTTTTACGACGAAAAAATGGTGAGGAATTCATGTACGAATACGATAAACGTGGTTCTCTTGCACCAAGGGATATTGTAGCCCGGGCGATTGATTCTGAGATGAAAAAATCTGGTGAAGACTTTGTTTATCTGGACATTAGAAACAGGAAAAAATCGGATATACTCGCTCATTTCCCTAATATTTATGCCAAGTGCTTGTCAATAGGGATAGACATGACTAAAGATTTAATACCAGTTACCCCAGCTGCTCATTACATGTGCGGAGGTATTCTGGTAGATGAATATGGAAGATCTTCTATCCGAAACTTATACGCCTGTGGTGAGTGTTCTTCTACTGGACTTCATGGTGCTAATCGTTTGGCTTCCAATTCTTTGCTGGAAGCTCCGGTCTTTGCACACAGAATTTTTGAAGATGCCGTAAAGGCTTTTAAGAACAACGTGATTCCTGATAATATTCCGGATTGGAATGATCACGGCGTTACACAGAGTAACGAAGATATTCTTGTTACGCATAACCTTCGCGAAATGCAGAAACTGATGAGCGATTATGTGGGTATTGTACGTTCTGATTTTCGATTGGAAAGGGCAATGAGAAGACTTTATTTGCTTCACCAGGAGACGGAAGATTTCTATAAAGCAAACAAAGTTTCTGTAAAATTGTGCGAATTGCGGAATGTCATACAGGTCGCTTATATTGTGATCAAGTCTGCCATGGCGCGTAAAGAGAGTAGGGGATTGCATTATACAACTGACTATCCTGTTCATAATGAGCAGTTAACCGATACCATATTTTAATTCTATGCCAGTCATTTTACCAGTAAAAGAAATATATCCCAAATGGGATGACAATTGCTTCATAGCGCCTAATGCGACCATAGTGGGTGATGTGGTAATGGGAAAAAATTGTTCAGTTTGGTTCAATGCAGTTATTCGTGGTGATGTCAATAGCATCAGGATTGGTAACGATAGCAATATCCAGGATGGCGCAGTGATCCATGCTACATACCTGAAGGCCCCGACTGTGATCGGTAATCGGGTTTCTATTGGACACAATGCCATTGTTCATGGCTGTACCTTAAAAGACCATATTTTAATTGGAATGGGTGCTATCGTAATGGATCATGTGCTGATAGAGGAATATACCATCATTGCAGCTGGTTCTGTAGTGCTGGAAAATACACATTGTGAGTCTGGTTTCATTTATGCAGGCACTCCTGCAAAAAAAATAAAGCCCATTACTGAAGAGCAAAGGGCTTTATTGAATAAGTTACCGGACAACTATATCATGTATAGCGACTGGTTTAGATAGTTATTCTTTTGGGATGGTAATGACTTCATTTCTTTCCCAGTTGGGTCTGATAGAGAGTTCTTTAGGTTCGTTCCATATCTTTTCTGGCTGGGTTCTTTGCGCTACATTACCGGTATCCCATTTGCCGTTTTTATTGCTATCATAAGTAATTCTTAAGAAGTATTTTCCTCCTTTATAATTGGCGAAAATAACCGAGGTATCTCTTTTAATAAGCAAGGTATTGACTACATTTTTGGCCTCGTTCACCACTTCCAGAATATAGCTTTTGTCTTTCTCCGGCACAGTGATTTTTACTGAAAGTGTACCATAATCGTCGTGCTTAGCCAATTCAAAACTTTTCCTGAATTCTTTATTTTTTGCATTGAAAATGGCAGTTACTGCAGCTGCTTCAAATTTCATATCGTAAATTTTCTTACCCCTCCATGGATATTTTACCGTATAAGAGAGAAAATCGCTGCTGTCTTTTTCAATGCTGAAGCCAGTTTTCTTAACAGAATCTTCAAGCAAGGTGATCTTGCTGACATCTATACTTTCAATGGGAAAATTGAAAGTTAACTTCAAGGGTCTATTTGGATTTAATAGTCTGGATTCCAGATTATCACGCGCATCTACTACCCGATTGTAGGTTTCTTTTTTACCCCTGGTAAAGTTCACAGTTTGCAGGAGTTTAGCTTCATCACTGATCGCTATTTTTACAGAATCGAAGTTCATATCGCTCAACCATACTTTAAGTGAATCGTTGTTTCTCGACCATTTTACCCATTTTTTTACATCAAGAGGAGCTGGATCTGTGACAGATATACTGGGTTTTTTCAGTTTCTGGTTGAAGGACATGGTAATGCTCCCGTCATTATTTAACTTCCTTTCCAATATCCGAAAGTTTACGGCATCTTCCTGGAAAATCTCCATATTAGCGTTGGTAATATTGCTGTCCAGTACAATGGAATCCTTCCTAAACCCTATTTCATCAATGGCTTGCTGATAGATTTTATCGCCATTTTTTTCCTTTAATACATAGAGTCTGTATGTATCTTTCCTCAGGTTATTCAAACTGTAATTACCGCTGCTATCAGTTGTCGTATAGATAGATGGACGTCCTTTTCCGAATAGCGTATCACGGTTAAGTGGAAATACGAAGGCCAGTGCATCAATTTCCGGAAGACCGCTGAGACTATTGATGACTTTACCTTTAATGCTAAGCGAGTCCAATTCTGGTCCTGTAGAAAACACATAGGTCAAATTTTTGACCACATTGCTTTCATTGACATCAGCAATTGCCTTTCCGAAATTTAGCGTATAAGTGGTATTTTTTTCTAAAGTGTCTGGAAAGTTAATTTCGAGCTTTTTTCCTTTTTTCTTTAATACCGGTGGTTTCTCCATTTCGGGGGATACAGAAAATTCTTTGAATTCATTTTGAATATTGAAATATTCATCGAATTCAATCACCACCTTTTTTGCGTTGAAATTTGTGCTCAGATTTTTTGGCACCATACCCAATATCTTCGGCGGGGTAGTATCTCTGGGTCCGCCTTGAGGCTGCTGTATACTTGCACAGCCATAGGCAAAGAGCAAGGCGACAAAAAGGGCTACAAAATTTGATGAAAATTGACTGTTCTTATTTTTAGCCATTTTTATGCGTTGTATTAAATTGTGAGTGTTTTTCGATCATTATCATTAAAAAATAATAAAAACTCCTTATATCGCTTTTAATGAAGTCATTTTAATCTCTCTACTATTTATATCAAATACTTAAATATCAGTACTTTAACTGTTATTTGCTAATATGGACCATTAAAACAGAGATATCCGACGGGGAAACTCCGGAAATTCTGGATGCCTGGCCTAAAGTTCTCGGTTTGATCTTCAATAATTTTTCTCGGGCTTCTTTTGATAAAGATACCAACTGAGAATAATCAAAATTTGGATTGATGTCTTTATCTTCCATTTTTTGCATTTTATTTACAATTTCCTGCTCTTTCTCAAAATAGCTTTCGTATTTAATTTTTATCTCAGCTTGTTCAATAGTTTCCTGATCGAATTCATTTAGGAATTCATTAAATGAATTGCTGACGGATCTGATATCTGAAATGCCAACCTGAGGTCGACTCAATAAGCTAAATAATTTTACATTTTGATTTAACGGACTGGTTCCAAGTTCCGTTAATATAGAATTTGCTTCGGACATTTCAATCCCTTGTTTCTTTGCGAAATTAACGATAGCATCTGAATTGGCTACTTTAGCCTTTACGATTTCCATACGTTCATCACTGATCAATCCGAGTTGATGGCCAATAGGGGAGAGTCTGATGTCTGCATTGTCCTGTCTCAATAGCAGGCGGTGCTCAGCTCTTGAAGTGAACATCCGATAAGGCTCTTCTGTTCCCTTAGTCACCAAGTCATCTATGAGCACACCTATATAAGATTCCGAGCGTTTCATGATCAGTTCATGTTTGTCATATACTTTCTGGTGCGCATTTATTCCAGCTATAAACCCTTGACTAGCAGCCTCTTCGTATCCAGTTGTGCCATTAATTTGACCTGCAAAGAACAAGTTGCTGATTAATTTGGTTTCCAAAGTAAGACCCAGTTGGGTAGGTGGAAAATAATCATATTCAATTGCATAGCCTGGTCTGAACATTTTAGCATTCTCAAAACCAGGTATTTGGGTTAGCGCTTTATATTGTACATCTTCTGGTAATGAAGTGGAAAATCCGTTCACGTAAATTTCACAGGTATCCCATCCTTCGGGTTCTACAAAGATTTGATGGCGTTCCCGTTCTGCAAATCGGTTAATTTTATCTTCTATTGAAGGGCAATATCTTGGTCCTAATCCTTTAATTCTACCCGTAAACATCGGCGATTTTTCAAAGCCTTCCTTCAGGGTTTCATGTACATTTGCGTTGGTATAGGTGATCCAACAGCAGCGTTGTTCCTTTGATCTTTCTACATTGGTATAGGAGAATCTGCCTGGATTTTCATCTCCCCATTGCTCTTCCATAAGCGAATAATTCAATGATCGTCCATCTACACGGGGTGGGGTACCAGTCTTCATCCTTCCGGCTTCGAAGCCAATTTCTGTTAATTGCTCGGTTAATCCGGTGGCTGATTTCTCTCCGGTGCGACCTCCGCCGAATTTTTTTTCTCCAATATGGATCAGCCCATTCAGAAATGTACCGTTAGTTAGCACTACAGATTTGCCTTTGATCTCAATTCCTAAAGAGGTTTTTACGCCAATTACAGTGTTGTTTTTGATCATTAAACTGCTTACCATCTCTTGCCAGAAGTCTACATTTGGCGTTCTCTCTAAGGCCAATCTCCATTCTTCAGCAAATCTTTTGCGGTCATTTTGGCTCCTTGGACTCCACATCGCCGGTCCTTTTGATAGGTTCAGCATCCTAAATTGCAATGTAGTTTTATCGGAAATGATGCCAGAATAACCACCCAATGCATCGATTTCCCGAACGATCTGACCTTTCGCTACGCCACCCATTGCTGGGTTGCAACTCATTTGTGCTATGGTTTCCATGTTCATGGTGATGAGTAATACCGATGATCCGAGGTTGGCTGCAGCGGCCGCGGCTTCACATCCAGCATGTCCTGCACCTACTACAATTACGTCATATTCTTTAAACATTTTCTAATTTTAAGGTTATGTTCCACGTGAAACCTGCCGCAAAATAGGGGAGGTGTTTCACGTGGAACAGTGTTTTTTATTCAGATAATTCCAGCCAGCGTTCCATCGCTGTGTCCATTTCCTTGGTTAATTTTTCTATAGATTGTGCCACTTCTTGTAGTTTAATATAGTCTGCAGCGTCTATTTTTAATATTGATTCATTGAGTTTTGCAATCTCTGATTCGATATCAGGCATCCTATTTTCCAGTGTTTCCAGCTCTTTCTGTTCTTTGTAATTTAGCTTTTTAGCATTTACAGCTGCGCTTATTGGAGTTGAGGTTTCCTTCTTTTTGGGCTCAGATTTTTCCTTTGGTGCATCTAAGCTCAAGCGGTATTCTGAGTAATTTCCATTATAGATGGTGACTTCACCGTTTCCTTCCATGATGAACAATTGCTCACTCATTTTATCCAGTAGGTACCTGTCGTGAGATACTAGGATAAGTACACCTGGAAAATTCTCCAGAAATTCTTCCAGTACGTTTAACGTATCTATATCCAAATCATTGGTAGGTTCATCCAGAATCAGGAAATTTGGATTTTGCATCAATACCTTCATGAGGTGCAAGCGCTTCTTTTCTCCTCCACTGAGTTTTTCCACCATTCCATGTTGTTTTTTGGGAGGGAAGAGAAAAAGGGTAAGTAGTTGTGAAGCAGAAATGGTTGAGCCATCTGCCATTTTGATATACTCCGCATCTGATTTTACAATGTCAATCACACGCTCTTTTCCATTGAATGCTAAACCCCCTTGTTTGTAATACCCATAAACGGTGGTTTCTCCTGTGCTTACATTTCCTTTTTCCGGATGAAGAAAGCCAGTCATGATGTTTAGTAATGTAGATTTTCCTGTTCCGTTTTTACCCGCCAGACCAATCCTGTCGGCACGTTTGAAAACATAGCTAAAATCATTGATGATTTTCTTTTCATCGAATGTCTGTCCAATATGATCGAGTTCTAAAATTTTATTTCCCTGCCTCGCCATTTTAACATTAAGGGTAATGCTTTGGTTGTCGGAGCGCTGTTTGGTCTTTGCATCCAGATCATAAAACGCATCAATCCTGGCCTGAGATTTTGTTGCCCTGGCTTGTGGCATTCTGCGCATCCATTCCAGTTCTTTTTTTAACAGGTTTTTGTTTTTTTGGAAAGTGCTTTCATCCGCTGCTTCCCTTTCAGATTTTTTTTCCAGGAAATAAGCATAGTTGCCGTTATAGTTGTAAATCTTACCACGGTCTAATTCAACAATGGTGTTGCATACATTGTCTAAAAAATACCTGTCGTGGGTAACCAGCAAAATGGTCTTGTTGCCTGAGGTCAGTAATTTCTCCAGCCATTCAATGGTATCAATATCCAAATGGTTGGTAGGCTCGTCCAGCACATAAATCTCAGGATCTTCAATCAGCAGTTTAGCTAAGGCCAGTCGTTTCTTTTGTCCACCAGATAGGGTTGCTATTTTTTGTTGCAAATGGGTAATTCCCATTCTACTCAAAATCGTTTTGATCTCGTGCTCATATTCCCAGGCATTATGCTCACTAAGTTCTTCATACAGCCGGTTCAGTTTTTTCTCATCAGGATTAGGATCTTCAATCAACTCTTCGTATTCTTTTATGAGTTGTTGTTGTTTGTTCTCCAATGAAAAAATAAAATCACTGATCGAGTAGTCGTCCGGGAAGGAGGGTTCCTGATCCAGGAAACCAATCTTCACCATTTTGTTTTTTACGATCTTTCCTTCCAGGGGAGAAAAGCGCTCGGCCAGTAATTTGAGTAGGGTACTTTTACCAGCACCGTTTATTCCAACCAGCGCTACACGCTGACCGGTCTGGATGCCCAGTGTCAAGTTTTTAAAAAGCCATTCATCATGATAAGCATGGCCCAGGTTTTCGGCTGCAATTAGTGTGCTCAAAGTTTTTGATTAACGATATATGTATAAGAAAATTATTGCAAAAGTACGGAATAAATAAAATATAAATCTAAAGAGCTGAGGTATATTCCTATTGCGCTCGCGGATTTATAAAAAGCCGCATTGCGAAAGACTGAAAGAAGAATTCCAGTCCATTTGGCGTTATTTCATGCGATTTAAGGCGTTTTA
Source organism: Pedobacter sp. GR22-6 (assembly GCF_037402555.1). Lineage (NCBI taxonomy): Bacteria > Pseudomonadati > Bacteroidota > Sphingobacteriia > Sphingobacteriales > Sphingobacteriaceae > Pedobacter > Pedobacter sp. GR22-6. The sequence goes on from NZ_JBBEUC010000005.1 coordinate 169,496, forward strand.
ATGGGTTTATGATGCTTGTGTTGACCAGATAGCCGATCTGCGCTTAGAAGCCGTTATTTGAGGTCGTTTTTTACCCAAAGAGGAAACGGTATCGCTAAATTCTGCTTGTTTCAATAAATGAGCGTGCAGCCAAATATTCGTCCTCTTTTTCAGTCATGCGTTTTTTCGCTGCTTTTCCTTTATCCTTGTAGCCCAGTAAGTGCAGCGTGCCATGTATCATTACCCGCTGCAGTTCATCCGAAATCAGAAGTCCATACTGATTCGCATTTTCAATGATCCTTTCTATGCTGATGAATATATCTCCTGTAATGGTCTTAGCTATTTCAGAATTATCGAAAGTGATCACATCAGTATAGGTGTCGTGGTCTAAGTATTCCTGATTGATCCGCAATAAGTATTCGTCTGAGCAAAGTATGAAGCTCAGTTCATCCAGACGATAGCCTTCCGACTGAATGGTCGCTTTGATCCAGGCTTTTAGTGCAAGCTTATTTTTCAGGTTATATTTGACGTCTTCGGTAAAGAAATGGATGGCTGGCATAAAAGGACAGAATTATTTGGGCAAATTTAGCAATTTAAAATATTCCGCAATTTTTGTTTTGTAATACTCATTCAAATTGGGCGGCAATTTTTGCAGCCATTCTGTTTCAGATTGCTGTGTTTTCCTGAACTTGTCCATCAATTGCTGATAGGAGGCTGGGAAATCTTTTGCCGCTTTGCTTTCTCTTTTGCTATCTTCATCCTGTTCAAGTTCTGCTTTTTCTGCATCCAGAAGTTTTGTCATCAAATCCTTTTGACGGTTCATGGTCTCTTGTTGCAGCTTCTTATTGACCAGATCACGTTCGGTGGCTTTCATGTCTTCTATCGCTTTATTCAGGTCGCCAAGCTTACCCTTTCCATCTTTATTGTCGGTTCTGTTGATTTTTTGCAGCGCTTCACGGATCATTTGCTGTTGTTGCGCCATTTTACTGAATTCCTGGCTCATTTGGCCTTTAGGTACTGTTCCCTGATTCCCGCTTTTTTGCATCTGTTCACGGGCTTTCTGCATACTTTCATTCAATTGCTGTTGCATTTTCTGCAATTGTTGCATATTTTGTTTTTTTCCTTTCCCGGATTTTGCATTTTTCTGCATGTTCTGCAACTGTTCCAGCGCTTCGTTCAGCATTAGAGAGAGGTTGTTGATGGAAGTCATTGCATATTGCTGATTCCTGTTGGCTGCAGAAGTATTCCTTTCACCCAGATTTTCCAAGCTCTTGTCCATATTGAAGTTGATCTGCTGCATTTCCTCATTTACCGTAGTTTCGATCTGTGGTACGCGCTTGCTCAGCGAAAAGAGGCTATCGGCAATGGTCTTCATGTTGTCTTTGATGCTGCGCTGTTTCTGTACATTTGCCGTGTACAGCGGGTCGCTACTGCTCATGTTCCTGAGGTTCATCATCACTTTTTCCTGATCGAATGAGGTATTGAGCAGGTTTTCAAGAAGTTGCCGCAAATCTTTTGCATTGACATTATTTTCCATAGATTCAGATTCCTCTTGCATTTCCTTCATCTCCCTGGCCAGCTGCTCCATTTCATCCCCCGCCTTTTGTTGCTGTTGAGCAGCTTCTTTTTTGTTGTTCTGATTGAGTTTGTTTTCTCCTGCTTTTTGTTTTTCCTGTATGCTTTTGCTCTGTTGTTCAGGTTTTTTAAAAGAATTTGGCCGCTCCATTTCCTGGTTCTTCTGATCCAGTTTATCCATCTCTTTTTTCAGGTCTTCAAAATCGCTGGAAAGTTGCTGCTGTTCCTGTTTCAACTGTTCCGTATTAGATTTGTCACTGCTTGGTGATTTAAGCTCCTTTTCTGCTTTCTCAGCGGTCTTTTTAGCAAGTTCTTGTTGCTTTTTAGCGAGTTCATCCAGTTTATCTATGTTTTGCTGGAGGTTCTGTTCAAATTCCAGTTGTTTGTAGAGTTCCAGGATCCGGTCCAATTCATTCTTCAATGATTTGTTGTCCATCTGCATTTTCGACAACTCATTCTGCGTCTGATTTTTATTGTTGTCGTCCATCATACGCTGGAGCTTCTCAAGCAATTCTTTTGTCTTCTCATCCAGAACATTGTTGAAGAGATTGTCGATCTGCTTCTGTTTTTCAGCCAGCTCCTGTTTTATCGCATTGTTTTCCTCTTTTTCGAAGGTGTTTTTTTCATTCAGGGCTTTAATTTCTTTGACAGCTTCTTCCAATTCCTTTTGTTTCTGCAGCAGTTGTTCCACCTGCTTTTTATCATCGAAAGAGAGTTGTTTCTTATCCAGGAGCGTTTCAGCCAGTTTTTTGCTGTCCTTCTCAACGTTTGAGGCAAGCTTAATCGCCTTTTCCATTTTTTGCTTTAAAGCAGTACTTCCCTGGTCTATTTTTTCTGCGATTTGCTTTGGTGTAGGAACATCAAGCGTCTTGATGTCTGATTTGGCAATTTTAGGCCCGTTTACGCCATCATTGTCTGCTACCTCGAAATAATACTCCACAACCTGCCCGGGCTTCACAGCGGCCTCCGTAAGGCTCCATAAAAAGAAGAAAGACTGTTCCAACTGCTCCTTTTTGACAGAAATGGATTTGCTTACCGAACTTTTAATTTGCCCGTTTTCCCTGATATTGAATTTCAATCTTAAAGCCGAAAAGCCATGGTCATCTGAGATATTGCCGGAAAAGTACAGCACTTTGCTGCTCAGCGAATCCGCTGTTTCTATGACATTTATACTGGGATGAGCATCCTTGATCACGGTGACCTGGTGACTCAAAGAATCTTTACTGTTGACAAATTGATTTCTGGGAAGGATCCTGTACCCTATATTGTCTTTTAATTTCGAACTAAAACTAAAACTGTTCGACTGTCCCTCAAGCACATGTGGTGTGTTTCCCAATATAAAACTCAGTTCGCTGCTGTTCTCAGTCGTTATTTTCCAGGCCACGAGTGTACCCTCTGGCAATAGGAGATCACCGGCATTTGCTACCGTTTCTGTCGACTTATTCAAGTAAGCAGGATACTGCAGTTTCGCTTGTACACTCAGTACCGAAGGCCTGGGCTTTACCTCTATAACAAAGGTTTGAGATTCAAAACCTCCCGCCGTAAACTGCAGCTCTTTGTTCTTTTGAACGTTTTTGAAGGTATAATTGAAGCGGGTGCTGCTTTCTTTTTCCAGTTTGTAAGTATTGATGCCGTCTGATACATAAACATCCTGGGGGATCTCATTGCCTTTCATTCTCAGATTGATCGTAACATCCTCTCCCTGGGAGAAAAGCTGCTTTTTGTTCATCAGCTCAAATTCAAAGGGGGCTTTCGGTAAAATGACCTTATCGTATTGGATCAGGCCTGTAGTGCCTTCTCTCCAGATCGCAGGAGCGATGACGACAATCAGGAGAATGACCGAAAATGGGAAAAGCAGGTATTTGACGTGCTTTCTATTGTCGTTTAACCGAATGGCACTTGTAAAAGGAATTGGCCTCAACTCGCTGATTTTTTGATCTATACCTGCAAGGATCAATTGACTGTTGGCCGGATTCTGGTCGGCCAGACTTTTGAGCTGAAGGGTATTTAACAGTTTATCTTTCACATGAGAAAAATGACTTCCGATCAGATCAGCCGCTTGTTCCTTGCTCAGTTTTTCTCCCAGCCTGAAATAGGAGAGCGCAGGCCTGAGCATCCAGAAATAGATGGAAATCAGGGCAATCAGGATAAACGAGAAGAATAAAAATGTTTTGGTGCCTACACCAGGATGTGTATAATACACGAAAACAAAGAGGCATAGGTAGAGTGCCAATAGCAATGCAGCGGCATAAATGCTGCCCCTTAAAAGTTTATTCAGGTAGAATTTCTGTGTAAACTCATTGATTTTGGATATCAGAAGATCGTAATTGCTATTCATGAATTCCGGAATGAGAACTAAAGTTAAAAAAATAACTTTAAGAAAATATTGATATATTCCCTATTGCTTAGTTTTGCAAAAATTAGTTTGATTATGAAAGCTTCCATATTAGCCGTTTCTCTGATGGCATTATTTACAAAAAACATAGAACCCGTATCATTATCCCTTCAGTCCTGGAATAAAAATCCTGTAATTGCACACCGGGGTGCATGGAAGAAAAAAAGCCTTCCTGAAAATTCTATTGCTTCTTTAAATGAGGCCATTAGATTGGGTTGCTATGGTTCGGAATTTGATGTACACATGACCCGGGACAGCGTATTGGTTGTTAATCATGATGCAGATTTCCAGGGCATAAAAATAGCTAACGCGACTTATCAGGAGCTTTTATCTAAAAAGCTGTCTAACGGGGAAAGCATTCCGACCCTGGAAAATTACCTCAAAGCAGGACTTAAACAGAAGAAAACCAAGTTGATCCTGGAGATCAAAGTGTCAAACGTAAGTCCTGAATGGGATGCGGAAACGACCAAGCGTTCGGTAGCTATGGTTAAAAAGCTGAAAGCAAGTGCATGGGTAGATTATATCAGTTTTGGCTACGATATCCTGGAGCGCATCCGTACCATCGATCCTAAAGCGAACGTGGCTTACCTGAAAGGGGATGTGGAACTGGAAAAACTAAAGGCAGACGGATTCTATGGCGCAGATTATCACTTCAGCGTATATCAGAAAGGGGAGTGGTTTCATAAAGCAAAAGAACTGGGACTCACGATCAATGCCTGGACAGTAAATGCCAAAGCGGATATGGAATGGCTGCTCAACAGTAATGTAGAGTTCATCACAACCAATGAGCCCGAACTGCTTTTTGAAACGTTAAAAGAGCGCAAATAAAGCCAGGCTTTAGAAGGGTCTCAGCTGAATCCACCCAGAATCCCTGGTAGTTCTGTACTGAGTCCAGGTTTTTTTGGAAAAAGGTGGACTTAACGTGGACTCACCGTGGACTCAGGGCGGACTCACCCTAAACTCATCCATAAAAAAGGGCGGCCTGATCAATCAGCCGCCCTTTGTACAATTTATGTTTTTAATAATCTAGATTACTTTAACATTAACCGCGTTCAAGCCTTTTTTTCCGCTTTCAACATCGTATTCAACTTTGTCATTTTCGCGAATTTCATCGATAAGGCCTGTTGAATGTACAAAGATTTCGCTATCTCCGTTTGCAGGGATAATGAATCCGAAACCTTTAGTTACATTAAAAAATTTTACTGTTCCTTCTTGCATTGTATTATTTATTAAAAAATTAAGTGTGCAATGTACATATTATTTTGATATAAAGTGCAAATGCAAATTTTTTTGATAAATATAGCTATTGTGAAGCCTTTGTGCCTGATTTTCTGCCTACTACGACCAATGTAATCTCGCTGGGATGTACGATTCCCAGCGTAGTTCCGGGCTCGGTTTTCATGAGATTCCGGAGGTACACATCAATGACCGCCTTGATCGTTTTTTCCCGGGCTTCGGGTTCTGTTAAGCCTGTATACCCAACATTCGTCAGGTGCATTTTGCCCTGTGCATCTACGACGACCTTAAATTCGAATGCAAAATCCTTATAAGCCTTGGAGATCACAATCCGGTATTTAGGGAAAAGGTAATCAAAAGCTTCTGTCCTTCCATTCATCTTGTCTACAGTGCTTTTTTTCATCACACTCAACAATGGGCTGGTGGAGGTAAATTTCACAGGCTGACGACCGGCAAAGGCTTTATTGGCACTACCGGGCTCCTGGTTGGCCTTGTTGGTTAAGTCCTGTATATAAGCGGTATCAGCCCTGGTTGGCCTTTGTAATTGAGCCGCTGTAGTTTTGAGTACTTTCTCAATATAGCTGTTGGCATAAAAAGTCATGTTCACGTCGGATTTGATGTCCGAAGCAATCTTTTTTTTCTCTACATGCAAACGCTGAAAAACGAGACTGTCCTTGCTGATTTTTTTGATCCGGAAAAACTCTTTTGCAAAGTTGTATACGTCGCCATGGTCGTACATTAAGAAGAAGGGCAACATTCGTTCCTTCACCGGGCTATAGGCCAGTACGGTATCCTGAGATTGAAATTCAATGATCCATGATGGCTCCTGTTGGAAACCGAGCTCATTGAACGAAAGGTTGTTGCTAAACCTGCGCTTGACTTCGGTATAACGAATGCCAATAATGTCGTCAAACTTCAGGCGTTCCTTAGGTTTGTCTTCCTCGCTTTCGGTTGCTGTCTGTTTGCTCCCTGACAATTGCTTTTTGTTGCCCTCAGTTCCGCAGGAGGTGACGAGCAGAACCAAGCAAATAAAAAAGGGTGTATGGAATGGTTTTATCATTTGAATATAGCGCTAAGGGCGGTTTTTAAGAAGGATCACGTTGGCGACTTTTCGCTCACCTGCGTGGTCCCAGAGCTTGTTGTCAGTCGGATAGTTGATTACACCTCCATCTGGAAATTCATTGAGCCATAGCGTTGTGGAGCCGCCTCCATCCAGGTTGATGGAACTGGAACAGCCCAGCCATTTCATGATCTTCAGGAGTTCTGGTAAGGTGGCGCCTGCAGAATTAGCGTTTCTCCCATCAATGCAGAGCAGGATGACTTTCCCATCAGGCTTCAGGCCAATGGCCGTCCTGGGGTGCCTGTTGGAGTTGAAAGCATTGGAATCGATACGTTCTTCTTTGCGGTCAAGGCTAAGCAGCGGACCGCTGAGCATCACGTTTGCCGCTGCAATTTTTTGCTCCCAGTCGGCACTGCCATCCCATTTCTGGATGCGGAGTTTGCCTTCTTCGATGATGATGGCTGCTTGCTGATGTGCGGCGCGGCTGTTGTCTTTTTCCAGTCGGTTAGGGTTGATCACCTTTCCATCGACTTTGACGAAGTCAACTGAGCCACCATTTTTGACGTCGAAGAAAGTACCGTTGAGCGCTGCGAGTGCCTGATTTTCTTTCCCAAAGCTGCTGGTTGTTTTCAGTACTTTCTCATCGGCGGCCAGGGCAAGCACAGGGCTTTTTCCTTTGGATGAAACTTCAATATAGCTGATGTTTTGATTGGCACCAAACAAATCATTGCTGTTGAAGTGATGGCGGATCAGGTTTGTTCTTTTTGCAATGCGCGTTTTGTCCCATTTGGCTTTTACAAAAGTAAGGGAGTCTGTATGCTGTGCAGATACCGTTTGGAGGCTGGCACAGAGGAGAATAAAAAGGATCGTTTTTTTAGCCATACTGAGCCGTAAAACTAAAAATTTATATCCGTTTCTTCAATTTAATCGTTTTAATCAGCAGATCTCCAAGGCGATTGATGGACAGGTAGAGTGTTTTTCCGTTTTCCGAACGCAGGTACCGGGTAAAGTCATTCAGATCGAGGGCTGTGGCATTGATGAAATTGATGGTCAGGATCTCGTCTCCAATTTCCAGGCCGGCCTCTGAGGCAGGTGAATCGGGCTCTACACGTCCAACGAAATAGCGTTTGAGTGGCTTTTCTTCCACGTACACTTCCAACCCCGACATGTCGTGGTTAAAAGGTCGTTTGTAATTTGCATTCCGCCTGAGGTACATCAGGTCATTGTTGTAATCGAAAGTCACATTGAAGCGGGAAAGGACTTCTGCCCCCAGATTTCCGTTTCGGTTCAGTAACAGTGCTTTTGCGGCAGCATCATCATAGATTGGGTAGGAAGATATCACGTTTTCGAGATTGAAAGTCCCTATAGTTATTGATGGTATGCGACCAATATTGCCGCTGATCGGTCCGCCCAGACCTATTCCGAGATTGGCTGAAATGGAGTGCGGGGGAAGGGGAAAAGGCTGGTCGTGCAAAGTTTCCAGGGAAATGGCATGACTGGCACCATTATCGATCACGACCTTAACAGCTAAGCTTTCCTGGTCCGGCATGTTGACCTTAACGGTCGTGTAAGGTTTTCCGTTCAGAATTTCGATGGGTACAGGTTCCCCTTTGATTTTTTGATGGTGGTCTGGTAACCAGAATTTTAACTGGCGGCCCGTGTAATTGATTTCTGCGACGAAACTATTGAAGAAATGGTAGCCGATCAATCCATAGATGCGGGTTCCCACATAGTTGGACAGGCCCAGCACATCTTCTTTCAGGATTGCGGTGGGAATATTTTGGATGCTGGCTTTTCCGATACGGGCAGTGATCTGATTGGAGAGTAGGGCATCCAGATCCAGACCTTTACCCAGCCCGCTGATCTTTACCTGCCTGAGTTTTTGCAGGCTGAGGTCCTGAAGAATGGTGCTATCGGTAATGATCATGGGACTTACTCCCGTGTCTAAAATGAAATGATAAGGGCCTTTTTCGTTGATGTAGAGCGGGACAATCACCAGGTTCCTGACCAGATCAAAGCTTATATTCTGACTTTTTCGTTTTCCGGGGAAGGTAAACCGTTGTGCAGTTGCAAGGTCAGGCATGGAAAACTGCAGCGCAAGACAGACGATAAAGATCCTAAATAAATCAAAATTAACAGCTCGCATATCCGGTTCATTTGAACTAATTTAAATAAATTAGTTGTCAGAATGTATAAAGCAAGAATAAATAATAAATGCCTTGCAATGGCGGGTCTTCTGGTCTCGGTCATTTGTGCGACAGGCTGTTCTACAGAGCAAAAGATCGGAAGGATGCTCAAACGCTCGGCGGTATTGCAGCAACACCATGTAGGCTTTGCGCTTTATGACCTTGCTAAAAATGAGGCGGTGTTCCGTAAGAACGCCGACCTGCATTTCACGCCGGCATCTAATACCAAATTGCTCACGTTCTATGCCAGTCTGAAGCTGATTGGGGATTCTATTCCTGGTCTGCGTTATGTAGAGCAGGGCGATTCATTGATTTTTTGGGGCACAGGAGATCCGGCCCTGTTGCAAACCAGGTTACAGTCGGACCGCGTAATACATTTTCTCAAAACCAGCCCAAAAAAGCTGTTCTTTGCTGCTGGCCGCTACACCGGTGATTTCTATGGAAGGGGATGGCAATGGGACGATTACAACGACGATTACCAGGCGGAGATCAATGAACTTCCCATCCTGGATAATCTGGTGTGTTTAAAGACCGAAAATGGCGTTCTGACGACATCTCCGGCATTGTTTACAGACTGCCTGTTCAAAGATAGCCTGTCCAGGGATACGTCCTTTAAAGTGACCCGGGCATTCAACGCAAACCATTTCAGCTATCCGCCCCTGGTCCCGCCTAAAGATTACCTCCAAAGGGTACCTTATAAGGTCTCTACAGCCACTACTTTAGCTTTATTGAGCCAAATCTGCGGAAAGCCAGTGGAGCTGCTGGGGCGGAAAATGCCCGAACAGGCCAGGGTGCTTTACAGCAGTAAAAGGGATACCGTGCTGAAAGAAATGATGCTCCCAAGCGATAATTTCATTGCAGAGCAGCTGTTGCTCGTCTGTGCGGACCGTGCCGGGCTGGAGACGAATGCGGCAAAGCTGATGAATTTTGTGCAGGAAAAATACCTGGCCGGCCTGCCCGATAAGCTGGTCTGGGTAGATGGATCGGGCTTGTCCAGGTACAACCTGAATACACCCGACAACCTGGTTAAATTGCTGGAAATGATCTATAAGGAAGTAGGTGATCCCAATCGCTTGTATGCGATGCTGGCGGCAGGAGGAATGTCGGGCACATTAAAAAATGCCTATCCGAAGACTACGGATCCATTTGTATTTGGAAAAACAGGCACCTTGTCCAACAACCACAGTCAGAGCGGCTATGTGCTGACAAAAAAGCACAAGACCTATGCCTTCTCCTTCATGAACAATAATTTTGTAAGCCCTACGGCTGCTGTGCGGAAGGAGATTGAAAAGATCATCACTTACGTGCATGAACGCCTATAATTGTTCAAAGGGGATGTCCATCAGCGGGTAGTTTTGCCAGCCGATGAAGTCGAAATGCCACCATTCGTTGGGAATGACTTTGAAACCATGACTTTGCATGGCTGAGATCAGGAGGCTTCTGTTTTTAAGGATATCCGCGGCAAGCTTGCTGTAGTTGGCTGCTGCCTCCGGGGCAAAGCTGTCGTAGGCTGTGGGCATGGCGATTTCTTTGCCCGTTTTCAGGTCGATCAGCGTGAGGTCTACCGCACAGCCCCTATTGTGTTTGGAGCCTTTTTTGGGATTGGCCACGAAGTTTTTGTCGCTGGCTTTTGCGTAAAATGACAAGGTGACTGCATAGGGGCGGTAAGCATCATAAATCTTGAGCCCATAGCCCTTTTTGTTCAGTTCCTTCTGGATTTTTTGGAGCTGCGCGACCACCGGTTTTCGGGCAAAGGCGCGGGCCTGACTGTACATGACCTGCTTCATGAAATTGTTGCGGCTGGCATACCGGATGTCCAGCCGGATATTGGGAATGATTTTTTTAATTTCCAGGAGCTCATTGTCAGGGTTTTCCAGGCAGGATTTCCGGTAGGCCTCCCTGGTATTGACAAGCGCCAGTCCATAAGGATTACCTGCTTGCTGGGCGGCGGCATAAAAGGCCGTTATGCAAAGGGCAAATAACAGCTTTAGCTTCATGTTACTGGTTGTTGGCTGCTGCCAGGAGCTCAATGTCTTTGTAAGGCAGATTGAACATATTGGCCAGATCCTTATTCGTCAGGTGTCCCTGATATATGTAGAGTGCTTCCCTGATTCCGGGCCTGTTCCAAACTACACCCATCAAACCACCCATATCGCCAATGTCGACAAGAATAGGGCTGAAGATATTGGTCAGGGCATAAGATGCGGTACGGGGTACCCTTGAGGCAATATTGGGCACGCAATAGTGGATGACATCATATTTGCGGAATACCGGATCTTTGTGGTTGGTTACCTCTGAAGTCTCGAAACAGCCACCCTGGTCGATGCTCACGTCGATGAGCACGGAATTTGGTTTCATACGGCTAACCGTCTCTTCTGTAACGATACAGGGGCTGCGTCCATGGGATGCGCGGATGGCGCCGATGACCACATCACAGGTTACGATTGCCTTTTCCAGGACGATCGGTTGCATGACAGAGGTAAATACACGGCTGCCCAGGTTGTTTTGCAGTCGTCTGAGCCGATAAATAGAACTGTCGAATACCTTGACCTCGGCACCCAGTGAAAGTGCCGTGCGGGCAGCGTATTCGCCCACAGTTCCGGCACCGAGAATGACGATTTCTGTAGGGGGGACGCCCGTAAAGCCGCCGAGCATGAGACCTTTCCCGCCCGCGACATTACTCAGGTATTCTGCTGCAATGAAGATAGAGGTAGCACCGACGATTTCACTCATTGCACGGACGACGCTGAGGATATCCCCCTCATCGCGCAAATTTTCGAAACAGAGGGCATTGATTTTTTTATTCATCAAAGCTTTCAGGTAGCTTTCTTTCAGTCCGCCCATCTGAAGTGCCGAAATGAGCGTCTGTCCTTTGTGCAGGAGTTCGATCTCTTCCAGGGTTGGCGGGGCGATCTTGACGATCACGTCGGCATTGAAGACCTCTTTTTTATCAAAAGAAATGATGGCTCCCTGTTCGCTGTAATCATTATCAGAAAAATAAGCACCTACACCTGCACCGCTTTCTATGATCACTTTGTGCCCGTTGTGAACGAGTAAAGCGACGGAGAGCGGGGTAAGTGCGATCCGGTTTTCCTGAAAAGAGATCTCTTTTGGAATGCCAATGTACAGACTATTGTTTCTTTGCTGCGTTTCTGACATTGCTTCTTTGGGTTGTATAAGCCCTTTTTGAGCAATGGCGGCCATACCTTCTCTGAATCCTGTAGCCATTTTGGGTAATTATGATATTTTGCCTGAAATTAATAAAAAATAACAGGTATAATGCAGGGAAGTCTGCTTAAATTTTTGACAGTGAGAGCATTCTTTCGGTTTCGCTCAAACTTTCAATCCTGATCTTTATATAATGATCGGGCAGGAGTTCTTCAATCTTTTCCGGCCATTCGATCAGGCAGATGTTTCCCGAATAAAAGTACTCTTCGTAGCCAATATCGTAAGCTTCCCTGATGGATTTGATCCGGTAGAAATCAAAGTGGTAAATGATGCGGCCTTCTGCATCATATTCGTTGACAATGGAAAAAGTAGGACTGGACACGGTTTCCCTCACGCCAAGGGCATAGGTAATGGCTTTGATAAAAGTCGTTTTTCCGGCCCCCATGTCGCCCTCGAAAATGAAGATCTTTTCCGGGCCTGCAAAAAGCAATAGTTCGCTGGCTGCCTCATCCAGATCAGCCAGCTGGTTTATTTTGATGTTCATATTTATTTGGAGCTGTACGTAGCAATAGGGATGATCATTTCTTCGAGGGAAATGCCTCCGTGCTGAAAGGTCTCGTTATAATAATTCACAAATTGATTATAGTTGTTCTGGTACACGAAATAACGGTCTTCCTTGGCAAAGATGTAGTTCGAACTGATGTTGATCTTTGGCAACTGGGCCTCATGTGGGTTTTTGATGAGAAATACCTCTTTGGCATTGTAGTTCAGGTTTCTTCCCTGTTTATAGCGAAGGTTGGTATTGGTATTTCGGTCGCCGATCACTTTGCTCGGATGTTTTACCCTGATGGTCCCATGGTCGGTAGTGAGTACGATCTTAACGTTCTTCTGTGCCAGTTTTTTGATGAGCTCCATTAAAGGGGAGTGCTCGAACCAGGACAAGGTAAGGGAACGGTAGGCGGCATCATCGTTGGCCAGTTCGCGGATCATCTGCATATCTGTACGCGCATGAGAAAGCATGTCGACGAAGTTGTAGACAATGGCGTTGAATTCATTTTGCATCAGGTTATTCAACTGCTCGTTGAGCGCTTTTCCGTCATCGTAGGTCAGGATCTTATGGTAGCTGTGTTTGCAGTCCTTCCTGAGGCTGCGTTTGATCTGATCACTCAGAAAAGCACCTTCGTGCATGTTTTTACCCCCCTCATCGTCGTCATTTTGCCAAAGGCCGGGAAATCGTTTTTCCATTTCCAGGGGCATAAGTCCGGAAAAAATGGAATTACGTGCGTATTGGGTCGCTGTAGGCAGGATACTGGAATAGGTTTCCTCTTCGTCGAGCCGGAAATACTCTGTAATCAGTGGATTGATGATGCGCCACTGGTCGTAGCGGAGGTTATCGATGAGGATAAAAAATACCGGAGTGGTGCTGTTGATGAGCGGAAAGACCTTTTTCTTGAGCAGTTCATTTGACAATAAAGGCGCTTTTCCCTTGCCGTTTACCCATTCGAGGTAGTGGTCTTCGATGAAGCGGGAAAACTGTGTATTGGCTTCAGACTTCTGCATGGTCAGGATCTCGTGCATCTGCGGATCGTCCAGTTTTTCCAGTTCCAGTTCCCAGAAGACCAGTTTCTTGTAGACATCTACCCATTCTTCATAACTGAGTTTATCATTCAGTGTCATGCCCAGACGGCGGAAATCCTGCTGATAAGCCATTGAAGTCTTTTCGCTCACCAGACGTTTATTGTCGATGAGTTTCTTGATGGTGAGCAGCACCTGTTTTGGGTTTACCGGTTTGATCAGGTAGTCGTCGATTTTGGATCCGATGGCGTCCTCCATCAGGTTTTCTTCTTCACTTTTGGTGATGAGGACTACAGGAACATCATTCCTGATATTTTTGATGGCAGACAATGTTTCCAGTCCGCTCATTCCGGGCATGTTCTCGTCCAGAAATACCAGGTCAAAATGTGTTTTTCCAAAGGCCTCCAGGGCGTCATTTCCGTTGGTAAAGGTGGTGACATGGTAGCCTTTTTCGTTTAATAGTAATATATGTGGTTTTAATAAGTTGATCTCGTCATCTGCCCAGAGAATTTTGGTTTCCTGCATGCTGGTTTTTATATAATGTAAAATAATTTGTCAAAAAAAGCCCTGCTCTTTCTAACTATGGATAAAAATAGCAATTTTTGTACCGTATAATTTTATTTTTAAGGATTGAACAAAAAGAAAATCATCAACGATCCGGTATATGGCTTTATCAATATCCCGTCGGCCATCCTATTTGACCTGGTATCCCATCCGTATTTTCAGAGGCTAAGATATATCAAACAACTGGGCATGACGCACCTGGTTTATCCCGGCGCGCTTCATACCCGCTTCCATCATGCCTTGGGAGCAATGCACCTTATGGGGCTTGCGATAGAGGTTTTGAGGGGTAAAGGACATGTGATCACAAAGGAGGAAGAAGAGGCTGCTACGATCGCAATATTGCTTCATGATATCGGGCACGGCCCCTTTTCCCATGCACTGGAGCATTCCCTCGTGAATGGCATCAGGCATGAAGACATTTCCATGCTGATCATGGACAAGCTCAATGAGGAATTTGACGGGCGATTGACACCTGCAATCAATATCTTCAAAGGCAAATACCACAAAAGGTTCCTGGCGCAATTGGTTTCAGGACAGTTGGACCTGGACCGCATGGACTACCTGAACCGGGACAGCTTTTTTACCGGCGTGAGTGAAGGCGTGATCAGTTTTGACCGGATCATCAAGATGTTCAATGTATTGGACGATGACCTGGTGATCGAGGAAAAAGGGATTTATTCCATTGAGAATTTTCTGATCTCCAGGAGGCTGATGTACTGGCAGGTTTACCTGCACAAAACAGTAGTGGCAGGGGAAATGGTACTGGTGAAAATCCTGAAGCGGGCAAAAATGCTGGCTGCGGAGGGAGCGGAGCTATTTGCTACACCTGCGCTGGCGCATTTTCTGCAAAATGAAGTGACTGAAGCTGATTTTTTCTCGTCGGACATACATCTTGAAATGTTTACCAAGCTGGACGATCAGGACATTTTTGCGTCGATCAAAGTTTGGCGGTCGCATTCCGACAGGATCCTGTCGAAGCTTTGCAATATGCTCGCTGACCGGAACCTGTACAAGGTGGAGATCAGCAATGAGGCGCCTGATCCGGCCCGTGTAGTGATGCTGCGGGAGAATACTGCCCTGGCCCTGAAACTGGACGATCCGGATCTGGAATATTTTGTTTTTACTGATGTGATCAGAAACAGGGCGTATGACGCGGGGAACAGTAATATCAACATCCTGCTGAAAAACAATAGCACGATTGATATTGCAAAAGCCTCAGATTTATCTAACTTAGAATCTTTAGACAAAACAGTGAAAAAGCACATACTATGCTATCCCAGAATTATTTAGCATAATTTAACAAAATAATTAAAATTTAATCCCGTTTTTAGTTTTTTACATCCTCCGGATGTACTTGTAACCAAAATAGGTTTATTTGTTCATATCAATTTAACATATAACTTTGTAAAATGCAATTTACTGCCAAGCAGATAAGCGAGTTTATAAATGGCGTCATTGAGGGCGATGCAAATGTGACAGTGCAGGAGCTTTCAAAAATAGAAAGCGGTGAAGCCGGTTCCTTGTGCTTTTTGTCTAATCCCAAATATGAAAATTACCTGTATTCAACGAATGCATCGGTTGTCATCGTGGGTCAGGATTTTGTGCCTACAGAGGAAGTTAAAAGTACGTTAATCAGGGTAGCAGATCCTTACAGTGCGTTTTCTGTGCTGCTGAAAAAATACAATGAAGTCAATCAGAATACCAAATCGGGCATAGAACAGCCAAGTTTTATCCATCCCTCTGTAAAGATTGGTAAAAATGTCTTTATTGCCGCATTTACTTATGTGGCAGAAAACGTAGTGATTGGCGACAATACCCGCGTTCTGGCACAAGTTTACATCGGTCCGGAATCCCGGATTGGCAATGACTGCACTTTGTATCCGGGAGTGAAGATTTATAACCGCTCCGTAATTGGCGACCGCGTGATGATCCACGGCAATACAGTGATCGGGAGCGACGGTTTCGGCTTTGCCCCCCAGGCAGATGGTACCTATTCCAAGATCGCCCAGATTGGAAATGTGGTGATCGAGGATGATGTGGAGATCGGTGCCAATACGGCAATAGACCGGGCGACGATGGGTTCTACTTTTATCCGTAAAGGCGTAAAACTGGATAACCTGATCCAGATTGCCCATAATGTAGATGTAGGACAGCATAGTGTTGTTGCAGCTCAGACGGGGATTTCCGGTAGCACCAAGCTTGGCGAACGCGCAGTAATAGGCGGTCAGGTAGGTATTGCAGGTCACCTTTCCCTGGCTAAGGGGACACAGGTAGGAGCCCAGGCCGGTATCAATTTCAACACTTCTGAAGAAAATAAACAGTGGCACGGTAGTCCGGCCCAGCCACTGAGGGACTGGATGCGGGCTTCAGTAATTTTCAAACAATTGCCTTCCGTAGAGAAAAGAATCGCTTCATTAGAACATACAATTGCGCAGCTCAAAACAATAATAGATCAAAACAGTACGATAAATAAGAATGAACGTTAAGCAAAAAACCATTAAAAATGAGGTTTCTGTAACGGGCGTAGGCCTGCATACGGGAGCGAATGTTACGCTGACTTTTTGTCCTGCGCCTGAAAATCACGGCTTTAAATTCCAGAGAACTGATCTGCCGGGCAGCCCTATTGTAGACGCAGACTGCGACAATGTAACCGATACTGCAAGGGGAACTACGATTTCCCAGAACGGGGCCAGTGTGAGCACAGTGGAGCATGTAATGGCATCTTTGGTCGGCATGGATCTGGATAACGTGCTGATGAAGCTCGACGGGCCGGAGACCCCCATCATGGATGGAAGTGCGATTTTGTTCATTGAAGCGCTGGAAGAGGCAGGAGTGCAGTTGCAGTCTGTAGACCGTGAATACTTCCAGATCCCCCACAACATCACTTATACTGAGCCAGATAGAAAGGTGGAGATCGTGGCCATGCCCCTGGACGATTACAGGTTCACTTGCATGATTGACTACAATTCACCTGTTTTGGGCAGTCAGCATGCCGGAATCTCCAGCATCGCTGAATTTAAAAAAGAAATTGCTTCCTGCAGGACTTTTTGCTTCCTGCATGAACTCGAATACCAGTTGCAGAACAACCTGATCAAAGGCGGGGACCTGAATAATGCCATCGTCATCGTAGATAAAGAAGTGACTAAAGATGAGCTGGACCACCTGGCCAAGATCTTCAACCGTGCTGAAATGGAAGTGGCGCCACAGGGCATCCTCAACAACATGGAGCTGCGGTATCAAAATGAGCCTGCAAGACATAAATTGCTGGATATGATCGGAGACCTGGCGCTGGTCGGCGTGCATCTGAAGGGCCACATCATGGCTGCCAGACCTGGACATGCTGCGAACGTCGCTTTTGCTAAAAAGATCAAAGCAGCCATTAAAAAAGAAAAAAATAAAAAAGTACAACCGGTATACGATCCGGCAGCGAAGCCATTATATGACGTTGTTCAGATTATGGACATCCTGCCCCACAGACAACCGTTTTTATTCATAGATAAAATTCTGGAGCTCTCTAAAACCCATGTTGTGGGCGTGAAGAATGTCACCATGAATGAAGAATTTTTCAGGGGTCATTTTCCCGGTGCCCCGGTTCTTCCGGGAGTGATCCAGATAGAGGCCATGGCGCAAACCGGCGGCGTGCTGGTATTGAGCACGGTGCCGGATCCAAGGAATTACCTGACTTATTTCCTTAAGATCGACAAGGTAAGGTTCAGGGCACAGGTATTGCCAGGTGACACCATCGTTTTCAGGTGCGATTTAATGGAGCCCATACGCAGAGGTATCGCACAGATGAAAGGTGTAGGTATGGTAGGCGAGAAAATTGTTGTTGAAGCCGAGATGATGGCCCAGATTAGTAAAGTAAAAGAAAACGAAACCACAGCATGATACAACCCCTAGCGTATATACATCCGCAGGCAAAAATTGCCGATAATGTAGTAATTGAACCTTTTGCAGTGATCCACAAAGATGTGGAGATCGGTGAAGGTACATGGATTGGCTCTAATGTGGTGATCATGGATGGTGCGAGGATTGGCAAGAATTGCCGGGTTTTCCCGGGATCTGTGATCTCTGGTGTGCCCCAGGACCTGAAGTTTGCAGGCGAGGTAACCACCGCTGAGATCGGCGACAACACCACCATCAGGGAGTGTGTAACGATCAACCGTGGCACGAAAGATAAATGGAAGACGGTGATCGGCAGTAATTGTTTGATCCAGGCTTATTCGCACATTGCACATGACTGTGAAGTAGGTGATTACTGTATTTTCTCCAACAGCACCACACTTGCGGGGCACATTACGATCGGAAACTACGTCGTACTGGCCGGATTGGTTGCCATCCACCAGTTTGTGAAGGTAGGTTCTCATGCCTTTGTTACCGGAGGTTCATTGGTGAGAAAGGATGTTCCCCCTTACGTGAAAGCCGCCCGTGAGCCGCTATCCTATGCAGGGATCAATTCCGTTGGTTTGAGGAGGAGGGGATTTTCTTCAGAGAAAATTAATGAGATCCAGGAGATTTATAGGGTATTATTTGTGAAACACAACAATGTAACCAAAGCACTGGACATGATCGAAGCTGAATTTAAGCCGACTGAAATCCGTGATGAGATCGTTGATTTTATCAGGAACTCCAATAGGGGAGTGATGAAAGGCTTCGGTTCAGGAAGTTAGTTCATGACCATAAAGTTAGATGATATTGGCCGGCGCTTTAACCAGGAATGGATTTTCCGGGGACTGAACTACCAATTTGAATCTGGCGGAAAATATGCCGTTCTTGGGCCAAATGGCTCGGGAAAATCGACCCTGCTGAGTGTGATCCTGGGAAATCTGACGCCCTCAGCAGGTCATATCAACTATCAACTGGATAAGGAAGTTCCAGTAGAACAAATCTATAAGCATGTCAGCTTTGCTGCACCATACCTCGATCTGATCGAAGAATTTACGCTCCAGGAAACCATCGATTTTCATTTTCAGTTTAAGCAGTTGTACCCTGGCCTGAGCAAGCGGGATGTATTGGCGCAGTTGGGGCTGGGCAGCTCAGAAGACAAGCCTTTAAAGTACTTTTCTTCCGGAATGAAGCAGCGGACGAAGCTGGTTCTTGCCTGTTGTACCGCAGATCCCCTGCTGCTGCTGGATGAGCCAGGCTCCAACCTGGACGCCCAGGGCTTAGCCTGGTATCAGGAACTGATCGCTGCATTCAGCGAAAAAAAAACAGTGATTGTAGGCTCAAATCAGGAATTCGAGTATTCCTTTTGTAACCATTTCGTGCAAATAAAGGATTATAAATAAGTAAAAATTATATTTGTTAAGCCCAGTCAAGGCGCCTATTTAGGGCGTTAAAGGGCATGAAAAAAATATTTTAAAATAATTATTGTTTAATTAAATTATAGTCTTACCTTTGCGGCACGAAAAAAGGCCGAAAGTTTAGGCTCAATTTCAACTAAAAATGGCAAAAGCATCAGACATTAAAAATGGTAATATCCTTCGTTTTAACGGAGAATTGGTACAAGTAGAAGAGTTTCTACACCGTACGCCGGGTAATCTCCGTGCGTTCTACCAGGCCAGAATGAGGAATGTAAAAACCGGAAAATTGGTTGAATACAGATTTCGTGTTGATGAAGAAGTAGAAATTTGCCGTGTAGAGACCAGCGATTACCAATATCTTTATGAAGATGGCGAAGCACTGGTGGTAATGGATAACAATACCTACGAACAGTTTAACATTCCTAAGCTGTTGTTCGGTAAAAGTCTCCGCTTCCTGAAGGAAGGCATGAATGTGATCATTGCTTTTGAAAGTGATGAGCCGATCATGGCGCAAACGCCTTCACATGTTGAATTAGAAATTACCTACTCTGAGCCTGCAGTAAAAGGCGACACTTCTACAAACGCATTGAAATATGCTACAGTAGAAACCGGAGTAGAAATAAAAGTGCCGATGTTTATCAATCAGGGCGACAAAGTGAAGATTGATACACGTACAGGCGATTACGTAGAAAGAGTAAAATAAGAATTTTCATAGTTTAGTTTTAGGTTTAGGTTGATTGTGGCTTCGGAGTGGTTCCCGAAGCCATCTTTTTTTAGGGCTATTCTGCAGATTTGATTATTTTGCCGCGTATGAAAAAAGCGGTACTCAGAAAGCAAGCTCTGGAACAAAGAAAATCTTTATCTACCAGTCAATTGACTCTCCTTAGTCAGGGATTATTGGCGCAGTTTAAACTCCTCGATCTTTCTGCTGTACGCGTGCTCCATATTTTTCTTCCGATCGTTGAGAAAAATGAACCTGATACCTTTTTGATTATTGAATGGTTGGCCGAATTTCACCCTGAGATCAGGATCATTGTGCCAAGAGCAGATTTCGATACCGCCCTAATGCAGAATTACATTTATGAAGGCAAGGAAAGCCTACGCAGGAACCTCTACCAAATTTTGGAGCCTGAAAAAGGACATTTGCATACAGGAGATGTAGATCTGGTGTTGGTTCCTTTGCTGGGATTTGACCTGAAGGGCTATCGCGCGGGATATGGAAAAGGTTTTTATGACCGCTTTTTGTCGGGTATCCAGACTTTTAAAGTCGGCCTAAGTTTGTTTGAACCCATAGCTCAGATCGAGGATTTCAATGAGCATGATGTCCGCATGGACTGTTGCCTGACGCCTGATAAAACCTATTTTTTCTAAAAGAGGGTAACAAATCTCTTCCTTTCCTGATATCAGATCAGATCGTTCACAAAAAAGAAAGGAAGATGATGAAAAAGTTACTATTTACCTGTATTTTGCTATTGGTCGCCAGCTTCAGCTGGGCGCAGCAAATCTCCGCCTATGGCGGACTAAGCATGCCTTTGGGCACTTATAAAGGCAATATCGGCAGGGCAGAACCGGGGTATCATGCCGGGATTGCCATTGACCATCATTTCAAAGCCGGAAAATGGGGACTGGGGATTGACGGCCGGTTTTTGAACCACAACATCAGAAAGTTCGACAGTGTATTTTTCAGCAATGGCTATATCGCAGCGAATTACGACAACCATCCCTCGTTCCAACATATTGGGTTGAGTATCGGACCAAGCTATAAAAATAGCTTGGGCTCACTGGATCTGGAAGCTTTTTTGCGGGGAGGCGTACTCTTCCAGGGCTTTCCTAAATATCAGCAATCGGTGTACATCAATCAGGCCGTAGGGCCGGCGCTGAGGCTATTCGATAACCAGTACACTGATAATCCAAAACGGATCAGCAAAGCATTGATGGGATTGGGCGGATTTCGCCTCTCCTACCGGTTGAATGCGAATTGGGGGGTATTTTTACAGGCCGACTATTTACGGAGCTTTGGAAAAAGCTTTGCCGGAGATTCCAGTGAATTTCATGTGCTCAGGTATCAGGAAAAGAAAGCCATTACTGCGGCAGATGTTTTTGCTGTAAAAGACGATAGGATCACAAACCTTTCCGATTTTTACGAGGAAGTACCCCTTAGTCAGAAAACCTTCGTGCAGGCTGTAAACGTAGCTGCGGGAATCAGGTTTAGCTTTGGACGTCAATCGAAAAAGCAAAAAGAAGCGGTTTCCAGTGTGGTAAAAAGCCCTATCAGCCCAATAAATACTGCGCCTAAAGACATTTTGGTGGTGGTAAAAGACAAACAGACGGGACTTGCCCTCAGTGGAGTGAAGGTGGTCATCAGTCGTGCCGGACAAGAGGAGATCTCCCTCAGCAATGCCAATGGGGAGGCCGATAAAGTGAGGGCTGCGCAGCGTGGCAAGTACGAGATCTCTGCCCTGAAGAATGGGATTGCTGCTGAAAAAGTGCTGATTATGGAAAGTGATTTCGACAAGTCCGGGTCCCTGATCTATAAGGAGATTTATCATGATGATCCGAGGTTTACGCTGATTGGCGAAACGATCAGGGCCAATGACAATGCAAAACTGCCGGGAATCAGTACGGTGCTGACCAATACTGCCAGCAACAAGAACATGAGCCAGATTTCGGACGCGGAAGCCAAGTTTGTCTATCAGCTGGAGCAGGCTTCAGATTACCAGGTGGTAGCCAATCAGTCTGGAAAATTCTCACAGACCGAGGACATCAGTACTAAGGGGCTCGACAGGAGTAAAACGCTATACGTAACCTTAAAACTGGGTATCAGCAACCTGGATGCCGGTGCCGTATTTGTGCTGAAGAATATCCATTATGATTTCGACCAGTCGTTCATCAGGCCGGATGCCAAAAGGATCCTTGATAATGTATGGAATGTCATGCAGCAGAACCCAAGCCTGCGTATTGAACTCTCTTCACATACCGATAGCAGAGGCAAGGATGCCTATAACATGGTTTTATCTCAGAAAAGGGCAGAGTCCGCTGTAGATTATCTGGTAAGCAAGGGGATTTCCAGGGACAGGATGGAGGCCAAAGGATATGGTGAGAGCCGCTTATTGAACAAATGTGGGAATGGTGTTGAATGTGATGAGGCAATACATCAGGAGAATCGGAGAACAGAAATCAAGGTGTTAAAGTATTGATTGAAAAATAAAAGAGGATGTCCGAAAAGGTACGTACGTCATCCTGAATTTATTTCAGGATCTACTGACATGCTATTTAAACCATGCTCAAGCGGGGATCCTGAACTAAATTCAGGATGACGAGAAACATAGAATAGTAAATCGCACCTTTTCGGACACCCTCATTTTATTTCTGGTTTCTGATGAAATCCGTAATGAGGTAGGCAATTGCCTTGGCTGTTTGAGGAGCGCTGCGGCCATCGGCCATTTCAACCGCCCCTTCGCAGAGGTGCAGGTAAGTATATTTTTGAGTAGAGGTGAGGATCAGTTCCCTTACCAGATTCAGTTCCAGCCCAGAAGGTGTTGCTGCACTGGAAAGTAATCCCTCTATACTATCGAGATCGATTTCCAGTCCTGGCTGCTCAAAATTGTCCGAGAGTTCTTTCCAGAACTGGATTTTGAAATTGGAGTTGACGAGCATTTCTTCGAAGAAGATCGCTGAAATGACCGGATTATCCGCTACCTCCTGCAAGATTGCTTCATTGTTGTAGTTCTGGTGGAGGCCAAAGAGCCCGTATTTCGCCAAGAAGCCTGCTCTAAGCGCATAAGTAAAGCCATTGCCACTATGTCTGCCATTAGCAGGTCTTAGGTCCGCATGCGCATCGATATTGATGACGTGGATACTCCGGTTTTTCGCCAGTGCAGCTCCTTTGATGATGGGATAGGCATTGTTGTGCCCACCACCGATCACGATGGGGATTTTTCCGGCAGCAACAATTTGCTGAATGATCGGAAAAACCAGGTCGTCGATCGCAGCAACCTTTTCCTGCAGCGCGGCTGTGTCCGTATGTGTTGGCTCATGGACTGCGATGTGGCCCAATACCAGTAATTCAGATCCCTGGAGGAATCGGTTGCTTTGTACATTCAGTATGGCCTTTAGTGCTGCGGGCCAGGCAGTCGCAGTTCCCCCTATTCCGTAATTGGCCCTCACGCCAATATCTTCCGGGATGCCCAGCAGGACAAACCTGGCTGTACTGGAAGAGAGCTCATCCAGGTTTTGGCTAAGCTGGACACATTCTCCAAGCTTGCTTTCCCCTTCACGCAGGTTGACCAGCTTAAGGATATCTTCCCGGGAGTAGAACTGAAGCCCATCCATGGCTTAAGGATTAAGTTCCAGCAATACAGGGCAATGGTCTGAATGCACGGCATCGGGCAGGATCTGGACATTCTTCAGCCGGTCCAGCATAGGCAGGGAGGCCAAATGATAATCGATGCGCCAGCCCAGGTTCTTGCCCCTGGATCCGGCACGGAAACTCCACCAGGTATAATGGTGCGGGTCCTTGTTGAAATGTCTGAAGGTGTCGATGAAACCATTGTCCAGGAACAACTGCATCCATTCGCGCTCCTCCGGAAGGAAGCCTGAGGAATTGGCATTGGATTTTGGGTTATGGATGTCGATGGCGGTATGACAGATGTTGTAATCACCGGAGATGATCAGGTTTGGCAGTTCGTTCCGTAGTTCTCCTACATACTGATCAAAAAAGCGCATAAATTCATACTTTTTAACCTGTCTCTCGTCTCCACTTGATCCAGACGGCAAGTAGACGCTCATCAATGAAAAAGTATCGAAATCGGCCCTTAAAATGCGTCCTTCTTTATCGATCCATTCTTCGCCGCAACCATATTCTACGTGATTGGGTTTGATCTTGCTGAAAATGGCAACACCACTATAGCCTTTTTTTTCTGCGGGGAACCAGTAATGGTGATAGCCCAGCTGCTCGATCAAGACAATGATCTCCGGAATCTGGGAGGGCAGGGCTTTGACTTCCTGCAGGCAAACCATATCGGCATCGGTAGACTGCAGCCAGCCGAAGAAATTTTTAGTGCTGGCCGAGCGGATGCCGTTTACGTTATAAGAAATGATTTTCATGTTATTGTTATTTGATGTTGAGTTCTTTTTCCAGGCGGCGGGCTTCCCTTCGTTTTAAGAGGGTGATGGTCATGCTGATGTCGACCAGTGGCCTGTCTTTAGCATCCCTTTCCATTACTGCGATGGCATCGACCATTTCCAGACCTTTGACCACTTCGCCGAATACGGTATAGTTTCTGTCCAGGTGCGGACTGCCGCCCAGGGTTTTATAAATTTCCCTCTGCCATTCCGGCAATTTAAATTTCAGGCGTTTTTCTTCCACGGTATTGAGTTGTTCGTCCGTAAATTTCTTGCCTTGTACGATGTAGAACTGACTTCCGCTGGATTCTTTTCCCGGATTATCGTCCCGTGCAGCACCGAGGGCTCCTTTCTTATGAAAAAGGCTGTCTCGGAATTCGGCAGGAATGGTATAGCCGACAGTGCCATTTCCGAGTTCTGCTCCGGCAATGGCTTTTTTAGAATCAGGATCTCCACCCTGGATCATGAAGTCCTTGATGATGCGGTGGAACAAGGTGCCGTTGAGTACCTTCGATTTGGTTAACTTGATGAAGTTGTCCCGGTGTTTTGGGGTTTCATTGTAGAGCTGGATGATGCATTCACCCTTGCCGGTTTTGATTCGGATGTATTGATGTTTAGGCTTTGCAGAAAAGGCACTAAGGCAGCAAAAGCAGAGGATAAAGGTAAAGATGCGGTTCATTTTTTTGATTTAATGCCTGCTAAGTTAAGTTAAAAATGTGAGTAGCAAACCCGCCCGGCCTATCAATTATTTTACGTTGCAGCTACAAGCAGGGCTTTGTTTATGCGATTTATTGTTTAGTTTTGTATTGGAATGAAACTGCAGCAGAAAATAGCGATGGCCTTATGTGCCTTTTACCTGATCACCGTGATCGGGATTGCTGTGAATATGCATTTTTGCGGAGGAAAGCTTTCTGCTGTGAAGCTGATCGAACAGGCCAGATGTGGAGCTTGTAAGGGTGAAAATAAAGTAAAAAAGGCACATGACTGCTGCAAAGATACTTCCGTAGATGTGAAGGTAAAGGACAGTCATGAAGCCGGGCTTAAAGTAAAGCTGCCTCAAAATTTTAGCCTGGAGCTATTTTTAGGACCGGCGCTAAGCCATTCGATTAAGGGTACCTTCAGCCGTTTGTTCCGTAAGGCAGAGAATAAAGCTCCGCCGCTTTCCGCAGTCGTCGCGCTGCACCTTTACCACTGCGTTTTCAGGAATTAGACCAGGAATGAATTGTTGCCGTATGGGTTATACTAACCTGTAGCGGCTTTTTTATTGACAATTTATTTTACGGTTAAAAACGATTTACATGAAAACGATCAAATTATTAAGCATATTTTTTATTTTACTGGCTGCAGGCAAAGTTTCTGCACAACAAATCTCATCTGCTGAACTGCAAGTAACCGGGCTCACCTGCTCAATGTGTTCGCAGGCCACAGAGAAATCATTGCGGACACTGGATTTTATTGAAGCCATTAAACCCGATCTGAACAGGAATGTGTTTGTCATTGACTTCAAAAAAGATAAAGGCGTAAACATCGATCAGATCAAGAACAAAGTACAGGACGCGGGATTCTCCGTCGGGAATTTGACCGCTGTGTTCAATTTTAGCAATACTAAAGTGGATGACAATGGTCAGGCCATTGTCGGCAGCAATGTCTATAAATTCCTGAACACCAAGGGAAAAACCCTGAACGGACCGGTGAAGGCCAATGTGGTAGATAAAGATTTCATCTCCGGATCGGCCTTTAAGAAAGCGGCTGCGCAATATAAAACCGAGAGCTACGCTTCGGGAGCAGGCACTGTAAATGGTAAAAAGACAAGAATTTATCATTTAACGATCTAATCCTTTTATGAAGTTTTTCAAGTTATTGACGCTGCTGGCTTTATTGGCCGGCAGTGTCAAATCACAGGAGCTGTATGTCTTTTCAGAACCGGCAAGTAATATGCCGTCGAAATCAATCGGCATACGGCTGACCAGTGAGGGCTTCTTTAATCCGGACTTTGCCAACCGGTTCATTCCGGAACTGATGATCGGGTTCAATAAGAATTTTATGATCCATGCACAGGGCTTTGCTTCTGATATGGATGGCCGGTACCGTGTAGAAGGCGGAAGCCTGTATGCAAAGTACCGGTTTTTGTCGGTGGATGAGGCGCAGAGTCATTTCAGAGCTGCTGCTTTTGGACGCATCAGTACCAGTAACCGGCCTACCTATACGCAGGACATCAACCTCGAAGGTGACAACAGCGGCGTTCAGGCAGGCCTGGTCGTTACCCAGTTGCTGCACAAGCTGGCACTTTCAGGAACGCTGAGCTATACCAAATCGTTCAAAGATCTGGACAAGCAGGAACACCACATGCCAGCTCCGGACCAGCTTCTGGGATATAGCCTGTCCTCAGGATACCTGCTGCTGCCTTCTGTGTATAAGGACTATAAGCAACCAAATTTCAATTTGTATTTCGAGGCATTGGGCAAGACCAATCCGGAAAATGGAAGGTCATACCTGGATCTCGCCCCTGCGGTACAGGTGATCATCAACAGCAGGACGAGGATTGACCTCGGATACCGTTTTGAAGTGGCGGGAAACCTTCCAGGGCGTTACAACAAGAACATGTACCTGGCCCGTGTAGAGTTTAACTTTTTTAGTGTGCTCAAATAGCGCCTGCGTTTCTTACCATAAGTCAATGAATTGAGCGGTAAAGCGAAGTAATTTAGCACTGTTAAATCGTTCACCAGAGGATGTCTGAGAGGGCATCCTCCTTTAATGTAACGTTATGTCGGCTTTATCTCAGTTCAATACTTTTACCAGCAAGCTGCCCGAGCAGGATTACCTGATGCCCGTGCTCTTCATCGGGCATGGTTCTCCCATGAATGGAATTGAAGACAATGAGTTCAGCACACAATGGGCGGCTATCGCAAAGGATATCCCTCAGCCCGCTGCTGTTCTGGTAGTTTCGGCGCACTGGTTTACCAAAGGGACGCACATTACTGCAATGGATTTTCCACAGACCATTCACGACTTTGGTGGTTTTCCCCAGGAACTTTTCGACGTTGCCTATCCGGCACCCGGAAATCCTGCACTGGCTGCAGAAACTGCGCAGCTGGTCCACAGTACAGTTGTGGGACTGGACCACGACTGGGGTTTAGATCATGGAGCCTGGACGGTCGTCAGGCACATGTATCCCGAGGCCAACATTCCCGTACTTCAGCTGAGTATTGATTATACCAAAGATGCCCGCTATCATTATGGACTTGCAGGAGAACTCTATCAGCTCAGGAAAAAAGGCGTGCTGATTTTGGGTAGTGGCAACATGGTGCATAACTTACGTATGATCAGTTGGCCGATGATGAACGGTGGAGGTTATGACTGGGCGCTGCAGATCAATGATAAATTCAAAGAACTGATCCTGAATAATGATCATCGCCCGCTGATGAATTACCAGAGTTTGGGCAAAGAAGCGATGCTGGCCATTCCAACGCCAGAGCACTATCTGCCGCTGATGTATACCCTGGGCTTAAAGCAGGAAAAAGAGCCGATTTCCCTTTTCAATGATAAGGCCATTGGAGGTTCACTGACGATGACCTCTGTGAGGATTGGCTGAGCCTCTCCCTCTTTTTGTTAAAAAAGGTTAAATTAAATTTCCTTTGTTATTTTTATAACGTAAATAGCTTGCAATAAAGGATATTGCGGTTTAAATCGATGTTAAAAATGATAAGGGGATTTTTTTTGGTGTGCGCATCACTGTTGTTGGTTCAGTTGGGACAAGCACAGACGACAAAGACGGGCGTATTGGTCATCGGGAATGGGAGTAATGCCATCGCGGCGAGCATTCAGTCGGCAGTATCCGGGGCCAAAACCGTATTGCTCCTGCCCAATCCTGGCTTTGTGATGGCCACGCCAGACGAACTTCCCTCGGGAATTTCGGCCGAGTTACAGAAAAGGATGGCTGAAAGCCACAGCTCAGCTGCGGTTACGCTGAAGACCTGGACAGACACCCTAAAGAACCTGACAATTGTGCGGGGTACAGACTGGATCAAGATCAAACGTTCGGGAGGAGGCTGGAACCTGGAACTGATGGGCGGAAAATCAATTAAAGCAGTCGTATTGGTGCATGCTGAGCATAGTGGGAAACTCAGTGCTGATCTCCAATTGCCAAAAATAACCAGGCAATGGAAGGCCTTTGGGTATGACGATTTTATGTACAGAACCAGTGTTGCTACCGGAAAAGCGATCGGGAACAGCTCTGCGAATGTGCTGACTTTCTCCGCTTTGATGCTGCCCGGTCAGGAAAACCTGGTGCTGCTCGATCCGGAACATGAAAGCCTTGCAGCTGGACAGGCAGCAGGTGCGACAGCAGCCTACGCGGCTTTTTTTAAAACCAAAACCTCGGAAGCCAAGCTGAAGGTCATCCAGGGAGAGTTGCTCAATTACAAGCTGTCATTGCTGCCATTTGCAGACATCACCCCAGCCGATAGCAATTGGCGGGCCATCCAAATGGTTGGCATGTCCGGCTTCCTGAAAGCCGAACTGACGAATGGCACGGCCTATTTCAGGCCTGACCGTCCCGTAACCATGGAAGAAATCAGGGAACCTGTTAAATCCTTCTATTACAAAGCCCAGATCTGGTTTGATGACCACAAGGGTAAAGACATGAGCCTGTCGACAACATTGGACATGATCGCTTATGTAGGCGGAGTGTCTCTGGCGAATACGACAGCCGAAGTCAAGAAGAACTGGAAAAAAGCCTATCATTTCAATACTGAATTTGAAGAGAAAAGAGTGGTTTCCAGAAGAGAGTTTGCCGTGCTGGTGAATCAATACCTGAAACCATTTAACATGACTTTCGACAAGACTGGAAAAGTCCTGAGGTAAGGGTAGATTTAATAGATTAAAACTAAGTTTTTCGAAAAGATTATAGATAAAAGCTATTCGCCTATCAAGATTAAGTATTCGGGATGCGTGTGAATTCGTTGCTTTTCAGTTTCGCTTGCCGTACATTTGCCGCAGAATAAAAAACATAAAACAATTATAATTATGGCAATAGTAGGTAAAAAGTTCCCGAGTGTGAGCATCGATGCAATGTCAGAGATGGGCGATGATCTGAAGATCAATGTATTTGAAGAAGCAGTAAACAAACAGAGCAAAGTTTTATTGTTCTGGTATCCAAAAGATTTCACTTTTGTTTGTCCTACAGAATTGCATGCTTTCCAGGCTGCCCTGCCTGAGTTTGAAAAAAGAAATACCATCGTGATCGGTGCTTCATGCGATACCAACGAAGTTCACTTCGCCTGGTTGAACACGGCAAAGGACAATGGCGGTATCGAAGGTGTGACTTATCCGATCCTGGCTGATACGCACAGACAATTGGCAAACATCCTGGGTATTGTAGAGCAGGATGTAGATTATGATGCAGAAGGAAACGAAACATTCTCTGGTTCCAATGTAACTTTCAGGGCTACGTACCTGATTGATGAGACAGGAAAAGTATTCCACGAAAGTGTAAACGATATGCCGGTAGGACGTAATGTTAAAGAATATTTGCGTTTGATCGATGCTTATGCACACGTTCAGACACATGGTGAGGTTTGCCCTGCGAACTGGGAAGAAGGAAAAGAAGCCATGAATGCAAACAGAAACAGCGTAGCAGAATACCTGAGCGCAAACTAATTTAAAAAAAGGAAACGTATGTTTTTAGAATTAACAGAAGACAACCTTCAACAATATGTTGCTGAAAACAACAAGGTCATGGTGCAATATGCGGCTTCCTGGTGTGGAAACTGCAGGATCATGAAACCAAAATTCAAGAAGCTGGCTGCCGAGAATGAGGAAGTCGCTTTCCTGATTGTGGATGCTGAAAAACTCCCTGACTCCCGTAAACTGGCGAACGTGGACAACCTGCCGACATTCGCTGCTTTTGAAGGCGGAGTTTTGGTAGGGCAGGTGCAGACCAATAAAGCAGAAGTGTTGAACGGATTATTTGATCAGATCAAGTCATGAAGATACCAGTAATCAGACAGCTGTTTCAGAGCAGCACAACAGAAGACCTTGAAGCAACTTTAAATGTGTTGGAAGCCTTCTGTGAGTTCAGGGGAGTACATGAAGCAGAAATCGATATGGCGGGTGAGCTGATCACCAATATCTGCGGCGCATTGGAAGTACATGCCGATGTGAAAGCTGGGGCCACAGAGAAAGACGCACTGAATGCATTTTCTCAAAAGGTAATGGGTTCTATAGACAGATAGTCGTAATGGCCTAAATAAAAAAAGCGACCCTAGGGTCGCTTTTTTTATTTCTGATTAAGCCAGGTTCCTGCCGGCATTTACAATTCCGTAAACCGTTCTGATGGCCAGCTTCTCGTAGGAAGCCTGCTCGGTCTCCGAAAGCTCGCCCTGGAGCTGCTCTAATGCGTAATGCTGGATCAATACCAGCGGCAGTACAATCTTCTCTCTGACGGCAATTGAGCGCTTCTCTGCGGGATAATTCTCCATGAGTGCCTCCTGGCCCGAAAGCTTTAATAACATCTGTTTAGAAAGCTCAAATTCATCGAACAAGACCTGCCAGAACTGTCCGTAGTCCTTGTCGTTTACGAAATGTGCCGTGATCGCGAAATCTGATTTGCTCATGGACATCATGCAGTTCTCCACGATGGTCTTGAAGTACCCGGATTCATTATAGGTTTCTACGACCTTATCCCAGTTGCCTTTATCTTCCTGGTTTTTCAAAGCTGTTCCGACGCCATAGAAACCCGGGATGTTCTGTTTTAACTGGCTCCAGGCCGTTACAAAACTAATCGCGCGGAGGTCTTCCAGCTTCAGCGCCCCACCCGAATTTCTTTTCACCGGGCGGCTGCTGATCGTGATTTTCGACAATAATGTCAGTGGAGAGAATTTCTCCAGATAGCTTAAGAACAAAGGATGTTTACGCAGGGCGACAAAAGATTCAAAACTGTCCTCCGCCATTTCATCCAGCAGGTTCTTGTGTACAGGATCCAAAAGGATGTTGTGCTTTTCCCTGATGCCCGCTGAAATACCTGCATTGATGAGCTGTTCAATGTTGAACTCTGCACTATCTATCGATCCATATTGTGAACTGATGGTCTGTCCCTGTATAGTAAGCTGTATGTTTTTATTGGCGATCTCTTTGCCCATGGAAGCATAGAAGCGGTGTGTTTTACCACCCCCACGTGAAGGAGGTCCGCCGCGTCCGTCAAAGAAGGCCAGTTGGATGTTGTGTTTGTTCGCGGTTTCCGTCAGGCTCACTTTGGCATTAAAGATTGACCAGTTGGCCATCAGGTAGCCTCCGTCTTTAGTACTGTCGGAGAAGCCCAGCATAATGTCCTGTTTGTTGCCGCGGCTTTCCAGGTGTTTTTTATAGAATGGGTGCGAATACAGGGTTTCCATGATTTCGGAAGCCCCTGCCAGGTCATGTACTGTTTCAAAGAGCGGTACAAAATCGATGCTCAGATCGTTTTCGTCCCAGCCATTCCAAAGGAACAGTTCGATCAGCTGCAGGATATCACTTGCCTGCTGGCAATTGCTGATGATGAAGCGGTGGCAGGCCAGTTCGCCATTGCTTTGCTGGATCTGTTTTACTTCTGCAATGGTCTGTAAGGTGTCCTCTGTCAGGGAGTCGGGCTTTCCTTCATAACTAAGTTTTGCGCTTTTAAAGGAAAGTGTTTGGATTTTCTCCTGTTCGGACAATTCATCGTAGTTTTCCGGGAAAAGAGATACAATGGGTTTGCTTTGTCTGCAATAAGCATGTACAGCTCTTAATACCCTGCTGTCCTGTCTGATGTCAAGGGAAGCAAAGTGACAGCCATACAACTCTACTTTACGGATGAGGTCGGAAACCAGGTCTACGAAGAGGCCATCATGGTCGTTGTCCAGGGTAGTTTTGATGTCGTTCAGGTGACCAATCACATCGCAGGAAATGTTTTCCATATCGATGTTGGAATCGAAAGCATTCTGATACAGAATGTCGTGTACCAATGCTACGGAATCTTCCACGCCCCTGAAGGTGATGCGGCGTTTCAGGTTCCTGAAATCCCTGTAATAGCAGCGGAAAAGGATCTGACGCAGCATTTTGGAAACCTGTATGGTAGAGTCTGCATGTACGTTTGGATTGCCGTCCCTGTCGCCCCCAGGCCAGAATCCCAGCTCAATTACCTTTTTAGGTTCCAGACTGTACTCATTCAGGGTTTTGTCTACGCCCGATTGGATATTGGCTGCAGCAAAATAGAATACATTTTCCAGGTACCAGGCCAGACTCAGTGCTTCATCAACCGGTGTTGGCGACTTCTTATTGAAGAAAGGCGTTTTTCCCAGTTGTTGCAGCAGCAGGTGGATATTTGAAATTTCATTGTTTTTAATGGCCGAGGTCAGGTCGGTAATGATGGAAAGCACACTGCCCGGATAGAACTGTGTCGGGTGTGCTGTGAGTACCAGCCGCAGCGAGAAATCTTCAATCAGTTTCTCGATCTTGTCGCTCAGTGCATGGTTGTCCACCCCTTTTTTCAGGTAAGAAAGCAGGGCGTTTTCTTCATCATCTGCATTGAGTTTATTGAAAGAAGCATCTTCAATCGCATCAAATAACACCACCTGGCGTTCAATGTACTGAATAAAGCGGAACAGCAGATCGATGACATCTTTAGTGGCATTGGTCTGGGTGTATTTCTTAAAAAACGCATTGATGATCTCTGCCGGGGTTTCATGCTGATGAATGCCTTCTTCACAGAATTTGATAAATAGCGGCAGTAAGGTGCCTGTGTCTTTGATCTTGTAGAACGGAAGGGTAAGGAAAAGGCTATTGTAAAGTTCGAACCTGGAAACTACTTCGTTGTTGAATACGGATTCTCTCTGGCCTTTTGCGCGTTGTTTCTGCATCATTTTTTAAGGAAAATTTGAAGCCCTTAAGCTACCAAAAATCAGCTAAAAAAACGACCTGCGTACTGGGATTAATTTAAATTTTGTTTTTTTGAGGGGAAATCACTAATTTAGACATACAAAGGTTAAACAAATCCTTTTAAACGTATGTGCGGATTTTGATGTCTGGGTTGACATCTAAATGATGCAATTAATTGTTAAATTTTTTGGGGTAGCAAAAAGCCGTTAAGATTTCTTAACGGCTTTTTATTTTAATGCAGGTCGGCCGGAACCTCCACATTCTTTTTAAATTTCTGCAGATACAGCAATGGGATAGAGCATAACAATACCAGTCCTGCAACCCAATAAGCATCGCTATAGGTCAGCAATAAGGTTTGTTTGGTCAGCGTACCTTCTATGGCTTTTGCTGCCAGTGTTTTCGCATCCAGGTAAGTATAGCCTTTGGCCATGAAATTGTGGACGAAGCCGTTGAAGCGCTCGGTAAAAGCCGGGTTGTATTCATTTACATTCACCAACAGGTTGTTGCGGTGAAAGCCCTGTCTTACGTGGATCAGTGTGGTCAATGCGGCAATGCCGAAAGAACCGCCCAATTGCCTCATCATGTTGTTTAATCCCGAACCTTGACCGATCTCCGGACCTTTTAAGTCCTGGATCGCCAGTGTGGTCAGCGGTACGAAGAGCAGGGCCATTCCAACGCCCCGGATGATCAGGGGCAGGAAAAAGTCATTTTCGCCAGACTGTAAGGTAGAGTTGCTCAGCATACTACAGAACACGAAGAAAAGGAACATCCCTATGGTGGCCATAAACTGGGCCGGAATGTTTTTCTTCAGCATGATCCCGATAAAGGGCATCATCACAATGGTACATAAGCCGCCAGGGAAAAGTAATTCCCCCGTTTGCAAGGGAGAAAAGCCCAACAGATTCTGACAAAATACCGGAAATACAAACACAGATCCATAGAGGCCAAAACCAAGAACAAAAGAGGTGAACATCCCTACAGAAAAGCTGCGGTGTCTCATGATCTTGAAGTTTACGATCGGGTGCTCTGTGGTGGTTTCCCGCCAGATGAACAGCAGGAGGCCCAGTACGGAAGCCACGGCAAGCGCAGTAATGTAGGGCGTAGCAAACCAATCTTCACTTTCTCCTTTTTCCAGAACGGTCTGTAAGCTGCCTACTGCGATGGCCAGCAGGGCAATGCCCCACCAGTCGACAGGCATCCCTTTTCCGTCCTTAGGTGTTTCCCGCACAAACATATAGGTACAATAAGCGGCCAGGATCCCGACTGGAATGTTCACATAAAAAATCATGGGCCAGGTGCTGATCTCCAGCAGGTACCCCCCGATGGTAGGACCCACTGTAGGGCCTACTACGGCACCCAGTCCAAATAATGCCGTCGCAATCCCCACATCTTCTCTTGGCCAGGTCTCGATCAGGATCGCCTGAGCGGTAGAGATCAGACCACCCCCTGCCAATCCCTGCAGGATCCTGAATGCAATCAGTTCTTCCAGATTTGTGGCATTTCCGCAGAGGAAAGAGGCGATGGTAAAGAGAATGATGGAAAACAGGAAATAGTTTTTCCGGCCAAAGCGGCTGCCCAGCCAGCCCGACATGGGCAGGACGATGACATTCGCTACGGCATAGCCGGTAGATAACCAGGCGACATCCTCCAGGGTAGCGCCCAGGTTACCCTGTATCTGTGGTATCGCCACGTTCACGATGGTCGTGTCAATCAGCTCCAGGAGGGAAGCTGTGATCACGGTGAAGGTGATGATCCACTTTTTTAAACCTTTTTCGGCCATTGTTTAGTCTTTTATAGAAACAGAAACTTTCACGCTCATACCCGGACGTAATTTGGCCAGGATGTCTTTAGGCGCATTTTTGATTTTGATCTTTACCGGTACACGCTGTACCACTTTTACGAAGTTACCTGTAGCATTGTCCGGCGGCAGGAGCGAACCTTTTGCACCGGTGATCGGCGCGAAATTGTAGACTTCACCTTCGATCTCTGCATCAGGATAGGCATCTACTTCGACTTTTACTTTGAGTCCCGGTGTGATCTCCTCCAGTTGCGTCTCTTTGAAATTTGCAGTTACATAAATGCTGTTTTCATTGACGATGGAGAACAATGCCTGTCCGGCCTGCACCAGCTGACCTTTTTGCACATTCTTTTTAGACACAATTCCGGTTGCCGGGGCTTTGATATCGGTGTATGACAATTGCAATTTCGCAAAATCTACGTCCGACTGGCGCTGGCTGACGCCATTGCTGCTCACGGCCAGTTGCGATTGGGTAGTTCCCACCTGTTTTACTGCTGCCGTGTATTGGTCTTTCGCAGCTACGTACGCCGCTTCAGCCGATTCCTTTGTTGCCTTGGCCTGATCAAAGGCCTGTTGGGTGATGGAACCGTCCTTCACCAGATTTGCATAGCGCGCATAATCTTTATTTGCGAGGTCCAGTTTTACCCTAGCCGCTTCAATATTTGCTTTGGCGGTACTTGTATTTGCAGCAGTAGCAGCAATCTGGGCTTCAGAAACCCCTACACCAGCGCTGGCGCCCTGTTGCCCGGCCATTGCCTGTTCCAGTTTCACTTTATAATCACGGTCATCCAGTTTTACCAGCACGTCACCTTCATGTACCAGGGTGTTTTCTTCAAAGGCGATCTCGTTTACATAGCCACCTACGCGGGCTACTACGGGGCTGATGTCGCCATCGATCTGGGCATCATCGGTATCTACATGCTTACTGTAATAGATGTAAGCCTTAGTGCCGAATATGGCACCAATCAGGACGAGCAGGCCCAATATGATGGGGATAACTTTATTTTTCTTTTTCTTTTCGGTTGTCATCGCAGTATTTGTTATGGTATTATTGAGAAATTTTTCCAGTTGATTTTAATAAGGTATAGTACGCCAGTCCGGCATCTGCTTTCGCGATTTCCAGGTTGATCTTAGCCTGGTAGAGCAAAGTTTCCGCATCAATCCGGTCTATGGCAGAAGCTACATTGTTTTTGTATTTGGAAGCCAGGAGCTTGTCATTTTCTGTTGCCTGTGCAATGGAAGTTTCCAAGACATTGATCTTATTGATGGCCAGCTGATAATTCTGGTAGTCCTTGTTGATGTCCTTTTTCAGTTCATCGGAGAGGATGTCCTTTTGGATCACCACGCTTTTCTGCTGAATTCGGGCCTCCGTGACTTTGTTTTTGTTCGTCCAGAGGTTCCCGATGTTCCAGGAGACATTGGCGCCCAGGGTAATGGGCATGATGAACTGATCTGTAGGAGGGATGAACTTGCCGCTTGGATTAATGTAATACAAGTTGGCGCCTACACCTACGGTAGGTAAAGTATTGGCCCTGATGGATTTGATGTTCAGGTCTGCCACTTTGTTCTGCAGGTCCAGTTGTCTGAGCTCCTGACGGTTGCTCATGGCCATGTCGATATAGCTGCTCAAAGTTCCCGCAGTTTTTAAAGCATTGTCAGGTTCGCTGATCTCTATCTGGGTATTGTCGTTCAGGCCCAGTAAAATGTCCAGGTTGTAGTTGATGATCTTTCTGTTGTTCTCGATCTCCATTTCCGTCAGCGATACATTCGCTTGTTGCAGTTGGAACCTCAGGACATCATTTTTGGTCACCACGCCTTGTTCAAAGAAGCGCTGGGCCTGTTTCAGCTGGCTGGCAATGGATTCCAGGTTCTGGTTTACCACCTTTTTACTTTGCAGGACTTTAAAAAGTGAGTAGTAGGTATTGATTACGGCATAGCTGATTTCTTCTTTGTCTTTGTCCGCATCCAGGTTGGCCACCTCTTTCAATAAGCGTGTAGATTCTTCGGCGTATTTCAGCTTACCGCCCCCGTATACCAATTCTTCTACCGCTGCGGTGCCCACGAAAGCATCTGCCCGTTTCGGCAGGTTGATCGGGTCTGCACCACCGATGCTCAGTTTATTGGTGGGGATTTCCGCGTGGTTGTAAAGGAAAGAGGCTTTGGCTGTAGGAAGGGCATTGTCTTTTACCGTTGCCAGCCTTGCTACCGCCTCGTCGATCTTATTTTGTGAAAGCTTTAAGTTTTTGCTGTTTTCTATGCCTAAGGCAATGGCTTCCGGTAAAGTCAGCTTTCTCAGGTCCTGAGCGTAGATCATTCCCGGAAGCAGGAATGTCAAAAAGCTTAATGTAATCCGATTACGTATCATTGTTGGGGTGTTAAATAAGTGGTGATGAGGTCTTTCAAATGGGCAATCAGGCGGTCGGTGATGACCTTTCGGTCGGCCTTTTTATTGATGTCCAGTGTAGTACCATAAGTGATTTTAGCAGGTGAGATGGCTACATTGCTGATCGTACCCATGATGGTTGCGATGAGCATGCGTACGTCGACGGTTTTAAAACTGCCATCGGCAATGCCATCGTTGATGATGCGCTCGATCATGAGCATATTTTCTGCCATTGCATTTTTGATGGTGATGAACATTTCCGGGCGCTGCGGAAGGGAAAGTTCGCGGTTCATCATTTTATGAAGTGCATGATTGCAAAGGATCCTCCGGGCATAACCTTCTGTGACCTTGAGCAATTTTTCCATTCCGCTAAGGTTGTCCTGATTAATCTGGTCCAGGTCTTTTTTGAATGCCTGGATGCGAAGGGTGAGGAGCTCCATGAATACCCCTTCTTTGGAGCCGAAGTAGTAACTGATCATGGCCATGTTGGCTCCGGCTTCTTTGGCGATCTGTCGGGTAGATGCACCTTCGTACCCGAGTTCCGAAAACAGCTTTTCAGCTGCTTCAAGGATACTTGCACGCTTATCGATTTTTTCCATGTGATAATTTGATGGCACAAAACTAATCAATCGATTGATTAGTTTTCTCAAAAATCATCCATGGAGATATTGAATTGACGAGGTTTTGACAAAAGTGTCAAACTCAGGGGATGGTTGGTGTAAAAGCACCATGGCGCTAGTTCATGCCAGGTATAACCGGGATAAACTAGCGCTATGATGCTCCTGAAATTAAATTAGCCTGAAATCTCTTTAAAGGTCTTTCTGCTGATCAAGCCATCTTTTTTCAATGACATAAGAAATGATGAGGCCTATACCGCCAAAAAGTAATATGAAGCCGAAGTAAACCGCTACGGCATATTTATTCTCCATATTGTCTGCCATTACGGTAAACAGTGCGGCAATGAGGCCCAATCCCAGTCCGGCCATCAGCAAGCCGAATTTAAGGCTGAGGAAAGGTGTGGGGGCTGCGGCCCTGGGTTTTTGTACACCTGGATCCATGCCCCGTTCTATCATCGCCATTTTTTCTTTATTGCTCATGTACCTTAGTCCGAAAACCAATGCCGTGGTACAGATAAAAAGCATTACACATATAATTACTCCTTCCATTGTGTTGAATTTAATGATTAATATTGAATTTAAGCCTGTTCTGTTTACTATGACCACAGCAAAAAGAAACAGGTTACAGCCAAATCAAAAAAATAATCATTAGCTCAATGTAACCAGGTTCCGTCATGCGGCGTCATAACCCATATATGCAGCAAAAAAAAGAAGTAGACCTGATTGCGGAAGTGCTGAGGGGCAATACCATGGCTTACGCCGACTTGGTAAAGCTCCACCAGCGTTTCGTATTTACACTGGCGCTTCGGTTTGCTAAAAACAGGGAAGATGCCGAGGAAATTGCTCAGGACTGTTTCGTAAAAGCTTATCGTGCCTTAGGCACTTATAAGCACTCGGCGAAGTTTTCTACCTGGCTGTACAGCATTACTTATACCACGGCGATGTCTTTCCTGCGAAAGAAAAAGTTGGATACCATTTCGATAGATGACGAGACAAGTGCTCTGCAGTTGGGGCAGGAACATTCCGATAATAATGCTAATTTAGTAGAGCAAAAATCGGCGCATGCATACCTGAACTATGCAATAGACCTGCTGTCTCCGGAAGACGCAGTGCTCATTACCTTGTTTTACAAGGGCGAGCAGAGCCAGGAAGAGATTGGGAAAGTTCTGGGTATATCGGAAAATAACGTGAAGGTAAAGCTACACCGTGCCCGGCTCAAACTGAAGGAAAAACTGCAATTGTTATTGAAAGACGAAGTAAAGGATTTGATATGAAAATGACAGAAGAACAACTGGAAAAGCTGTTGGACAGCATCGAACTTGAAAGTCCTTCCATGGCCTTTACCCGGAATGTGATGGAAGAGCTAAGGGGGGAAATCAAACCTGTTTCGCTTCAGACCCATGTTGATAAACGCATCATCTATGGGATTTCCGCGGTTTTTGTGGCGGCTATTTTGGGGTTAATCGTTTATGCAGGTACTCGGAGCGATTTTAGTGATGTCCTACCTTCAGGGAGATTTCAAATTAAGTTTGACAGCTCGCTGGCTACCGAGCTTCAGTCGATGTTGCTGAAGGTTTTTCTCTTTACAGATGTAGTGATTGCGCTCTTTTACTTTGACCGGTTTTTGCGGAGAAACCGGAGTGCTACCTGATCGTGATCGGCAATTCTACAATGGTATTGTCCCAGGCGAAGATCATGTTGGCCCCTTCAGCTGATGGTATAAAGGTGATGGTAAATACTTCCATTGTTTTCGCCATGGCTTTTACAGGAAGATCCAGACGCAATACATCTTTGCTTTGGTCGTAAGTAAAAGCACCCCATTTGTCCGTTTGTTTATTCAGGATTAATGTCCATTTGTCTTTTTGGGGGATGGCGAAAAGGCTATATGAGCCACTTTTTATCCGTTTGCCAGCAATGGAGGCAGGTTTATAAAAGCGGATTTCTGTAGATTCATTGGCCCCCAGGCGCCATACTTTTCCAAATTGTTCCAAAACACCAAAAATTTCCCGGCCTTTCTTTGATGGGCGGGAATAGATGACTTTGATGAGGGGGGCAGAATTATCTTTAGCCTTGGCAACATTTAAGGGATAGTAGACAATATCTGCCGGACTGGAATCCAGTCCGGGAAATTTTATGTCTTGTGCCTGAGCACCAGCAGCAAAAAAACAGAGCAGCGCAAATAACCTTAATTTCTTCATGGCAGTAAAGATGAGGCAGTATAAAAGGGGCTGTTTAGTATTCGCGATCTTTAACGATACCGTTTAAGAAAATGGCAGCAATAACGAAACCAATGATGCCACCCAAAACAGACCATCCGAAATGTCCGGAGATGATCGCAGCGGTTAAAGTTCCAAAAAATAGGCCTAGTACGTAATAAACCCAGTCGAAACTGGTATTGTTGTCTTGTTTTGTCATTATACAGATTCTTTATTGGCCCAAAGATATTGATTTAATTCTGTTTACGCTTTTTCAGGAAAAAAAAACTGCGTTCGGATTTTTATTATGTCTGGGAAAATAAATAGATTCGGCTAAAAACACATAACGCCTATGTATTTATTTCGAAAATTAGATCTGCACGACGTGCAGATCATGAACTGTCTGCAAAAAGATGCAAGAGCCAGCTTTGCAGATATTTCCCGCAAGATTCACCTTTCCGAAGAAGCAATCGGAAAACGGACCAGAAATCTGGAAAACCAGGGCTTCATATTGGGATATAAAGCCCTTTTGAACCCCTACAAAGTCAACATTCGGGTTCGGGCCTTTATGCACCTGCAGCTAAAGCAGCATTCTGTTGAGGTGTTGGACATGGTCACACGTGTGATCCAAAATTTGCCGGAAGTAGTGAATTGCTACAAAGTCGTCGGTGAATACGACTTTAGCCTGGAGGTGCTCACTGTAGATCTGCATGCTTACCACCGGTTTTACAAAGAATTGTTGGATCATTTGCAATGCATCGACTGCATCAGATCCATGATTGTGACTGATGAAATCAAATCCGGTGAGATTTTCAACCTAAACCATCTTCCGGCAAATCGCGGAAATTGATTGGGCAGAAACAGGCCAGAATCTGACCAGAAAGGGGAGCGCTTCGGGTATTGGGTACCTTTACCCGAAGCTGACCTAATGCTGGTATGAAGCAGGGGCGAACCAGCACATATTCCTGTAAATTCGATAGTAGATGTTTTGACCGCTCCATCAGGTGAAGGAATAAAAAACAATTCATAAGAAAAGGCCGGTAGAATTTCTGCCGGCCCCTTCTCTTTTCATAGGTATTTGTTTTTCATTAGCAGATACGGAAGAAAGAAGCGTCTGGTTTTATAAAGTCAATTGCTTCATATATTTGGCTGATATCCTTGCGGCTGAACAGCAAGCCATTCTTGAAAAGAAATCACACCCAATTCAGGTCTGCCTTCACCTTCTAACATCGCGATAAACTCCAAATCATGTCCGTCGGGGTCTTTAAAATAAATGGCTATTGCAGGCATCCAGGCGAAGACCATCGGTTGCTCTGATCCATCCTTCAGAAAATTATAGGGTTGCAGATTTGCTGCTTTTAAAAACGATATGGATTTATTCAGGATATCATCAACATCACATTTAAAGGCAAAGTGTCTGCTTTCTATTTGTTCTTTTGGTTTTTCCCATAAACCTAACATTGCTGTTTTCGGCTCGCCTATCCAGAAAAAAGCAATTCTGCGTTCATCAGTATAGTTACATGGAGTTAATCCCAGAACATTTTTATAGAAATCAATAGATCTCTCCAGGTCTTCGACGAAGATGTGCGTTTCAAATAGTCCTTTTATCATTTTGTAAAGCTATGGCATTATACCAGGCATTAGAAATTGTATTTATTGATCGGAACATCGATAAAAACAATAACCTGAGCATCTGCTACCAGCCCCCACCTCCGCCGCCGCCTCCACCTCCGCCGGAAGATCCTCCTCCACTGCTGCCTGAACTCCAGCTGGAGCTTCCTGATGAACCGGAGGAAGATCCTGTGTCTGGCTTGCTGTCGCCGATCGCAGTACTGAATGGTACAATGAATCCAGGACTTAAGTTGCGGTGATTAAAACGGTCGCCGTCATACCAGTCGGGCATGTAATCTGCCTGACTCAGGAGGGCTTCAAACTTGTCTCCCCATGCATTTTCTACGTCCAGTGCCATGGCATAGGGAAGGAATTTCTCAA
The DNA here is from genome assembly GCF_037402555.1 of Pedobacter sp. GR22-6. Classification (NCBI taxonomy): domain Bacteria; kingdom Pseudomonadati; phylum Bacteroidota; class Sphingobacteriia; order Sphingobacteriales; family Sphingobacteriaceae; genus Pedobacter; species Pedobacter sp. GR22-6. The sequence goes on from NZ_JBBEUC010000005.1 coordinate 211,538, forward strand.
AGAGTTCAGGGGTATGTTCAGGTGGGTTCAAGAGGTTTAGCCGATGTTCCTCTGCGGTCTCCAGGTACATTTTGAATCCCTTGATTTTACTAATCAACTCCGTTCCTGCGACCGTGGGCGCCTTTATGAGGTAAACATATAAAGAAAACATGACGGTGCTCGACAGGATAAAAGCCAATGAAATGATGGGCAGACTGCTTAGGTTAAACATCAGCATGCCCAAAGGAATACCACCAAAGCCCGCACCCCAGATGATTAAAAATATTCCAACTACTGGAGCCTTAGGCAACGATTTGATGCCCATCACAAAACAGTATCCTCCGATCACAATAAAAGGACTAAAAAATAGCATCATCAAAGGTGTGCCTGTCTCTACGAAGATCATAAAGGTAATCAGTATACCCGCGGTCATCGCGGTAGCCCTGATGAGGTGCTTTTTATGGCTGACGAAAAAATCTGTCAAGTTGATCTGTGGCTTCAAACGATCACGATGTGCATTTTTTGCCGCATTGATGGTTGATCCATTGGCCTTATTGATGTATATGCGATCCTTTTTACCAAGAAAACGGGTATAAATGGCCTCTTCTTCTTTAGACAAAAGGTTAGCTGCTGCGGTCGACTTCTCTACAGCATAGTCTTCTTTCGTTCCGATACCTTTCCGGATTTTCACAACTTTTTTAACTGCCATGTTAATGATGGAGATGGCAAAAGACTTGTCATCTATCTTTTTCTTGTAGAAATAGCGCAACAGGGCTGGCGACCAGTTGTTGGGGATGTTAAAAGTCGGTATGATCACTGGTTGCTCCGGATCACGGCCATAACGCGACCAGCTGATATAATAATACGTTCCAAGCCCAATCAGCAAGAGGAGCGACAAGCTGATTTTGAGGTAATCCTGATAGAAAAGTTCAAAATTGGAAGGTCTGCGGATAATGCCTTTGGTGAATGCAGCGGCAATGGTAAACCCCGTTCCAGAGGGTAAATAATTTGTTGTTTTAAAAGTCAGGGACTGGTCAGCATTCACACTGAATTCACAATCCTTCCCTGTTGAACCCTTAGCTCCGGTATAACAGGCCGTATTGCCGTGGGATGCTCCATTTGGAAATGTTACTGTCGCCGAAGCCTGCTCAATGTTAAAGTCCCATTCACTGCCTGTGACATTCCAGTAAATCTCGTCGTAATCCTTGAAAAAGCCGATCTGGCCTTTAGTCTCATAATTGATTTCATAAGTATACAAGCCCGGGCTCAGGGTGATATCTTCATCGCCGATGTAAATACTTCGTACACTGCCATCGTTTTTAGTCTTATACTTCTCCTTTTTTCCATCTTTTAAAATGCTGCTGATCTTAAAATCCGCAGGTTTCCTATCTCCAAAAATGTCTTTACGGTAAATTGGGATGCGTCGTACCAGACCCCGTTTTATCTGATCACCGGTAGCATACACCTGGATTTTTTCAGTCAGGCGGATCATTCCAGAGACATCAATCCTGATGTCTGAATGAAAAGAAACGATCCGTTCATATTGTGCTTCCTGTGCTTCGTCTTGTGTGTGATGCTCAGCTGCGGCCTGCGTTTTCGGCTCTGCCAGCATGATGTCCTGAGCAACAGTTGCTGCTGGCCAGAGCATGCTCATCATCCAGAAGATCAGCAGCAGATATCGTGTCAATTGGTTGATTTTCATTTGTATCCGATTTTTCTGTTAAAAAGAAACTTTTACAGAGGAGCGTTCCGCAGGGTTGTCAACTTCGAAGAAGGATCCGTCTTTAAATCCAAAGACCCTGGCTACCAGATTGGAAGGAAATGATTGTACCTGGATGTTATTTTCCCTTACTGTGCCATTGTAATATCTTCTGGAAAGCTCTATTTCTGTTTCAAGGGTTTCCAATTGTGTTTGCAGCTGCTGGAAATTGGTACTGGCTTTCAGGTCCGGGTAATTTTCTGCAATTAGCATCAAGCGGGCAATGTGTTGAGAGAGATGGTTCTCCGTGTTTATTTTTTCCTGATCCTCTTGGGCATGAATGGCTTGTGTACGTAAGGTCGCCAGCTCTACCATTAGCTGTTGTTCATGTCTGGCGTATCCTTTTACCGTTTCAATGAGGTTAGGAATGAGTTCGTAACGTTTTTTTAAATAAACATCTATGCCGCTCCAGGCTTCTTTCATCCTGTTTTTTTTGTTGACAAGTGCGTTGTAATAAAATATGCTGCCAAATATCAGCAGAGCCAATAGGGAGATGGGGATGTATAACATAGGTAGGAGGAAGATAGGAAAAACTTGTTTATTTACTAATGATCGCTACAGTAAGCCTGCTTACACAATTCATTTTTCCCTTGTCATTGTAAATCTTAATCTCCCAGACATGTGTCTTCGCTCCGATATGCAGGGGCTTGCAAATACCTGTGACCAGCCCGCTCTTTACCGGGCGCAGGTGATTGGCATTGATCTCCAGGCCCACGGCCTGATATTTATCGGGATCGATGCACATGTAAGAGGCGACGCTCCCCAGAGTTTCGGCAAGTACCACCGAGGCCCCGCCATGCAAGATGCCTGCGGGTTGATGGGTGCGTTCGTCTACCGGCATGGTGGCCGTGAGGCTATCTTCCCCAACCGCTGTAAAGCGGATGTCGAGGAAGGCACCCATGTGATTTTTGGGCCGGTCATTTAACTTTTCTGCACTGAATTCACTGAACCAGATCATAGATACCTTTCTTTAATGATTTGTGTATGATGGATAAGGTGTCCGGCGATTACAAATAATAAGGCCCTTACACTAATCTGCCTACCGGAGGCGGTGCCGGTACGGTCAAGCTCTGCTTCCTGAAGGGATCCAAATAAATAAAGGTTGGCCCTGCGCAACAATTCGAATTCCCTGGAAAAATTGGACAGGCTACGGTCAGAGAAGTGAGCATTGGCTACGTAGTCGTCTTCTTCGAAGCCCGGAAGGGCTTGTGTTTCTCCCCTGGCAAAGCAGGTAAGCCGATATACCAGGATTCTTTCTGTATCTATGATATGGCCTGCCAGTTCCTTAATTGTCCACTTTCCCGGAGCGTAAGCATAATCTGCTTTCTCTGACAGGCTGTTGATGAAATCAGGAAATTCAGAAGCTTGACGCTCCAGGATTTCCATCACATCTCCATCTACTAATTTAATGTAGTTTTCGCCCCATGCTGGGTACTCATGTATTTGAGGTCGGTTCATAAGTAATGCTGCTTTTTAAAACGATCCGGAATGTAGTCCCTTTGCCCAACTCCGAATCCTTGACAAAGATTTGGCCATGATGGTAGTTTTCTATGATTCTTTTGGTGAGGGAAAGTCCAAGTCCCCAGCCTCGTTTTCTGGTAGTATAACCCGGTTGGAATACTGCGTCAAACTTAGACCGTGCGATGCCCTTTCCGGTATCGGTCACATCAATGAATACCTCCTCTTTGGTGAGGTTCTCAATGATGTTGATGGTGATCTTTCCTTCATTTTCAATTGCATTTGCTGCGTTTTTTAGTAAGTTTTCTGTAACCCAGTCGAACAGTGGTACATTGAGTAACGCACGGACCTGTTCATCACCTGTAATGGTAAATATGATCTTATCTGAGGTACGGATCCTGAAGTACTCTACGAAGTTATGAATGACGGTGTAGACCACATGGTCTTCGACAATAGGCTTGGAGCCGATTTTCGAGAACCGGTCTGTAATGACTTCCAATCGCTTGATGTCATTTTCCATCTCGGCAATCAGCGGGTCATCCTCCGCGTCAAAGCGTGACTTGATCAGTTCTACCCAGGCCATGAGAGAAGAGATAGGTGTGCCAAGCTGATGGGCAGTTTCTTTGGCCATTCCCACCCAGACTTGGTCCTGTTCGGCTTTCCGTGCTGAACTAAAAGCTACATATGCTGTAAGCAGGAACAGTGCAATCACCCCCAACTGAATGTATGGAAAATAGCGTAATTGAGTGAGCGTAGGAGAATCTTTATAATAAATATACCAGCGGGAACCATCCGGCTCCAGCCCCGTGATGGGGGTTCTGGGATGTTGTTTCTTCATTTTTCGGAGCTCCCGTTGAAAATAAGCAGGATCGTAAGTCACACCTTCCTTATTGGTCACCTCATAGTTGGTTTTGGTTGAATCGAGGTTTTGAGTGGCCAGAATCTCGCCTTTAGCATTGGTAAGGATGATTGGCAATTTGGTGTTGGCCCGGATGAGGTCGATCAATCCGGTATAACGATCGTCGTCGTACATGATGAGAGATTGCTCCGTCACCTTAACAAAAAGCTGAAACTGCAACTGTTCTTCCCGTTCCATTTTCTTGACAAAGAAATCAGAGTAAAAAACAGATGCTGTGCCAATGATAATGGCAAAGAACAATAAGAAGAACTTCCAGCGGCGCTTTTTCTCGTACGGATTCATAGGATTATGAAGGCAAATTACAAAAATATATCTTTGCTGCTATTAATATGGAAAAGAAAGTAAGAGTAAGATTTGCCCCCAGCCCAACGGGAGGCCTGCATTTGGGCGGCGTGCGTACCGCTTTGTTCAATTATTTGTTTGCCAAAAAGCATAACGGAACTTTTGTTCTTCGTGTGGAAGACACAGATCAGACCCGTTTTGTAGAAGGGGCAGAAGAGTATATTGTTTCCTGCCTGAAATGGTGTGGCATGGAACCTGATGAGAGTCCGGAGAAAGGCGGACCCTTTGGACCTTACCGTCAGAGCGAACGCAAGGCAACTTATAAACAATATGCAGACCAGTTGATCGCTGACGGCTATGCTTACTATGCTTTTGATACTCCGGAGGAACTTGATGCGAAGCGCAAAGAGGTTCCAAATTTTACTTACGGACAGGCTACCCGCTCATCTATGCGTAATTCTTTGACTTTAAGCGAATCAGAGGTAACTGCCCTGCTGGCATCTGGAACCCCACATGTGGTGCGGATCAAAATGCCTGAAGATGAACTGGTTTCTTTCACTGACCTGATCCGCGGGCACGTGAGCTTTGAAACCAATCTCGTTGATGATAAAGTGTTGCTCAAGGCAGATGGAATGCCTACCTACCACCTGGCCGTAGTGGCCGATGATAAGGCGATGGAGATCAGCCACATTTTCAGAGGAGAAGAATGGCTGCCCTCTGCTCCAATACATATCTTGCTTTGGAGGTATCTGGGCTGGGCTGACGTAATGCCGGCATGGGTGCATTTACCCTTGATCCTGAAGCCGGATGGTAATGGTAAACTGAGTAAAAGGGATGGTGACCGACTTGGATTCCCGGTATATGCACAGAATTGGACAGATCCGAAAACCGGCGATCTGACACAGGGATTCAAAGAACTGGGTTTTATGCCGGAGGCTTTCGTGAATCTGCTGGCAATGCTGGGCTGGAATGATGGTACTGATCAGGAACTATTTTCTATGGCTGAGCTGATAGAAAAATTCTCTGTAGAGCGGATCAGCAAGGCGGGGGCGAAGTTTGACTTTGAAAAAGCAAAATGGTATAACCATGAGTGGATCAAAAATGCAGCAGCAGGAAAACTGATTCCGGCGGTGAAGACAGCATTTCTGGCGGAAGGTCTGGACTTGCAGGATGATGTATATTTAACGAAGGTTATTGACCTGATTAAAGATCGATGCAATCTGTTGACAGATTTTGTAGCACAAACAATATATTTCTTTAAGGCACCTGTGGAATTTGATCTCCCTGCAGTGAAGCCGAAATGGACTGTGGAGAAAGCTGCCTTTTTTGAAGCTTATGCAGGTCTGGTTGATGAGGGGCTTTCTGCTTTGGAACTGGAAGAAAAGTTCAAGGAATTGGCTGCTGAACAAGGATTTAAACCGGGGGAACTGATGCTTCCTTTCCGGATCATGTTGGTCGGAGGTAAGTTTGGTCCGGCTATATTTGATATTGCAGTGGCACTTGGAGGAAAGGAAACGAAAGAACGGATTGAGAAAGCACTGATCGCATTTGCTTAAAATATGTTGGATTTGTTTAATTTGGTATAAAGATTGTTGAACTGTCTCGTTGTACCAAATTAAACAAATCGCATATGCAATGGTTCGGCAAAGGGAGTGGTAATATAGACGATCGGAGAGGGATGGGCGGTGGCCTGAAACTTGGCGGCGGCTTGGGTATTATCATCGTACTTGTAGGCTTATTTTTTGGAAAAGACCTTACCGGACTGGTGAGTCAGATGCCTGTTTCCCAAAGTGAACAGGTGCAGGGTAAAACAGGTGATCCTACGGATGCCGAAGGCAAGTTTGTGGATGGTGTATTAGAATCGACTAACCAGGTTTGGGCCGGGCAGTTCGAGGCGATGGGCCGAAGCTATGAAGAGCCTAAATTGGTATTGTTCACAGATATGGTACAGTCTGCTTGCGGAAATGCCAGTGCTGCTGTTGGGCCTTTCTATTGTCCCGGTGACCATCAGGTATATATAGATTTATCTTTTTATGCAGAACTCAAGGACCGATTCGGTGCCTCCGGTGATTTTGCACAAGCCTATGTAATTGCACACGAAGTGGGTCACCATGTACAAAACCTCCTAGGAATATCCGATAAGCTGCAGAAGGCCAGAGCTGAACTCAGTGAAAAAGAATACAACAAGTTGTCTGTTAAACTCGAACTACAGGCCGATTTTCTGGCTGGGCTTTGGGCACACCATGCACAGAACCTAAAAGACTTCAAATTGGAGGAGGGAGATCTTGAGGAGGCGCTAAATGCTGCAAATGCAATTGGTGACGATAAACTGCAAAAGCAATCGCAAGGTGAAGTAGTTCCGGATGCTTTTACACATGGAACCTCGGCTCAAAGGATGTATTGGTTTAAAAAAGGATTTGAGACGGGAGATATTAAACAGGGTGATACCTTTAATTCTACAGAACTCTGATGAAATACAATGCAAACACCACGTACCCGAAAAGTCGTCAGGCTTCAGGGATGATGATAAAAATACGAACCACAAGCCCGTTGACCTTAGCGAATGATATTAATTGTAGATGATACCCCTGAGAACCTGATTTCATTGAAACGGGTGCTTGAGCGACATAACTTTGAAGTAGATACCGCTTCTTCGGGTGAAGAAGCACTTAAGAAAGTGCTGAAAAATGAATATGTCCTGATCATCCTGGATGTGCAGATGCCTGGTATGGATGGCTTTGAGGTAGCTGAAGCCATTTCTGGCTATAGCAGGGCAAAAGAGACGGCTATCATATTTTTGTCTGCAGTAAATAAAGAGCTTAAATTCATTACCAGAGGTTATTCTTCAGGGGGCTTGGATTACATTACCAAACCCGTGGATATGGATATCCTATTGCTCAAGGTAAAGACATTTTACCGAATTTATGAGCAGAGCCGAAAGCTGATCGAGATCCAAAGCGCATTGCTTGACGAGATTGAATACAGGAAACAAGCGGAACGTAAAAAGGATGAATTCATCAGTATTGCCAGTCATGAATTAAAGACACCGCTTACGAGTGTGAAGGGGTACATGCAATTACTGGGAAGAAGCGTAGAAAAAGGCGATATACCTACGGTAAAACGGCATTTAGGTAAAGCGCAGGTGCAATTGGAAAAACTGAATGAGCTGATAGCCGATCTGCTGGACATTTCTAAGATTGAAAGTGGAAAAATGAAATTCAGCAAGAAACATTTTTCCTTTGACTGTTTGCTGGACAGTGTAGTGGACATTATTCACCAGTCCAATCCTGAATTCACTATCCGGAGAAATGGAAAAATCGGGGAAGATGTCTTTGCCGATGAAATGCGTATCGAACAGGTAATCATTAACTTCCTCACCAACGCCATCAAATATTCTCCCGGTACCACGGAGATTGAAATCAACGCCAGTCTGGAAGGAGATAAAGTATATCTGGGAGTCAAGGACTATGGTATTGGGATAGAACCGGCTCAACAAAAAAGCGTATTTGATAAGTTTTACCGCGTGGAAGAAACTGCGATACATTTTCAGGGACTTGGTATCGGCCTTTACATCTCGTCGGAGATCATCAGGCGTCATCAGGGAGAAGTAGGTGTGAAAAGTAAATTAGGGCAAGGGTCTGAGTTCTTCTTTCTGTTGCCCCTCAATTCTGGAGTAGAAACAGATTAATACATTGATTTTTATGAACCAAACAAAAACTTTAAGGAATAATCTGCGTATCGGTCTCGGGCTTTCTATGCTGATCCTTTTTATCAGTTCCTTTGCTTCTTACATGAGTATCAGCAACCTGATCAGCAGCGCAGATATGGTCGCCCACAGTAATCAGGTAAAAAGTGGTCTGGATGAGGTGATGTCTACGCTGAAAGATGCAGAAACCGGTCAGCGCGGATACCTGCTGACCGGAGACAAAGTCTTTTTAGAACCTTATGAAGGTGCGCGGGAAAAGGCTTTGGAATTGATCAATAAAATTACCCTGGAAACCAGGGACAATCCGTTCCAGCAGAAAAATGTAAAAGAATTGCAGGAGGTGGTGGAGGGAAGGCTCATTGTTTTGGAACAGACCATTGGCATTAGGACGAGGGGAGGAAATGTGAGTGTAGCCGAGCTGCTCAATGGAAAGTCTTACATGGATAACGCAAGGGCTTTGGTCAATAAAATGCAGGCTGAAGAAAAACGATTGCTGGAAGAAAGAACAGAAAGCATGAACCTTTTTGCCAGCTATACACCGGTATTGATCCTGATTGCCGCGGCGCTGGCGATTTTGATTACTATTTTCTTCTATAGAAAGGTTTCTTCGGATTTTAGCAAGCGACTTGCACTTCAAAGGGAATTACAGCAAAAGAATGATGAAATAGACCACAGAATAGAAGTCATTCAGGGCATTGCCGGGCAAATCTCTAATGGAGATTACCAGATCAGGTTAGATGAGGAAACAAAGGATGGTCTTGGAAGCCTTGCCGGTTCATTGAATACGATGGCCGATTCCCTGCAGTATTCTTTTTCCCTGCTTGCAGATAAGGAATGGCTCCAATCGGGTATTGCAAACCTCAACGACAAGATGGTCGGTGAGAAAAGCGTTGCTGAGCTCGCTAATGACATTCTGGAAAATATAATTCAGCATACCAACAGTGTGGTTGCTGCTTTCTATCTTATTGGAGAAGATAAAAAGCTGCATTTGGAAGGAGGGTATTCTCTTCCCAAAGATTTCAAGAACAGCAATCTGGCGATCGGTGAAGGCGTGGCAGGGCAGGTGTTTAAGTCAGGGAAACAAATCCTGATTGAGGATATACCTGAAGGAGAAATGACAGTAAGTTATGCGGCCGGCAGTACAAGACCAAGAAATATTGTTGCTGTCCCGATTCTGAGGAATAATGAGGTTGCCGGAGTGATGGAGTTTGGATCTCTGACCCCTTATTCCCCAATACACCTGGAGTTCCTGAGCGGTATTGCCACTAATATCGGCATCGCGATTCATGTAGCCCAGAATAGGAGAAAGCTGCAGGAATTATTGGAAGAAACCCAAGCGCAGTCTGAAGAGCTGCAGGCGCAGCATAGTGAGCTGGAGGGCTTAAATGCAGAATTGGAGGCCCAGACCCAAAAAATACAGACTTCTGAAGAAGAGCTCAGGGTACAGCAGGAGGAGTTGCTTCAAAGTAATCAGGAGCTGGAAGAACGTACAAGTTTACTGGAAGAAAAGAACCAGTTGATTCAGGAGCGTAATTTGGATATCCAGCAGAAAGCCGAGCAATTGGAACAGAGTACGAAATATAAATCTGAATTTCTGGCGAATATGTCTCATGAATTACGGACACCATTAAATTCGATCTTACTTTTATCGAAATTAATGTCTGAAAATAAAGATCTGGATAAGGAATATATCGAATATGCCGAAGTGATCCAGAGTTCCGGACAAGGACTGCTTGGCTTAATTGACGAGATTTTGGATTTATCTAAGATTGAGGCCGGTAAAATGAAGCTGGAGTTTGCTGAGGTAAACGTTAATGAGGTGGTGACGGATATGAGGTCGCTATTTAACCCTCTGGCAAATAATAAGGCCCTTAGCCTGGTGATCGATGTGGATGATAATATTCAGTCGATCAATACGGATAAGATGCGGCTGGAGCAAATCCTTAAAAACCTATTGTCTAATGCCGTAAAATTCACTGAGCAAGGACGGGTATCCCTTACGGTGAGGAGAAGTGAAAATGGAAAAGCAGTACTGTTTAAGGTAACTGATACTGGCATCGGTATTGCAAATGATAAACTAGGATTGATCTTCGAAGCATTTCAGCAGGCAGATGGTTCGACCAGGCGTAAGTTTGGAGGAACAGGTCTTGGGCTCTCTATCAGCCGGGAATTGGCGAAGTTACTGGGTGGAGAAATTGCCCTCGTCAGTAAAGAAAATGTAGGGAGTGAATTTACATTGTCCCTTCCACTGGATCGTGGAGCAGTTGAGCAAAAGACTTTTGAGCAGGATGCTGTAGCATTTGAGGTAACTGCTCCAACTGAAAAAGCCAGGGTAATCGTTCCGGAGCGGTTTACGGTAGACCGCATTCCCCAGGAGCTGGAGGATGACAGAAGCAACATCAATCAGGGCGACAAGATCATCCTGATCGTGGAAGATGATACTGCATTTGCAAAGACTTTGCTAAATTTTACCAGAAAACGAGGTTATAAGGGGATTGTAGCTGTTCGGGGTGATGTAGGCATAGAAATGGCCAATCATTATAAACCCCTAGCTATATTGCTGGATATCCAACTGCCGGTAAAGGATGGCTGGCAGGTAATGGAAGAGTTAAAATCCAATCCGGAAACCAGACCAATCCCAGTACACATCATGTCGTCTATGGAGGTGAAAAAAGAAAGTTTGCTTAAAGGTGCTGTTGATTTCATCAATAAACCCGTGGCTTTAGAGCACATGCAACAGATCTTTCAGAAACTGGAGTACGCACTGAGCCGGCATCCAAAAAAAGTATTGATCGTAGAGGAGAATAAGCAGCATGCAGAAGCCCTCAGTTACTTTTTAAGCAATTATAATATCAATACTGAAGTCGTCAATAACGTGGGGCAGAGCATTGGTGCATTACATAAAAAAGAAGTGGATTGTGTGATCCTGGATATGGGGATTCCTGCGAAAAATGCTTATGAGACCCTGGAGACCATCAAAAAAAGTGAGGGGCTGGAAAACTTGCCGATCATCATATTTACCGGTAAAAATTTATCTAAGGGGGAGGAAAATAAAATCAAGCAGTATGCAGACTCTATTGTGGTGAAAACAGCACATTCTTACCAGCGTATATTAGACGAGGCGGGGTTGTTCCTTCATTTGGTGGAAGCTAAGGAGGTGGACGGGAAGAAAAAGCCATCGTCTGAGCAACTTGGCGGGCTTTACGAGGTATTGAACAATAAGACTGTGCTGATTGCTGATGATGACGTCAGAAATATCTTTTCCCTGACTAAAGCCTTAGAGCAGCACAAAATGAAAGTGCTGGCAGCTACAGATGGTAAAGAGGCCTTGCAAATCCTTAAGGATAACCCTTTAGTGGATATTGTGTTGATGGACATGATGATGCCGGAAATGGATGGTTATGAGAGTACGAAAGAGATCCGGAAAATGCCCGGCTACAAACAATTGCCTGTCCTGGCCGTTACAGCTAAGGCAATGATGGGAGACCGCGAAAAATGTATAGCAGCAGGCGCCTCGGATTATATTTCGAAGCCAGTAGATATTGATCAGCTGATCTCTCTGTTGCGGGTTTGGCTTTACGATAAGGTATAACACATGACGGCTAAGGTTTTAATAATTGACGATGATAACAGGAATATTTTTGCTCTGAAGGCTGTCTTGAGGGCTAAGGGGTACCTCTGTCTGGCTGCTTCTGGTGCTGAGGAGGGGATAGACCTGTTAAAACAAGATGAAGATATCGCTGTTGTATTGATGGATATGATGATGCCTGGAATGGATGGTTATCAGGCGATGGCTGAGATAGGAAAAATACCAGAGTTGAAACATATTCCGGTGATCGCTGTCACGGCACAGGCTATGGTAGGAGACAAAGAAAGATGTCTTAGTGCAGGAGCAGCGGCTTATGTGTCCAAGCCAATCAATGTGGAGGAGCTGACGGGTTTACTAAAAAAATATATTTAAATTGGAAATACCCGTAATTAATGACGAACAGGTAGAAGTTCTTTTATCAGATCTGCTGGAACAATATGGCTATGATTTTACCGGTTATTCCAGAGCTTCTTTAAAACGACGGATCATTAGATTGTATGGATTAGATAAAGCCGTGAGTTTTGCAGAATTCAGATACCGGATCAATAATGATCAGATCTACTTTAAGCGTTTTGTAGAGCAGATCACGGTTAATGTGACGGAGATGTTCCGAGATCCTGAGTTCTTTAAAAAACTAAGAGAAGAGGTCTTGCCTAAATTGGGGACTTATCCCTTCATCAGAATATGGTTGGCCGGCTGTTCGACAGGAGAAGAGGCATATTCCATTTCGATATTGCTGAAGGAGCTTAATCTGTTGCACAAATCATTGATTTACGCAACGGACCTGAATCCTGCGGTTTTAGAAAAGGCAGCACAGAGTATGTTTGCCCTGAGTCAGATGAAGCAATATTCAGAAAACTATATTTTGTCCGGTGGCACAAAAGATTTTTCGAGCTATTATACTGCAAACTACTCATTGGCCAAGTTTGACGAGGAGCTGAAGCATAAGATCATATTCTCTACCCATAATCTGGTGTCTGATCATTCATTCAATGAATTTCAGCTGATTTTATGCAGAAATGTATTGATCTATTTTGATCGGGATTTGCAGCATAAGGTCTTAAATCTTTTTGATGAGAGCCTGGAAGCACTTGGTTATTTGGCTTTAGGAACGAAGGAAACATTGAATTTCTCGCATATTGCAAACAGATACCGGCGTTTAGACGCAGAAAAAATTTGGCGAAAGGTTGTATGATGACAAAGTGTGAAGCATTTATAATAGGAGGCTCTGCTGGAAGCCTGGATGTATTACTACGGTTGCTCCCCAAGGTTGATGCTACCATCCCTTTTCCTATTATTATTGTTATCCACAGGAAGCACGGTACCGATTCATTGCTTACAGACCTGCTTTCCAGCAGGACTAAACTGGTAGTGAAAGAAGTAGATGAAAAAGAGCCTATCAAAGGTGGTACAGTGTATATTGCACCCTCAGATTATCACCTGCTCATTGAGCGGGATAAGACATTTTCCCTGGATTATTCTGAAAAGATCAACTATTCCAGGCCCGCAATTGATGTGACTTTTCAGACCGCGGCGGAGGTTTATAGAAATCACCTCTACTGTCTTTTACTGTCTGGATCAAACTCAGATGGGGTAAATGGCCTGAAAAGTGTAAAATCCTGGTCTGGTAACGCATTAATTCAGAACCCAGATTCCGCTCAAGTACCTTATATGCCGGCTCAGGCAAAACTCCATGTGGACATAGACCATATTTTGAACATCGAAGATATGGGAGAATTTATAAATTTATTGGCTTAATTAATACCTGATTAAATGGATAGGAACAAAAAAGTATTTGTATTTGATGATAACCCGGATATCCTGGAATTGTGCACGATTATCCTTGAAGATGCGGGATACGAGATCAAAACCTCGGTTACCTCTAATGATATTATCGGACAAGTATCGGCTTATATGCCGGATATTATATTTATGGATAACTGGCTGCCGGATGTTGGTGGTATTGATGCCACAAGGTCATTAAAGAGCGACGATACCCTGAAACACATCCCTGTGATTTACTTTTCTGCAAATAATGATGTGAAAACACTGGCTGAGCAAGCCGGAGCGGATGATTATTTGTCTAAACCTTTTGATATCCAGGAACTGGAAAGCATTGTTGTAAAGTATATTTCCAATTGATATTGAACTAAAAAAAGCGGAGTTCCGATGAGATCCGCTTTTTAATATTTTTATTATTTTACACCCAGGACATCGACCCCCTGTTCGAATACGATATCTACAGGGATGCCTTTTTTGGTGAGTTTATCCAGGTCAGTCTGTAATTCCGGGGTGATTACGGCATTTTCTTTTTGAGCCTTTTCTACTGCAGCTTTATCTCCGTTGCCTTGTAAAGTAAGAATCATTGCACCCAATTTATTCATAGCCCCCTCAAATTTGCTGAAATCTACCTTATAGGTTCCATTGGAATTGCGGACAAAGGCTCCTTCCTGTTGAAAGAAGTTAAAGCACTGCATGTTCGCTTTTCCGTGTGCACTCGCTGCACCGAATCTTACTGAGCGCAAAATCCCTGCCATATAGGTAGTATAGAACTGTTTGATGTCTCCACTCAACTCACCCTTTTTTAGTAAGCCTGTGACCATGTAAAGGCCTAATACATCCGCTTTACCTTCCTCTAGCCATGAATACTGTTCCTGTAGTGCTTCTTTTACAAAACCCTTTCCTGTGACTGTATTCTTTATACCGAGTCCGTGTGCTACTTCATGGAACATTACATTAGCAAAGAAGGCGTCGAAGTTGATGTATTGCTGTTGCTCCGGATCGATAAGCTCCTTGGAAATAGGAATGAGTATTTTATCGAACTTTGCTTTCATTGCGTTTTTAAGCTGAGAACGTCTGGTACCTTTTTTCTGTTGGATGATTTCATCATTCGGCAGATTTACAGCTATAGTTTTTGAACCGGCATTGCAATCTCCGGCATAGTATACGACGTCATATGCATTGAGTTCGGAATCTGTACCGGGCTTTTCAGCTTTATATTTTGGAGGCACAGGTAATCCTTTTTGTAGTTCCGGAAGCATACTGACGTATTTAGCCAGGCGTTTACTCCAGATTTTATCCTTTACCAGCACGTAGGCTTCATAGGATGCCCTGGCATTGAATAACTTATCTTCATAATTTTCAATAGGCCCCAGGATGATATCCAGTGTATTGTCTTTCATATCAAGCCAGGCGTAATCACTCGCTGTATATTGATCAGTAACCAATGCATCTGCCCGTAGATTGAGGTATTTTTTAAATCCTGGGTCTTCTGCCAGGATTGCAGCCTGTTTGAGTAAACTGGAGGCTTTCTGTAGCTCTTCCGCGTATAGGACGTGGTATGGTATAGTAGTTAACTTACCGCTACTATCTCTTTTAACAACGGAATACAGTCCCAATTTATCTTTTATGGCTGACTTCTCCAATTCCGTTTTGGTCATGTCAGATGGATAAAAGGTTGCTGCTTCTGGTTTAGTTCCGATCCCAGCTACAAAAGGCTTATCTCCATTCAGCCGGTCCCATGGGCCATAATTAATCCATATAAAAGATTTCGTTTTTTCGTCCTTTACAGTATTCAGGAGGCTGTCCCTTTGAGGATAAGCTTGCTTCCAGAAGAGTTCGTCCATAATTTTCGCGGCCTGGATCAGTAGCGGAAGAATCTTACGCTCGTTAGGGCTAAGCTCATTGAGATTTGTACTAAGCTTCACCGTTTCGTATATTGCAAGGCGCTCATCTACATATTTTTGAAGGCTATCTTCTGCTACTGTCGCAGTTGTTTTTGCGCTGTTTTCACGTGGATTGGTACAAGCGGCAATTCCGGAGATGATTGAGCATCCAGCAATAAAAAGAGTCGCTTTGTGAATGTATTTCATATTCAAGGTAGTTTTATCAGTAGTTCCTATGTATTCAAACACCTAGGATCCATTATGGATTTAATTGCGGCTAAAATAGTAAAAAATAGTAATTTCACACCTTGCTATCTATTCATATGGAACACCCCAAAAAACATCAATTAAAAACAGTTGCAATCGGTTTACTTCTGCTTTTCAGCGCCTGTGGGTCAGGTAAATACGCTGCTACAAATAAGATCTATAAAGGTCAGGCCAAAAGTTATGCGGAGATCATTAAGTCAATGCCTCCGGTGGACCAGCAGGTCACGTCGGCACCTGCGGACCAACAAGAGTGGGTTGGGTCGGTTAATTTTGGAATCCGTAAACCAAATTTTGTGGTTTTACACCATACTGCACAGACTTCTTCCGATCTGACGATTAAAGTTTTTACACGTAAGAAAGAGGGGGTGAGTTCACATTATCTGATTGGCAGAGACGGAAAGATCTTCCAACTGGTAAATGATTACCTGAGGGCCAATCATGCCGGTGTAAGTAAATGGGGAAATGAAACAGATCTGAACTCTTCTTCAATAGGGATAGAGATCGATAATAACGGAGCTGAGCCTTTTTCAGATGTGCAGATCGACGCCCTGGTCAAAGTATTGACCGACTTAAAAAAGCGCTATAACATACCTGTTGCTAATTTTATCGGGCATGCAGACATTGCACCAGGGCGCAAGAATGATCCTAAAAACTTCCCATGGAAAAAGCTGGCCGACAAAGGTTTTGGCTTGTGGTATGATGCGGTATTGAAAATGCCTCCTGCTGATTTTGATGCGATGGCAGCACTTCGGATCATTGGCTATGACATTAAAAACCCCCGGGCGGCGATAGAAGCCTTTAAAATTCACTTTGTGCAAAACGACATCAGTCAGGAATTAAAGCCAGCGGATAAATTGATTTTGTTTAATTTATACAAGAAATATATGTAAATAATAAAAGGGGCCTAAGCCCCTTTTATTATTTATTTGTCTTTGCCCAGGCATCTTTCAGTCCAACTGTCCGATTGAAAACCAAATGATCGGTCGTTGAATCTTTGTCGAGGCAGTAGTAACCTTTTCTGATGAACTGGTAACGTGCATTTTTATCTGCTCCGGCCAGGTATGGTTCTATATAAGCCTCTTGAATGACTTCAATGCTGTTTGGGTTTAAGTAATCTTTAAAGTCCCCTTCTTCAGAATCTGGTGATTCGACACTAAACAGGCGGTCATAAGTCCGTATTTCTGCTTTTTTAGCGTGTTTACTACTCACCCAGTGTATTGTACCTTTGACATTGATTCCACTGGTATCCTCACCACTTTTCGATTCAGGGATGTAACTGCAGTGAATCTCAGTAACATTGCCTTCGGAATCTTTAATGAAATTTTCGCACTTTACGATATAAGCATGTTTTAGTCGTACCATAGCTCCTGGAGCTAGTCTGAACCATTTTTTAGCAGGCTCTTCCATGAAGTCCTCACGCTCTATCCATAGCTCGTTACTGAATGGGATTTCCCGGTTTCCACCCTTATCTTCTGCTTCAGGATTGTTTTCTCCGATCAGGACTTCTTCTTGTCCCTGAGGATAATTATTGATGATCAATTTGATCGGATCCAATACAGCCATGACTCTGTTGGCTGTTTTATTCAGGTGTTCCCTCACGCAGAATTCCAATAGGCTAAGTTCAATGAGATTTTCTCTTTTGGCGATCCCGATTCGCTCACAGAATTCGCGGATACTTTCAGGTGTATATCCTCTTCTCCTGAGTCCACTGATTGTTGGCATGCGAGGATCGTCCCATCCACTTACTACGCCATCATTAACCAGTTGAAGCAGTTTGCGTTTGCTCATTACAGTATATGACAAGTTCAGACGTGCAAATTCATATTGCCTGGAAGGAAAGATTTCCAGTTTCTCGATTAGCCAGTCATAAAGTTCACGGTGCGCAACATATTCCAGGGTGCAAATAGAGTGCGTAATGGTTTCTATGCTATCGCTTTGTCCGTGTGCAAAATCGTACATCGGGTAAATACACCATTTATCACCCGTACGGTGGTGTGCAGCATGCTTGATCCTGTAAATAATTGGATCCCTCATCAGCATATTGGTGCTGGCCATATCAATTTTTGCGCGTAGCGTACAGGCACCGTCCTCAAATTCCCCGTTTTTCATTCGGCTGAACAGGTCCAGGTTTTCTGCTATTGTCCGGTTTCTATATGGACTATCTTTTCCTGCTTCAGTTGGGGTTCCTTTGAGCAATGCAATCTCTTCCGCGGTGCTATGGTCTACATAAGCAAGGTCTTTTTTTATCAGCGTTACTGCATAGTCATACAGCGTATCGAAATAATCAGAAGTGTACAGTTCGTTCTTCCATTGAAAGCCGAGCCATTTGATGTCATGTTGCTGACTGTCGACGTATTCCGTTTTTTCAGTAACCGGATTGGTGTCATCAAACCTGAGGTTGGTATATCCTCCATATTTCTGGGTCAAGCCAAAGTTCAGGCATATTGCCTTAGCATGACCGATATGCAGATAGCCATTCGGTTCAGGTGGAAAACGGGTAATTAATGTGTCGTATTTTCCGCTATTTAAATCGTTCTCAATGATCTCTTCGATAAAGTTCAATGATCTTTCCTCACTCATAAAAACTGTAATTTTAGTGCTCAAAGTTAACATAAAACCGCTAATTTACTTACATTTACCCTATACTATTAGTATAAATTATGAGCAGCACTTTAAAGAGACCAATCCGTGTTTTAGTAGCTAAAGTTGGACTGGACGGACATGATCGCGGCGCGAAAGTGATTGCGACTTCACTCAGGGATGCGGGGATGGAGGTAATCTATACCGGATTGCGACAGAGTCCTGAAATGGTGGTGAATACAGCCCTTCAAGAGGATGTTGATGCTATAGGGGTTTCTATTTTATCAGGCGCACATATGACGGTTTTCCCTAAAATTGTAGAAATCATGAAAATGAAGGGGATGACAGATGTGCTTATAACTGGTGGCGGAATCATTCCGGAAGCAGATATGAAAAAGCTGAAAGAGCTGGGTGTCGGTGAATTGTTTGCTCCTGGTGCTACCATGGCTAGCATTGTCGCTTATATCGAGAATTGGGTAACTCAACATAGAAATTTTTAGATCATGACTTATCAAAATATTTTATCGGAACTGAAAGGACAGGTACTTTATGTAACCATCAACCGTGAGCGTAAATTAAACGCATTGAATAAGGAAACATTAAAAGAACTGGCAGAGGTAGTTGCTGGAGTACAGCAGAATGAAAATGTTCGTGCAGTGTTGTTGACCGGGGCGGGAGAAAAAGCTTTTGTAGCTGGAGCAGATATTTCTGAATTTAAAGATTTTGGTGTGGAGGAAGGTGAGGAATTGGCAAGGACAGGCCAGGCCTCTGTTTTTGATGCCATCGAAAAATCGGCGAAACCTTTTCTTGCCGCTATTAATGGATTTGCCCTGGGGGGCGGTTTGGAGCTGGCAATGGCTTGTCACATCCGGATCGCTTCGGAAAACGCTAAATTGGGTCTTCCTGAGGTTACCCTGGGTTTAATTCCGGGATATGGCGGCACCCAGCGTTTAACCCAGCTGGTCGGTAAGGGAAAGGCAATTGAAATGATTCTTTCTGCGGAGATGATCTCTGCGGTTCAGGCCGAAAAAATCGGACTAGTCAATCATGTTGTTCCTCAGTCTCAATTGCTTGGTAAAGCAGAAGATCTGCTGGCTCAGATCATTCAGAGGGCCCCACTGGCCATATCCAGCGCCATAAGAGCAATTAATGCTGCCCTGGATCAAAACGGGTTTGAAATCGAGATTACTGAATTTGGACGGTGTTTTGGAACAGACGATTTCAACGAGGGAACTGCGGCCTTTCTCGAAAAAAGGAAGCCAGCTTTTTCAGGTAAGTAAAGTGCTGGCAGACAAGGTTTAGCAATTTTCAGGAATTTGTGGAATTTTTGGCACAGTTATTTGTTGTCGTCATTTTTTTTGGTTTTAAACGTATTTTTTGGGTATTTTATCATGAAAGTGTAGAAAAAATTTCCCATTATAAAAAAACTAGCTATATTTATTTCATGAATTCGCGCTAATGCTATTGTTATGAGAAAAATATTGATTGTTGACGATGAAGTAAACATCGGTCTGTTACTCTCCAGGTTTTTGACCCGAAATTCTTTTATTGTATCTACTGCCACAAGCGGAGTCATTGCAATGGATTACCTGGCAAAAGAAAGTTATGATCTGGTATTGTGTGATTACCGGCTGGAAGATACCGATGGTAAAGAAATTCTCATTAAGATTAAGGAAAAATATCCAAGTACCGGTGTGATTATAATTACCGGATATTCCGATATTAAACTTGCTGTCGAGTTGATCAAGCTGGGCGCTTATGATTACATTACCAAGCCACTTTATCCGGACGAAATATTAAATACGATCAACAAAGCAATTGACACGCAAATTGCGCTGAATGTCGACAAACGAGAGGGGGCTCAGGAAGCTCCTAAGCAAAAGGCCGTCAAGCCGGCATATAGTCCTGCCGAAAATTTTGTCGCTGGTCAAAGTGGAGCTTCAAGGGAGCTGCTGAAACAGATTCAGCTGGTTGCGCCGACGGCCTACAGTGTTATTTTAACCGGGGAAAGCGGCACAGGAAAAGAATCTGTAGCCAAAGCCATTCACTTAAACAGCCCCAGAAAAGATGGTCCTTTTGTGGCTATGGATTGCGGATCCCTGACGAAGGAACTCGCAGGCAGCGAATTTTTTGGACATGAGAAAGGGTCCTTCACTGGAGCTTTATATACAAAAATCGGCCATTTCGAAATGGCTAATGGAGGAACTTTATTTCTGGATGAGGTAGGTAATCTATCTTATGAGATCCAAGCCGCGCTACTTCGGACAGTTCAGGAGCGTAAAATCAAACGCATCGGGAGCACCAAAGAGATCGATCTGGATGTGAGGATTATTGTTGCGACCAACGAGAACCTGGCCAATGCGATCCAAAAGGGCAGGTTTAGAGAAGATTTATACCACAGGTTTAATGAATTTTCGATCAATCTTCCGCCATTGAGTCAACGGGGAAGTGATATTATGGTTTTTGCAACAACATTTCTGGGGGTTGCAAACCAGGAGCTTGGACGTAATGTGCAGGGCTTCTCTCAGGAAGTGGAAGATTGCTTCCTGACGTATAACTGGCCGGGTAATGTGAGAGAATTGAAAAATGTGGTACGAAGAGCGACATTGCTTACGGAATCCCAGGAAATTCAGCTGAAAGCTTTGCCTTTGGAAATTTCAACCTATGCGAAGGCTTCAGCAATAGAGAATTCCATCTCAAAAATTGAGAAGCCCAGAGATTTAAAGAATGCCGCTCTGGAAGCGGAGTATGAGGCGATTTTAAAGGTTTTACGGGAAGTGAATTTTAATAAAACCAAAGCCGCCAAGATCTTAAACATAGACCGAAAAACGTTATACAATAAAATGAAAGCGATTAATTTGGATACATAAGTGTTGTTTTCAGTCCTTGTTTCCGTTGGGTGCCTGATACTGGCTTTTTGCCTTATCAGCCGGACTATGTCGCTCAGAAACTCGAGGAATGAAATGGCCGGCCTGATCGCCGAGAATAGATTGTTGAGAGACAAGGCTGAGCTTGCTGAGCTGGTAGAACGGACCTCAAACCTTGGAAGCTGGGAGATTGATCTCGGCAACCAATCGGTAAGGTGGTCTGAAGAACTATACCGGATTTATGGTTTCAGTTCAAATAATTTTTTACCGGATTCAGCGCTTAATGAAGAAATTATTATTCCTGAATATCGCGAAAAGGTAGCTAAAGAGCTGGCGGCTGCTGTAGTTAACAGGACGTCCTTTGCGGTGGAATATCAGGTGGCACTACCTTCCGGTACCAGAAAATACATTTTAGGGCAGGGAAGTTATGTAAGCAAAGACCATAAAATTGTAGGTACCATACAAGATATCACAGAATTAAAGGATGCAGTTTTAAAATTAAAAGTAAATGAGTCTTTGCTTAGGGAAGCTGAGGCTGTTTCTCATAATGGAAGCTGGGAACTCGCCGATGGAAAGGAGTTTATGTTGTGGTCTGATGAAATGTACATTATTCATGGATTTCTGCCTCATTCGGTGTTCATTAACCTACGATTCTACCGGAGTCTTGTGCATGAAGATGACCTGGCGCATTTTTTAGAAAGCTTCAGTCAGGCCGGGCAGCAAAAAAATGCTTTTAAAATCAATTATAGGATCATCAGGCCTTCAGGCGAGATCCGCCACGTACTTTCCATTGCTGAGTATAAAAAAATTGGGCTGGATGACCGCTATGCTTATATTGGTACAACACAAGATGTTACGGAATTGAGGGAAGCCCAAGTGCAATTGGAAGAAAAAGTGATCGAACTGAACCGCTCGAATCAGGATCTGGAGCAATTTGCTTATGTTGCCTCCCATGATTTGCAGGAGCCTTTGCGGAAGATCCAGGCTTT
Source organism: Pedobacter sp. GR22-6 (assembly GCF_037402555.1). Taxonomy (NCBI): domain Bacteria; kingdom Pseudomonadati; phylum Bacteroidota; class Sphingobacteriia; order Sphingobacteriales; family Sphingobacteriaceae; genus Pedobacter; species Pedobacter sp. GR22-6. Next base: position 233,598 of record NZ_JBBEUC010000005.1, read on the forward strand.
TGGTGAACGTTTGATGAAAAAAAGCTTCGTAGGACTGGACGAAGAAGCTGTAGACTACATAGAACGGATGCGCAAGGCTTCGGAGCGAATGCGCAAACTGATCGATGATCTGCTCACTTTTTCGAAGGCTACAAGGGAGCCCCGGCATTTTGCAAAGATCAATCTGGCCAATCTTCTGCAAAGAACTTTAAAAGATTTAGATTTTTACATTGAACAAAAAAAAGCTACGATACATCTGTCCCTTGAACTGGAGGTTGAAGGCATCGAGAGTCAACTGAGTCAATTATTTCAGAATTTAATCGGAAATGCACTTAAATTTACCGCCGCAGGTATTGATCCAATTATCAGTATTACCGGAAAGAAAGTAAATGGCATGACACTTGGTCTACCTGAAGTCAACCAAAATCAGTGGTATGGTGTTATTGAGGTGTCGGACAATGGAATTGGATTTGAAAAACAGGATGCAGAACGGATATTTGATATTTTTCATCGGCTCCATTCCAGATCTGACTATGAGGGTACGGGCATTGGACTGGCCATATGCAAAAAAATTGTATCAAATCATTCCGGGTTTATTTCTGCCTTCAGTGAACAAGGAAAAGGAACGACATTCAGCGTGATTTTACCGTTGAAGCAATCAAAATGAATTAGAGAATGAAACAAGAAATATTGGTTTTATTAATTGACGATGATGAAGATGATTACATCCTCACTAAGGGTATATTTGATCAACTCGCGGATAGTTATTCTTTATCTTGGGTAAACAGTTATGATAAAGGCATCAGTGCGATTCTGAAGAGGCAATTTGATGTGTATCTGGTTGACTATAGGCTGGGTAAGGGCACTGGTATCGATTTGCTCAATGAGGCCATTCGTTCCGGATGTGAACAACCAATCATAATGCTTACGGGTAATGGCGACATTAGTATAGATCAGCAGGCGATGGATAGTGGGGCGGCGGATTACCTGATCAAAGATAGGATTGAGCCTTCGCTGGTCGATAGAAGTATTCGTTATTCGCTCAAGCAAGCCAATACACTTAAAGCACTGAAGGATAGTGAGCGCAAGTATAAAACAATATTTGAGCAGGCCAACGATCCCATTCTGGTTTCCGATTATTCCGGACGCATCCATGATATCAACAATGGAGGATTAAAGTTTTTCGGTTACGAAAGATCGGAGTTTATGACTTTGACTGATAAGGATCTATTTCATAATGCCGCAGAACGTGAACGTTTTCGTGAACTGTTGGAAGGCAGTGGCTCTTTGAGGGATTTTGAGTGTGAATTGGTCTCAAAAAATGGAGGGGTTTATTATTGCAGCATCTCCTCTTTCATACAAATGGATCTGATCAATTTTACCGAGGTTTACCATACCATCATCAGGGACCTGAGTTATAGAAAGGGTATAGAGGACCAATCGGTTACTTTGGGGAAAATGGCCATTTCGGAACATATTGCAAAGGGGCTGGGCCAGGAGATCCGCGATCCGCTCACGGCGATCAATCTTGTGCTGGATGAACTTGCATCACAAGAGGAGATCTCTGAAAATGAATCTGTACAGGCATATCTGGAGATCATCAAAGGCAATTGTGACCGCGTAACTGGTCTGATGCAAAATTTTATTTCCAGTACTGAGACTAAAACGCTGAATCTGCAGCGCTGTGATATTGCGGAATTGATAGAGGAATCTATTTCAGAAATGGAAGATTTGCTGGTTGGCCACCATATCAAATTGAGCCTGGACTTGTTTAGGCTTGATAAAAAGATATTACTGGATAAATTAAAGATTAAGGACGTTCTGAGGAGCATCGTTAAGAATGCGGTAGAGGCCATGCAACAATATCCCAAGCTCATCCATATTTCCGGTGCCCTGAGCCAGGACAGGTATGAGATCAGTATTGCGGACAACGGTCCGGGGGTAGATCCGAAATATCAGGATCAAATATTTGAGCCTTTTTTTACCACGAAAAAGCGTGCAAATGGCCTTGGTCTGACCCATGCGCAGCGGGTGTTGACCACACACAATGGAAACCTTAGGGTCAGCAATGGAAGTTTTGTGTTGCAGCTCCCCATAGAGAATGAGATTTCATTATGGTCTTAAATTAATATTGTATGTCATTATTTACCTATAAGCAGCGGAATACCATTAATTTGATCATCATCATCGCTCTTGGATGTTTGATCGCTTATTCACTGCAAGGGATCTTTGGTTCCATTCTTAGTACCCTGGTTCTATATACCATCCTGCGTCCTGCTTATATGTACCTGGTAGACGATAAAAAAATGAACAGAAGCTTCTCGGCCATATTGTTATTGTTCATCTCAGTTATTGTCATTATCCTTCCTTTTTATGCCCTGAGCAGTATGGTGATTGATAAGATTGCCGAATTGCAAAACGATCCAAGCTATTTTAAGGATATGCTGTTTAAGGTCAAGCACCTGATTCCTATTGGTGGTGATTTCCAGAATATGGTGGAGGAAGGAATGAAGAAGGCAGGAACCTGGGCGACGGATCTCTTCCCTTCTCTTATTTCAGGAGCATTCAATATCATTTTGGGGCTCTTACTTATGTATTTTTTACTGTATTTCATGTTAGTGGAAAAGGAAAAATTTGAGGCAGCATTGTTGAAATATGCACCGTTCCGTTCACAAAATGCACAGCGCTTTGCAGAGGAAATGCGGAATACTACTTATGCCAATGTTTTGGGACAAGGTTTTATTGCCCTGGTGCAAGGCTCTCTTGTCGGATTGTCTTTTTATGTTCTGGGTTATACTGACCCCGTTTTTTGGGGAGTGATCACTACCTTTATCTCTTTTGTGCCAGTTCTTGGGCCGCCAGTGGTATTTGTTCCGGCTGCGCTGATGCAGATTGCCAACGGAAATAATTTTGCTGGATGGGCCATGTTGATCTTTGGTTTTATAGTCATCATAAACATAGATAATGTCCTTAGGTTTATGATCGCTAAAAAAGTTGGAAATATTCATCCGATCATCACTGTAATTGGTGTAGTTATTGGCATCCCTTTGTTTGGAATTTTAGGATTGGTCTTTGGTCCGTTATTATTATCTTATTTCGTATTATTGATCAAAATATATGAAACGAGCTCATTAGCCTCTGAAAGATTGGAGAGAATTAAAACAATTTCCGATCAGGGAGAGTTATGATGGTATAAGTTCCATGAAAAAGAAATTAAGTAATAAACATAAAAATTAAATGCCATGAACGATAATTCAAAAGTATTGATAGGACTTTTAGCCGGTTTAGCTGCAGGCGCGGCACTGGGATTGCTGTTTGCTCCTGATAAAGGAAGTGAGACAAGAGATAAATTGAGTCAATCATTAAAAGATCTTGGAGACTCTATTAAAGACAGGGCTGCGGATGAAATTAATAACCTGGCTAGTTTTAAAGATAAAGTGGTGAGTTCTGTGAAAAGTAAAATTCAACAGACTGAAGAGGAATTTGTTGACGACACTGAACACGCTTAGGCACGATAACCAACGATATCATGCAGGAAAACAATAAAGAAAAAGGGATCGAAGATCTTTACGAAGATGCAAGAAGCTACCTGGATACCAAGGTAGAGTATATGCGGCTTTATCTGGTAGAGAAAGTGTCTAAAATATTTGCAGACATAGTGACGAATGCTGTGGTTGTCATTTGTTTTATCCTTGCTTTTCTTTTCGGAACCGTTACGTTAGCGCTTTTCCTGTCAGATGTATTGGGGAGCTTCACCAGAGGTTTTGGTTGTGTGGCACTCATATATGCCCTCCTGGCAATGATCGTGTATTATACGAAAGATAAATATATCGAGAAGGCCATTATTAACTTTACGATTAGAAACTACTTTAACAAACTTGCAGATAAGGATGAAGAAGATCAGAAAATATAACATCAATAACCTGGACGAGCTCCATGCAATGGTCTGTTCGCTAAAGTTGGAAAGCGATCTCCAGGCGGAAGCATTGGTAAATGATGGTAAAACCTATCTTAAGCAATTTACGGTCGGAAATCTGATCAAGAAGTATGCAACACCTTCTTCATTTTTAAAAGTAGATGATAAGCTGAATATTAGTAGCAGCATCATGTCCCTGGTCTTACCTCTGATCATGAATAATACTGTATTCCGTGGTTCTGGATTTATTACAAAAGCTTTGGTTGGATTAGCTTCAGGAAAGGTAGGCAAGACCCTGGATGCTGAACATCTTTCTGCTATTTTTAATTCGGTTAAGTCCTGGTTTGGGCCTAAAAAGAAAAAAGACAAACCTGTGGGGTATGTGGATTATGGCATACCACCCGATAGTGAAACCTATTAATACAAAAAAGAGCATCGCCAACCGACGATGCTCTTTTTTGTATTAGTAGTGAATTGATTCCTATTTTGGCTCTGCAGTAGACCTGATCTTCAGCTCTGTCAGTTGTTTCTCGTCAATAGTAGAAGGACTGTCTATCATTACGTCACGGCCAGAATTATTCTTAGGGAATGCGATGACGTCTCTGATGCTGTCTAAACCGGCAAAAATAGAGCAAAGCCTATCAAAACCAAATGCGATTCCACCATGTGGCGGAGCACCAAATTCAAAAGCATCCATCAGGAATCCAAACTGTTTTTGAGCTTCTTCAGCAGAAAAACCGAGATGTTTAAACATTAAGGCCTGAAGCGTCCTGTCGTGGATACGAATAGAGCCACCGCCAATTTCAGTTCCATTAACGACCATGTCGTAAGCATTGGCCCGCACTTCACCGGGTTTGGTATCCAGTAAGGCTATATCCTCCGGTTTAGGTGAGGTAAAGGGGTGGTGCATGGCATGATAGCGTTCCGTTTCCTCATCCCATTCCAACAAAGGAAAGTCGAGGACCCAAAGTGCACTAAAAGTATTCCTGTCGCGCAGTCCGAGACGTGTGCCCATTTCCAGGCGCAGTTCGCTCAGTTGTTTGCGCACTTTATCCTGCCCTCCTGCCATCACGAGAACGAGATCTCCTGGCTGAGTTTGGAATGCGGCAGACCATTTCTTCAGTTCATCTTCGTTGTAAAACTTATCAACGGATGATTTCAGCGAACCATCTTCATTGTGTCTTAAATAAATTAAGCCTGTTGCCCCGATTTGAGGACGCTTGATGAAATCTGTCAGTTCATCTACCTGTTTACGGGTATAGCCCGCACAGCCTTTAGCGTTGATGCCGATAATGAGTTCAGCATTGTCAAATACAGGGAAATCTTTGCCCTTTACAATGTCATTCAATTCAACGAACTGCATATCGAAGCGGGTATCCGGTTTATCAGATCCGTATAAGCGCATCGCGTCGGAATACTGCATTCTCGGTACCTCAGGGAGGTCTATTCCTTTGATATCTTTGAAGAGGGTTCGGATCAGTCCTTCAAAAGTGTTCAGAATATCTTCCTGTTCAATGAATGACATTTCACAATCAATCTGTGTAAACTCTGGTTGCCTGTCGGCCCTTAGATCTTCGTCCCTGAAACATTTAACGATCTGGAAATACCGGTCAAAACCAGAAACCATCAGCAGTTGCTTGAAAGTCTGTGGAGATTGTGGCAGGGCATAAAATTCGCCTGCATTCATTCGGCTTGGTACTACGAAATCACGTGCACCCTCAGGTGTCGATTTGATCAGGACAGGAGTTTCTACTTCGATAAAGTCCAGTCCATCCAGATAACGTCTTACAGCCTGGGCCATTTTATGGCGTAAGACCATATTATTGCGTACAGGATTTCTGCGTAAATCCAGGTAACGGTATTTCATCCGAAGATCGTCGCCGCCGTCGGTTTCATCATCAATTAAAAAGGGAGGTAATTTGGCTGCATTCAATACCTCAAGCGCAGTGATCTTGATTTCCACTTCCCCTGTTGGCATTTTCAGGTTCTTGTTGGAGCGTTCTACGACAAGACCGCTGGCTTTGATTACAAACTCTCGGCCCAGGTTGCGTGCTGCTTCGCATAATTCGCGGTTGTCATCCATATTGAAAACCAATTGGGTGATTCCATATCTGTCACGAATATCAATAAAGGTCATTCCTCCAAGATCTCTGGATTTCTGTACCCAGCCGCATAGGATCACATTTTCTCCCAGGTTATCGATGGTCAAAGCGCCGCAAGTAGTTGTTCTTAGCATTATTAATAATAATTAAGCGGCAAAAATATTGATTTTGAACCACATATTTCAGGCTATGGAGATTTTAATGGGACATTGAAAAAAAATCAAACAGATATGCAACGTTTCAGATTCCTCATTGTCCTATATAACGAATACAAAGATCATTGGAAGCAGTATACATAGATAAGCACCTTCACCTGGTAGAAGAATGTCGTAAGGCCAACAGGAAAGCACAATTTGAGATTTACAAGTTGTACGCGAAAGCGATGTATAATGTTGCTTTGAGGATTCTGGCCCAGGAGGCGGAGGCAGAGGATGTATTACAGGAGGCATTTTTAGATGCATTTACCCGGATAGATAGTTTTAGAGGGGAAACTACTTTTGGTCTTTGGTTAAAGCAGATCGTGATCAACAAATCAATCAATCAACTCAGGAAACGCAAAGCCGAATTTATCAGCATAGATGGTATTGATGTTGCAGCCGAGGAAACAGTGCCTTTTGATGATCTGGAGATGAAGGTGAATGAAATTAGGGACGCGGTTTCGAAACTGCCAGACGGATACCGTGTTGTGTTGACCTTGTATTTATTTGAGGGTTATGATCATGAAGAAATTGCCCACATTTTGAAAATATCAGAAAATACCTCAAGATCACAGTACATGAGGGCCAAAGTGAAATTAAATAGCTTATTAGCAAAGAGAGGAGCATGAGATGAGCAATAACTTAGAAGAGTATATCAAAGCAAATAAGAAAGCGTTTGATGTCGCGTCCCCACCAGGAGATTTATGGAGCAGAATTGAAATCGGCCTGGAGCAGGACCGCCTAAAAAAGCCTTTAAGGGTGCCGTTTTGGTTCAGTATAGCAGCATCCTTCACCGTGATCATCACGTTTATTTTTATATATACCTATCGTAACAGGACAAGGGAACTGGATATCGCGGACATCAATCCTTCATATGCAAAAAAGGAGATGAAATTTGCGACACTGATCGAAGAGAAAAAAGATAGCCTAATGGTGTTTGCCACAAGCAACCCTGATCTGTATAAGAAGTTTAGTCAGGATCTGAATGACCTGGCTGCGGATTATACCAGACTTAAAGAAGAACTGCAAACCAGCCCAAACAAAAAAATAGTAGTAAAAGCCATGGTCAGAAACCTGGAGATACAACTTCAAATTATCAATCAGCAGCTATCGATCATCAACGAGGTAGACCAGTATAAAAAAGAGAACAGTATATGAGAGCTTTAACCATACTATTATTTTTACTTTTCACCATGAACGGAGCTTTTGCGCAGCATGTGGAGGTCAATATTGATGAGCGGGCCATTGAGCGTCAAATAGAGTTGGGGATGCAACGGTTGGAGAACGTTCTTGCCAAAGTAAACCTTAATCTGGATGTAAATCTTGCGGTTCTGAAGGCCGATCAGGTGAATTTAGACGGCCCGCAGAAATTAAAAATTTTCAGCCGTACTTACCCTGCTACAGCTAACGATAAAGTTGTGCTCAGCAATGAGTACGGATCGATGCAAATCAAGACCTGGGAAAAGAAGGAAGTGAAGGTTGAAGTGAGTATCAAAGCCTATGGTAACTCCGATACTGATGCCCAGAAACTTTTAGATGGAGTGAACATTGAGGCTGGGAAGCAGGGAGATCAGGTTGTTTTTAAGACGAAGATCAATCAGGTGAATCTGGGGCTAACCAGGAAACGCGGCAGGGTGGAAGTGAAAGTAGATTATATCGTTTATATGCCTGTTTCAAATTCCCTTACCTTATCGCAGAATTACGGCAATGTTTCCCTGGAAGATCTGACAGGAGCATTGTATGCCAAAGTGCAGTATGGCAATTTTTCGGCAACCAACTTAAAGAGCAACAACAATTATATCTCCGTACAGTATGGTAAGACAGATATTCAGCGTATCAATAAAGCAGTAATCAAGCACCAATATGGCTCCGGATTGACTATTGGTACTGTATCGAATCTGGATCTTGATGCACAATACGCTGCAGTGAGCATCAACACAATCCGAGGAATGGCATTGATCAAGCAGCAATACGGTTCAGGCTTGACTATCGGTACGACTGAACAACTGGATCTTAATATTCAATATGCCAATGCGACAATAAACACCGTTAAGGCAAACGCACGCATCAACCAGCAATACAGTAACCTCAGCCTGGGAACGGTAAGTGGGCTTGACCTGAATACACAATACACGTCCGTAACGATCGGTTCGTTAAAAGGCAATGGCAATATAGACATGCAATACAACAAACTCAGCATAGATGAAGTTGGTGCCCAGTGCAGGTCACTACAGATAGATGGAAATTACCTGGCGATCAATGTCGGATTTGCGGGAGGTTTCAATGCAGATTTTGATGTAAAGACGAGTTATGCCCCATTCAAGTACGGAGATCAGATTTCAGCACAGCTTTTGGGAGATCGCAATTCAACCTCAAAAAATTATACCGGCAGGATAGGAAATGGAGGAACAGGACTTGTAAAAATCAAGTCTGATTATGGTTCCGTACTGTTTAGATAAAAAAGCTAAACCAAACACACCGGAAGCTTGTTGATGATTCAGCAAGCTTTTTTTATATCTTAGCGCCAAGAAAAATTTACCATATGGAATTTTTAAGTAGTCCTGAAGCCTGGATTTCTCTCCTGACTTTAACCGTCCTTGAAATTGTATTAGGAATAGATAACATCATTTTTATTTCGATCCTGTCAGGTAAACTGCCTGCCCATCAACAGAAAAAAGGCCGTCAGCTGGGCTTAGGTCTTGCTATGATTACCAGGATACTACTCTTATTGTCGCTGACCTGGGTCATGACATTGACTACCCCGCTATTCAACATCGGCGCCTGGTTTAATGTCAGCAGTCAGGAATGGCTGGAAAAGCTGGCTATATCGGGTCGTGACCTCATCCTCATCATTGGTGGATTATTCCTCATCTATAAAAGCACCCATGAAATCCATGATAAACTGGAAAGCGAAGAAGAGAAAGAACTGAAAGGGAAAGTTTATTCGTTTTCCGGCGTCATTGTTCAAATACTTCTTCTGGATATCGTGTTCTCGCTGGATTCTGTAATTACCGCAGTAGGGATGGCAGAGCATGTAGAGATTATGATTGCTGCGGTAATGATTGCAGTCATTATCATGATGATTTCGGCCAGCGCGATCAGTGACTTCGTCAATAATCACCCTACAGTTAAGATGCTTGCCCTCTCCTTTCTACTACTGATCGGTGTTTCTCTGCTCGCAGAAGGCCTGGACCAGCATATTCCCAAAGGTTACATTTATTTTGCCATGGCGTTCTCTATTCTGGTAGAAATGCTCAATCTGAAAATGAAGAAAAATACAGAGAAGCCCATTAAGCTGAAAAATACGCCACACAAAGAACAAACCGAAAAATAGTAAAACCATTTCATGATCTCTTTTTTTGAAGCCTCCCTGGCAGAACTTTCCATCCATAGGATCGGAAATAAATCCCAGGACGAATTTTACGTATTGTCCGAAACATCAGTAGCCATTCAGGACAGTATGCTGAGTAATTTGCTGCAACAATACTTTTTGGGGCCTTATGAGAAAGTAAATGAAGTCTATCGGTTTTTTCATCCCAATTCGGACCTGAACCTGAATGAAGTCTATCACTTTGCTGCGGGGATCTTTGAGAACGGAGAAACCTTCCACGAAAACAGTAAAGAACTTGCGAAGTACCTTTACGAAGTTTCCGGGCATCCTAAAATCAAATCAGGAGAACTTTACCTGGCTTATTTTGAAAACGTGCAGATTGAAGGTGAACTACATGATGCGATTGGGATCTTCAAATCGGAGACCAAGGAAACCTATTTGAAAGTCTATCCCGAAAATAGTGGCTTTGCACTGAGCTATGAGCAGGATGCGATCAACATCAACAAATTGGACAAAGGTTGCCTGATCTTCAATACAGACAAGGAAGAAGGCTTTTGTGTCGCTGTAATAGACCATACCAACAGGGGTACAGAGGCTGTTTATTGGAAAGATGAGTTCCTGAAACTGAGGATCAGAAATGACAATTTCAACCAAACCAATAATGTCCTTGGCGTTTACAAGACCTTCGTTACTGAGAAGCTGGATCAGGATTTTGAAATCTCTAAAGCAGATAAGATTGATCTGCTCAATAAATCAATGAAATATTTCAAGGAAAAGGAAAGCTTTGATCTGGAAGAATTCTCAAATGAAGTTATCGGAAATGAAGAAGGAATAGCATCCTTCAAAAACTTTAAAAAAAACTACGAAGAAGAGTTCGATGCACCGATACCAGATAGCTTCGACATCTCCGGAGCTGCGGTAAAAAAGCAGGCCAGGGTATTTAAAAGCGTACTTAAACTCGATAAGAACTTTCATATCTATATCCATGGAGATAAGGAGTTGATAGAAAAGGGCTTCGACGATGAGAAGTACATGAACTATTATAAAGTTTATTTTAAAGAAGAAGAATAATTTTTTAAGCACCGCGTGTGCATAATTGAGAATAAATTGTAGCTTTATTTCTAAAGCCAAATATTCCAATTACTTACATGAGCCGGGAACCACAACAAAGCAGTATTTTCAAGGTGATCGGTGCCTCTTCATTGGGCACGCTGATCGAATGGTATGATTTCTACATCTTCGGTAGCCTGGCTACCATCATTGGGGCACAATTGTTTCCTGCAGATGCGGGCGCCTCTGCACTGATCAATACCCTGGCCATTTTTGCAGCAGGATTTATTGTCCGGCCATTTGGAGCCCTCGTATTTGGGCGCCTAGGTGACCTGATTGGCAGGAAATATACCTTCCTGCTTACCTTAGTCCTCATGGGAGGTTCCACCTTCCTGATCGGATTGATACCCTCCTATTCCAGTATCGGCTATGCAGCTCCCATCCTAGTACTCATACTGCGCCTCATTCAGGGACTCGCCCTCGGAGGAGAATATGGTGGCGCAGCGACCTACGTAGCAGAGCATGCGCCAGCACATAAAAGAGGATTCTTTACCAGTTGGATCCAGACCACAGCCACAGGCGGACTGTTCCTTTCTCTTGGCATTATCGTACTGACCAAAAACATCATCGGGGCCGAGGGTTTTGCAGACTGGGGCTGGAGGGTGCCTTTTCTCTTGTCTATCTTACTGGTAGGGGTGTCCATCTACATCCGGATGAAAATGCATGAATCACCCATGTTCACCAAACTGAAGACAGAAGGCAATATTTCTAAAAACCCACTAAAGGAAAGTTTCAGTCACAAGGCCAATTTCAAAATGGTATTGCTTGCCCTGTTTGGTGCTACCATGGGTCAGGGCGTGATCTGGTACACAGGGCAATTCTATGCACAGTCTTTCATAGAAAATACCTGTAAAGTTGATTTCAATGATTCCAGGTACATTCTTTTATGGGGAATTGCCTTTGCAACTCCATTTTTCGTCATCTTCGGTTCCTGGAGTGATAAAGTAGGTCGGAAATGGATCATGCTCACAGGTATGCTACTGGGGATTATTTTTTACCGGCCGATTTATCAGGTTTTCCTAGATGACACAGATTTCAGCAGGGTGACACAGCAAGATATTAAAGAAGTTTCCGGTCCTGTGGTGAGTAAGCGTTTGATTGAGGGTACACAGGACAGTTTGATTTCTGCCAGTTTTATGGTTAGCTTGCAAGATGGCGCTTCTTTCACCAAAGTTCAGTCACATACACAATATGCAGATGCCAGTAAACCAGCAATTGCCCATCCTGATAGTTTTATTGATAAAAAATTGTCCACACCAGTATTCTGGAAATTTGTTGCGCTGATCTTTTTTCAAATCTTACTGGTCACAATGGTTTATGGCCCTATTGCAGCTTTCCTGGTAGAGCTGTTCCCTACCAAGATCAGGTATACTTCGATGTCCCTGCCATATCATGTTGGTAATGGGGTGTTTGGCGGACTGGTGCCCTTCATTGCTACACTGATAGCCAGTTTCTCCGGTTCCACGCCATTATCTGGTTTATGGTATCCAATCGGTATCGCCGCATTGAGTTTTGTTATTGGAGCTGTTTATTTGTCAAACAAAAAGCCCGACCACGGAGAGGCTGAATCATAAAATAAGGTTATGAACGGATTAAAGAAAGCATTAGGATTATTGTGGATCGTATTGGGCCCCGCATCCATTATATTTATGTTCATGCAGGCCATAGAAAAGGTAGGCCTCGCAGCGGAAGGAGTGGCTAAAACAAATACTGCCCTGCAATGGGGGATTATATTGTTCATCTTTATTCCCATCAGTGCTGGATTGGTCATTTTTGGGTACTACGCCATGAAAGGGGAGTATGATCAACTCCCCGAAGACTAATTACAAGACGCGGAGCAACAAACCTTTCAGGTATTCGCCTTCCGGAAAGGAAATCCTTACCGGATGGTCTTCCGGCTGATGGAATTGTTTGATGATCTGGACTTCCTTACCTGCATCCAATGCAGCCCAGGCAATGATCTGCTTAAAGGTTTCCATATCTACCGCTCCTGAGCAGGAGAAAGTAGCCAGTATGCCCCCGCTTTCGAGTAGCAGCATGCCCAGCCTGTTGAGGTCTTTGTATGCTCTTGCTGCACGATCAAGCGCAGAACGGGAAGGTGCATATTTAGGCGGATCCAATACAATGACGTCAAATTTTCTTCCTTCTTCTTTGAATGTCCTCAGTTGTTTATTAACATCAGATTGTATACTGTTTTGTTTGTCGGCAGCAAAGCCGTTCAGTCCCAAATTATGTTGTAGGGTTTCTATGGCCAGACCGGAACTGTCTACACTGGTTACGTGGGTCGCGCCATGGTTCAGGCTGTTTAATGAAAAGCCACCACTATAGCAAAAGCAATCCAATACGGTTTTCTCTTTTGTGTATTCGGCAAGGATCATCCTGTTGTCCCGCTGGTCACAATAAAATCCGGATTTCTGGCCATCGGCAATGTTGATGTGGTATTTGATGCCATTTTCTTTTACTTCTATAAACTCAGGAGGAGTCTCACCCCATAATAATCCTTGTACAGGCTCCAGGTTTTCGTGTTTTCTTGCGCCGGCATCGCTCTTGTCAAATATTCCTTTAGGATTTAATTCTGCGATCAGGATTTCTATAATGTCGCTCTGTACCGCGTCTATACCTGCGCTCAATACTTGCAGGGATAAGAAATCCGCGTATTTGTCGACGATCAGGCCGGGAAGGATATCAGCCTCGCTGAATACCAGACGACAAGTATTGGTCTCTTCGCTCAGCAGGTGTGAACGTGAGGCAATTGCTTGCTTTATTTTTTGGCTATACCATGCCTTATCAATGATCGTTTCTTCGTTCCATTCCAGGAGGCGCAATGCGACCCTGGATTGGTCGTGGTAATAAGCGTAAGCAAGAAATTCTTTATCGGCCGACCTTACTGCCACTACTTCTCCATTTAAGGGTTTGCCTTTCACTTTGTCGAGTGCTCCGGAGAAAATCCATGGGTGGCGCAGCACAGCTGCTTTTTCTTTGCCTTTTTTCAGTATTACCTCAATCATGATGCAAAAGTAAAGGAAAAATTGAGCATTCTCTTCGCAGGCTGCATCTTTCGCTGAAAAAGCGAAACCGCTTAGGCCTGCTCTTAGAAAACTAAATTTTAGAAAAAGGAATGAAAAATTGAGCATTCTCTTCGCAGGCTGCATCTTTCGCTGAAAAAAGCAAGAGCTCAAGATTTTCCTGAGAAAACTAAATTTGATACTTTTAGCCCTATGATGGAAGAAATAAATTGGGCCGACTTTGAAAAAGTGGAATTGCGTGCAGGAACGATCCTTGAGGTTTTTGATTTCCCGGAGGCTCGTAAACCGGCATACAAACTAAAAGTTGATTTTGGCGAATTGGGCATTAAGATGAGTAGTGCCCAGATCACAAGTCATTACACTAAAGAAGAACTGGTCGGTCAGCAAATAATTGGAGTCGTTAATTTCCCCAAAAAACAGATCGGCAAGTTTATGTCGGAATTTTTGGTCACTGGCTTCGCAGATGAAAATGGTCATATTGTGCTTTGCACGCTCAAAGGGAAGGTGCCCAATGGAAGTAAAATGATATAAATGCTATCTTTGGACATGAGCTTTTATAATTTTTCAGAAGAAGAGAACCCGGCAGCGGAAGATGAGCATTATATGCGTATGGCTTTGCAGGAGGCACAGAAAGCCTATAAGGCAGAAGAGATCCCTATCGGGGCCATCGTCGTCTGTAAAGGCCGCATCGTAGGTCGCGGCTATAACCTTACCGAGCAGCTGAATGATGTCACAGCCCATGCTGAAATGCAGGCTTTTACTGCCGCAGCGCAAACTTTGGGTGGAAAATACTTGAAAGACTGTACGCTGTATGTTACCATCGAGCCTTGTGTGATGTGTGCCGGAGCGAGCTACTGGACACAATTGGGCCGCCTTGTCTATGGCGCAGCAGAGCCAAAGCGTGGCTTCAGTACCAAAGGAGCGCAATTGTTGCATCCAAAAACAAATTTAAAAGGAGGAGTACTGTCCGATGAATGCGGAGAACTGATGACCAGGTTCTTTCTCAACAAAAGAGGCTAAACTTTACAAAGGAAAGAACAAAACTTAACCCCCGAATGTTATATTTGTCTTGAAAAACAAGTTTTAATTTTTAAAATAAATAAATATGGCTTTTGAATTACCTGCGTTACCGTACGCAACAGATGCATTAGAACCGCATATCGATAAACAAACTATGGAAATCCACCATGGTAAACACCACCAGGCTTATGTAACCAACCTGAACAAGGCATTGGAAGGCAAACCTGAGGCAAGCCAAAGCATTGAAGAAATCGTTAAAAATATCTCTAAATTCCCTGCTGCAGTAAGAAACAACGGTGGTGGTCACTATAACCACTCCTTGTTCTGGGAAGTAATTGGTCCAAACAAAGGTGGTGAACCTAAAGGTGCACTGGCTGATGCAATCAATGCTGCTTTTGGTTCATTTGCAGACTTCAAAACTAAATTTGCAGAAGCAGGTGCTACACGTTTTGGTTCCGGATGGGCTTGGTTAAGTGTTGGTGCCGATAAAAAACTGGTAGTTTCTTCTACACCAAATCAAGATAACCCTTTAATGGATATCGCTGAAGTAAAAGGTACTCCTATTTTGGGTATGGATGTATGGGAACATGCTTATTACCTGAAATACCAAAACAAACGTCCTGATTACATTGCTGCTTTCTGGAATGTAGTAAACTGGGATGCTGTAGCTGAGCGTTTCAAAAAAGCTTAATCTTAAAATTAGCTATAAAAAAGGCCCCGTTGCATCGCAGCGGGGCCTTTTTTATGCATTGCCTTTACCTTACTGTGCGAAATTGATCCAATCGATACTGATCAGGTCATTATTTGGCTTCGACGCTTTTTTCACCACAAAATAGAGGTCATGCCTTCCACCAGGATTCTTAATCTGGGCATTTAGATCTACATATTTTTTCCAGTCCCCAGTTGTACTGAAATCCACCGTACTGATCAGTAGTCCTTCCGCTGAATCTATATGCACTTCTATCGTACCGTTGTGCTGTGCAGAGGCATAGTTGTAGGTTAACCGGGAGATGTTCTTCAGGTCGATGTTTTTGAACACAAAATAGGAACCGTTATGGATGCTGCCCAGATAGGTTTCGCTCCGTTGTACATTGTTTAGCAGGTCTGCATCTTCTGCCTGTACTTTTGCCGGACGCAACAAGATGGTCTCTTTTTTCGTTAGTGGTGTAATCGCTCCGCCATTGTCTGTATAGGAAGCCGTGAATACGTACCTGCCCTGATCCCTTGTGGTCAGGTGTTTGTTCAATGTTGTGCTGCCTTGTTTTGGTAAGGCCGGGTTAGCCGCCGTTGCAGTCAAAGAGAGGATGTATTTCACCATCTCGCTGGCATCGTCCCTGCTCAGTTGGGGATGGGCGCTCATGGAATGTTCGCCCCAAACCCCGCCACCACCGGCAATGATTTTTTTGGATAACACAGTCACTGCAGATTTATTAGTTGCATAACGCTTGGCTACCTGCATGAATGAGGGACCAACGGATTTGGCATTTACCTGGTGACAGGCTTTACAGTCACTTTTAGCGATCAGCGATTTACCGAAATTGTAAGTCGGGCTGATTTCCTGATGTCCTATCAGGGCCTGTGTGCTCGCCACTTTAGCAATATAGTTCATGCTCACTTTTAGCCTCGCCGGGCTGATCACCTTGTCTTCTCTGTCTTTTACCACTACATTGTAACTAAAAGCCGATGCTTTGGGGAAAAAGAAGGTGCTATTGCTACTGGTGTTGATGGCGACCTGTGGCATCGTATTGCCCACTTTTATAACTTTAGAGGTAGTTGAAAATTTTCCGGACTGATCGGTCACTTTCAACAAAACCTTGTAAATGCCATTCTTCTTAAAAGTGTGCTCTGGATTTTCCGCTGTAGATCCTACTTTACCACCTTCGAAAGTCCATTGGTAGCTCAGTTTGTCACCGGTATCATTGTCGTAACTTTTTGAGGCGAAGGAAACTTTATAAGGTGCAAGTCCTATGGTATCGTTTGTAGCAATCTTTGCGAAAGGCGCGCGGTTGCCTCCGTTGAAATCAATCCTCACCAGCCTCGCATCCACATTGTCTATGCCATATACAGATCCGTATTCCAGGATGTATAAAGAGCCGTCAGGTCCCACCTCAATATCCATAGGGCGCCTGAAGTCGCCATTGCTTTCCATAAAAGGCTCCATGCTTTTGTAATTCTGGTTCTCATCCAGGCGCATGGCGAAAATCCAATTGCGCATCCAGTCGTATACAAACAGCGCTTTATCGTAATACTCAGGCATTTTGCCAGTAGCCTTTATCGCCGGATCATAGTGGTATACAGGCCCTGACATGGCACATCTGCCTCCCTCACCAAGGAAAGGATATTCTTCCGATTTATTGTAGGGATAAGCCACTAAGGGTTTTTGCGCTGCAGGCAGTTTTTGTAGTCCGGTATTGTAAGGCGAGTTGTTCTCAGTACCATTGAGGTCGAAACTTGCGCCCACAGCTTTAGTGGCAAAATCAAATTCCTTATAAGGGATGTTATTGCCAATGACATACGGCCAGCCATAGTTTCCGGCTTTTTTAGCCTGATTGAATTCATCATATCCACGTACACCCTGAGCAGCATCGGTACCGGCATCCGGACCTACTTCACCCCAGTACAAGTAGCCCGTAGCGGCATCAACAGAAATCCGGTAAGGATTTCTGCAGCCCATCACATAAATTTCAGGTCTGGTCTTCTCTGTCCCTTTTGGGAAGAGGTTTCCCTCAGGAATGGTATAACTGCCATCTGCTTCGGGATGAATCCTGAGGATCTTGCCACGAAGGTCATTGGTATTTCCTGCCGAACGTTCGGCGGTATAGTTTACGCGGTTTGGACGTCTGTCTATGGGGGCATAACCTTGAGATTCAAATGGAACAGTGTTGTCACCGGTAGAGATGAATAGGTTTTTGTCCTTGTCCCAGGCCATGGAGCCCCCGGTATGTGCACTTACCTCCAGGTCTATGGGTACCTCAATGATCACTTTTTCCGATTTCAGGTCCAGCACACTGGTTTTGCTGATCTTAAAGCGTGAAATGTGCTGTTTGTACTGATTACCTGCAGATGCGGTGTAGAAAAAGTACAGGTAGTTGTTGCTGGCAAAATCAGGATCTATGGTCATGCCCAGCATACCGTTCAGGTATTTGTCAACCGCCTTGACAGGGAATTTATAAATCAGGGAAGTTTTTTTCGTTGCCGGGTTATATACATAGAAATTTCCGGCACGCTCCACAAAGAAGACCCTGCCGTCAGGGGCCAGGGAAAGCTCTATGGGTTCATTCAGGTCATTGGATAGAATAGTTTTTGTAAATCTGTTGTCTTCTGGTTTTTTAAGACTGCTTTTAACCGTGTCCAGCGGCTTTAAAGCATGTTTTGCATCTGTACTTCCCGTCTTAAAGGCAAGTAGAGCTGAAGTAATCGCAACAGCCGACACTATGGTCAGGTAGAGTTTTGCGGGTTTGATTTGGAACATGAATGGTTTCAATTTTGATTTTGTACCAAAAATAAGAGTATTCTCAGATATCTATGTTTTGTAACATCATTATGCGAAGATCAGATAATGATGGGGTAAAATCAGCCAATGGATTTTTATTTCATAAATTAGATTACACACAAATATAACCGTTATGAAATTTACATCTATTTTGAGCGTCTTGCTCTTCTATGGGCTGTATGCACATGCCCAGGACCCATTTGAACGTAAAGTAAAATTTGGCATCAAGGGAGGGTTCAACGCTTCGCTTTTTACCCGTACGGTAGAACCCTTTGGTCCTGCCCAGCGTGCCAGACTCGACTATTTCAGGCGTTTTTTCCATGCTTCCGGATTTGGTGGTTTAACCGCGGAAGGAAGCATCTCGAATCGGTTTAGTATCGGCGCCGAGGTATTGTATAGCTCCAGGGGGATGGCACATCGGGAGAAAAACGACTATGTGGTTACTTATGATGAGGAAGGGAATGAACAGCAGGCCTACAATTATTTCAATTACAACCTGGCTTACCTGGAGTTTCCGATCACCGTAAACTACAATTTCGCTGATCCTGATAGCAGAACTTATGTCGCTGCGTATGCGGGGATGGCACCTGCGATCTCTGTTCGTGCCACTACGAAAGTAAGGTATGCGGAATCAATAGATGCTTCAGGGCGACGAGCCGTTAATGAAAAAAGCCGGCTGGATAACGTCAATCATTTCAACAATAGTATTCTGCTGGGGATCAAAGTCGGTGAGCACAATACCCGCAGCGTGTCGCCTCTTGGGGATTTCAGAATGAGCTATACCATGCTGCCTGTTTTTAAAAAAGATGTAGCAGCCAATGGCAATAATTTGAAGACCGCAATGCTGACCTGCTCTATCGGGCTTGGGCTCAGGTTTTAATGTTTGTCGGACCCAGGGTTAAAATAAGGTGATGATGGGTTAATATCGAATCATGAGTTTTTGTGGTATGACTTAGCTTTGTCTGAGAGAAAACCAGATATAATGAAAAAACTATTTGCCACTTTATGGCTGCTGGCAGGCCCATACCTTGCTTTTTCACAGGAATCAGCAGATTTGAAACTTCAGAAAACCGACGTGATCATATCCAAACACATTTATGGACAGTTTGCTGAGCACCTGGGCAGAAGTATTTACGATGGATTTTACCGAAATGGAAAGATCAGGATGGATATTGTTAAAGCTTTGAAGGAAATCAAAGTACCCAATTTGCGCTGGCCTGGCGGATGTTTTGCCGACCAATACCATTGGCGCGATGGAATCGGCACCAAAGTCTCGAGACCCATAGGCATCAACACCACCTGGGGCATGGTACCCGAAGACAATTCCTTCGGTACGCATGAATTTCTGGAGCTTTGCAGCCTCATTGGTTGTGATCCTTACTTGGCCGGAAACGTCGGAACTGGAAATCCGCAGGAAATGAAAGACTGGATCGAATACCTGAACTATGGAGGCAAGAGTACCTTATCGGCACTCCGCGCAAAAAATGGACATCCTGAGCCCTTTAAAGTTCCTTTCTGGGGAGTAGGAAATGAAAGTTGGGGCTGTGGAGGAAACATGCGGCCCGAGTATTATGCCGATCTGTATAAGCAGTATGAGACCTTCTGTATGAGCTATCCGGGCGCCCCGTTGAAGAAGATTGCAGGCGGAGCCAATATCGATGATTACAACTGGACAGAGGTATTGATGAAAAATATCCCGGGCAGGAGCATGTGGGGTTTATCGCTGCATTACTATACCTTTCCGAGTGGACGGTGGGAGCCAAGGGGTAAGGCCACAGATTTCAATGAAGCAGAATACCAAACTTCTATTAAGCAGGCAAAAAGAATTGAAGAGATCGTAACCAAACATTCGGCGATCATGGATAAATACGATAAAGGGAAAAAAGTAGCTCTGGTGGTTGATGAATGGGGTGTCTGGGCTGATGTAGAGGCCGGAACCAACCCAAGCTTTATGTACCAGCAGAATACCCTGCGTGATGCGCTGGTTGCTGGTCTTACCCTGAACGTATTCAATAACCATGCAGAGCGCGTAAAAATGGCCAACCTTGCGCAGACCGTAAACGTAATTCAGTCGGTGATCTTAACGAAGGGAGATCAGATGTTGCTCACGCCAACCTATTATATTTTCGACCTGTATAAAGTGCATCAGGACGCCACGTTGGTCAAGACAGACATTTCGCATCCTGATTTGAATGTCAGTGCCTCCAGAGATGCCAAAGGCGTTGTGCATGTAAGCATAGTGAACACTTCTCTGACAGCCAACGTTAATGTAAATTTGGATTCAGAGGTGTTATCAGGGAAAATCCTAAGTTCAGCAAATGTGTCTGACTACAATACCTTTGAAAATAAAAATAAGATCGTATTGAAAGACTTTGCCGCAAAAGGTAAAACGGTGCAGATCCCTGCAAAAAGTGTGGTGATGCTCACCCTTAACTGATAGAAAAACATCCCGGAGCAGTCATTCTGCTTCGGGATGTTTTAAATTACTCAACAATCGTATAACTGCTCCTTTGAGAAAAAGAGCGGCCAAATACATCTACTGCCTTCACTTCGATAGCGTGGGTTCCCGGGCTTAGGTCCGAAGGCAAAATACCTTTCCATAAATGCGTGCTTTTAGCGGGATTGGAAGGTCTTCTGGCTTTCTTCGTCTTGTCTGTAATACGCTTCCATTCGGCGACCTCTGCCAGGTAGAAAGGGTCAAATTCAAAACGCTGCTCCATTGGTTTCCAGTCCCCGTTATCTATCCTGTATTGTACCTTATTGTCCTTCGCTCCGGTATAGAAATTGACGCATACCTCTGCAATGCTGTCGCTGTTTTTGGTCAATTTTTCCGGAACTGTGATCCTCATCTGTTCGCTGGCATCTTTACCTGCTACCTTATAGTCGATTACATATTGGTTTCCCTTAAAATGAATGAAACCATAGCCTTTTGGTGTACCGTCCCGCATGGTAGAGATCGGTGTGCCATTTTTATCGCTCAAGCCTGAATAGAAATCGCCGGATGCAGTTCCTATATTGAAATGGTGATGTGGTTTATCCTGCAGCCATTCCGTTCCCCTGACATAAAAATCCTGGCGCTGCATGTGCGTGTGTGCAGAAATGGACAGCGTATGAGGGAAATCTTTGATGGCATTGAACAACCTTTTCCTGGTTGCTGAGCTAAAAAGAAATTCCGGCTCGCTCATCGGGATGTGCATGGTCATCACGATCAGGTAATCTTTGGGTACATACTTCAGGTCGTTTTCTACAAACTTCAACTGATCTTCCCTGAGGCCTCCGTAGTAACCACGGCCATCTCTCGGATCTGGGTACAACACATCGTCGAGCACGATAAAGTGCACTTTCCCATAGTTAAAGGCATAGGTAGCAGGGCCAAAATGAGCTTCGAAAGATTCGTCTGAAAACAAGTCGTCTTTCGCATCCATATCCAGGTCGTGATTGCCTATCATGTTGTACCATGGAATACCTACCCGCCTCACGGCTGCGGTATAGGAAGGAAACAGATCCAGCTTATCGCCTACCTCATCCCCCATACTGATGCCGAAGCAAACGTTTTTAACGCCCTCTACTTCCTTAATAACATCGCGGACGAAGTAATCCACCTGTTCTTCGTTATAGACCTGTGGGTCACCAAAAATCAGCGCAGTGTAGTTGTCATTTTCTTTATGGGTTCTTAAAGCAAAATCCACAGACTTTGGCAGAGGGCCGGTAGGGGCTACACCCTTGTATTTTAGCACCGGAGAGCCCTTCGGCTTGTGGTTGTAAAAATACTGCGGCAGGTTATCTGCATTCAAAGGAACCTGATATCCTGTGGGTTTAATCACGCTGATCATATTGTCTTCAGCAATAGGGAGCTTGTAAAAGCCCTTCGCATCTGTTAGTGTAACTTCCTGTCCATTGCTGACCGCAATGCGGGCAATCCCTTTTTCATTGGGATCTTTTTTGCCGTTGTTGTTGCTGTCATGGTATACGTAGCCGGATGCCACTGTTTGTGCCTTCACTTGCACAAAGATCATCGCTAATACTACTACTAGTCTTAATTTCATAAGTTGAATATTGCTTACTTTGTAGTCGTGTATTTGTATACTGTAGTTTTGTTGTCACCTGCTGTACTCACCGCGATATAGGGAATAGCATCGGAGGAAACCTGGAGGTCAAAGCCGTTGATTTTACCTGATACCACTAATCGTTGCGTGTTCCAGTTATTTGTAGCTTCGTTAAACGTCCGGAAGTACAAACCCGAGTTATTCCCAAAAGCGAAGTACAGTTTTCCGCTTGGGTCTATGGCTAATGCATATTTTTCATCTTCGCCCTGGCTGTTTCCGGCAGACCCGAGTTCTTCCCAGACAGCACTTACTTTGTTGAACTTAAGTATGCGGTTCAGGCGCTGACTGGAAACTACAGTTTGGTATCCGATATAAACTTCTCCTGTTGCACTTGCAGCGCCAATTACCGACGTATAGGGAGCCAAGTTATCAGCTGCCCTGAAGCCAGTAGGGCCAACGGCCGTCCAAACGCCATTTACCAGCTTATACATGCTTAAATTGCTGTTTCTATCAAGTACGGCGAGGTAACTTTTTCCGTCTAGCCCCCTAAAAGCAGATACAGCGCCAATCAATGGGTTCGCGATCGCTGGTGTCATGTTGTTCCACTGACCCGTGATGAAACCCGAAACATAAATCGCACGACGTGCATATCCTGTTATTGCAGTTCCAGTTGAAACCGCTACTATCGGCTGGCTATTTTCGCCTATGGCAAAAGAGAACTTATCCAGCTTCATTGGTGTAAAATACTTTGCACCGACTGGCGCCCATTTGTTGTTTTCATATTTAAGCACAGTTCCTTTTTGCTGACTGTCGCTATAGTCGTTATACCCAATATAAGGATTACCCTCGTCATCAAAGGAAATTTGAGTGCCCACCGCCCTTGCCTCTGAAATTCCAGTTGAGGCCCCAAGGTAAGTCCAGGTCGATCCTGTATAACTGATGACGGCAGCTTTTCTGTTCTCTGTAGCGATAGTATTTCCCTGCTCATCCTTTCCCGATCTGTAATAGACTAGGTATGGATATTTGGTGATGGGGTTGATGGCCATCTTAAGGTCACTCGTAGTCGGTACAATGATGTTGCTTTCTCCGATGATCCACCATTTCGGGCCGATAAACGATATCGATGCGGTGAATTTGATCGGCTCAGCCATCTGCAGTGCAGGATCAGAAAATAGATATTCAATGGGATTGCTAAAGTCGTTGACACTTACCTGACTTTGTTGAGCCGTTGCTCCGATTTTTAATGATGCACCAGTCGTCGTTTTAAATCTCGCAACGAGTTTTGTCAGGTCGATCGATTCAGGTACAGGAATTTCAATCTTCGTTCCGCGGATGATTCCTTTATAATCGTCCTGTAATACAGGATTGTCGGCTTTGTAAAAGCCAAAGGATTCCAGTGCAATTTTCTTCTCTACCCTAACCTGATAAGTACGTGTGCTCTTGTCCTCTGCTTTTATCCTGAAAGCTAAAGGATGTGAGAAGTCCTGTTCTGTTAATCCTGGCTCCTGAACTTCGTTACCCACCTGAACAATTGTTCTTGGATTTTCAGTTTTGAAGTCTACAATTAGTTTTGTGACGTCAACCTCTATAGGAAGGGATACCAGGATCTCATCATTTGTTATACTCCCCGGATATTCCTTTAGCACTACACCTGCGGCATTTTTTTCAACCAGTGTAAAGGACTCTATACCTTTACTATACATAATGGGGTCTTTTTTACATCCCGCTGCAGTCAGGAAGATCAACATCAGCAGAAAGGAAATTTTTTGAATATTTTTCATCGCAATTAGTTTAATGTCTTAAAGTTTTCCGGCATCAGAACAGCCTTTATGCCGGGGGTATCTATCAGATACTTTTTAGCATAAGCTGCAATCGATGCAGGAGTGATATTGTTGATCATATTTTCGTATTCATTGAAGTAGCTGTAGCCTTTGAAGCCGTAGTAAAACTGGTTTCTAAGCGCTGAACTCCAAAACAGGTTTTTTCCTGCCTGCTTTTTGTAAGCATCGATCTGTTGTACTTTGATATTTGCAAGATCGCTCAGGAAATAATTGGGTTCATTGGCCACTTTGGCTACTTCCAGCTTAGCTTGTTTAATCAGAAATTCCGCCGATTCCGGGGCACAACTGAAGGAGATTCTTGAACGAATCAAAGGAGAGGGGATGCTGGTCGCAGAGATGGCTACACCGACACCATAAACTCCTGAATTCTCTTCCCTCAGGTTCAGGCGCAGCTTCACTTTCAGCACTTCCTGAAGTAAGGTCTGCACCAGGATCTCTGGATATTCATAGTTGACTTTGTTGCTTTGGTAAAACAGGTTCACCGTACTTTTAGGGGCAGCGCCTGCATACACCAGAATGTCCTTGCCCTCAGTACCACCTACCGGTCCTTTGTATTCGAATCCTTTCTTGTAATCACCAGAAGGCAATCCCCCGATGTATTGCTCAATCATCGGTCTGATGCTGTCCGGATGGAAGCCGCCTACCACTACAAACTGGAAGTCTTTTGCCGACCCAAAACGGCTTTTAAATATAGGAATGATGTTCTCGAAGCGGACTTCTTTATTGATGCGTTCCGCAGTCATGTCAGAAGCGTAGTCGTCATCGCCTTTCAGCAATTCTGCAATCGCTTTATTGTAAGCATAGGAAGGAGAGAGTTTATTGTTTTCCAGGCTTTCTATGGTGCTGCGCTTCGTTTGCTCAAAGGTGACCTGATCCGCGTTAGGATAAACCCATTTCAGGTACATCAGCTGAAACATGGTTTTTGCATCTTTCCAGTCAGCACTGGTTACTACACCTTCACGGGTGCCGGAAAGCACCAGTGTGGCAGAAGCGGAATTGCCAGTAAGGAATTCGGTTAAGGCGCGACGGCTAAATGCCCCGGCCCCGCTCAGCCCGGTTACCGGCTTTACAAATTGTGCTGTGGCAAACTGGGTAGAATCTAAAGCATAAATGCCCCCTTTTCTAAAACCGGAGATGGAGATGTAATCTTTCTTCTCTGTCGTTGGCTTCAGGTATACGGTAGTGCCGTTGGATAAGGTCCATTTCAGAAGGCCTACTGCATCAATCCTTTCTTCCCCGATTACTTTTCCTGCTGTTGGTTCCTGTACCAGTAAACGATCAGGGATGCTCACCTGATCAGTCCATGGCTTTAGTTTCATTGCTTTCACTTCTGCAAACAAGGTTTTTAGTGCCTGTTGGCCCGGTAGGCTGGCAGCATCCTTTTCAGGAGCTGTCAGCAGGACAACGGTATTGTCCGGGTTGTTTTTCGATTGTAAAAAGGTGAGTAGGGTCAATGAATCTATTTGAGGAGCGTATTTTAATGCGAGTTGATTGCGGGTTGTTTTTGCGATCATGGTGCTGCCTTCATAGAAGGTATCATGGATCTCATTGAGGTAAGTTTCGGCCTGTGTCTTGTCTTCTGCAGCCGCAGAACGTTTGATGGCAGCGATATATTCATCCCTGAATTTCTGTATTTCAGCTTTGGTAAACCCAAACCGGGCAATCCTTTGGCTTTCTATCAGGTATTGTCTGATGCCTTCCTGGATTTGGTCATGGTATAAGGCTACACCTCCGGCTACGATCCCGTTTTTCAGGACAACATTGCTTACTGAAAAACTTCCGTCTTTGAAGTCGTTCTGGAGTTGTGAAATCCTACTGAAACGGTTTTTCGCTAGTGCATTGAAAAACGTTTTGATCAATTGCTGTTGATAATCCTGTTCCGTTTTGACCCCTGCAGATGCTTTGATCTTATGGAATACACTCAACTCTATGGATCGGGCCTCTTTGTCAGTCAGGATCGAAAACAAAGTATCTTTGTGCTGCGGCAGTTCGTAGTAGATACGTTTTTCCTTACTTTTCGCACGGTACTGATTGAACTCTTTCTGGATGTAGCTTTCTACTTTTTTAGGGTCGATGTCTGTTACAATCGCAATAGACATCAGGTCTGGCCGGTACCATTTCTCGTAGAAGTCTACGATCCGTTGGCGCTTAAAATTCTTCAGGATCTCCACTTTACCGATGGGCAGTCTTTCTGCATAACGTGATTTATTGAAAAGCACAGGCAGATATTGGTCGCGCAACCGGTTGTCAGCACCTTGCTTGCTCCTCCATTCTTCTATTACCACACCACGTTCCTTGTCAATCTCCTGCTGATCGAAGCTTACACCAAAAGCCCAGTCGGCCATGATGTCTATCGATTTCTCCAGGTTCTTTTCGTCTTCGGTATTGATGCTGATCTTGTATACCGTTTCATCAAAACTGGTATGCGCATTCAGGTCGGCACCAAATTTCACTCCTTTGGACTCCAGAAACTCAATCACATCATTCTTAGAATAATGTTTGGTTCCGTTGAAGGCCATGTGCTCTATAAAATGGGCCAGCCCCAATTGATCCGGCTCTTCCTGCAAGGAGCCGGCATCGAGAAACAGTCTTAAGGCTGAAGTCCCCGGCGTTTTATTGCTCTTGTAAATGTAATACGTAAAGCCGTTTTTAAGCTTTCCCTTCAGCAGGTTTGGGTCTTGTGGCAATTGCTGAGCGAATGCCTGGGAGCCCAATATTCCGCTACACCAGGCGAGTAAAAACATTAAATTAATCGTTATCTTCATTTGCTTTTACTTTTTAGTGATAACTAATTGTTTTTGCAACTGATCTGGACCAGGCATGCCCATTGTAAAGTTTTTATTATTGCTCAGCAACCTGATGGTGATGGTATTATCTTTTGCCGGATCTAGCGTAGCCTCTTTCCAGGCAATTTTGATCTGTCTTTCGAAAATCCCCTGCGGAAAATTGAGACTGTTGCCTTTGGTAATCAGTTCAAAATCCTTGCCTTCTAACAGGCCGTCCCCTACCTTCACCTCATATTGGACCTCTACAGGTTCAAACAAAAGTTTCGTGCTCAGATACACTGGATAGGCAACAGTATCTTTCCGGTTTGCTAGCACTTCTATAGCGCTCTTATTTTCAAAATTGATATGAATAAACGGGTTATCATACGGCACTTGTTCTTTGGAGCAGGCAGCCAATAGCATTATTGCCGATACAATAGCCATGGCCAATGAGTTTTTTATTTTGTTTTTCATCTCTTTAACTAGTTATATCCTGGGTTTTGTTTCATTGCTTTGTTTGCGTCAAGCTCTTTGTTTGTTATTGGCAGGACAAACTTGTCATTTGGATAAGTTAGCTTGCATATGGTCGAATTGCAGTCAGCCCCGCGTTCTAGACCTTCCTTACGTCTTACAATATCAAACAGACGGTGTCCTTCAAAACACAATTCCCGGTTCCTTTCATCTGCAATCTGTTTATATAGATTTGCATTGTTAGTGTAGCTGATGGCGATCGTCTGTCCGGGATGTGCACGTTGAGAAATGATTCGTAAGTCTTCTGCTGCAAGTTCATATTTTCCCAGATTCCAGTTGGCTTCTGCACGGTTCAGGTAGACTTCCGATAACCGGATCACTTTTACTGCAAATGGCCTTGGCGCCGTAGCAATGGTATCCGCGTACTTTTTAGTAATCGATTTTGCGGAAGTACTGACAAACATTTCTGTCTTTCTGATGTCTGTAACATCAAAAGAATTGAGCAGTTTTGTAGATGCCCTGTATTTTGCGCTGCTGAATGAAGAAAATATAGAGTTGATGTCTGTAGTTGAATAGCTTGGTAAGCCGAATGCAGAAAGTTGAAAAAGTACTTCTACCCTTGGGGTGGTAGCAGGAGAGGGGTAGGCTATAAAGACATTTTTATATTCAGTAGCAGTAGCCAGTTTAAAGGTGTTGCCTGCAATTACCTGATCTGCATAAGTTACACTTTGGGCCCAATCGCCTTTGTATAGATTGATTCTGGAAAGCAGAGCAAGTGCAGTCTGATAGCTCACTACTGCCTGATTCGTATTGTTGTATTTCTGTAAAAGAGGAAGTGCATCGTTAATGTCTTTCAGGATCTGATCGTAGGTTTCCTTCATGGTTTTCCTTGGGATTTCCTGACCCGGTGTCGGTGTTTTTAATAATATAGGAACACCCAGGTGTGAAGCATCTGGTGTAAAATTATAAGGCTGTGCAAAGACTTTGGTCAGGTCCAAATGGCACAGCGCACGCAGCACTAAAGCCTGTCCTTGTATCGTCTCCAATTGTGCTGTCTGATCCGGAAATTTGGTTTTTAACTCTGGCAAGGCATTGATCAGATTGTTGACATTATTAAGACTTTCGAAGATAGCCAGCCAAATGTGTCCTGCAGCGCTGGCCTCATCGTCAGGTGTACTGCTGAAATTAAATTGCTCCGGCATATATACATCGTTGGCCAAAACGGTAGTCAGGTTATCGGAAGCTACATCTCCGTACATACCGAATTCTGCTTTATAGTAATTGAGCATTGATTTGTAGGATCCGTTCAGGGCCAGGGTGGCCCCATTCACGTCTTCAAAGAGCACTTGTTTCCCAATTCTTCCTATAGGGTCTTTTTCTAAGAATTTTTTACATGAGCCCAGACCGATTGTCAGGAGCGTCAATAAAGCTATTTTAGATATATTTTTCATCTCTCAGTATATTATTAAAAGCCTACGTTCAGACCAAAGGACAATACCAGCGGCTGTGGGTAAGGATTAAATGAATTTTTATAGTCGTTGTAGTTCTTTTTAGTCTTGTAAGGTGTCCAAAAGCCTACATTATCAGCTTGCAGATAGAAGCTGGCCTGACGCAGTTTTACAGGCTGCAGGAGACCTTGCGGTAGATTATAGTTCATGCTCACATTGGTTAGTCTTAAGCTTGTTTTTTTGTGCAGGAAACGTGTCGAGTTACGGCCATTATTTGCATTTTCTCCTAGTGAAGTTCTGGGTACAATGGTCAGGTCACCCGGTTCTCTCCACCTGTCCAATTGGTTTCTTGACTGATTATTTGCTGCCAGATTTCTTCCGTCAGATTCAGCGTCCCGCTGAAGGTTGCTAAAAGCATAGCCGCCCGCATTGTAAACAAGCAATGCATTCAATGAAAAATTCTTGTATTTGAAAGTATTGGTCATGCCGCCGAAGAAATCGGGATTGCCGGTTCCTAACATTACACGGTTATTCAGATCAAACTCTTTCGTCAAGTTACCTCGGGCATCATACCAGAGTGGTCCTCCATCACGAGGGTCTACGCCAGCCCACCTGATCAGGTAAAATGTTCCCAGAGGGTCTCCTTCGCTTCTGATAGTGCTACCAAATACTTTGTCATTACCATTCTGCAGTTTCAGGATTTTATTCCTATTGGCTGCTAAATTAAAACGGGTTCTCCATTCAAAATCTTTCTTAATGATATTTTGCGTATTCAGGGTTAGTTCTACCCCCGTATTCCTGACTGAGCCCAGGTTTTGCAAAATGCCTACAAACCCACTGGTCCGGGATACATCTACATCATCGAGGATATCTTTTGTGGTATTCTGATAGGCTTCAAGATCTATCGAAATCCGTCCAAACAAACCCAGACTGATTCCCCCGTTAAGGATTTGTGTAGTTTCCCATGATAGCCCAGGGTTCTCACCGTTGGACATAATTGCACCTGGCTGACCATTATAATTATTGCTGATCGAAAAACTGTAAATGCCCTTGGATTTGTATGCGCCTATTCTCGAGTTTCCATTGTTACCATAACTCAATTTCAGTTTTGCAAAGTCGATGGCAGGGATATTCCAGAAATCTTCTTTACTGATGGTCCATGCGGCACCGATAGACTTAAAAGTTGCCCACCTAACGTCAGAACCGAAGTCGGAGTTCGCGTCGCCACGGAAACTGGCTATTAAATGGTATTTTTCAGACAAGGAATAGTTAAACTGGCCATAGTACGAAAGAGAGCTCTGCTCATCAGCAGAACTGGTTCCCAACGTTGTTACAGCATAGCTTACTTCTCTGATCTTGTCATTTGCAAAACCGCGCCCGGTTGATGAAATCGATCTTCTGTCCTTATCAGAAGCCTCTCCTCCCAGCAATACAGAAAAGGCATGCTGGTTGATGGTTTTCTCATAATTCAAACGGTGTTGTGAGTTCCAGGTAAAGTTTGTGCTCTGTCCTTTGTAAGCTTCAGCGCCATCGCGACCTAAAAACGTATAGATGGACGTGTACATATTTTCGTTGATCGAGTTGTAATCAATGCCATTTGTCGTTGTGTAAGTAAGCCCAGGAATAATACTGATTTTACCCCCAATATTGCCGTTTATGGCCATTGCCTTCTGGTTATTGTCGTTAAATTCTGCATCTGCAAGCTTATTGTAAAACTGCATTACATAAGAACCATCTGGATTCAATGGACTGTCTATTGGACGGTTAATGTAGTATGCATTTCCGGGGTTGAACATATCATTGAGGTTATACGATGCGCCAAGGCGGAAAAACATGTCAATAGAGTTATTGATTTCCTGATCCAGGTTGATCCTGCTAGAGAATCTCTGGGTCGAGTTCTTGATCATGATTGGCTTTTCGTTGAAATACGCCCCAGAGACAAAATATCTTGTTTTGTTGTTTCCTCCCCTAAAAGAGATGTCATGCTGCGTAGTAATGCCATTGCGGAAAAAAACATCATACCAGTCTGTGCTGGTTCCCTTGTCTATGATCGGGTTGGTGGCCAAAGGAGAGTTGGCAAAAGACTCTGCTGACAGTTCACGGTATTCATCAGCACTTAACACATGGAAACGGTTGTTGTTCAGTAAATTGATGCCTGTTCTAAAACTGTAATCTACATTATTTACTCCTTCTAGACCTTTTTTTGTATTAATAAGCACCACACCATTCGCGCCATTTGCACCATAAATGGAGGTTGCTGTCGCATCCTTGAGTATAGTTATGCTTTCTATATCGTTTGGATTAAGGTAGCTTAACGGACTGACGCTGGTCTGTGTGCCCGTAATCATATTGGTCTCATCTCCTGTATTGATAGGAATTCCATCGAGGACCCAAAGGGGTTCATTGGAAGAGCTGAAAGACGATTCTCCACGGATGCGTGTTTGATATCTCGGCCTTGCGCTTGCTGCCGTACCGTCTTGCATTTCCACCTGTACACCTGGTACTACACCTTCTAATAATCGGTCGATGCGGTCCAAAGGACGGTTATCCAGATCTTTTCTGGTCATTTGAAAAGCACTTCCCACCTGATTTTCTTTTTTCTCTTTTGTACCGTACGCGGTAATGATCACTTCCTGAAGATCGCTGGCTGTTTCGTTCAATAGCACATCAATGGTGGTCTTGCCATTGACTGGAACCTCTTTCGTGGCATATCCGATCATGGAAAATACCAGTGTCCCGTTTTCCGGTGCTTCCAGGAAATAGCTGCCGTTTTCAAAAGTCCTTACCGATTTCTGTGTTCCTTTTAAAGTCACAATTACACCTGGTATAGGGAGGTCTTGCTGGCCTGGGCCTTCTTTTGAGCGAACCGTGCCCTTTACTGTTATGTCCTTCGCATTAAGCTTTACCTCTGAAATGATCACCGTTTTATCAATGATCTTATAGCTCAGCGATTTTCCAGCTGTCACTTGTTTAAGTGCCTCGTTAAGTCCGGCATTGTTGAGGTCCAGACTGATGCTGCCCGATTTCTTCAGTACATCTGCATCATACAGGAAAAAATATCCTGTTTGTTTGTTGATGTCTTTAAATACGCTTTCCATATTGGCATTGCGTACCGAAAGGCTGACTTTTTGGGCGTAGCCGGATGCTTGTACAGCCAGGGTGCCGAGTATTAATAAGAAAATAGTTAACCTCATAACTAATAGTATCTTTCTATTAAATGACATGGATATTCCCGCACACTTGCCGAGAAGAAATTGTTTCATATTTTTGTATGTGTTGGTTTTGAAAATTGATTGAAATTCGATAGTCATCAAATGAGAATAGCCGCACAATAAATTCCGGGAACATGGCAGTGTTTCCGGTTTTTTTATGTCTATTCTTTTGTCCGTGGTGTGGTAGTGGTTAGTTCATGTGGTTTGGTTTTTTGGTTTAAGGTTTATTTATCGTAGTCGACGGTTACCGTTCTGCCCTCCAGGCTAAACTTGATCCCGCTCACCGCATTGAGCATTTCCAGCGTCTGTTTCAAAGTTGCCTGCCGGCGGATATTTCCGCTATATTTTTTTTCAATAGGTTTTCCTTTGTACTTTACTTCTACATCATACCATCTGAAGATTTGATTCATGATCTCGGGCATGGTATCTCCGTCAAAATAAAAGGTCCCTTCCGTCCAGGCAATGGATTTCTGCATGTTTGCCTGACTGATGGCTAAAGCCCCCTCTTCTACAGATGCGGTTTCTCCCGGTATGAGCATTTGCTTCTTACCTGCCTCTGTAATCTTGATAGAGCCCTGTATCAGTGTTGTCCTGCTTTTGCCGCCAAAGGAGCTGATGTTAAAGTGCGTGCCTAAAACTTCCACTTCCGTTTCGTTAAAATCGACTTTAAAAGGCAGGGCTTTGTTGTGCGCAACCTCGAAATAAGCTTCCCCTTTGAGGATTACCTTTCGGTTGGTTTTGTTAAAATCGGTTGCGAAGGCGATGGAAGAGGCCGCATTGAGCCAGATCTTCGTGCCATCGGGCAAGATCATCCGGTATTCTCCTGCTCTTGGGGTTTTTACGGTGTTATATCCTTTACGAGTGGTTTTCGAGGTCTGGTTAAAGACCAATAAGCCCTGATAAGCATGTACATCCATTTTTTTATCCGCACCGTTTAGACGAAGTGAGGCTTCATTGAGGCTGATCTCTGAGCCATCGGCCATGCTCAGTACTGCTTTTTTACTGCCCGGCATCACGTCCGCCACCTTGCTGGTCACTTGTGCGGCATCGCTGGACTGCTGGTTGTAGCGGTAAAGTCCAAATCCAACAGTAATCAGGAATACAGCAGCTGCGCTATATTTCCATGCGCTGTTCCAGAGCATTCTTTTCGCCGGTCGCTCCGTGATCCTGCTACTAATGGCTGCCCAGCCTTCGTCTATGTCCGTTCCATGGAGATAACTGATCTCTTTTTGCACATCCCTGGTATTGCGGAAGGATTCCACGAGCTCCCTGTTCTCCGTTGAGGCATTGAGCCAGCGCTCAAAATCAAGGGCCTCCTGGCCTGTCAGCTCATTCTTCAGGAATTTGATGATGAGTGTTGCGGTATGTTTGTAATTGCTTTGCGTTCCCATAGACAGGTATAAGAAACCTGAAAATGAAAATGGGGTGAAAAGAAATGAAAATAATTTTTATTTGATCAGGAAGAGGGATAGTAAGGCGAAGAAATCCGGATTCAAACGGAGCTTTAAAAGCTCAAGCCCTCTTTTCTTTTGGGTCTTCACGGTATTGATGCTAATGCCCAGCTCTTCGGCAATCTGAGGGTTTTTCAGCCCTTCAAGGTAGCCCATGCGAAAGATGCGCTGGCAGCTTTCCGGCAAAGTAGTAATCACTTTATTCAGTTCGCTGAGTACTTCCGAACGTATCATGGCGTTTAAGGCTACGGCATCTTCAGCAGGATCCAGCTCCTGTTGGTTCAGATAGCCCAATTCCAATTTTTGCCTGCGGAGCTTGTTCAGGCAGGCGTTTCTTACCGAAGAGTAAAGGAAACTGACAATGGCTTCCGGTGCATCCGAGAGCCGTTCCCGGAGGTTCCAATAGGTCACAAAGCTCTCCTGAACAATATCTTTCGCTGCATCATTGTCATTCAAAAATTGCATGGCAAAATGACAGAGCTTGGAATAATTGCTTCTAAATAATTCTTCAAAAGAATTAACGGTATGTGTTTCCCTGGACAACCTGATTGAAGATTTAAATGAATCTGCAGGTCAAAAATAAGATTTATCTCCCAGCAATCCAATACATTAAATCCTATTGCCAACAGAGAGTTGGTTTTGGTTACAGACCAACAACGTCTTTTTTCTTCTTTTGCTTCATGGTCTTAGGAATCACATTCAGGATCTCTTCTTTCAGCGCATTCAGCATTCTCCTTTTGATGAAGTTCTTGTGGGTAGCCAGGCTGATCTCGCGGACCGGTTCCGGCGATTTAAAATAGCGGACTTTGCTCAGCTGTTTGTTGCTCAGCTCTTCCAGCGCCAGTTCTGGCAGCAGCGTTGCTCCATTGTTGATGTCTACCATACGGATCAGCGTTTCTACACTCCCTGTATTGTAAGTAAGCCCCTGCAGGCGATTGTGCTTGGTCGACCGACAAATGTTGAGTACCTGTGAGCGCATGCAATGCCCTTCGTTCAGTAACCAGATGTTCTCATCTTCCAGGTCGTCCGCATCTATGGTTTTCTTTTTGTACAGTTTACTGTTCTTGCTGATATAGGTCACAAAGTTTTCATAGTACATGGGGGTCTCGGCAATGGCATTGTCCGCGAGAGGAGTGGCGAGGATTCCGCAGTCCAGTACCCCTGTTTTCAGGTGATGGATGATCTCCTCTGTGGTGTATTCCCAGATGAGGAGTTTCAGTTCCGGATATTTCTCCATCATGGCAGA
Organism: Pedobacter sp. GR22-6; assembly: GCF_037402555.1. NCBI lineage: Bacteria > Pseudomonadati > Bacteroidota > Sphingobacteriia > Sphingobacteriales > Sphingobacteriaceae > Pedobacter > Pedobacter sp. GR22-6. The sequence continues at coordinate 268,252 of NZ_JBBEUC010000005.1, forward strand.
TATGACTTTTGGGAGGAGGTAGGGGGCTACGGTAGGGATGATGCCCACCTTTAGTTCGCCTACTACATCCTGTTGCTGACTGCTGATGATCTCTTTGATCTTTTGGCTTTCCTGCAAAACGAGGCGTGCCTGTTCTATGATCTGGGCCCCGATTTCTGTTGGGATGATGGGCTGCTTGCTGCGGTCGAAGATTTTGACATTGAGCGTTTCCTCCAGCTTTTGTACCTGCATACTCAGGGTAGGCTGGGTTACAAAGCATTTCTCTGCAGCGCCTACGAAGCTTCTGTAAGTATCTACGGCAACAATGTATTCCAGTTGGACTAAAGTCATATAGCTAAAATTGATGTTCTTTAGCAAAGATATCAATTCTAGCTATATGGGCAAATGTTTAGATGTGTTTTGCTAAAAAGTCTTTATAAGCCAGTTGTATGCCTTCTTCCAGTTCAATTTTATGCTTCCAGCCCAGTGCATTCAGTTTAGATACATCCATCAGTTTGCGTGGTGTTCCATCTGGTTTACTGCTGTCGAATATCAACGCTCCTTCAAAACCAATGATCTTTTTGATAAGTAGCGCCAGGTCTTTGATGGTCAGGTCGTGCCCTGTGCCAATGTTCACGAATCCCGCTTCATTGAAGTTTTGCATTAAAAAGTAACAGGCATCTGCTAAGTCGTCTGCAAAAAGAAATTCCCGCATCGGTGAGCCCGAACCCCAGATGGTCACCTCTGGACTGCCATTCACTTTAGCTTCATGGAATTTGCGGATCAATGCAGGTAATACATGTGAGTTCTGAGGATGGTAATTGTCGTTGTAGCCATATAGGTTGGTCGGCATTACCGAGATGAAATTACAACCATATTGCGCACGGTATGCATCAGCCATTTTGATCCCTGCAATTTTGGCAATGGCATAGGGTTCATTCGTTTCTTCCAGGAGGCCTGTGAGCAGGTATTCTTCTTTTAAAGGCTGTGGGGCTAACTTAGGATAAATGCAACTTGAACCCAGAAACATGAGCTTTTTTACGCCGGCTTTATGAGCCTGTTGGATTACATTGTTCTGGATGCACAGGTTTTCATACAGAAAGTCAGCACGATAGGTATTGTTGGCCACAATACCGCCGACCTTTGCTGCGGCAAGAAACACGTATTCCGGCTTCTCCGATTCAAAAAAATCAATAACATCCTGCTGATTGCGCAGGTCGAGTTCTGATGAGCTCCGTGTGATCACGTTGGTATAGCCTGTTGCAATGAGTTTGCGGTAAATGGCCGATCCTACCATGCCACGGTGCCCGGCTACATATATTTTTGCGTTCTTTTCCAATGAATGAATGTTTAATCCTGCAAAAATAAGGAAATCCTTTCGTTAATCGACAAACGCAGTCATTATCCCGCTTTCTAGTAATTTACCAAGTTTTGCCTAAGTTTGTAAAAAAGAATACAAAGTGGGTAAAGATAAATTAAGAAAGTTTGCGGAAATAGATACTTTTCCGAATGTTTATCAGCTTGACCAGGGTAAAGTGCTGAAAGGGAAATGGGCGGCAGATCATTTTAAAAATGACAAGCCAGTGGTGCTGGAGCTGGCTTGTGGTAAGGGCGAATATTCTGTCGGGCTGGCCAAGCTTTTTCCTGAAAAGAATTTTATCGGTGTCGATCTGAAAGGCAATCGAATCTGGCGTGGTGCACGTACCGGTGTAGATGAGGGTATTCCTAACCTGGCTTTCTTAAGAATACAGATTGAAGACATTATGGATTATTTTGCCGAAGGCGAAGTAGATGAGATCTGGATCACCTTCCCTGATCCGCAGCCACAGGATAGCCGGGAGAAAAAGCGACTTACTTTTCCTGCATTTCTGGACAGGTACAAAGTGATGCTGAAAACCGGAGGTAAAGTGAACCTGAAAACCGACAATGATGGCCTCTATGCTTACACCGTGGAAACCGTAGCCCAGCTTGGACTCATCACCCATAAGCAAACGGATCAATTGTATAAATCTGAATACGCCGACGCGGTCTTGTCGATTAAGACGCATTACGAAAGAATTTACCTGAAACACGATAAAAACATCAATTACATTCAATTCTCGTTTATTTAATGGAACCTTCCTTCTACGACCAGGTTTTTGAATTGGTGAGACTTATCCCCAAAGGACGGGTTTCGTCCTACGGGGCCATTGCCAAAAGTTTGGGCGCAGGAGGTTCTGCGAGGATGGTAGGGTATGCCATGAGCAATGCTGGCTCGGCGGAACTGCCGGTTCCTGCACACAGGGTGGTCAACAGTGCTGGTTTACTAACCGGCAAATTTCATTTTAACCCTCCTGAGCTGATGCAGGAATTGCTGGAGCAGGAAGGTGTGACGGTGAAAGATGATAAAATCCAGAACTTTAAAAAGCATTTCTGGAATCCGCTGGAAGAACTGTAAGTTATTTTTTCATCGAGTTGTACGCAACTACCAAAGCCCTGACTGATTTGGCATCAAATTCTTCGGTCGACTTGATGCGTTCGGCAAGCGTTTCGTCATTGCTCATCTTTTGGAGTAAGGCGCTTTTGATCTGCTGTGTTTTTCCTGCTGAGGGTGCCGCTTCCACATTCAATTCGAGCATTGGGCCTGTACCAAATTTCTCAATAAAGTAGGTTACCGGCAAAACGGTCTTGGCTGTAGGTTCGCTACTACGCCTTCCGCCGCCCAAACTAATGCCTATGCCACCGCCGGCACCGAAACCACCTGTCCCGCCACCTACACTGATGTCGGGTCTTACCCTTGTCTTTTTTACAGGCGGCTCTTCAGCCATAGTTGTCCCGCCGATAGCATAAAGATTGACAGCGCCTTGCTCCACCAATTTAAAAAAGCGGTGCTCCATACGTTTCTTAACTACGATAGGCTTGCTCACATAAGTCTCCCCGTTCCATACAAATTCCTTGATGTCTTTGGCCATGTACTGCGATAGCGATTCATCTTCGTTCTTTAACACTACGCTGGAAAAATTGGTGGCTTTGATGGTGCCGCGAACGTAATTGCCATCGCTGATCACTACAGCATCCTGGGCGACTGCTGTTGCTGTGCTAATAAAAAGGCCTAAAAACAAGGCCACTGCTTTTAAGGTTTGGGTCATGCTCAAATAACGGAAATTATTTGGGCTTTGTTGTTCCCTTCTGCCTGGATTATTTTAGATTGCCAGTAATTGTTACCTTTATCCCAGCACTGAAAAGCAAAATTATAGATCCGATGAAAAAACTTTTTCTCCTAGATGGCATGGCACTGATCTACAGGGCGCATTTTGCCCTGAGTAAAAACCCCAGGTTTACCTCAACAGGAATCAATACTTCTGCCGTAATGGGTTTTGCCAATACGCTGATGGAGGTATTAAAAAAGGAAAAGCCCAGCCATATTGCGGTTGTTTTTGATACCGATGCCCCTACAGAAAGGCATGTAGATTTCGAGGCTTATAAAGCCCACCGCCAGGCCATGCCTGAGGACCTTTCCGCGGCTTTACCCTATATCTTCAAACTGATCGAAGGTTTCCGTATTCCGGTCATCACCAAGGATGGTTATGAGGCCGACGACATCATCGGTACTTTGGCGAAGGAAGCAGAAAAAGAAGGCTTTCAGGTATATTGTATGACGCCCGACAAAGATTTCGCGCAGCTGGTATCAGAAAACATCTTCATTTATAAACCCGCGAGAATGGGCAATGAGATGGAAATCATGGGGGTGCCGGAAGTTTTGGCCAAATGGGAGATTGAGAATCCCTTACAGGTAATCGATATCCTTGGCCTCTGGGGCGATGCGGTAGATAATATTCCGGGTATTCCAGGTATCGGAGAAAAAACTGCGAAGTCTTTGATCAAGCAATACGGTTCTATGGAAAATATCATTGCGAATTCCCATGAACTGAAAGGCAAGCAGCGTGAAAACGTAGAAATGTATGCGCAACAGGGGATTGTATCTAAGAAACTGGCAACGATAATCCTGGATGTACCTGTAGATTTTGATGAAAAGTCCCTGGAACTGGAAGAGCCAAGTCGCGAACTATTGGAACCTTTATTTGCCGAACTGGAATTCCGTACCATTGGAAAACGGGTATTCGGAGATGGCTTTAGCGTCAATGATGCAAAAGTTGGGGCAGGAATGCAAACAGATCTTTTTGGTAGCGCACTGCCTGAACGCGATCCTAAAGTATTTGTGGCTACACCGGAGATGTTTGAACAACCGGAAGCGAAGACCATAGAGAATACGCCCCACGACTATAAACTGGTAGATACACCCGAGCTGAGGAAAGAATTGATTGCGCTGTTGCTCCAACAGGAAAGTCTTTCCTTTGATACGGAGACTACAGGCACGGATGCAAACCTGGCCGACCTGGTGGGCCTGTCTTTCTCTTTTAAAGCAGGAGAAGGTTATTACATTCCGGTTCCCGAAAACCGGGAGGAGGCACAGTTGATCGTAGATGAGTTTAAGCCAGTATGGGAAAATGAAAATATCGCCAAGATCGGTCAGAACATCAAGTACGATATGCTCATCCTGAGCTGGTATGGTGTGGCTATCAAAGGAAAATTGTTTGACACCATGCTTGCACATTACCTGATTGACCCGGATACGCGTCATGGAATGGATGTGCTTTCGGAAAACTACCTCAATTATTCCCCGATATCTATCACTACGCTGATTGGTCCTAAAGGGAAAAACCAGGGGACTATGAGGGATGTGGCTGTGGAAAAGGTAGTGGATTATGCCGCTGAAGATGCCGACGTGACCCTGCAGCTCGCTGAGACTTTCAGGCCAATGCTGAAAGAGTTGAACGCAGAGCAGTTGGCCATGGAGGTAGAAAACCCGCTGATCTATGTACTTGCGGATATAGAGAAGGAAGGTGTACGTATCGATATGGATACGCTGATCAATTATTCCAAAGAGCTGGAGATCGATATCCGCAGGTTCGAGCAGAGCGTATATGATAAATGCGGTGTGACGTTCAATCTTGCATCGCCAAAGCAGTTGGGTGAAGTCTTGTTTGAGAAGCTCTGTTTGGATCCCAAGGCTAAAAAAACGAAAACCGGTCAGTACCAAACCGGAGAGGATGTGTTGCTGGCCCTGGCCAGTAAAAGTGATGTGGTGAAGGATATCCTCGATTTCAGGCAATTGCAGAAACTAAAATCTACCTATGTGGATGCCCTGCCATTATTGGTAAATCCCAAAACAGGAAGGGTGCATACGAGTTACAATCAGGCAGTAGCCGCAACGGGTAGGTTGAGCTCCAATAACCCCAACCTGCAAAATATTCCGATACGAACAGAACGGGGCAGGGAAGTAAGGAAGGCCTTCATTCCCCGGGATGAAAATCATATCCTGCTTTCTGCAGATTATTCGCAGATTGAACTCCGGATCATTGCTGATATTAGCAAGGAAGAAAATATGCTGGATGCATTCGCCAAAGGCATTGACATCCATACTGCTACCGCCGCAAGGGTATACGGAATTGCGATAGCGGAAGTAGATGCCACACAGCGTCGAAACGCAAAGGCCGTCAATTTCGGTATCATCTATGGGCAGTCTGCTTTCGGTCTCTCGCAAAATCTGGGGATACCACGTAAGGAAGCTGCGGAAATCATCGAACAGTATTTCACGCAATATCCGGGCATCAAGCGGTATATGTCAGACACCATGAACTTTGCCCGTGAGAATGGGTTTGTAGAGACGATCCTGGGCCGCAGAAGGTACCTGAGAGACATCAATTCTGCGAACCAGACCGTAAGAGGTTTCGCGGAGCGAAATGCGATTAATGCGCCTATTCAAGGATCAGCGGCGGATATGATCAAGGTGGCCATGATCAATATTCATAAAGATATTAAAGAAAGAGGGCTGCAGTCTAAGATGACCATGCAAGTACATGATGAGTTGGTCTTCGATGTATTGAAGACAGAAGTAGATGAAATGAAGGAGATCATTGCACACCGAATGAAAACGGCAATTAAAACGACCGTGCCGATTGAAGTGGAGATCGGCGAAGGTGAAACTTGGTTGGCTGCGCATTAATCGCAGCCAACTGTGTGCTATAATTCTATTGTTTCCCCGATTGAGGGAAGCAATAGTGTTTTGTGCTCTCTTTTAAATTTCGCCACGGCCTCTTCGGTATCAATGGCTATTGGAGGGAAAGTATTATAGTGTACTCCGATCACTTTTTCGCATTCCAGGAACTTGGTAGCTACCAATGCATCATCTACATCCATGGTGTAATGTCCGCCAATCGGCAAAATTGCATAGTCCAATTTATAGAGGTCAGCAAGGAGTTTCATTTCTAAAGTCAATGCGGTATCACCTGCAAAGTAGATGGTTTTTCCTTCCAGTTCAAGGACAAAACCAGCGGGGTTTCCGCCGTAACTTTCATCCGGATTGGAACTGCTGTGTACGGCCCATACTGTACGCAAAGTGCCAAAATCAAACTTCGACTTTCCGAAGTTGATGTCTGTCACATTTTCTACACCCTGCTTTTTGATCCATGAAGCCACTTCTACCATGGCAATTACCTGGGCTTTGGTCTGGTTGGCAATTTGTACCAGATCGGCCACATGGTCGCCATGACCATGGCTTACCAGGATATAGTCTGCCTCTATCTTGCTAATGTCAATGTCCTTCGCCAGCGGGTTATGTGAGATGAAGGGGTCGAACAGGAATTTTTTGCCATCGGCTTCTATAGAGAAGCAGGATTGGCCATAATACGTATATTTCACGGCTTATCCTCCAAACATTCCACCAAGTCCACCCAGCATATCTTTAGTCGCTGATTGCATTTCTACAGCGCTTACCTGATCAGCCTGAGCTAATGCTTTATTGATTGCGGTAAGCAGGAGCTCTTCCAGCTCTTCTTTATCCGCCTGCTTGAAAAATGCTTCATCAATCTCTACTGCAGTGATGGCCTTATTGGCTGTAGCAGTGATTTTGATTGCGCCACCTTCCACTTCGCCGAATACAGATATGGTATCCAAACGTTTTTTTATTTCTTCAGCCTTTTGCTGGGCTGCCATGAGTTTATCGAACATAGTATCAGATCTTAGTTTTAATATAAAACGAAATTAAAGCAATTTGGTTTAATTTGCTGCAATCTATCAAAAGATATACTTCGGATGAGAACAGTTCGTTCACAAAAGGATGCTGGTTCAGACCTTCTTCACACCTTGTTCACAAGAAAGCCACAAACAGGTACCTTTTTGTGAAGAAAGTGTGACTATTGTGTGTTTAATGTGAGGCCTTGCCTATACTAGTTGTGCCTCCGTTTCGCTCTGTCATACTGATCAGGCCATTTCAGATCGTCGCCCAGTTCCTGAGCAGCATGTAACGGGAAATACGGATCTCTGAGCAGCTCCCTTGCCATGAAAATGAGGTCGGCCTTTCCTTCCTGGAGAATACGCTCTGATTGTTCTGCCGTGGTGATTAGACCAACTGCGCCTGTTAGGATTCCCGTCTTTCTGATCTCTTCAGCAAATTGTACCTGGTAGCCGGGGAATACCGGAATCTGCTGATGCGCTGCCAGTCCGCCGGAGGAACAATCGACGAGGTCAACACCCAGGTCTTTCAATATTGCGGCCAGTTTTAGCGATTCTTCCGGGTTCCAGCCCCCTTCTGCCCAGTCAGTTGCGGAAATGCGTACAAACAAGGGGTTCTCTGATGGCCATACCTGCTGAACATCCTGAATGACTTCTGTCAGCAAACGAATGCGGTTTTCAAAACTTCCACCGTATTGATCGATTCTTTGATTGCTCAAAGGAGAAAGGAATTGATGAAGTAGGTAGCCGTGGGCGGCATGTAGCTCTATGACTTTGAATCCCGCTTCCAGGGCACGCTGTGCAGCATTCCTGAAATCCTGTTTCAGTTCATGAATGTAATTGAGTGAGATTTCTTTAGGTGGGTTGTCTCCTTCGTGAAAAGGAATAGCGCTGGGTGCCACAGTACGCCAGCTGCCTGGGCCGTCCTTGATCTGCTTGCCACCTTTCCAGGGGATTTCTGTACTGGCTTTTCTGCCGGCATGGGCCAGTTGGATGCCGCTGGCGGCACCCTGACTATGGATAAAATCGGTAATGCGTTTTAAAAAAGGGACGTGCTCCTGACTCCAGATTCCCAGGTCGCCATAGCTGATGCGCCCCTCGGGGCTTACCGCTGCGGCTTCGAGGATGATGAGCCCGGCACCGCCTACTGCTCGACTTCCAAGGTGCACCAGGTGCCAATCGGTAGCAAAGCCATCAGTGGCCGAGTATTGGCACATCGGGGAGACCACAATTCTATTTTTAAGGGAGAGGTTTTTGATTTGAATCGGGGAGAATAAGCTGGACATAAGATCTTTCTTTATTTTTCCATCAACGACTGGTTGAATGACACAAATAACTTAAATAAATCGGAGAATTCTGTCAGGGGAAGCGTATTGGATTTGTCAAGAATATCGTGGTAAGCGCTGATGCCTCCCTGTGTGTAAATGAAGAATGCGGGGACGCCTTTTTCACTGAAGAAGTAATGGTCGCTGTTGGCCGCCTTGCCCCTCGAATTGATTTTGGGGAGGTACTTTTGCGCGTCGTTGATCTTGTTGAGGACTTTAAATTCAGTAGGATGCTGGGTGGCGTTGACTACCGTAATGCCTTCTTCGCCCGTGCCTACCATATCTACATTGATGAGAAAGCGGATATTAGCGAGTGGTTTCAATGGGTTTTCTGTGAAGTACTTAGAGCCGACGAGGCCCGCTTCTTCTGCTGCAAAGCAGAGGAAGCCCATGCTGTAGGGCTGTGGGTTGCTTGCATAATATTTGGCCAGATTCAGCAGGAATGCCACGCCACTGGCATTGTCATTGGCACCAGGGAAATAGGTGTCGCTGCCCATGCCACCGAGGTGATCATAATGTGCGGTAATGATGACCAGGGAATCAGGTTTTCGGGTGCCGGGCACGATGCCGCAAATATTGGAAGCTTTGAATACAGGTTCAAATGCATTCTGGATGTCGATCGCATAGCTTTCCGGGGGAGAGTCTAATGCGCGTTTGTCGACCTGGATCCCGGTGTAATCGGCCTGCTGCATGGAAACTGACCAGGTCAGTTTGTCTTTGAGGAGCACGATAAACCGTTGGTCGGGATCTATAAAGCTTGCCGAGTCCGTTTGGCGAAGCTTTCCAGTGCCGGCTTTTGTGCCGCTTTCTGCGAAAACAATGAAGTCTTTGCCAGGGCTGAGGGTTTTGCCATTGATGCTGGCCGACATTTTTCCGGGGAAAGTATTGACAGGCATTTCAAAGTTTTGCCGGAAATCCTTCTGGTCCATGGGCTTTAGTCCGTAAGACAGAAATTCGCTGACGATGAAATCGGCAGTTTTGCCCATTCCGTTTTTGGTGTAGCCACGGCCCCAGAAGGTTTCGGAGCTGAGTAATGCCACGGTGTTTTTTGCTTTTTGTACATCTTGGCCAAAGGCCTGCTGGCAGAGCAACAGGCAAAGTAATGCCAGGTATCTGTTCATGGTGGTGTAGGTTTTATCTGGTGTGTTCCCGTAAATATATGGAAACAGTTGGTTAAATTGAGGTTAAATCTCTATACGGAAAATGTAAAAAAATGAAAAACGTATTGCACAACTCAATATTTATTTAAACCTTTGCGCCTCAATACATTCAAAGAACTATTTAGAAACAAGAAATGATCAAACACGCAGCGCATAAACTTTCTATTGTTGAAGCAAAGAATATTGCTTCACGAAGTCTGTTTATAGAACGTTTACAACCCGTGTTTTTTGTGACTACGAACCGGCAAACCTATACGCCGCGGATCTGAGTAAATTCCTTTTAAACAGGTCATTTACGAAGAGGATTGCCTCTCAAAAAACAATTAATCAGAACATTCATATTTTTTCGTTAGTATATTAATGAATATAAACGATTTTATAGTGCAGGTTGCACTTCCTGAACATCGTGTCTTTGCAGAAGAAATCTGCGAGGAAATGTTAGAATCTGCTAAAGCACGAGGTACAGGTATCGCCAAACGTTCACCCGATTACGTAGCCGGTAAAATGGTAGACGGCAAATCGGTGATCGCATTTCACAAAGATGGGACATGGGCGGGCTTTTGCTATATCGAAACCTGGAGCCATGGGCAGTTCGTAGCTAATTCGGGTCTCATCGTGAGTCCGAAATACCGTAAAGCAGGTTTGGCGAATGCCATCAAGCATAAGATTTTTGAGCTCTCCCGACAGAAATACCCTAAGGCCAAAATCTTTGGGTTGACTACCGGTCTGGCCGTCATGAAGATCAATTCGGATTTGGGCTATGAGCCGGTTACCTATTCGGAGCTGACCCAGGACGAAGAGTTCTGGAAAGGCTGTCAGAGTTGTGTGAACTTTGAGATCCTGAAAATGAAGGAGCGTAAAAACTGCATGTGTACTGCCATGCTGTACGATCCGGTTGAGCAAAAGCACGATGCCGCCAAAAAATTTGCCGAGGAGCTGCATAAGAACCCAAGTCTGTACGAACGTTTCATGAGTATCAAGCAGAAGCTGGTACTGAAATCAAAACCCCAGAGTAAGGGACTGAAATCCCTGTTGTTATTGTTTACCGTTTTATTTAAATAGCTGTTTATATCATGAAGAAGAAAGTAGTTTTAGCTTTTAGCGGAGGTCTGGATACCTCGTTTTGTTGCATTTACCTTGCTCAGGATCGTGGATTAGAAGTTCACTCTGTGATTGTGAACACCGGCGGTTTTTCTGATGAAGAATTGCAGGAAATAGAAAAACGTGCGTATGCCCTTGGTGTGGCTTCTCATGCTGTGGTAGATGAAACTACCAACTATTACAACAGCTGTATTAAATACCTGGTATTTGGAAATGTCCTGAAAAATGCCACGTACCCGCTTTCTGTAAGTGCAGAGCGTGTGAGCCAGGCCACAGCGATAGCCAATTATGTAAAAAAGATCGGCGCTGATTATGTGGCTCACGGAAGTACAGGAGCTGGTAATGACCAGGTGCGTTTCGACATGATCTTCAATATTATCATTCCTAATGTAGAGATCATCACCCCGATCAGAGATTTGAAATTGTCCCGCGAAGCGGAAATAGAATATTTAGCTGCCCATGGCGTGGAATATAGTGCTGAAAAAGCAAGATATTCCATTAATAAAGGGCTTTGGGGAACTTCTGTAGGTGGTAAGGAAACCCTGACCTCCAACGAGACCCTACCTGAAGAGGCATGGCCAACCCAGGTTTCGGAAACAGCACCCCGCAAACTGGAGCTTACTTTTGAAAAAGGTGAACTGGTGGCTATTGATGGCGAAACATTTGAACCGGTAAGGGCAATCCAGAAATTACAGGCCATCGCACAGCCTTATGGTATTGGCAGAGACATCCACGTAGGAGATACCATCATTGGCATCAAAGGCCGTGTCGGATTTGAAGCTGCTGCGCCGATGGTGATCATCAAAGCACACCATACGTTAGAAAAACATACCTTGACGAAATGGCAACTGTCCTGGAAAGAACAGTTGTCGTCGTTCTATGGCAACTGGCTGCATGAAGGTCAGTTCCATGACCCAATCATGCGCAACATTGAAGCTTTCCTGTCTGATATGCAGAAAACGGTAAGCGGTAAAGTGTTTGTAGAATTATTGCCTTACCGTTTCAATATCATCGGAATTGAGTCGGCACATGACCTGATGAGCAATAAATTCGGCAGCTATGGCGAGATGAACAATGCATGGAGCGGTGAAGATGTGAAAGGTTTTTCGAAGATTTTTGGCAACCAGGTGATGATCTGGCATAAAGTAAACAGCGATGAAAACAATTAAAGCGGGTATCGTAGGTGGAGCAGGGTATACTGGCGGCGAAATGCTCCGTTTGCTGGTCAACCATCCTTCTGTAGAGATTGCTTTTGTGCACAGCAATAGCAATGCGGGCAACCTGATCTCGGATGTGCATACCGATTTGCTGGGCGATACGGACCTGCGTTTTACTGCTGAACTGTCATCGGAGATTGATGTGCTGTTCCTGTGCGTAGGTCATGGCGATGCGAAGAAATTCCTGGACGCTAATCCTATCGCTGAAGGCATCAAAATTGTCGACCTCAGCCAGGATTTCAGACTGAAGGCCAATGCCGGTGCAGATTGGGTGTATGGATTGCCCGAGCTGAACCGTGAACGTATTAAAGCTGCGAGCTACATCGCAAATCCGGGTTGTTTTGCAACCTGTATCCAACTTGCCTTATTGCCTTTGGCAGCAAAAGGACTCATCAACAGTGAAGTACACATCAATGCGACGACAGGGTCTACAGGGGCGGGACAGAGCTTATCGACCACCTCACATTTCAGCTGGAGGAACAATAACCTGTCGATCTATAAGGCGTTTGAGCACCAGCATCTGAACGAGATCGGCGAGAGCTTGTCGCAATTGACACCAGGTTTTGCTGAAGTATTGAACTTCATTCCGCAGCGCGGAGATTTTACCAGGGGGATACTGGCAGCAGTATACCTCGAAACTGAGCTCAGTGAAGCAGCAGCGCAGGAGCTCTATGAAAGCTATTATGCGGATCATGTGTTTACCCATGTGAGCAAAAAGAATATTGACTTAAAACAGGTGGTGAATACCAATAAGGGCTTAGTGCATGTGGAGAAGCATGGGGGTAAGTTGTTCATCATCAGTATCATTGATAATTTGTTGAAAGGTGCCAGCGGACAGGCGGTACAAAACATGAACCTCATGTTTGGTTTGCCTGAAAGCGAAGGATTACGGCTTAAGGCAGCGGCTTTTTAAGCGGTCGTTGCCCTAACTCATTTCACCGTCGTCCTGAATTTATTTCAGGACCTAGCAGCAATTATTTCTAACTGGCATAAACGGAATCCTGGAATAAATTCAGGATGACGTGGAGCAAAAACTTAAAGAAAATGAACTTATTTGACGTATACCCACTAAACGATATAGAAATTGTAAAAGCATCTGGCAGCACTGTCTGGGATGCAGCAGGACAAGAATACCTGGACCTGTATGGCGGTCATGCCGTGATCTCCATCGGCCATACGCATCCGCACTATGTGGAGCGACTGACCGAACAGCTGAATAAAGTCGGTTTTTACTCCAATTCTGTTAAGATTCCCTTGCAGGTGCAACTGGCAGAAAAACTTGGTGAAGTTTCCGGAAAGCCTGATTATCAGTTGTTCCTGTGTAATTCAGGAGCAGAAGCCAATGAGAACGCTTTAAAACTGGCTTCTTTTTACAATGGCAGAAAAAAAGTGATTGCTTTTAAAGGCGCATTTCATGGCAGGACTTCATTGGCAGTCGCTGTAACTGACAATCCGAAGATCATTGCCCCGGTAAATGAAACCGATAACATCATTTTCCTGCCACACAATGATGTAGAAGCATTGGGTCAGGCATTTGCCGACTATGGGCAGGAAATCGCTGCTGTGATCATTGAGGGCATTCAGGGTGTAGGCGGCATCAAAGAAGCTTCTGTAGATTTCCTTAAAAAGATCCGTTCCCTTTGTGATCAGTACAATGCGGTATACATTGCCGACAGCGTACAGTGCGGTTATGGCCGTACAGGCTTGTTTTACTCCCATGACTATGCAGGCGTAGCAGCCGATGTATATACGATGGCTAAGGGCATGGGTAACGGTTTTCCGATAGCAGGGATTTCCATCGCTCCGAAATTTAAGCCATGGCATGGGATGCTGGGTACTACTTTCGGTGGCAATCATTTGGCTTGTGCAGCAGCTTTGTCTGTACTTGAAGTAATTGCGCAGGACAAGTTGATGGAAAATGCAGCCGCTGTAGGGAGCTATCTGATCGAAGAACTCCAAAAAATTGAAGAAGTGAAAGAGGTACGCGGACGTGGCCTGATGATCGGTATTGAATTGCCGGAATCGCTTGGTCATGTTAAAAAAGACTTACTTTACAAACATTATATCTTTACTGGCGAAGCCAAGCCCAATGTCATCAGGTTATTGCCAGCTCTGAATCTAACTAAAGATCATGCAGATCAGTTTTTAAACGAATTTAAAATTGCTTTAAAAGGATGAACCAGTTTACCTCAGTAAATGATGTAGCACAGATCGACCAATTGGTTGATGATGCATTGGCTTTGAAGAAAAGCCCCTATGCACACCAGGATCTTGGAAAAAACAAGACGCTGGGTTTAGTATTCCTGAATCCTAGTCTGCGTACCCGGCTGAGCACGCAAAAAGCGGCGCTAAATCTGGGCATGAGTGTGATGGTGATGAATATGGACAAAGAGGGCTGGGCATTGGAAACACAGGATGGTGTGGTGATGAACGGCACCACCGTAGAGCACATCAGGGAAGCTGCGGCTGTAATGGGGCAGTATTGTGATATCCTGGGCCTGCGTTCCTTTCCCAAACTGCAGAACAGGGATGAAGACTATAACGAGGATTTTTTCAACAAGTTCATCGAGTTTTGTAAAGTACCTGTAGTAAGTCTGGAAAGTGCTACGCGCCATCCTCTGCAGAGCCTTGCCGACCTGGTAACCATCAGGGAAACCTGGACGGGCGCAGGCAAACCCAAGGTCGTGCTGGCATGGGCACCACACATCAAAGCTTTGCCGCAGGCCGTACCGAATTCTTTTGCAGAATGGATGTGCCAGGCGCAGGCAGAAGGCATGCTGCACTTCACGATTGCACAGCCGGAAGGATATGAACTTTCTGAAGATTTTACCCCCGGTGCAACCATCACTCACAACCTGGATGAAGCATTGACCGGAGCAGACTATATCTATGTGAAGAACTGGTCGAGCTATCAGGACTACGGAAAGGTTTTGCCTTTTCCGGAAGGCTGGATGCTGACCAATGCGCATTTGGAGCCTACGAATGATGCTAAGGTAATGCACTGCTTACCTGTGCGCCGCGACCTGGAACTTTCTTCGGAAATCCTGGACGGGCCAAACTCACTGGTGATCCATGAAGCAGGCAACAGACTTTGGGCGGCACAGGCGGTATTGAAAAACATATTGGAAAAATTGGTATAATACGGTCATTATCCTAAAGATCATGAGAAAACTAAACGTCATCAAGATCGGCGGAAACGTCATCGATAATTCGGAGAAACTGCATCAGTTCCTGTTGGACTTCACTGCGTTGCCCGGAGATAAGATTTTAATCCACGGTGGTGGTAAGATCGCGACCGAATTGGGCACTTCATTAGGCATAGAGGCCAAAATGGTAGAAGGACGCCGAATTACAGACATAGAAACCCTGAGGATTGTGACCATGGTCTATGCCGGTCTCATCAACAAAAATATGGTGGCCCAGTTACAGGCCAAAGGCTGCAATGCAATCGGCCTGACGGGTGCAGATGGTAACGTCATTAAAGCGGTGAAGCGTCCGGTAAAAGATATTGACTATGGTTTTGTAGGCGATCTGGATGCCGGTTCTGTAGCTGCGGATACGCTGGAAAGCCTGCTCAATGCAGGTCTGACTCCAGTTTTGTGTGCGATAACCCATGATGGGGACAGTCAGCTTCTAAACACCAATGCGGATACTATTGCTTCAGCTGTAGCCGTAGCGATGTCGGCAAAATACGATACTTCACTCATTTATTGCTTTGAAAAAAGAGGAGTAATGAGGGATGTGGAGGATGATGGTTCCCTGGTTCCGGAAATAAAAATGGATGAATTTGAAGCTTTGAAGGCCGAAGGTATTGTTTCCGGAGGAATGATCCCTAAATTGCACAATGCTTTTGAAGCGATCAAAAGTGGTGTTGCTGCGGTATATATTGGCAAAGCTGATGAACTGCCTGCGATAGACGAGCAAAATTTTGGAACCCGATTAATCAAATAAAAACATGAACCAGTTTAAAGGCAGTATTGCCATTTTAGGAAGTGGAAACATAGGTGTGTCACTGGCTAAAGGCCTGATTAAGGCTGATTATGCGCAGCCCGGTCAGATCACGCTGACGCGCCGGAACGTGGCCAACCTGAATGCACTAGCCGAACAGGGATTTGCGGTTAGCGCGGATAATGCAGCTGTAGTTGCGGGTGCCGATATCATTGTTTTGGCCGTTTTGCCTCAACAGTTGAACCAGCTTTTGGAGCAGATCAAACCATCTGTAGACAGAAACAGGCAGGTATTCATTTCTGTAGCTTCAGGTGTGAGTTGCGCCGACATCAGGCATAAGTTGGGAGAAGGGGTAGAAGTAGTACGTGCCATGCCGAATACGGCGATCGCCATCGGGCAGTCGATGACCTGTGTAGCCAGCGATAATGCTTCCAAAGAGAATTTAGATGAAGTAACCAGGATGTTTGAAACAGTGGGTTCAGTGGTGAAGATCAATGAAGACCTGATGACATCAGCTACAGCACTGTGTGCCTGCGGTATTGCTTTCTTTCTGAGGGCAATCAGGGCAGCTTCGCAGGGCGGAGTAGAGATCGGCTTTCATGCCGATGAGGCTTTGAAAATGGCTGTGCAGACGGCAAAGGGAGCCGCAGATCTATTGCTTCAGATGCAGTCGCACCCCGAACAGGAAATAGATAAAGTGACTTCGCCTAAAGGCTGTACCATTGCGGGATTGAACGAGATGGAACACAACGGCTTCAGCTCTTCGCTGATCAAAGGCATAAAGTTGTCGGCCATCAAAGCCGGCGCATTGTATACAAAAGAATAAAATTTATGATCGAACAACTGCAAAAGGATAGTTTAGAATTGTTGAAACAGCTGATAGCCATTCAGTCCTTCAGTAAGGAGGAGGATAAAACGGCGGATAGGATAGAACAATTTTTGCAGCAAAGAAATATCAATACTCACCGTAAGCTCAATAACATCTGGGCTTACAATAGACATTTTGATTCCAGCAAGCCTACTGTCTTACTGAATTCGCACCATGATACCGTAAAACCCAATTCAGGCTATACGCGCGATCCTTATGATGCTGCTGTAGAAGATGGCAAGTTGTATGGCTTGGGCAGTAACGATGCCGGAGGATGCCTTGTATCGCTGGTAGGAACCTTTTTATACTTCTATGAGCAGGAAGGATTGAGTTACAACATTTGCCTGGCGACCACTGCGGAAGAAGAAATTTCCGGAAACGATGGACTGGAATGTGTATTGCCCGATTTGGGAGAACTGGAATTTGCGATCGTTGGAGAGCCTACACAGATGAACCTGGCGATTGCCGAAAGGGGATTGCTGGTGCTCGACTGCACTTCGACCGGAAAAGCCGGACATGCAGCCCGGGAGGAAGGGGATAACGCGATTTACAAAGCCCTGAAGGATATTGAATGGTTCCGAAATTATCAGTTTGCAAAAGTATCTGAAGTTTTCGGCCCATTGAAGATGAGCGTGACGATCATTAATGCAGGTTCACAGCACAATGTGGTGCCTGCCACCTGCACCTTTACCGTGGACGTACGTGTGACTGATGCTTATACCAATGAAGAGGTATTGAAGATCATCCGCACCAATGTGGATTGTGGGGTAAAGCCACGTTCTATCCGGTTGAAGCCATCGTCCATTGATAAAAATCACCCTTTGGTGCAGGCCGGCATTGCCTTGGGGCGTAGTACTTATGGCTCGCCTACCACTTCAGACCAGGCTTTGCTGAGTATCCCTTCTGTAAAAGTTGGCCCTGGTGATTCTGCCCGCTCGCACATGGCAGATGAGTATGTGCATGTAGATGAAATCGCAGAAGGCATTGAGTTGTATATTGCAATGCTGAAACCGGTGATCAACGGAAAATAAATTTGAAAGCATATTGATCCGCACTTGCGGAATACAAATAGACAATACATGAAAATCTGGCAAAAAAACGTAAACGTAAATAAGGATATCGAAACTTTCACGGTAGGCAGGGACAGGGAACTGGATTTGCAGATGGCAGCATTTGATGTACTGGGTTCACTGGCGCATGTGGAGATGTTGGAAAGCATTGGTTTGCTGACTGCCGAGGAGCTGAACGCTATCCAGGTTGAACTGAAAAACATTTATAAAGAGATTGAAGCCGGCAATTTTACAATCGAAGATACAGTAGAAGATGTACATTCCCAGGTCGAATGGTTGCTGACACAAAGGATTGGTGAAGCCGGAAAGAAAATTCACAGCGGGAGGTCCAGAAATGACCAGGTGCTGGTCGACCTGAAGCTTTATTTCAGGAGCTGCATCGAGGAAATGGTGGGCAATACCTCACAGCTTTTTGTCCAGTTGATCGAATTGAGCAATACACATCAGAATAAATTGTTGCCGGGTTATACCCATTTGCAGATCGCGATGCCGTCGTCATTCGGACTTTGGTTCGGTGCCTATGCAGAAAGTCTGGTAGATGATCTGGAGATGATGCTGGCCGCCTATAAAGTCTGCAACAAGAATCCATTGGGTTCTGCTGCGGGTTATGGTTCATCCTTCCCACTGAACCGTACCATGACCACTGAATTGTTGGGCTTTGAAAGGCTGAATTACAATGTTGTTTATGCACAGATGGGTAGGGGCAAAACGGAACGCATCCTGGGACAGGCGATGTCTTCTATAGCGGCTACACTTGCAAAAATGGCAATGGATGTCTGCCTGTTTATCAACCAGAACTTTGGTTTTATCAGTTTCCCTGATGAGCTGACTACAGGATCCAGCATCATGCCGCATAAGAAAAACCCTGACGTATTTGAACTGATCCGTTCACGCTGCAATAAGATTCAGGCTTTGCCGAATGAGATTGCCATGATGATCACCAATCTTCCCTCAGGCTATCACCGTGATCTTCAACTGCTGAAGGAAAACTTGTTTCCGGCCATTACTTCTTTAAATGAGTGTCTGGAGATGACCACTTTCATGCTGCAAAATATCAGCGTTAAAGATCAGATCCTCGATGATAAAAAATATGCCTACCTGTTTAGTGTAGAGGTGGTGAATGAACTGGCGCTGAAAGGCACACCTTTCAGAGAAGCTTATAAAATTGTTGGCGAACAGATTGAAAATGGCACATTTGAACCTGGAACCGCGATACACCATACCCATGAAGGCAGCATTGGTAACCTTTGCAATGCGGAGATTTCGGCCATGATGGAGGAAGTGCTGTCACAGTTTAAATTTGAGAAAACACATCAGGCAATTGAAAAATTGATCTCCTGATCCGTATATTTTTATAAAGCAAGGGCGGCTCATTTGATTGGGCCGCCCTTCTTTTATTTAAACTCAGATGTTTTATGGAATTCGATATCAGGATAATCCCGCATGGTCATGTTGATCATGAACTCATTGTCGGCCAGGTACACCGGATTGCCATCTTTATCTTCACCTATATGTTGTTGTTTGCGCTTCAGGAATTCCTGAAGTTTTGTTTTGTCTTTAGAAGTTACCCAGTTGGAGCGCGTATAGCTTAACATCCGAAAGGCAGCTTTCGCGCCGTACTCATGCTCCAGACGGAAAGCAATCACTTCGAACTGAAGTTCACCTACAGCACCCACCACCTTGCGGTTACCGGGCTGCATGGTAAATAACTGCGCAACACCCTCTTCGGTAAGCTGCTGTATGCCTTTTTCCAGCTGTTTGGTTTTTAGTGGATCTCTGTTTTCTACCTCCTTGAAAATCTCGGGAGAGAAGCTCGGAATGCCTTTGTATTGCAATTGTTCACCTTCAGTTAAGGTGTCGCCGATTTTAAAGTTACCACTGTCGTACAAACCGACCACATCGCCCGGCCAGGCTTCTTCTACAATGCTCTTTTCATTGGCCATGAAGTCCATCGGATTGGAAAACTTCATTTTCTTACCCTGGCGCGTATGGAAGTAAAACTTGTTACGTTCAAACTTGCCTGAGCAAATCCTTAGGAAAGCAATCCTGTCCCTGTGTTTAGGATCGAGGTTGGCATGGATTTTAAATACAAAGCCGCTGAAGTTTTTTTCTTCTACCATCACCTCACGCTGTTCAGCCTCACGGCTTTTTGGACTAGGGGCAATGTTGATGAAGGTGTCCAGCAATTCCTTGATCCCGAAGTTATTGATGGCACTGCCAAAGAATACCGGTGCCAGCAGCCCTTCAATGTACATGCTCTTATCCAGCTGGCCATATACGCCATCTACGAGTTCAAGGTCACCTTTTAGTCCTTCCAGTTCTTTTGCCTTCAGGAAATTACTCAGGTTTTCATCGTTCAGGTCATTTACCTGGATCACTGATTCGCTGATCTTGGTCTTATCGGCCTCAAATAGGTTGAGGTGATTGTTGTAAATGCTGTACACACCTTTGAAGGTATGGCCCTGACCAATTGGCCAGGAAAGTGGGCAAAGGCTGATGTTCAGCTTGGTTTCGATTTCGTCCAGCAGGTCGAATGCGTCTTTACCTTCCCGATCCATCTTATTGATGAAGATGATTACCGGTGTATTGCGCATGCGGCATACCGACATGAGTTTTTCGGTCTGTTCCTCTACACCCTTTACACAATCCACCACTAGGATCACACTGTCTACCGCTGAAAGGGTGCGGTAGGTATCTTCCGCGAAGTCCTTGTGGCCCGGGGTATCCAGGATATTGATGCGTTTGCCACTATATTCAAAGCCCATGACAGAAGTTGCGACCGAAATTCCACGTTGTTTCTCAATCTCCATGAAATCGGAGGTACTGCTTTGATTGGCCTTATTGCGTTTCACTGCACCAGCAGTGTTGATGGCGCCACCAAAAAGCAGGAATTTTTCCGTTAATGTGGTTTTACCAGCATCGGGGTGACTGATGATCGCGAAGGTTTTTCGTTTTTCTATTTCTGGGTTAATCATATACTATTAGGAGGCTTTGCCTGATAAAAGGCTGCAAAGATAATGAAAAAACCGGCCATTATAAGCCGGTTTTCCATTCTATTTGACTGATATTCAATTATCATCTCCCACCTCTTGTTGGTCTTGAAGAAGAAGATGAACTTCCTCTGCCGCCACCCTGACTGCCGCTGCTTTCGGATCCTCTTGAAGGTCTGCTCTGCTCTACCCTCTGCGGTTGGGGCTGAGGTGCAGGCCTGGATTCCTGACGCTGTGGCTGTTGTTGCTGTACAGGGGCCTGTCTGGCTTGCTCCTGGCGTTGAGTTTGTTCCCGGCTCTGTCTTTGTGCCTGTTCCTGTGCAGCTTGTTGTTGCCTCACCTGTTGCTCCGCACGTGACTGACGCTGAGCCTGCTCTTGTCTTGCTGCATCCTGAGTTTGTTCCCTTTGATTTTGTACGTCCCTGGAAACGCGTTCAGTACGCTCTGTTTGGGCAGGCTGCTCTCCTCTTCCTACTCGTTGCGGTTGGTTAGGCGTCGCTGCTTGTCCGGGCTGCGCACTGCCTGTTCTGCTTACCCTGCCCTCAGTATTGTTGCTATTTCCCCTGTTGAAACCGGAATTGTCTACCGAACCTCTTGATGGACGCGCGTCCGACTGGTCCCTCATAGTAGTATAGCCTTCACCACGGGTTACATTTCTCGGAGCTGCAGCCACTTGGCTGTTGTTGCCCCTGCTTGATCTTGCTGGTGTATAGATTTCCAGTTTGTTGCCACTTATCCCGCTTCTGCTTGGCCTGCTCACTCTGTCCACAGTATATACTGGTACTGCTTGCCTGGTGTATCTCCTGATCTCATCCGCTCTTGGACCGGTATAGTAAGAATACCTGTTGCGTGTATACACATTATTGATGATTGTCGTATTATGGATGATCGTGATGTTTCTGCGTGAATAATAGCGCGGGAAATTATCATAATATATATTTCTTTGCGGTACGAACACCCACCAAAGATCCGGAATGTTGAAGTTGACATTGATGTGCATGCCGGGTCCCATAGGTGCCCAACCATAATATCCGCCACCACTTCTCCAGCTCACCCAGGCAGGTCCCCATACGGTATCAGGAATCCATACCCATTGGTTGTAGCGGTTGTACACCCATCTTCCATAATGGAAGGGCGCCCAGCCCCAATCGTAATTGGATACCCAGGTATTTCCATATTCGGTCATTGCCCAACGGCCATTGGTATAATATGGCCTGAAATCTCCCTGATCTGCATCAGGTCTCCATACGTATCCGTACTGAGGATCCTGGATCCAGGTACCATAAGGAGAAAGTTCGTCATAGAACGACTGCAGGGAAATGTCCTCGTCTTGCGCCATGACCCTTTGCGTGGTTCCGGTTAACAGGAGCAGTAGCCCCAGTACAATAGCCGGTAATTTGATTAGTTTTTTCATTGTGTGTGTGTTTAATTTACCTAACGTTCTTTGTATATCAATTTGAGTTCCAATGCACTCAAAAGTTTAATCTGTCTAAGAAATATTACATTTCGATTATGTGATGTCACATAATTATATTGGCTTAATGCTGCTGATCACAGAAACATAATTTGTGGCCATGAAATACAATTTACAAAAAATCTAAATAATAAACGTTTTTCCGGCAGGAAGATTACGTTAAGGCTACATTAATTGGACGAGTGCGTGTGCATTGTGATAAATTATTTATTCTTTTGTACACAAATCAAAATTTATGGAAAAAGGCACATTATTTCTCATTCCCGTTCCCCTGGCGGACAACGCAGCTCAAAAGTCATTTACTCCTTTTCTGGGGGATACCATCAATAACCTGAGCACTTACATCGTTGAGAATGAGAAAACTGCCCGTAAATTTCTCAAAGAAGCAGGTATAAAAATCCCACAGAGTGAGCTGATCATCCACGATTATGGAAAGCACAAGCGTAATGATTCGATGGTTCCTTATTTTAAGGAACTCATGACAGGTAAAGATGTGGGGCTAATGAGTGAGGCGGGTTGTCCCGGTGTTGCTGATCCCGGAGCCGACGTTATCCTTGAAGCTCATAAACGGGGCATCAAAGTTGTTCCTCTAGTGGGCCCCAGTTCCATCTTACTGGCCTTAATGGCTTCTGGATTCAATGGGCAAAGTTTTACGTTCAACGGCTACCTGCCTATCGATAAAGTGGAAAGGGGAAAGCGCATTAAGGAGCTGGAGCAATTGGCGCAGCAGAAAAAGCAGACGCAGATCTTCATAGAAACGCCCTTCCGTAACAATCATTTGTTTGAAGACATTCTGAAAAACACAGCAGCGCAAACCCTGCTTTGTGTCGCTTGTAATTTAACGGGCGAAGAAGAATATGTGAAAACAATGTCGGTGGGGCAATGGCGTCAGGAACGCATAGACCTGCACAAAAAGCCAACAATCTTCTTGATCTACAGGACCTAGCGGTACATGTTTTTGCTGTCCATAAAGGACAGCACATTGTCGGGTACCAGAAATTGCACATTTTTCCCCTCCTTGATCCCTCTGCGGATGAAGGTAGAGGAAATGTCCATCTGTGGTGTTTCGGTGATGATCAGAGATGGATGCCCTTGCCATTCGCTGAGGTCGATGCCCGGCCGAGGGTACACATAGATCTGATAATTCTTGAGCAGCACCTCATAGTTCTTCCATTTTTTAAAGGAAACCAGGTTATCTGCCCCCATGATCAGGGCGAACTCCTTTCCCGGATATTTTTCAGAAAGGTACGTAAGGGTGTCTATGGTATAAGAAGGCTGTGGGAGTCCAAACTCAATATCACTCACCTTCAGGTGATCGGCATTTTCGGTTGCCAGCCTGGCCATTTCCAGGCGGTCGTACATATTGGTCAGGTTACTTTTGTTCTTCAAAGGATTGTGCGGGGATACCACCAGCCATACCTCTTTCAGGTCCGTAAAGCTGGCCATATAATTGGCAATGACCAGGTGTCCGGTATGAATGGGATTAAAAGAGCCAAAGAATAATCCTGTCTTCATTGCAAGAAATGTTATTTGTTGAGGAAGTCGCCCACCAGCTTTTCAGCTTCAGCACATGCTGTTTCCAGATCGTAATTCTTGAGAATTACATCAAACTTATCCGCATAATTCAACTCTTTTTCTGCCTTTACGAAGCGCTCAGCCAGTTTCTCCGGACTGTCGGTGCCACGTCCGCTCAGGCGTTCTTTCAATACTTCCAGGGAAGGTGGCTGCACAAATATTGCCAGGGCATCCTCTTCATATTTACGTTTCAGGCGTAGGCCACCTTCTACATCGATGTCGAAGATCACATGCTGCCCTGCATCCCAGATGCGTTCGATCTCCGAGCGGAGGGTTCCATAAAAGGTGCCATTATATACCTCTTCAAACTCGACGAACTCCTGATGGGCTACCTTGTGCAGGAATGCCTCTTTCGAGATGAAGTAATAATCTTTTTCATGTTGCTCATCGCCCCTTGACTCCCGTGTCGTAGCCGAAATGGAGAAACTGAGCGCAGGGTATTTTTGCAGTAGATGTTTAACGATTGTGGTTTTGCCAGCTCCGGAGGGCGCTGAAAATATGATGAGTTTACCTTGTTTCATTTGTATATGTTGTTTCTTGGCCCTGCTGGGTTTACAAAACATTTAATAATTGTTCTTTAATCTTTTCCAGCTCCTCTTTCATACCGACTACGAGTTGTTGAATTTGTGCATCATTGGCTTTGGCGCCCATGGTGTTGATCTCACGACCGATCTCCTGAGAGATGAAGCCCAATTTTTTGCCATTTGCATCCTTGCTTTTCAGGGTTTGCATGAAATAATCGCAATGACTTTTCAGCCGGATTTTTTCTTCAGTGATGTCCAGTTTATCGATGTAATAGATCAGCTCCTGCTCCAGGCGGTTTTGGTCTACATTCACTTTCCCGGCATTCTCTTCAAGGAAAAGCAATAGGCGGTTTTTGATCTGTGGAATGCGCAATGGTTCCAGGACTTCCACCTCAGAGAAGAACTGAAGGATGTTTTTAATGCGGAGCTCCAGGTCCTTGCGCAGGACTTCACCCTCTGCGATCCTGAATTGATTGAAATTTTCCAGGGCTTGCTGAAAAGTGTTGTTTAGGATGTCCCAGTCATTTTCATTCACTTCTTCTTCGGAATAACTGATGACCTCAGGGAAGCTGAGTACAGCCTGCAGGAGGTTATTGGAATTGGCCCCCAGGCTCTGGTTAATCGCTTCCAGTTCTTTATAGTATTTGCTCAGCAGGGCTGCGTTGATTGTTGCACCTTTCAGGTTTTCCTCGCTGCGTTCAATGTTGACGGAGACGCTCACCTTACCGCGCTCGATTTCCTTGCTGCAGGTATTTCTTAGCAACAATTCTTTATCGGAGAAAGCACGTGGGAGTTTTAAATTCAGTTCCAGGAACTTACTATTGAGAGATTTGATCTCTACTGCAAACTTTACGTTTTCGTGGTCAGCAGAGGCCAGACCGAATCCTGTCATTGATTTTATCATGTGCAAAGATATAATTTATTGCCTTTTCAAACCTATTTAACTTTTTTTAACTTAGTTCATTGGCAAACATTGGTTAAGTTTACAAAATATTTTCAAAATCATGAAGCCCTATCAGCTGTACACTTCCCTGATGCTAATGTTGTTCCTGAGTGCTACTGGCACTGCGTTTGGGCAAAGCTATGTCATCGGTGGGGTTATCAAGGACAAAGAAGCCAATCTCAGGATTGCAGATGCACAGGTCATCAACCAGCGTAGTGGCGATGCTGTGCTGAGCAGTAGCCTGGGGCTTTTCCAGATCAAAGCCAGGATAGGGGATACTTTATTGATCATCAAACAACATTATTCAGATTTCACTGCAGCTGTAACCGATACCAAGGATATGATCATCAATCTGAACCGGGACATGACCCTGAAGCAGGTAGACATCTATGGGAAGACCAAGAAGGCAGAATTGACAGATATGAAGCGGGAGTACCGCAATAAGGGTTCATTTTACCAGGGCAAACCACCTTTTCTCTCCTTTCTCTTTAAACCGCTCACTGCAGTATACGAACTGTTTGGACGTACACCTAAGAACGCACGCCGTTTTGGCCGCTATTACGAAACAGAGATGCAGCAAACGCTGATCGACGGCTTCTTTAACGAAAACATCATTCAGAACAATACTGATCTTAAGGCGGAAAACCTGGAAGACTTTATGCTCAATTACCGCCCGGAGTATGAAAAGGCCAAAAACTGGCAGGAGTACGATGCCCTGAAATACATCAAAGATTCTTATAAAAAGTATACAGATACCCTCGGTAAAAAATAAACCAGCTATTTAAATTAGATTTTAGATAGAAAGGAATTCACAGGCTTTCTCAGCAGCCAGCTTTTCCGCATTTTTCTTGTTGTAGTCCCGGCCGATGCCGCAGCTTTCTCCTTCAATCATGGCCTGGATGGTAAAGAGTTTAGCACTTTCACCTTCCCCGTTTTGCACCATATCGAAACTGATGTCTTTACCATGTCTCTGGCACCATTCAATAAGTTTACTTTTGAAATTGGTTTCCGTTTGTTCCAGGGTATGGATATCCACGTAAGGTTTTACAATCCGTTTAAGTAGAAATTCCCGGGTAAAATTGTAGCCTTTGTCCAGATAAATGGCGCCGATCAGCGCTTCAAATGCATCTCCAAGCATGGAGTGGTGTTTAGTCTGTACATTGACTGTTTTCTGATCAAAGACGATCAGCTGATCAAAACCCATTTTTCTGGCCAGTTGGTTCAGGTTTGCCCTGTTGACGATCTTGGAACGCATTTCAGTGAGAAATCCTTCTTCTTTGTAAGGATAGCTCTTGAAAAGCAGTTCGGCGATTACGGCACCCAGAATGGCATCACCAAGAAATTCGAGACGTTCATTGCTGCTCCTGCTGCCATTTTTCAGAACTTTTGCTACAGACCTGTGCCTGAACGCCATTTTATACAAAACGGTGTTTCCGGGAACAAAACCTAGTATATTGTTCAACTTTTTTATAAAGTCCCTATCAGATGAAAGATAAAGCTTGTATAGGTCAAGTAATGGCATTAAACGACATTTAGTCTTCGTATTTCTTGAAAATTACAGACGCATTGTGTCCGCCAAAGCCAAAAGTATTACTCAGGGCAGCGCGGATATTGCGTTTTTGCGGCTTGTTAAAAGTGAAGTTTAATTTCGGATCAAATTGAGGATCATCAGTGAAATGGTTAATTGTAGGAGGTACAATGCCATTTTTCACAGCCAGGATAGAGGCAATTGCTTCAATAGCACCTGCCGCGCCCAGTAAATGTCCTGTCATAGATTTGGTGGAACTAATATTCAGTTTATAAGCATCTTCACCGAACAGATCCACGATTGCCTTTGTTTCAGACACATCGCCCAGCGGGGTAGATGTACCATGAACATTGATGTAATCGATATCTGCTGTAGTCATCCCGGCATCATTCAGCGCATTGGTCATCACCATTCTGGCGCCTAGTCCTTGCGGATGCGGGGCGGTAATGTGATTTGCATCTGCGCTCATTCCGCCGCCAACTAATTCGGCGTAGATCTTAGCACCACGTTTTTTTGCGTGTTCCAGTTCTTCGAGGATAATGGTTCCTGCACCTTCGCCGGCCACAAAGCCATCGCGGTCTTTGTCAAATGGTCTTGAAGCTGTTTTAGGATCATCATTCCTGGTAGAAAGGGCATGCATGGCATTAAATCCGCCAATTCCTGCTTCATTGATAATCGCTTCCGAGCCTCCACTGATGATTACATCGCACATATTCAAGCGAATATAGTTGTACGCATCGATCATAGCGTTGGTGGAAGAAGCGCAAGCAGAAACGGTAGAGAAGTTTAGGCCCCTTAGTCCATATTTAATGGAAATGTGTCCGGGAACAATGTCAATGATTACTTTAGGGATGAAGAAAGGATTAATTCGCGGAGTGCCGTCACCCAGGAAAAACGCCTTCATTTCATCCTGAAATGTTTTAAAACCGCCAATACCTGAACCCCAGATGACGCCTACACGGTTGGTGTCCATTTGACTAAAGTCAAAATTGCCATCCTTTACAGCTTCTTCTGTAGATACCAGTGCATATTGAACAAATGGATCTAATTTGCGGGCTTCCTTCCTGTCCATGAAGTTTTCCGGATTGAAGTCTTTCAGCTCGCATGCAAATTTGGTTTTGAATTTTGAAGTGTCAAAACCGGTAATAGGACCAGCGCCGCTCACCCCGTTCAACAGACCATCCCAGAATTCCGGAATGGTATTGCCGATAGGAGTGAGCGCACCTAGCCCTGTAACTACAACTCTTTTTAATTCCATTTATACGGATTATACGGAGACCGTATTTTTACTTAACGTTTTTCTCTAAGTAAGCAATTGCTTGACCAACTGTACCAATGGTCTCAGCCTGATCATCAGGGATTGCTACATTGAATTCTTTTTCAAACTCCATAATAAGTTCTACTGTATCCAAAGAATCCGCACCCAAGTCGTTCGTGAAAGAAGCTTCCGGGGTAACTTCGCTTTCATCCACACCTAATTTTTCAACGATAATAGCCTTAACTCTTGAAGCAATATCAGACATAATGATTATAATTTAATGGTTAAATAATTCAGTGCAAAGAAAAATAAATTCTGACACATTTCAAATGTTTTTATTTCTCTACCAATTTTAATGTTTTTATTTGGAACATTAAAGTAAAATTAGTTTTATAATTTCGTATTCCCATAAAAAAATCCGTTTTGAATAAAACTTACTTAAAACTATCATTAGACCTTGATTTTGTACTTATTGCCATTACCGCTTCCCTTAAAGATTATGTACTGTGCCATAAGATAAATACCAGTCTGAATTTTAATTTTGAAAAGGTTGATGATCACGAGGTTTACTTCAATATCGACGAAGATCCCCTCGCTTTTTCTAAATATTATTACTTTGTGGAGCAGGGGGAGATCGAGTATTACATCCTGAACAACAGAAATGCAGAAGGGTTTTTGATTCCTGAAATGAACAAGGTTGATTTCTTCCTGCTCATCCACCAGTATATCGACAATGAGGACCTGAATTTTCTGCTCAGTGGTCTAAATAAACTTGCTGATATTCAGGTAGCTGCACAGATAAATCCACATAAATTAAAATCCAGGCAAAATTTGGTAATGTAAATTTTATATTAGAAGGTGTATTAAATACACTATATTTGAAATTTACAAGACAAGATAATAAGCATAAAAATATAATGAAACCATTTCATTCAAGAACAAAAATCGTGGCCACTCTAGGTCCAGCATCTGCCAAACCCGAAGTTTTATATAGTATGTTCAATGCAGGTTTGGACGTTTGCCGTCTAAATTTCTCACACGGTTCACAGGCTGACCACCAGGAAGTGCTGGACACGATCCGCGGTATCAATGAAAAATACAATTACAATGTAGGTATCCTCGCAGATTTGCAAGGCCCTAAGATCAGGATTGGCATGGTTAAAGATGGTGGTATCCACCTCGTTAACGGTGCCCGGACCATCATTACTACCCAGAAATGTGTTGGTGATGAAGAGCGTATCTACATTACTTATGAAGCATTCCCAAAAGACGTTAAGGCTGGTGAGATCATCCTTTTAGACGATGGAAAGCTGCAAATGCGTGTCATTGAAACCAATCTTGAAGACGAAGTCCTTTGTGAAGTGGTACACGGTGGTATCCTTACTTCCAGAAAAGGGGTAAATCTTCCAAACACTAAAGTGTCTATTCCTTCCCTTACTTTAGAAGACCGCGATAACCTGGAGTTTGTACTCGCAAACGATGTAGAATGGATCGGACTTTCGTTTGTACGTAATGCAGCAGACATCATCGAACTGAAAGACATTATCAGAGGAAGAGGTAAAACTGCGCGTGTAATCGCTAAGATAGAGAAACCAGAGGCGATTGCCAATATCGATGAGATCATTGCCGTATCAGATGGCGTGATGGTAGCCCGTGGCGACCTTGGAGTTGAGATGCCAATGGAAGAAGTACCGTTGTTGCAAAAGATGATCGTTCAGAAATGCCGTGCGGCTTCTAAACCAGTTATTGTCGCTACCCAGATGCTGGAAAGTATGATCACCACTCCGCGTCCTACACGTGCCGAAGTGAATGACGTAGCCAACTCTGTATTGGACGGTGCTGATGCAGTGATGCTGAGCGGAGAGACATCAGTGGGTGAGTTTCCACTGATCGTAATCGAGACCATGCAGAAAATCATTCAGAACATTGAGCAAAACAACTATCCTTTCCATCCGGAAAAATTCCTTAAGCCAAAAGCAGAAAGCTTCCTGAGCGATGCAGTATGTGATTCGGCATGCTTCCTTGCAAAGCAAACCAATGCTGTTGGTATTGTTTCCATGACAGTAAGCGGTTATACCGCATTCGAAATTTCCAGCCACAGGCCAAAAGCGCATACGTATATCTTTACTAGCAATAGGAGCTTGTTGAACAGCCTGAGCCTGATCTGGGGTGTACAAGGTTTCTATTACGATAAATTCGAAAGTACTGATG
Source organism: Pedobacter sp. GR22-6 (assembly GCF_037402555.1). Classification (NCBI taxonomy): domain Bacteria; kingdom Pseudomonadati; phylum Bacteroidota; class Sphingobacteriia; order Sphingobacteriales; family Sphingobacteriaceae; genus Pedobacter; species Pedobacter sp. GR22-6. The sequence continues at coordinate 298,476 of NZ_JBBEUC010000005.1, forward strand.
AGACCATTCAGGACGTGAATGACCTGTTGAAAGCCGAAAAGCTGGTTAAAGCCGGAGATGTGATCATTAACACTGCAGCTATCCCTATGGAGCAAAAAGGCAAGACGAATATGCTAAAAGTTACAGTTATTGAATAAAATGCTTTAGCATTCAAAAATTTTTCTACTTTTGCAATCCGCAAAAAGGAGAGGTGTCCGAGTGGTTGAAGGAGCACGCCTGGAAAGTGTGTATACCTCAAAAGGGTATCGCGGGTTCGAATCCCGCCCTCTCCGCCAGAAAAAAATAGAAAAGTCCCCGGAATTCCCGGGGACTTTTTTTATGTCCCTAAAAAGCATATATTTATTATTCACATTATAACGCATCATCCTATGGGATTTCTTAGCAGACTTTTAGACGAATTTATAGATGTTATTGAATGGGTAGACCACACTCAGGATACCCTGGTTTGGAAATTTCCGCGCAATGACAACGCCATAAAAATGGGCGCTAAACTTACAGTGCGTGAATCACAGGTTGCCATTTTTATGAATGAGGGGCGTATTGCGGATGTATTTACTCCGGGGATGTACGAACTCAGCACGCAAAATATCCCCATCATGACTACACTGATGAGCTGGAAATATGGCTTCAACAGTCCATTTCAAGCAGATGTATATTTCCTGAGTACCCGACAGTTTGTCAACCAAAAATGGGGAACCAAAAGCCCTGTCATGGTACGTGATGCTGAATTCGGGCCGGTACGTCTGCGTGCTTTGGCTCCTTCAATTTTAAAATATTGGATGCCAAAGCATTTCTAACACAGGTTGTGGCTACCAATCCTAGTTTTAGCGTAGAGGACATCAATGAGCAACTGCGCAACACTGTTGTTGCCAGGGGTATGGATGCTGTAGCTGAATCTAAAATACCTGTGCTGGATATTGCGGCAAACTATGATGAAATGGGCCTGCTTATTACACAGCGGATACAGCCTGACTTTGCCGAACTCGGTCTCCAGCTCAGCAAATTATTGGTGGAAAATGTATCACTTCCGCAGGAAGTAGAAGAAGCGCTCGACAAACGCAGTCAAATGGGCATTATTGGAAATCTGGGGGCTTATGCACAGTATCAGGCGGCCAATGCCATTGAGAAATCAGCTGAAAATACCATTGGCGGTAATCTTGGTGCTGCAGGTATGGGACTTGGTGTCGGCGCAGCCATGATGGGCCAGGTAGGCAATATCTTTCAGGCCAACCAGTTTGATCCCAATGCAAAGACTGCCGATGTGCCGCCAGTGCCGCAAACCGTTGAATACCATTTTGCAAAAGAGGGTAAGGCTGATGGCCCACATAGTTTGAGCGAGATTAAAGCGCTGATTGTTTCGGGAGCCATCAATAAAGAAACCCAGATATGGAAAAAAGGAATGCCTGCATGGGCGCGAGCCGCAACTATTGCGGAGCTTTTTGACCACGAACCTCCCCCATTATCTTAATTGCCGCTCAGTCGGATTTCCTATGAATGACCTCACTCGTCCTGGCACGATCAATCCTTCCCTGCAATGTCAAGGCTGTGGTGCTTTATTACACTTTGCTCCCGGTACCCGTAACCTCAAGTGCGACCACTGCGGTGAAAGTAATGCTATAGAAAGCAGTAAAGTCCAAAAGCCAATACAATCTGTAGATTACGACCGTTTTGTAGCCAGTATTGATCAGCATAAACAGGCTGACCATATGAAAGTGGTTCGTTGCAGCAACTGCGGTTCAGAAACGGTACTCAGTGCATTTACGACTTCTGATAAATGTTCATTTTGCACAGCGCCCCTGGTGCTCAGCCCGCAGGACGGACAGCAGTACCTGCCTCCGCATTATATTTTACCTTTCGAAGTCAACAGGCAGCAGGGGCTGGATTGTTTTCAGAAATGGCTAAAAGGACTTTGGTGGGCACCAAATGACCTGGCTAAAAAAGTGAGTAGCAGTTCCAGCTCCCTTCAGGGGATTTATTTGCCACACTGGACTTATGATACCAATACGGTAACCGATTATACCGGACAGCGCGGCGATTATTACTATACCACTGAAAGCTACAGTGAAACCGTTAACGGTAAGACCGAGACCCGTACCAGACAAGTACGGCATACCCGCTGGTCTTCAGTATCTGGCAGGGTCAACTGCAGCTTTTACGACCTGCTGGTCCCGGCCAGTAAATCATTGCCACAGCAGAGTCTGGATAAGCTTGCTCCCTGGAAATTCGAGCTGATGGTTGATTTCGACGAACGCTACATGAGTGGTTTTCGGTCCGAGACCTACCAGATTGATCCTAAAGAAGGCTTGTTGCTCGCCATTGAGCAAACTGAGGCAGAAATCAGGTCAGAAGTGAGCCGGGATATCGGGGGTGATGAGCAAGTGATCGATGATGCCGATACCGAATACCTGGATAAGGCGCTGAAATACCTTATGCTACCGGTATGGACCAGTGCTTACAATTACAACAATAAAATCTACCAGTTCACCGTCAATGCCAGTACAGGAGAAGTGATCGGCCAGCGCCCATTAAGTGCTGTCAAGATCGTTTTATGCGTGCTGCTGGTTCTTGCTCTGCTGGCAGCAGCATTCTTTTTGGTTTAAGCCTTTTTAAGACCTTTGCCATTGCATTCCCATTCCAACTGCGTAGGATCTTCGCTAAAAAGTACTTTTAGCGCGGATGGAGTGGGAATGTAGCGAAGATGGTGTGGAGATGGGTGGAGCAGTCCAGGAGATTAGTACAAAGCTGTATTTAGGACGAATTGCCCTAAAAAACAAGCCCGGCGAAATTGCTTCCGCCGGGCTCAACCTTAAACTTATGAAAAAAAATATTATTTGCTGATTTCTATGGCATCAGTACCTTTCCAGTTGCCAAATGATTTTTTTGCCAGAAGTTTTGCATCTGTAAGGCTGATGTTGCCCGCGATGGTTAGGTAAATGCTGGAAGGAACCATCAGATCGTGGTGCAGGGACCGGATATCATTTAACGTCAAAGCTTCTACTGCGGCTACAGTCAGTTCCGGAGCATAGTAACGATCTCTGGCTTCAATGCTTTTGATCAGTTCTGCTTTGCAGATATCAAATACTTCCTGGTCCATTGTTGGTTGCTGTACGCTGGTAGACAAAGCCTGTAGCGCCATGTCGAAATCTGAACTTACTGCGTTGATGTTGCCGCCTTTTTCGGAAAAGCTTACTTGCTGGGCCAATTGACCGGCAGTGGTATTGAGTATGGCGGTCAGCACTTCCTGTGCGCCGGTTTTGCTGACCGAAGGCCGTGCTTCTGAATTGAAACTTGAAAATACTTTGCTTGCGCTCTGGTTCTCTGCTACGATCACGGTCAGACCATTTTTTAGCTTAAAGCTAACCGGATCTTTCATTGCACTGGATTGTGCCTGAATAGATTGTGATGTGAGGAGAGCGGTAGCAATAATAAATAGGTTTTTAATTGTTCTCATAGATTTTTTAATGTAAAATAACATCGGCAAAGTTATGGCTTACGTAAATGTGGTAAAATGGAGAATAGGTAGAAAGGCATTATCTCCCGTTAAGTCGGTCAGTTTGCCTGTTCATTTTGTTCATTTTTGTTTACTGTTAGTTATTATACTATTTTTAGCTTAATCAGACCACGACCAAATGAACTGCTTAATTGTAGACGATGACAGTCTCGCGCGCACAGCATTGAAACAAATGCTCAGCATGGATCCACAGCTACAGCTGTTGGGCGAGTGTGCTGATGCGCTGGAGGGATACAAAGAGATCATGGTCAACCAGATCGATGTGCTTTTCCTGGACATAGAAATGCCTGGAATGAGCGGGATAGAGCTGGTGAAGATTCTGGCTGGCAAACGCCCTATGGTGATATTTACAACGGCTACCACCAACTATGCTGCGGAAGCTTTTGACCTCAACGTAGTAGACTTCCTGATCAAGCCGCTTGTGCCTGCGCGTTTCCTTCAGGCGGTGGAAAAAGCTAAGCATATTTTAAAAACAAAAAACCTATCGATCAGCAATAAGGAAGACGAATTTATCTTCATCAGGGATTCCAATGTGGTAAGGCGGCTGAAAGTAAGCGACATTTTATTTATGGAGGCTATGGGCGATTATGTTAAGATTTATGTTCCGGATCATGTCTACAGCATCCACTCTTCACTCAAGGCTGTGGAACAGAAGCTTTCTCAAAGTATTTTTTTAAGGGTACATCGCTCATTTATCGTCAATGTGAGTAAAATAGATACCCTGGAAGGTGGTACGCTGATCATTAATAAATTGCTGGTTCCCGTATCTGATGCTTACCGCTCGGCCCTAAACAAACGCATGCAGATTTTGTAATCTTGTTCAGTTATTGTATCGGATTTGATACAATTTTTGATTGCGTTCATCAAATAAAGACAGCCTCACCTACATATTCAACTTCCTATGCAATACCAGCTAAATCGGCTTTAATTAATCATTTGGGGCGATTTTTTTGGTTATTTATGAAACTTGGCACATTTCTTTCAGCATGCCTGAAAAACATACATTAAATTTTAAACACATGAAGAAGATAATTATTTTGGCCTTAGGCCTATTCGCAGCAACTGCAGTTCATGCACAGAGCCCGATCAGATTGGGAGTAAAGGCAGGTTTAAATATTCCTGATATCATCAAAGGTGATGGCAACAATGACTTCGATACGAAAGTAAACCCGGGTTTCAATGCGGGTGTAACTTTGGATATTAAACTGATAGAAGGTTTGGCTTTCACTCCGGAGCTATTATACGCAACTAAGGGTTATAAAGCAGAAACCGCTTTTGGTGAATTCACACAGACCACACACTTTATTGATGTGCCGATCCTGGCTAGTATCAAACTGGGTGGCAGTGGATTGAACCTGGTAGCTGGTCCGCAGGTGTCTTTCCTGACCAGTACCAAGAATAAATTTGAAAATGGATTTGGATCTGCTGAGGAAACGATTATCGAAGACAAATCTGACCGTTTCAAGAAAAGCCTGGTAGGTGGTTTGATCGGATTCCGTTATGACATCAGTGACCAGATAGATATCCACGGTCGTTACGCACTGGACTTCCAGAAAAACAACGAAGACGGTTCAAGAGAAACTCCTGAGTACAGAAATCAGGTATTCTCCGTAGGACTGGGAATCAAGTTTTAATGCCTAAATTTAATTTGCCTTAAAGCCGCTGATGAAGCGGCTTTTTTTTTTGAAACAATTTTAGAATAAGCGCGTTAGTTATTTTGGTAAAGGTATAAAAGCCTATGAATTTTTAACCTAAATTGATATGATTATGAAAAATCAGCAAGATTTGAAACACACAGGAAACGAGCAGGGCAGAACTACTTCTGACCGGGTTTATCGGAGTGCTAAACAGGATAAAAAAATGACTGGTATCACCAATGGCGGCGGTCAGCGCTCTGACCAGACTTCTAATAAAGACAATGAGCGCAAGCGTGAAAGACACTGATCCCTAATACCAATGGAGGATAACATTCCTATCTTTTCGAAAGCGGTCTTTAAAAGGCCGCTTTTTTATTTTATGTTTAACTTTGAATTTTTTGCTAACCCATACCATACTATATAATGACCCTTAAGCACCATTTGACCTTCAGTTGCCTTCTTGCCAGCTCTTTATTTTACACCTCCCTTCATGCGCAGCAAAAAACTTACCTCCAGACCTTGTCGGAACCCAACCACTGGGTAGATTCTGTTTTCAGAAAACTGAATAAAAGGGAAAAGATTGCGCAAATGTTCTTCGTGAGGGCACATACCAACTTTAGCAAAGCTTACGAGGATTCTGTAGGTATGGTGGTAAAAAAGGAAAGAATAGGAGGACTGGTCTTTTTTCAGGGTGGCCCTGGTAGGCAGGCAATCCTGACCAATAAGTACCAGGCTATGGCCAGGGTTCCGCTATTGGTAACTTCAGATGGGGAATGGGGTCTGGGCATGCGTCTGGACAGTACGATTTCTTACCCCTATCAAATGGCCCTTGGAGCAATACAGGACCGGGAGCTGCTGTACAAAATGGGACTGGAAGTAGCCAAAGATTACAAGCGTATCGGGATGCACATGAACCTGGCTCCGGATGTAGATGTCAATAACAATGCACAAAACCCAGTGATCAACTTCCGGTCTTTTGGGGAAAATAAATACAACGTAGCGGCAAAGGCAGAAGCCTACATGAAAGGAATGCAGGACGGTGGCTTACTCGTGAGCATCAAGCATTTTCCCGGACATGGTGACACGGATGTAGATTCGCACTATGACCTGCCTCAGTTGAAGTTCAGCAAGGAGCGCCTGGATAGCCTGGAGATTTATCCCTTTAAAGAACTGATCAAACAGGGTGCATCAGGGGTCATGATTGCGCACATGAATATCCCGGCGCTGGACAATACGCCCAATATGCCTTCTACATTGTCCAAACCGATTGTAACCGGGATTTTAAAGGAAGAGCTCGGATTTAAAGGTTTGATCATCTCTGATGCGATGGGCATGAAGGGGGTGGTGAAATTCTTTAAGGAAGGGGAGGCTGATGTAATGGGAATCATTGCCGGAAATGATATTCTGGAGCTGTCGGAAGACAGTAAAAGGGCGGTGAAGCTGGTACGTAAAGCGGTGTCACAGGGACGGATCAGCATGGAGCGGATTGATGAAAGTGTCAGGAAGATCCTGATGGCGAAATATTGGGCAGGATTAGATCAAAAGGATACGGTAGACGAAAGAGGGGTACTTGCCGGTGTCAACCGTGCCGAAAGTCTCGCTTTGCGGGTACAGCTGGCCAATGCTTCCATGACTATGCTTCGTGGAAAAGCGGAGCTAAAGACACTGGATGCCGAAAAACGTACGGTAATCATCAGTATCGGCACTCCCGGGGTCACAGATTTTCAGCGGGAACTTGGTACGCATTACAAAAACTCTATATTCTATTCCCTGGATAAAAATGCCACTGCAAACGAGATTGCCAAAGTATTGCGGGAACTGAAAGCTTTCGACCAGCTGATTATTGGCATTCACGATACCCGTCTGAGACCTGGGAATGGAATGGTACTGAGCAATGACCTCAAAATGTTCATTAAGGACATGTCGCTGAGCAATGCAATTTTTGCCTTGTTTGCCAACCCCTATAACCTTGCGGCTTTGTCCGGTCTGGAAAATAGCCGGGGCTTGCTGATCGCTTACCAGAAAGAAGATTTTATGCAGAAGGCGGCAGCGGAGGTCTTCAAGAATCAGGTTATTCCGACTGGAAAACTACCCGTTACTGTAAACACCTTTTTTAAATACGGCGAAGGGCTCTAAATTGAAATGGATTACCTGGACATACATACCCACAATGAACAGCGGCTGCCCGGAGTAAGGGCTATACTGAGCCTTTCCCTGACAGGGGATGAGGTGCCGGAATACCCTGAGCGGGACTTGGCGCTGGGCTTACACCCCTGGTTTGCTAAACCGCAGCAGTTGAATTCCGACTATGCCCGACTGAGGGAGGCTGCAAAGCTTCCGCAGGTGAAGATGATCGGAGAATGCGGTCTGGATCGCTTCAAAGGTCCTTCTCTGCCAGAGCAGACCCTGATCCTCAGGAAGCAGTTCGAACTGGCGGATGAACTACAGAAGCCTGTGATCCTGCATTGCGTGCGCTGCTTTGATGAACTCATCGCCCTACGAAAGGAGATGAAGCTGGAAATCCCGATGGTACTGCATGGTTTTAATAAGAAAAAAGAACTCGGACGGCAGATGCAGTCGCTGGGTTTTTATCTTTCCTTTGGGAAGGCATTGCTGGATGCCGATTCGGGTGCTGCTGCCCTGGCAAGGGAAGGGGATGTATTTTTTCTCGAGAGCGACCACGATGAACACCGCATTGAAGAAATCTATGAAGCAGCAGCAAATTTAAAAAACTGTAGTGTGGAAGAGCTTAAAGCACTTATTTTTGCGAATTGGAATCAAATAATTCGATAGTATGCCTGATTTAAATTGGTTGTCGCGTTCTGCTTTGTTGCTGGGCGATGAAGGAATTGATATTTTACAGCAAAAGCATGTGCTGGTGGTTGGGCTTGGTGGGGTAGGCTCTTTTGCTGCGGAATTCATCTGCCGCTCGGGCATTGGAGAAATGACGATTGTAGATGGTGATGTAGTAGATCCCAGTAACCGGAACAGGCAGTTGCCTGCCTTATCTACCAATCATGGTGTGAGTAAGGCCGATATCATGGCCGAACGTCTCCTGGCCATCAACCCAGAACTCAAACTCCACGTAGTCAAGGATTTTCTGACGCCTCAGAAATGCAGGGAACTGATGGAAAACCAGTTTGATTATGTGATGGACTGTATAGATAGCATCACGCCTAAGGTGATCCTGCTCTCCAAAGCACTGGAAAAGAACATGCCCATTGTAAGTTCTATGGGGGCGGGAGGGAAAGTAGACCCTACACAGCTGCGTGTGACTTGGCTGCCAGATACTTACCAATGCGTGTTTGCACAGTATGTGCGTAAGCGGATCAAAAAACTCGTGAATTATGAGCGTGTAAAGGCCGTGTTCTCCACCGAAGCGGTAAAGAAAGAATCGTTGGTCATGACCGATGGTAGCAATTTCAAGCGTTCCGCATATGGAACAATATCTTACCTGCCCGCGGCCTTTGGCGGTGTTTGTGCTTCGGTAGCCATCAGGGATTTACTGGGGATGCCCATTGAGATGGCAGAGCGACCACCAAGGATTGCTACCAAAAAGAAAAAGGCCAAAGGAAAGACTGCTTAATATTTGTTGTTTTCAGGTTTGATCGCCGCAGATGTCCAGCCTTTCAAAAACTCCATGACTTTCTTTACGCTGTGGCCCTTGCCTTCTTCCAGGTAAGCAGAGTTTTGGGTGTGCAGCACTTTGCCGTTGCCATCCAGGATCACAAAGACAGGGAAGCCAAAGCGACCAGGGTAACCCAGACTGGAGAGCACGGCAGCATTTTTATTTTCCTGGCTGTAGTTTACCAGTACAGTTTCATAGTTGGCATTTAAGTACTCTTTAAGTTCGGGTGTCTCCTCTACCAATTTGTGGAAAGCGATACACCAGCCACACCAGTTGCCCCCAACCTGCAAAAACACATGCTTGTCTGCTTTTTTTGCTTTGGCCACTGCGGCATTTATCTCTGCTTGGGCATTGGCCTGCGGGTTGTAAAGGTGTACTGCAGCAGGTTTCTGTGCTACAGCAATTTTTTCTTGTGCCAGAACGGATCCGGAGATCAGAATGAGCGCGGACAGCGCTATAATTGATTGCTTCATCTGCTTAAATTTTAATACAATTTTAAGGATTATTAATAGCTTTACCTACATGTCTCAGTTTCCCTTAAAAATTTTACAAGCCTCCGCCGGATCGGGTAAAACCTTCAGTCTCACCGCACATTACCTCACACTGCTCTTGTCGGGGGAAACGAAGTATCGCGAAATTCTGGCAGTGACCTTCACCAATAAGGCAACGGAGGAAATGAAAACCAGGATTATGGAGGTGTTGAAAGGCTTTGCAGAGGCAGACCCTTCTAAGAAGATCAACGATTACCGTGAAATTGTACTGCGGGCACATCCGGAAATGGATGCTATGGGACTGAAGCTTAAATCGGATCAGATCTACCGCAGGATCCTGCACGACTATAGTCGATTTTCGGTGAGTACCATAGACGGCTTCGTACAGAAGGTGATCCGGGGATTTGCTTTTGAATTGGGACTGGATGCCGGTTATGGACTGGAGATGAATTATGACAAGGTGAAGAACGAACTGGCCGGTCGCCTGGACAAGGCATTGGATAAAAATCCGGTACTACTGCAATGGATCATTGACCTGGCCCTGGACAGGATCAACAACAACCTGAGCTGGAACTACAGGAGGGAGCTCATTGAGTTAACAAATGAAATCTTCAAGGAGCGGTACCAGCCTTTTGAAAATGCCATCAAAAACCTGGGAGATGCTGCTGATCTGGACAGCCTTTTTAAAGATTACAATAAGGTAACCCGTCTGGGTATCGAAGCTTTTGAGCATGGTATCAGCTCCCTTGCTGCCGAGGCACTGGAGATATTCCATGTTGAAGGGCTGGCCACGGATGATCTGAAAGGTAAATCGAGATCGCCTTTAATGGCACTGCCAAAAATTGTGGAGGGTGAGCTCTCTAAAGTGAGCAGTCTTGAGAAACTAGTGGATGAGCCCGAACAATGGTTTCAGAAAGGAACAGTGACTGGTGCTTTTGCCGAACTAAATCCCATCATCGCCAAGCTGGTAGATACCTACAAAAAAGGCCTGTCAGGCTACGTACTTGCACAAGCCTTCAATAAAAATTTATACTACCTGCGCCTGATGCAGGAGATGGCCGTATTGCTGAAAGACTATCGGGCGGAGAGTCCGAACCTTTTGATCAGTGATGCGCAGACGCTCCTGAAGGGGATCACTGACGATGCCGATGACAATCCTTCTTTCATTTGGGAGAAAATGGGAAACCGCTTTAAGAACTTTCTGTTCGATGAGTTTCAGGATACCTCTGCCAACCAGTGGGGCAGTTTCAGGTCGCTGCTCAGCAATGCAATTGCATCACCCAGCGGAAAACTGACCGATCACCTGATCGTAGGTGATACTAAGCAGTCGATTTACCGCTGGCGCAATGGAGACTGGAACATCCTCCATCAACAGGCGAAACAGGATGTAAAAGCGCATAATGTAGTAGAAGAGAGCCTGGAAGAAAATTACAGGAGCACCAGAAATATCATAGCCTTTAACAACCAACTGTTTCGGAAATTACCAGAGCTGATGCAGCATCACCTGAACAATGCAATAGCTGAGCAGGAACAGGATGAGGTTTTGAGCTGGTGGCGGGAACAGGCTTTCGACCAGATCGTGCAGAAAGTTTATGCCGAAGCAGAACAAAAAACGACACCTTTTACATTGGAAGGAGGTACAGTCAGTCTGCATGTATTTAAGCAGGACGATGAAGGCAATGCCCTGACCAAAGTGAGTTTCAGGGAGCTGGCCCTGGAGAGAATGATTGGGGAGCTGCAACTGCTGTTTGAGGAAAAAGCTTATCAGCCCAGGGATATTTGTGTATTGGTACGCTCCAATTCAGAAGCAGTGGCTGCAGTAGAAGCATTGATGGAGCATGGTATCGATGTGATTTCCGGAGAAGCGCTGTTGCTGACCAACAATTCTGCGGTAAAGCTGATCATCAATACCCTACAGGTCATGGCTGGCTTATCCGAGAATACCTCACTTTACAAAGCCAATTGCATTAGTCTCTACGCACTTCTGCAGGAGAGGGATGTCCTTCCGGAGCAGTATTTCGACCTGAAAGAAAAAAGCCTTGTGCAGTTGGCCGGCCTCTTGCCGGCAACGCTGTGCGAGCACTGGCAAAGCTGGATGCAGCAACCTTTACCAGCCTTACTGGAAAAGTTAATCGCGGCCTACGGCCTGAATGAAAAAGAGCAGGTGTCCCATCTGCCCTATCTGATGGCCTTGCGGGATCTTAGCGGTAGTTTTGCATTGCATGGAGAGCGCGGCATAGCTGCCTTCCTGACTTATTGGGAAGAAGAAGGGGTACGTAAAACCCTTCCTTCTTCTGAAAATACAGATGCCGTGCAGGTAATCACCATCCATAAATCCAAAGGTTTGGCTTTTAGAGCAGTTATGCTGCCGTTTTGTAATTGGGATATCAATGGAAAGACCAATGGTATTTTTTGGGTCCCATCGGCAGATACGCCCTATCACCATTTGCGCAGCATCCCCCTAAAGTATAGTAAGGAACTGGGACGTTCCAGTGTGGCAAAGCCTTATTTTGAGGAACTACTATACAACAACATGGATGCGCTGAACATGCTTTATGTAGCCACTACCCGTGCAAAAGAGTACTTGTACCTAAGTATCATGGGCAAAAAAACAGCTACGGTAACCAATATCGGCGACCTGCTTGCCAAGGTCTACGAAGATCAGCTTTCGGATGAAGGAGCCTATGTCGTGGATGAGGCTGTGCCCTTGCAGCCTGAAAAGCCTAAGGAAAGAAACGAAATTGAACTGGACCATTATCCAGTCTCTGACCGTCTGAGCCAGGTTTTTGATGCCAGTTTAAAACGCAGGGAACTAGATCTGCTTACGGGGGAAAGCCCCGGCAGAACGGGTAGTATTTTGCATGAAGTGCTGGCTGAAGCTGAAGATGCAGCCCAGGTGGATGAGGTCTTGCAGCGCCTGTTGCTGGAAGGGCTCTTCAAAGCTGCGGAACTGCCTTATTTGAAGACACAGGCACTTTCCGTCTTGAACCATGCTGGTCTGCAACAAATTCTGAAGCACACGGAGCTGCGGCTGAATGAGCGCAGCATCATTGATGCGCAGGGCAAGAGCTACCGTCCGGATAAAGTGCTGATGAAGGCCGGGGAAGTCACCGTAATCGATTATAAATTTACCCAACAGGAGAGCGATAGTCATATTGCACAGGTAGACCATTACAAAAGCCTGCTGCTGGCCATGGGCTACAGTCAGGTAAAGACCTATTTGTTTTATGCCGCAAGCGGAACGTTGAAATTAGTATAAGGGATGCAGGAAGAATTCAAACCATTTTTAAGAGAAGTAGCGGAAGACCTGATCGGTCGTATTGGAGATAACCTGCAGCATGCCGCAATTGTCTTCAACAACAAAAGGCCGGTAGCCTATTTGCAGAGCCACCTCGCAGGGCTAATCGGCAAGCCCTTTTGGAGTCCATCTTTTTATACCATACAGGAATTTTTTGCCCTTTCTTCTGAAAGGAAAGTGGCAGATTCATTTACACAGTTCTTTACCCTGCATCAGGTGTACAACCGACTGGCTGCAGAAGAAGGAGAGCCGCCGATAGAACCGGCTAAATTTTATCCGATCGCGAGGGTGATCCTGAGTGATTTTGCCCAGATTGACAATGACCTGGTGGATGCAAATAAACTGTTTCTGCAACTGGAAGAGTTTGCAATCGTAGATTACCAGTTTGATTACCTGAGTGAAGAACAACAGGAGTTCCTGAAGGGCTTCTGGAATTCTTATTCCGAAGGAAAACAAAAAAAACAACAAGAGCAATTCATCCGGATGTGGCAGCGTATGCCGAGACTTTACCAGGATTACCACGATGGGCTGAAAGCCAAGGGCATGACCACGATGGGACAGATCTACCGGCAATTATCCCTGGGCCAGGAAGAAAGGCCTGGATTTACCGAAACCTTTGCGGCTGCAAAGCTCGTTTTTGTGGGCTTCAATGCCTTGAGCAGGGCCGAGGCTAAAGTATTCAGTCGCTGGCAGGACGAGGGAAGGACACTGTTTTATTTCGATACGGATGCCTACTACCTGGATGACCCCATTCAGGAAGCAGGACTGTTCATGCGGAAGAACCTGGAGCAGACGGGGCTGATTAACGCACTCGACAGCAGCAGAGACTTCATCAAGGCCATGCCGAAGCAGGTCGATGTCTACAAAACCCAGGGGCAGGTAGCCCAGGCCAAAATCCTCCATGAGGCCCTTCAGCGGGATTACCCTTTGCTGAAAGCGACTGACCATGCCGGGAAGATTGCATTGGTGCTGGCCGATGAGAGCTTGCTGATGCCGGTACTGCAGACCATTCCGACTCATTACCAGGATGAAAAAGGATCGCAGCCTATCAATATCAACGTCACTATGGGGTATCCACTTGTGGCTTCTTCCATCTTCGGATTGGCTGATCTTTGGTTGAGTGTACAGGCACAACTGATTCAGGAAGAGAAAGAAACGGTATACCACAGGGAGGTAGCGGCTTTCTTGTCACATCCGCTCAGCGGGATTACTGAGCAGCAGCGGGCAAAGATTCAGAAAGGACTGCTGGCAGAACAGCTTGCGGAGGTTCCCCTTTTCAGGCTACAGCGCCAGAAGGGGCTGATCGAGTTGTTTTTTACAAAGATTCAGGATGGGATACAAGCCACAAACACCCTACAGGCTATTTTTAAATATATCCTCGAGCAGCAACTGGCTGCTAAAAGCCTGAAGCAGACGGAGGCAGACCTGTTCATCTCCACGATTAAGGAACTCAACAGGCTGCATGACGGACTGGCGGATTACCTGCCGCGGTTGACCAGGGGTACAGAACTGGCCTTCGTACTGTCGCTCATTCAAAAAGCCGTGCAGGGTATTTCAGTGCCATTGACAGGCGAGCCGCTACAAGGCATACAGGTGATGGGCTTATTGGAAAGCAGGAGTCTTGACTTTGATCAGGTCTATATATTGGGGGTCAATGAGGGTCTGTTGCCTCAGACCAGTGTTTCTCCCAGTTTTATCCCGGATAGTATCCGCAGGGCTTATGGCCTGCCCGTTCTGGAAAATCAGGATGCCATTTCTGCCTATATGTTCTATAGGTTGTTACAACGTTCGAAGAAGGTCAGCATGGTGTACAATGCCCAGGCAGATGAAAGCAATACCGGCGAACCTACCCGTTTCCTGAAACAGTTGGAATACGAGAGTGGCTATACCTTCAACTACCTGGAACACAAGCAAGACATTAGTATTGCCCAAAAAAGACCTGTAGTGATACAGAAAGATGCTTCTGTTATGAAAGTGCTCCAGGGCTACCTGGACGGAAGTATGGCACTTTCAGCATCGGCACTGACTACCTACATCAACTGCCCGCTCCAGTTTTTCTACCGTTATGTGGCCAAAGTAAAGGAGCCTGAGGAGATTTCTGAAAACCTGGAGGCCAATTATATTGGCTCCATGTTGCATTTTGTGCTCGAAACCTTTTATCAGGACCTGAGGCAGATTGACCCGCTGATCAGTCGGGAACGTATTGCCGAATACCGGAAGCAGGTGCCGGGCCTGTCAGTAAGGGCCTTCTCTCAGGTCATGTTCGAGGACCAGCACCGGCAGGTACAACACAACGGCATGCACAAGGTGGTGCTGGCCATTGTAGAAGAATATGCAAATCTGATCCTGGACTATGACGAAAATGAAGCTCCTTTTGAAGTACTGGCCCTGGAGCAGAGGGATCAGGTGGTTTTTGAGTTCGAAGTGCGGGGGCAGAAACGTCAGATTACGCTTCATGGGATCATTGACCGTATTGACCGGAAAAACGGTATTACCAGGATAGTAGATTACAAAACGGGAGCAGACGTGCTCAGGTATTCCAATCTGGAAGAGGTATTCGATACCAATGGTAATAAACAAAATAAAGCCCTGGTACAGACCCTGTTTTATACCTATGTGTTTGAACAGGCCAATGGGCATCAGTTGGTAGAGCCCAACCTGTACAGCATTCGCAATATGCGTAAGGAGGGGACGTTTTTTATCGAAGGAAGAGACAAGTTGAAATTAAATGGGGCCTATCTGGAAGAGGTCAAAGCAGAATTTGTGGGCTATATGAAAGTAAAATTGTCGGAACTGTTTGATGAGCAGATACCTTTTGTACGTACAGAAAATGAAGCTGGATTCGCTTATTCTCCATATTTAACCTTGTGCGGCCTTTAAAAAACCAAATTACTTTTGCCGATTTTACAGATGCAAAGTGTAATTAAAACACTACTTTTTTATTAAAATACAATAACTATATTTGCTACCGTTAATATTTGAATATACAATGAGAGAGATTCAATTTAGAGAAGCTTTGCGTGAAGCCTTAAGCGAAGAAATGCGTAAAAATGAAAACGTCTTTTTAATGGGCGAAGAAGTTGCGCAGTACAATGGTGCTTACAAAGTTAGTCAGGGTATGCTTGATGAGTTTGGCGACAAACGCGTAATCGATACACCTATTGCTGAGCTTGGTTTCGCCGGTATCGGAATTGGTGCAGCTATGAACGGATTGATTCCGGTTATAGAGTTCATGACTTTCAATTTCTCACTGGTTGCTATAGATCAGATCATTAACGGAGCTGCGAAGATTCTTTCGATGAGCGGTGGACAGTTTTCTGTGCCTGCTGTGTTCCGTGGGCCAACCGGTAATGCAGGCCAGTTAGGTGCACAGCACTCTCAGAACTTTGAGAACTGGTATGCCAACTGCCCGGGATTGAAAGTGGTGGTTCCTTCTACACCTTACGAAGCTAAAGGTTTGTTGAAACAGGCCATTCTGGATCCAGATCCTGTAATCTTCATGGAGTCAGAAGTAATGTATGGTGATAAAGGTGAAGTTCCTGAAGAAGAATATTACCTGCCTATCGGTAAAGCTAATGTGGTAAAAGAAGGTACAGATGTGACCATCGTTACTTTTGGTAAAATGCTGACCCGTGTAGTGAACCCGGCTGTAGAAGAATTGACTAAAGACGGTGTCAGCGTTGAGGTAATCGATCTGCGTACAGTACGTCCTATCGATTATGCAACCATAATTGAATCGGTTAAGAAAACCAATCGCCTGGTAGTGGTAGAAGAAGCTTGGCCATTGGCATCTATCTCTTCCGAGATTGCCTTCAATGTTCAGAAAAATGCCTTTGATTACCTGGATGCACCGGTATTGCGCATCACTTGTGCAGATGTGCCACTTCCATATGCACCTACTTTGATCGCTGCGAGCTTGCCGAATGCAGAACGCGTAGTGAAGGCAGTAAAGGAAGTGCTTTACGTCGCAAAATAAGAGAAATTTATTAAAGAAAATATAATCCCGCAGGTTCATACCCTGCGGGATTTTTTATTTATTTTTGGCGCCATTGTACTTTAAGCAAATCAAATAAAGAAAAAATGAGTAACCACTCAATGATCATTGCTGCTGAACTTGCAGTAGCAGAAAAGCAGGTTATTGCGACTATTGAATTATTGGACGAGGGAGCTACTGTTCCTTTTATTTCACGTTACCGGAAAGAAATGACCGGAAGTCTGGATGAAGTACAAGTTGCGGCTGTACGCGACCGCTTCCAGCAACTGCGTGAGCTAGACAAACGCAGGGAGGCAATCCTAAAAGCCCTCACCGCTCTGGATAAGCTAAGTCCTGAACTGGAGCAGCAAATTAATGCAGCAAGCAACATCGCGACTATTGAAGACATTTACTTGCCTTACAAGCCTAAACGCAAGACCAGGGCTTCTGAAGCCCGGAAGAAAGGTCTGGAGCCATTGGCACTGAGCATTCTGGAGCAAAGTACATTGAATCCGGAGATCGCTGCAAATCAATTTTTGAATGCAGAACTGGGAGTCGCTTCAGTAGATGAAGCTCTGGCAGGGGCGAGGGATATTATCGCCGAACTGGTGAATGAACATGTGGAAGCCCGGACGACCATGCGGAAATACTTCCAGCAACATGCTGCCATCAAATCTTCCGTAGTAAAAGGTAAAGAAGAAGAAGGTATAAAATATAAAGACTATTTCGACTGGACTGAGCCTTTGAAGTCGAGCCCCTCACATCGTGTGCTGGCGATCCGCAGAGCGGAGAACGAAGGAATTCTCAAACTGGATACTATGCCCGAAGAAGGGGGAGCCATTGAATTGTTGGAAAAGCAGTTCATCAAGGCAAACAACGCCAGCGCTGCTCAGGTAAAACTGGCGATACAGGACAGCTACAAGCGTCTGCTTGGTCCTGCCATGGAGACAGAGATAAGAAGTTTTTCCAAAGAAAAAGCCGATGAAGAAGCCATTCGTGTGTTTGCTGAGAACGCCAGACAGCTGTTATTGGCGGCTCCTATGGGCGAGAAGAATGTATTGGCTATAGACCCGGGTTTCCGAACCGGTTGTAAGGTGGTATGTCTTGATCGTCAGGGAAAGCTTTTGGAGAACACCGCGATCTACCCGCACAATGGGCAGCGAGGCCTTGCAGATTCTGCAAGGGTGGTCAAAAACCTTTGTGACGAACATCAGGTAGAAGCCATTGCAATTGGGAACGGCACCGCAGGAAGAGAGACAGAAGTATTTATTCGCGGTCTTGGTCTTGAAGGGATAGTTGTTGTGATGGTAAACGAAAACGGAGCCTCTATCTATTCCGCTTCAGATGTGGCCAGGGAGGAATTTCCGAATCACGACATTACCGTCAGGGGAGCTGTTTCTATAGGGAGACGGTTGATGGACCCTTTGGCTGAGCTCGTCAAGATCGATCCTAAATCTATTGGCGTCGGACAATATCAGCACGATGTGGACCAGAATAAATTGCAGGCCTCACTGGATGATACCGTCATGAGCTGTGTGAATGCGGTAGGTGTGGAGCTAAATACGGCTTCTAAACAAGTACTGGCATATGTGTCGGGATTAGGCCCTCAGCTGGCACAAAATATAGTGAACTACCGCAACGAGCATGGAGCTTTTAAAAACCGTGAAAGCCTGCGTAAGGTGCCGCGTTTAGGTGATAAAGCTTTTGAACAGGCTGCAGGTTTCCTCAGGATCAGGAATGCAGAACATGTACTGGATACTAGCGCCGTGCACCCTGAACGCTATGCTTTGGTCAATAAAATGGCGCGGGACCTCAACTGTAGTGTGGCGCAGCTGATGCGCGATGCCGAGCTTCGTAAGCAGATCAAATTGCAGCAGTATGTTAGTGAGGAGATCGGTCTGCCTACTTTGAATGACATCATGAATGAACTGGCGAAACCAGGCAGGGATCCGCGTGAGCAGTTTGAAATTTTCAGTTTTACAGATGGTGTCAACGAAATTGCGGACCTGAAGGTGGGTATGAAATTACCTGGTATCGTAACCAATATTACGAATTTTGGGGCTTTTGTAGACATTGGTGTACACCAGGATGGCCTGGTACATACCAGTCAGCTATCTGACAAGTTTGTGAGTAATGCCAATGAGGTAGTCAAGGTCCATCAGAAAGTAGAGGTGACAGTAGTGGAAGTGGATGTAGCCCGAAAGCGAATTTCCCTCTCGATGAAAGATGGTTCACAGAAAGCCAGACAAGAGCACAAGAAAAGAAATGATAAACCTCAGTCAAACGGAAAGCCTGTGCGTCCTGCATCCAAACCGGATCAGCACAGAAAGCCCGGAAAACCGAATGGAAATCCCAAAGGCGGACAGAAAGAAAAACTGCCGGATGGTGATTTGCAAATGAAGCTGGAAGCTTTGAAGAATATGTTTAAATAGAAAAAGGAGCGGTTATCCGCTCCTTTTTTATGCTGATCAGCGATAGGATTTTTATAATTCAATCTGTCTCCTGATGCTTTCTTCCAATGAAATCAGCGTTTCTGTACGCTGTATGCCGTTCACAGCCTGGATCTCTTCATTAAGTACATGCCTCAGATGGGTGGTGTCGCGGCAGATGATTTTTGCAAACATGCTATAGGCACCCGTAGTGTAATGCAGTTCTACCACTTCCTTGATTTTACTCAATTGTGCTACCGCATCCTTATATTGTATTCCTTTTTCTAGGTAAATACCCAAGAATGCACAGATGTCGTAACCAGCTTTCTGGGGATCAATGATCAGGTGTGAGCCTTTGATGATGCCCATTTCCTGTAGTTTTTTCATTCTTACATGGATGGTTCCCCCGGATACAATGAGATCTTTTGCGATTTCAGTATAGGGTTTTGTGGCATCCTGCATGAGTTGTTTCAGGATATCGATATCCAGGTTATCAATTTCTAAATTTTGGCTTTCTTTTTTAAGCATCATTTTGACATTTGTTAACGATATTCAAATTTAATTATAAATATTATAAAAATAAAATTAAATGTTTAAAATATTTGCAACATATTGAGGTTGTTGTTACATTTGTATCAAGCAAGTCAGAAAAAATAATCGTTCTTTAACATTTGCTTATACTCTGTAGGGTGGTGAAATTGGCAGACACACCTCCTTGTCTCGGTGGCGGAGAAAATGGAAAACCCGTAAGGGCTAACTACTCCTTGAAGGTTCGACTCCTTCCCCTACAGCCACTAAAGTTATCAGTGATGACTTGTAAGTTTTTAAGCCTAAACCTAAAACTTACAAGTCTAACACTTGACTTGGTAAACAATGTTGGGTGGTGAAATTGGCAGACACGCCTTCTTGTCTCGGTGGTGGGGATAAATGGATAAACGCAGTTTATGGGTTGACCACAAATTAATTTTTGAACTGTAGCTAACTACCCCTTGAAGGTTCGACTCCTTCCCCAACAGCCAGTTTTTTTATGAATAATAAGTTAGTTAAAAACGAGTGACCTTGGATGAGGCCACTCTTTTTTTTGCTGCTATTTCTGACCTGCTTTGTATTTCTCACTGAATTTTTTATCCAGTTGCTTATGCAGGTTGTCCAGGTTAATGTCCCGCCCCTGGATAAAGGCCCTTTCCACGAGATTTGATTTCATGTCCAATGCATCTCCTGCGGAGATGAAAAAGGTAGCGTCTTTACCCGCTTCCAGACTACCTGTACTTTGGTCTATGCCTAATACTTTTGCTGTATTCAGGGTAATGGTTTGCAGTGCTTTTTCTTTGTCCAGCCCCCATGCGGCTACTGTCCCCGCCATAAAAGGCAAGTTGCGCTGCTGCCAGTAGCCTTCTATACTCACGACTACGGTAATGCCGGCATTCGCCAGGAGCCCCGCATTTTTATAAGGCATATTCACATCATCATCATTGTTGTTGGGTAGTGCGTGCGGCTGCCGAACAACTATAGGTACATTGTTCAACTTCAGAAATGGGATGATCTGGTAAGCTTCGTCGCCCCCAACAATCACAGGAGAGACACTATATTTTTTTGCAAAATTGATGGCCGCTATCATGTCTTTTTGTGCATTTACTGTGATAAACAGTTTTTGCCGGCCATCAAACAGGTGCTTCATCGCAGCCAGACGGGCATTGGTCACCGAAGGTTGATCCGTTTCTGCATACGCCTTAGCTTCTGTGAACAGTTGGTCTAGTTCATTGATCTGGGCTTCGGTCCGTTCTTTTAGCGCATCTGCCGGCATTGCGTTGCGCCCTCCGGAAGTTCTGAACCTGGGTGTTGCAGGCCAGTTCAGGTGCTGGGCGTCATCCAGTCTGATGGCCGCATCTTCCCAGTTCCAGGCATCCAGTTGTACCACGGATGAACTTCCCGAAATCACGCCGCCCTGCGGGGTTATTTGGGCCATTAAAATACCATTGCTGCGCAGTGTAGCCGGAACTTTAGAGTCCGTATTATAAGCGATGATTGAGCGGATATGGGTATTGATGCTACCAATCTCACTAAAATCCAGGGTGGCCTTTACCGATTCAAATTCTGATAAGCCCAGGTTGGTAACTGGGGCAATAAAACCAGGGTAGATGTGTTTATCGTTCGCATAGATCACATCGGCATCATTCAGATTCATGCGTACCAGGGTTGCATCACCTACGCCGGTGATTTTTCCCTTTTCAAATATCAGATAGCTGTTGTTGATGACCTTTCCATTTCCGTCATGGAGTTTGGCGCCCATCACCACTGTTCTTTTCTGCTGTGCTTTGGCCGGGGATATGTTGGCCTGTCCGAGGCTGTTCAGTCCATAGACTGAGATCAGCAAAGTCAATAAATATCTATTCATGCTCGTGGCTCCTTTCTGATGAGCTTAGTCCTGAAGAGTAGTCTTCCATGGATTCGCAATGGTATAAGCGAGGCACATCTGTTTGTGGTTTTTGGGTTTTACCTCCTTTTTTCTTGCTGTCCTTCATTTTTTGGATCAGTGCTACCCTTTCTGCACTTTGCGAAGTCCGTAGTTGCGCATCGCGGACGATGTCCCAATAGGGAATGCCATCTACAAAAGTTTGTTCGGCTTTGGCGTAAATGGAAAGGGGGTGATCCGACCAAATGACCACATCGGCATCTTTACCTACTTTGATGCTGCCCACTTTATCATCGATGTGCAGCATTTTGGCTGGGTTGAGGGTTACGAATTTCAGGGCTTCAATCTCAGGAACCCCACCGTACAATACGGCTTTACCGGCTTCCTGATTCAGCCTTCTGGCCATTTCGGCATCATCCGAGTTGAATGCTGTTGTGATTCCCACGTTGTGCATGATCTTCCCATTATACGGGATCGCTTCCGCCACTTCCATTTTATAAGCCCACCAATCGGAGAAGGTGGAGGCATTGATGCCCCGGGCCTTCATTTTGTCGGCCACCTTATAACCTTCCAGGATGTGTGTGAAAGTATTGATTTTGAAGCCGAGGCTGTCTGCTACATGCATGAGCATGTTGATCTCCGACTGAACATAGGAGTGGCAGGTGATGAAACGCCTGTTGTCTAGGATCTCTACGATGGCATCCAATTCCAGGTCGCGGCGTACATTGTTGCCCTTAACTGCCCTCGCAGCCTTGTATTCTTTGGCCCGGGTAAACTGGTCTATGAAGCTCTGCTCCACACCCATTCTGGTCACTGGAAAGCGTGCGCCAGTGCCGAAATTGCTTTGCTTTACGTTTTCTCCCAATGCAAATTTGATGAAGGTATCGCCACCTGTATATTTCATTTCTTCCGGCAGTTTCCCCCATCTGAGTTTGATCAGTTGTGCTTGTCCGCCGACAGGGTTTGCTGAGCCATGTAGAATATGAGAAGTTGTGACCCCACCGGCCAGCTGCCTATAGATGTTTACATCTTCAGAATTGATGATATCCGCAATGCGGACTTCCGCAGAGGAAGCCTGGGCACCCTCATTGATGCCCCCGGTTCCGGCGATATGAGAATGTTCGTCGATCAGTCCCGGAGTAATGTGCTTTCCTGTCGCATCTATGATCCTGGCCGATCCCGCAGCAAGATTTTTACCTATCGCCTTGATCTTACCGTTTTCCAGAAGTATATCCGTGTTTTCAAGGATTCCCTCCTTTTCGCTAGTCCATACGGTCGCATTTTTCAACAATACCGCCTCCTGCTTAAGGGGCTTCGCATTGCCAAAAGCAGTAAAGGGATAGATCAGCGGGCTTTTCGGTAAGGTTTGAGCTGCCGTATTGACCAACGGCTTGTTGAGGCTGTCTTTAAGCGCTTTTCCCTCGTTTTTATTAGTGATGAAACGTTTGCCCTGTACCCAGTTCTCTTCGATGACGGTATTTTTCTTGAAAAGGCTATCCGAAGTGATGATGAAGTTGGCCAGCTTTCCCTTCTCCAGGGTCCCCACCTTGTCCAGGATGCCGATCATGCTTGCAGGAGTTTCAGTGAGGGCTTTAAAGGCCTGTTTTTCGCTGAGGCCATGATCAATAGCGGTACGGAGATTGGTCCAGAAGTCTTTGACATTGTCCAGGCCGAAGCTGGTCAGTGCAAACCTGATTTCCGCTTTTTCAAGGGCAGCAGGATTCCCGGGTGCAAGGTCCCATGCTTTCATTTGAGCAAGGCTCACATTTCTGGCGTCTATACTGTCTTCAACCTCATAAGCCTTGATGAAATTCAGGGGAACGATCAGGCTTGCACCGGTAGCTTTTATTGCTTCGATGCGCTGGTATTCATCACCGCCTGATTTGATGAGGTACTGCCTGCCAAATTCCTTTCCGATTTTATCTGCCCTGAGGATATTTTGCCAGCCATCGGCTTCAAAAAGTTGCGGCAGGCTTTGTTGCTCGTTGAAAGATTCCAGTGAAATGTTGTATTCTTCCTTTTGCTTGCCATACCATTGCGCATCATAATAGGTTTGGCGCAAGAGGGCGATGGAGCCCATCAGAGAAGTTGGGTAGTCATTTTGAGAGCTGCCTTTATTGAAAGAATAATTGGCCGCAGCCTTTGGGTTTAGCATGCTGTTGTTTTCCCGTTCATCGCTTAAGGTTACTGCTACCGAAGTTCCCCTGGCAATGCCGTCTCGGTTAATGGCATGCACACTGCCAAATCCTACCTTGCGCAATTCGTCAGCCTGTTTGCTGTCGGCCGTAAACACCTGGTTGGCCTTGCTTTCAGGTCTGATGGCTTCATTCCAGCCGTAGGCTCCTTTTTTGGTAGAGAGGAAGATCGACTGACGGCCTCCTGTTGCGCTGCGTGTAGCTTCCGGAAGCCCGTAGGAAGTAAAAGCATCGATGAGAGAAGGATAAATAAATTTGCCCGTCAGATCTATCTTGACGTAACCTTTGGGAACAGTAATGCCTGATCCGATGGCTTGTACAAACTGGCCTTTGACCAGGAGCGTCCCATTCGTGATGGTTTGACTGGCGCTGACTACGATATTGACATTTGTGAATGCAAAGAGACCCTGTCTAATGTCATAAGAGCCATTGACAGGATAAGTTTGCTGGGCAAATGAAAGTACAGCAGAAAACACCAGCGCGAGGCTGAGTAAAATTTTCTTCATAAATGGCTTTGGTTAATCTCCTAAAGCTATCATAAAATTTGAACCAAAGCCATTTATCACAGGTTTTTTACCAACTGCTGCCAGCGCCACCACCACCAGAGGAGCCGCCACTGCTGGATGAAGAGCTGCTGCTGGAAGAGGATGAACTGCTACTGCTGGAGGAAGAGGATGAAGAAGAGGAAGAGCTGCTCGGAGAAGGGATTACCGGAATGACAAATTCTTCGAACTCTTCATGGCCGCAATTGGCACAGATGAAATACTGACGGCCCAGGCCTTCTTTTTGCCTTGTAGCACGGAAAACAGTTTTTGTGCGGGAAAAAGCTACCGTCTTAAAATGACATTTGCTACATTTCTTTGCTTTGGAAGCCAGGTTTTCATAATTCAGCACAATGCGTTGGTCACAGGGTTTACAGATCCATACATCGTAGTCTACGGAATCAATCTCTTCCTCTTTGGCCTGGCCGCGTTCCAGGTATTTGTTATCCTGTTCTTCATCCAGTAATACCATAGGCTGTTCGCATTGCTCACAGTGCAGGCGGGTATGGCGTAAAGCTTTTAGCGTCTCTTCGTGCTTTTTCCAGAAAGACTTAAGGAAGGGATAAGGAAATACCCGGCTGATCCAGCGCTTGCCATAAAATGCCCGTTCCCTTTCCAGGTATTGCTCATGTGCAGATTTGCCTTCAGCATCCACTTTCAATTTCCGCGCCCTGCTGAAGAAACGGTAGGTGTTATACACCAAAAAGAAAAAGTAAATAGCAGCTAAGCTAGCCAGGAATGTGATGAAGCCATTTGGTTCTTTGCGGGTACCGGACGTGGGCGCGGCAACTGCTTGTGGCTGCGCCAAGGCCACATCAGGCACTTGCTGCGCATCCGCAAAAGCTGAATCGTAAACCACTTCCGGGGGACTGCCCGCTGCCGGAGCAATGGCATCCGGATCCGAAGTCGCAAAAGTCTCATCCTTCTTCAGGTGGGAGATCACCGCATCCACACCTTTCAGGACAGCGCTATTGTAATCATTTTGCCTGGCATAGGGGATCATGTACTCCTGTTGAATGCGGTAGCAAATGACATCTGGTAATGGTCCTTCCAGGCCATAGCCTGTTTCAAACTCAATTCTTTTCTGGTCCTCTACCATAAAGATCAGCAATCCATTATTGCTTTCCTTACTGCCGATCTTCCAGGTATTGAAAAGTTCATGCGCTACTTCCTTGGGTACCAGTTGGCCTATGCTTTTTACAAAGACGACATCGATATGCACAAGGCCGGACTGATCCAATGGAGCCAATTTGCTATTCAATTCATCAACCGTGGTCGGAGACAAGAGTTGATCGGGGTTACTCACATAAGTCTCATTGAGTGTCTTGGGATCGGGAATTTTGGCGATTAGCTGCTCTACGGACTGCTCAGGTTTACAGGAAGAACACCAGAGCATAATCAGAGCGGAGAGGTAAAACAAGGGCTTGGTCATGTGAAAGAGAACAACTATTCCTCCGGATATGTTTTAGAGTTCCTGTTTTTCTTCCTATAACTACTCTGCGATGTTGATATGGTGCAGTACTTTGCGGTAAAGCTCATCCGGTAAGAAAGGTTTCACGACGATGTCATTGATGCCTGATCGCAGAGCCCGTTCTTCTATCTCATGCGGAAGATTGGCTGTGAGTGCCAGGATGGGCGTCCTTATACCCAGTTTACGGATTTTTACCGCCGCCTCATAGCCATCCATCACCGGCATATTCAAGTCCATCAGTATCAGCCGGTGTTTTTCCGGCATCAGTTTCTCTACAGCCTCCATACCATTTACTGCCACATCTACTTTAGCACCCCAGCGCTGCAGAAAATTCTGGGCCACCAGCACATTCATGGCATTGTCTTCTACGAGCAGGATGCTAATACCGGTAAAGGGTTTATCGGCTTCGCCTGGTGTTTTGTTTTCCATGGTCTGTTGTTCAACAGTTTTTGTGCTTTTTTCAAACTCCTGTATGAAGAAAAAGTTTGCCCCTTTGCCAGGCTCACTGACCAGTTGCAGGCTCGACTGCTGTAGTTCAAGCAGTTTTTTACAGATGGCCAGTCCGAGGCCCGTACCGCCGAAACCCCGCGAAGTGGAGGAGTCTGCCTGTGTGAAGCGCTCAAAGATCAACTTTTGCTTTTCCGGTGAAATGCCTATTCCTGTATCTTTCACTTCCACACTAAGTTTAGCATGAGTGTCTGTTTGTTCCCTCAAACAGATATTTAAGGCCACATAACCTTCAAGAGTGAATTTAATGGCATTGTGTACGAGGTTGGTGATGATCTGAGAAGTACGGGTGGGATCTCCCATCAGTTTGTGCTTCAAATTCGGATCTATGTGCAGCCTCAGTTCAATATTGCGATCCTGTGCCGCACTTTGGAGTCCGCTTACAATGTTGCGGGCAATAGAGGCGAGGTCCATTTCAATGTGCTCAAAGGTAATTTTTCCCGCTTCTATTTTGTTGTAATCTAGAATGTCGTTGACAATGGCCAGGAGGTTGTTGGCAGAGAACAACATGACGTCCAGTTCCTTGCGCTGGTCTTCCCTTGGGTTTTTCTGGAGCAGGAGGTGGCTCATTCCAATGACCGCATTGAGCGGCGTACGGATTTCATGGCTCATCGTGCTTAAAAATTCACTTTTAGCAATCAGACCGAGTTCGGCCTCTTCTCTTGCTTTTTTCAACTGGAAAGACACGCGGTGTGAAAGGACCAGCGATTGTAAAAAGAAAAAAGCCACATAGCCCAGGAAGCTGGTAAGCTGTAGTTTAGGTAACAGTAGGTAGTAATTGAGAAGGGAAATCGCAAAGACCGACATCAGTGCGATACAGCTTGCTAGGGCATATACAGCCCCCGGGCGCCCTTTTTTATAGGCCTTAGTGTATACATAGGGAATATACACAAGGCAGAGAACAGTAACTAGTAGAAAAGGGTTGATGAGCTGTGTAAAATAAAGGGGAGGAAGGAGGAGGGTAGCCGTACAGAAGCTGAGGCAAATGGCAGTTACCGAATTAGAAAACCATTTGCTAGAGTCTTCCGGGTACAACGCTTTGGTGTAAAGTCCAAAAAGGCAAATGCCAAGAAAAAGGCTGAGGTATTCGAGCCTCAGTGTCAAATACCAGCTTACATCAGGAATCAGCGTATGCAGTACATAATTGTCGGTTCCGATGATCCTGTAGCTGTACACAATGGAATAAAGCGAAAATAAGAGGATGGCCTTATCGCGATTGCCCAGAAGGTAGAGGCCTAGAAAGAAAAAACCACCCATGATCAAACAGCCTGTCAGGAGGAGGTCTATTGCTTCAATGCGGCGACGCTCCAGTCCCACTTTATTTTTGTCACCCAGCACCATAGAGCTGGTCATCCCGCCTTTTTTATGGGCAAAATTGGCAATCTGCAACATGAAGTTCAGGGTATCCGTTCCGGGTTTAATGTTCAGGAATTTTACCTCCCAATGGGGAATAAAACCTTTTGCCTGTTCACTGACTGTGCCGTCTTGTAGAGCCAGTTCACCATTGATGTACAAATGATAAGCAGAATAGACATCTGGCATTTGGAGCCTTAGCGCCGGTGCATTTTTATCAAGCAGGACCTGCAGTTCGTAGCTCGCATATCCAAAAGAGGGCAGGGTTTTTCCATTGATCTGGTAGTCGGTCCAACGGAAAGGAAAATCAACCATCCTACCTTTCTGTTGCAGCTCCTGTGAGGGTTTAAGTAATTCTTTCCAGTAGAATCTCCATTGGCCTTTCAGTTCTATGTTGGTGGAAAAGGAATTTCCACGGAGATCCAGCACGCCCTTTCTGGCAAGGGGTTTTTGTGCTGCAAAGCCAGGGCTTAGGGCACAGAATATCCATAATATGCTTAAAATGTACTTCCTAAGGTTCATTCGGTTAGCTGTACTACGCTTTAGGAACATCGATCCCAATCCAATGTTTAAACGTGCACTAAGATAATAAATACTTCTCTATTCGCTTACATGCACAGGGGTTTCGATTTATTGTAAAGTATAGACCTGGATAAGGCATTTGTCTTTAATAAGACCTTCAGCCGGCTTTTGTAATCTTCTAGGATGTGGCCCTTACTTCAGTCTGCTCCAAACTTCATAAATCTTATCGCCTTTGCTGCTCAGTCCGCTATGGTGCCAGTCGCCATTTTCCAGTTTTCCATCGAAGCCTAAGGAAGCCCCCACCCGGCTGTTGTCTCGGGAAAAGAACTCGATGTTTTCAGTATACTTGCCGCCTTTAAAGGTATAAGAGCCACCTCCGGTTCCAGAGAACTGCTTCTTTCCCGGGTCGATAGCTACCCATTGGAATTTGGTTCCGGTGAGGAGCTTATAGGTTTGCCTGCTACCGCTCTGGTGGATGGCCGTAACTTTGCCATCGGCTCCCATTCTCCCGGTGATGCGCCATACCCCAGCGAGTGGCGCCTGGCTATCGTCTACCCGCTGAAATTGGATTTCAGTTTGATCAACGTGCAGTGAAAGTTTGTCACCCGACAATTTGAAAGGCACCGCCATGCTGCTGCCGACCTGACCGGAATCGGCACTGTTGTACAGGAGCTCTGCCTTGATTGACTGCTGGTCTGCGATATATTTGCCTCCCTGGCTGGACACGAACTGTTTACCTTCGTGCACGGTATGGAAATAGAAGCCGTCCTGAAAAAACAGATGGTGTGATACACTGCCGTCATTCATTTTCCAGGCGCCAGTTAGCGCCGTTTGTGCAAATGTCGCCCCGGTAATGAGGCTCAATACAATCAGTAGTAAGTTTTTTGTGGTTTTCATAATCAATTTGGTCAAAACACTATCATAAATGGATATCTTAAAGATAAGAAAAAGGAATATCTTTATATTAATCGCATATTATGGACAAATCAAATAGAAGAAAATTCATCGGCACAGCGGCAGCCCTGGGCCTTGCAACAGTTGCATCGGCTATGCCCTCAACAACTATGGAAAAAAAATATCCGGTGGTACACCACGTATTCTTCTGGTTAAAAAACCCAGATTCGAAGGCCGACAAAGATCAGTTGATCGCAGGGATCAAGACACTTAAAAAAATAGAAACTGTACACAATATGCATGTTGGTACGGTAGCTGCAACGGAAAAGCGGGATGTGATAGACATGAGCTGGAGCGTTTCAGAACTGATTTATTTTGCCGACCTGGATGCACAGGCAATCTATCAAACTCATCCACTGCATTTGGAATTCATCAAAAACTGTAGCCATTTGTGGAGTAAAGTAGTGGTTTACGACGTACAGGAAGCTTAATTAAAATGATTCTAAAAAGCCATTTGAGCTTTTGCCCCGTTTAGGATAGTCAATTAAATAGCTAAGTTTGAAAGAAAAATTGTTATGTATCAGATATTAAGAAGCGCGCATTCAGGTTGGCGTTACCTGGTTTTAATCCTATTGGTCATTGCACTCATACAGGCGCTGTCCGGATGGTTGGGTAAGAAGCCTTATACAGAAGGCAACAGAAAGATCAACCTTTTCACCTTGATCTTTACACACATACAGGTGCTGATCGGCCTGGTGCTTTATTTCATAAGCCCCCTGGTAGAAGCAGGTATAAGGTACTGGAAAATGGAACACATTGGCATGATGATCTTTGCAGCAATTTTGGTGACGATTGGAAATGCAAAGTCGAAAAAAGGCGATGATCCAGTAGCCAAACACAGGGTTATAGCACTGTATTTTGGGCTTGCACTGATCCTGATCATTGCGGCAATTTTACTGATGGTCAAAGCTGATCCTTCACGTTCATTCTTCGGTGTATCATAAAATTCACAAAATTAATTTTGCTTTGTAAGATTTATTTATATTTTTGTGACACATGATTAACAATATACATACTTGGCAATGGCGTAGCACTTCTGAAAAGAGTCTAGTCGCAACCTTGTGTACCTTATAGTTTATCAACCTAAACCAAACCACATAGAAACCCGACGTAGACCACACGTCGGGTTTTTTGTTTTTTAACACATTTAAAAATGAGGTCCTGGGATAAACTCAGGATGACGAGAGCATATGAATAATTACATCATTAACACCACTTATAAAAAGCGGCTAGCTGATACCACAACCCCGGTAAGCATCTATTTGAGGTTGAGGGATGTATTTCCGAATACCATCCTGCTGGAGAGTTCGGATTACCACAGCAGGGAAAATTCTGTGAGTTACGTTTGCGCAGAACCAATAGCGGGTATTGTCCTCAGAGAAGGACTGCTGTCCACCTACTTCCCGGACGGAACTAAGGAAGAGAAGTCGGAATTCAACCTGACTGAGGAAATAGAAGCGTTTAAAGCGGCCTTCCAGCCTACTGAGGTGGAAGACAAGCGTTATATTTCCAATGGACTTTTCGGCTATTTCACCTGGAATGCAGTGCAGCATTTTGAAGACATCGTATTTTCCTCCAAATCTCCGGAGGGAGAGGAAATTCCATTGATGCAATACCATGTGTACCGTTACATCATCGCGATAGACCATTTCAGAAATGAAATCGCCCTGTTTAAAAACACCTTCAACGGTGATGAAACAACTGACCTGGAGAAAATAGAATACATCATCCAAAATAAAAATTTTCCGGAATACAGCTTTAAGTCTACAGGTGAGGAGAGTTCCAATCTGAGCAACGAGGAGTTTATGGAGATGGTCGTAAAGCTAAAGAAACATATTCTGCGTGGAGACGTGTTTCAGATCGTACCTTCCAGAGCTTACAAGCAGTCTTTCCTGGGCGATGAGTTTAATGTGTACCGTTGCCTGCGCTCTATAAATCCTTCGCCATACCTGTTTTACTTTGACTATGGAAGTTTCAAATTGTTTGGCTCATCTCCGGAAGCGCAGATTACCATCAGGAACAAGGAAGCAAGCATTTTCCCCATTGCAGGTACCTTCAAGCGCACGGGAAATGACGAGGAAGATGCAGAACAGGCCCGTAAACTGGAGCAGGATCCTAAGGAGAGTGCAGAGCATGTGATGCTGGTAGACCTGGCCCGCAATGACCTGAGCAGGCATTGCAGTCAGGTGCAGGTGAAGTCGTTCAAAGAAGTACAATATTATTCGCACCTCATACATCTGGTGTCTAAAGTGAGCGGCACCCTGCAACAGGATGTACCTGCCTTCAAGATCGTGGCGGATACGTATCCGGCGGGAACATTAAGCGGTGCGCCGAAATACCGTGCCATGCAACTGATCGATGAATATGAAGGCCTTGGCCGCAATTTCTATGCTGGAGCGTTAGGGTATATGGGTTTCAACGATGAGTTCAACCACTGCATTATGATCAGGACTTTTATGAGCAAGAACAATGAGTTGCATTATCGCGCAGGAGCCGGGATTGTAGCAGATTCTGTGCCGGAAAATGAACTGAATGAGGTAAATAACAAAATTGCCGCGCTGCGCAGGGCAATTGAAATGGCTACGCAGATTTAATCATGAACAACGAGAATAACATGCAAAAGAAAGTTTTGGTGATTGACAACTATGATTCGTTTACTTATAACCTGGTACACCTGGTGAATGAGCTGGGCAGGGATGTGGAGGTATGGCGCAATGATAAGTTTGAGCTTGCGGATGTGGAACAATTCGATCAGATCCTGCTTTCCCCGGGTCCGGGTATTCCGGAGGAAGCCGGTCTGCTGCTGGAGGTCATCCGTAAGTACTCGCCGCATAAAAGTATATTTGGCGTCTGCCTGGGCCAGCAGGCTATCGCGGAGGCTTTCGGAGGCTCATTGCTGAACCTTGGCCGGCCTATGCACGGCATCGCTACACCAATTGATGTACTGGATAAAGAGGAAGTACTTTTTCTGGATTGCCCTGAAGTGATCAATGTGGGCCGGTACCATTCCTGGGTAGTGAGCAATGAAGGGCTACCGGATTGCTTTGTGGTCACGGCAACAGATGCCGACAATGAGATCATGGCTCTGCGACATCAGGAATATGATGTACGCGGGGTGCAGTTCCATCCGGAAAGTGTACTCACAGAATATGGTAAACAAATGATGAAAAACTGGTTAGCACAATCAATATGAATATTTTAGATAAAATTGTACTGCGCAAACGTGAGGAAGTGGCATTGGCCAAACAGGCGGTATCCATCAGTCAGCTGGAAGCTTCGGTTCATTTCAACCGTACACCTTATTCTTTTGAAGAATTTCTACTGGCTGAAGCGCGGTCTGGTATCATTGCCGAGTTCAAACGCCGCTCACCTTCCAAAGGGATCATCAATGATGGGGTAAAAGTTTCAGAAGTGACTAAAGCCTATAATTTGGCGGGGGCCTCAGCTTTGTCTGTGCTGACCGATACCGATTTTTTTGGCGGGCGCAATATGGATCTGCTTGAGGCAAGAGCGGCAAATGAAATCCCAATCCTTCGCAAGGATTTCATGATCGATGAATATCAGATCATAGAAGCAAAGGCTTTGGGTGCTGATATCATTTTGCTGATCGCCGCCATTCTGACGCCGGATGAGATTGAACACCTGGCTGAGGTGGCTAAAGGATTGGGCCTGAATGTACTGCTCGAAGTACACAACCTGGAGGAACTCCAGCGCAGCGTAATTCCTGAACTGGATGCAATTGGTGTGAACAATCGCAATCTTGGCGATTTTTCTGTCGACATACAAACCTCATTTGACCTGGTAGATGAGATTCCTGATGATTTCCTGAAGATTTCGGAGAGTGCCATCAGCGATCCCAAGATCATCACCAGTTTACAGGAGGTAGGTTTCGATGGATTTCTGATTGGAGAGAACTTCATGAAAACAGAAAACCCCGGTAAGGCCATGACCGACTTCGTCAGGGAGATGATCTCGGTATAACTTTTGTATCTTTGTACCTTACATGGGAAGACAAAAATATTATGATACGGCTTTAAAGCAGGAACGCGCAGTACTTGTTGGCGTCATCAGACCCGGAGAAAGGCCTGAGGAAACCAGAGAGTACCTGGATGAGCTTGCTTTTTTAGTAGATACAGCCGGTGGCAAAGTGGAGCACGAGTTTACGCAGAAAATGCTGAAACCCGACCGTGCTACTTTTGTAGGTACGGGAAAATTAGAAGAAATACAGGCTTATGTAAAGTCTGAGGAAATAGATATGGTGGTGTTCGATGATGAACTGTCACCCTCACAACTTAGAAATATTGAGCGTGAACTGCAGGTGAAAATACTGGATAGAAGTAACCTGATCCTCGACATCTTTGCCGGCCGGGCGCAAACAGCCCAGGCCAAAACCCAAGTGGAACTGGCACAGCTGCAGTATTTGTTACCAAGGCTGACACGCCTCTGGACCCACCTTGAGCGACAAAAAGGAGGGATCGGGATGCGTGGCCCGGGTGAAACGCAGATCGAGAGCGACAGGAGGATGATCCTGGAGAAAATCTCTTTATTGAAAGGACGCCTGAAATTGATCGATAAGCAAAATGAGACTCAGCGTAAAAACCGTGGTCAACTGATCCGTGTGGCATTAGTGGGCTATACCAACGTAGGAAAATCTACGATCATGAATATGCTGTCTAAATCAGAAGTCTTTGCAGAGAATAAACTTTTCGCCACCCTGGATACTACAGTAAGAAAGGTAGTCATTGAAAATTTACCTTTTTTATTATCAGATACAGTAGGTTTCATCCGGAAATTGCCACATCACCTGGTAGAATGCTTTAAATCTACGTTGGATGAAGTACGGGAGGCCGATATTCTGATCCATGTAGTGGATGTGTCGCATGCCCATTTTGAAGATCAGATCAACGTAGTGAATGAAACGCTGAAAGATTTAGGTGCCAGAGATAAAGATACCATCGTGGTGTTTAATAAGATCGATGCTTATGTGAGTCCTGAACCGGATCATGATGAAGAAGAGCCTAAGATGCTGACACTGGAGGATTTTAAACGCAGCTGGATGGCCAGCAACAATGCTCCTGCGATATTTATCTCTGCACTGCACAAAGAAAATTTAGAAGAGTTTAAACAATTATTGTACGATAAAGTAGTTGCTATGCATACTGAGCGTTACCCTTATGATAAGCTATTATATTAATTGAAAAGGAAGATTATGGAAAGTAAACGTCAGCAGAAATTTGCAGGAGTAATACAAGAGGAGTTAGCAGCTATTTTTCAGCGTGAAGGATCGGCTTATTTGCCCAATACGCTGGTAACCATCACTAAGGTAAGGGTTTCCCCGGATCTGGCGGTAGCAAAAGTATACCTCAGTTTTTTGAATACCAATAACACTTCGCTTTCAGTAGCCGAAGTCAATTCCCATTCCAGCGAGATCCGGTACAAATTAGGTGCACGCATCCGCCATCAGGCTCGGGTGGTTCCTACCCTGACCTTCTTCGTGGACGACACCAATGAGTACGTGGAACACATGGACAAGATCTTTGACAAAATCTCGCGTGAACGTAAGGAAACTGAGGAAGAAGAATAAGTATAATTTTTTGTAAATTGAGAAATATGAGAAAGCTATTGATCATCTTACTACTTTGCTATGGGTTTGCTGTTGAGGCACAGCCGCAGCTCAAAGGCGGATTGGAGAGCTTTGTCATGAACAATAAGATCTATCCACGTTATTCCCTTCAGAATTGTATCGATGGTACGGTAAGAATTAGTTTTAAATTGAACCAGCGGGGTGAAGTGTATCACTCAAAAATCACTAATGGTGTGGGTACTGATCTGGATGATGAGGCCTTACGGCTGATCCGCATGAGCAGTGGCAGGTGGACAGTACCTGCCGGACATGACAGCACTGTCGCCATCCTTGTGCCGATCAGCTTTAGCATCTCTTCTGAGGATTGCCGCGGCCGCAGCAAAGCACAAATCCAGCAGGCCATACAGAACTATGTGGCCAATCAGGGATTGACCAATGCGGTGCTTAATTTCTATAAGAATAAACAGAAAGGCACAATCTATACCAAAGAAGAGGAGGAGAAGATCGTAGCTTTGAGGGCAAGCCTGGGCTATGATGACGAATACCTGCAACAGAGAATCGCAGACGGTAGAAAGAAGCTGAAACAAAAGGATCGGCAAGGCGCATGTGAGGATTTTCTATTTGTAAAGCATATGGGTTCTGAACTGGCAGATGAACTCCTTGCTCAATATTGTAACTAAACAACGATACAGATCGATTGGGAAATCAACTCCGCTTCTACTTTACTGACTTTACCTAAATATTCCCCGTCTACTTGAAAATGTGCTTTGTGCTTAGTTTTTATTTTCAGGTTTGTAGTTTGAAATAACTCGATGTTTTTTGGATTGAGTGCCATTTTAGTGAAGCGCATTTTCAGGATTTCCATTACCGAATATTTCTTTACAAGCACAATCTCAAATAAGTCATCATCCAGTTTGCCTTCAGGATTGATCTTCAGGCCCGTTCCGTACATAGTTGCATTGGCAATTACCACCATAGCTGCTTCTGAACGGATGGTCTTGCCCTCAATACTGAATTCTACATGCATTTTCCTATGGTTCCACAAAGCACTCCAGGCAGCCTTCGTGTAGCCCCACATGCCACGATGATCGAGGGAACTGAATTTTTTTACAATATAGGCATTAAAGCCAATGTCGGCTAAGTGAATACAAAGTTCACCGTTGACCTTTATCGCGTGTATCTTTTTAGAGGTGCCCTGAAAGGCTGTATCCAAAGCCAATTCCACTTCTGTAGGAATGCCCAACTCTTTGGCCATCCCATTTGCCGATCCCGCGGGGATGATCGCGATTGGCGTGTTGCTGCCAATGAGGCATTCTGCTACCAGCTTTAGAGTACCATCTCCGCCAACAGCTGCAACGCGGTCTGCGCCAGCTTCATCGATCACAGCTTTGAGCTTGTCCAGTGAACAGTCTTCGGGTAGTTCATACAGTAGGGCATCTACTTCAGAAGATTTAAAATGCGCTACAATAAGGTCTTTAAAGCTGACCTCGCCATTTCCTGAACCCGGATTGATGATGAATAATATCTTCATTTGTTTATTAGCACAAACAACTGTTGTGTTCCCCTGTTTTAATTATTAATGAACAAATCTGTTAGTGTAAAAATATATCACGGCTATGGCCATACACATAATCTGGTGGTGTACGGACATGTGTTCCGGTATAAAGCTAAAACGAAACAGAATTTTAGCGATAATTTATTTGTGAACATTGTACACCTGTTTAAACTTTTCATATTAAAGCCTTATCCGAATGTGGCAGTAAGACTGAGCTTTAATGGGCAAGAAGTGTACCAGAAGACCGAATATGATGGTTTCTTTAAATTTGAGTGGTCGGCGTTTGAAAATGTAGAGGCCGGTTGGCATGGGGTTAAGGTAGAGGCTCTTGATGAACATGGTGCTATACTTTCGGTAGGACAGGGTCAAGTCTTCGTGCCGCACATCACACAGTATGCTTTTATCTCCGACATAGATGATACCATTATGGTTTCTCATTCGGCCACGATAGGCAGGAGGTTACGGGAACTGTTCATTAAGAATCCCAGAACCCGTAAGACCTTTAAGGATGCCTATACACACTATAACCTGTTGGCTTTGTCACACACAGAAAATGACCAGCCGAATCCATTCTTCTATGTGTCGAGCAGCGAATGGAACCTTTATGATTATCTGGTAGAGACTTTCAGATATAATAAACTGCCGGAGGGTGCATTTCTGTTGAACCAGATCAAACGCTGGAAAGACCTGGTCAAGACCGGTAAGACTGGGCACGAAGGTAAGTTGATCAGGGTAATGCGCATTTTAGATGCTTTTCCTAATCAGCGGTTTGTGTTTTTTGGGGACAATTCCCAAAAGGATCCGGCTATTTACACGGCCATCGCGGAGAAATATCCAAAGAACATCGAGGCGGTCTACATCCGCAACGTTCGCAAGGAGATGGAAGGGCCGGCGAAGGAATTTTTGGACAGAATTGCAGCCAAAAACATCAGCACCTGTTTGTTCAACAGCAGTGCAGAAGCCATTGCCCATTCCAAAAGCATTGGACTGATCACGGATTTAAAACAGTAATTGCTTATCATTGCACATGGTTTTTCGATTACCTGATGATGAAGTCATTTTTCCCAATCCTGAACTGGCGGATCCCGACGGCTTGTTGGCCATCGGAGGCGACCTAAGTCTGAACCGTCTGCTGCTTGCCTACGAAAATGGCATTTTTCCCTGGTTCAGTGATGATGATCCCATTTGCTGGTATGCTCCGCATGAGCGATGTGTAATCTTTCCTGATCGCTTGAAGCCGAGCAAAAGCATGAAGAAGGTACTGGAAAGCGGGATCTTTGAAATCACGATGAACAGGGATTTTCCTGCGGTTATCCGCAATTGTGCCAAGATCATTCGTAAAGACCAGCCTGGAACATGGATTACCAGGGAAATGCAGCAGGCTTACATTGGTTTATATGAGAAAGGCTATGCTTCCAGTGTGGAAGTATGGCAAGACAATGAACTGGTCGGTGGCCTGTATGGTGTAGAGATGGGGGTTGTCTTTTGCGGCGAAAGCATGTTCAGTAAAGTCAGCAATGCCTCCAAAGCTGCCCTGATCTGGTTGTGTCGACAAGGCCGTCATGAGCTTATTGATTGTCAGCTCCCCAATGAACATCTGATGAGCCTGGGTGCGGAAATGATTGACAGGGAAATGTATAATCTCCTGTTGCGTAAGTAAATATCTTAAGTAAATAAGAGAAAATGCCTAATTTAGCATTTTAGCGGAGCGTGGGGCTCTGCCTGAGGAGCACATGGTTAATGATAATTTTGCAGATGAACGCCATTGGCTTTCCCTTTTGAAAAATGGGGAGAGGCGTGCCTTTGATGCCATTTATCAGCATTATAGCCATCCCATTTACGCTCGGATATTGGCAATGACAAAGCTGCCAGAGCTGGCAGACGAACTCCTTCAGGACATCTTTCTGAAGGTATGGGAAATGCATGATCGTATAGACGAATCGCTGTCATTTCAGGCCTGGATCTATAAAATTGCGGAGCATACGGTGTATGACCATTATCGGAAGATGGCGAGGGACGCAAAAATGCGCGAGCACCTGCTCCGGAATTTTGCCGAGTTATATTACCATACCGAAGATTATATTTTAAACAAGGAGCGGATAAATTTACTGGAAAAAGCCCTTCAGCGTCTTCCTGCACAAAGGCAACTG
Organism: Pedobacter sp. GR22-6; assembly: GCF_037402555.1. Taxonomy (NCBI): domain Bacteria; kingdom Pseudomonadati; phylum Bacteroidota; class Sphingobacteriia; order Sphingobacteriales; family Sphingobacteriaceae; genus Pedobacter; species Pedobacter sp. GR22-6. The sequence continues at coordinate 336,689 of NZ_JBBEUC010000005.1, forward strand.
ATTTTCAAACTTTGCCGGATAGAAGGCAAGAGCTATGAAGAAGCGGCTGCAATTTTAAACATCAGCACGTCTACCGTAAGCAACCAATTGGTAAAGGCAACAAAAAGCATTAAGGATTTTGTATTTTTCAATTCGAGGGAATTCCTGATTTTCATGATCGCATTCTACCTCAGAAAGTAGCGCGAAGCTCATTTCGAAGAAATGTTTGTTTTTTTTTCATTTATCAGTAGTGTGTTTTCTGTTTTCGTACGTATAACCGTAAATAAGACATGAAAAAAGCACAGCAAAAAGAAGAATTGTACCAGAGATTTCTCAATAATGAAGTCACCGCGGCCGAGTTGGATGAGCTGCTGAACTTTTTTGAAATGGGAGATGAAGACCAATTGCGGGGTATGATCGCCAATGTGCTGTTGCATTTTCCGGAGCCGGAAGCTCCGAATGTCGTGCAGCAGCAACATTTGAATGCACTTCATGCTGGCATTGCAGCTAGGATTGACGGGCAGATCCCGGTTGTGGCTATGCGGCCATGGTACGGGCAGCTGCTGTTTAAAGCTGCTGCCAGTTTCATCATCTTCGTCTTTATAGGCTTTTTAACCTACAATTATTTTGAAAAGTCCGATCAGGGCGAAAACATACAGCCTGCCTGCAATTGTGCCTCGCTTGTGACTTCAAGCGGTCAGGAGATCAAACTGGAGGATGAAAAAGCTGGAGAAGTACTGGCACGGTCGGGCGTAAAAGTCAAGAAAACCGCTGAAGGACAATTGGTGTATACTGCGGATCCTGCTATAACTGGATCGGCGGCAGTCATGAATACGCTGGTAACTCCTTTGGGAGGAAAATATAAGGTGCTGCTATCGGATGGCACTTCCGTAACCCTCAATTCAGGATCCAGTCTGGAATTCCCCGTGGGTTTTCATGGTACGGAGCGTCGTGTAAAATTGTCCGGAGAAGCTTATTTCGAGGTGTCCAAGGATCCTTCGAAGCCATTTATCGTGCAGTCTGGTGCTGCGACAACACGGGTATTGGGTACTAAATTCAATGTGAGCAATTATCCGGATGAACCTGTTCAGCGCACTACACTACTAGAAGGAAAAGTACAGTTTAGCGGAAATGGCGAGAGCGCTTTGCTACAGCCGGGCGAACAAGCCAGCTTGCATAAAGGCAGATTGCAGGTAGCTGAAGTGAATACAGAAGATGCGATGGCCTGGAAGGATGGCCTATTTATTTATAAAAATGAAGAACTTTCGGTAATCATGCGGCAACTGAGCCGTTGGTATGATGTTGATGTCGACTACAGCACTATACCAGATCGCCGATTATATGTGAGAATCAACAGGGATGTAAACCTTTCAGAGGTTTTGGGCCAGTTTGCACTGACCAGCAACCTAAAGTTTAAAGTAGAAGGAAGGAGGGTCTCTTTTGTGAAATAACCTTCACCCAGAAATACGCTACCAAACCAACATATTATCAATAACCTAAATAAACTATTTTAATGAATTTAACCACCACTATGGCGCAGTCCTGGAGAGTTGTTCTCCTGTTATCTGTTATGATGCTCGTCAGCCAGATGGCCCAGGCTCAGAATGGAACGCTATCCTTTTCTTTCAACAAAACGCCATTACAGGATGTGATTGCTGAAGTAGCTAAGAAAAGCGGATACGAATTTGTGTTTGACGCTGAATATTTAAAAGGAGCCGCTCCTACAACGTTAGAAATCAAATCGGCAACGATCAATCAGGTATTGACCTCAGTATTTAAAAATCAGGACTTCAGCTACCAGATCAATAAGAAAATTATCGTTTTAAAACCAAAAGTCCAGCCTAAGGAAGAGCTGGGCAGTTATCCGGTGAAGGGTAGAGTGATCGATAGTCTGGGCGTTGGAATCCCAGGAGTGATTGTTCGACTAAAAGGCCATTCTACCGGTGTACAGACCGATGGTACAGGTAGCTTTGTCCTGAATGCCTCTGGAGATAAAACCACGTTGGTATTCACTTATATTGGTTATACTGAACGTGAGTTCGAAGTTGGCCCTTCGGTGGCCAACTCCAGCATCAGCATTGTATTGAGCCCGGTAGCATCCTTATTGGATGAGGTGTTTGTAAATGGATTTCAAAGTACCCCTAAGGCGCGAAATACCGCCAGTTTTACGAATGTAGACAATGCTGCATTGAATAGAAACCTTAATGTTGACCTGGTCTCTGCCCTGGAGGGAAAAGTGGCTGGCTTGCTTACCGTAAAAAATAAAGCAGGCGCTGCGGGAGATCAACTGCTTCTGAGAGGTATCAGTACTTTTTCTACTTTAAACGTTGGAACGGGGCCTCTACTTGTTATCGACGGTTTGCCTACAGAGTATACATTGGATGAAGTCAATCCCTATGATATCGAATCGATCACGGTATTGAAAGATGCGGCGGCATCATCTATATATGGTGCAAGATCTGCCAATGGGGTCATTGTGATGACTACAAAAAGGGCTCAGGTGCGTGGCGCAAATATTTCATTAAATACGGATTTGTTTATCACCCCCAGGCCTAATCTGGATGCCATGCATTATGCCTCTACCAGCCAATTGCTGGATTGGGAAATTGCAAAGTATCAGCAAGAGCGCGCCAATTTTACCAGCGTAGAAAATATGTTTGCCGGGTATGGCGTTATCGGCAATGGGACGCTGAAATATTATTCACCATTATATCAATTATACAGAGATCAGGCTGCGGGTACTGTCAGCACCGATCAGTTCAATAGTACGATTGAGCAATGGCGTCAGAATGATTACATTAAAGATTACACGGGAAATGTTTGGCAAAATGAAGTTCGTCAGAGGTATAACCTATCCATGAGTTCTGCTACTGACAAAAGCAATACCTACGTTTCCCTCAACTACGACCAGGGTAAAGGACGGATTATCAATAATCTCAATCGCGCCTTTAACTTAAATATCAAATCTACCTTTAATGTGAAAAGCTGGCTAACGGCTACGGTAGGTTTGAATGGTAAATATGCACATGATGAAGCTACAGATGGTACTTATAATAACCTCTTCCTGCAAGAGCGTTATACCAGGATTACTGATGCAGAAGGCAATCTGGTCATCAGCGATTATGCAAATGTGAATGATGGTTTTGGAGCTAATGGTGCGATAAACGGATCAGCAGTAAGGACCATTGCGGGAAATAATGCTTTTAAATCTTTAGGATTCAATGTAGTTGATGCGCTTGGAGATGGAATTGATAAAACCATTTTTACCAATCTTCGTGCTTTCGCCAATATTGAGGCAAAGCTTTACAAGGGGCTCACGTTCAATACGCAAGGCCAGTATGAGACTTCAAGTAAAGACTTGGATCGCTATCATGCAGCAGATGGATACCGCATGCGTTATGCTTATGACATGTTCACTAGTTTGGCCAGTGGCGTTTACACCAACAACCTGCCGGCTGGCGGACGGTTGTACCAGTTGAACAATTCCAGCAACAGCTATACTTTCCGGAATCAATTTAATTACAACAATGGTTTTGGAAAGAACAACAATGAGCACTATATCTCTGCATTGGCTGGTTTCGAAATGAGGCAAACCTTCATTCCAATGTTCAATGAATCTTTGCGCTATGGCTTTGATCCGCAAACGCTACAGTCTGTTAATCTCAATGAGAAAGTTCTGATGGATGATGGTGTTTCCAGCTACTTTGGTGGAGGTCGTCGACTTTCAGAATTGGCCTACTCAGTTACGGAAACCAAACACCGCTATACCTCTATGTTTGCTAACATGAGCTACACTTATCTGGGCAAATACAATGTGACGGCAAGTGTGCGTCAGGACAATTCAGATCTTTTCGGGGTGGAGTATCAAGATAAGACGCGTCCTTTCTGGTCTGGTGGACTATCCTGGAATGCGAGCTCGGAAGAATTCCTGAAAAGCCAGGGGTGGTTAAATACATTGAAAGTAAGAGCAACTTATGGTACGAATGGAAATGTAGATCAGTCGACCACTAAGAACATTGTGGCTAGAAAGGCGAACGATAGGTTGATCACTAATTTAAGTTGGTTGAATATCACTACTATGCCTAACCCTAAGTTGCGCTGGGAAACTACAGCGAGTACCAATTTTGGTGTCGACTACGCGGTATTGAATAATCGCATCCGTGGTAGTGTAGACGTGTACAATAGAAAAAGTACGGACTTACTAGTTACGACCCAGCTTGACCCAACTGTAGGAACTTTGACTCAAAAACTAAATAGCGGGGCACTGAGAAATAGAGGTCTTGAGTTAAGCATTGCAGCTGATGTATATAAAAATGCCGATTGGACATTCACCTCCAACGTGACTTTTGCGACCAATAAGAACCAGGTCCTGGAGCAAAACAATACTTCTACTACTGCAGGTGTATATATTTCCTCGCCATCAGATTATTTCTTTGAAGGAGAGGCTTTCAATACCATGTACGCCTACAAATATGGGGGGATGACCAACGGTTATCCATATCACCTGGATGAAAACGGCAATCCGAACATGACTTTCGACGCCAATGGTGTGCCTGTGCCTACTAGTGTAAAAAGCATCAATAATCCTGCTGCTTTGGTAAAAGTTGGACAGTTAGATCCCAAATATTCCGGTGCCTTTTCTCAGCGTATACGTTATAAGAGCTTCGAATTGAATGCCATGATGGTATTTTCCGGAGGTAACAAAATGCGTAAGGATGTTACGGCCCTGGACTCTTATGATGTGACCGATGTGGATGTGGCTAGCCGCTGGACTGAAGGTTCTGCCCTGCCAAGACTTAAAGTGGACTACCCGCAGGCATTATTAAATAGCGGTAGCACGATCAGTTCTCTTTGGAGGTTTGGTGACAACCAGATACTGGACGCCAGCTACATGAAGTTAAGAAATGTGGGGTTATCCTATGTAATGCCGAAATCAGTAACCCGTAAGCTAGGCGTTTCCAGCTTGAGACTTACAGGTCAGGTCAACAACATCTGGTACTGGAGTGCAGCGGGAGATGACATTGATCCGGAAGTATACACTCAGAACAGCGGGACACGTAACATTCCAAATCCAAAGTCATTCATCCTTGGTTTAAACGTAACTTTTTAACAAACCTGAACATGAGAAGCTATTTAAAACTAATTTTCTGTCTGCCGGTATTGCTTTCGCTTTCCTGCAAGAAATATATAGACATTGTTCCTAAAGGAGCTGCGGTCATTGAAACTACACAACAATTTTATGAGATGGTCTCTATGCCAAACAGAGGGTATCCGATCAATAATTTCCAGTACTTGTCAGACGATCAGTACATGAAAGAAAGCAACGTGATCGGCATTAATAAGACCGTAGATATCATCAATTTTACTTTTGATGACACAGACATCAGGACTAACCTCTTAAAGGGGTCCAGTATGTATAACCAGTCATATGCTTATATCAATCGATGGAACATGATCATTTCGCTGGTCGACAATTCAACCGGAGATAATGCTATGAAATTGTTGGCTAAATCAGAGGCAAAAGTGCACCGGGCTTTTGATCACTTCCTGTTGGTCAATGTGTACGCGAAAGCCTATGACCCAGCTACTGCCGCTACAGACGGCGGAATCTGCATCATGGATAAATTTGATCTGGAAGCACAGCCTGTAAAATCTACCGTGCAGCAGGTGTATGATTTCATTCAGAAAGATTTGGATGAAGCTATTCCTAACCTGCAAGCGACACCAATAGATGTTTATCATCCAAGTTTAGCCTATGCCTGGGCTTTGAAAGCAAAAGTACATTTGTTTAAAAGGGAGTTTACTCAAGCTAAAGAGGCGGCTATGAAATCTTTGTCTTATAACGACAAGATCTTCGATATGGTGGCTTATACGGCACAAGGTGGGCCAAATACGGTTGCTGTTATCGCTCCTAATAACCCTGAAGTATTGAGTTATACGCACATGACAGGTTATAATGAAATGAACTTTGCCTACCAATATGTGATCAGCCCAGAACTGAAAACTTTGTTCGGATCCAACGATGCCCGCTATAACCTTTTCTTTAATTCAACAAATGCGACCTGGTTAGACATCGGTGCCGGAACGGCTTTTTGGAATATGGCTTACACGAAGTATTTCTATTCAACAGTAGGGTTGAAAACTACCGAGGTTTACTTGATGCTCGCAGAATGTTACGCTCGTGAAAATAACCTGACAGAGGCCGTTGCAACATTGAATAAAATCCGTGCTAAAAGAATTACCTCAGGAACAGTAAATCTGCCAGTTCCGGCTACCGTGAAAGAAGCGATGGCACAGGTCATTGCCGAACGACGAAAAGAATTGCTTTTTGGTTTCAACAGGTTCTTTGACTTGAAACGTTACAACCTTGAACCTGATTATTCGAAAACTATCGTGCGTATTTTCCCTGTCGTGAACAAAACAGTTCCTCAGCAGACCTACACGCTGCCGCCAAATTCCCGCATGTACATCATTCCATTCCCTCAGGATGTGATGATGAAAAACCCAAGGTTAAGATTGAATACGGACGAGACCGTTCCTTTCTAAATAATACACAGAATGAAACATGCATTGAGTATTTTGTTTTGCGCCATATCCCTCGTGGGATATGCGCAGGATAAAACAGATAAAAAGACCGACAGTACCAGGACAAAGGCACTGATATCCTACGACAAGCTGATCCCCAAGACAGCCTTCACTAAAAGAGGACTGTTTGACCTGAGCAGCACTGATAACAAATGGTATTTCGAGATTCCAGACAGTATGCTGAACCGCTATCTGTTGGCCGTGACTCGTTACGTAGCCATGCCACAAGGTGCGGGAAGCTTTGGTGGTGAAAAAGCAAATGAGCAGACGGTCTACTTTGAAAAAGGAAACGGAAATAGGTTATTTCTCCGTGCCGTGGTATATAATCAGGATGTAAAAGACGAACAGCAGCAGATTTTTAAAGCGGTTAGCACTTCGCAGGTGAATCCTATTGTCGCGGCTTTTGACATCAAAGCGAAAAATCCGGTCACGGGCAATTCGGTAATTGAAGTGACAGACTTGTTCAAAAAAGACAATTTAGTAGTCTCCATTTCACAAACCGAAAAAACGGAAAAGAAATTGGGGGGCTTAGCAGATGACCGGACTTTCATCGAATCGATCAGGACCTATCCCATTAATATCGAGGTGAGCAGTACACGTACTTACACCACTTCCGGTGCGGTTATAGCTGCTGGTGCCTTGACGGGAAATCTTACGCTGCGTTTAAACACTTCGTTGGTTTTGCTGCCTAAAGCACCCATGCGCAAAAGGATATTTGATGAACGCGTTGGCTATTTTGCCAATAAATACATCTTGTTTGATGATGAACAGCAATATGCAAAACCAATGTACTTCGTGCAGCGCTACCGTCTGGAGCCAAAGGCAGAGGATTTGCAAAAATATAAGAAAGGTCAACTCGTAGAGCCCAAAAAGCAGATCGTTTATTACATAGATCCTGCTACGCCAAAGAAATGGCGCAAATATCTGATTGCAGGAATCAACGATTGGCAAAAGGCATTTGAACAAGCGGGATTTAAAAATGCAATAGTAGGTAAAGAATGGCCTGAAGACGATACGACCATGAGCCTGGAGGATGCACGTTACTCCGTTATACGCTATTATGCTTCAGAAAAGGCAAATGCTTATGGACCGAGGATTAGCGATCCAAGGAGCGGTGAAATCATCGAGAGTCACGTAGGTTGGTATCATAATGTAATGAGACTGGTGCACAACTGGTATATGATCCAGGCGGGTGCTTTGGATCCCCGCGCCCGTAAAATGAACTTTGATGACGAACTGATGGGGGAACTGATCCGTTTTGTCTCTTCTCATGAAGTCGGACATACGTTGGGACTGAGGCATAACATGGGAGCCAGTAGTCAGACACCTGTAGAAAAACTGAGAGACAAAAAATGGGTGGAAGCGAATGGCCATACGGTATCCATTATGGATTATGCAAGGTTTAACTATGTGGCTCAGCCAGAAGATAAAATTGGCCCTGCCGGTATATATCCAAGAATTGGAATGTACGACAAATGGGCCATCCAATGGGGATACCAATATCTTTCAGGTACCAAAGATGAGTTCGAAGAGAAAGCGATACTCAATAAGATGACGATTGATAGTCTGGCCAGGAACCCTAAACTCTGGTTTGGAGGAGAAGGCAAGGATGAAGATCCGAGGAGCCAGACAGAAGACATCGGTGATGATGCCGTGGCTGCAAGCAATTATGGAATCAAAAACTTGAAGCGGGTAATTCCTAACCTCATCAGCTGGACTAAAGAACCGGGCGATCTATATGATAACCTGAAGACCATGCATAAGGCGGTTGTGGCCCAGTATTCAAGATATCTATATCATGTAATGAAAAATATAGGTAATGGTTATATCACACAGCGTAGCACAGATGAGCCGGGGACGGTTTATGCCGAAGTGCCGAAAGCAAAAGTAAAAAGTGTGATCAGCTACCTGGATGAACAGGTTTTTGAAGCACCACTTTGGATGTACCCAAAAGAAATTGCAGCACTTACCGAACTCAATACGGTAAATGAAATCATGGATCAGCAGGCGCAAATGCTGAATATGGTGCTTAGTTCGGGAATGCTCTTTAACCTCAGCCAACGTGCACTCAAATCTGCAGATCCTTATTCCCTCACTGAATATTTTAGCGATTTGGAAAAGGCTGTATGGAAAAATCTTTCCGGCGATCCGGTTAGAGACAGTTACAGGAGGGCTTTTCAACGCGCCTATGTAGAAAAACTCAATATACTGATCAATCCAAAGGATGTTTCGGATGGAAAAATGATGTCTAATGCGCAGCGTAGTGACGTAAGGTTAGCTGCTATTGCACACATCAAAAGATTACGTATTACCATTTCGGCTATGCCTGTTGTGGGAGAACTCAATCTGGAGCATAAGGCAGACCTGGAAACTGAAATCGATAAAATTTTAGCAAGGATTAAAAAAGAATAGATATGAAAAAAACAATTTATGTGCTGGCTTGTCTGCTGATGATGGCGGGGCCAGTTGCAATAGCTCAAGTAGACTCCGGCAAAGAAGTAGCTACACTGGAACTCGCTGCAAAACGGGAAGCCATCAAAAAGGAAGTATTGGCAGGTTATATGGCTCTGAAGCAATCTCTGATTGTATCTGATTCCCTGAACTCCGCAAAGGACGCTACAAAATTTATACGGGCACTGGAACAATTTAAATTTAAGAAGCTGACCCTTCCGGAAATGAATGCTGCCACCATATTACGGAAAGAGGTTAAAGAGCTGGCGCTGGAAATCTCCGGGACCAGCAACATCACCAAACAACGTAAGGTATTTGCTGTTCTATCTGTGAAAATGTGGGATATGGCGGCCAAGCTAAAACCAATGGGAACACCAATTTATCAGCAGGTGTGTCCAATGACCGGCGAAACCTGGCTCAGCATGGATAAAGAGATCAAGAATCCTTATTATCCGAAAAACATGCTGACTTGTGGAGAGGTCAGGCAAAGCATTTAAGAATTTAGGCGTTAATAATGAGGGTTACAGGGGGCAGGATTGCCCCTTTACCTTTTAGGGACCATTACTTTGCTAATTTAGCAGTTCACTAATGTCTTCTTTGCTCAAAGATTTAAAAAAGCTTTCTTCTGTGGTGATCAGCGAACTTGCCAGTCTTTTCTTGCGGTTTTGCAAAGCCAGGATCTTCTCTTCTACAGTGTCTTTAGCAATGAATTTATAGATAAAAACCTTCTTCTCCTGTCCAATACGATGTGTACGGTCGATGGCTTGCTGTTCAACTGCAGGATTCCACCACGGGTCCAGGATGAATACATAGTCTGCTTGGGTCAGGTTCAATCCCACACCGCCAGCTTTGATTGAGATCAGGAATACTTTGAGGTCTGTGTTTTGTTGAAAATCGGCCACGATCTCTCCTCGGTTCCGGGTGGCACCGTCAAGGTATGCAAAAGGAATTCCTTCCTTTTCAAAGTGCGATTTAAAGATGTTCAAATGTTTCACAAACTGAGAAAAGATCAACACCTTATGACCACCTTTCAACACGTTGTCCAGCGTATAGATCACATTTTCAAACTTGCCGGAATCTGAAGTATATTCCTCATCAATCATGGCAGGGTGATTGGCAAGTTGCCTTAAAGCTGTTAAGCCCTGAAGAAGCTGTACCTGTTTTTTTGCGTAGGTTCCATCATCCATGCTGCTCAGCAAGTCATTGCGATAAGCTGATTTTGTTTTTTCGTAATATGCAGCCTGATCTTCCGACATGGTACAATAGAATAGCTGTTCTGTTTTTGAAGGCAATTCTGATGCTACCTGTTCCTTCGTTCTGCGTAGCACAAAAGGCTTAATGATCGCCTGTAGCTTACGGGCTTTTTCCTCGTCTTTGCGCTTTTCAATAGCCTGTACGTATTCCTCGTTGAAGAAAGCCTGTGTGCCTAATAATCCTGGGTTGAGGAAGGTTAACTGCGTCCAGAGGTCACTCACTGAATTCTCTACAGGTGTACCACTCAGGATCAGGCGGTGCCTTGATTTTAATGCCTTTACCGCCTTGAAAGATTTCGAAGATGGGTTTTTAATGTTCTGACTCTCATCCAGAATGATATAGCTAAAGTAAAAATTACTGAGTAGCTCAATGTCTACCCGGGTAATACCGTAGGTAGTAATGATGATGTCGTATTTCGCAAATAGGCTGATGTCTTTGTCCCTGGCTGTACCCGTATGTGCGTGGATTTTTAATTTTGGTGTGAACTTCTTTGCTTCATTCAGCCAATTGTAGATCAACGATGTGGGCATGATGATCAATGAAGTGCTATGTGTATTTGCGGCTTCGTTTTCCTCTTTCATTTTCTGCAACATGGCCAGGGTTTGTATGGTTTTACCCAAACCCATGTCATCCGCAAGGCAGCCCCCGAAGTTATATTCTCTGAGAAAGCTGAACCAATTATAGCCGGCCTTTTGATAGCTGCGCAGGTCGCCTCTGAAATTGACGGGCATTTGTACATCTGCAATGTTTTCGAAATCATTCAGCCGTTCCAATTTACGGCTCAGGGTTACATTGGCAATGCCGTCTTCTGCGAGTTCAGTGATGAGTCCGATGTGGTGTTTTTTCAGGCGCAGTGCCTTACCACCATCCGATAGACTAAATAAACTGCCGTATTGAGTAAACCATTTCTCCGGAATGATTGCTATAGAACCATCAGGGAGGGTAAACTCGCGTTTTTTGTGCAAAATATAAGGCTTCAGGGAAAGAAAGGGGACTGGATGGATACCGAAATAAACAATGGCATTGATGTCGAACCAATCATTTTCCTCCTTAATCTCGAAATCTATTTTATTACTCGCAAACAAGAACTTTTTCGCTCCCGTGTGTTGTTCCACTTCGAAACCGTCTTCTCTTAAGCGCTCGATATGTTCGTTTACCCAATTGATGATTGCATACGATTGATCTTCCTCGCTGCTATTGGCTACTTCCAGATTATGAAAAAGTGCGCTCGTCTTTTTCAACCCCATTTTAACTAACAACGCAAACCTTGCCTTTTCGAAATCAGCGTTTCTTTTAATGCGGGTAAAAACATAGTTTTCTTCTTCTGTCTTTAAGCGGACAGTTACTTTTTTCTCAGTCCCCATCGCAAAGGCATATTCTCCGTAATTAAAATACAGTTGCAGCTGTGAAACCCCTGATTCTACATAAATTATTTTGATGATGGGGATCGGTTCATGTTTCTCCGTACGGATGTCAAATCCTTCAGCGTATACATGGTATTTTTCGATCAGCGGGGCCACAAATTTTTCAAAATAAGTCGCTTCTGTACTTTTCGGAATCGTGATGTAGCGTTTGTTTAGAAAGGGTAATAACTTCTTGCCCTCGATGTCCTGCTCAAAGAAATAAATCATGTCGTTCAGCAACAGCCACGCTGGCTGATTGCTCACCACCTGGGCATCTTTGAACATAAACTCAATGCGCATGCCTTGATATTTTATGGTTGGGAAGTATCTTGTTTCCAGTTCATTCCTTCTAAAATGAAACAAGACCGTAGCCGCTTCTTCGGCAATATCCAGTTTGCGTTCTGCAGGCCAGCCATCTTTGTCCATCAGATAGAGTGCACTATGTGTCTTTAGAGTTTCCAATACTTCAGAAAGTTTCTTCTCTATCTTGGGGCGTACGCTCTCGTAGAATTTTTCATTAAAGAATTTTCCGAAAAACTCTGCGGGCCTGAGGGCTTTCTTATGGTATTTTTTAATGATGTAATCCTGTTCCGTTTCATCCAGGATCTTTATGAGCCGCAGATCTGTCTCGGACAAATGTTTACTGAATTCCTTAGCCGTATGCGAAAAGAGGCGTTGGTAGGTCAGCGAGAAATCGCCTTGCGGATTCAGCTGTACCACGTGAGGTTCAATCAGGTAGCCAAAATACGCATGTTTGCATAGTGAGTATACAATTTTGTAAGGTTTGGTACTGTCTACGCGTAACATTGGCTGAATTTAAAACAATCGGATATAAAGCATTTAAAAATCTTTAAACATACATCAAATTGGGGGGCTTTCAAACAGGATTTTACAATTATGACTAAAAATTTATCTGCCAGTTCGTCGAGAAAAAAGTGGATTTCGTCGTTTTTACTTCCATACTCATATAATAAGGATCAAATCCCTGCAACGTTTTTCAACAGGCTGCGTCTTATCATCAACACAAACAAATTTTAAACCTTAAAGACTTTGAAAATGAATACTTTAACAAAAGCATTATTTGCTGCAGCACTCAGTTTAGTTCTTTTAATGGCTACTGCGATTACCGGATTCGCTGCGACTTTCACTTTTAACCGGATCAAAATCAGTGGGAATGTAAAACTGGAACTGATACAGGGTACGAAGGAACGCGTTGAAATCGTGGGAGAATATTCGACGCACAATACCTCCATTAAAAGACAAGGATATACCTTGCTCATCAAATCTTCAGAATCGGAGCCGGTTACGATCAAAGTTACCGTAACTGAACTAAGCAGGATCGATGCCTGCAACCGTGTCTCTGTAGAAAGCCGTGGGCTGCTCCAGTTGAAATACTTGCAGGTTTTCCTGGCAGATGAGGCAACAGCCAATGTAAAGGCCAATACAGAGAGCATGTATACCTTTCTGAAGGGCAATTCCCATTTGAACATCAGCGGTACTACGCTGGATCATACCCTGGTTATGGATTCCTTGGCTAAGCTGAACATGGGTAACCTGGTTGCCCGCAAGACGACGACTAATAGCATCAGCGAAGCACTGGCCTGGAGCCACAACGCCAGGTAGAGGTTTCGGGAGTACACTTATAAATCGAACTTTATTCCCTGGGCTAAAGGCAAGGTATCTGCATAATTTATGGTGTTGGTTTGCCGGCGCATGTAGGCTCTCCATGCGTCGGAACCGCTTTCTCTACCGCCACCGGTTTCCTTTTCACCTCCGAAAGCGCCACCAATCTCTGCACCGGATGTACCAATGTTGACATTCGCTATTCCGCAATCCGAACCTTTTGCAGAAAGAAACAATTCGGCTTCCCTGAGGTTGAGGGTCATGATGGCGGACGATAGTCCCTGGGGAACGTTATTTTGCAGTGCAATAGCTTCTTCCAGTGTCTTATATTTGATGAGATAGAGGATGGGAGCAAAAGTTTCGTGTTGAACGATACTGAAATCATTGCTTACTTCCGCTATACAGGGTTTTACGTAGCAGCCACTACTGTAGGCTTCACCTTCAAGCAGGCCCCCCTCGACTACAAAATGACCACCCTGAGCTTTGCATTTTTCAATGGAGTCCAGGTAAAGGGCTACGGCCGCCTGATCAATAAGTGGGCCTACATGATTGTGCTGGTCCAGTGGATTTCCTATACGCAGCTGCTCGTACGCTTTAACCAGTTTGCTTACAAAGCGATCATAAACCTGCTCATGAATAATCAGCCTGCGTGTAGAGGTGCAGCGTTGTCCGGCAGTGCCTACTGCACCGAAGACTGCGCCAATCAGACTCATGTCCAGGTCTGCGTGTTCGGAAATGATTATGGCGTTGTTGCCTCCAAGTTCCAGCAGGCTCTTTCCCAGTCGGGCTGCTACAGCTACGGCTACAGATTTTCCCATGCGGGTAGAACCGGTTGCCGAAATAAGAGGTATTCTATTATCCTTACTCATCAACTCACCGATTTCCGGACCGCCGATGATCAGATTGGATACTCCTTCGGGGACATCATTGGCCTTAAAAATATCCGAAATGATTTGTTGGCAGGCGATAGCAGTGAGTGGTGTTTTTTCCGAGGGCTTCCAGATGCAGACATTGCCACATACCCATGCCAGCGCCGCATTCCAGCTCCATACAGCCACCGGAAAATTGAAGGCAGAGATGATGCCGACCAATCCCAGGGGATGCCATTGCTCATACATGCGGTGATCGGGACGTTCGGAATGCATCGTCAATCCATGCAACTGCCTTGATAGACCTACCGCGAAATCGCAGATATCTATCATTTCCTGTACTTCTCCCAGTCCTTCCTGAAGGCTTTTGCCCATTTCATAGGATACCAGTGTTCCGAGGTTATCCTTATGTGCGCGCAGGGCATCACCGAACTGTCGGATCAGTTCGCCGCGCTTTGGCGCGGGTACGCTGCGCCAATACGGGAATGCCGATTGGGCTTTTTTGATCAAAATGTCATAATCCTGAACCTTAGCTGCATAGACTCCAGCGATTCGCCGACCATCTACGGGTGAAATGCTGTCGATAACTGATGCTCCTGCAGAAGAGAAATCTTCAGCTCCGGTACTGCAGGCCGCATTTAAGTCTTGAATTTTCAGTTTTTTTAGGATTGCTGTAATCGAATTTTGCATGATTAAATATACTGGGTATCCTGCAAAGCAACAAAAAATAACTTGACCTCCCGATTACCCTTAGCTAATTTAAATTGCTTTTCTTTGTATTCGCTTTTCAGTTGATTTATAATCAGTTGTTTAGGGTTGAGGGTGTTTGTATGTGGAAAATTAAATGATGGTTTGACCCATTATTTGTTGTAAACTTATATTGTATTTTTTAACACAGGGATCTGTTCTTTAATTATTCGATACATGGAAGAGGAATTTTATTTTGATTTTAGTGATGATGCGCAACGATCAGTCGAGCGCTACGAGGAGATGATACGCAATCAGGATCAATACTTTTTCGATGCGCAGGCTTTCGAGAACATTATTGATTATTACATTGAGAAGAGCGATCCGGTTAAGGCCCTCCAGGTAATAGAGTATGCCCTGAGCCAGCATCCATATGCTGCGGTATTTTTGGTGAAACAAGCACAATTGTTTTTTGTAACGGATCAGGTGGAACGTGCTTTTCTCGCATTGCAAAAAGCGGAAATGTTAGAGGCTTCGGAAGCTGAGATCTATATCCTGAGGGGTAATATCTACAACAGTCTGGAACGTTACAGTGAGGCATTGGATAATTTTCAGATCGCACTTGGTTTTGCCGAAACTACGGATGAAATTCTGCTTCAGATCGCATATGTATACCAGAATATGCTGGATTATGAGCATGCGATTGTGTATATCAAGCAGAGTTTAGAGCAGAATATGGAAAACAAGGACGGTCTGTATGAGCTGGCCTTTTGCTATGATATACTCGATAAGCAGGAAGAAAGCATTAAGTTTTATCAGGAGTATATTGATAATGACCCATATTCCTACGCGGCATGGTATAACCTTGCGAATTCTTATCACAAGCTGGATCTTTTTGAGAAAGCAATTGATGCTTACGATTACGCGATCCTGATTAAAGATAATTTTGCCTCTGCATATTACAATAAGGGTAACGCCTTGGTTCAACTGGATCGTTTTGCGGAAGCTATAGACGTTTATAAGCAAACCTTCGAATACGAGAAACCTAATGCGGATACCTATTGTGCAATAGGAGAGTGCTATGAGAAACTGGAACAGATGGATGAGGCTAGATCTTATTATAAGAAATCTGTAAAGATGGATCCAAAGATGGCTGACGGTTGGTTTGGAATAGGAGTAACATTAAATTTTGAGGAGCGCTATTTTGAATCCTTACATTTTTATAAAAAAGCCATAGAGCTGGATGCTGAAAATCCTGATTTCTGGTTTGCCATGGCAGATGCACACTACAAATTGGGTCAGATTGATCAATCGGTAGAAGCCTATTATAAAGTATTGGAATACAATCCTCTTGATGTAGAAGCCTGGTTAGATTTCTCCACGGTATTGTACGAACAGGGTAAATTGCTTGAAGCTTCTGAGACGATGTCTGATGCGATTAAGAATAATCCGGATGCAGCAGAACTTTACTATCGCATGGTCGCTTATTTGTTTGCTATGGGAGAAAAAAATGATGCGCTGCTCTATTTGGAGACCGCATTGGCCACCGACCCGACAAAACATTATATTTTATTTGAATATTTGCCTCAGCTTCAGGAGAACGGTTCCATACTTGAAGTGATCAACCGTTATATAAAATAAAAGAGACAGACAGTTTTTATTAGACATCTCTGATGAAAACTGTCCGTTTTTTTTTCACCTTTGTGACCAATATGAATTACCCATTAAATAATATCCCTGAAAGACCTGTAAAGCCCCGCAATAAGGGTATTACAATGGTTATGGATAAAGGACTGAGCTTGAGGCAAACAGAAGACTTTATTGATGTTGCCGGTGTACATACTGATATCGTAAAATTAGGCTGGGCTACTTCGTTCGTAACCCCAAATCTAAAGGAGAAACTGGCGATTTATAAATCTGCCGGACTTCCTACCTACTTTGGTGGTACTTTGTTTGAAGCATTCATCATCCGGAACCAATTTGATGATTATTGTCGTGTTTTGGATCAGTTTGGGATGGAATATGTGGAGGTGTCAGATGGTTCTATTACGATAGAACATGATCTTAAATGTGAATTTATACAAAAGCTATCCAAACAGGTCACCGTAATTTCTGAAGTAGGTTCGAAAGATGCGGCAAAAATATTTGCTCCCTATAAATGGATTAAGCTAATGCAGGCGGAAATCGATGCAGGATCATGGAAAGTAATTGCAGAAGCGAGAGAAGGGGGCAATGTGGGTATTTACAGGGGCTCCGGCGAAGTGCGGGAAGGTTTGGTCGATGAGATATTAACGCAGATACCTGAAGAAACGATCATCTGGGAAGCGCCGCAGAAAGAACAGCAGGTTTGGTTTATCAAATTGCTGGGTTCTAATGTAAATTTAGGAAATATAGCTCCGGCAGAAGTTATTCCTTTGGAAACAATTCGCCTTGGACTAAGGGGTGACACTTTCGATCACTTTCTGAATATGGTTAAGTAGTCTAAACTCACCCTGATTTCATTTAAATGAGAAAATTTGGTCTAATCGGTTATCCATTATCACATTCTTTTTCCAAGAAATTTTTTAGTGAAAAGTTCAGGGATGAGCAGATCGGCGATTGTACCTATGAACTTTACCCTATTGTCGGTATAGAACTTATTGGGCCTTTGTTGGACGATCCTGAACTCGAAGGGATTAATGTGACGATTCCCTATAAATTGCAGGTCTTGCCGCTATTGCAGGAAATTGATGAAGCAGCAGCTGAAATCGGTGCTGTGAACTGTATTAAAATCAGTAGAAATGGATCGGATAGAAAATTAAAGGGGTTTAATACTGATGCTTACGGTTTTGAGGCTTCCATCAGTCCATTATTGAAGCCACATCATACCAAAGCTTTGGTATTAGGAGATGGTGGAGCTGCAAAAGCAGTAAAATATGTACTGAAAAAATTAAATATTCCTTATTTGGTGTTGAGCAGAAACGCAAAATCACCTAATTTAAGCTATGCAGAACTAAGGCCTGAACTGTTACGGGAATATACTGTGCTGATCAATACGACACCTCTTGGTATGTCGCCAGATATCTCCAGCTGTCCCGATATTCCCTATGGAGAATTAACAACACAACACCTGGTCTACGACCTGGTGTATAATCCAGAAGAAACGACTTTTTTGAAGAATGCCGCAGCGCGTGGGGCAATGGTAAAAAATGGCATGGAAATGCTGTATCTGCAGGCTGAGCGTTCCTGGTTCATTTGGAATAGTTAGGATGAAAGGTTCGGGTTCGTTTTCTTTTTGTATTCTTTTACTTTTACTATCTGCATGTGGGGGGAATAATTATTCACCCAAACCCAGAGGCTATTTCCATATCGAATTACCCAGGAAAACTTATCGGACTTTTGACGGTTGTGCTTTTTCTTTTGAATATCCGGAATATGCTAAAATGCTGGCAGATGATGGCGTTGAGTACCAGGATTGCTGGTATAATATGGCTTTTCCGCAGTTCAATGGTCGCTTGCACCTGACCTACTATGACATTAGTTCCAAACACGAATTTGAAGGCTTGGTTGAAGACGCCAGAACTTTAGCCTTTAAGCATACTGTAAAAGCAAATGCGATTGACCAGAAAATGATCAATTATCCAAGAAATAAAGTGTATGGCATATATTATGCGATAGATGGCAATACCGCATCATCGGTGCAGTTTTTTCTTACAGACAGTGCAAAGCACTATTTCAGAGCTGCATTATACTTCAATGAAAGGCCAAAATATGATTCTATTGCTCCTGTATTAGACTTCATTAAACGGGATATTGATAAAATGATCAGTACTTTTAAATGGAAAAACCATTGATATGATTAGCATACATAAATTTACTTTTAACCCCATCAGGGAAAATACTTACGTTCTCTACGATGAAAGCAGCGAATGTGTCATCATTGATCCGGGAATGTACGATGGTGATGAGCAGAATGAACTTGTAGGTTTTATCAAAAAGAACCAATTGAAACCGGTACTGCTTCTGAATACGCACTGTCACTACGATCATGTATTTGGAAATAAATTTGTCTACGATACCTGGGGGTTAAAGCCACAGTTTCATAGAGGGGAACTGATCGTACTTCAGTCAATTCCGGGATATGCACCACAAATGGGGCTTCATTACGAGTTATCTCCCGAGCCAGAGGTTTTTTTATCAGAAACCGGACATGTGGAATTTGGTCATAGTCGTTTGGAACTCATCTTTGCTCCTGGACACTCACCAGCACACTTGTGCTTCTATGCTGAAGCAGATCATTTCCTGATAGGAGGAGACGTCTTATTCTACAATAGCATTGGGCGTACAGATCTTCCAGGTGGAAATCATACCCAGTTGATCAACAATATCAAAAATAACTTGTTTATATTGCCAGATCACTGTGAAGTACATCCTGGACATGGCCCCTCAACGAGCATTGGCTTTGAAAAGCTCCACAACCCATTTTTACAGTAATACTTAGCAAGATAAATTGAATACAGCCTTTTACATAGCGCGCCGGTATCTTTTTGCAAAAAAATCAACCAATGCAATCAACATCATCTCTGCCATTTCGGTATTGGGAGTGTTTGTCGGCAGCGCTGCGCTGATCATCATACTTTCTGTTTTTAATGGATTCGAGGAGGTCGTGCTCAAGATGTTCAACACCATTACTCCGCAGATTGTAATTTCTCCATTGGAAGGCAAAACTTTTAATCCAAATACAGCTTATTTCGAGACTTTAAAAAAAAACAAAGATATTTATTCCTACACTGAGGTACTTTCTGAAAATGCTTTGCTCAGGTACAATGACAAACAGTCTGTTGGATTGATTAAGGGAGTCAGCGAAGATTACCTTAAAAACAAAAGTCTGGACAGCATCACGATAGATGGTAGCTTTATACTGGAAAATAAATATGGAAGCAATGCGGTTATAGGCTCTGCCATCCAGACTTACCTGATGGTAAATACCACAGATCCTTTTAATCAGTTGCAGGTTTTTTCACCAAAGAAGGGTGCTAAGCTAAGATCTATCAATCCAGGTGATGACTTTACCATTTTATCTATCCCTGTGTCTGGTGTGTTTGAAGTGCAGCAGGATTTTGATAACATAGCGATTGTGCCGCTAAAGTTTGCCCGGGAATTGCTGGCTGAACCAGAAAAGATATCTGCTATTGAACTGAACCTGAAACCGGGAATAAATGCTGACAAGTTCAAGGAGGATTTAGAGGCGAGCATTGGAGTTGCTTTTCAGGTCAGAGACAGGATACAGCAAAATAGTGTATTGTATAACATCCTTGGCAGTGAAAAATGGGCGGTATATATCATTCTTACATTTATACTGATCATTGCTATTTTCAATATTATTGGTTCCCTGACCATGCTGGTTATTGATAAAATAAAGGACATTGCTGTTCTAAGTAGCTTGGGCGCAGGAAGGACGCTGATTAAACGAATTTTTCTTTTTGAGGGAATGATGATCACCATGACAGGTTGTATCGCCGGTCTTATCGTAGGATTTATATTTTGTTTGTTGCAACAGCACTTCGGTTTTGTGAAGATGTCTCAGGACAATCTGTTGATTACCAGTTCTTATCCTGTCGGTTTCAAGTGGAAGGATTTCGTTCTTGTGTTTTTAACTGTTGGTGTTTTTTCTTTTATGGCATCAGCTTTGTCATCTAATTTGAGTGTTAAGAAAATCAACCATTTAAATCATGATCTTTAATTATATGAATCTATTTAGTAAACCTGTCATTTTATTTTTTGCCTTAGCAATAGCCTTACTCGCTTGCAATGGTGATACTGGCAAGGATGAAAAAAGAGCTACCAGGGTAGTTAAGGGGTTATATAGCTACGGTCCTGAAATCAAGTCTTTTACTGATTGTGAGGAGGGAAGGGAGTACTGGGTGGCTGATAGTGCCAAAACACTTGAGCTGGCTTACAGCAACTTCAATTTCGAGAAACCTTACGAGCCGGTCTACATAGAAGTGGAGGGACATTTGATTAAATCTGACAGTCTGATTGTATCAGCTGACTTCGACTCTACTCTGGTCGTGACAAAATTACTGAAAATCACAAAAGAGATACCTGAGGGGCCTTGTAATTAAGGCAGGAGATAGATGTTTTTAGTAATAGGGCTGATGATGCCTTTTTCTTGCGCCAGTTTGAACATAACATCTATCGCTTTTCTCCCTTCTATTCCATGGTCAAGTGAGTATTGATTGACATATAGATCGATGTGCTTATACATCACTTCTTCACTCATTTCCTGCGCATGTTGCCTAATGAATTCGATTCCTGATTTTGGATTGTCAAATGCATAAGCTACGGATTTCCGGATCAAGCGGTTCACTTTTTCTTGTATACTCCTGTCGAGCCTGCGGTTGATGACAATACCTCCTAATGGAATTGCACATCCGGTATATTTTTCCCAGTAACTACCCAAGTCTATGACCTTATTGAGACCTTTTTCAGAATAAGTAAATCTGTTTTCATGGATGATAAGACCCAGATCAATGCGGTCTTCCAATAATGCATTTTCGATGTCTGAGAATACAATTTCTACTTTTTGCAGCAGGTGAGGGTATGCAATCCCCAACAGAAAATTGGCAGTAGTATATTTTCCTGGTATGCCAACTTTAAGTCCGGAGTCGAGTTTTTCCGCATTCAGGTCAGTTCGTTTGCTGATCAACATTGGGCCTACACCAAAACCTAATGCACTACCTGCATCAAGTAGTGCATACTGTTCATAGACGTAAGCAAATGCATGAAAGCTCAATTTGCTGATGTCAAGTTCAGCACGAAACGCTTTTTGATTGAGGGTTTCTACGTCGTCAAAAAATACTTCAAATTCCATACCTTCGGTGTCGATCTTATGGTGAATAAGGGCATCAAATATAAAAGTGTCATTGGGACAAGGTGAAAATCCAAGGCTAAGTTTCATGTTTCAAAGATAGGAAAGGAGTGAAGCCCTTTCGTTAAGCATTTGTCAAAAATCTGATCGCCCAGTCATTGAGGTTTTTGATGGCAAGACCAATTTTCCAATTATCCCTGTTGCGGCGCTCCACATAGTTGGAGATGGCCCTGATCTGTAAACAGGGATTTGACGTCTGTTGACAGGAATATAGAACTGCCGCTCCTTCCATACTTTCAGTGTCCGGCTGTAGCCTTTCAATTACTTTTGCAATCGCGATGTCGTTTCCGTGTGTTGTATTTACAGTAATGCCCTTTACTCTAGGTAAATGGGTTAGCTCCTCATTCAATATATTATTAAAAGCGGTATAGGTCGATGTTCCAAAACCGAGCATATCGATGTTTAAGAATGCATCCCCATCTTCTGCACCTAACTCTGCAAATTCATCCTGTACAACATTGACTACTTCACCTAAGGAAAGTGCAGGTTTAAAGCTACCTGCGATGCCGAGATTAAGCACAAGGTTGTATTTTGGTGAAAGATGTCGGCCCAACGCAAAGGCAGTTGCAGTCATGCCCACTCCGCTGATGAGCAGGTCGAAATCAGGAGTGCTCCACATCTCTTGTTCCTGAAGGCGAAAATGTGCAGCTAAAGGGGCAATTTCGGGCCAGGTCGCGGCTATAATCAGGGGTTTCATCGACAACTAAGTTAGTTATTTCTGTGTATATTTGCGGCCATATCACTAACATTAACCTTATATAAATGATATACATAACTAGAAAAGCATCATTTAACGCAGCCCATAAACTATCTCGTCCGGACTGGACTGAAGATGAAAATGCGGCCGTCTACGGCAAGTGTGCGAACCCAAACTGGCACGGTCATAACTATCAGTTGTACGTTACGGTTAAGGGCGAAGTAAATCCTGAAACCGGATTTCTGGTGGACCTGAAATGGCTTAAGGATGTTATTAATACTGCGGTAGTCGACAAGATAGATCACAAAAACCTGAACCTGGATGTAGATTTCATGAAAGACAAGTTGGCCTCTACTGAAAATCTGGCTATCGCCATCTGGAAGGAATTATATGACCTGATTGCCGAGTCCGGAGCTTTATTACACAGCATTAAAATTTACGAGACCGAAAACAACTTTGTTGAATACCTCGGTTAACCTCAAAAACATGGACAATTATAACCATTTCGACGAGCAGGAAAACGGCTATATTAAAATAGACCGTTACAATGAACAAAAAATTGCTTCTGTAGCAGATCATTATAAAGATATTTTAGGACAGTTGGGCGAAGACCCTGAGCGCGAGGGATTGGTAAAGACACCTGAGCGCGTAGCTAAAGCCCTTCAATACCTGACGCACGGATATGATCTCAATCCTGCAGAAATTTTACGGGGAGCGATGTTTAAGGAAGATTACAGCCAGATGGTAGTCGTTAAGGATATCGAAGTATTCTCTATGTGTGAGCATCATATGCTGCCATTTTTCGGTAAAGCACATGTGGCCTATATTCCCAACGGACATATCGTTGGGCTGAGTAAGATCCCAAGAATAGTGGATGCTTTTGCCCGTCGTCTGCAGGTGCAGGAGCGGCTAACTAATGAGATCAGAGATTGTATTCAGGATACACTGAATCCTACTGGTGTAGCAGTTGTGATTGAATGTAAACACCTTTGCATGGCAATGCGTGGTATTCAAAAACAGAATTCTGTGACCACTACCTCTGCATTTACAGGAGAATTTGCGAAAGATAAAACAAGGGCCGAGTTTTTGAGACTGATCACCGCCAACTTACATTAAGAGACCAAACAATAAAAAAATGAAAGCATATATATTTCCAGGACAAGGAGCGCAATTCTCAGGAATGGGTAAGGAATTGTACGAGAATACTGAGGCTAAGGCCTTATTTGAACAAGCGAATGAAATCATCGGTTTCCGCATCAGTGACATCATGTTTGGTGGTAGCGATGAAGAACTTAAAGAAACGAAAGTGACACAGCCTGCAATCTTCCTGCATTCTGTGATCCTGGCGAAGACACTTGGTGAAGCTTTTAAACCGGATATGGTAGCTGGACATTCTCTTGGTGAATTTTCTGCGCTGGTGGCTGCCAACGCACTTTCGTTTGAAGATGGCTTGAAATTGGTTATTGCCAGGGCGAATGCCATGCAAAAAGCCTGTGAACTACAGCCATCTACTATGGCCGCTATTCTAGGTCTTGCCAATGACGTTGTAGAAAACATCTGTAATGGTATCGAGGAAGTGGTCGTCGCTGCCAATTACAATTGCCCGGGCCAGATTGTCATTTCCGGGAGTATTGAAGGTGTAGATCTTGCTTGCCAGCAACTGACTGCGGCGGGAGCTAAACGTGCATTAAAGTTGAATGTAGGCGGTGCCTTCCATTCTCCCCTGATGGAACCGGCGCGTCTGGAGCTTCAGCAAGCAATCGAAAATGTAAGCATTCTACCTCCTGTTTGTCCAATTTATCAAAATGTAGACCCGGTACCAAATACAGATCCGGCAAAAATAAAAGTAAATTTAATTACACAACTGACCGGCGCAGTGAAATGGACTCAGACCATCGAACAGATGATCGCAGATGGGGCTGATGAGTTTGTAGAAGTCGGTCCGGGAAACGTTTTGCAGGGACTTGTTAAGAAAGTAAGCAGAGAAGTGCAGACCAGTTCTGCGACTACAGCAATATAATACTAAACCCATAATCGTGAGTATAGGAGGTAAGATAAGGTTTCTTTTGTTGTTATTGGGTGCCTGCTGCATTGTTACAGCCTTGTCGCTGAAGCATTCGATCACAAAAAAGGAACTGCTTAGCCATGAAGCCCGTAAGCTTCAGGAAAGCCTTCACCTCAATGAAAAAACTGTCCGTGACTTCTTGGCCGATTCCATTAAGGTGCAACAGGCCAATCAATTTCACCTTAATGAAGATTATGGGTTAAATTTTATCAAAGCCTACTGCCCTAAAGGGATTAACATCCTAACCTACCGGGATGGACAGCTGAAGTTCTGGAGTTCGATTAAGACCATTCCCCTTGATCCGGAATCCCTTCCGGAAGGAATCTCTTTTTCTAAAATCATCAATGGATATTATGAAGTTGTAAAAAAAACAGCAGGCAACCGCAGTTATATTTTTCTAATCGAGGTTAAGAACCAATACGGTATTGAGAATCAATATTTAGATAGTGACATCTCCCGTACCTTATCTGATGCCAACTCACTATCGTTAGCCAATTTTACCGATCCGGAGGTTCACGGTATTACCGACCTCGATGGAAAATTGCTTTTTGAGGTGAAATTGAAGCCTGGTTATTCTACCAGTATATATTCCGCTATAGAAATTTGGCTTTGGATCATTGGCCTCTTTAGCTTCTGCCTTTTTTTCAATTCCTTCTGTTCCTGGCTGGCCAAACGGGGGGACCTTGTGGTGGCTACGATTTTGATTACCCTCTTTTTCCTGACCATCAGAATTACTGATCTGGAATATGGATGGTTCAATCAGCAATTTAACCTTTTGATATTTAGTCCAAAGATTTACGCAGCAAGTTTCTTCATGCCCTCACTGGGCGATTTTTTGCTCAATGTGATTGCTTTAACCTGGGTCATGTTGTTTATTTACACATATAACGATCAATATAGACTTCCATCCTGGCTTTCTGGAAGCCGTTTCATGGGTTTCCTGATCCATGTTTTACTATTGCTCGTTTTCGGTGCAATTGCTATTCTCTTCGATCAGGTATTTCTTGGCCTGATCATCAATTCCAAGATCAATTTTGACATCACTAATATTGTAAACCTGGGCTGGATCACCTGGATCAGTATCATTATACTCTGCCTGGTATGGTTCAATATCTATATTGTAGCCAATATATTTATGCAGCAGACCTTGCAGCTAAACGTAACCAATAAAGAGCGCTTATTGCTGTTTCTGGCTGCTTTCTTTGCATATTTTATCTATAGGCTGGACGAAGGCTTTAATTTCTTTTTTGTAGCCTATGCGCTGTTTATTCTGATTATAGGTTGGAATTTTTACATACGGAAAAACAGCTTTTCCATCACAATATTTGCAGCATTGTTCTTCTGTCTTGCTTTTATATCTTCAGTCAAATACCTGAGGTTTATAGACACGAAGGAAAAGTTCAACCGCCAGAGCATCGCGCAAAAACTGGTCTCTACTGATGATTTTACAGTAATAGGTGTGATCGAAAACTTAGAGCGGGATATACAGTATAATAAATTTGTCCAGAATTTCTTTAAACATCCCGCGCTGAGCAGTGCGGCGGAATTGCAAAAGAACATTGATAAGAAATACCTCAACAGGTATCTGCCACGCTTTGAATACAGCATCTATCAGTATAACAACCTTGATTCTTCTATCACTGGTAAGGAAAATGTTCCACTGAGTTATTTTAAGGGCTTAGTACAATCTGGTTCTGTAAAGGCTTCCGAGTCTAATTACTTTTACCGGATAAATGACACATTCGGATATCAGAACTATTTTGGGATCATCCCTATATTTGAAGACCAGAGGATCCTTGGTACTTTGGTGATTGAGTTGAAATCTCAACCCTACAACTATAAGGGTTTATTGCCTGAAGTACTGGTCGACGGTACAATCAAGAGTGATGATGATTACAGTAATTATTCTATCGCTTTTTATAAAGACGGAAACCTGGAGAACCAGTCAGGGAAGTATACTTACCGGCTTTCGAGCGATGAGTTTACAGAGGGGAAAGTTCAGACGCACTTCTTTACAGATAGTTTGGATTATACCCATTTGGTATACTCCCCGGGCTCCTCTAAAGTTATCATCGTCAGCAAGGCTGATGTTTCTTTTGTAATTAAGTTAGCTACTTTGTCTTTCTTTTTCCTGGTGTTTATAGTTTTCTCCATTTCATTGTATACCCTTATTTGGCTACTTAAGAATATAGATGAAAGCTGGGGTGGCTGGTTTAATATCAATCGATCATTGATGATCAATGCAAATAAGATCCTATACAAGACCAGGATTCAGTTTTCGATCGTGTTATCTGTAGTCGCCACACTATTAATCGTAGGCTGGATTACTTACTTTTATATTCGGGATGAGTATCGTAAACAGCAACAGGACTATATCAAAGAAAAGATACGTAAAGTACAGCGCTCTTATGAAAAACAAATACTGGAGACAGGAGTACCAGACCAGACAGATAAGGCCGTGAATGATTTTAATCAGTTTGCGGATATCAATGCGGCTTATCTCAATCTTTTTGATAAAGAGGGTAAATTGTTGTTCAGTTCCCTGCCCAAAATGTATGATCTTGGTATCATGGCCAAACGTATGGATTCAGAAGCCTATCTCAATCTGCACCAGTTACAGCGCTCAGAGTTTATCAATTCGAATGAAAGGATTGGGTCATTTATATATTCTTCTGCCTATGCACCAATTCGAAATTCACAAAATCAGACCATAGCTTATCTAGGTGTCCCATACTATGCGAATGAAGCAGACTATCAGAATAGGATAGGTGTCTTTATCAACACCTTAATTAATATTTACGCCCTTGTATTTGTTGCGATAGGAATTCTCGCTGTTTTTCTCGCCAATCAAATCACAAGTCCGCTTACCTTCATCCAGGACAGCATTAAAAAAACAAAATGGGGACAAAAAAACCAGCCGATTGTATGGTCCCGACACGATGAAATTGGATCCTTGATCAAGGAATATAATAAGATGATCGCTGCGCTCGATGAAAGTGCTGTGAAATTGGCCCGCTCTGAGCGCGAAAGTGCCTGGAGGGAGATGGCGAAACAAGTAGCGCATGAGATTAAAAACCCACTTACTCCATTGAAGTTGGGTGTACAGCTTTTAGAGAAGTCCTGGAAGGAAAAAGATCCGAATTTTGAAAAGAAGTTTGAACGCTTCAATAAGTCATTCATTGAGCAAATTGACAGCCTCTCCACGATTGCTTCCGAATTTTCTAATTTTGCCAAGATGCCTGATACTAAACTGGAGCAGTTGCTGCTGTTGCCCATTATCGAACAGGCAAGGAATGTATTTACCAATACTGACGGGGTTGAGATTACGATCTTCGACAGAACGAAGGTTGAGGTTATGATTCTGGGCGATAAGGATCAATTGTTGCGAACGTTCAACAATCTGTTTAAGAATGCCATCGAGGCTGCTGTGAGCAATGAGAAATGTTTTGTGAACATCACTATGGTCAATGACAAGGAGCGGGTTTTTATTGAAGTGGAGGACAATGGAAAAGGGATTGATGTAGCACTACAGGATAAAATCTTTGTACCTAATTTTACAACTAAGTCTTCTGGTACGGGCTTGGGATTAGCTTTTGTAAAGCAGGCAGTAGAAAATGCAGGGGGAACTGTAGAATTTAAATCTTTTGCGGAGATAGGCACTACCTTTTATTTGAGTTTCCCTTTATCTTAGGGTTATAGAAGAACGACCCATGGTATAGCCGTCCGCATAAAGAATGATGGCATAGTTGCCTTTTATAAAAGGATTGGGATTGATCCAGTCCATTGTATAAGCTGTGTTATCATCGTTATAGGAGATTGATGTAGAAGAGCTGAACTGCATTTCCTGTCCGTCAGCTTCGAACATATTGTTTTCATTGGCAATCAGATTGCCCGCCGGATCGAAAACACGCAGATAGATTTTATGGTAGTCTTTTTTTGCCAGCTGATTGGGTACAATCTCAAAATGCACACTTAACTTTTTTGCCGTACTTGCCTTTGTCACTTCTATGTTTCTACCGCTACTTTTTACGCGGTATGCAGTAATGCTCACATTACTGGCTTTTAAGGCCGCGCTTGTTTTCACACGTGCGTCCAGTTCGGAATTCTTTTTCTCCAGTTCGGCAGCCCTTTGCGCTGCGGCTTCAGCGGATACCTTCAGGCTGTCCATTTCTGATTTTAGATTTAAATTTTCCCTTTCCAGACGAATGATACTTTCATTGTAATTCTTTACGAAGACACGAAGCTCTTTCACTTCATCCTGTGCCCTTTCAAGCTGTTCCTCTGTAAGTGTTCCATCCTGTAAGGCAAGCTTGAGTTCTGCAATTTTTTTACGGGCGAGCTCCTGTTCCTTAATTAGTTTCTCACTCAAAGCAACGTTTAATGAGTTCGCTTTATCCAGTTCTATTTCAATTTTCTCTACCTCAAGTTTTAAACGGTCTTTTTCCGTATTTACGCTTACAAAACGCTGGTTCTCATGTTTATCTTTCACTAAGAGATAGGCATTCGTACCCAATAAAGCCGCAATCACCACCACCAGGAAATAAATCTTGTTACGGTCACCTTTGTTTGCTAAATCTTTGTGGTCTGACATTAATTTCGGTTTGATTTAAAATCCAGGTTCAAAGGGGCGAACATAAATAAAAATATGTCAAAAGGTAAAAAAAACATACAATTTGTATGAGACTTTGAAAAAAATCGTTTACTTGCTAAAGTCGAGGACTGTACTGTCCGCCGATCACAACAAATGAAACGTTAAAACACACACACACACAACACAAATGATGCTTAAACTAACTCTTTATGCGCTATTCTCTATTCTAGTTCTTCCAATACCCTTAGCCGCCCAGAGCACAACAAAAATTGCTCCAAAACGGGAATTCAGAGGGGTTTGGGTAGCCACGGTATCTAATATCGATTGGCCTTCGCGTCCCGGATTGTCTGTTGATCAGCAGAAACAGGAGCTTATCGGCCTGATGGAACAACACAAGGCCAATGGAATGAATGCTATCGTGTTGCAGGTGAGACCAGCGGCGGATGCGTTTTATGGCAAATCCAGAGAGCCATGGAGTCAATGGCTGGTTGGTAAGCAAGGGATAGCGCCCAGCCCGGGATACGACCCGCTTGCTTTTGCGATTAAAGAGGCACATTTCAGGGGCATGGAACTGCATGCATGGTTCAATCCTTATCGTGCGACGATGAGTGCAAATGCGATCGTACATGAAAGCCATATGACCAAAAAGCGTCCTGAACTGTTTTTTACTTATGCGGGTAAAAAGCAGTTTGATCCCGGTATCCCCGAGGTACGGGAGTACATCGTACAGGTGATCCTGGATGTGGTGAAAGGGTACGATGTAGATGGGATTCATTTCGATGATTATTTCTACCCATACCCGGTGTCCGGACAACGGATCAATGATGCTGCCACCTTCAGTAAATATTCCAATGAGTTTACGAACATTAACGACTGGAGAAGAAACAATGTAGACCTGCTGATCAAACAACTTGATGATAGCATCCATCATTATAAAAAGTATGTGAAGTTTGGAATCAGCCCCTTTGGTATCTGGAGGAACAGTACTGAAGATCCAGAGGGTTCCGCTACTAATGGTTTGTCCAATTATGCGGAGCTCTTTGCCGATTCGCGTAAATGGGTGAAAGAAGGCTGGGTAGATTACATTAATCCACAGGTCTATTTCAGTTTCACGCGTAAAGCAGCGCCCTTTGGAACTTTGGTCGACTGGTGGAGTAACAACAGCTTTGGCAGACATTTATATATTGGACAGGCAGCTTACCTTGTAAATCAGAAGATGGAAGCGGCCTGGCGTGAGCCGGATCAGATCCCAGCACAGGTACGGTATATCCGCAATAATAACCGGGTACAGGGAAGTGTGTATTTTAGTTCAAAATCCTTTTCTAATGTAGCACGTGCAGCTGGAGATTCACTTAGAAATGACCTTTATAAATACCCCGCATTACCACCTCAAATGCCTTGGTTAGACGATATAGAGCCCAACAGACCACAATTACTGACCGCGGATGCCCTGCAGGATGGAGTACACCTTAGGTGGCAAAAGCCCTTAAAAGCAGAAGATGGTGAAACAGCTTCGGGTTATGTTATTTATCGCTTTGGAGAAGGGGAAGAAATTACAGTACTGGATGCCAAGAATATTCTAAAGATCAGTTTTGAAGAGTTTACTACCTTCATCGATACCAGCGTAGAACAAGGTAAACGCTATAATTACCTTGTTACTGCTCTTGACCGTCTGAAAAATGAAAGTGAACCTAGTGGCCCTGTCGGGGTACAGACCAGGAATCCTTAAACCTTGATGATGATCCTTTTGGCATACATGAACCAAAGGATCATCAGCCAGAAAAGAACGAAGCTAACTGCCCAGGCTAGAGATGCATTAACTGGAGATAGATTTTCACTGAAACCTGAATATAGCCAGGACTGAAGTCCTACTTCTTCACCATTGCTGTCTGTTACAGAAAACATTCCCAATGTGCGTGGGATCAATCCTGATAGAAAAAAGACAGTAATGGCATTTACACCATAAACGACAAAAGGCTTAGTAAAGCGATTGTATTGTTGTATATCGATGATCCAATAGCAAATGGACAGCATCAATGTAGCAAGACCTCCTGTGTACAATACAAATGAGCTTGTCCACAACGATTTGTTGATCGGGAACTGTAAGCCCCATGCGAGGCCTAAAAACACGGCTAAACAGCCTGTGGAGAATAACCAGGCGACTTTAGTCGCTGCATCCAGATCTCTACGTTTGAGGTGGGTGCCCACCAGTATGCCAAATAAGCCAGAGGCAATGGCAGGAATAGTGCTCAGAATGCCTTCCGGGTCCCAGGTTTTGGACAATTTCCATAAATGAGCTTCGGAAAGTATACTGCGGTCCAGCCATGCAGCAAGACTGGTTTCTTTCTCCATATTTGGTTCTCCGATGCCAGGTACGGGAACGAAATTCATCAGTACCCAATATCCCGCCAGGAGGAGGATCATAAGTCTGAACAATGTTTTTTCTGAGCATTTGATAAATAAGACTGCAGAAATAAAAAAGACCACCGCGATACGCTGCAGAACACCTGGAATGCGCACATGCGCGAGGGCTTCCATCGGGTTGGTAAATATTTTGGGATAGAGTGAAAGAAATAAGCCCAGCGCAAAGAGGATGAATGCCCTTTTTAATGCTTTTAGAATGAGTTTTCCATGCTGGGTTGGATCCACTTTTCTGCTGCCCATAGCATATACAATTGATACCCCTACAATGAAGAGAAAGAAGGGGAAAATGAGATCGGTAGGGGTGCATCCATTCCATTCTGCATGTTCGAGCGGAGCATAGATGTGCGCCCAGTCTCCGGGATTGTTGACAAGGATCATCGCGGCTACAGTAAGTCCCCGAAAGAAATCGAGTGAAAGTACACGATTGGTAGTCTGGTTTAGTAAGGGGCTGCTAGCCATAGTGGTTTTTGGTTAAGTTATGATCGCTACTGTCTTGACAGTAGCGATCATAAATATAACTAAAATTTATACCTGACAAATGCCTCCATTGCCTCATAATCTGCGAGTCCGAGGTTATCATATGCCTGTGCT
>NZ_JBBEUC010000006.1:0-322511 GCF_037402555.1 Pedobacter sp. GR22-6
TTGTACGACCATATTGGAAAGACGACAAAGGTAAGGCAAACTGGAAATTGATTGAGACGAATGCGAAGCCTTTTGGAAAAGCGGGCGCTATAGCAATTGCTTGGAACAAACCCTATTTTCTTTTTAATGAAGTTGTACTTCCATTTTTAAAAACAAATCCAGGATGGGAATCGCTTCAGAAGAAAGTAGACGGACTGGACATAGAGCGGAGGTGGAAAATCGATGTGTACAAAAATGTTGTAGATTATTACTTGTACTATCCTTTTGGCAAAGACCCCGATCCCAATCTTAGTACGGTAATTCGCTTATTTAACTTTTATCTAACCTATCCAAATAATGGCCTTAAAGATGGTAATAAGGCTAATGATATGGCTTGGATGGCCTTCAACAGGTTTAAAGATACAGAGGATCTGAGGGCAGCCTTGCTGTGGAGTCGAATTGCAATGGGATATTCAGGCGGTGCACCCGCACCTGAAGACATTGATACTTATGCCAATTTGCTCTACAAACTCGGCGAAAAGGAACAAGCCATCCTTCAGGAAACTATAGCGCTTCAAAAGTCTCCCGGTAATAAGGAATTCACAGAAACATTGCAGAAAATGAAAACAGGCTTGAAAACCTGGCAGGAGTAATACAAAAGGCTATACTTATATGAAATTGAAAAAACAAATACGCTGTATGCTTGCAGTAGGAGTGATATTCATTGGCATCCAGGCAAGTGCCCAGTCTGCTAAGTTTATTAGTAGATGGCAAATTATTAAAGGCCAAAGTGATTTTGGTGGGCTAGAGGAGAAGATCGCGGCGCCGAATACCATTAAACTAGCTATGAATGCAGACTCATTATTTGTATACAGGGAGTTTGCACAGATGCCGGTTTTGGAAGAACGCTTGAAAATAGGCGCTCCGGATGTAGAAACACTAGTAGATCAAAAGACACTAAAGCTGTCAGGTGTTAACTGGGACAAAAAGGCAAATCAATTTATTTTTAGGGCTACCTACGAAATTAATGGAGCTCAGTGGGTTTACTGGCGTACAGAAACATGGAAAGTGAAAGGTGAATTATTGGAAGTTCAGCGAACGACTATAATGCCAGATAAAGTAGATCGTGTTAAAGCTGTTTATCAAAAAGTGAAGTAAGATGTATAGATTTTTTTTGAAAGCGCTTGGTGTAGGGTTATTATGCCTTATCGGCCAGCTTGAGGGAACATTTGCTCAAAAGAAACTAATTGGTAACAGTGATTACTGCAACTGGAAACATCTCGAGAAAGGTTCAATAGCGTTATCAGGGAATGGTGAGTTTATATGTTATGGATATGATGATGGTTTGATGAAGCAACACCTTATCGTTGTCGACCAAAAAGGTATGCGGGCTGACACGATGAAGAATGTAGATTTTTCAAATTCTCCTGTTTTTTCGAAAAATAACCGAACACTTTATTTTTCTCTTAGAGGGGATTCCTTGATAAAGTATGATTTGATAAGAAAGACTAAATCGTATGAGAAAGGGGTGTCTAATTGGAAAGTCGTTAGTTCAGATAGACAAGAATATCTCATTATAGGAAAAACTAATCAGCAGCTTGAAATTAAGAATATCGAAAATGTCAAATCTCTGGTAATAGATAGTGTTAAAAATTACGTCTTGAATGCCAGGTCGACTATGATTGCGGTTGTCAGTAATAAGGGAATAGGGTTGGTTTCTCTGTCAGCCATGAAAGTGACATCTGTTGGTGCAGTAAAATCAGTAAAGGAGGTATTGTTTAATAACCAGGATACACACATATTTTTTTATGGACAGGATAAGATAATGTCAGCCTATGTCTACAACATTCCTGAGACCCGGTTGAGCGTTCTCTTCGATGAAAATAATAACGGCCTCCCTGAAGGATACGTTTTTCAGGCTGGTCAATCCGATTACGGTCGTATGGGAAGTACCGCCCAGGCCCAATTCAATGCTGATGGCCAGACCCTGATTTTCCAGTTCGAAAAAAAGAAGACCTCACTAACAGCCCAGAATAATGCTATGATTCCGAAGATGGCTATCTGGCATCCGAACTCAATAGTCATTCCGGACAACCCAAACTATTGTATGGATTTTGCCATTGCTGTCATTAATTTGCAGGATTCCAAACCAAAATTAAAGACAATAGCTACAGGTTTCGTCGAATCAGCTACAGGAACAGGTGATCCTGATCAGATATTTTTTGTTCGGAAGTATGAGGCGGATGACAGAATTTTTTATCAAAAAGATAAGGCGCCTGACTTTCTGCTCTATTCACTTAAATCAGGTCAAACAACCTCTTTTGTTCCTAAGGGACATCTGGTAAAGGGGGGACGGATTTATTTTTCTCCCTCAAAAGGTTTTGCTACGTGGTTTGACGAGGTGTCAACGGAATTTTATTGCTACAGTGTTATCACCCAGGAATTGATTAATGTTACCAAAAACGTGAAATTACCTAATGATATGCGCTATGGCGCTGATGGAGCTTATTTCTACAGGATTGAACCTTACGTTCATGGCTGGACAGAGGGTGACCACAGTTTTATTGTACGTGACCAATATGACCTTTGGGAACTTGATCCAACTGGCATAAAGGCACCTGTAAATCTTACTGGCGGTTATGGTAGGTCAAATAACACCGAATTCCGAACCATTCACCAGGAGATGTCATCAAATTTGAAAAGAGGTGACAGGATTATAGTTACAGCGTTAAACCAGGAAAAGCAAAACGGCTTGGCGGAGATCAAACTGGGCTCAAAAGACGGGCTTAAAATGGGAAAAATGATGGACAAACTGTTATATTGGAACATTGCGGATGCTACATTTTTTAAAAAATCAGATGACCGGACAGATTACCTTGTTATCGGCCAGATGGCTTTGGAATCTCCTAATTTATATTATACGAAAGATTTAAAGCAGTTCAATAGGCTCAGCGATATCCACCCGGAAGCTGAATACAACTGGCTTAAGTCTGAATTGATTCGTTACCCAATGAAGGAGGGAAAAACTGGCTCAGCAATAATATATAAGCCAGAGAACTTTGATCCGATTAAAAAATATCCTGTAATTTTTACCTACTATCAAAAAAGAAGTGACGGACTTCATGAATATTTTAATCCAGGAATGGACGTAAATATAAATGTACCATACTATGTCAGTAATGGTTATTTAGTGGTCATGCCCGATATCATTAACAATGAACCGGGTAAAATTGCCAAAACGACTGTTAATTCAGTGGTTTCTGCTGTTGAGTATTTGAAGCAGTATCCCTGGTTTGACAGTACCAAAATGGGGATACAAGGTCAAAGCTTTGGCGGTTATGAGACTAATATCCTTATTACTAATACTAATCTTTTTGCAGCTGCACAGACATCTGACGGTGCATCAAATCAGGCTGTGTTTGGACAGGCTTTTGAGGCTGGATCGTTGACTTTCGCAGAACGCGGACAAACAAACCTGAATACGACATTATGGAAAAACCCTGAGATTTACCTTGAAAATTCACCGATTTTTCAGGCTGACAGGGTTACTACTCCATTATTATTGACGCATGGCCGTAAAGATACTGCAGTAGACTTCAATCAGGGAGAGAATATGTTTTATGCTTTGAAGCGAAATAGTAAACCTGTCTGGTTAATAGAATATGAGGGGGGCGATCATGCTAATTTCGGAAATGGTAATGGCAGGGAAGATTTCAATATTAGGAGGAAGCAGTTTTTTGACCACTATCTTAAGGAACAGCCAATGCCAATGTGGATGAAAGAACCAGGGAATTTGTCATTAGACTTAGATACAGCAAAAAAAAACAATTAAATAAACTGAGCGCGCAGGCGGAGAATTGTAAACTTAAACAAGTGGCATTCCTTGATCGGCTCTGCCTCGCGCTCTATAATAAATAACAGAAAACAAAAACCAAATTCAATGAACAACGAACCTTTATTGACGCTCCAGGAGATAGAGCGCTTTATGGAGAAACACAAGAACAACTACGTAAATGCCAATGGCATTGAAATAGACCTGACCAATGAGCTGTGTACCACAGCAGTAATCTGGAATGAAGCCCCGGTAAAATTTATCTTAAGCCTGGCAATAGACAGAGATGACCCAAAATTCAGCAAGAAACTGGGCTTGAAGTCTGTAGCAGAACTGGATAACCTCAACATCAATAATTTATGGTCTTATTATATGGGTGGTTGGGCCCATGTATGTGCCTGCACGTTTGAACTCTTCCAGTTTGACTTGATCTTCAAAGCTGTGGGCTGGAAAACACTCATCAGTGCCGATCCTGAAAGAAGCTATCGGATAGGGCTGGAGGACGGAATTTCCAGAGATGTAGACACCTTCAGGGCCTATGTAAAGTACAACTTGTTGCGCTTTTATGAAGAGGCAGAACAGAAAAGAACGGTGATAGATATGAATTGAACAAGCACACAGGTAACATCAGTATCAGTGGCTGCGGCCCGGAGCGGCGCAGCCTTTGAGTATTTGCAGAAAAAGACATGCTCTTTTTTTTCAAAGAGAACATAAAAAATTTTCCAAAAACACTAAAAATACTCAGTAATCATCAAATTAAATTATAGAGCTCTATATGAAAACAAACAAAGTAAAACTGGATCCGGAAAAGATCCTGGAAATGAAAAGGGCCACAGTGGCCTACCTTGAATCCCTGTACGATCAGGTGCCTGAAGAACTGAAAGCACAACTGATGCTGCCCGGAGTGCTGAATACCAGCTGCGGTGCCAAAAAGACCTTCCTCCTGGAACCTGGTATGGATGCCAGCAAAGCCTATTACCTCCATAAAGGGCTCGCCATCTTATATACCATGAGCCGGAAGAAGGGAAAGAAGAAGATCTTTTACATCTGGCGGGAAGGGGAGATCATTGTACTGCTGAAGGCTTTCCGCGACCGCTTGAAAAATAAGGACTTCTACATCCAGCTGATTGAGAACAGTGAGCTGGTGAGCATCACTAACCTTTGTATGGACGACATCTACCAGCAACACATTGCTGCCCATGAGCTGACACGCCGCATCAATGACCTGAAGACGGAACGCCGGGTACGACAGCTGGATATCCTGATGGAGGAAAAGCAGGACCGTTACGTGCTCTTTGTTTCGCTCTTCCCTGATCTTTATAACCGACTGACGGGAGAACAGACCTGTGGTTTCATCGGCATAAACCCCACAATGCTGAAAATTTCGAAAAGGAAATTTCTGGATATTTGATTTGACTATTTTGGTAAAATGGTCAGTATTGGCTAACTAAGCCCTTTTGCCCCTTTTATCTTTGTGGCACATCAAAACCTCAAAATTATGAACAGGTTATCCCTTTCTATTTACCCGAGGCGCAACGGTACCGCCTGCCTGATGCTGAAAGACGCATTGCATTTGTACCGGATCAACCACCTTTTCAATTACCAGTATTTTATCTCCCAACTGGAAGCCATTTGCAGCCGACTGGGAAAGGGCCTCTACCATAAAGAATGCCTGGACATCTTTGATAAGAAGAACAGGCATTGGGTACTGCTCTGCAGTTGCGCCGATCGTAAAGCCGCCCTGGCCTTGTGGTTCGTGTCTTCTGAAGCGATGCATATGCACGCAAAATTCAACTGGAGCGGTGCGGTTTCGGTACTCACTGAGGCTGTTCGCAGGTTAGTGCAAAGGTTGTATTGATTTTCTGCCCATCAGACGCGTTCCACCTCCCTGTGGCGTTTGGGTTTAGCCGCGTTTCTGCGGCAGTTTTATATTAAGTGTTTTTTTTATGAGTTTGGTCTTGGAAAGGATTGAGGTTTTGCTTGGGGAAATGATCAGGGAGCTGAGGATTTGGAATGGGAGTGGAGGCACAAGTCTGAAGACGTTGTGCCAGTGTGGGACATTGTGCCAGTGTGGTGATGAGGACTGGATGACCAAGGCGGCAGTTATGGATTGGCTTTGTGTTTCGGAAAGGACTTTTTCCCGCAGGAGGGCTGCAGGGAGCTGGGTGATGCGGAAAAGTGGAGGGAGATGGTATTATCTGAAAAGTTCGATATTGAAGAAGTAGTGTTGGGCTTATCTTCACAATTACGTAACTTAGAAGACGATTTTGAAAAAATTACCATTATGGAACCAATATCGAGTTTTTTTAAATTAGAGAAAGATCCCTTTTTTAAAAAGGGAATAGATCGGGGGATGCAGGTGGCGACAATCAATAATGCCAGGGAAATGAAAAATGAGGGTATTTCATTAGAGACGATTGTGAAGATAACTAAGCTTTCGGAAGAAGAGGTTCAGAAACTCTAACATGGAGCTAGAGGGCGTGGCAACGCTTGACGAATACAACTGGATTGAGGCATTCCGTCAGGGTGATGAGCAGGCCCTTGCTTATTTTTTTAAGTTGCATTACCGTTCGCTTTGCTATTTCGTGACGAAAATGGTTCAGGACGATACCGAAGCTGAGGATATTGCCGCTGTGGCTTTTGTAAAACTCTGGGAACGCAGGCAGAATTTTGAATCTTCTCAAAGTATCAAAGCGTTCTTGTTCATTACCTGCAGGAATGCCAGTCTCAATTACCTGAAGCAACTCAAGCGCAGGACTGCCGATCAGCAGGAATACATTCATCACTTAGAAGTAATTGATGCAGAAGTGCTCAACCATGTTATAGAGTCTGAATTTCTCAATTCGCTGTATCAGGAAGTAGAACGCTTACCTGAACAATGCCGGAAGGTCTTTACAATGTTGTATTTTGAAGGCCGTAAAACGGATGAAATCGCCATCGCCATGGACCTTTCTGTCAAAACCGTACGGAATTATAAAGCCCGGGCCATAGAAATGCTGCATCATGCTTTCCTCAAAAAGGGTGTTGCCGACGCGCTTTCTCTCGCAGTTTTCCTCTTTATCGGAAAAAAATAAAAATAAATGTATTTTCAATAGGGCGTTTTGCTTTTTTGTGGTTTCTATGTTAGACGCAGGTTAAAAAATTATGAAATCAACCTCGAACAGCGTCTGAGGAATAGAAATGTTTGAAAACGAATTTGATATCGCAACTTTGATCAGTCTCCAGCAGAAAGGCGGACTTAATCCTACTCAGCAAAAAATGCTGGATCGTTGGATTGAGGAAGACCAGGCGAACCGTTTGCTTTTTGAGCAACTAGGCAATGCGGAACTTGTACAGGATAAGCTTGCCGAATTTAGCAGGATCGATGATGAAGCCGCCTGGCTAAAGCTGAGTGCTACGCTTGCAGCTGCGACACCACAAACCAGACATATACCTTTGTGGCCAAAAATCCTGGCCGCTGCCGCTGCAATAGCGATGATCGTATTTGGACTTTGGTTCTTTGAATTTGGCGGGTTGCCGGCTTCGCAAAAGGTGGACTGGGTGAAGAATGATATCGCACCGGGTCGGAATGGTGCGACACTGACGCTTTCCTCTGGAGAGGTGATTGTGTTGGATGGTAGTAAGTCCGGGGTCGTGATTGCTGCGTCGAACCTGAAGTATGACGATGGCGAGATCCTGAAACAAGTTCAGGATGACGTGATAGGAAGTCGTCAGTCTGAACTTGTTTCAGAATCTCAGTTGACCGCGAGTACGGCAAAGGGACAGAATTACGAATTCAGACTGTCTGACGGAACGAGGGTCTGGCTGAATGCCGGTTCTAAACTCAGTTTCCCAAGGACTTTTAAAGGTAAACAACGTAAGGTCTCATTGACCGGCGAGGGCTATTTCGAAGTGGCGAAGGATCATAAACACCCTTTTATTGTGCTTAGCGGCGCGCAGGAACTGGAGGTCCTGGGTACGCATTTCAACATCAACAGCTATGCGGATGAGCGTTCTGTGAAAACAACTTTGGTGGAAGGCCGCGTAAGAATAGGCCTCAAAGGTGATGCGCAGAAAGGCAATGGCGCAGCGCAAATGGTGCTGATCCCCGGTGAACAGGGGCTGCTGACAGCGGGTCAACTGGCTAAACACAGCGTAGATACCGAAGAGGCATTGGCCTGGAAAAATGGCTATTTCAGGTTCAATGATGAACCTATAGCCAGTGTGATGCGCAAGCTCTCACGCTGGTATAATATTGATGTAGTCTATGAACCTGGTGTATCCAACGAAAACCTAAACGGAAGGATCTCCATGAGCAACAACATCAGTCAGGTGCTGAATGCCCTGCAAACTACCAAAACCATTCATTTTAAAGTCGAAGGAAGGAGGGTCACCGTTATGCAGTAAACTTACTTCAGCGGAGCAGACCAAAACAAAAAAGTCAGGAACCGTTCGTTGCGGATACCTGACTCTGATCTGGCTGCTCATCAATTGTTAAAATCGATCAACTACGCGATACCCCCTCCATCTAGACAATGCAAGGGTATTCGCCTCAACCAAACCAAACAAATGTACAATTTTTATAAACAAAAATTATGTACGCCCTCGGGCTACGTAGCTAAATTTCTGTTGATGATGCGGTTAACCACCTTTATTCTTTTTACAGTCATCATGCAGGTAAGTGCAGGTTCTTTCGCACAGCGGATCAGCCTGTCGGAAAAAAATGCTTCACTGGTCGCTGTTTTCGACAGGATCAGCAAGCAGACGGGTTTCGATTTCATCGTAACCAGCGATATGCTTAAGCAAGCCAATCTGGTAAGTATCAGGGTCAATAATGAAGAGGTGTCGAGCGTGCTTGCGAAAATATTCGAGAAGCAACCACTCGACTACTCGATCAGAGACCGCATTGTGGTGGTCAGCAAAAAGGAAAAAACAGTAATTGGACATGTTGTTGATTTTTTAAATAGCTATACCTTGCGTGGGGTGGTGCTGAATGAACGCAATGAGCCGCTGGCAGGGGCCAATGTAATCGTTAGGGGCCAGAACCGTGGCTATGGTACGCTTGAAAACGGAAATTTTATGCTGGAAGATATTGGCGGATCTGAAATGCTGATCACTTCATATGTGGGTTACAAAAATGATTCATTGATGCTCAGCGGTCAGCGGATGGTAACGATCAGGATGGTGCCTTTGTCGACAAAACTTAGAGAAGTAGCGGTGCTGAACACCGGTTACCAGAAGCTTGATAAAGAACGCGCGACAGGTGCGTACAGCAAACCGGATATGCAGGTGTTCAGTGAGCGTGTGGGTACCAATGACATCATCAACAGACTTGAAGGTCTTGTGGCCGGTGTTGCCGTAAGCCCCGGTCCGGGAGGCAGGGGTGCCAATCGGTATGGGACTGGAAACAACCAGCAGAGTGTGATCCGGGGACTAAGTTCGGTAAACCTCCAGAGTGAGCCGCTGTACGTACTGGACGGAGTACAGGTGCCTAACTTGAGCTACATCAACCCCAATGACGTGGAAGATGTTACGGTGTTGAAAGATGCTGCCGCTGCTGCCATCTACGGTGCCAAAGCGGCCAACGGAGTAATTGTTGTGACGACCAAAACCGGCAAAAAAGATCAGCAGGTACACATCAATTACAATGGGGCCTTCAGCTTCAACGGCAAGCCTAAGTATAACGAAGGGTTTTACATGAACAGTGCCCAATATATTCAGGCAGCGAAGGAGACTTTCGATCCGGTCGCTTATCCGATCGCCCAATTGTCGTACAATTACATTGCCCCGCACGAGCAGATATTGTATAACCTGAACAGAAGCCTGACCACAGAGGCTCAGGCCAATAAGAGTCTGGACAGCCTCTCCCGCATCAATAACCGCTCGCAGATTAATGACCTGATGTTCCAAAATTCTTTCAGTACCAATAATACGGTTTCAGCGTCGGCCGGTAACCGCGTGTATTCAATTTACAGCTCGATATCTCATGCCCATACCCGCAGTACCACTCCGGGTGATCTGAACAATAATTTTTCCCTGAGCTTAAATCAGACGCTGAACCCCAGTAACTGGATGACCATCGGTTTGAATACGGGTCTGAACAATGGCCTTGCCAGATCAAAAAGGCCTGTAAATGTGGGCACTGGCTTCCTCCCTTATCAGTTGTTTGCCGACGATAATGGCGATGCCTTGCGCATGAACTACATGGTGGGCTGGGCGCCGGAACGCCTGGCTGATTACCAGCTGCGCAGCCGCATCAACCTGGATTATTATCCGCTCAATGAACTGGATAATGGTTTTTCCAAGGGTAACCTGTTAAATGTAAACACTTCGGCTAATGTAGGGATCCGCTTCTGGAAGGGGCTGAGCTTTCAGGGTACCTATGGTTATCAACGCAGTACCGGAACTACGGAAACGTACCAGGATATCAGCAGCATGGATAGCCGTAAGGAACTGCTGAACTTTACGGTGGCCCGCAGTGCCAATGATATACCAGTGTACTATCTGCCTGCAACGGGTGGCAGGTTTTCTGTGGCGGACCGGAGCTCCCAAAACTGGACATTAAGAAACCAGCTAGCCTTCAACACCGTTCTGCGTGGAGGGAAAGATCGAATCAATATACAATTGGGTAACGAGGTACTGGAGCAGTCAAGCGTGCTGAATACCACAGTACGCAGGGGCTACAGTATCGAGATGAAGACGTATAGCCTGCTCGACTATGTGACCCTGGCCAAGCCTTTATTTGGTGCAATCGGTTCGGGATATTCGATGTTTAATGAAAAGCCCTTTGACAGGCTTGCGGAGAAATCACGCTTTATGTCCTACTTCGGCTTATTTAACTATGCCTTCAATGAGCGCTACATGCTGGACGCGAGCATACGCCAGGATAAGAGCAGTTTGTTTGCCTCCGACCAATCGGCGCAAAATAAACCTGCTTTCAGCATAGGTGCCAAATGGTTGCTGACTAAGGAGCGCTGGATGGCCCGGCAGACCTGGTTGAACAACCTTGGACTTCGTGCTACTTATGGGGTAACGGGCAATTCGCCATTCCTCGGTGCAGGCTCTACATTTGATATCCTCTATTCCGGAAGGGACAATGTACTGGGCAATTACCTCCACGTGAACTCGCCTGCCAACAACAAGCTGAGCTGGGAAGCAACCCATACCTGGAACTTTGGAATGGATTTCGCAGTGCTTCGGGGCCGTTTTACGGGTAGTACTGAGCTGTATTTCAAGAATACTAAGGACCTGTTGGGACAAGTGGAGTATAATCCCTTTACGGGGAGTTCGAGCACCCGCGGTAATATCGGTAACATCAAAAATTCCGGTGTGGAGCTGACGCTGAACAGCCGTAACATTCAGGACCGCAATTTTAGCTGGTCGACCGGTATGGTGTTTAGCTACAACCGAAACAAACTGGTCTCGTATTCTGTACCTTCACAGTTTCTGGTCGGTGCCAGTTCGCAACTGGGTGCCAGTTATCTGGTAGGATATGCGAGAAGGCCGGTTTTCGCTTACCGATATGCCGGACTGGACAACCTGGGCGACCCGCAGATTTTTAAGGCCGATGGCTCTGTGAGCAAGGAACCGAATACGGCCTTACCTGAAGATTTGATCTATATGGGAACCGGGCAGCCGAAATATAATGGCGGCCTGAGCAACACCTTCCGCTATAAATTTGTATCGCTAACGGCAAACCTGATCTATAATTTAGGGGCGGTAATGCGCAAGCCAACAGAAAACTATACCGGGCGCCTGACGGTGGGCTCTTTCTCTGATGGCAACCGCCTGGCGGAATTTGCCAATCGCTGGAAACAGCCCGGGGACGAGGCACGTACCAATGTGCCTTCTTATGTGAGCAATCAGGGGACTAATTACAGCCGCCGTGATCTGTCGTATTACGCTTACGCAGACATCAATGTGATTAGTTCAGATTACCTGAAACTTAGGGATGTGACGCTGTCTTTTGACCTGTCCCGGTCATTATTGGAACACATCCAGGTTGAAAAGCTAAGCTTTTTTGTACAGACTGGCAACTTTCTACTGTGGAAGGCCAATAAGGAAGGAATAGATCCGGAATACGGCGGAGGAGAAAAAGGCGGTCATGCCTTTAGTTTGGGTTTAAATGTTTCATTTTAAAAAGAGAGCGTCATGAAAATTAATATATACCGTTCTGTGATCTTCGGTCTGCTGTGCCTCGCGTTCAGTTCCTGTAAGAAAGATTTTTTAGTCATCGTTCCCGAAGGGCAGAAGGTGGCAACCAGCACCGAAGACTATCGCTTGCTGATGGCCGACCCTGCCCTGGCATTGTACAATTTTGCAGGTGGCTGGCAAGGACAGGCGATCATGGGGGACGATGTCGCAGCCGAATCGAGCATGTTTGGTCAGGCCCAGCTCCCTACACAGGCAGCTTTTCGCTGGGACAACCAGATCTTTCGCATCGAAGACAAGGATTGGACGACCGACAACTGGCTGGAAAATCTATATCAGCTGAATAAAGTGATCAATGAGGTGCAGGCTGCCAAAGGCGGTGATGCCCAGTTGAAAGACGAAATAGAAGCCGCTGCCAGGGCTAGTCGTGCCTGGGTATAT
Source organism: Pedobacter sp. GR22-6 (assembly GCF_037402555.1). NCBI lineage: Bacteria > Pseudomonadati > Bacteroidota > Sphingobacteriia > Sphingobacteriales > Sphingobacteriaceae > Pedobacter > Pedobacter sp. GR22-6. The sequence continues at coordinate 12,383 of NZ_JBBEUC010000006.1, forward strand.
TTCCAGCTGATTAACCTGTACGGTAAGCCTTATCTGGCAGGAACAGCTGCTACTGATCTGGGTTTTCCGATTATCCTGACTTCTGACATTACAGTGGAGCAGTTTAAGCGAAACACGGTGCAGGAAGTGTATGAGTTCATCATCAAGGAATTCAGTTCTGCAATTCCGAAATTACCGATGAACCCGGCAACAGGCATTCAGTTCAATAAATCGGCGGCGGAAGGGATGCTGGGTAAAGTATACCTTTTCATGGGTAGAAATGCGGATGCCTTGAGTAGCTTCAACGCAGCGTTTGCCGACAATGCCCTCCGTGCGGTACCGGCAAAACTGTACGATTATGTGCTGGAGTTTGGCAGCGGAGGCAAGTTTACGCCTATCAATTATGACGGGCCCAACAATTCGCCAGGCAATAATTACAATGATTTTACTGAATCGCTGGTTTCCAGGCGTTTCTACAACAGCTCGTATTCCGGAAACGGATTTGGGAATGATGCGTTTGTACTGGATCCTAAAGCCCAGGCCTTGTTTGGCAATGCCGACCTGCGCCTGAAGTTTTACGCGCCTGAGTTTCCATGGAGCACGCCGAACCCTTCGGGACGCTTAAGGAAATATGGGGTGACTTATAGCGCTTTTGGCCTGCAGATTTCGGAGCTTTACCTACTGCGTGCAGAAGTAAAAGCCCGTACCAATGACCTCTCTGGTGCCGTGGCCGATCTTGAAATGCTGCGCAAAAACAGGATGCCAGCTGCTGATGCGACTGTACCTTCCGCTATAGCAGGCAACCAGATTAACCTGATAAAATATGTGTTTGAAGAACGTATCCGTGAATTTGCGATGGAAGGTTACCGCTGGTTCGATATGCGGAGACAGTCGGTGGACCCCATCTTTGCCGGACAGGTGCATACGCATACCCTGTATAACTTTGAAGCGGGAACAAATACGGTGTTTACGCTGAGACCGGAACGATTGACCCTGCGTCTGCCGCAGTACATCACCGATAAAAATCCCGGGATGCCAAATAATCCTTAATAATCACAAAAAAGGTGATCCTGTGGCTACATCTTACATGTGGCTATAGGATCGCTATACCCAGAAAATCAAAATAAATCAAATTTCAATGAACCAAAGCATCGTAAAAATTGAAAATCTGTCGCACCGCTACAGTCGCGACTGGGCCATCAGGGACATCAACTTCGAGATCGCCCCGGTGGGAATTCTCGGTCTGCTGGGCTCCAATGGAGCGGGGAAGTCGACCACTATGAATATCCTTTGCGGGGTGCTGAATCAAACAGAAGGCAACGTCTATATTGATGGCATCGACCTGCGGGAACAACCCGAAGAAGCTAAAAAATTGTTAGGCTTCCTGCCTCAGAATGCGCCCTTGCACCTCGACCTCAGTGTCAGTGAGTACCTGACCTATTGTGCACATATCCGCAATATAGATCCTGAAAAGGTACAGAAAGCTGTAGAGGAGGTGATGGAGAAATGTGGTGTGGCCCATTTTGGCAAGCGCCTGCTGCGCAACCTGTCTGGCGGTTACCGCCAGCGTGTGGGCATTGCCCAGGCCATCATCCATAAACCAAAACTGGTAGTACTGGATGAACCCACTAATGGATTGGACCCCAATCAGATATTGGAAGTACGTAAACTCATTCGTGAGATTGCCGAAGAGCGTGCAGTGTTGTTTTCCACGCATATTTTATCGGAAGTGCAGGCAATTTGTAAAGAGATTCGAATGATAGAGAGTGGGAGGATGGTCTTTGCCGACAGCATGGATGCCTTTAACAATTACATCATGCCGGACACCATGCTGGTGTTTATGGATAATCCGCCGGCGAAGGAAGAACTGATGGCCATTCCGGGCATTACGGGAGTGGAAATGCTGAACGACCGGAGTATCAGGCTGCGCTTTAAAGCTTCTTCTTCGATTTCGAAGGAACTGATCAAAATGAGTGTACACAAAGGCTGGGAACTGAACGAAATCATGCTGGAAAAAAGCTCGCTGGACGAGGTGTTTGCCCAGTTGTCGAATAAATCTACTAGATAAATAGAACATGAGAAAAATTTTAAAAATAGCGAAGTTAGAACTGAGCATCCTTTTTTATTCGCCAGTGGCCTGGCTGGTGCTGGCGATATTTATGATTCAGTGTGGGCTCAGCTTCCTGGACAATCTTCAGGGCATCAGTATGTCGCTCGGGCTGGGCTACCAGACCAGACCTATTACGGGCAGCCTTTTTGGCGGCACTTCGGGATTATTTGGTACCATACAATCGAACCTATACCTTTACCTACCCATCCTGACCATGGGCCTGATGAGCAGGGAAACCAGCAGCGGCTCAATTAAATTACTGCTTTCTTCACCTGTCAAATTACGTGAGATCATCATCGGTAAATACCTGGCGATCATAGGGTACGGATTATTGTTGATCCTGGTGCTGGCGATCTTTGGATTGATCGGTATGTTTTCTGTAACGGATGCAGACAGCGGCCGCATCATTGCCGGACTTTTTGGTCTTTACCTGCTGATCTGTACTTATGCGGCAATCGGACTGTTTATGTCCTGCCTAACCACCTACCAGGTAGTTGCGGCCATCAGTACGCTGGCGGTATTTGCGCTGTTGAGGTTTGTGGGGGCACTTGGCCAGAACATCGACTTTGTTCGTGACCTGACCTACTTCCTTTCCATCTCTGGCCGTACCGACAAAATGATTGCCGGACTGGTGACGACCAAAGATGTGCTGTATTACCTCATCATTATTTCGTCTTTCCTGACTTTGTGTGTGCTGCGCCTGAAAACGGAACGTGAACTGAAACCCTGGAGCGTGAAAGCCGGACGGTATGCTGGACTGATCTGTGCAGCGCTGCTGCTTGGTTACCTGAGCTCCAGACCTCTGCTGACTGGTTACCTGGATGCTACTGCTGCCAAATCCCTGACCATGACCAAGAACAGTCAGGAGATCGCTAAGCAGGTGAAAGGCGAACTGAAAGTGACTACCTATGCCAATATGCTGGCACCGTATGTTTGGAACGTGTTGCCGGCGGCGCGAAATGCCGACCTCAACCGTTTGGAACAGTTCAAGCGATTTATTCCCGGAATGGAGGTTAGCTATATCTATTACTACCAGAAACCTCTGGACTCCAATTATGCAGAGTACCGCTACAATCCAAACCTGAGGGGGATCTCCAATACAGATAAGATTGCCGATCAGATGGCCACCAATATGGACATTAACCGGAAACTGTTTATTTCCCCGGCGGAGATGGACAAACAGCAGGATCTTAAATCAGAGGGTTATCTGAACGTACGTAAGCTGGAATACAATGGCAAAAGCACCTTCATCCGTTTCTATACGGGACTGGGTGAGCAGGATCCTTATCCATCGGAGGCAGAATTTATGGCGGCAGTAAAACGCCTGCTTGTAAAATCACCTAAAGTGTTGTTCCTAAGCGGCAACAATGAACGCTCGATTACCGATAATGGTGACCGTGGTTACGAGATGATCAGTGCCCGGAAAGTGCGGAGGTTGTCGCTGCTCAATCAAGGTTTTGACATTGATACGCTGGACCTGAATACTGCAGACATCAACCCTGATGCTGATGTGGTTGTGCTCGGCGATCCGACACAACCCTTAAGTGCAATTGCGCAGCAGCGGCTCTCAGCCTACTTGAATAAGGGCGGGAATATGCTCATCAACGGGGATCCGGAGCGGATTGCGGTGCTGAACCCAGTATTGCAAGGTTTGGGGGTACAACTGCGCCAAGGTACATTGGTAACGGGCAATCGCAAATTCAGTCCTGGCTTTGTATCAGGTTTCGTGAATCAAGGTGCAGCTGCGCTGGATTCCAACCTAAGCCGCATGTCCCGGTACGGTGTGGGTGTAGCCATTCAAAATGCTGCAGCGCTGGATTATCAAGGTGCTTCCGGATTCCAGGTTCATCCTTTGCTGATGAGCCCGAAAGATGGCTGGAACAAAGTTGCCAGCATAGATCCGACGGCCCCGGCACTCCGTTTCGATGCGGCAGCAGGAGATCAGCAGGCTGAGTTCCCCATCTCGCTGGCACTGAGCAGAAAGATCAATGGCAAGGAGCAGCGTATAGTAGTCTCCGGCGACGCAGATTTCATGAGCAATAGCGAACTGAACCGTGGCAAACGCGGAGAAAACGAATATTACATGCAGGGGGTATTCCGTTGGTTGTCGAAGGGTCAGTTTCCCATCGACGTGACCAGGCCAGAGCCAAAAGACATGACCCTTGAGGTAAGCAGGGAAGACATCACGGTGATGAAGTACATCTGTCGTGGCGTAATCCCTGCACTAATCGCCATTTTCGGTGCTATTCTGTTGTTTAAAAGGAGAAGACACTAAGTTGATTTAATCAGAAAGCCAATCGATATGAGTTTCAGTACAGACCAGCAAACGCTGAATGACCTGAACATTACAGGAAGGCCGGGCAGTAGCTCGGTCTACCAGTTGTTCAACAATACCTATACCCGTGGAGGAGCAGATTTGCTAGAGCAAATGTTTCTTTACCCCTTGTCGGAGGTGGAAGCCATCAATGAAAGGGCAAGCATCTTCCGGTATTTCAGTTCAGTAGCCCGAACATTTCCCTTTAAAACAGAGCAGCTTGACAGTACTGAGCTCTACCTCAGCATGACTGACGAGCGGACCAGACTCTCCAGGGAAGAACACAGCCTGGCCAAGCGTTTTAGCCAGTTCATTTCCCTTGACGGAGATTATCAGATGATCTATAACGGCATTACGGCAATTCTGGAACTGCTGCAGCAATTGAACAGCTTTGTGCAGGAAGCAGGAGCTTTCGCCGCAGGGACAGCCTATGAAAACAGTTTGCAGGACATGAAGGCACTGTTTGCCGAGCCGGATTTCCATGCCCTGCTCCAGGAGAAGCAGGGCGGCAAACTGCCTTACGCTACTGTAGCCGAGTATGACCATGTGCTGCGGTTCCGGCAGTGGCAGCGTTTGAAGACCATGCTGAGCTGGATCTACCAGATGGACGTGTATATTTCTGTTGCAGAGGTCGCTTTGAAGCATCAGTTCGTGTTTCCTGTGGCCATGCCAAAAGACTCGCATACCGTTGTCCTGGATCAATTGTATCACCCCCTGGTGAAAAATGCCGTAGCGAACAGCATCCGGATAGACCCCGACAGCAATATTGTGTTCCTTACGGGCGCGAATATGGCAGGTAAATCTACCTTCATGAAATCCCTGGGAATTGCCATGTACCTGGCCCATATGGGTTTTCCTGTGGCCGCAGCTGCTATGCAATTTTCGGTACGGGACGGGATCTATACCACGATCAACCTGCCCGATGACCTGAGTTCCGGCAACAGCCATTTTTATGCCGAAGTACTGCGGGTGAAAACCATCGCAAAAGCGCTGAGTGTGGCCAAAAACCTGTTCATCATTTTCGACGAACTGTTCAGGGGAACAAATGTAAAGGATGCGGGGGAAGGCACGATAGCACTCACCGAGGCCTTTGCCAGGAAACGCAACTGCATGTTTGTGGTTTCCACACACATTATAGAAGCCGGTGAAGTGCTGAAGCAGCGCTGCAGCAATATCAATTTTGTGTATCTGCCTACACGGATGGAGGGGCAAAAGCCCGTGTATACCTATCAGCTGCAGCAGGGAATCACTGCAGACCGGCATGGCATGATCATCATCAATAATGAAAAAATCCTGGAAATTATCCGAAGCAGGAGCAAGTCAAAACAAATACTATGAGCTTTATTGCAGACAAACAAACACTGGAAGACCTGAATATTCCGGGGAGGTATAAGAACAATTCGGTATCCAGGCTATTTGACCATACCCTGACTGCCGGGGGCAGCAGGCTCATGGAAAACCTATTTCAGTATCCCCTGACAGATGCAGAAGCCATCAACCAGAGGTCCGCTATTTTTGAGTACTTTACAGGGCTTGAGCTCAAGCTTCCCTTTGATGCGAAATCCTTTGCTCTGGTAGAAAATTACCTCCGTTCTGGCAGTGCAGGAAACCAGCTTAGTGCAGGAATGGCCATAGGAAGCAAAAGGCTGCTTCAATTGCTGGCCCAGGACAAGGATTATGAATTGCTGATGAATGAAGTTTGCCAGACCATCGCGCTGCTGAACCAGTTCCATGCATTCAGTCTGAGCCTGGATGTGCAGGGAAGCCCTTATGAAGGAGAATTCCTCAGGATCAAAAAGCTTTTCGGGGAGCCGAGGCTGGCCTGGCTGCAGCGGGAGGAAGGCGTTCAACAATTGTCCTTCTTTAAACTGGTCCGCTATGATTATTTACTGAGGTCAGGGCTGCACAAGGAGATGAAGGAACTGACGACATTAATCTTTCAGCTGGATGTATACCTGGCCGTATCCGGCGTGGCCTTCCGCAAGGGCTTCAGGTATGCAAAAGCTTTGCCTGCCGAATCACATCAGCTCATTGCGGAACAGCTGAGGCATCCGGCCCTGGAAAATGCCAGGGGGAATGCCATATCGCTGACTGAGGACTGCAATGTACTGTTCCTGACCGGGGCCAATATGGCCGGCAAATCTACCCTGATGAAATCGATCGGGATCGGCATATATCTGGCGCATATGGGATTTCCTGTGGCCGCTGAGCGTATGGAATTCTCTGTGAAAGACGGACTGTATACTTCTATCAATGTTCCCGATAACCTGGGGATGGGCTACAGCCATTTTTATGCAGAAGTACTCAGGGTTAAGAAAGTCGCGGAAGAAGTCGCTTCAGGAAAGAACCTCGTGGCAATTTTCGACGAGCTCTTTAAAGGAACGAATGTGAAGGATGCCTATGACGCCACACTTTCCATCACCGAAGCATTTTCCGATACTTCTGAATGCTTTTTTATTGTATCTACACACATCATAGAAGTAGGGGAAAGTCTGGCGCAAAGACGGAAGAACTTTAAGTTCGTGTACCTGCCTACAGTCATGGATGGGCATGTGCCCCGCTATACTTACCAGCTGGAAGCCGGGATCAGTTCTGACCGGCAAGGCATGATGATCATTCAGAATGAAGGGATCATTGAGTTGCTGAGCTCAGAAGAAGCGGTTGCAAAACGCTAAATACAGCCAATTTTCAGTCAAGCCCGGCCAATTCCAGGACCGGGCTTTTTTTTGCTTAATGCTTTGGTTATGTTTGTATTGCTGCGCAGCAATTAACAGAATTATTTACCTTAAATTTCTAATTATGGGATTTTTATTAGGAGGTCCATTCTACCATTTACAGGGAAGGACCGGAAACAACGTGGGCCGCGTAAGGAAAGGCAAGAATGTCTTTTCCATGCGACCTGCAAAAACCAACAAACCAGCTACTGAAGCCCAGCTGAACCAGCGGATTCAGTTTGGTTTGATGAACGGATGGCTCGCTAATTTTGCGAGTTTCATCAAGCTGGGTTTTCAGCAATTCGATGCGAAAATGTCGGCAATGAATGCCGCAGTACGGTACAATATGGAACATGCGCTCAGTGGTGTGGCTCCGCTGTACACGATCGACTACCCGAAAGTAATGCTCAGTAGGGGGCAGCTTCCGGTACCCAATTCGATGGATGTAGAGAGCGGTACGGGACAAAGCCTCGATTTTAGCTGGGGTCCGACATCCGATACCGAGCTGGCGAAGCCCGGGGATCTGGCCGCATTTCTGATCTTCAATGAAGACAAGAACCGTTTTGTGGTATCGGTAGGTATGGCGACGCGGTCGACACAGGCCTATGCGCTGCTGCTGCCGCAGGATTTCTCCGGGGACACGGTCCGTTGTTATGTGGCTTTTGTGTCTGCTGACAAAAAACTGGTGAGCAACAGTACTTACCTGGGCGCAATGCCTGTGGGTTAAACATTTGGCGTCGGTTTTCGGGCCGGCGCCTTAATTGATTTTGAAAAATGGCAATCATTAGAAATGGAATTGCGGGAACGGTAAGCGGCAAACTCGGGAATACGGTCATGTATACGGTACTCAATAAGACTGTGCTGCGCATGACCGGCAAACGGAGAAAGGTGGATTCACCAAAACAACTTAGCAGTCAGCGGGGGATGAAAGTGGTGAATGCTTTTTTAAAGCCCTTGAAGCCCTTCATACGGATTGGCTTTCATGCCGCGGCAAGGGAGGCAGAGATGTATGCCATGAATATGGCTGTATCCCATCATATGAAACATGCGCTGAAAGGGGAGTATCCCGACCTGAGTATCGATTACGAAAAGGTACTGCTCGCTAAAGGCCCGTTGCCCGGTTTGGAACAGCCAAGGCTTGAGCTGGAAAATGAAGGACTGTCTATTCGTTGGGAAAGTTCGATGGATCCCGATGCACATCCTGCTGATCAGTTGATGCTCCTCGTTTATTTTCCGGTTTTGTCGGAAGTATGCTACAATTTATACGGAGCAAGGCGGATGCAAGGTTACGATTTTCTTGAACTTCCTGCTAAACCGAAACAGCATCCGATGGAAATCTATTGTGCGATGGTATCGGCAGACCGGTCGAGGGTTTCCGACGGCCGTCATCTGATTTTGGCAAATAAAAATTCGTAAAATAAATTTGTTGCAAAATTTGGTAAAGATTAAATTTTCTTTCATATTTGATCATCGTTAGGCTTTTGGCCTGATGATCAATAGGGATGATTAGCGAGGGACGCGGTGGATACCGAGTCCCTTTGCTTTTTTATAAGGTTTTTTCCGGGTGTTTCCTGCTGATGAAATGTTGTAAAAAGAAAAACGGGAGTAAATCAGAATGATCTACCCCCGTTCTAAATTAACGCTCTCGGGTACAAATATAGGACTTAGAAGTTGAGTTCAAAATAAAATCGAAATTTTTCTTGAAGAAGCGGTTGGGACTGAACAGTTCAATCACAGATATGTTAAGATAATGCCATATAAACGCAGAAATGCTGTTTTGGTAATATGCGTTGGTATTTTCGCTGCATAATGTACATCCTTCTATGAGATTTTTTGTCCTGTTTTTGATAGGCTGTTGTATCAGCTTAGCCAGTTGTAATCATTTTGAATATAGTCCTGATCAGGTATTTGACAGGAATTCCTACAAAGATATTAATGCGAAAAACCTTGCCCGTCTGGGTCCGGGTGCGGGTGATGATACCGTGAGGTTTGTGCTTACCGGAGATAGCCAGCGGTCCAGGGACGAGACGGTAGAATTTTGTAAGAAAGTAAACAGTATGCCGGGGATTGACTTTGTGATCCTGGCCGGCGACATCTCGGAGTTTGGCGTCCTGAAAGAAATGGAGTGGATCTCCAGGGCCCTGAAGAGCCTGAAGCCGCCCTATGTGGCGGTAATCGGTAACCACGATATGACGTCGAGGGGACGGGATGTGTTCCTGAACATGTTTGGGCAGCTGAACTATTCCTTTACCTATGGCGGCCTGAAATTCATCTGCCATGATACGAACGGCAGGGAATACAAATTTAACGGGAAGGTGCCCGACCTGTCCTGGATCGATCAGCAATTGTTGCCCCAACCCGGAGTCGATGCCTATATTCCAGTATCCCATGTGCCGCCCAATTCGGAGGATTTTGATCCCGAGCTGATCACAGCTTACACGCAACGTTTTACTGGAGATCCGGCGGTGCTGGCCTCGCTTCATGCGCATACGCACAACTATGATGTGTTCTATCCGCAAGGGTCTACAACTCCCTTCCTGATCACAGGGGCAATGGGCAGCAGTGAATTTTTATTAATCGAAATCGTGAACCGTAAACTGAGTTTTGAGCGTGTATTTTTCTAGAATTGCAGTGATTGGCCTGCTGTTGACCTTTGGTGCATTGCGCTCCCAGGCACAGGCATTTAAATTTTTGGTGCCGGATGAGGCCATTGTACAGTTTGCCGGAAGCATCGGCTACCTGAGTGCCGGGGTAGGTTATGACCTGTTTAAGAACGAACGAGGAAACCTGGACCTGAACTACGGCTTTGTGCCTGGAAGTAAGGGAGGAGTATTGAACATCGCAACAGTGAAGTTTGCCTATAAGCCCTGGATGATCAAGGTGAAGGACTGGGCGAAGATCTATCCCGTAAATCCCGGAGTGTTTGTGACTTATACTTTTCATGAAGAACTCTCTTATCGCTTTAATGAGGACCAATATCCCAAAGGCTATTACTACTGGTCGGAGGCGATAAGACCGCACCTTTCGTTCAGCAACGAAATTGAATTCAATACAGAAAAGTTACTGAAGGGAACTAAAATAAAGGCGATCAGCGTGTATTCAGAATTCAATACCAATGATTATTACCTGATCAATTACTTCCAGAACATGTCTGCACTGACGCCTTCTGATATTTTTGCCCTGGGGATCGGTCTGCGCGTTAAGTTCTAAAGCTTGACCTGGCGGATGATGTTTTTGACATTGAGTTCGATGATATCTGTCATGGTCTGGCAATCGGTGTATTTAATTTCCTGAAAATAATCAGCCATGCCGGCTTTCAGGCTTGCAATGTTTTCAGGCGTAGTGAGCACTTCGCCATTGGAGACATCCCTAAGGTCGGCCAGACGATGCCTTTCGCTCCTGACGCGGTGCAGTAGGGAAGACTTTTCTTCCTGTTGGTATTGCTGATAGGTTTTGTCGGTCAGCTGCTCCATGCAGAGCTTGACATAGGGAAAATTCTCTTTGAAGAACTGGGGCAGGTATACTTTAATGTTGCCCTCGTAGAACTGCTGATCGAAATCAATGGCCCTGATTCGGAACTGGATGTCGTCGAAATCGGGCGTGATCTGCACGACAAAATTGTAGGCCCGCATGTCGCCGAGAAGCATCACCAGACAGCGTTCATTGAACTTGACAAACTCTTTGGCAATCCGCGTAGGGTTGTATTCCGGGTTGTGCAGGTAATTTTTGGCGAAGACATCACCCGGGATGCCCGCAATGTGTTCTTCGATGAGCGTATCGCGGTCGACCAAATAATTGACCTGATTGGGGGAGAGGATCTCCTCCAGCTCGAGGCCGTAGATGCGGGAGGCATCCGCTTTCTTGACATAGAAATAATCATATACATCATTGAGGCGGTTGACGATCCGCACCCTGAAGGGGTTGGTATTGCCAAAGGTGCAATATTCAATCCTGTCGATGTATTTGTGCTGTACAATACGGAGGTTTCCGGAAGCTTTCAGGTTGGCATAGATCACCTTTAAACCATTGTTCAGTTCTTCCAGCTGACCAGAAGCATAGATGGGCGCTTCCCAAAGGGAATCTTTACCATTCTTATCCATAATGGGATAGGCTTCATCGAAGACCAGGAGGTCAGCGTAACCGATGGGGAGCCGGGACTCGCGCTGATAAGTCTTGAGGTATTTCTGCAGTTCTGCGGAAACGGGAAATATCGGCTTCTTCTTTAGGATCTTGATGTCTTGTGCTTCCATTCCCAGCAATTTATAAATTTTATGACCAAGTTAAACCATATATGTATAAATTTGAAAATGCTTATCCCACGTATTTTCCTGTTCCTGTTTTTTCCGGGCTTTCTACTTGCACAAAACAGGTTGCAGCGCATGGATGACCAGGTGCTTATTGACTTGTCTCAGACACGGACTCCGGCCAAAACAGATTTTTTCATGTTCCTTTCCAAGCACAATGATGTGGTGAATATCGGTGTGCCGGTAGGGCTCCTTGCTGGCGGAATTATAGCGAATGACAAACAGATGCGGCAAAATGCCCTTTATGTAGCCAGCAGTTCTGCTGTAAACGCCCTGGTGACGATGCTGGTCAAGAAGGCTGTGAAGCGACCGAGGCCATTTATAAGAAACATAAAGATCAATGCGGTCTACCATCCGGAATATTATTCCTTCCCTTCGGGCCATACATCGACTTCCTTTACGACGGCCACGGCATTGTCTCAGGCCTATCCGAAATGGTACGTGATTGCGCCGGCCTATTTATATGCAAGTTCAGTAAGTTTTTCGAGGTTGTATCTGGGGGTGCATTATCCTACAGATGTGGCTGCAGGAGCAGTGTTGGGTACCGGAACAGCTTTGTCGTTTAAATTTTTAAAACCAGATTCCAAATAGATTTAAAAATGGCTTAAAAAAAAGAAAGGGTTGTCGCATCCACGCACATCCCTTTTCTAACCAAATATAAACCTGTATGAACGGGTTATTACCTTTATATAATCAACAATCATTTAGCGTTGATTGTTGTAATTGTTTCTTTGATAACGATACAAATATAGAACAAAATATATAGTGTACAAAATACACTAAGTTAATTTCTCGCAGAATGACATAATTCTGACAAAACTATTTTTTCAGGATGTTCCATTTGTCGATAATCGCGATTACAGCCTCTTCTACGAAGGGTTTAGTGATAAAGTCATCCATTCCAGCTTTCAGGCATTTTTCCCGCTCGCCCTTTACATTTCCGGCTGTGATGGCCACGATAGGGACATGTTTGTCTGTGTTTCCTATTTTTCTGATTGCTTTTGCAGCCTCGTAGCCATTCATTTCCGGCATCTGGATGTCCATGAAAATGATGTCGGGTTTTGTACCCAGGAACTTTTCTACCGCTTCGAGTCCGTTCGCTGCTTCTACGATAATGGCATCCGGATCGATCCTTCGTACGACGGTTTTGGCCAGGAGCATGTTGATGGCATTGTCTTCGGCGATGAGCACTTTAAAGTGATGGAGGGTTTTCTTCTGTTCGGTCTCCCTGTAAATATAGCGGTTGTGTTCCCGCTTCTTGAAGATCCTCGAGAGCATGTCGAACATTTCCTGGATCTTGATGGGTTTGAGCAGGCGTTGGTCGATCCGTAATTCCCGGCAGGAATTGATGATCAGTTCGTCATCGGAGGAACTGTGCAACAGTACGATGGGGTGTAACCTGCCATTGGACTCCATTTCCCTGATCTTCCTGACGGTGTCCAGTCCATTGATATAGGGCATGTGGTAGTCCATCAGGATCACATCATAATATTCGTCATTCCTGTCAAGGATTTCCAATGCCTCAAGACCATTCTTTGCCTCGTCGGATTTGATGTTTTTTAGGGCCAGCATTCTTTTCAGGATCAGCCTGTTGTTTTCATTGTCGTCGACAATCAACACCCTTTTGATGATGTCTATGTCTTCCCATTTGATCGGATCCCCATGTTCGGCCCTGACTTTCAGGTCAAAGTAGAATGTACTTCCCTTGCCGAACTCACTTTTTAAACTCAGTTTGCTGCCCATCAGGCCCAGGAGTTTATTGGATATGGTAAGACCGAGGCCGGTACCGCCATATTTTTTTGTTGTTGAGGCATCTTCCTGTGAAAAGGCCTCAAATATTTTGGTCTGTTTGTCGGGTTTGATTCCTATCCCCGTATCCCTTACTTCGAAACGGAGCGTGACTTCTTCACCGCTGGACTCCAGTTGGGAGATCTTCAGTTCAATCTCACCTTTCTCTGTGAATTTAGAGGAATTGCCCAGCAGGTTGACGAGTACCTGTTTGAGCCGTACCTGGTCTGCCCAAATGAACCTGGGGAGGTCTGCGGAGATGTTGAGCAGCATCTCCAGGTATTTGTTCTGTACCTGGTAGGTAATGATGTCGCTGGCCTGATTGGTCAGTTCGATGAGGTCGCATTTATCGATGTCCAGTTCCAGTTTTCCTGCCTCTATTTTGGAGAAGTCGAGGATGTCATTGATGATGCTCAGCAGGGCATGGGCAGACTGGTTGACGATGCCCATGTACTGGTGCTGGGTTTCAGTCAGGTTGGTCTTCAGTACCAGATCGGTGAAGCCAATGACCCCGTTCAGGGGTGTGCGGATTTCATGACTCATATTGGCCAGGAACTCAGATTTGGCTACGTTGGCCTGCTCTGCCAGGAGCTTGGCTTTCTCCAGTTCCTGTTCGGCCTGTTTGCGTTCTGAGATGTCGGTGGAAATCCCCAGGTAGCCGATCAGGTTATAATTTGTGTCGCGCATGGCGGAAACCACGAGGGATACCGTAAATTTTGAACCATCTTTCCTGATGTAGGTCCATTCCCGCTGTTCGGAGCCTTCAATACTGGCTTTGTACACCAGTACGCGGACACCTTTGATGGGGGTATTGTATTCCAGGAGTAGTTCCTCTTCCCGAAGCGCGATTTCGCGCGGGTCGTGGATTAATGCCGGACTTTGCCTGCCGATCATTTCAGATGCGGTATATCCAGTCAGGTTCTCAGCGCCTTTGTTGAATACAGTAATGATTCCCGCCTCATCGGTGGCAATGATACTGACTTCTGAAGCAGACTGCAGCAGGTTCTCGAAGAGTTTTCTGGATTCCCGAATTTCCAGCTCTGCCTTTTTCTTTGCGTCGATGTCCTGAAAGGTACCATAGATCCTTGCGGGTTTTCCATGTTGTAGCTGTGCATAGCCCATGGCACGGACCCAAATCTCCCGTTTAGTGGCGGTGATGATCTGCAGCTCCATATCGAAGGAGTGTCCATAGGCAGCTGCTTCATTGACTGCTTTTGTGATCAGTTCTTTATTGGCTTCATCTTTATAGAACTCAATGGCACTGACAATGTCGGGCTCGAAATCTTCAGGAACATCGTGGATTTCCTTGGTAATGGATGACCATGTAAGCTTATTTGCCTGGAGATCGATTTCCCAGCCTCCGATGCGGGCTACGCGGTTGGTCTGGAGGAGCATTTCCTTTGTTTTGCGAAACTCCATTTCCAGCTGGTGGCGTTCAGTGATGTCGAGTGCATTGCCTATGATGTAATCCTGTTCGCTCTGGCTTTTGACCAGCACGTTATTGAACAGCCAGATCCTGGAGGAGCCGTCACGGTGCACGGTATGCATCAAGCCGCTCATCCTGCCGTTCAGCTTGATCTCCGCGAGGTAATGCTCCAATTCGTGGAGGTGGTCCTTTTGAATGATATCGAAGAGGGTCATTTCTTCGAGTTCCGGTATGGTATAACCCAGGCTATTGGCACTTGCGGAATTTAGAGACAGGATTTTGCCTTTGAGGTCATGGGTACACATGAGCCCGTGTGCATTTTCGAAGAATGCACGGAACCTGTTTTCCTTATCGATGATCAGCTGCTCTTTGTTGGTTTCTTCAGTAATGTCACGGATGATGATGAACAACTGGTCGGTCGCGGTTTCGGCCGTGATGTTCCATTGGAGCGTTTTATATTCATCGTCCATGGTCCTGACCCGGTTTTTGAAGCTGACCGTGCGGTTGTCCCGGGATAAGCTACCGATCTCTTTGCGGGTGTGTTCCAGATCTTCCGGGTGTACCAGTGTATATAAAGAAGTATTGCGCAACTGTTCTGCCGGCCATTTCAACAAATGTGTAAAGGAAGGGTTGATCTTGATGAAGAAACCCCTGGCATCAGCGATGCAGATCAGGTCTTTGGAGAAATGGAAAAGCTTTTCGAAATGGCGGAGTTCTTCTTTTAAGCGACGTTCGGTAATGAGTGAGATGACTTCTTCGGCCAACAATTTTAAGGCTTTCTTTTGCGGTCCGGTCAAGACTTTTGGCACTTTGTCCAGCACACATAAGGTACCGAGGGCATGACCATTGTCGTCGATCAGGGGATAACCTGCATAAAAGCGTACTTCCGGAGCCGCAGTTACAAGAGGATTGTCTTTGAAGCGCAGGTCTTTTTGTGCATCCTCGATTTCCATAAACTCATGGCTGGAGATGACATGCTCGCAAAAAGAAATTTCGCGGGCGGTTTCAGCTGCATCAAGACCCAATTTAGATTTGAACCATTGCCGGTGTTCATCCATAAGGCTGACCAGTGAGATCGGAGTGTCACATATCAAAGAGGCCAGTTCTGTCAGGCGGTCAAAATCCTTTTCCGGAAGTGTATCCAGAATCTGGTAGCTTTTTAGTGCCTGCAAACGTTCTCGTTCTCCCTTCGGTAAATCAGCCATATCCTATGCGTTAGCGGTTCGTAGTTATATTTGGTATCTATCAAACTTAATGATTTTTTTGCTTTTTTTTAGTGAACAATTTGTATGGGGCAGAGGCTGGCTTTTTCATGCGGATGTCATAACATTTGTGACGAACAGTATTCCTGACTTTTTTACTATAAAATTCAGAAGTTGAGTATTAACTTTGCCCCAGCTTAATTTACTTAAGTGGTATCAATGAACTAATCGACTCAACGTGTATAAAATATTTACTGCTGCAAAGCAGATAGGACAACGCACTTATATCCTTCTTTTACTGCTCTCTTTCAGCAGCCTGCAGACCTTTGCCCAGCAAACCCAGGTGAGCGGTACCGTCACGGACGCGGCGACTAACGAAACGCTTCCTTATGTTTCCTTCCTGATCAACGGAACTACTAAAGGCGGGAAGACTGATCTGGACGGGCGCTACAGCATTACTGTGAGCGGAGAAAGTGCTGCCATTACCTTTAGTTATGTGGGCTATAAAAGCCAGGTAAAGACGATTAAGGCAGGTGCCGCCCAGGTAATCAATATCCAGTTGCAGCCGGAGGCCACACTGATGAATGAGGTGGTGATCACTGCGGGCAAAAAGCCAAAATACCGCAACAGGGAAAACCCGGCTGTGGAGCTGATCCGTAAGGTGATCGACAATAAGGCTAAAAACAGGACTGAAAGCTATGATTACGTCAGTTATCAGAAATACGAGCGTATGGTTTTTTCCATGAGTAACCTTTCAGAAAAATTTAAAAGCAGGAGGGTATTCAAAAACTACCAGTTCCTGTTCCAGGAGCAGGATTCGACTAAAATAGGTGGCAAGAACCTATTGCCGGTCTTTCAGGAAGAAAAACTCTCTGACAACTACTTCCGGAAAAACCCGGAGAAGATGAAATCGGTGCTTGTCGCCAATAAGCGGGTCAATTTTGATGAACGTTTTGTGGACAACCAGGGGCTGAGCACGTATTTCGACAGGATGTACCAGGACATCGACATCTATGACAACAATATATCGGTGGTGAGTAATCAATTGCTGAGTCCAATTGCAGATAGTGCGCCGACCTTCTATAAGTTTTTCATTTCGGACACGGTAAAGAACCACCAGCCTCAGCTGATCGAGCTTTCCTTTACGCCCAGGAATAAAACAGACCTTTTATTTGAGGGAAAGATCTACATTACTATGGATGGCAACTATGCCGTTCAGAATGTTTTTCTGACAGTGAACAAGGACATCAACCTCAATTTTGTACGCGCGCTGGAGGCGACACTGGAATTTGAGCAGAATCCGGACCGCCGCTATCACCTCAGTAAAAGTAACCTGATCGTTGATTTTGGGATCAGTAAAAAGAACGGTGCGGGATTTACAGGCGAACGTACGGTGAGTTTCAACAACTATGCGATCAACAAAGCGCTGGCGGATACCGTATATGATGGAAGTAAACTGGTTATTGCCCCTGAGGCAGTGAAAAAAGACGAGCAGTTCTGGGCGGCAAACCGCCCGCTGGCACTGAGTCCATCCAATGCCCGGATCTATAGCAATCTGGATACTTTGCAGAGCATTCCTTCATTTAAGCGAACAATGGATGTGGTGACATTGCTGTTTGCCGGTTACAAAGATTTTGGACCATTTGAAATGGGCCCCGTCAACACCTTTTATAGTTTTAATGGGGTAGAAGGTTTTCGTCTGCGTCTTGGCGGACGTACCACGACCGCTTTGAGCAAGCGCTATTTCTTTGAGACCTATGCAGCATATGGATTTGAAGATGAAAAATGGAAATATTTCCTGCGGGGAACCTATTCGCTGAACAATAAATCCATCTATGCCTTTCCCCAGAATTACATCAGTGCAAGTTTCCAGCGTGACACAAAGATACCGGGACAGGAGCTGCAGTTTGTACAGGAAGACAATTTCCTGCTATCGTTCAAGCGCGGTGAGAACAACATGATGCTGTACAATGACTTTTACAGGATCGACTACGTACATGAATTTGAGAACCATTTTTCGTATAGCCTGGGGCTGCGCAAATGGGAGCAATCGCCAGCGGGTTCCTTATACTTCACAAATTCGCCGAGCAATTTTACGGACCGGATCAATAACATCCGGACTTCGGAAATCTCCCTTCATTTGCGTTATGCACCGCATGAAAAATTCTACCAGGGAAAAATCTACCGGACACCGATCATCGATAAATACCCTACCTTTAACCTGCGTTATACTGCAGGTCTAAAAGGCGTGCTTGGCGGGGAGTACAACTACCACAACTTCCTGGGTAGCATCGACAAGCGTTTTTACCTTTCGCAGCTGGGTTATATGGATGTGACCCTGGAAGGATCCTACATCATCGGCAAACTGCCTTTCCCTTTATTGTCTATACACCGGGCCAATCAGACCTATGCTTATCAGTTGAATTCCTATAACCTGATGAACTTCCTGGAGTTTGTGAGTGACCGTTATGCCAGTATCAATATCGACCAGAACTTTAATGGTTTCTTCTTCAACAAGATCCCTTTGTTGAAAAAACTAAAGCTCAGGGAAGTCATGTCTTTCAAAGCCCTTTACGGCGGTCTACGAGATGAAAATGATCCTTTGAAGAACCTTTCGACCATGCGTTTTGTACAAAATGCGGATGGCGTTTCCATTACCAATTCCCTAAATAAGGATCCATATATCGAAGGAAGCGTGGGTGTAGGAAACATCTTTAAGATCCTGAGGGTAGATGCAGTGAAGCGTTTTACCTACCTGGATAACCCTATGGTCTCTGACTGGGGGATACGCGCGAGGGTGAAGTTTGATTTTTAAGCGGCATTTCCAATAAAAAATGACTTAATTCGCCCATATTTTAGAATATGATGAATTGGGAAAAGTTATTATCGTCGAAGCGCTGGGGGAATGAAGCAAGATTTACAGGCAACCAAAAGGAGGCCAGATCTGAATTTCAGCGGGACTATGACAGGATCATCTTCTCTTCACCTTTCAGAAGGTTGCAGAACAAAACACAAGTATTTCCTCTTCCGGGAAGTGTGTTTGTACACAACAGGCTCACCCATAGTCTGGAAGTGGCGAGTGTGGGGCGGTCGCTGGGAACGATTTTTTACAATACCGCCCGGGAGCAGCAGCCTGATATCGATGAAAGCTGTCCATTACTTAGCGAGACTGGAAATATTGTAGCTTCCGCCTGTCTGGCGCATGACCTGGGCAACCCGGCTTTCGGGCACTCCGGAGAGTCGGCAATATCCCATTATTTTACAACTGGTGAAGGAAAGGTTTTTCAATCGCAGGTAAGTGCGGCAGAATGGGAAGACCTGATTCATTTTGAAGGGAATGCGAATGCTTTGCGGATCCTGACCCATCCCTTTGCCGGGAAAGGCAGCGGTGGATTTGCGCTCACCTATGCGACGCTGGCGTCAATAGCGAAATACCCCTGTGCGGCCACTGCCGGTCATGATAAGAAGAACATCTATACCAAAAAATACGGTTTTTTTCAATCGGAACAGAGCGGCTTTGAAAAACTCGCTATAGAAATGGAACTCATCAAGGTGCAGGATTCACCATTGGTTTACAAGCGCCATCCGCTGGTATACCTGGTAGAGGCGGCAGATGACATTTGCTATAACATCATTGATCTGGAGGACGCCCACCGTTTGAAAATATTGTCTTACCTGGAAGTAGAACAACTGTTGCTTCCGCTATGCAATGATGCCAGGATGCCTGAGCGACTTTTGGAAATGGAAGATGATGATGCCAAGATCACCCTGATGCGCGCCAAATCGATCAGCACGCTGATCGGTCAATGTTCGCGGGTGTTCCAGCAGCGTCAGGAGGAAATATTGGCCGGGGATTTCAATCAAAGCCTCATGGATGCGATAGATGAGCCTTTTTTATCGGTGATGAAGCAGATTGAAAAGATCTCCATCAAGAAAATCTACAATTACTCCTCTGTGGTACAGATTGAAGTAGCGGGGTACCAGGTCATGGGCGGCCTGCTGGAAGAATTTATTCCGGCCTACCTTTATAACACCTCCAAATACCATAAAAAGCTGGTAGAACTGATCCCGAAACAGTTCCTTACCAAAAATGAGGACGTATATTCGAAGATACAGACTGTACTTGATTTTGTATCCGGGATGACGGATATCTATGCGGTAGAACTGTTCAGGAAGATCAAAGGGATTTCGTTCCCTTCGATGAGTTAAGCTGTGTTTTTAAGGTGTTCGCTGATGGCGGTTCCGATGTTCTGATAACATTCGGGACTGAGCCTTCGACCTCCGGGATTTTCAACAAGCCATGAACCATCCTCAGATCTCTTCAGGATGATGGGGTTAGGCTCGCCGGTGACCATTTCCACCTTGAACCTATCGGCTGCCTCTGAACTCGTCACTATAGCGTCCAGGTCCAGACTACCTGTTTTGAAGTGTACGGGGAATATTCTCATAATGCCTCCTTTTTATTTAATGACACCTTTTTTAACCATATCGTCCAATAAGGTTTTGGTAAACTCCTCTGCCAGGGCTTGAGGGCTGCTGGGATCCGTGCTTTTGGTCTGTGCGGAGTAGACCAGTTTATCCTGGGTCAGGTTAAAGAAATTAGCTTCGAGCATGAACCTGTTGGTCACCTGATAGTAACCAGGCTCATAGATTCTGGCGTACATTGGCCTGTAGTAGCCCCAGAAGCCGTAATACATGGGGCCAAAGCCCATTCCTCCCGGAACAAATTGTTTCTGTTTCGTCTTATCGAGCAGGGCAATGGTAAAAGTACCATCATAACCCTTTGCTTTGATCTTCTCCAGCGCCGCCTTTTCCTCCAGTCCTTCAAAATCCTTGGGTCCATATTCTGCCAGTGCAGAACCTGCAGTGATGTTGTGTTTCCGCAGGTGTTCAACCAAGGCATTTTCTACATTCTCCCTTAATTTTCGATCCCTATTGCCCATTAAGGCAATGACGAGGATCTTATTGCTCTGCTGAACCGTTAGTTCTTTTGCCGTCCAGGAAGAGACCAATTTTGTGCTGTTACAAGAACTCAACAAAAGTGCGGTCAGAAATACCATTCCCGAAGCAGCAATAAAAGATATCCTTTTCATTTTTTTATGATTAACGTATCAAGGTAACAAATTTAAAGTCATTTGGTTGCAACAATTTGGCGTGGAGAACCGAAGGAATAAGCTTCCCGAACTACCGGGAAGCTATAAGGTTTAGTTTTTAACAATGACGCCACAACCTACACGCGGACCTGAATTTCCGGTGGGCTGGGTTACATAATCATCTGTTCCTCCGTGTACAATGATGCCCCTTCCGATGATGTTCTTCAGGTCATTGTCCGTAATGTTCCAGCGGTCGGTAGTGACGCTGACCGTACCATGTCCTTTGCTGTCGAGCTGAATATTTCCGATATCGCCGGAATGGTAGGCCGCCGAACCCCATTTACCATGCGCTTCTTTGGTAGGGTTCCAGTGGCCGTGGGTGTTTTCGCCCATATTACCGCAATCGCCATGTTCATGAAAATGTACGGCCACGGTGCTGTCTGCACGTTCAGGGTAGTTGATCTCCAGGTCCATTTTATATTTTCCATCTCCCAGCTCATAAAACTTAGCAGAGCCGATTTCCTTTTGGTCGGCTGTAGTTTCCAATTTGGCATGGGCCACTTCTTTTTCGGCATTGCCGGCACAGGACGTAATTAATGTAGCGATGCCCAGGCATGCAATTGTAAAATAGTTCTTCATCTCGTTTATAATTAAGTGATTGTGCTGTACTAACAAAATACATTGCTTTTGGTTTGTATAAGGATCTGAGTGTTTATACAGAAAGTAGGGTGATGAGCGTTTGTTTTGTCGTAGGGGTTTTGTATTATTGAGCCTTATTAAAGATTAACAGGAAATTCAGAATAGATGAAAAGATACTTCACCATTTTATTGCTCTGCTGCAGTACAGCTGTTTTCGCACAAGAGGCCTACTGGCAACAACAAGTCCGTTATGATATTGACGTGGCACTAAATGACCAGGAAAAGTCGCTGAAAGGATCAGAGACGATCATGTATAAGAACAATTCACCCAGTACCTTAGATTTTATCTGGTTCCACATCTGGCCAAATGCCTATAAGCAGGAATCTACCGCTTTATTCCAGCAGATTAAAAATGATACCTCCAGGGTAAAGAAACTGGAGAAATATACTTTTGGAAGCATAGAGGGGCTGAATTTTAAAGTGAACGGGAAAGTAGCGCAAACAGAAGCCCATCCCAATCCGCAATACATAGACATCATCAAGGTGAAGCTCGCTACGCCTTTGAAGCCAGGAGATTCTGTGAAGATCAGTACCGATTTTAAAGTGAAACTGCCTTCCTACTTTTCAAGGTCAGGATTTGCGGACGGAGAATTTATGGCTTGTCAATGGTACCCGAAGCCAGCTGTGTTCGATAAATCCGGCTGGAATGAGTTCCCTTACCTGGATATGGGGGAGTTTTACAGTGACTATGCAACGTTTAAAGTTAACATTACCGTACCCAGCGGCTATATCGTAGGCGCAACAGGAGTTTTGCAGAATGCCGATGAACTGGCGAGCTATAAAAGCCTGGGTGCTAAAAATGTAGCGAATAGAACAGGAAGTCCGGCTTTATATAGTCCAAAACAAAAGACGGGCACCAAAACATTAACTTACCAGATTGATAGTGTCCCGGATTTTGCCTGGTTTGCCGACAAGGATTTTGTGATCCAGTACGATACCGTTAAACTGGAATCCGGTAAGGTGATCGATGCTTTTACTTATTACCACAACAAAAAAGAGACATTATGGACCAACAGTATTGACTACACCAAAGATGCTGTACGCAAATACAGTAAGTGGATAGGCGATTATGAATACCCGGTGGTGCAGGTCGTGGAAGGCCCGAAAAACAATTCCAGTGGCGGGATGGAATATCCAACCATTACATTGATCACGAGTCCCGACGCCAAAAAAGAATCACTGGATGCGGTCATTGCGCATGAAGTAGGTCATAATTGGTTCATGAGTATGCTGGGCAGTAATGAAAGGGAGCATACTTGGCTGGACGAAGGCCTGAATACCTATTTTCAATTCAGGTACGAAGCCGAAAAATACCGTGCGAACTCAATGATGGGCGAGATCCCTGCCGAAGTAAAAGCCCTGTCGGAAGCCGATTTTCAGGCCAGACTTTATGGTGCGATGACGCAAATTCCTATGGATTCACCGATAGATATTCCTGCAGCCCAATTTGCTTCCTCTGATGAGTATGGTCTGATCTCTTATGTGAAAACTGCCCTGTGGCTATACATTTTAGAAAGCCAGGCGGGAAGGGCAAAGATGGACCAGGCCTTCCAATTGTATTTCAGTAAGTGGAAAAACAAGCACCCACAGCCAGAAGACCTTCAAGCCGCTTTTGAACAGTCTTTTGGTGTAAACCTAACGGATTACTTTAAGTTACTTAAAAAGCAAGGTTCGTTCAAATAAGCGCAGCGCTGAATGGGAAAGTATTGAAATATATGGGAAGGACAAAGGTGATGAGTAAAGCATTAATTGTAGTGCTTATCCTGCTTAATGTGGGCTGTGATCAAGCGACGAAAAGCATTGCCAGGACTCAATTGGACTATCATGAGCCTGTTTCTATTATACAGGACCGCCTGACACTGATCAAGGTAGAGAACTATGGTGCCTTTCTCAGTTCGGGTGATTCGCTGCCTGCAGCCTTTAAATTTGTATTGCTTTCACTCCTCCCTTTATTGGTATTGCTTTATGGACTGTATTTTTTGATGAGCAGGGAGCGACTGGATCCTCTTTTTGTTGTTGGACTCAGTTTCGTGATCGGTGGGGGTGCAGGCAACCTGTATGACAGGTTCGTGCATGGTTCGGTGACCGACTTTATGCATATGGATCTTTTTCTTTTTCAGACCGGTGTGTTCAATGTGGCCGACCTTTCCATTATGTCCGGGATGTGCCTGATTTTATGGAATGTATACGTCCGGAAAATTAGCGGATTTAGCACTATGCTATAAAATTGCATTAATATGTTAAAAGTTGGCAAGATAATTCAATTCAAATTGCTATTTGGGTATATAAATTGCTAACTGATTTGTAATTTTGCAAAAAATTTCAAAAATGACTGGTAAAAGTAGTAATTCGGAGAACACGGTTGATGTAATATTGATTGGCGCTGGTATCATGAGCGCAACTTTAGGGGTGTTGCTTAAAGAATTACAGCCGGACCTGAGTATAGAGATTTTTGAACGTCTCGATGTTGCTGCAGCAGAAAGCTCTGATGCCTGGAATAATGCGGGTACAGGACATTCCGCTTTCTGTGAGCTCAACTATACGCCTGAAAAAGCCGACGGTTCTGTGGATACCAAAAAAGCAGTGGCTATTGCTGAATCCTTTGAGGTTTCCAAACAGTTTTGGTCCTTCCTGGTGAAGAATAAAATCGTTGGTGCACCAGAAGATTTCATTAAAGGTATTCCGCATATGAGTTTTGTATGGGGAGAAGAAAACGTAAAATTCTTAAAAACGCGTTACAATAACCTTCAAAAAAGTAACCTTTTCAAAGGAATGAGCTATTCTGAGGACCCTAAACAGATGGCAGAATGGATGCCATTGGTTATGGATGACCGAGACCCGAATGAAAAAGTAGCTGCAACGAGAATGACCTTAGGTACGGATGTGAATTTTGGTGCCTTGACCAGAATGATGTTCAATCACCTGCAAAAGTTAGATCAGGTAGACCTTCATTTTCACCATGAAGTACGTAAGCTGAAACAAAAGAACGGCTTTTGGGAGGTTAAAGTTAAAAATGAGACTACCGGTAAAAAAAGGCTCATTAAATCAAAATTTGTATTTATCGGTGCCGGTGGCGGCTCATTGCCATTGCTCGAAAAAGCCAATATTCCTGAAGGAAATGGCTTCGGTGGGTTCCCTGTAAGCGGCCAATGGCTGAAATGCGTCAATCCTGAAGTGATCGAGCGCCACCATGCTAAAGTATATGGTAAAGCATCTGTAGGTGCCCCACCCATGTCCGTGCCGCACCTTGATACCCGGATGATCGATGGTAAGAAAGCCCTTCTTTTCGGACCATATGCAGGTTTTTCTACACGCTTTTTGAAACATGGATCTTTGCTGGATCTACCGCTATCTATCAAAATCAATAATATCCGGCCGATGATCTCTGCTGGTCTGGACAATCTGCAGCTGACGAAATACCTGATCGATCAGGTGAGACAGTCGCCGGAAGACCGTATGGTTGCCCTTAGGGAATACCTGCCTACTGCAAAAATGGAGGACTGGGAACTGGAGACTGCGGGGCAGCGTGTTCAGGTCATCAAAAAAGACGAAAAGCACGGTGGAATCCTGGAGTTCGGTACAGAAGTGGTAACTGCAGCTGATGGATCAATTGCAGCGCTATTGGGGGCATCACCAGGTGCATCTACGGCAGTATCTATTATGCTCACCTTAATGGAGCGTTGCTTTAAAGATCAGATTCATACCCCAGAATGGGAGCAAAAACTGAAACAGATGATTCCTTCTTATGGCATACAGCTTAGTGGAAATGCCGAGTTGACGGATCAGATTAGAAATGAAACCTCAGAAGTTTTGAAACTGGAAGTTCCTGAACTCGCGTAAGGGAGCACCAGAACAAATCAAAATATAGGAAACGGAAGCATCAATTGCTTCCGTTTTTTTTGTGCTTTTCATGCAATTTGGCTTATCGTAAATTATTGGTGTAAAAATTGTTACGCTGTTTGTACAGATAAACTCAAAACATGCCACGCTGGACAAAAATTATACTGAAGATATTGGGAATTCTCATCGGAGTAGTCCTGCTTGTTTACATCGCGGCGGCGGTGTATGTGAACGTCAATAAAAAAAGCTTATTACAACGCGTTACCAGTGAATTGAACAAGAATTTGAATGGAAGCATGGCGATCGAAAGCATGGAACCGACCTTCCTTCGTGGATTTCCGGGGGTATCGCTCGGCTTAAGAAATGTAATACTGAGGGACAGCCTGTGGTCCAGGCATCAACATACTCTGTTGGAAGCCAAGGATTTTGATGTTTCCGTGAATGCCCTTGCGCTCCTTACAGGCACTTTGGAGATCAAAAAAATAGAAATTAATAACGCTACCATATACCTCTATACGGATAGTAATGGCTACAGTAATACTTCCATATTTAAGAAAAAAGATAAAAGTAAACCAAAACCAGAGCAGGATGCGGAGGCACCTGCGGAGTTGGGGAAATTTGCGCTCAATAATGTAAACTTTGTAGTAGATAATCAGAAAGGACATAAACGCTTTCAATTTGTTTTAGATGAACTGAGTGGGAAGATGGATTATGGCTGGTCGGGCTGGGAAGCAGATTTTAAGCTCAAAGCAATAGCCAGAAGCATGGCTTTTAATACCCTAAGGGGAAGTTTTATAAAAGATAAAGTTCTTGAAGGGCCCTTTCAGGTGAAATATAGTGAAGAAACCGGCATCATATCGGTAGCACCAAATACCCTTAATATCGGTTCAGACCCTTTTTTGATTGCTGCGCAGTTTGACACCTCCAAGGAGAACACCGATTTTTCAATAGATATTACAACAAAAAACATCTTATGGAAAAATGCTTCCGCCTTGCTGGCCCCCAACATCAGTTCTAAACTTAATATGTTCAACCTGGAAAACGCGATCCATGTGAACTGCCGGATTGCCGGCAATATGGGGCCCGGGGGCGATCCTTCCATCGACGTAAGAGCAGAAGTAGGGACAAATACATTAACTACCCCTGGTGGCGTGATCAAAGACTGTAGTTTTGTGGGCACCTTTACCAATAATGACATTAAGGGTAAAGGCACGACAGATCAAAATTCAGCCATTAAACTTTATAAATTTAAAGGCAGCTATGCAGAAATGCCCTTCAGCATTGATACCGCATCGATCCATGACCTGGATAAGCCCATTGCCACAGGCGTATTTACTTCCAGGTTTGAAATCGCTAAACTGAATAATGTGATCGGTGACAACATGCTGAAATTTGGTAAGGGGACAGCTGATGTCAAGCTTGCCTATACCGCAGATATTGTTGATTTTAAGCTGACGAAACCATTTGTGAAAGGTATAGTTGACATCAAGAATGCAGACCTGAGCTACGTTCCGAGGAAGATTAATTTTAAAAACACCGCTATTGCACTGAATTTCACGGATAATGATCTATTCATTAAAAATATCCGTCTGCAAAGTGGCAAAAGCATTGTTTATATGGACGGTAGCATCAAAAACTTCCTTAACCTTTACTATACCGCACCGGAAAAAATCCTGTTAAACTGGAAGATCAGAAGTCCACAACTGCATCTGGCCGAGTTCCTTGGGTTCCTGGGGACACGGAGGCCTAAAGCAAAAAAGAGAACCGTAAAGAGTAATTTCTCAGACAATCTGAACGAAGTCTTTGAGAAAAGCCAGGTGAACATGAATGTAAAAGTAGACAAAGTCTACTATAACAAATTTCTGGCAACGGATGCCAATGCTGATCTGCTTTTGTCGGAAAACCGGATTTCTATCAAAAATGTAAGTGTGAAACATGCCGGGGGGTCATTGAAATTGAATGGGAACGTGAGTCAAAATGGTTCGTACAACGGTTTCAGTGTAAACACCAGTCTGAGCAATGTAGATATTCAGCATTTCTTCTATGCCTTTGACAATTTTGGGATGAAGACCCTGACCTCAAAAAATCTGAGGGGATATTTATATTCGAAAGTAAATGTATCGGGAAGCATCAATGACAAAGGAGCGATCATGCCCAATTCTTTAAGAGGCAGTATCATTTTCGACCTTAAAAAAGGCGCTTTACTTAATTTCGACCCCATCCGGAGCGTGGGTAAATTTGCTTTTCCTTTCCGTGACCTGAACCACATTACTTTCAGTAACCTCAACGGTAAATTTGATCTCAGAGGAAAGGACATTACCATTAACCCGATGCAGATCAGTTCCTCCCTGCTAAACATGGATATTGCCGGTGTCTATTCATTAGGTACGGGAACGAATATTGCATTGGATGTACCATTGCGGAATCCCAAAAAAGACGAGGAGATTGCGGACAGCCAGGAAAAAAAGGAGCGCAGGATGAAAGGAATAGTTTTACATTTACTGGCAACAGATGGTGAGGATGGAAAAATTAAGATCAAGCTCAATAAGAACCGCGATAAAACTAAGTAAATTAACAAAAATTGAATTATGAAACGTAATGCTACAGCCGTTTGGAACGGCACCATCAAAGAAGGTTCAGGTCATCTGAGCACTGACAGTAAAGTATTGGATCAAACACAGTATTCCTTCAACAGCAGATTTGCAGATGGCATAGGAACCAATCCGGAAGAATTAATGGCCGCTGCCCATGCAGGCTGCTTTACAATGAAACTGAGCCTGGACCTTACCGAAGCTGGATTTAACCCGACATCACTGGAAACTAAAGCTACCGTGTCTCTCGAAAATGGTGTCATTACCAGTTCGAATCTGGTATTGAAGGCTGATATTCCAGGGATAGAAGATGCGCAGTTTCAGGAAATCGCGGCAGGAGCTAAAGCCAACTGTCCGGTGAGTAAGGCATATAGTGTAGACATCAGTCTGGACGCTTCATTGGTATAAACTTATCTTTTGCCGAAGAAAATCCCCTGGCTATTTCACAGACAGGGGATTTTTTTATGTTATAGTTACGATAAAACGATGTAAATTATCTATTTTCGGTCTTTCGAGTAGGAATTTTACAATATCAAATATAAATGACCAAGTCTATACTTGTTTTAAAATTAGGGTCGGCCTCCATTACGACTCCGAAAGGCGAGATTGATGAAGCGATCATCGCCGACATCACCCGCCAGGTTTCGGAGCTATCGAAAGCATATCACTTAATTTTAGTGTCCTCGGGCGCGGTAGCAGCGGGCAAGAAATACATCAAAAATTATAAAGGTAAAATGAGCGAAAGGAAGGCTGCTGCGGCAATAGGAAATCCCTTGCTGCTGGGTATGTACTCCAGGTATTTTGAACCTTACCAAATTTCCATCGCGCAGAGTTTGTGCGAACGTCAACATTTTTCCAGTCGCAGGCAATTTCTCCAGTTGAAGGAGACCTATGAAGAATTGTGGAAAAATGGAGTGATCCCAATAGCAAATGAGAATGATGTAGTGAGTAACCTGGAACTAAAATTCTCCGACAATGATGAATTGGCGACCTTACTCGGTGTGGGCTTTGGGGCTTCTCTGATCTTGTTGGGTACTTCGGTACCGGGTGTGCTGGACAAAGAAGGTCAGGTAATTCCTAAAATAGATTCTATCAATAATGATGTATTTTCACTGGCAAATAAGAATACATCAGAAGTTGGTCTCGGTGGCATGACCTCGAAACTAACATTCGCTCATCTGGCTTCCAGTATGGGGATTCAGGTTGTGATCTTCGGGGTGAGGACGCCGGATGGTATACTTAAAGCCGTAGCTGGCGAAACAGGAACGGCCTGCACGCCAAAGGAAGGTTCGATCTCATCACGAAACAAATGGCTCGCCAGTGGTAGCCTGGTCACCGGAAGGCTGATGGCTGATGCCGGAGCGGTTGAGGCTATCCGTAAACGGAAAAGCCTGTTGGCTGTAGGTGTGCAGTCAATTATAGCCGCTTTTGCCGACGGTGAAATATTTGAACTCATAGATGAAGCGGGCAACATTGTCGCAGTGGCCAGGGCGAAGGTATCATCGCAAGCATTAATTAAGGATTCAAAACAACACAACCTGGAGATAGCCAATGCCAGCGATATTGTGATTTTATAATGAAAATGGACTCGATTGAAGAACAACTGATCCAGGCAAGGGAAGCAAAGAAATCCATTTCTACACTTGCTGATCGGGATAAACAACGACTGATCAACCGATTGGCTGTGGTGATTACGGAACATACGGCAGATATCATAGCGGAAAATCTGAAAGACCTGCAGAAAATGGAGGATACAGATCCCAAGAAGGACAGGTTGCTGCTGAATGCAGAACGAATTGTCGGCTTAGCCGACAGTCTCCGTGACGTGGCCGCATTGCCTGATCCTACCGAAAAAGTAATTTCGGAGCAGACTATGGATAATGGATTGTTTATCCGAAAGAAAACTGTTGCCTTGGGCGTAGTGGGCGTCATTTATGAATCCAGGCCCAATGTAACCGTTGATGTTGCCGCACTTTGTATCCGCTCAGGCAATGTCTGTGTATTGAGGGGTGGACAGGATGCTTATCATACCAACCTTTATATTGTCGCGCTGATACAGGGGGTATTAACGGAATTTGGTCTGGACAGGAATATTGTGCAACAATTGCCGGCAGATCGAAAGTATATTGTGGAGATTCTAAGGGCGAAAAAATACATCGACGTCATTATTCCGAGGGGTTCAAACCAATTGATTGAATTCGTGCGGGAAAATGCGCAGGTACCGGTTATAGAAACCGGGGCGGGAGTATGCCATACGTATATTGAACAAAGTGGAAATTTGGAGTCGGGAGCTGACATAGTGGTCAATGCGAAGGTGTCCCGTCCATCTGTATGCAACTCCCTGGATACAGTTGTAGTGGACGAATCGGTAGCCGCAGATTTTTTAAAAATACTGGCTCCAAAGCTGTTGCCCTATGACGTAGAAGTATTTGCGGATGAGCGGGCTTATGCGATTTTAGAGGAGCAGGCGTATCCATTCCTTCAATTGGCAAAAGCAGACGATTTCGGAAGGGAATTTCTGGATTATAAATGCTCTGTTAAGATCGTGAGAGGCATTGATGAAGCTCTGGATCACATTGCGGCCTATTCTTCCAAACATTCGGAGGCAATAATTACAGAAGATGCAGCGAAAAGCGAGCTGTTCTTGAATCAGGTGGATGCCGCCGTCGTTTATTTGAATGCCTCTACACGTTTTACAGACGGGCAGGTATTCGGTCTTGGGGCGGAGATCGGGATTTCCACACAGAAGCTCCATGCAAGGGGGCCGTTCGCATTAGAGAAACTTGTAACAGAGAAATGGATTGTAAAAGGTAAGGGACAAATCAGATGAAACCAGCGTCTATAAAAGATATCGCAAATAAAGCGAATGTATCAATAACTACAGTGTCGTTTATCCTTAACGGGAAGGCAGAACAAATGCGCATTAGTAAAGCGGTGATCGAAAGGGTACAGGCTGTCATTAAGGAATTTGAATTCAAACCGAACCAGATTGCACGCAGTCTACGTACCGGGAATACCAAGACGATCGGACTGATCGTTGAAGACATTTCCAATCCTTTCTTCGCGAGCATTGCGAGAAAAATCGAAGACAAAGCTTATAAAAAAGGCTATAAAATCAGCTATTCCAGTACTGAAAATGATGTTGCGAAAGCCAAGGACCTGATTGAAATGTTTAAATCGAGGCAGGTAGATGCCTATATCATTGCACCTGTGCCTGGTATAGAAGAAGACATTAAGCTGTTGCTGGCGGAGAAAATACCGGTAGTGATCTTTGACAGGAACCTTCCTGATCTTGAAGTGAACTATGTAGCAGTTGACAACTTCAATGGAACCTATATGGCGACCAAGCATTTGCTGGACAAGGGCAAGAAGAATGTGGCCTTTGTAACCGTAGATCTTCATGTTGACCAGATGAACAATCGTTTTTTTGGATATGAAAGTGCGTTGAAAGAGCAGGGGCAAGAGTTCAATAAGGAATTTTACATCGAGGTACCTTTTGACAGCTCCGAAGAAGATACGCATAAACAATTGGCACTGCTGTTTAATGAGCATCCGGAAATTGATGCGGTCTTGTTTTCTACCAATTACCTGGCAATTAAAGGACTGGGAGCGCTGAAGCAAATCAATAAGAAGATTGATGATGATTTTTGTATCATCTCTTACGATGATCATGACGTATTTAAACTGCATACGCCACCGATTAGTGTAGTAGATCAGCCGATAGAGGAGATTGCAGAAAGGATCATTGATATTGTCCTGAATGAACTGGCCAGTAGCAATGATCCTTTGCATAAAAAAGGTGTAATCAAGGTCACCTTACAACCTCATTTTATAGAGAGATAGCGATCTGGAGCTTACTCCTCCAGATCTTTCATGATTGCTTTTACCTTAGCTGTAAGCTCAGCGTCTGTTTGCTTGAACGAAGCCCTGTCTTTCAATACTGTGTTTACGCTGCAGTAGAATTTGATCTTCGGTTCTGTTCCGGATGGTCGTGCAGAGATGATGCTTCCATCTTCAGTGATGAATTGCAGTACATCAGATTTTGGTAACTCCAATTCTGTTTTTTGACCTGTGCTCAGGTCCGTTTCAACACCAAGTTCGTAATCCTTCAAAGTAGCCACTTTAGAACCTCCAAGTGTTGCAGGCGGGTTGTTCCTGAATTTCTCCATCATGGCTTTGATTTCCTCAGCTCCGGTTTTTCCTTTTTTGGTGATGGAGACCAGTTCCTCTTTATAAATTCCATATTGAACGTACATGTCCAAAAGCGCATCGTACAGGCTGCTTCCTTTATCCTTGTAAAAAGCCGTCATTTCTGCGATGAATGCACAGGATACGACTGCATCTTTGTCCCTGACGAGTTCGCCGATGAGATATCCATAACTTTCTTCACCGCCGCCGATAAAGGTCTTCTTACCTTCCAGGTCAGTCATCAGTTTTCCGATCCACTTGAATCCGGTAAGTGTATTGTAATACGTTACGTTTTTCGCTTTAGCGATTGCCTCGATCAAGTTAGAGGTTACAATGGTCTTCACAATATATTGCTCGCCATTGAGCTTGCCTTTTTCTTCCCATGCGCTCAGCAGGTAATTGATCAGCAAACTTCCGGTTTGGTTGCCATTCAGGAGCACAAATTCCCCGTCGTTATTTTTAACCGCAATCCCGACACGGTCGGCATCCGGATCTGTAGCCAATACGAGGTCAGCATCAATTTCCTGTGCTTTTTTAAGTGCGAGGGTTAATGCTTCCTTTTCCTCAGGGTTAGGGTATACTACAGTAGGGAAATTTCCGTCTGGTGTGCTTTGTTCTTCAACCAGGGTCAGGTTTGTAAAACCAAACTGCTCCAATGCCTTTGGTACCAGTGTGATCCCTGTACCGTGGATCGGAGAATAAACGATCTTCAGGTCTTTCTGACGGCTGATGGCCTCAGGCGAGACGGAAAGTTCTGTAATCTTATCGAGGTACAATTGATCGATATCTTCCCCGATTAGTTCCACATTACTGTCGATGCGGTCGAATTTCACTTCGTCAATGCTGGTGATCTTTGCCACTTCATCCATGACCAGGGTATCGTCAGGTGCAGTAAATTGTCCACCATCGGCGCCATACGCTTTATAGCCATTGTATTCTTTAGGATTGTGTGAAGCCGTCAGCATTACACCACTGCGGCAGCCCAGTTCACGGATAGCGAATGACAGTTCAGGAGTAGGGCGGAGTGCACTGAAAAAATAAACGTGAATGCCATTGGCAGAAAAAACGTCGGCAGTAATTCCGGCGAAGTAATCTGAGTTGTTTCGGCTGTCGTGTGCGATAGCCACTTTGATCTGTTCAGCCGGATATTTTTTCAGGAGGTAATTGCTCAAACCCTGTGTTGCTGTACCAATTGTGTATTTATTAATTCGGTTTGAGCCTGCCCCCATAATTCCGCGAAGGCCGCCGGTACCAAATTCCAAATTCCTGTAAAAAGAGTCAGTTAGCTCAGTATAAGCTTCTTTATCTAATAATGCCTGTATTTCTTCTTTGGTCTTTTGGTCGTAATTTCCATTAAGCCAGCTGTTTATCGTGCTTAATGTCGCGTCTTCTAATTGCATAAGATATGGGGTGTTTTTTTAAAAATTTCTAATAGCAAACAAATATATGGAACTGTAGTTTTCTGAAGCATTGTTAATCATCAAAATATTTTCTCAATATCACGATTATTAACAGCGTTTTCTTTAATTTCACGGCCTAATATAAGTATATAACCAATTTGATTAAAATATTTATTGAGTTTTAAAGATTAAACAATTGTTAATGAAAGTTTCAGGTTTATGCCTGAAGTTTAGTTAACGTAAAAACAATTGAACGGTGAAATCCGGCGGGTCCGGAGGAAATCAACTGTATAACCATTATAAAATTATGAAAATATTAAAGTTTGGAGGAACTTCCGTGGGAAGCCCTGAGCGCATGAAAAAATTGCTGGATATCATTGATCCGGCGGAAGAACAAATTGTGGTCTTATCGGCAGTGTCTGGTACAACCAATAGTTTAGTAGAAATTTCAGCCAAACTTTTAAAGGAAGATAAACAGGTTGCGTTAACATTGATTAACGCATTACATGAAAAATACAATCAATTTGTAATTGAATTGCTGCCGGAAGGCGAATTCCGTGAGCAGGGTCAGGAAGTCGTGGACTATCATTTTAATTTTCTGGCTACACTGGCGAATGATCTTTTCACGCCCATTGAGGAAAAAGTGGTACTGGCACAAGGAGAACTGTTGTCGACTACCCTCTACCACATTTACCTGAAATCTATTGGCGTGCCTTCAGTACTGTTGCCTGCTTTGGATTTCATGAAAATAGATGAAGATAACGAGCCCGATATCCCATTCAGCACAAAGCATTTGCAGCCTTTGCTTGAGCAACACAAAGGAAACAACCTGTTCATTACCCAAGGGTTTATTTGCAGGAACAGTTTTGGAGAGGTAGATAATCTGAGGAGGGGAGGAAGCGACTATACTGCCTCTCTATTGGGCGCTGCTATTCTCGCTGAAGAAGTACAGATCTGGACAGATATTGATGGTATGCACAATAACGATCCCAGAATCGTAAAAGGAACCAAGCCAATTTCCCAGCTTTCTTTTGATGAAGCTGCCGAGCTTGCGTATTTTGGCGCTAAGATCCTGCATCCGCAGTCGGTATTCCCTGCACAGAAATATAAGATCCCGGTGAGGTTATTGAATACCATGGAGCCCCAGGCTTTCGGTACACTCATCTCCACGGAAAGTGAAAAAGGAAAGATCAAATCTATTGCTGCTAAAGACGGCATTACCGCAATCAAAATCCATTCCAGCCGCATGCTGCTGGCTTATGGTTTCCTACGACGTGTATTTGAAATTTTCGAGCGTTACAAAACGCCGATCGATATGATCACCACTTCGGAAGTTGCGGTGTCGGTCACTGTTGATTTCACCGATAACTTGGAGCAGATCATAGCGGAACTTCATGATTTTGGTACTGTGGAAGTGGATAACGATCAGTCTATTGTTTGTGTAGTGGGTGATTTTAGTGCACAGACACATGGTTATGCTGCCCGTGTACTTGATGCAATCAAACACATTCCCGTGCGCATGATCTCTTACGGAGGAAGCAGTTACAATATCTCACTGCTGATCAATACGGGTGATAAAACAGAGGCCCTGAAGAGCTTGCACAACCGCTTATTTGAGTGATCAGTGGCGCCTTAGCCAGACCAAAATAGCGACGACAAGGAATACGAGTGCGATAAAGAGTCTGATTCTCCTATCGTACTCCTTTCTGCTGATGTGCTGTTTTCTGTAATCCATGTAATTGCCGAAATAGATCAGCGCCAAAACAAGAATAAGAATTACAATAAGAAACTTGAACATTATGTTTTCTGATAAAGATATTTCGCATTTCGCCAGTTTAGAAACACCTTTCTACCATTACGATCTTGCTTTGTTGCAAAAGACGTTGGCGACTTGTGCGACAGCAGCGAAGTTATATAATTTTCATGTGCATTATGCCATGAAAGCAAATTTCAATCAACGTGTATTGGACTGTATAGAAGCCATTGGTTTTGGTGCAGACTGCGTGAGCGTAGGCGAAGTGAATAGAGCCATAGAAGTAGGCTTTGATAAAGGAAAAGTCGTATTTGCAGGTGTGGGGAAATCTGATAAAGAAATCAATGGTGCATTGGATCAGGATATATTTTGCTTCAACGTAGAATCTATTCAGGAACTGGAAGTGATTGATGAACTGGCAGGAGCCAAAGGCAAGAAAGCGAGCGTTGCGATCAGGATCAATCCGAATGTAGACGCGCACACGCACCACAACATCACCACCGGACTTGATGAAAATAAGTTCGGAATCAATTCCTGGGACCTTCCTGCCTGTGCAGAAACCTTGAGAAAATGTGCTAACCTGGAGTTTTTAGGAATCCATTTCCATATTGGTTCCCAGATCACTAACCTGGATGTTTATAAGAACCTTTGTGTGCGTGTCAATGAATTTGCGACCTGGTTTGAAGAACGTGGGTTTAGCGTGAAGGTGCTGAACGTTGGGGGTGGCCTGGGTATTGATTATCACAATCCGGATCAACAGATTCCGGACTTTGATGCTTACTTTAAGATTTTCAATGAATTTTTAAACGTCAGGCCTAATCAGGAAGTTCATTTTGAACTTGGGAGGGCTTTGGTAGGACAATGCTCCTCACTGATCAGCAAAGTGCTGTATGTAAAGAATGGTAAAAAGAAAAACTTTATCATACTGGATGCAGGGATGACAGAGCTGATGAGGCCTGCGTTATATCAAGCCTATCATAAGATTGAGAACCTGAGCAAGTCAGGTCTTCCTGCGGTAAAATACGATGTTGTAGGGCCAATTTGCGAGAGTACGGATTGCTTTGGCAAAGAAGTAGAATTACCCGAAAGCCATAGGGGCGACCTAATCGCGTTGCGAAGCACGGGAGCCTATGGAGAAGTAATGGCATCCAAATACAACCTTCGGGACGAAATCAGGTCAGCTTACAGCGAGGCCGTTTCCTAAATTTATTCGCCTGGATACTCATTAAAAAGAGTATCCAAGCGAGATGCTGTTTCCAAGATTGATGTTGCTCGAATACTCATAGGTAAGCGAGACACGATAGATCTTGAGAAAGTAGCTGAATGACTTGGATGAAGGGGTGTTTCCGTATTCATTTTTGAACGCTGAATTTCCGTTGTCAAAGCTGTTCAATGCGCCTGGGGTGAATCCTATGAAGTAACGGAAAGCATGCTGGATATTTTTATTTCTCCTGGCATGCCAAATAATCTCTGTAGACAAGCCTGTGGTCCAAACGTTTTTTTGATCTGAGACTGAAATGTCGCTATACAGGCCTTTATTAAAAAGGCTCTTCCGGTAATTCAGGTAATCGCCAGCTTCTACACTGTACGAATTTTCCCAGTTGATGAGCCGGAAGTTCGTATTGCCGTTACCGGACACCAACTGGTAACCCATGCTTGTTCTCAGGCCCAGTCCATAGGTAGACTTTTTGAATGGAGGCAACTCATCTTCGTTAAGCTCAACAGCCGAATTGCCCTGCATGGCCTTTCCCAGGAAACCGAAAGCACCATAGGAAAGATTAAATGAGTTGAAAGTGTGCGAGCGGTGGGCTGTGAGCATGCCCATTTCGATGCTGAGACCGCTGGGTGAAAGCGCAGCCGCATAGGCACCGTTCACATAGGTTGCGCTGTGCTTGTCGTCAGAAAGCATGGGCCTGGCAAGGTATCCAATGTTATTGCCAAGCACCGCTGGCGACAGGTAGGTTTTACAGGAGCTGATCAGCAAACATAGTGTTCCGCCGATCAGCGAGAGGTAGATTTTGTTCATTGCAAGAATGCGCTAAGATAAATTTCAGTTATTTCTACTACTCGTCGAAGAAATCAATCAATCCTCCTAAATAGTACTCTATAATACCAGACGTAAAATCTTCGTAATCCGCTACAGGGATGTTCGTTTGTACAAATTCCAGGGAAGTGCCTTTCCTGTCTTCGTGCAGTTTAATGGTCACTATCGAAGGTTCATTTTCTTCGCCGAAATACCATTGTTGGACAATTTTTTTGGCATAATCAAACTCTAGGTTTTTGCCCGAGATGTCTCCATCCCAAAAAGAGAACTCTGTTCCAGGCGCTTCGGTGAATTCCACCTCAGCCCCAGTCCACAATTGAATACTTTGTGCTTTCGTTAGTGCCAGGTATACTTCTTCCGGGGGAGCAGGGAGGTAAGTGTATTTTTTAAATGTTTTCATGCTTTTCGTCGATTTCGACTGTTTCCTCAGCGGGGACAGTCTGTTTTTGTATGAGTTTATGATTGTAATACCTGATCATTGCTTTGGTCCATTCAGATTCAGGATAAGTAAATACGAAGGTTTCCCTGACACGCTGGGATTTTTTTAAATAAAGTATGCAAATCACAGAAATAGATATCGATCCCAGCAGTTTACCTATTTGATAACCCGTATTATAGTCAAGGTAGGAATCTCCCGCTGTGAAAAGTGTTAATAGCGATGAAAGTACTGCACTGCAAATCATCAGTCTGGTGAAAATTGAGTATTGGATCGGAAAACTCTCCCGCCTGTTGAAAAATAAGAAAATACATAAAATTGAATAAGGTATAAGGAGGGAATTTCCTAACAAATAAATCCCATACACTATTGTCAATAGATTTCCTTTTAGGTTTTCCATCTGATTCAGCTGGAACCAAAGGTCATTATTAAAGATATTTAAAGTTATAAATTTAGTTGTAATTACAACAGGCCCCAACAAAACACGTATGGCCAGGAGTATTAGCCATCCTGCTATCGGCTTAGCTCTGGTCAATTTTTCTGTATCGAAATCCGTTCTTTTCTGATAGATCTTTATACAAAAAACAGAAAAGATCATGCTGGTTAGTACAACCGCAAGCACTGCGTAAGCATTCAGGTCAGAAGTCAGGGAGGATGAAAGTCCGCCGGCGACATAATAATAACTGAGCTGCCTGTCGACCTTTTTGTAATCCTTTACATAATCCATGATTTCGGAGCCCTCAATATGATCTTTCAAACTCCGGTAGGTATACTTATAATTGATGGTTTTGCCAGAACCGGATGTGCTCAACTCGAAGAAGTAATTGCTGTTTTCAATAGTGGTAGTTTCGTTGTCGTTGCTGTAATTATAAGGCATTCTGATGTCCAGTTCCTGTTCGATATTTACCGGGTGTTTCAGCATTACCGGTTCGAGTCTTTTCTTTGCCTTTAAGTTCCGGAGTTCGCTGCTCAGCATATCCGCATAGAAATAGACCCGTTTTTCGTCGCTATCCTCTGATGTGGTCCAGATGTTCTCAATCTCATACTTTTCAGTCAGCTCAACGGTATTGTCTTTTTCATTATCCAAGATTTTGATCGGGGCTGCTGAAGAAATGTCTGTATAATATTTACCGTAATATTCTAGGTAATCTTTTTCTAATCCGTCTGTACCGGATTCCGCGATGGCCGACCTGATGTTGTCGGCATAGTTGCCGGTATATTTACTTTTAATCAGCAAGGTGGATTTTTTATTATCGCTCGTATCAGCAACGTCAAAGCTCAGTTTCGCAACCAGTTTTCCCTTAGGTTTACTGACCATTCTCTCCAGCGCATTTACGCCCGGTTTGATCACCAGTACATGGCCGTAGTCGGGTGCATAGAAATCATCAAACTTAGCCCGCTGGTAAGAAATGGTGGGGTCTATCCAGGTTCTTTTTCCAGCATAGTCTACCGCTACAATTACATGGTTAAATACAAAAGGACTGGGGAGGTATTCGTTGGTCCTGATGGTACTCTCAGTGTCCGCATATACCATATAAGCTGCGATATGCTCGGCGCTGAGCAGGTGCTGTAGCAGGAGAGACTTATCTTTACAATCGCCGTAACGTTGTTTCAAGACTTGTTCAGGTGAATTTGGGCGATGGGAGTAAACCCCCATTTCTATTCCCATATACCTGATTTCGTCCTGCACAAAACGCGTAGCCAATTCGATGTATTTCTTTTTATTGCTCCCAGATTCCGCTTTTAATTCAGTGATTTTTTTATTGAGCAAAGGAGAATTAAGATTGGGATAACTGTTGATGTTCAGGCCCCAATAGACAATTTCATTCCAACTTTGGTACTCGGAAAATTGTGTCCTTTTCAATGGATTATACCAGGAGGGCTCATAATCGGCGATACGGTGGGTTTTCGTTAACCTGCTTGTCCATTCATATATGTTATATCCATTTTGTGCTGTGATCTTTGCTGCCGGAGCACCGTTGAAATTTTTGAACTGCATTTTTCTATTGCCAGAGGCAATCAGGTTCATGTACAATTGTCCGATGCTGCTGGAACCCTCAAAATAAAAGCTGGAGGCATATTTGCTACCGAAGATCGGATTGCTTCCCCTGATGGTATAGGCATACTCTATCTGGTCACCCTTACGTACATCTTCCAGTAAAAGAAAAGCATCATAAGTGCCGCTGTAAATAAACTTGGAAAGGTCCTTCTCATTTTGGAGTACCTTGAAACGGGGAGCTGCCAGTTGATCCGATGTCTTTCCATTGCGTTTTACAATGATCTGATGAAAAATCAGTTTCTGAAAACTCGGGTCGTAAGTTACGCTGATCTGTGATCCGTTCTGGACTCCCGCATCCGATACAATCTCCCTGACGATATGTGTGTATTCCTCCTGCAGTTCTACATGATTCTGATTCTCATAAACAGAGAGGTAATATCCGTCGGAGATGTCCTTGTCTAGGGGCCTGGCCCCTTTAAGTTCCGTTTTAATGATCCAGGACGGATTTTGTCTGTTTACCGAAAAGTTTTTACTTTGTCCATATACCAGGGTATGGATGCCAAAAAGGAAAAAATATACAATTGCTACTTTTAAGGTAAAGAAGGAGCAAAAAGGGAGCGTGGAAGATTTCATTAAAATTTATTTAAAAGCGTTTATCCCGGTGACATCCATTCCTGTAATCAGCAAGTGAATGTCGTGCGTTCCTTCGTAAGTCACTACAGACTCCAGGTTCATCATGTGCCTCATAATTGAATATTCACCTGTGATCCCCATTCCACCGAGCATCTGTCTGGCGTTGCGGGCAATGTCCAGCGCAATTTCTACGCTGTTGCGCTTGGCCATGGAAATCTGTTCCGCACTAGCTCTGTTCTCCGTCTTTAGTGTACCCAGACGCCAAACCAGCAATTGCCCTTTGGTGATTTCTGTAACCATCTCGGCTAATTTCTTTTGTTGTAACTGAAAGCCGCCAATGGGTTTTCCAAATTGAATCCGTTCTTTTGAATACCTCAATGCAGTATCATAGCAATCCATGGCAGCACCTAAGGCGCCCCATGCAATACCATACCTGGCCTGATTCAGGCAACCTAAGGGGCCTTTCAGACCGGTAATATCCGGAAAAATATTCTCTTTCGGGATTTGCACATTGTCGAATACCAATTCACCAGTAGCAGAGGCCCGGAGGCTCCATTTGCCATGGGTTTCCGGCGTAGAGAAGCCTTCCATACCTCTTTCTACAATCAGACCCCTGATCTTTCCTGCTTCATCTTTTGCCCATACCACAGCAATATCAGCAAAAGGTGCATTGGAAATCCACATCTTTGCACCATTTAGTAAATAATGGCTTCCCTGATCTTTAATGTTGGTCACCATGCCACCGGGATTGGAGCCATGGTCAGGTTCGGTTAAACCAAAACAACCCATTAATTCACCAGATGCGAGCTTTGGCAGGTATTTTTTGCGTTGTTCTTCCGATCCGTATGCGAAAATCGGATACATGACCAGTGAACCCTGTACTGAAGCTGTAGACCTGATGCCCGAATCCCCGCGTTCAATTTCCTGCATGAGGATACCATAAGCAGTATAGTCCAGACCTGCACCACCATATTCCTGGGGAATGGTAGGCCCAAAAGCGCCAATATCTGCCAGGCCTTTGATCAGGTGTTTGGGGAATTCTGCACGCTGCGCATAGTCTTCGATGATGGGGCTTACTTCTTTCTTTACCCAGTCCCTTGCAGTTGAGCGGATCAGTTTGTGCTCATCGGACAGCAATTCGTCCAGGAGGTAATAGTCCGGAGCTTCGTAAAGGTCTTTTTTCGCAGATTTATTCATTGTTTACGCTATATTTGGTTCAGCAATCAGTACCAATCCAAAGGTAATAATTTACCGGAATGGCTGGTTAAAACCAAGGAAAAATATAATTTTGCCGCATGAACAGTAAACGCAAATATCTGCAGACCGTGGCATTAAGAGATGTTCAATGTCATGCGTTACACGGATACTATCCAGAAGAACAACTGACCGGGATCTACTTCATGGTAGATGCGGTGGTAACTTTTGAAGCGAACGACGACACTGAAGACTTGAGCAGGACGGTCAACTACGAAGTGATCAATACCATTATACTTGAAGAAATGGCCCGTACACAAAAAATGCTGGAAACTGTAGTCAGGAATATTCTGGACCGTATCATCTCACAATATCCCTTTATTCATACCGGTGAAGTAGGCATACGGAAACTCTCTCCGCCCATGGCTGGACAAATCGGACATTCTTTTGTTCAGCTCTCTTACCAGGCTTA
Source organism: Pedobacter sp. GR22-6 (assembly GCF_037402555.1). Taxonomy (NCBI): domain Bacteria; kingdom Pseudomonadati; phylum Bacteroidota; class Sphingobacteriia; order Sphingobacteriales; family Sphingobacteriaceae; genus Pedobacter; species Pedobacter sp. GR22-6. Next base: position 54,562 of record NZ_JBBEUC010000006.1, read on the forward strand.
ACATGATCGGACCACAGAAAAATTAGCAAAGACCAAGATGAACTACCAAAAAATGAACTCAGATATCCTTGATCAGATCAAGACAGCCGTAGGTGCCACCAGCGTATTTACCGATGAAGAATCGCTAGCCACCTATTGCCACGATGAAACGGAAGACCTGAAGTATTACCCCGAGGTAGTGGTAAAGCCGGGAAATGCAGCTGCCATTGCGGCCTTGTTGAAGCTTTGCAATGAACTACATGTGCCCGTAACCCCCAGAGGTGGAGGTACTGGTCTGAGCGGAGCAGCTCTGCCAGTGTTTGGTGGAGTATTGCTATCCATGGAAAAGTTTAAGAAAATCATCGAAATAGATACAGAAAACCTTCAGGCCACTGTAGAACCTGGTGTAATTACAGAAGAATTCATCAATGCTGTAGCAGAAAAAGGTCTCTTGTATCCGGTGGATCCCTCGAGTAAGGGGTCGTGTTTTATTGGTGGAAACGTAGCACACGGTTCAGGCGGACCAAGAGTGGTAAAGTATGGCACCATCAGGGAGTATATCCTTAACCTCGAAGTGGTGTTGCCAACAGGCGAAATTATCTGGACTGGTGCCAATACGGTGAAATATGCATCCGGTTATAACCTTACACAATTGATGATCGGTTCAGAAGGAACGCTTGGTGTGGTCACTAAGATCGTCACCAAGTTGATTCCTAAAACCAGTCAAGGTGTATTGATGCTGGGATCTTTTTCTGAAAATGAAGCGGCATGTGCTGCAGTTTCTGCCATATTCAGAGCCGGCGTCACACCCTCCGCGTTGGAGTTCATGGAACGTAAAGGAGTGGAGTGGGTGATACAGTTTGACGAGATCAAATTTGACCTGAAAGCAGGAGTAAATGCTTTTTTACTCATTGAATTTGACGGTGATGACCTGGATACTATATTTAAGGACTGTGAGAAAGTAAACCAGGTGCTGGAAGAACATGGTTGCACTGAAGTTTTGTTTGCGGATACCGCACAGCAGAAAGAAGATCTGTGGAGGATGCGCAGGACGATGGCTGAATCAGTAAAATCGAATTCCGTCTATAAGGAAGAAGATACCGTTGTGCCCCGTGCAGCTTTACCAAAACTGATCAATGGTATTAAGGAAATTGGCAGCCGTTATGGTTTTGAGAGCGTATGTTATGGACATGCTGGCGATGGAAACCTACACATCAACATCATTAAGGCAGGTATGAGTGATGAAGACTGGAAGAACAAGTTGAGAGATGGGATTGTTGAGATCTTTCAACTGACCACCGAACTTGGTGGTACGATTTCAGGGGAACATGGTATCGGTCTGGTTCAAAAAGAATTTATGCCAATCAAATATAGCGAGCTTCATTTGAACCTAATGAGGGGGATTAAGGCCGTGTTTGATCCCAACCAGATCCTTAATCCCGGAAAGATTTTTTAATTTAATTGCCACTTAATTGCTCGAACACCATCATTTTGTTCCTTTCATTTAAGGGAATAGGGGATGATGATTTAGTTTGGTAATCGAAGGCTACACAGACTGTTTTTCCACGGCTGCAGATCACCTCGTCATTATTGACCATTTTTACCAGCAGGTACTCCAGGTCAAAGCTGGTGTTGCCGATACGTGAGGTGCGTACATACATGCTAATTTTATCGTCAATCAGGATAGGAACAACATAGTCTAAGGAGGCTTTTGCAATAACCACCCCAGTCTTTTTCCAGTCCCATCCAATCGCCTGTTTCCAATATTTGGATCTGGCTATTTCCATATATGTAAAATACATAGCGTTGTTTACATGGCCCATCAGATCAAAGTCCGTGAAGCGCGTCTCTATATTGGTTTTATACTTGAAACTGTCGAATTGGTTAAGTATGTCTGTCTTTTTGTCTGTCTCTTTTGTTTTAGTGCGCCAAAATGTCTTGAATATCATAAAAAATACGGTTGGTATAAGAGTTGAATATGTGTTTGTATCAAGTTAAAAATTAAAAAATAGGAGAATATCAAAATGACATTAGTAAAATTTAACAACAGAACCAGGAATACTGCACCTTACTTTAACAACGTTTTTGATTCATTGTTCAGTGAGGCGATAAATAAAAATTTAACCGTAAATAAAGTACCGGGAGTCAACATTTTAGAAACTGAAAATGCTTATAAGATTGAAGTTGCTGCCCCTGGTCTCAACAAAGAAGACTTCCAGATCAATGTAAAGAAAGATACCTTGTCGGTATGGGCTGAGAAGAAAGGGGAAGCGCAAGAGGAGAAGAAAGATTATACCCGTAAAGAATTCGATTATTATTCTTTCGCAAGATCTTTCATATTGCCTGAAACGGTAAATACGGATCAGATCAGTGCAGAGTATATCAATGGAATCCTGAACATCACGATTGGCAAAGACACTGCACAATCACAAAGCAAAGAAATAAAAGTTTCATAAATAGGTTTATTTGGTTTTTAAGAAGAAGGGCGATGCTGGATGGCATCGCCCTTTCTTGTTTTAGGTATAACCTAGTATTTTTAGTACCTGTTTACTGTTCTGTTCTTCTCCGAAGACCTCAAAGTTGAATGTCTCGTCCCGGTTCCTCCGGATGATCACGTGTTTAGGACTGGGCAGCAAGCAGTGGTGAATACCACCGTAGCCACTCAATACTTCCTGATAAGCCCCTGTGTTGAAGAAACCCAGGTATTGAACTTTTCTGGTTTTTGGCATAAACACACTGTTCATATGTGCTTCCTGATTGTAATAATCCTGCCCGTCGCAGGTAATCCCACCGAGGTTTACGCGCTCATATTCTGCATCCCAGTTGTTGATCGGAAGCAGAATGTATTTCTGGTTCAGTGCCCATACATCAGGTAAGTTCGTGATAAAAGAACCATCAAGCATCAGCCATTTTTCCCTGTCGTTCTGTTGTTTACGTCCCAATACTTTATACAATATACCAGAAGCTTCTGCTACCGTATATTTTCCAAATTCTGTAATGATATCCGGTTCTACCACATCATGTTCAGCACAGATTTCCTTGATCCTTTTCACGATCTCGTTTACCATGTACTCATAATCGAAATCAAATACCAGCGAATCTTTGAAAGGCATACCACCACCGATGTCCAGGGTATCCAGTTCAGGGTTGATCTTTTTGAATTTGCAATATAGTGTCACATATTTCTCCAGCTCGTTCCAGTAATACGGAGAATCGGTAATACCGGAATTGATGAAAAAGTGCAGGAGTTTTACCCTGAAATTTGGGTTTGCAGAGATCTTGTTGTTGTAGAAGTCGATCACATCTTCCATACGTACACCGAGACGGGAAGTATAGAACTGTGAGTCAGGCTGCTCTTCAGCAGCGATCCGGATGCCCAGGTTACATGGCGTATCCATCTCCACTTCATCATCAAAAAGGTTAAATTCTTCTTTGTTGTCCAATACTGGGATGATGTTTTTATAACCATCGTGCAGCATATCGATGATATACTGCTTATATTGATAAGTCTTGAAACCGTTACAGATTACCGTGATGTCCTTGGTCAAAGCACCTTTTTTTTCCAGGGCTTCAATCATTGGCATGTCAAAAGCAGATGATGTTTCCAGGTGAATACCGTTCTTCAGTGCTTCTTCAACAATGTGACGAAAGTGGGAACTCTTTGTACAGTAACAATACTTATAGTCTCCGCGGTAATTATTCTTTAAGATAGCAGTCTGAAATAAGATTTTTGCCTGCTGGATCTTTTTGCTGATCATTGGAAGGTAAGTAAAACGCAATGGAGTACCATAGGTTTCAATCATTTCCATCAGATTGAGATCTTGAAAATACAATTCGTCGTCTATAATATCGTAGCCTTCCTGTGGAAAGCCAACACTTAGATCAAGAAATTCGGAGTAACTCTGCATTTATGGTCAATATAATTTTTGCAAAAATGTAATTTTAAATCGAGAAAAAACGGTTATTAATTAAAATACTGTCATCGGCAAGTATAAATCTATCTTTCCTCCAAATGGATTTCAGCAAGCATGCAGCGTGCACTTCCGCCACCATTTTTTTCTATAGTATCTAAAGGCGAATGAACCAGACGGCAGTACTTTTCCAAAAGAAAGACCTGCATTTCTGTCAATGATGTATAAGCCTGTTCAGACATCACCAACAGTCCGTCGCCCTTTTTGTTTTTTACCTGCAACATATTGCCTGCAAAATGGTTCATCTGGTTCATACTGATCTCAATGATTTCCTTTTCGGTTTGGATGAGGTACTGCATGACCATTTCCCTTTCCTGATAATTTTGAATAGACTCCAGGCAAATGACGACAAAATCGTCGCCAATACACATCATTACATTGGTATGGTAAATAGGAAAGCCATCCTGATCATCTGCTTTAAATGTTACTGCGGTATAGCCGGAGATCTTGCACCAGTCGGCCAATACCTGTTCATTAGTTCTTAAAGACAGGCAGGCGTAAGCTAATTTATGCTCGCGGTCCAGCACCATACTTCCGGTTCCTTCTAAAAAGAGTTCCTGATTTTCATATTCCGAAAGATCGGTGACCATGTCTATGCTAAACTTAGCCCCCAGCTGTTCGATGATGTCCTTTCTGCGTTCCAGCCTGCGGTTTTCTGAAAACATGGGGTAGAGGAAAATTTCAGCATTGTCATGAAAGGATATCCAGTTATTGGGGAATATGGAATCCGGTGTTTCCGGATCGATGGTGTCATTGATGACTGTGACATCCACACCATTGTTGCGCAGTAATTCCAGGAACTGATCAAATTCTTTTAAAGCCAGGTCCTGAACACCATTCTGTTCAGAGGCCTGCTGAAATTTATTGTTTCCGGCCGTTTGTTCATTGAACTTGAAATCCACTGGTCGGATCATGAGTATGTGGTTGGTCGTCTGCATATTACAATTCATCTCTTAGTATGGGTAAACTCATGCAATGAAAACCACCCCTAGCTCGTGAAAGTTCAGCAGAAGGCATCAAGATCAATGTGTCGGTGATGTTTTCCGTACTCATTCTCTCATTTTCCAGGTCATCGATCAAGTCCTTCACTTTTACAATATTGAAACCCCTGGTTCTGAAGGCCTCCACGGTTTTGTCATTGCGGTCGTAGCCCAAAACCACGCCTTCCTTGATTGCCAATAGGTTACAGGAATCCGTCCATTGTTCACGGGCATCATAAGGAAAAGCTCCGTTGCCGCTATAAATGAACTGTGTCTTTTCGGTACTGCCCAATTCATTCCGACTGATGTCGTCTAGGAGATCCTCTATACTATTGAAAGTCTTCGGTTTTTCCAGCCCTTTGCTGAACTGAATGATTTCGGTAAGATTTTGGTTGTCGGGTGGGACCAGGAAATTGATGGGTTCATTTGGATTCGTCTGCTGGTTCTTTGAAATGGAGCTCAATATTGTCCACACGTTTCTTTTCACTTGTGTAAATACGGTGTCGATGTGCATAAAGTCGCGTTTGTTGGGGATCTTAACGATCGTTACCTTGCTAACCACGTTGTTATCAAACAAGAGTTTTATAGCTTCATTGGCGCCGTAAGCGGAAGTCCGCTCGCTGCAACCGATGAGCACATGTTGCGGACTCACCATCATGACGTCCCCACCTTCCAGTGTCGTTCTATGGTCCTCTTCCTCACCGGGGCGGAGGAAATGCTGGGCCACATCCGGAATTTCCAGAATGTTATTCGCATAGGCGGCAAAGAGGGGGTGGTTGAAAAATATGTAACGCATCAGAAGGGTTTCGCGACTGCGTGCCTTCTTTGCCGGTTTATTTAATAAAATGTAATTATTGATGGTGATGCCCACATCCCTGGTAAAGATCAAATTGGGGATGGGTGCAAAAATCATCAGGTCATTGGCCATGCTTCCGGAAATAAAGATGGTAGCCAGTTCCCTTGCATCCGTCTGGATCATTTCCAGTTGCAGTTTATAAGTGCAGCCTTCTATAGCGCAAACGGCTGCTGTCAGTTTCTTTTTGATAGAAGCATCTTCCAGGATGTCCGACAGCAGGTTTTGTATTTCTATCACTTCAGTAGAGCGGTGGAAACCGTCTGAATTTGGTTTGAAAAAGCTCCTGTCCGATTCGGAGGCGTCGATCTCAGCCAATTTTCCCTTGATCTTTTCAGGATCAAGAAAATACATGAGCAGTTTCAGGTAATAATCGTATTCTTCTTTGCGGATCGTATCCAGGTGAACGATATCTTCAAACAGCCAATCCTGTGCTTTGGAAGGAACCACTTTTCCCAGCCCGCTATCCGGACTATGGATCAGCAATTTGCGTAACCTGCCGATCTCGGTGCTTACACTTACTCTAAAATCTTTGTTTTGCTCAGTCATAATAAGTTGTAGTCGGACAAAGCTATCTAAATTTTTAGAATTTAATATTCGCTCATTATTGCTTATTTTTGGCGATATGGATTTTATCATTACCGAAGCAATTAAGGGTATTCAGCAGCTGTATAATGAAGTTGTTCCTGAAAGCCTGATCAACATACAGGACACGCGTAAAGAATTTGAAGGACAAGCCACAATCGTAGTTTTTCCTATTGTGAAGTACTCTAAAAAATCACCGGAACAAACTGCAAACGACCTGGGCAACTACCTGGTGGAGCATGTGGATGTGATTAGCGGATTCAATGTGGTGAAGGGATTTTTGAATCTTAGCATTGCTCATGAATATTGGCTGAACCTCTTCAATACCGAACTGCTGAATCCTGCTTTTGGAACTTTCAGCCCAAATGGACAAAAGGTGATGGTCGAATATTCCTCACCAAATACAAATAAACCCTTGCATCTGGGGCATGTGCGGAACAATTTGCTCGGGTACTCCGTAGCAGAACTCCTAAAAGCGGTGGGCTATGAGGTATTTAAAGTAAATCTGGTGAATGACAGGGGGATTCATATCTGCAAATCGATGCTGGCCTGGCAGAAATGGGGCGAGGGAGAAACTCCCGAGAGTTCATGTCTGAAGGGGGACCATCTGGTGGGTAAGTATTATGTGATCTTTGACAAAGAATACAAAAAGGAGATTGAATCTCTAAAGGCAGAAGGCCAGACAGAAGAAGAAGCTAAGAAAAATGCACCGCTGATCAGAGCTGCACAAAAGATGTTGCAGGATTGGGAAGCTGGTGATGCGGATGTAATTCAGCTTTGGAAAACCATGAATGGCTGGGTATACGATGGCTTTGAAGTAACCTATAAAAACCTGGGTGTTGATTTCGACCAGTATTATTACGAAAGCAACACTTATCTTTTGGGAAAAGGAGCAGTAGAAGAGGGGCTGGCCAAAGGTGTTTTCTTTAAAAAGGAAGATGGCTCCGTATGGATAGATCTTACGGAAGATGGCCTGGACCAGAAGCTTGTCTTACGTGCAGACGGTACTTCGGTCTACATCACGCAGGACATTGGTACTGCTGAAATGAAGCAGGAAGATTTCAATATGGACAAGTCTATTTACGTGGTAGGTAATGAGCAGGATTATCATTTTAAAGTGCTCTTCCTGATCCTGGAAAAACTCGGTAAATCCTGGGCTAAGGGACTTTATCATTTGTCATACGGCATGGTGGATCTTCCCAGCGGAAAAATGAAATCAAGAGAAGGGACTGTGGTAGATGCTGATGACCTTATTGCAGAGATGGTGGCTACAGCCAGGCAAAAAACTGAGGTATTGGGTAAGGTGAACGATTTTTCAGAAGAAGAGAAAGAAGGACTTTATCAACAAATCGGATTGGGTGCCCTGAAGTATTTTCTGCTCAAAGTAGAACCGAAAAAACGTTTGTTGTTTGACCCTTCAGAGTCTATTGACTTCCAGGGAAATACAGGGCCTTTTATACAGTACACTCATGCACGCGTAAAGTCACTGCTGGCTAAAGCCGATTACACTGGAGGACAGCCTGTTTCCGCAGTAGCCATTACAGCAACCGAATTGGATATGATCATCCTGCTGGCGAAATATCCATCAGAACTGTTGGCCGCTGCAGCCGCCTATAGTCCTGCTACCCTGGCCAATTACCTGTATGAAGTAGCCAAAATGTTTAATAAATTCTACCATGAAGTTCCGCCGATTGTAAAAGAAGAAGACCAATCAGCGAAACAAAACCGGTTAAATCTCTGTGCCGTTACCGCGCAGGTATTGAAATCAGGAATGAAACACCTGGGCATTGAAGTTCCGGAAAGGATGTAATCTTTGTAAGATTTGAGATAAAAACAAAAGAGAAGGATTAATCCTTCTCTTTTGTTTTTTCTACCCCTGGCTTAGTTGCTACAGGCTTTTTCTTTCTGAAGGTAGGGAAGGTCATCGGACTCCTGGTTGGCCGCTCATCACCAAGCAACACGCCCCATTGTTTAAAAGTTTCCGTTCTGTCGAAGATCACTTTAAGTACTGCGATCAGCGGCATGGATAAAAACATTCCCGAGACCCCTGCGATACTTCCACCAATAATGACCCCCAGGATCGCAAACAAAGCATTTATTTTAACCTTAGAGCCTACAATTCTAGGCATCAGGATGTTATTATCCAAAAACTGAACGGCTGCAATGACCCCCAGAACCGTAACGACGGGCCAAAGCTCGGTTGAAGAAGTCAGGGTCAGCATCACCCCAATTATGTTACCCACCAAGGCACCTACATAAGGAATCAGGTTCAGGATTGCGAAGATCACACCGATCAGCAAGGCATGTTTGATGCCGATCAACAATAAAATACCCCCCAAAAGGATGGTCATGTAAGTGACCTGAATGAGCAGTCCGACCAGATAATTTTTGATGATTGCTTCCGTTTCATAGATCGCCTCTTTCACCTTTGGATGGTGATCTGGTTTGAACCACATGAAAATGAACCGCAGCAAAATGTCTTTATAAAACAACATTAGATAAATGTAGATAGGCAGTAGGCCAACGAATACAAACACTGAGCTCAATGTAACTGCTGCACCGCTTGCAGCTTTACCCGCCATTCCCAAAAGATCATTGCTTTTGTCGTTGATGAATTTTACCTGTTCTGTAGTAGAAAAGTTGCTCATGCTGCTGATCCAGCTGCTCAATGCATTGAGGTGAATGCTTACGTTCTTCTTGATCTCAGGGAAATCGTTCACGAGCATACCTACCTGCGCTGAAAAAAACCAGATGATGAGGCCAAGGAAAATGGCGAGCATCAGAATCGGGAGTATGATTGCCGCAACTTCAGGGAACTTCCATTTCTTAAGAAAACGGAAAACCGGCAGCAATACGATGCTGATGAAAAATGCCATTATCACCGGCATGATGATGTTGCTGGCCAGGAATAAAATAGCGATGACCAGGACGATTCCAAGAAGTTCAATGGATCGTCTTACGGTGAGCGGCATGTCTGTCATGAAGGTTAGATTAGTGTTTTAAAGGTAAAAAGATGGTACATTTCAAACAGTAACACTACAAGGTATGAAATGTTTGGCTAGTTTTGCGGAATGATTACAAATGAGACCATCGTCGCCTTATCTACGCCACCCGGAATCGGTGCCATAGGTGTAATTCGCCTTTCAGGTAAAAATGCCATTTCCATTACCAACGCTGTATTTAGCGGAAAAAACTTGTTGGAACAAGCATCTCACACCATACATTTCGGTTTGATCAAGGACGGCAATGTAGTCATAGACGAAGTGCTGGTTAGTCTTTTTGTAGGTCCAAAATCCTATACCAAAGAGCATGTTGTAGAAATTTCATGCCATGGCTCCAATTACATCATTCAACAAATCATCAATTTGCTGATAAAACATGGTGCTTCTGCGGCTAAACCTGGCGAATTTACCTTAAGGGCATTTTTAAATGGAGGCATGGACCTTTCACAGGCTGAAGCTGTTGCAGATTTGATTTCTTCAGATTCTGCTGCTACGCATCAGGTGGCCATGAACCAGTTAAGAGGCGGTTTCAGCACTGAACTCAATGTGCTGAGAGAGCAGCTGATACATTTTGCTTCCATGATAGAACTCGAGCTTGATTTTGCAGAAGAGGATGTGGAATTTGCTAATCGTGATCAGCTACAGGAACTCATCACCAAAATCACGTTAGTCCTCAACAAACTGATCCGTTCCTTTGAACTCGGCAATGTCATCAAAGAAGGCATCAATACGGTGATCGCAGGGCGGCCGAATGCAGGCAAGTCCACCTTGTTAAATGCTTTGTTAAATGAAGACCGTGCAATTGTAAGTGACATTGCGGGTACTACACGTGATACCATTGAAGAAATACTAAATATCAATGGCATTAATTTCCGGCTCATTGACACTGCGGGGATTCGTGAAGCTACAGATACTATAGAAGCAATAGGAGTGGAGAAGACAATGCAGAAGATCAGCCAGTCTGCCGTATTGGTTTATTTGTTTGACGTAGTTAACCTGTCAGCCACTGAAATACGTGAAGACATTCTCAGTCTGCACCGACCTGGTATGGCTTTTATCGCTGTCGCCAATAAGATTGACCTCTCCTATAGTGACCGTTTAAAAGAACTCAAGTTGCCTGCTGACATTCAGTTTATTTCGATTTCTGCGAAGGAGAATCAGCAGATCGAAGAATTGAAACAACTGCTCTATGAAACCGCTGTCGGAGACAAGTTATCTGACAACCATACTATGGTGACCAATATCCGTCACCTGGAAGCGCTGCAACGTACCAAATCGGCTCTGGCCAATGTATCCCAGGGATTGGACAATCCTGTTACTTCCGATTTCCTGGCTATGGATATTAAACAAGCACTGTACTACTTAGGTGAAATCACTGGTCAAGTTACTACAGACGATTTGCTGGAGAATATCTTTAGCAAGTTCTGTATCGGCAAATAATCGGTGATAATTACTGCATAATTACGATAAATAACGACAACTAAATAGCTTATTGTTAATAAGTTATGTTAATTTCTTTCGTCCAATTTTTTGGATATATCCCATAGTTTTTCTGACTTTTGTTACTCATTTGTAACTCGAGTAGCCAAATATTTACTCTAAAAAATCTCAGGGTAAATTATGGCTCTTAGTTCCTCTTAATTCCAATTAAATCGCCCTAATTACGCTAAATGGGCCTAAATCCGGGTCAGCTGACTACCGATGATTTAGTGGAACAAAGAGATTCTCAAGGAGCAGGTGAAAAGGCTTAATTTATGATGCAATGAGTTCGAATTTATCTGTTAAAAGAATTTGTGAATACTGCGGGAATACTTTCAACGCAAAGACCACTGTAACGCGTTTTTGCAGTCCAAAGTGCAATAGCAGAAATGGAAAGCAACGGCTTCGTGAACTGAAAATCAAAGCTTCCGAGACCCAGGTCAAGCAGACAATTGCCTCAGGAGAAGCCAAACAGCTTTCCGCTGAATTTTTATCTGTCGCAGAAGCATCGAAGTTACTTGGCATCTGTACCAAAACAATATATAACATCGTCTATTCCGGTCGAATAAAAGCGGTTAGGCTTTCTGAGAGAAAAATAATTATCAGAAGGACTGAAATCGACAAGATCTTCGAGCAACCAGATTTTTTGGCGAAGAAAATAGAAAAACCAAAGAAACAGCCACCGATCCGATATTGCTACAACATGGCCGAGGCTCAGGAAAAATTCAAATTTTCTGAGAAGGCACTATATGACTTAATTAACAGACATAACATTTCCAAGTATCGGAATGGCAGGTACACTTATGTATTGAAATCTGATCTGGAAAGAATTTTAAACGTAAACAAATAGACTATGGCTAAGGTAAAGATGAGAATGAGAACGATAGCTAATAACAGGAAGAGCATTTTACTTGATTATTCACCCCCGATTAAAAACCCGGTTAACGGTAAACTGCATAGGTTTGAAACCCTCAAGCTCTACATTTACGATAATCCGGCGGATCAATGGGAGCGTCAGCATAATAAGGAAACGATGATACTGGCCCGTACGGTTTGCGCACAGCGCCAACTTGATATCCAGAACCGTAGGTTTGGTTTCCTGTCTGACGCCATCAGAAACTCCAGTTTCATAGACTTTTTTAGGACAGAAGCGCGCAAAAAACAGCAATCGCTATCTGATGATTGGGCGATGGGGTTGCGGTATTTTATCGCATTTGCGGGGCATGACCTTAAGTTTCCCGAACTCAATGACTATTTGTGTGAAGATTATAAAATCTACTTGCTTAGTGGTCCGGCAATCAGCAGAAAAGGCAGACCAATAAAACGAAACACTGCAGTCTGTTATTATGCGAAGTTGAGGCATGTCTTACGCATCGCCTATAAGAAGGGAATCATACCACAAGATCTGCATTCGATTGTAAAGCCAATTACCCCTAAAGAGACGCATAGGGAACGTTTAACTCTTGAAGAGTTCCAACATTTGTCAGAAACTCCTGCTGATTCGGATTTGATGCGAAGGGCTGCACTGTTCTCCGGGCTTACCGGTTTGAGGTTTTCTGACGTGTCTACACTGAAATGGTCGGAGTTAAGAGGGACGGCAGGGAAATATGAATTGCAATTTTCACAAGAAAAAACAGAGGCCGCTGAAGTGATGCCGATATCCGATCAGGCAGTTTCTTTTATGGGTGATCAGTCTAACAGTCATACACTTGTTTTTCATGGTTTAAGGTATTCCAGGTTGAAGACTTTCTTTACCCATTGGCTCGCCGCTGCTGGTATCAATAAGAACATCACTTTCCATAGTTTTCGGCATACCTTTGCTACGCTGCAGCTGGAGCTGGGGACGGATATCTATACGGTTTCTAAAATGTTAGGCCATAAAGCTTTTAAGAATACAGAGATCTATGCTAAAATTGTGGATAAGACCAAACGGAAGGCCGCAGACAAAATTATGCTAAAAATGCCTGAAGCGGTGGTTAATGTGGATGCTGAAGAAGACGTACGACCAGCAGCCTTTAAGTTTATCGTACATCGGAATGAAAAACCAATGTCCAATCGCTCATAAAATTATTCGTTATGCAATTGTCGACGCAATAAAAGCACATTTTCAACGCTATACTTGCACTATGGGTTTACTAATGCGCATTAATTATGATGATAAAGACTACAATTACACCATCATTACCAAAGGAATTACTAAAGAGACAAAGTCAATACAGATTAATCTGAATGATATGGAATATGAGCTGGTCTGCAATTCAAAAGGAGATTGGGACGCTGTTGATGCGACTGTAAGTGATCAGCCCGACTTACTTAAAGCAATCGGAAGGAATATCAAACTCCGGTATAGGTTGTAATTGATGTTAGACAAAATTTTTATGCTTATTTAGTATCTTCATACGTTCTTCGGCATCTTTTCGGATTTCTTCTATTTTTTTTCTCTTTGATGCGATAATCCATTTTTTGAGGTCAGTCTTGTTGAAGTACAACCTTTTGCCAGATTTACTTACTGGGATCTCCTGTCTGCTCACTTTTGTGTATAAGGCGGCTACTGTCACCTTCAAAAATTCGGCTGCTTCCTGGATGGTTAAAAGTTCGTTCTCCTGGGGGGCTTTCGGCTGTAGCTCAATTAGCATTTCTTCGATATGCTCCACCTTTTCGAACAGTCTTCTAACTACTTCCGGAAGTTTGTCAAAACTAAATGGCTCCATATAGCAGATTTAGCTATTAACCAGTGAATAAGAAATGCAGAGCACATACAGATGTATGCATGATTTTGCAATTGTATATCGGGGCCCGATTCTTGAAATGAATATTGAATATGCTATGGACATGGTAAATCTATTGAGGATTACAATATTGCATAATCTGAATAATCTGTTTTCAGTAAACAAGGGTACTGGGGATAAAAAATTCCTAGTGGCATTCTAAAACTCATTTATTGATCCTTATTTTTCCAGAATAAATTATTCGGTACTACCCAAATCTACCTAAAACGGTCCCTGTGGCTTCTTCACTTTTGTGTCCATAAAATGAATAACCATGGAAAACAACTCAAACGTACTCCAGTTTAATGCTGCATTGGATGCAGGTCTTGAACCAAGAAATTACTCTTATAAAAAAGAAGAAGTGCCATTAGGCAATTACGATGCCCGACTGGATTTCATGATCTGGTCTAAAAACGGGAATGCCATCAATTGCTTCTTTACGGTATTCCCGTCCGGCCAGTTGATCAGTCTTTCCGTATACAAAAATACTGATGCTGATTTCCTCCTGGGAAACTTAGCTGTATGCAGGCTTGGTTTCGGTACCGTATTTCATCTGAACGTGGAGCAGAATTTCAAAGGCTATCCAAGACTGGTAAGCATGGAACCACAGGATATCAGCCCCACCTAAAAGTCCCCCTTTCCTCATAAAGTGGCACTGTCCTGCATTTCTACCTGAAGTCCTTTTCCCTACAGAAAAGGAGCAAGCGGAAGTTGGGCAGGGCCCTACTTTTCCCCCTCATTGCGCTGCAATCGGTCGTAGAAGTATACTCCGGGTATACTTTAGGCCACTGGCCATATCCTAAACGCATAAAATAGTATACCCTCCGGTATACTCCAACCTGAAATGCCATGAACGAAGACAACAATAAGACCATAAGATTTTCCAAGACCACAGACCAGAAACTCGAAAAACTCAGTCAGAAATTTAGCCGGAATAAGCTGCTGTTGTTTAATCAGATGGTAGATTACTTCTACAAAACCAGCAAAGATCCTTCAGACATCAGCGACGAACTGCTGAAAAAGATGCTGGCTAAAAGCCACGATACCTATACCAGTTTCATCAAAGCACAGGAGAAAATCCTGCTCATTCCAATGCGGCAGGATGTTAGCCGCATGATCAGCAACCAGGAGCAGATCGTCAAATACTTCAATGATCAGGTCTTAAAAGCCAATAAGGAGTTGTTACAGAATCAGCAGGGGATCGTCCGGCATTTTACCGAAACCGCCCAGTTGATGAAAAGTCTGAAAGAAGGGCAGGAGGATAAAAGCAGCCTGAAGATGAAGTTTATGTACATCCTGAACAATTATATCAAAGCCAGGGACAGCTTCAGTTTCACCACTTCCGCTAAAGAAAAGGAAGAATTGATTCTGGAGACACGGAAACTGGTCGCTAAACTCTAAGTCATGCACATCAATATTACCGATAGCGAGAAAGGCAATAATACCGGCAGCAGTGGCCAGTTGGTACACTACCTGGACAAAGAGAACAGGCTAGATGCGAAGAAGGCTCCTGAACCTTGGTTTAACGGCGAGGGTCTGCAGATCGAATCTTATGAAGTGAAATCCCGGATGGATCAGAACATCGCCAAGTTGTGCAGGAAGGATGCTAAATTTTTCCTGATCAACGTCAGCCCCAGTCAAAAGGAAATTGCCCACCTGAAAGCCCTGTATAAAGAAGAAGATGTAAAGCAAGTACTAAAAGCTTACGCGGTGAAAGTCATGAACGAATATGCCAGAAACTTTAACCGACCAGGAATTAAAAGCCATAAAGATCTGCTTTGGTACGGCAAGGTCGAAAACTACCGGTATTATTCGCACAAAGATACAGCAGTGAAAAAGGGGCTTAAAAAAGCAGGGGAACGAAAGGAAGGGGAGCAACTGCATGTTCAGATCATTGTGAGCCGTAAAGACATCAGTAACAAAATCAAACTCAGTCCGATGAATAACTCTGATGGTAAAAATCAAAAGCATTCTAAGCAGATGGGAGAGTTCAACCGGTCTGCCTTTAAACACTCAGGGGAAAGATTGTTTGATCAGTTGTTCCGTTTTCAGCGCGGGCTAACAGAAACTTTTGCGTATGCCAATGCACAGAAGAACGGAAGCCTGGAAGAAAGATTAGCCATGCAACAGCGCATCGAGAAGGGCTTTCACAGCAAAGAGATCACCCCGATACCAAGTATGGAAGAGATTACTGCAACCAACTCTATCGATCTGTTATTGTCAAAAGCCGATTACGATCCTGTAAATAACCAGTTGAAGAAAAAACGCAGAAAAAAGGGACAACAAACCGACCTGCAGCGAGGACTATAACCCAGAATCATGAATACAGGAGAAGACATTCAATCCCTGCGTAAGATCATCGATCTCACGCGGCTGATCAGTATTGTAATACTGGTCATTCATTTTTATCTGTGCTGCTATCAGGTATTTGTTCACTGGGGTCTGAGCGCGGAACTGACCGATAGACTGTTTGATAACATCGCACGCACAGGACTTTTCGCAGACACCTTGAGACCAAAACTAGCCAGCTTACTGTTGTTGCTGATCTCCCTTTTAGGCGTTAAAGGCAAAAAAGACGAAAAGATCCGCATCAATTCTATTGTAGCTTACCTGATCACCGGAGTGCTGCTGTATTTCGTAAGTGTCTTTTGCTTCTATATGCCGGTAGGTGCTGTTCTGATCACGCTGGCTTATATTGGAGTAACCACAACGGGGTATTTGTTGATACTCACAGGAGGCACACTATTGAGTCGTTTGATCAAAGACAAGTTACAGAAGGACATCTTTAATACGGATAATGAGACTTTTCCGCAGGAGGAACGACTGCTGGAAAATGAGTATTCGGTAAATCTGCCCGCTAAATACAGGCTGAAAGATCAGATCAGAGACAGCTGGATCAATGTCATCAATCCATTCCGTGGGTTGCTGGTAGCCGGCACACCGGGTGCCGGTAAATCTTATTTCATCATTCGGCACATCATTGACCAGCACATCGCTAAAGGCTATTCCATGTTCCTGTACGATTTTAAGTTCGATGACCTGAGTAAGATTGCCTACAACAAACTGGTGAAATACCAGGGTAACTATACCGTCAAGCCAAAATTCTATGTGATCAATTTTGACGACCTGAACCGTACGCACCGTTGCAATCCCCTGGATCCGGATAGTATGGACGACCTGACAGATGCGACAGAAGCCAGCCGAACCATCATGATGGGGCTGAACCGAAGCTGGATCAAAAAAGAAGGGGATTTTTTCGTGGAATCGCCAATCAATTTCTTAACGGCTGTGATCTGGTATTTGAGGAAGTATAAGAAGGGGCGGTATTGTACACTACCGCATGTGATCGAATTGATGCAGGCAGATTATGACCAGTTGTTTTCTGTTCTGCAACAGGAGGAAGAAATTAAGGTATTGGTAAATCCTTTCATTTCTGCCTGGCAGAATAAGGCGATGGCACAACTGGAAGGGCAGATAGCCTCCGCTAAGATTGGTCTGGCAAGGTTGTCTTCACCGCAACTGTATTATGTGCTCAGCGGTAATGATTTCACGCTGGATGTCAACAATCCAAAAGAACCTAAGATTGTCTGTGTGGGGAATAACCCGCAAAAATTGCAGGTATACGGCGCTGTACTGTCCTTGTATGTTTCCCGGATGATCAAACTGGTGAACCGAAAGGCGCAGTTGAAAAGCAGTTTGGTGTTTGATGAATTTCCTACGATTTATTTCAACAACATGGACAGCTTGATTGCGACGGCTAGGAGCAACAAGGTGGCGACGACACTGGCGGTTCAGGACTTTAGCCAGTTGAAGAAGGATTATGGTTCGGAACAGGCTGATGTGATTGTTGGGATTGTAGGCAATGTGATCAGTGGGCAGGTGACCGGGGATACAGCAAAGAAGTTGAGTGAGAATTTCGGGAAGATCATGCAGGATCGGGAGAGCCGGAGTATCAACAGTTCGGATATTTCTATTTCCAGGTCTTTGCAGCTGGAGTATGCGATTCCGGCAGCTAAGATTTCAGCGCTTTCTTCCGGGGAGTTTGTGGGGATGGTGGCCGATAACCCGGATCAGAAGATTCAGTTGAAGATGTTCCATTCGGAAATCCAGAATGATCATGGGGCAATTGCAGTGGAGGAAGCTGCTTACAAACCAATCCCAGTTATTGAGCCTGTAAGTTACGGGGACGTGATGGAGAATTACATCCGGATTAAATCGGAGGTGGATGAATTGCTGAAGTCGGAATGTAAGCAGCTGTCTGATCAGGTTCAAAATGATACAGCTGTTCAAACTGAGGTGACATTATAACAAGCGAGTATTTCTGATAAGATATATCTGATGCTCCGGTTGCTCTGTTTAGAATTATGACTATATTGATCCTTTTAAATTAACGCAATTATTATGACTTGGGATCAAGCTAAATTACAATTCTATATCGACGAACAGATTGAAGAAAATATCAATCTAGATTATAAAGCATCAGGTTCACTGGAAAAAACAGATGCGAAGAAAAATGAGATTGCAAAAGATGTTTCGGCATTTGCAAACTCCGACGGAGGCATTATCATATACGGTATGACAGAGAATAATGCAACTGGCAAATACCTTCCTGAAAATATTAATCCTATTGATAGAAATACATTTTCTAAAGAGACGTTGGAGCAGATCATAAATTCTAGAATAAGTCCCAAAATCCACGGCGTTAAAATTCATCCGGTTATTATTGGAGATCCAGTGGATAATCTTGCAGTGTATGTTGTTGAAATTCCACAAAGTAATACCGCCCACCAGGCATTTGATAAGAGATATTATCGGAGATATAACTTTCAGTCGGTTGCAATGGATGACTGGGAGGTAAAGGATATAATTAATAGACAAATCCGGACCCAGGCTAAAGTCACTTTTCGACCCAGATTCCCAGTTGGACACGGAGAATCTTGGATGCGTGCCAATGCTGAAGTTCCTATGGAGTTCGATATCGTTGCAATTAATCTGGGCCAGCTTATAATTCACCATATCGATTTCATAATGATGGGGCCTGTGGGAACAGAAGCTCACATCTATAATTCTACCGTTAGTAATGGGAAAGTTGAGCATTATTTTGCGAATGAAACTAAAAGAACCATCATGTTAGAAGGGGAGGAACATGTTGTTAATGTTCAACGAGATCCTATATTATCGCATACGTTAAGAGTTATTGGCCAGGTCAAGTTTTCTTCATTATTTTTGAAAAGTGACCATAAGATCAGGCTATCCATTGTAACCGATGATAATCGTTCATCTTTTGAAATTACTGGTAAGGAGATCTATGAGACCTTAGTTAGAAGATAATTGTTGAGAATCAACTATTTCGTCAAGACTACATTCAGTTCTCCAGATATCAAATCAGGAACATTGCTGATCATTAATCTGTATTCTATAGAAAAGCTTTTGATTTCTTCAAAAGATTCGAATTGAACAATAAGTGGTTTCAATTTAATTGATTGATTGTGTTTAAGTAATTTAAAGCCGTATTCTACTTCATAGCTATTCGTTTTTTTGATGGATGGTGTGTTTAAACTGCTCATATCCGGCATAGACGGTCTATTAATTGAGTGTATAAACGAAAAGTCCATGGGTTGATGATCAAACTGGCTTTTTGGTTTGTAGGGAACTTTTGGTGCCGATGGTTTCTTTTTATAATCGGCCATATTATATAGCAAAAAACCGTCTGGGAAATGAAGCCAGATGTCAATGTCTTCTGCCGGAACATTTCCGGTATTAAGGAGTTCTAAATTAATGGAGAAAGCTAAAGCCTTTTTTTGTTTGTATCGGTAGTCAGCAGACAAATATGTGAGATAATCCGAAAAATATTGGTCAAGATCTTTGTTGTAATCATCCATTTGTTCCTGACTCAATTGGTTAAACCCAAAATTCAAGTTGGCGAAATTCACGACATTCACTAAAGAAGAAAATCCATTTGTTTCGTTTTCACTATTATCAGGTGGAGCAATGGCTTTTGGTTTCGGTTCTTCCTTTACCAGATAGCTTAATTTACGTTTTTCAGCCTCGTGTAAGTCATTAACGAGCATTTCTCTAGATTCCGTAAATTCCTTGAACTGGTGTTTGAATAGAACTCCACTACCTGTAAAAGCAAGGTTGACTTTAGGAATTCTATTTTTTAAGCTTGAATTTTCCGTTGTTAGCTTTGCGATCAGTTTCTCCTCTTCCGTTTTTTCATTTGGGATAAGGTAGTCTTCAGGAATTTTTAAAGTTTGAATTCCATGGAATTTAGATTTCAACTTTGGCCCGGTATCATGAGTTACAAACCTGACCAGTTTTGTCTGATCTTCTTCCATGAATTCCAGAATCGTTGCTATGATGCAATCATCCTGCTCCTGTCGTTCTAAATTGTATTTGGATAAAGTTGCTTCTTTTGGCTTTTGTAAGCGGTATTCTAACGGATAAGCCAACTCGTCTGCTTCCAATAGACTATCTATTTTTGACAATACTTTTTTTGCACGGTTGGCGATTTTACTATTTGGATTTCTCTTATGCTTATCTAGTTCATCGATTACTGTCGGCGCGAGTATAATTTTAAACTCATCACCTACAAGATCCTTCCATTTGATTTGGTCAAAAAATGTAAAGTGGAGGAAGATATTGGTGTCTAGAAAAAGATGCGTCATAACTTATAATTTAGTGGCTAGATAAAAATAAGCTAATTTATTTAAAAGCCTGCTTCGCTTTAAAATTAGGTGAAAAATCGGAAGATTTCTGTTACCTTTAACATTATGGCAAAGCAAACAACAGAAAGCAAGCCGCCTGTGAGAACGACTCAAACAAAAAGCGGCAAATAAAGACTATGGCTAAAGTGACTAAACCACCAGTGAGACCCGTTAAGACGCTGCAAACCCGTGGCGGGAAATGATCAGCGTATAAATTGAGATCGAAAATAAGAGGATAATAGTAAGGATGAGGAACGCATTGTATTTTATGCCTCTTTCTCCATTGTCTTTTATAATGTCATCTATCTTCATTTCATTAGACTTAATCATATTCAAGTAAGCTAGCTTTTCTTTTTCAGTATCGCAGAAATTGTCATGGTCATCAAAGTCTTGGGTAAGGATGTTATCTGAGCGTAAGCCAGTTTCGTGGCCTTTTCTGCCCATAACAATCCATCCTGCTAACGCAATGTCAATTGTGGCAAAAGTATAAAGGATATATAAAAAGCAAGAAGGATGCAGTTTGGTTAAAATGAATACACTTACCGCAAATAAGTAGGATAGAAAGCCGATCGCGTATTGCGTTGTCTTTGTCGTAACACTGATTGTTTCTTCCAGTTGCGACTGAAAATATTGTTTCACTTCCAGATGAGTCGTTTTAAATACCTCTAAAGGGATTTTTTCCCAATCTGCAACAGGGAAAACAAATCTTGTTCTTTCTTCCATAAGGGTAAATCTATCTAAAATTTCCGTTTAATTGACAAATGCTTTTAAAGGTGGAGGTTTCGGCAATACTGTCCACCTGATTTCGGAATCCGCTGTCCAGCCATTTCGCTGCAAAATGTCCACTAATTTCAGCCAAAGTATCCACTTGACTGATTTTAAAGGCTTTGAATCATCATTTATATGGGGTCTGCATTCCTGGTCTGCTGAGCAGTTTCAGAAAGCTCAGCGTACTGAAAATAGGGTAAAATCTGGATTCTAAACACAGAGTTATAAAGAATTGAATTGGGGAGGCTACTAACGCTTATCTAAGCGCATTTATCAGGCAGAAATACCTAGCGCCAGGTCCAGGGGATCCAGAAAGCGTTGGGTGAAAATTGACTGGACACTTTGGCCCGAAAAGAGGTGGATACTATCTCCGAAATCTCCACATAAATCATACACTTACATCAGAACTGCGCTTTGTAACGAATTGTCAATGAAACTGATGATTTCTTTTTCCTTTGTACTGTTCTTATCTGCTGTTAAAACCGTGTATGTAAAAATTGCCATTGTTACTTGAACTGATTTGTAATTGATCAATCGCCAGGTTACAAGCGTAATATTTTGGTCCTCTTCAAGACTGTCGAAGTAAGTAGAATTGGTTAATAGAAGTCCTTTCGAAGTTGTAATGTAAGGGATATTTGCAGTTAGTGTTTGTATTGTTTGATCAATAGTTTCTTTAGGTGGTGTTACCTGTAAAATATTGATTCGTAATGTACTTTGTGATTTTGGATCATAACATGCTTGTTGATCTTCATGCTCAAATTCATACTCCCAATTTGAGGGAAGATCAATTGACAAATTTTTGAAGCGATGATTATTAATATTGCCTTTGGGCTTCTTGAATATGTTAAACATGTTGGTAGGACTACCTGTTCTTAATTTTTAAGTAAGTTAATTCTTTAATTTATAACTATCTAGTGTCCGCATTTATTTTTTCAAAAAAATCGGCCATTAAAGCTAAATCAGATAGGAAAAAGTTCGAGATTTGTGCACTAGCGACCACAAAAAAACCTCGGTAGTACAGAAAACTACTGAGTTTTTTCGCTTTATTTCCTTAACGGTTTTTCTAAAGACTAATTTGAGGAGGTTTATAATATCTATTAAAAAAGATCAGATAGGCAATAGTCAGGCAAACAAAAGCTATTAAGTCACTTCCTCCGCAGACAAGTCCATAAAATAGCAGTACAAAAAATGCGAAAACCCAGATTAGATATCTGAAAATTCTGAGCCCGGTAAGTAATGGAAGTGAATTAAAAAGCAGCGCAATACTCAACCCTGTAAAAACACTATTCAAGGCAGTCCGTAAAGGAAATGTAGAAAATAGCCAAAGTGTTTCTGGTATAGTTAAAAAAAACCAAATCATGGAAAAACTTATAAAACGTTGAAAGCGGCCGATCGGTAAATTACGCATCAAACGGAGTTTGTTCTCCTGAAAGTAGTTCGACTGATAAATCAAAAAACTATGGGCAGTAACTATTGCAAGTATAAATATTAAAGGTAATCTATCATCATTTAATGCCATTGCGGAAATATTGATCATTCCCATGATGATTAGACATGAAAAGAGTTTAGTAAGCACAAAAGAAAGCTTGCCGCTGTTTAATAGCTGATAAAGAAATAACGTGGAGATATTCTTTTTGCGACCTGAGATAAGTTGAAGGAGTACACTATTTGAATTTGATCGCTCTAGTTGGTTTGTGAATTTTAAATATACAAGTGCACTCAGGCAAATTAAGATCAAAATAAAAACAAATGTGATAGCTGGAATTAAAAAGGAACCATATATCAGGCCAAGGATTGTTGCAAATAGCCAATATCCAATCAGTGGTAGCGAAATCATCAATTGCACATAACACCAGGCAAAAAACTGAGCTGCTTTGCTAGAGGATGTAATACTGTAATAAAGAAACTTGAATTGATTTTTCTTTAGTTCTTGCCCAATGAACTGCCAACTCTTAACGGTATAAAATATCCAAAGTACAAAGACTGCAACCATAATAGCTGGTGAAGTCAGGAAAGTCATCATTAGCATCAAGTGATAGAAAACAGATTCCTCTTTTCTGTAAATCCCTGCGGTTTTGATAAAAAAGCAATAGCTGATTACTGTTACAAAAAAGAAAATGAGTATTCCCGAATGTTCTTTGTAAAACCTCCAGGCGAATGATTTGGTCAAAACAGTTCTGATCGGTGACCTCATTCGCTTAACAATAATTGCTTGTCATTAATGGAGAGTATGGCATCTACCGGGATCCCAGATCCATCCAGAGACTGGTGTGAAGCCAGTACAAAACTGGTGTCTTCTGATTTGTTTCTTTCAATAATCCAGTTGTAAAGTACTTCCAGAGAAGTTAAATCTACTGTGATCAGTGGTTCATCTAGTAAAATGAGTTTTGGCTTCCCCATAAAAGCCAATATCAAAGAAAGTTTTTTCAGCATACCACTAGAGTAAGTGCCTAAAGGCTGGTTCAGATATGGTTGAAGACCAATTGTCTGAGTGTAAAATTCCTTTTGTTCGTTTGTTCCACTCTTAGCTTTAGCGAACATATCGATTAGCTCTTTTCCAGTAAGGAATTCAGGGAAAACAGGTTCAGCTTCGGCGAAATTTACCAACCTGCGATATTCGCGCTTATTTTTTTTTACACTAACTAGCTTCTCCAGTAAAACATCACCTTCAAAATGTAAAATACCGGCTAAAGATTTCAGTAAGGTGCTCTTTCCTGAGCCATTTGCGCCTTTAAGCCAATAAATCCCTTTATTTAAGCTCATTTCGTGTATATCTAGAACCTTTGTTTCCTGATATTTCTTTATGAATTTATTGAAAGTTAGCATGATTTTGAGGCACAGAATTATTGCATTTGTTACAATGTGGCTTATTTGTCAGTTACTTACATGTGATTCTGTACTATTTTTCATAGTCGAATAAAAGAGTGGAATTGCTTTATTTAGGTCGTTTGAAAGAAAATCACCATTATTTATTTTTTCAAAAAAATCGGCCATTAAAGCTAAATCAGATAGGAAAAAGTTCGAGATTTGTGCACTAGCGACCAAGGTGAAATATGAATGTCTAGCAAATAAGATAACTATATCAAATACCAAAATTTAAGTATTTTTACCATAGTTGTCAACATTACAGGCTAAATTACTACCGATGATTTTCGGCAAATCTAAAATGTTACTTGTTTTTAACAAGTCATTGTTTTATAGTGTGTTATAATTTGTGTATCGGAAAGTAAGAACCAAAAACAGCCCTAAAAAGTAGACACAAAATTTTGACAAAACCGCTTCGAAGAAACCTTTAAGCGGTTTTTTGTTGCCCGTTGGTTTTTGACTTTTTCGCTCATTTAGCATATTCTTGTCTTGTACTTGTACCTCGGATTTCAGTTTGTACCTCGGCAAAAAAGTTGGGAGAGCTAACCAGACATCCACACACAAATAAACACAAGTAAGCACAATTAAACACAAATAATGCGATGAGTTCAAACATCAGAATAACCAGAATTTGCGAGTATTGCGGACAGCAATTTGAAGCAAAAATAACTGTAACAGGATTTTGCAACCCAAGGTGTAACTGCCGTGCTGCGAAACTTAAAGTTAAGCAACTGAAAATTGGAGTAAGCGACCAGCAGACCAAGCTTAAGATATCCAAGCCGATTACCTACCGGTCACTGATCGGTAGGTAAATCATTCGGTTACTTGCCCGGGCAACAGCCTCGAGTTTTAGCCGGTCGATGAATTTTTTCTTACCTGAACCGCCGAGGCTAACCGGATGGATCAGGCTTTCTTTACACCAGCGGTCCACATTGTCCCTGCCGTATAAACGGTAAGCCTGTGATTTGCTGAGTGTGTCGGACATCTGACCTGAGTCTAGCGGTTCTTTTTCGGCACCAGTTGTAATCTCTTCGGTCAGCAGCCCTGATAATCGTTTCAAGTTATCATCATGTCTTTTCATCAAATCAATTGTTGAAGCAGTCATTTCCTCATCAATGAGTACTGGATTTCATGATTCAACGATGCAAAGAAAGTCAGCAGAATTGAAAAAGAGTGTATGTTAGGTGTATATTATGTGAAAGCGATAAGTGCATTTGATATTCAGTTGTTTATGTGATTAAAATACAATGAATATGTTATTGGATGTATCAGCCGGGCTACACCAAATCCGAGGAAGATTATTGAAATGATGAACGGTTGCGCCAAAAAACGCAACATAAAAAGTATACTCTTTCATTAAACCGGGTCAAATACTCAGAGAGGCGATGCAATTAAAATTTAATAATGACTTGAGGATAACATGAGGTAATGATCAATTGAGTGCCTGAGCCTCAAAAGGAAATCAATGCTTTATCAAAAGCTAAGAAAGAAAATCGGAGTATCGTGTGTTTTGTTAAAATAGGAAACTTATCATCGATCAAGTTGTTGACTAGTCGTCGATAAACGGCAAACACATCAATATTAAAAACTGAATATCATGGGATTTATTAAACACGCATTAATCGGTATCGCCATCTACAAAGCAGTGGAATACCTTACTAAAAAAGACGAATTTGGTGTCAGCCGATTCGAAGATATCAAAGAAGACCTGCAGGAAAGGGTGCCGGAATGGGTTGAGAAGGCCAAAACTATTAAGGAAGACATCCAGGCGGGGAAGGTACCGGACTTGACTTAGCCAAGCCCAATATATAGCATTTTCAGCCGAGCTTTAGCGAATATCAGGTAGACTTGTACCGAATTTGCTCCTTGGAATGAAAGGGAACAAACCAAGGATTGTCGGACTATTCAATTTATAATTATTCACAAACCTAGACATATACATTATGGTATTTGAAAATACAGATCCAAGAGATCAGGAAAAGTACAAAGATCCGCAAGACGATAACACTGTACAGGATGAGCAGGAAAACAATAATCCTGATGAGTTAGAAGAGGAGGACGACATTTCCGGTGACCTGGCAGGAAATGCGGCTGGGAATGACGATTCGGAAGAGGTCTGAGGGCAGTAAATTAAGGGAAGAAGTGGTATGAGAATTACAATAGAGGCCAGCCTCCAGGAGGCCAAGGAACTGATCGACTTGATCGGGGATAACAATGCATTACAGCAAATCAGACAACAGGTAATAAGCGCCAGCGAAACTGGATCTATGGATCTGGGGAGCAGGGTACCTAAAGAAGGAGATGAACCTTATGTTGACCGGATCGAGTGATCAGCTAATAATTAAGATGTCGTTTGAAGTCTGGAAACTAGCCTAGTCATCCTATTCAGGATACCATTAACCAGGAGCATTACATGCTCTTGGTTAATGGATAGTAGATATCCAGACTAGTTAGGGAAGGTGGAAAGTGGTTGTTATAGCGATAACTCCATTCGAAGCTTGGTGTGGTTGTGCTGCGTGAGGAGGCCCGACAATACCAGGTAAATGCTGCGCATCGCGGAATAGTACCGGAGATTTTACCAATGAGGAGTATCTTTAACTAATGGCAATTTGCTGATGCTGACTTTCGGCTTATTTTTTACAATAACTTTCAGAGGGGTTCTCTTGATTATAATGATGGTCAAGGAAAATCGAAGAGGGATCTGATCCAGGATCGTCCTTTCATGATCAGCTGTGTAATTTACGAAAAGAAAATGCCGCAATACAGATCGCAATAAATGGATTTTAGTGCTTACCCAGTGGCGCTCTGAACATTTGAATGTGCGGAATCCCGTCTTCATCATACACCTGACCAACCTCCGCGAACCCTAGAGAACTATAAAATTTGGATAAGTGGTACTGCGCACTGATGCGAATGCCGCAAATACCGAACTTTTCATAACAACCATCAATTGAAGCCTCCATCAAAAGCTTACCCAAACCGATGCCGCGAAAAGACGGCGCCGTGATCACACGACCGATAGAAGGCTCCTCGTAAGATAAGCCGGCAGGCAGTAGCCTGGTATAAGCCGCCAGTTGATCCTTCACATAATAAAGCAAATGAAAACTCTCCTGGTCCTTGCCATCCAAATCCAGGTAGGGACAGTTCTGCTCTATTATAAAAACCTCATTACGCAGTCTCAGCACCGCATAAAGCTCGTGAATGCTGAATTCATTAAATGATTTTATCAAATGGTAATTTGTCATCTCTTCCTATTTTTCACGGCGCCAATTTAGGTAAATCAAAAACATGTTTGATTGAAATCGCATTGCTATTGAATTGCGCCACTGCTAAAGAGCTGATGATAAACTGCCATATTTTCCTATCTTTAAACAAACATAGCCCAAGTCAAATCCAACATGACGCTCCGCATCACATTCTTCATTACAATCCTACTGAGCCTAGGCAACCTCTGCCAGGGCCAGAATAGCCCTAAAATCCCCAGAGACTTCGTAGAAGTCAACCTGGATACCGCAGGAGCCGAGGAGAAAAGAAAATGGAATTTCTCCAACTATGAATTTAATGTTGCTCAGGAAAAGGGCAAACTGGTCGTTAAACCGAACAACTACCAAAACACAGTCAAACTAAGGATCCCGGGGGGCACACTTATCGGCGTTAATCGCGGAGAATGGGGAGGGGCGCTCAGTTTTCAGCAAAAGAGCCGTTCTAAAGAAAGCGTCCTTATCAAAAACGGTAATGTTACAGACATTTTCATCTACCGGGATAAAATTTACTTTATCGAGGGCCTGGCCCACCTCACTTATAACCAGGGCGCCTTATATGAACTGAATACCCATACAGCACCTTTCAGCTATCAGGGAGTCATCAAATTCGAAGACGCACCTCAACTGGCAGCGGTATACAAAGATCAAATCCTTGTTGTTTCCTACAACAACTTCTACCTCATCAAGGAATTAAAAAAAGAAACCCTGTTCGAAAAAACTTTCTGGGGAGGACTGTACCCCAATTCAATGGCCACCTTCGATGATCAAAACATCTTTCTTGGCATGAGAGCCGGAATAGCCAAAGTCGATCTGGAAAACAAACAACTGAAATTTTATAAGTACATCGGGAAGAAGAAAGCCATCAAGTAGGATAGTCTGCTACCTGTAGACGGGCCAAAGGCCATAAAGAGTTCATCCTACCACTCCAGGATAGCGCTAAAAAAAACAAAACTAATGAAACCCGGACCTAAACAAGCTGTTTAGTCTATCAGACAATCACCTAAAAAAACAAGATCATGACAACAGCAAACACAGATCCCAGAGATCCGGAAAACGAAAACCAAAAATATAAAGATCCACAGGACGACAACACCTTTCAGGACGAACAGGAAAACCAAGAGCCTGATACCGAGGAAGAAGAAGATGACATCGCCGGGGACCTCGCCGGTAATGCATCCGGAAACGAAGAAGCTTAAACAAAACAATAAAAAAACTGGCATCAAATCTGCTCCAGGCAGGATATCTGCCAAGAAAAATATAAAGGGAAGTTTCTGTAAAGAGGCTTCCCTTTATGCTTTACAGCGCCAAAGCTATACTTTCTCAGACCATAAACTCCGGCGACTATCAGCCGGTATCCAGACAATTTTAAGCGTACATATTAAGAATCATAAAGCTTAAACCAAGCTCTGGTCAAGCAGCTTCCACATCCATACTCACAATCATATCACCATCGAAAGCATATACATGCCTGGTCTGCCCATCGAAAAGAATATTCCCCTCCAGGTCCCTGACCAGCTGGGATACCAGCACCTCTAACTTGCCATCCTCACGCTCCGAAATAGCAAGCGGCTCCACCCGCGGATTGATTTCAGACCATTGCCTCAACCAATATGCACTCACCGCATCCTTTCCGACCACATGACCGCCCTCAAAAGCCTTCGGCCAATGCACCTGGTCCACCATTACTGCGAACACCTGATCAATATCCCGGGCATTAAAACCCGCATAAGCCTGCTTGATCACAGGCCAATATCTTGATTCCATAAATTACCTCCAATGATCCCTTAATCTAAGAAAAGATCTGATAACCCAAAGGGAGTAATATGACTTAAACTTAAAGCTTTTGATTTAATGACCAATAATTACTAATTTCAGTCCATGGAATCGCTCTACCTGCTGCTCAGCTACATCGATCAAATTTTTATTAACAGCCTGTTCATCAGTGTGCTTTCGATCCTAATCGCCGGAAATATCTCGCATACCAACATCAGAGAACCTCTGGCCATTGTCAGGTGGCTGATGTTCAGCTACGCCATCCTAAATACCAACGATTACCTGATCGCCTATTTTTCTGCAAGCAATTACCTAAGCTTCAGCACAGAAACAACAGGCTCTTATGGATTCCTCCCGATCTACCTGTTTATCGCAGGCAGGATCCTTCCTCTGGTACTCCTTTTTAACAGGCCAGGACGAAGTCCCTATATTTTATTGGGCCTGTCTTTGCTTATGAATGCCGGCTGGCTCTTTGAATTCCTAAAGCTCTTTAGTACAGAACGTCAAAATCAGACTCTTACTCAACTTTTGATCAACTTTCTATTATTCTTCCTGCTTAAAGGCGTATTCATTGGAGCCCTTATCTATTCCATTGGCCGTTTAATCAAAAAAAGGTCACTAATTCAAAACCAATAATTGGTAATTTAAGCTCATGATACCTAATTATCCAAATCAATCATTAAAAAAATCACAAATATAAACGCTATCAAAATGCAAAAAGACGAACTCAACTGCCCAACTTGTAATTCAACGAATGTAGAAGCCAAAGAAAAAGGCTTTGATAACGACAGCGCCGCAGTAGGAGCGGTATTATTTGGAGGAGTCGGCATGCTGGTCGCTGGCTACAAAGACCGAAAAATGGTGATGATCCATTGCCTGGACTGTAAATTTCAATGGAATCACAATCATGCGTTGGGAATGAATTACAAAACCTTCAAAAAAGAATTCTACGAGCTGTACAAAAGAAAAGAATTTGTCCAGGCAGCACAGCTCTATATCAGTTATAATGAACAGGAAGAACTCAATGAAGATGTTCATGAAATCTATTCCAGAATGCGAAGCGAAGACAGAAAATCATCATTAATAGCTATTGGTTTTGCCCTATTTGCCCTAATTCTCTTGATCGCATTTTTCGTTTTTGACATTCAGTAAGCAGCACATAATTTAAGGATCAGTTATCCAAAACCAGTTCAATTGATAAAAATCAGACTGGTTTCCTGCCATATAACAGCAAGCGCTTGAACGCATAAATCGCCGGCAGTTCCACGAATCGCTCCGCGATACGGTATTTAAATGCCTGCGTCAATTCCAATTGTTGCGGAGCAGCTAAACGTTCCATATAAGGAATCAAAGCAGAACCGGCGATGAAATCATATAGTGTCTCATGATCATTGGCAATAATAGGGTAGACCTTCGTCATTACCACCAAATTCTCCAGACCAGCCGCAAACATGACCTGTGCATAATCATCCATACTCAATACCGGAGAAGGCCGGTACCAACCATCCAGCCAGGCAGAGAAAGGTTCTTGCTGAACCAGCTCTAATAAAAACACATTCAATACATTCTCCTTCTGAACCGGCATCTGTACCGCAAACTGACCACCGGGGTTCAGCATCCCAATCAAATCACGAAACAAGAGCTCATGGCCGTCCAGCCATTGCAATGCCGCGTTACTGAAAATTAGATCAAATTTCTCATTAGAACCCAACAACTCCTGTATCTCCAGCCGCTGAAAGGACAAACGCGAATGTGCCAACACATCTGCTTTAGCCAGCATCTCCGCAGAAGCATCCACACCCATAAACACCGAATCCCCAAAACGATCGGCCAATACCGCTGTCTGCGAACCTGTACCGCAACCCAGGTCCAGGGCTTTCATCCCTTTTACAGTAACAATCAAATCCGCCAGTTCATAAAAAGGCCGGTCACGTAAATCTTTAAAACGGTTATATAAATCAGGATTCCAGGGCATAACAGAATAGACATATCAAATAAAATAAAACACTCAAACCATAATCACAAAGGCATCAACATTGCCAGAGAAATTTACCCAGCCTGTCCTTAGGACAATCGAATAAATAAGCCACACCAGAACCAAAGTTCATCGCCGTCCGGTAATCCGGTCCTTCCTCCAGCTGTGCAACAAAGCGCATTGGTTCCCCACAATGCGGACAAACCGGAGTTTCGTCTCCCTGTATCCAGGAAGGCGATCCAAACAACTGTCCCAATACCTCACGCCGCTTCTCGCCCCAATCCTCCCGTGCCTGGTCATAATCCAAAGCTTCCACATCAGCCAGCTTAACCCCATACTCCGTATCACGAACTGCTTCAGGAACAGGCGGCTCTACAAATTCCAAATCGCCATCCTCCACAATCAGCACTGTATTTCCACCTGAATCTGGTTCCCACTCGTCACACATCCCCGGATCGTTCGCACACATAAATATCATTTCCAGACCCAGATCCGTCTTAACCTTACCCTGATACTGCAGATCAGCATTACAGGACTTGCACTTCGGCCAGTCAAAAACACTCCCCACAAGCTTTACCGGTAGTCCGCCAAAGCTGCTTTCTCTCACATTGTTCTCCTGTTCAGGGAGATGAATCATCAATTGTATTTCCATACTATAATTAAATAATCTATGAAAACTAACAGCGGAGCCCTTCAAATGGATTGGTGTTGCTAGTTCAATATCTGGCGGCTGAACGATTTTACCGCATAAAAGCAATGATCCATTGGCTGAGGCACCAATTATCTGGAATGCCCATGTTTCCGAAAAGCCTGGATCAACTGATTCACGCAATACGCGATGAATATCCTCGACAGCCCGTCAATGAATCTACTGTCAGCGGGAAATGAGTTCGCAACAATCAAATCCTTAAAGTTCTCTGACGGATGGATTGGGTTAATGAAATCGAGTAGATAGGAGGATATCAGCCAGAAGCAGTCTATGTTTTTAACCACAAAAGGGTCAGTATGTTAGAAGCCCAAACTCCGGGCGAAAGCGATGAAGAAAACAATAGGAACTATCAGGGTAACCATTAAAGCCCTGATCCAACTTTGCCCCTGGTTGTTGGAAATCTTATTCAAGTACAAAATGGGATGAATTTTTATAGAACAAATTTTCCTGCCAAATGTCATGGGCATAAGGTTTGTTAATAATCAGCGGGGTTCCATTTTTTCAGGGGCTCCGCTCAATAACATTCCAAGGGTAATTGTTCCAATGATCGTTAACTACCTGCACACCGCAACACTCGGTTTTCGTTGATTCACTTCGGCCGCACGTGTCTTGTTGTTGCATTTGCCAAGCAGCGTATAGATCAGAATAAATATGACAATAGTAGAGAGACAACCGCCTCCCAATTTTTTTGCTCCCCAGGCAGCAATAATACCTCTGAAAAAATTGTTCATGTTTTGCTTTTTAGATTGAAACAGTTTCGGGCAGTGAAAGTTTTCCTTAATCACCTGGGATCATTGATCCAGAATGCTGACTACGGAAAAAGAAAACATGTGGTTTCAAAACTAAAAATCTTTATAACGGTTTAACCAGAAAAATACTTTTGCAGATTCTCATCCTCCTGATATTCATTTTTCTGCTCGCCCGACTTTTAGTGGCAGCTTATAATTACTATTCTAATCCGCGGCTACCAGCAAGCCGTCGTTCAAGCGATGAATTCGTGTCGATTCTTATCCCCGCCAGAAATGAAGCCCAAAATCTACAGCTCATCTTAAATTCCGTGCTGGGCTTAAAGGGTGTTAACTATGAGGTTATTGTATTGGATGACCATTCCGAAGATGAGACCTTTTCGATGGCCAGTAGCTACGCTTCGAGGCATGAGGCTATAAAGGTAATTCGTGGTAAGCCGCTTAATAAGGGCTGGACCGGTAAGAACTATGCCTGCTGGCAACTAGCCGAAGTTGCCAAGGGAGAATATTTGCTGTTCGTGGATGCAGATGTAAATCTTCATCCGCTTCTGCTCTCCAGCGCATTACACCGACTCAAAGAACAGAAATTATCGTTGTTGTCCCTATTTAGCAACCAGCAAATGCTGAGCCTGGCTGAACAAAGTACAGTTCCGCTGATGCATTACTTATTGCTCACGCTGTTGCCGTTAAAACTGATCCTTGGTCACCGGTTTGCCGTATTTTCGGCTGCCTGCGGCCAGTTCATGTTGTTTCCGGCTAAAGAATACCATCGGCACCGCTGGCACGAAACTCTTCGTGATAAGGTTGCCGAAGACCTTTGTATTATGAAAGCCCTGAAAGAAGCGGGGCTGAGAGGAGAGGGGTTAATGGCAAACGGGCTGGTCAGCTGCAGGATGTACCGCTCATTTAATGAGGCCATCATGGGCTTCAGTAAAAATTTCATGGCGCCATTCGATAACAGGCTCAGTCTTTTTCTTCCATTTATTGTTACCCTTTCCCTTGGGCCTTTGCTCATCATGGCTGCCGGAGAGCCCTATCAAGTGGTCGGACTAATACTGATCATTTTCTCAACCCGCATTTACACTTCAAAGCTTGCTGGAGAGAACTGGCGTATCAATCTCCTGCTGCATCCGCTACAGATGCTGAATTTGGTGATCATTAGCTGGACTGCAGTGCAGCAGTATTTTTTCAAGAACTCCGTTTGGAAAGGACGAGTTGTGGTACAGGTACCTGCCAGCAGCTAGGCGATTTTAATCAATTATGCCGAACAGCAACTGGACGCCGACATCTTTTTATCGTCAGACGCCAGAAATAATGAACAAATACCATGGTATTTAAGGGGGGCAGACGTGATCTGGTTTGACTTAAAAGCCAAGCCTATGTTCCTGGATCAATGCGCCCATTTCATTTACAAATTGCATACTGAGCGGCTCCTCGGATCTCCACTCCAGCTTTGTACCTTTCAATTTCGCATAAATTGAGCCGACTTTGTGGTCCCCTTCAAGGATTTGGAAATGGCCATTTTCCTGTGGTTCAATGGTCAGGTCCAGGGCTGGCAGGTGTAAGTTATAAGTCATCATAATATTTGATTTTAGTTGTTAATGAGATAATTTTAAACTGTTTTTAAATCTGGTTGAAATCCATACGCATACATTTTTAAGCTTTTCTGCAATTCTTTACGGGCCATATGTATACGGGTCATCACTGTACCTATTGGAATGTTAAGTTCGTCGGCGATTTCCTGGTATTTATTACCCTCAAAATACCGTAGAAAGGGTACGGCGTACCAAGTATGCAATGCGCTTAGCGCCTTTCGTATAGTCGTTGGTATTTTCAAGATCTTCGGTGAGTTTATAAGCAAAACTTTCCAGGCAGGAACGCTGCATGCATATCTCATCGTTAAAGGCAGTATTTTCCATAGGTAGATGATTCATAGGTTTTTAAGCTTAGCAAAGCTTGTTCCAATTTTTTTTAAGATCACTCAAGACAATGAGAGACGTATCTAATGCTCTTACATGCACACCGGCGAATGGATGAATCATTAATTTGAGTAGACTGTCTAATTTTTTGATCAGAATAGTGAACAATTATTCTGATTAACCTAGCCTATCAATCGCATTAGCGGGAAAAGATTTTTTCGTATTTCTTTCTTACAAGCGGGCCCGTCTAGCAGGCATCAATTTTTGATATACCAGGTGTGCGATGACCTTTTTTCTGGAGTTTCCGACAATTTTAATGGCTCTGAGGATAAGCCTTGGGCTGACGAAAAGTTGCTCGGCCAGCAAGACAAGATCAAGGGCAGAGTTTACGTCTATTTCGTCCTTTTCTTCGGGAAGGTTTTCAGGTATGTTCATAAGCTTAACCATTGATTGAGTTGAAAACTGTGTCGAGTGGGAAAGCGCTCTGTAATGGAAGATTACCTATTTACCGAAAGATCCAGGTGGATGTCGCGGGTGATCATTGGCCATTATAGCTTGAGACAATTGAGGATCATCTTTCTTCAGTAATAAGAACGAATCATTTTCGATTATGTTGTAAATTTCAGATACAGATCTTGAAAAGGCAGTTTCATTTACAAGAGCGGAAGCCCGCCAATGTGTTTTTCCTGAAACAATCTGATGTTTCAAGTGTCCTGCTAACAATAATTCAATCAATTAGCTCACAAAATTATCCCTATGAAAAAGTTATCATTAATGACCATCACGACGCTCAGTTTATTTTTCGCCGCCTGCGGTTCAGATAAAACCGATCAACGTTCGGCGGATACTACCCAGTCCAGTGTTTCTGATTCAACAACCTCAACTGATTCCCTGGCTACTCCAATTGATACAGCAATTGGTAGGGGAGCCAATACCGGTACACCTGCAGCGACTGTAGATACTATCGGCAATTAAATTTAAAGTCTTAATGAAGGTGAAGCCAACGACGAGGGCACCTTCAGTAAGCTAAATCAGAAAGAGTCGATGAAAGGCTATTTCCGCGACAGTAATGGTGATGCAATGGAGAAATCCTTCGCAAATAGCTGAACACCGATATCTTGATTATGGGTCGTTGCTGAATCGGTAATACCTTGTACATCTCCAAACGATTTTTGATTACTCAAATCAAATTCATTTGTGTGAGCAAGAGTCGGATATTAGCAGGCATTGCATTATGTCTCTGCTGATCTGGCAATTGATCTGCTTAAACTTTTTCTGGAGAAAGGTACTGAACGATTAAGCTTCGCAAAGGCGCAGCAATAATGTCGCGTGCTAGGGAGCTCACCATCATGTTACTACAGTTGAAATTATGGAAAATAATCGGAAAAGGAATCCCAGGGATGCTCAGAATCTGAATCCCTGGCAAAATACTACGATCTAAAAAGCAGAATAGCTGGAAAGCATTGTTTAAGTGATCAGGGCAATGCCGGGGTACTCCCGGGCATTGCCTCTCTGAATAAATCTGGTTTCATTTGGACAGGTAATAGTAGAACATGGCCTTAACGATCTGGCTCATCTTGCGCTTTCCAGTTACCCAGTCTGAGATGCTTTCCCGGTCTATTCCCGTGTCGAAAGCGATTTGTTTGATTTTGATTCCTTTTTCATTCATTTTCTGATCCAGCCAGGCTGGAGATACCAAACTGGCCGGCGATGGCCTGAAGGTTACTGGAAGGATGATTAATTCCGACTGTGGCAGAAACTTACCGAACAGCTCTCGTGTCCTTTTGATCAGGGTAGCTTCAGTAGCGTAATTACCAGATCTGTTTTCTTCCTGTCTGCATTCAATTTCCGTAACGTTTTCATCTGAATAT
Source organism: Pedobacter sp. GR22-6 (assembly GCF_037402555.1). NCBI lineage: Bacteria > Pseudomonadati > Bacteroidota > Sphingobacteriia > Sphingobacteriales > Sphingobacteriaceae > Pedobacter > Pedobacter sp. GR22-6. The sequence goes on from NZ_JBBEUC010000006.1 coordinate 90,775, forward strand.
TTAATGGAGAAGGCAATGCTAGATTCTTTCAGGTGCCTGGCCGCTGCCGTTTCCAGTTTACTGATTTGCTCTTGCGAGATCTGCGGTGCTAATTTATCTATAGATATAATGATGCTCATTTTTCAGTTTAGGGAATAACAGCAGTGATGCTTATTTGGTTTTGTAGCTAACTATTGTTCTAATCCAGGTCCTTTTTTTCGGGCCGGATAATTAATCTCAAGGTAGGATCGTTGGTCGCGAAGCTCCAGAACCAGTTAAAAGCGAGCTTTAATTTATTTCTAAAGCCGGCAATCGGGATGATGTGGATGAACAGCCAGACCAGCCAGGCAAAAAAACCTTTGAAGAATCCCTTTGGCAAATCTACGACCGCCTTGTATTTGGCGATGATTGCCATCGACCCTTTATCCTTATACAAGAATGGCTTCATAGCTGTGCCAGCTTCGATTAGCATCAGGTTTCTTGCCAGGAGTGTGCCTTGCTGAATGGCCACCTGTGCTAATTGTGGATGGCCCTGGGGGAATTTAGGGTCGCTTTCCTGAATACACAGATCACCGATAGCAAATACATTGGACAAACCCAGAACCCTGTTGAACTCATCCACTTTAATCCGTCGACCCCTAGCAGTACTTCCCTCAGGCAAGCCTGGAGCTTCCCTGGCAATCACGCCGGAAGTCCAGATCAGTGTAGCGCTTGGGATGCTTTCGCCATTGCTAAAAATCACCCGCTGGCCTACATAATCCTTGACGGCTGTATTTAGCATAATCGTCACGCCAAGTCCCTCAAGTACTTTTGCAGCTTCCTGCTGGGATTTCTGGCTCATTGGTGCGAGCAGACGGTCCAGCGCATCGACCAGATAAATCTTACCCAGACCTTTACTCGCCGCGGTGGGATAGTCTTTCTTCACGATATTGCCGCCCATCTCCGCCAACATGCCAGCAATCTCTACGCCTGTGGGACCGCCGCTTGCAATTACAATGTTACCGAGTAGCTCGCGCTCGGCAGGATCATTGCTTTCAGCAGCCTCTTCCAACCTCAATAAAACATGGTTACGTAGCTCCAGTGCATCGTCAATGGATTTCATGGGTAAGGCTGCGCGTTTCACATTTTCCATTCCGAAGTAATTGGTCTCGGTGCCCATGGCCAATACGAGGAAGTCGTAATTGAGTTCCGCTTTATCTGTTCTTATGCTATTCTTCTCCGGATGGATCTGTTGGAGCGTACCCATGTGGAAACTGAAATGGGATTTGGACTGGAACATACGGCGAAAAGGATAGCTGATGTTGGAAGCTTCAATGAAGGCCGTGGAAACCTGGTAGAGCAGGGGCGGGAAAAAATGGTAATTATTCTGATCGACAAGCGTGATGTCGTATCCGGGTTTATCTTCCAGCGTTTTAGCGAGATTTAATCCGGCGAAACCGCCACCTACGATGACAATTTTTGTTAAGGACATAGGGTATGATTAAGTGATAAAAAAATAAAGCATTGGTTTTTTCATCGGTATGATATTATTTTTTTTAAGTCTCATTTTCCGGTCTCCATATCCGAAGCGTCGACCGGTTTGGACTCCGGTGAACCTTTCTGCCGAAGGTAGATCGTCAGGAATACAATCGCAAAAACCGAGAGAAACTCGCTCTGCCAGTTTTGGAAAGTCTCGAACCAGAATTCTGATTGTCCCAGGTATTGAAGTACAGTGTCTTTCGGCAAATCTTTTGCAGATTGTTCCACATTGTGGTTTTGCCAGCTGCCGTAGAGGTGCAATCCCCAGCTCGTAAAAAACAGGATGCCGAAGGCGATGGAAAGGGAATGTTGATACACCTTCAAAATCCAGCCTCCTCTGCGAACCGCCCATGGCGCCTCCGGACCGGGCACAGGTTCACGGTCCACATCTTCCGGTTCATCCAGGCTCTTGGATTCCGCGGATCCGACTTGTCTAAGGGAAACCGTGAGCAGGACATATAAGGCCATTTGCAGGAACTCACTTTCAAAGTTTTCAAATGTGGCCGATATGAAATGCCCGCTCTGCAGGTAAGTACCAATTCCGATTTCTGGCCTCTGATCATCTTTCAGGTCCTGGTTGTGTTTGTTCCAGCCAGTTAAGGCCTGGGCAGCCAGCGTGATCAGGAACAAAGTTAAAAAGACGAGGCTCAGGCCATTCCGGTAGAGGAATGACCTGGATTGAGGACCAGTTTTCATATGGTGTCGGTCCTTCCGCTTTGACTGAGCTCAATGCCGCTGAACACGGGCGGAAAAGATACACTGGAACTCCGGGCAGCGACCGTCGCACCCGTATCGGACTTTTTGAGCTGCTGTTTTTTCGAAGATGATTTTTTACGTGCCATAACGTTCAGATTTATTTGACTGGATATTTGAATTGACGGGTCGCATGGTTCATACCAGCTTTATCCTGAACAGTTCCCGGATAAAAAAGTTTAGAGATCCTATATCGAAGATAACAGTTCATAGCAATTCCAGTAATTCACCTGGGTTTTACGTATTTGACGCATTTACAATGTTTTAGACGAATTTCCATCGTTGAAAACAAATGCCCGAGCAATTGGTTGATGCAAGCAAACAAAAACAAAGACCTATGAAAAAATTAATTTATGCCATCGCAATTTCCGGATCTGTAATCGGCTTTCAAAGTTGTGGCAACAGCCCGAAAAGTGCGGATGATGCAACTGACACCTCTGCTATGGTTACCGATACCATGATCTCCGATGATCCTGCCATGATAAATACCGGCACACCTGACACTTCCTTCACGAACAAAGCGGCCGTTGGAGGAATGGCGGAAGTGGAGTTTGGTAAACTGGCGCTGCAAAAGGGAAGCCACGCGAAGGTAAAAGAATTTGCCTCCATGATGGTAAAGGACCACAGTATGGCCAATGAAGAACTAAAAACAATCGCCACTGCTAAAAGCATCATGTTGCCGACTGCATTGGATGCCATGCATCAGGCCAAGTACGAGGAACTCAAATCCAAGTCAGGCGCTGATTTTGACAAAGCCTATACCGCTGCCATGGTAGAAGGGCACCAGAAAACGTTAGCCCTGATGGAGGACGGTAGTAAAAACCTCAAGGACGCTGACCTGAAAGGTTTCTCAGCCAAAACCGCTCCGGTAGTTAAACATCATTTGGAGATGATCAATGCCATACAGGCTCAACTGTAATAGTTCAACCAATCATTAATATCAAAAACTATCCCTATGGCTAAGAAAGGACCAAGTGACCGGAAAAAAGTCAACTCTTCAGAAGACTATGAACTTTCCCACGTTGCAGAAAAAATGAAAGTGAGTCTACAGCAGGTCGTCGGCGCAAAACGCGCGACTGGCTCTAATGACCGCAAAGTAATCGAGGAGTACATCTCGGCGAAAGGTAAGAAGAAATAGCTGAGGTAATTAAAATGAGGTGGCCGCCCAAGGGCAGCCATTTCATTTTATTGCGTCGTAGCCAAGCATTCAAGTTCCGGGTACGAATGAAGTTAAATCGATCCAGAACTACGCCCTTATTCGAAAGCAACATGAATTCAATTTCAAATTAAAAATGAAAATTATGGAAAAAGTGAATCAATATGCCTTAATCACCGGAGCAACCAGCGGTATAGGTTACGAACTGACGAAACTGTTTGCAGCAGATGGATACCATCTGGTTATTGTGGCCAGGGACCAAACTCAGCTGGATGCTACAGCAGCTGAACTGAAAGAAAGAGGTATTACCGTTCTCACATTCGCTAAAGACTTGTTTGATCCTGAGCAGGCTTTTGCCTTGTATGCCGAGTTGCAGTCGCAGGGCATTGATATTGAAGTATTGGTAAATAATGCCGGCCAGGGTGTGTATGGAGAATTCGAAGACACTGACATCGACAGGGAGCTGGACATCATTCACCTGAATATCTCCTCTCTGGTGGTACTGACGAAACTTTTCGTCAACGACATGATCGCCAGAAACTCCGGCAAAATTTTGAATACGGCCTCTATCGCAAGTAAGACGCCTGGGCCATGGCAAGCAGTCTATCATGGCACAAAAGCTTTTGTGCTCTCTTTCACTGAAGCCATACGGGAAGAGTTACGTGATACTGAAATCACAGTAACTGCGCTGATGCCGGGAGTAACCGATACGGACTTCTTCAATAAGGCGGACATGCAGGAAAGCAGAGCCGTGCAGGATAAAGAAGCGATGGCTGATCCGGCAGATGTGGCGAAGGACGGCTATCAGGCCCTGATGGCGGGTGAGGATAAGGTAATATCCGGCTTTAAAAATAAGGTCCAGGTAAGCATGGGCAACCTAACGCCCGACAGTGTAGTCGCGCATCAGATCTATGAGCTGCAGAAACCCGTGGACAAGTAACTGACATCGGGAAGCGTAAACATCTGCGGGATTGAAGTAGAACGGTTAGTTTCAGCTTCAGTCCCGCAAATTCCAAAGCACTCCAAGGGCTTCAGAAGGATTAACATTTCCCTTCATTTTTCAGTAGCTCTGCGTTTCGATTTCCCATAACCAATGTTTTAAAAAATCTTAACGTCTGAACATACGAATGTTTTTTAGGGGTTACAAGCAGCGGAGGAATCACAAAGCAGGAGGGAGCTGGAGAATTTGGGATTGAATCTGAAATTTATTTATACCAGTATTCCTGCGTGTGCGTTATCTTTGGATATGAGTCTACCACTTCGAATTACCTTTGAAGAATCCGATTATACGTTTTCGGTATTAACAAAGTCCATTAACAAACAGACCAGCCTGATCAGGATCAAACTCAATGATCAGGAATATGACCTTGCCGTAAATTCGAGAGGAGAGTGGGATGCGGCAGATACCACTGTTCAGGATCATCCGGGTCTGCTTCGGGCAATAGCCAGGAATGTGGCATTGCGGTACAGGCTTTAAATTGAAAGGTTTTGGTGGTCAAATGATGATTTTGTTTGAATACGCCATGTTAAGAACAATTTCAGCCCGCAGATTAGAATCCCTGCTGACCGGACGGCTTTAGGGCAGACAATAACCTGGAATATCATCTAAGCTATCCTTAGGGCATTCCCGATCAAATAAATCATCCTCTATTTGCCGGGCCGACCCTGTTGTTAAACATGGTTAACATAAGCTTCCTTTCAAATATCAGCCTGTCAAACTGTTCTATAAGCACAATGTTCTGGCAACTGAGTTGCTCAAGAAATTTCCTGATTTCCGAAAACAACAACAATTGCTCGTCCAGCATTTGCAGCAACTCAGGCTGTTGCGCTGAGCAGCTGACATTCCACGACGCAACTGTCTTATTGATGAGCATAACCTGCTGCTGTAACTGGCCCACCCTCATTCTGAGCCAATCATCCCTGTCTTCTTTCATATTTGGTGATCCCTGCGTTAATGCTGCCCTGTATGTCTCAGCACCCTAAATTTAAAAAATGCCAAAAATATTCCGAGAGAGCAGCCAGGGAAATTGAAATTCAGGTATTTCCCGCAGGCCATGCGCGATTTACGCAATTTGGCACTTCAATTCCGTTTTACGCTGTGCTAAATGAAGCGTAGCACGAGTAACAGGTACGCTGGAAGTCATGTCAGCTGTGATGACAATTCCGATGACTTGAGTTATTTTGATTAAGTTGAAACTATAGTTTGTGGAAATGGTTTTCAATGGACAAAGTAATTTAGACACCTAAAGTTCCATTCCAATGAAAGCTACACATTATGTACTTGCAGCAGCCCTCGCTATGATGGCCTCCTGTGCCTCGCCTGAAGAGCGGTCAACCGACCAGGCAGATACTACCGAAAACCAATCCATGAAAGACAGTACATCGACTGATACCGTCACGAATACTGGCAGTACCTCGGGCAGTAATGGAACAGGAACCGATACTACCGATACCAAACGGCAGAAGGCGACCCGTCAGGCAGGAAATGATTAACCTATAAACTAAAACGATATGAACGATCAGGAAACACCAAAACCAGGATCTTCCGATTATCCTGTGAACAAGCCTCAGGATTTGACGAAACCAAAATTTCGCAGTGATGGCCAAAAAGAAGGTGATGAAAGGCCACCCCTAGAAAATCTAAATGACCAGGAGCGGGAGACAGAAATTGATTCGGACGAAACTGCTTCAAGGCCACACACTGACCTGGGAAATGACAGGGACGCGGACGAAGCGGACGATGAGCGCATTATCAGACGATAGCGCTCAGTCCTTGCAGGAAAGGCAAGTGTAGACAGCCCACATGAGGTGTTCTTCCAGATTTTTTAAGGCCAAAAGATCATTGAGGTTAATGGTTCCATTTGATGCTGATTTTTTGGTTGCCGTTGAGCTGATATTCCTTATTTCCATCTTTCACGGATTTTTCCTGTAGAGGTCCAGAGGAATGGCTCCCCTTCACCTCAAAATGCGGAAGTTTTTTGTTTCCGGTTTTCACGATCATCATCCTGCAGCTCATGCGCTCGTCTCCTAATACCTGAAAATGTATGTTTTTGCCTTTACTTGCCGTGAAGCGGGAAGTCGGGTAATCCACATATACCATAAAATCTTCGCCGGGAACCTGTAGGTAGTGGCGCGGAAGAATCCCAAAAGCATTTCCTGCTCCGTAAACTTCCTGACCGACGGTTCCGGATTTCAGCCAACCATCCTGGAGATCTTCCAGGGCGATCCAAAGCTTTGGATCAACTTCACCGATCTTTGGTTTTCCTTCCAGCATCTCTGTTGGCAACATTGTTGGATAATAATATACAGCCCGGTCTACCAGGTAGCGGATATATTCTGCAATCAGCAGCCTGACTGAGGGTAAGAGATCTACTCCTTCAGCATGTTTCAAGTAATCATGCATTGCGCAGAAAACTTCCTGCTCTTCATAAACAGCCGTGTAAGGGGCGTCATTAAGCGGGTACAAAGCAAAGAATTTTGGAAAGTTCTTGCCATAACCGTAGTTACAGTCCCAGAGCTGGGTATTTCTGAAAATGCCAGCCAGGCACATGTAGCTCAGCTCCAGATAGACTTTTTTATTGGTGATCTTATACAGTCTTAGGAGTGCGCCTGAAGAAAATGCCGTATTATTGGCTTGATAGAAAACCCGGAAGCCCATTCCCTGTAAGGTTTGTGCTGCTTTCTCCGCTTCATTGAGGTAGCGCTTTTTGTGGGTCAGCTCCCAGGCCTGCAGCATCACATGGGCATAAATGCCGGCAACATCCTTTTCGCCGCCCATACCTTCGGCTGTTTCCGCCTTCAAAACTTCCAGCGTATCCATTTTATAGAACACTGGCCAGTCATAATTAAAATGATGCGCTACCTTAATGGCATAATCCAGAGAGTCGAGGAAAAGCTGCTTCGCTACCTGATCCCCTTTCAGGGCAAGGCGCGAAAGGTTGAGCAGCGGATGGTGCAGGTACCAGCTGTCCATAACACCAGGTTCTTTTTGTTCTTCCTCACCTTCAAGCTTATCCTCCGCGGCAGGAAGCCAGCGGGTAATCGTTCCCAGTTTCGGGTCATAAAATTCGGGTAGTCCTGCTTTGATGGTTCTCATGACCTCCAGTTCACGCGCACTCCATTCGACATAATCCAGCAGTGGAAGCAGGACGGCCAACTGGACCATAATTTCCGGGGGTGTATTGTAATCGCTTACATACGCATTGAAATAGCGGTGCCCGGCGACCTGCGTCCAGCATCCCGGACTATCGATCAAATCAGCCAAGCCCTTATCTAAGACCTCTGGCCATGGCTTGTAGTTGGTGGCAGGCAGGGAGAGAAGTGTATAAATCCTCGCCAATAAGTTTAGGTATTGCCTGATCATTGACGGTTCATCGTCCGGTACTTCTGAATCAAAAGCAACCAGCGCATCACAAATAACTACCTGTTTTCCAGCCTTAAGTGGTTTTTCGTTGGCAGCAGGTAAAGCAAAACCAAGTTCGGGCCAATTGCCGCCCACACTGTCCCCGGCGGAGGTCTGGGTTTGTTCGCAGTAATCTGCCAGGGCCGTCAGGTTTTGAAGATATAGTACAGATGCTGATTTAGGCCTGCTCATGCTCATATATAGGAAACCGGAGCGTGTGCCCCACTGGCTGGCATGAATCTGACCTGCAGTATTTTCTGCGTTCCCATTTTTCGCAATCGCCAGGATATCCCTTGGCCAAAACGGCACTAAAAGGTCATGTGCCGGTTTTAGAGCGGTAATGTAGCGAAGTACGGGGAATTCGCCCTCTTCTATCCAAATCCGCGTTTCCAGAAGTCCGGCATCGCAGCTAAGCCAAAGATCAAGACCGCGTTCATGAGTTTTATACCTGCTGATCTCCAGGGAAGCCCCGGGACTAAAAGCCGTGCGGAAAGCCATTTGCCCGCCACCTGGCATTCCGGCTACTACCCATATGGCATCGGGAGTGTTATACATATTGAAATTGAAGCTTCCGGATGTACACTCAAATAATGAAGGTACTCCTTCGGCCAGTTCGCTGGCAGCTGATACTGCCCATGGGGATAATCCATTCATAATGACAGTTTTTAAGGTTGCATAACGCCGATTAAACATTTGTTCTTCCTATATGTTTTCAATTAAATGAAATGATCTTATTCCTAGGCCTTACATGAGCCTGCGTTAGTGGACTCCAATAATTTCGAACGGAAAATCCAGGTGTTCGTATTTGCTAGAGTCTAATCTTCTATTGTTAAGAAATCCACGCCGGGCACTACCTTGTAGACTATAAGTGCTACTATAACAGCATTTTTGGAAAGGAAATGGAATTGTTGAAATCATTTTGATCAAATTGATGTTATGCCTAAAACTGAAAGCTTATGTGGGTATTATGGGCAATATTAGCTGCCGTTTCAGCAGCACTGGTCATTGTGCTGACCAAAGCGGGATTAAAGAATGTGGATTCGAGTCTGGCCTTTGCCATTCAGGCTGTGCTGATCGTGGCCATCAGCTGGTCAGTGGTCATGTATCAGGGGAATGCGGGAGACTGGAGGCAGATCGAAAGAAATGGCTGGATTTTTCTGATTGCTGCCGGAATCTGCACCTCTCTATCGACCTTGTTCTCTTACAAGGCCTTGTCAATGGGAAATGCTTCCCATGTAGCGACAATTGAACGGCTTTCGCTGGTCATCGCTATTGTGCTTTCGGTAATTTTTTTAAAGGAAAAAATCACCTGGCAGATCATCGTAGGTGGGTCGGTGATGATTGCGGGCGCGGTGCTGATTGCCCTCTCTGAACCTGGCTGATGTTAATTATACCAATTTATGGAAAAAAAACGCAAGCCTACTTACCTTGACTTTGACAAGGACCAGTATCCCTGGAAACCGGAGATCGATTACCGAAAGCGTCCGGAGGCCTATCGGGTTGGGAAAGGTGAGCAGGGCGTATTGATCTGTGAACCTTATAAATCGGAAATTGGCCAGCACTGGCGCTTCAAAACTCCGGAGATTGCGTTGCGAAGCAGTGCCCAAATATTTGAACAATTCATAACCTATCTTCGTGCCGATGATTTTGTGGGTGCGGATATGTCGCGGAAGTTTCTACAGATGGGCTACACCAGGGCCAGGCGCTACGCCAACTATAAGGGTGGCAAAAAATACGATAAAGACAATGATTATGCGCAACTGGAGCGTGGGACAGGCGAACTGCTCAAAGCAGAGGCTGCAGCGATCTTTTATGAGAAGTGGAAGGCGGCAGAATCGGATCCGCTGTACACCGCAATGAAGAAGGACTGGAAAAAACGGCTGGGCTAAACGATGCATTGAGCGAGCTATTCAAATTTATCTTTAGGGAGCTTCGTGCGCAGCGGTATTGTAAGAGCGGAGAATAGGGAACGAAGACAAGCTGACAGGTTTTAATGTAAAACTAAAAACGGTGTCAAATTGGGATCAACTGAGGCGATTTTCAAAACTTTCGCTGAACCAAGCTGTTGCTGAATCACACCTATGATGATATTATGAAGGACCTGGCCAAACGATTCCCTGAAAATCCTTTACTGATGCCTAAAGACATCCGTCCCAGTGCGGACGGCCTGCAGGTCATCTGCCTGCTTAACCCCGGTGTATTTACCTTTGAAGGCAAAACCTGGCTGCTCGTTAGGGTTGCTGAAAGTATCAAACAGGTAGAAGGCTGGGCATTCATTCCCGTGCTTAATGACGAGGGTAAGCTGGAAATTATTGAAGTTCCACTCAATGATCCGGACTTGATTGCCACAGATCCCCGTGTTTTTAATTATCAGGGTTTGGATTACCTGACCACTGTCTCACACCTCCGGTTACTCAGCAGCCAGGACGGAATTCACTTTGTCGAGGAGGAGGGATACCCTGGTTTGTTTGGCAAAGGAAAGCTGGAACGTTATGGTATCGAGGACTGCCGCGTATCGTTATTGGAGGGGAAGTATTACCTGACTTACACTGCTGTTTCGGATAGTGGGGTAGGCGTAGGCTTGCAGACCACAACAGATTGGAAGCACTTTGAACGTAAGGGTATGATCCTGCCTCCGCACAATAAGGATGTAGCAATCTTTGAAGAGCGGATCGATGGAAAGTACTATGCACTGCACCGACCCAGCAGTAAAGACATTGGTGGTAATTACATCTGGCTGGCGGAGTCCCCGGATGGGATTCATTGGGGTAATCACAAATGTATTGTCAAGTCACGTTCCGGCATGTGGGACAGCGCGAGGGTAGGTGCTGGAGCGGCTCCGATAAAAACAGATCAGGGATGGCTGGAAATATACCATGGAGCTACAGCAGAACACCGGTATTGCCTGGGCGCCTTTTTAATGGACCTGGAAGACCCCTCCATAGTACTCGCCAGGAGTGGCGATCCGATCATGGTACCTACAGAAAATTACGAACTCAGTGGATTTTTTGGCTTTGTAGTATTTACAAATGGACATCTGGTAGAGGAGGATGAGCTGACAATCTATTATGGAGCCGCAGATGAATTCGTTTGTGGCGCGAAGTTCTCCGTCAGGGAAATCGTCCAGCACCTGGAATGGATTTAAGCTTAAACGTAAATCACAAAAGAATACAACATTCCCGCTGCAATGCTGTTACTAAAATATGAAAGAATTGCTGTTCAAAGATTGGGAAAGCATCTGGCATGTTGCCGTCTGCGCTTTGCTTGCCTATTTTATCCTGTTCCTGTTTATCCGTATTTCGGGCAAGAGGACACTCGCCAAACTCACTGCCTTTGACTTCGTGGTTTCGGTAACCCTAGGCTCAACCTTGTCCTCAATGATGCTCGGCAAGGTAACACTCGCAGAGGGTGCTGCTGCACTACTGGTCATCATTGCCTTACAATATGTGCTCGCCTGGACCGCACGGGAGTCGAATACCCTGGAAAAAGTGATCAATTCTTCGCCAACGATGGTGTTCTACCGGGGAAGCTTCCTGGAAGATGCCATGAAAAAAGAAGTATTGACACCTGAAGAGATCTATGCGGAGATCAGGAAGTACCGGATGCTGGATGTAAATCAGGTTGAGGCGGTCATCATGGAATTAAACGGGGAATTGACGGTCATCAAAAAATCGGAAAGCTCCGGCCATACCTCACTGGATGATATTGAAAATGGCGGCCGATGAATGCGTTTGAGCCCTCCCTGATTCTTACCATTCGTATTGACGATCAAGCTCAGCATTTTTTTAATGCACTCCGTCAACAGCACTTTCCACCGGAACGGAATTTCTTACAGGCCCACCTCACGCTATTCCATAAACTCCCATCCGATCCGGAAACTTTCAAAATCCTATCTCAAACAAAACCTAATTGCTTCTCTATGGAAGTTACGGGATTGATGGGTCTCGGTTCTGGCGTGGCCTACAAAATTCACAGTCAAGAGTTAAATTCTCTTCGCGAGCAGCTGCGCATGCGTTTTTATCCTTATCTGAATGCTCAGGACAAACAAGGCTTCAGGCCACATATAACCGTTCAAAATAAGGTCAATGCAGACACAGCCCGCATTTTACTCAGGAAATTAACCTCAGAATTTCGACCATTTATGGTTCAGGCAGTCGGGCTTGACTTATGGCATTACCTTGGCGGGCCATGGAAACATGCTGCATATTACCCGGCTGTAGACTTGTAAATCAATCGCAGCACGCTAGAGCGGGTTCTGTTTGTGCCAGTTAAAGTTAAATTCAGTCTATGCCGGAGATTTTCAAATAAAGGTGCTCCGCTTCCTATGGCTATAGGAAGAACCGAAAGTATGAAAACGTCGATCAGCTTTAAGCTAATGCCCATGCCAGAACAGAACAAAAGCGTTTCGTTAAAATGAGAAGTCCTTATTACTATCAGATCCGATTACTGTATTCACTATGATTTATACGGTCAGTTTTCCGCCAGTGACTGGGATTGTGGCACCCGCTATATAACTTGCCTCATCTGAAGCTAAAAACACATACGCTGCAGCCACTTCTACGGGTTGTCCTGGTCGTCCCATTGGCGTGTCCTTTCCGAAGGTTTCCGGCTCCGGCATCGTTGATGGGATCAAGGGCGTCCAAATCGGTCCTGGCGCCACTGCATTTACGCGAATTCCCTTTCCAGCTTCCAATAACATCTGCGCTAGATTTGCCGTGAAGCTAAGAATCGCACTTTTAGTCGCAGCATAGGGCAGCAGCAAAGGCCCTGGCGCATAGGCCTGAACAGAAGTTGTATTGATGATGCTGCTTCCCGGCTTCATATGCGGTTCAGCAGCCCGTGACAAGTAGAACATCGCGTGGATATTGGTGTCAAAAGTACGTTGCCATTCTTCCGGCGTAATCTCATCCATACGCTCTCGTGCCATCTGGAAGGCGGCATTATTTACCAGGATATCTATGCTCCCGAATTCTGCAACTGCTTTGTCGACGATTTCCCGGCAATGTGCAGCTGACCTGATGTCGCCTTTCACCAACAGGGCTTTTCTCCCTGATTTTTCCACATAACCGGCCGTGTCCCTTGCGTCCTTTTCCTCTGAATCATCGAGGTAGGAGATCAGCACATCTGCACCTTCTCTGGCAAATGCAATGGCAACAGCCTTTCCAATTCCGGAATCCCCACCAGTGATGATGGCCTTTCTACCACTCAGTTTTCCGGAACCCTTATAACTGTCTTCTCCATGATCCGCTTTAGGCTTGAGCTGGCGTTCTGTTCCAGGTGCTTCCTGCGTCTGTTTTGGGAATGGTGGTACCGGGTATTTCGTGTGGGGATTGTTATCTGTTGTCTTCATAATTGTTAGATTGATACTTTACGAACAGCTTTCAGCCAAAAGGGTTTAGGAAACCTTGAAATATCGGGAGCATGACCGATTGACGGGAGGAAAGATTTCCGTAGAGAGCACCCTTGGACAGGGCTCGGTATTCCGGATTTCCTTAAGCTGGAACCATTGGACTCCTGGGTTTAGGATAGGGGTCTCCGGGCTAACTACCTATTTGTTTGATTCCTGAAACTATTACGGGCCCAGGGTGTTGGGTAGCTGATGGGCAAGCTTTGAATTCAGGCGGGATGGGTATTCTCCTAAAGGCGCAGGGGTAAAGGTATGGTAAAGGAAATTTTCGTTTTGGAAGATGATCGGGATATTGGGTTCATTTTAAATCATATCCTGTTTGATGAAGGCTACCTGGTCAGCGTTTATGAGTCTATTTCCGCTTTTAAATACGCCCTTCGATTAGGAACGCCCGATTTGCTGCTGATGGACGTCCGGTTGCCTGATGGTAATGGCATGGACCTTTGTGAGGAGCTCAAAGCCGATTCGGCATTTTTACTTCCGGTGCTGATGATGTCAGCCGACTGGCATCTGCACAACCAGAAGCAGTGCAAGGCCAACGAATATATTTCTAAACCATTTGATATTGACCTGATTTTGAAGAAAATTGGTAACTATTTAAAGCCTGCGGTACAAGGGTGATATTGTATTGGCAACAGAACTTGCTAATGTGGCTTTTGCACTCCAGGAAGTCTTGATTTGAAGAAGTTCAGATAAGTGGACAGCGCTGCTGCAAGTACGAAGCAGATTCCAGTGATCCAGTCGATCAGGATGGATGGGATATCATGTCCGCTGATTTTGTCTGCGAAATATTTAATAAAGGAAGCAGGTAATTTAGTTTCTCCCATGCTTTGTTTGATTTTCCACTGCCAATCGGTGACGGGACAGTAGCCCAATCCATACCATATTCCCAGAATGAGCCAGCAGCCTGCGGTCAGGCAGACAACAACGAAATGAAATTTTCTTGTCCTTGGCCAGATCCATCCGGTGAGATTAAAACCAATGATGAACAGATGGATCAGTGTAAACAGGTGGTCTAGAAACATGCTGGAGATTGAATTTTGCAATTGTTCGCCAATATTAATGCCAGCTTTGTTCCGGTGGCAGCCATCAATGCCCGAGCGGGATTACAGCTGTGCATGATTTCCCTTCTGTAATGTTTAAGCTATTTTCCCTTTTAGGTTTACTGGTACTCAAAACTAGCACGTCCTGAAATTGTCATTTCATAATCGAGTAAAACCCAATGCGGGAGATTGATAACGGGTTTAAGGCGGCCGTTAACATGACGGCCAAGAGCCAGTTTCGAAATTATCTGAAAAAAATAATTAAACTGAGCAGAGATTTCGTTGGGCTCAATTGTATCTACACAAAAGGAACCTAACAAACTTAAGCTGTCACCATGAATTATTGCCAACTTTTTATGATTAAATGTTTTGTTGTGACGTCGTTGTTTGCCATTTCATTTTCAGGGAACGCACAAATGAGCGAGCGGGAGGTTTTTAATATTTCTTCAGATTATGACCTGCTGATCAAGAAAATAGAAATGCAAACACTCCATGCCGAGATGGCGGAGTTCGACTTGTTTTTGTCGCACATCAACAAGGTTAGAGAAGAACAGAGCATTAAAGTGAACCTGCCGCCCGCGCTCCGGGAAGACCTCTTGCCGGAAGAGATTTACCAGCTTCGAAGCCCTGGTGTACTGATGGTGGGAAGTTTCTATGATTGTGGTAAATGCGATAAAATGCACACAGCCATTAATGCCACGGCGGCCATACTCACAGAAGAGGGAATATGTATTACTAATCATCACGTATTCAAGTCTACGGGCTTAGGAGCGATTGCAGACACCTCCGTTCTCAAGAAACACATGTACATTTCAGACATTGACGGTAACATCTTTCCCATTCAGGAAATTCTGACTTTTAGCGAAACAGGAGATGTGGCGATATTCAAGATCGATCCTAAAGGTATCAAACTGCGCCCTATCCCTTTTGGTGAAGATGCAATGGTGGCCTCTACTGTCCATGCCATTAGTCATCCTAAAGGAAAAGAGCTTTATTATTACAGTAAAGGTACAGTGGCCAGGATCACCTCCGAAGCAGACGATCCCCTGATGGACCGGATGTATGTAAGCTGCGAATATGCTGTGGGCTCTAGTGGCGGACCTATATTAGACAACAAAGGAAATTTAGTGGGTATCGTATCCACCACCCGGCCGCTATATACTTCTGCCAGGGAGCCAATGCACCTGCAAATGATATTGAGGGGAATTGTACCTGTTAAAACCATCAAAGCTTTGTTTAATAAATCATAGTATGGAACAGAATATAAATGCACTCTATCACAAATTTTTGATGCAGCAGTGCTCAATAGATGAGGCAGAATGGCTCATGGAGTACTTCTCCACACCAGAGGGGAAGGAACATCTGGCAAGGATGATAGCCCTTGAGTTTGATGCCATGCCAACCGCTATGCCAACAGATCAGTCAACGCTACTAAGTGTCAAAATCGGCAGATCAACGCTCAAAAATATCATTTTTGAGAGAAAGCCATTTCCCTTTCGATTACTAAGCTATGCCGCTGTTCTTTTTATGATCGTGGCAGTTTCCTTCTTTTTGCTGCACAGTTACGAGGACCCTGCTGAGGTGATCATGTCTGCAAGTAGTAAAGCGGTGCTTACCCTACCAAATGGTGACAAAATTGAATTGAGCAGCGAAAAGAATGAAATATCTTTACAAGATAACACGATACGTTATGAAGATGGAACTAAGGTTCGCAATGGCTTAAATGCCCGATCGGCTCAATTCGTTTCCTTAACCACACCCAGGGGCGGCCTTTATCGGTTAGTATTGTCAGATGGATCTAAAGTGTGGCTCAACACGGCAACCGCACTAAGGTACCCGCTAAAGTTTACTGGTAAACAACGCCTGGTAGAACTTGATGGTGAAGCTTATTTCGAGGTTGCCGAAGATAAACACCGTCCATTCCTGGTTAAATCAAAAGGTCAGCAGATCAAAGTTTTGGGCACGGCATTCAACGTAAGCGCTTTTAGTACTGAGCCAGAAACCCGCACCACGCTAATCAGAGGCGCTGTAGAGCTTTCCAACTCCCAGTACACCATTAAACTATCACCAGCTGAAGAGGCCATTTTGACCAAACAAAGCTTTAGTACCAGAAAAGTAGATCCCACACAGGCCATTGCCTGGATCGACGGTAATTTTAGTTTTGATGACGAATCGCTTGTCAGCATCATGAACAAAATATCTCGCTGGTACGACGTGGAAATCACCTATCAGAATGTAGATCAAGAAGCACGTTTTTTTGGCGGGATTTCTCAGTATGACAACTTGCAGACCGTTTTGAACCGCCTTGAAAAGACAGGTGGCATTCATTTTAAATTAACAGGAAGGAGGGTAATTGTGATGAAATAATCTCCGAATGGGGAATTGATAAGGCAAACCTAATATTAACTATAAACCAAAACAACTATTAACCGATGGGTAAATTTATACGAATTTATTTAACATTCATTTTTTTTATGGTGGCTATCACTCATGGCTACGCACAGAAAATAACCTTCAACAAGAAAGAGACTAATCTTAAAGAACTCTTCCATGAAATTCGGAAACAAACAGGCTTTCAAATCCTGGTCCGTTCCGAATTGATTGAAAATAGTAGAAAATTTCTCGCCAGCTTCAACGAAGAACCACTAGAGGCTGTACTGAAAGGCGTTTTGAACAACCATTCCCTTGCATATAGTATAGAAGGCAAAGAGATCATCATCAACAGGAATGAACAGCCTGTTTACAATATGGTCACGGAAGTTAATGAACCAGAATTCAAAAATTCAAATCACAAGGTTATCAGAACCATCGCGGGCAGGGTGACCGATACCCTCAACATCCCCATACCAGGAGTTAGTGTAAAAACCGGACAGAAAAACATTGCTGCCATTACCAATGACAAGGGTTTGTACAGCATCGTTGTGGCGGATGATGCGGTTTCGCTAGAATTTAGCTATGTGGGTATGTTAACTCAGATCATCAGAATAAACAATCGGAGTACCATCAACGTGACACTTAGAGAGGATAGTAATCGCTTAAATGAACTGGTCATTACTGGTTATGGAGGAGCTACCACTTTAAAAAATAATCCAGATGCGACTTCAAGGTTAGATATGAAACTGATCCAGGAAAACCCGTCAAGCAATCTGATTGAAGTGATACAGGGCCAGGTTCCGGGTATGATGACGATGATGGGAACCGGTGAGCCCGGAGAGGAGCCAATGGTCGTATTAAGGGGTGTGGCCAGCCTTACGGGAAGTCTTGCGCCATTAGTGGTCATCAATGAAGTTCCCATGGATGAAACCTTTAGGCTATCAAGCATCAATCCCAACGATATTGTTTCCTTAGATGTGCTGAAAGGGGCCTCAGCAATTGCCATATACGGCTCACGTGGTGCGGCAGGGGTGTTCATGATCAAAACCAAAACAGGTTTAACCAGTAAGCCGACCATCAGCTACAGGATGAATTATGGGGTTGAAAAATTAATGAAATCTTTGGACGTACTCAACGCGAGCGAATTCAAGATGTTGCTTGCGGAATCAATAACCAATCGTATTCGCGATGAAAATGACTATGGAAATGGTGCACCGATCAATTTCAATACACATACCTACTATAATAATTTTTTTAATGCAGGATATTTTGGGGAGGCAGAAACCGATTGGATGGATGTACTTTACCAGGATGGCAGGAAGGTCAACCACAATCTGAGCCTGACGGGAAGAAGTGGCGAACTGGGTTATGCGATAGGCCTGGGTCTGGACAAAACCGTAGGGCAGATAAAAAAGACAGGATCGGAGCGGAAGAATGTCGACATCAGGATTGATTCACGCCAAAACAAACGTGTGCAATTTGCGCTCTCTGCAAATGGATACCAACAAGATGTATCTCAGCCCGTAGGGAACTTGAGCGACGCACTCCTGATGCGGCCGGATATGTCGCCCTACAATCCGGACGGATCGATTTTCGTACCCGCAGCAAACACGGGTTATCGGAACCCCTTAGTTGATTTGGAAGGGATAGATAGGGACACAAAGATTTTTAATTATACGTTGGCTGCCAACGCCCAAGTGAATGTAATGAAGGGCCTGAGATGGACCTCAATTTTATCTACGAACAACTATTCAAGCAAAGGCGAAAATTATTACGATCGGACCACAGTAATAGGAAGCAATAACTATAGCACCGTTGTGCCCAGAAGTGGCAGAATGGACAAATCGTCAACAGAAATACGCAAATATGAAGTTGATACACGACTGAATTATGCCAGAACATTATTTACCAATCACAATGTAGATTTCACTGCTGCATTTACCTATACCAAAAACACCTTTTACAACGAGAGCATGATCTTGTACGATTTTCCGGAAGATGATTATCTGAATGCCCCTTACCAGGCGCTTAATCCACAGCCGCCTACCGGAACCGCCTATGGAGCTGCCCTGGTCTCAGGTATTTTCAGGGTAAACTATAATTCTTACAATGGGCGCTATCTGGCTTCGCTCTCCATGCGGAGAGATGGTACCAGCAGAATGGCGCCTGCAACGCGCTTTGCCAATTTCCCCTCAGCTGCGCTTGGCTGGAACATCGGTGATACGAAGTTACTTAGGAAAGTAAAGGCAATAGAGATGCTCAAATTAAGGGCAAGTATGGGTACCATGGCCAACACTGCCGTAGCCGCATATGGTTGGATGAGCACCTTTGACGCTGCCAACTATAACAATAACGTAGCTACAATACCTAAACAGATCCCCAACGAAAATCTGAAGTGGGAGGTGTCTACGCAGTATGATCTGGGCCTTGATTTTAGTTTATTTAAGAAGGTAAACCTGAACGGTAGCATAGGTTATTATAAAAAGATGACCAGGGGTGCGCTGTTCAATTATACGCTACCTATGAGTACGGGATTGATTACTACAAGTACTATGGCTAATCTGATTGACATTGATAACCAGGGAATTGAATTAGATCTGAATGCCAACCTGCTAAGGACAAAAAATACCAGTTTGGTGTTGGGATTTAATATCGCGAGAAACACGAACAAACTGGTCAGAATGGATGCTGCGATGAAGCGTAATTCCGCTTATGATGCTACTGTGTTACGTGTGGGAAGCCCGATTGGATTGTTCTATGGTTTTAAAACGGATGGTTTATTCCGCACGCCGCAAGAAGCCGCCTATTATAGAAATCTAAACCCGGGCCAGCAATACCAGGTCACTCATGTGGCCGCCGGTGAGGTCAGATTGGTGGATATGAATGGAAACGGCTGGGTAGATTTCGGTACGGCAACTGCAAATTACACGGAGGCGGATAAAGTTGTGTTGGGTAATTCTTTCCCGGACTTTTATGGCGGTTTTAATGGCCGGTTAAACTGGAAAGGTATTGCTTTAAGTGTACAGGGCAGCTACAGCTTTGGTGCGATGAAAAACTGGTCGGTCATGGAAACACAATTTCAATTTGCTTCTACCAATCCCAAAAACCTGTTGAAACTGAACCTGAACAGATGGACACCGGACAATGTTAACGCAGTGTATCCAAAGATGTTGGTCAATCCATTAAATGACTCCAGGGGCTTTGGGAGAATCCGGCCGCTCAGTCAATATTTTACGGACTACAACCTTTACGATGCCTCATATGTACGGATCAACAACATCGCTGCATCGTATAACCTTCCTCAAAAAATGCTGAGCAGGTTGAAGGTCGTTTCTAACCTGAATCTTGGTCTCAGTGTAAATAACGTGGTAACTTTTACTAAATACCCGGGTGTAAATCCGGAATCATTCAACCGTGACGACCGCATTGCGGGACCTGCCATGGACAATTCAACTTACCCGATGACAAGGACTTTCAGCTTCACTTTAAATGCATCATTTAAACAATAAATATGAACAAAATCATTTATATCATACTTGTGGCTGCATTGATGATGCAAAGCTCATGCAAAAAAATACTTGAAAAGGAATTACCCGAGCATGAACTCGCTGCCGAGGTGGCTATTGTGGATGAGAAGTCAGCAAGCGTAGCACTTAACGGTGCCTATAGCTATCTGCAGTATAATTACACACCGCCACTATATGCATCCATTTCACCTACATTTACCACCGGATTTTCTTATGACTATGCCGTAAACGGGGCGCAGATGGCCGGCTTGCTTAAAGGAGGACAGCGCTTTACATTTGATGTTAGCCTCAGCACCTTTAGTGTAGTATCCTCAGACAATATCATCCCGAATTTTTATCGTTTGGTATACCGTATCGTGAACGCCGCAAACAATGTCATTTTCTATACGGAAAAAATACCCGCTGATAAAATCGGAACAGAAAAGCGGGCCGAGATCATTGCAGAAGCTAAGTTTTTACGGGCCTTCGGACATCTATGGGCATTAAAATACTATGGCTATTTCTGGGACAATGAGAGTACTTACGGTCCTGTTTTACGTTTGGAGCCAACCAGCATCAACAATTTGCTTACCTCCCGCTCCACAGTAAAAGCTACTTATGAGCAGATTCTAGCCGATTACCAATACTGTGTAGAGAATGGACCGAAAACACATAGCACTGTCTATAGAACATGCCGCAGCACCGCGAAGGCATTTAAGGCTGAGGCGCTGATGATGCGTGGACTGGCAACAGATTACTCGGAAGCCTTAAGGTTAGCCAACGAAGTGATCAGCGGTACAGAGTTTAAAATGGAAAGTTCTTTTGCCAATGTATTTTTACCTTCCAACGATTATCTGCCCAACACGGAACTGTTGTTTTCCAGGTTTATCAATGCGCAGACTATTGCAAGCACGATAGCCAATCCGCTTACACAAAGTCCTTATGGTGTTTTCAGTTATGCTGTGGGCAACGCTGCAAGTGTGTATTCAGAAAGTGAAAACACCTATTACAGCAGCCTGATACGGGCGGATGCGAGGTACCCGTACACCTGGGCCGAAGATACTTTCACTTCGGGTAACCCGCCAGTAACAAAGACAGGCGTCAGTTTCAGAAAGGTCTTCCGCTTTAATGGCAATTGTCCATCATATATCATGCGCCTGGCGCAACTTTATCTCATCAAGGCCGAAGCTCTGGCACAAACAGGCGCTCTGGCAGCGGAAGTATTGGCGCCGCTGAATTTTTTGCGGGACCGTTCTGGTAATAAGCTTTTAAATGCTGTCGACTATGGCAGTAAAGGCAAGCAGTTTGAAGCCATCGTGAACGAATATGTGCTGGAGCTCGGGGTAGAAAATGCATCTGAATGGTTTGCCATGGCCCGCCTGAAG
Source organism: Pedobacter sp. GR22-6 (assembly GCF_037402555.1). Classification (NCBI taxonomy): domain Bacteria; kingdom Pseudomonadati; phylum Bacteroidota; class Sphingobacteriia; order Sphingobacteriales; family Sphingobacteriaceae; genus Pedobacter; species Pedobacter sp. GR22-6. The sequence goes on from NZ_JBBEUC010000006.1 coordinate 112,297, forward strand.
GACGAAGCTGGAAATAGGTTTATTACCAGATTCAATTCTTCCTTCCTGAGCGACTGGCAGCTGTGCCTGCCAATTCCTCAAGATGAAGTAGCAGCCAATAAAGGCGTGGTGATACAGAACCCAAATTATTAAGCTTTTTTGAAAAGAATATGAAAATACTACTAATGCTATCCATTTTCCTGGCTATGCTGGGGCTTTCTTCCTGTTCTCCAGATGAACTTTTGCTCGTAAAATCTGAGTCCTTCATTGTGAAGAACATGGACCCGCTGGAAACACCTCAGGTGCAGGTGAGCAAGGTAACCGGAGCTACAAAAACATTTTCAATTTTTGCCTCGAACCCCAGCGATAGCATCGCTGCCTTTACCAGTTCTGAGGCCAGTGCAAATTTTGAAATCGCTCCCCTGGCTTTTAAGATGATTGATACCAGAAAACCTGTTAGCGCAGATGCTCAGGGAAGATTGAGCCGTAAACTCGCAGACGTTGTCTTTGAATTTACAGTGAAGATCCCAAACACATTCACCGAGGGCGAATATAGTATAAAGCTGAATGTGACCTCTGGAAACGGTGAAACCAAGTCGATAATAGTCAAACTTCAGGCGTCAAACTTTTTGACCTCTATAAATGGAGGGGCCCTATATAATGGACAGGTTGCTAATAGTAAAAAGATATATGCAGTTGGCGCGACATCCTTTTTGTATAGTGTAACCACCTTTAGCAATGTTACCGATAATACAGTCAATCCCCCTGTGGTCAAATCAGTACCAACAGCGGTTGCTATGGCTGCTGCAGCTGTGGCAACTGCAGTAACAGCAGCCAACAGACCGAATATCTATGGTCATATTTATACAGACCTGTCTGATTTTGAAAAGCGCCCCATGTATCTGGTTTCTCCGAACGCCAGCTGGATAGCCGATTCTCTAAGGGTGTTTAACAAATTCTCCGGAACGTATCCTACAGCGCAGATGCGCGACGTAAAGTACCTGGATCTGGGAGAGATTGATTTCAATAGCTTAAAGTTGAGTGATTTAAAGAACAGGCAAATTGGTACGGCAGGGGAAGCAAAGGTGCAGTTGATCAGGGGTCATGGATATGCCTTCTTAAATAAAGATGGAAAAATAGCCGTGATCTATGTGAAAAACATTCTTTATACGTCTCCTAGTTATGCAGGGGCTTCACCAACGGCCTATGTAGTCCATAAACTTGAGGAGTAATCAAACCTAAATTAAAAAAGATGTATAAAATAATCACATTTACGATTGTAATGTTACTGCTCAGCACTTGCAGTTTCGCGCAGAAAAAAGCCTTTACATTGAGCAGTCAGCTTGATAACCTTGAAGGAAAGGTGGTTTATCTAACCATCTGGGATGGTACTTCTAACCTAAGGAATATGACCCTGCCAGTTGTGGATGGTCAATTCAACTATAGCGAATTAGCACAAGCGCCTTTGGTCATGAGGATTAGTGCAACCAATACAAGCATTTTGAAAAAGCCTGACCCAGCCCAATCAGGAGCTTACCCAACAAAGGCTGCTTCGATGTGGTGCGTAGTACAGCCTGGTGAAGACGTGAAGTTGTTGGGCAAATTTACAGATTATGCAGAAATTACTGCTGAAGGAGGTGCAGAGAACGGCGTTTGCAATGAAATGATCAAATCCTATTTTCCTCTTTTGAATCAACAGATGAACCTGCAGGTCAAGTTGGCCAGGGCTTCTTCATCCGCTGCTGATAAAGCTGAACTAAAAAAGGAGTTTGAGGCAGCAAGTCAGGCCTCACTTGATGCATTGAAAAAAATGGTCAGTCAACACAGCTCCTCAATCATGGGTTTGTATTTGATCAATGATTTAATGCTGCGTGGTCAGCTTTCTATTCCAGAAGCCACAAATCTTATAAAAAACATAGATAACAAGTATAAGGAGACCGAGTTTTACAAATTGGTAGCAAGCCGAATTAGCGCCGGGAAATATGTAGTGGGCGCTAAAATTCTGGTCATGAACGGTACATTACCTGACGGCAAAGCATTTTCTACCGCCTCTTTGGCTGGGAAATATTATCTGATTGATTTTTGGGGAACATGGTGTGTGCCTTGTATGGCCGCTATGCCCCATCTCCAGGACCTGAAGAAAAAGTATGCCGGGAAACTCGAAATACTGGGTATTGATAAAGGGGATACGAAAGAAAAATGGAAGACGGCAATTGCCGAAAAAGGACTGGATTGGTACCATATCATGAGCGGCACTGGGGTATACGATTACGTGGCTCAACTCAACGTGACAGGTTTTCCTACCACAATATTGGTTGGACCGGACGGCAGGATTTTGTACCGAAGCTTAGGAGTCAGTGAGGATCTGGGAGAGCAACTTGACAAATACCTTTCGGCGAAGCAATAGTTATATATATCCTGGCAACTGTTAAAAATAATCAGCATTGAGTACACTGATAGACGAAAATATACTGGTCAAGCAAATGATCGAAGGCAATTACCAAGCCTTTGACCGTCTGTACCATCAATATGCGCAGGAAGTTTTCGTTCGCATTAAAAAAATAGTCATCAGCCATTCAGTTGCGGAGGAATTGCACCAGGATGTTTTCCTGAAGATATGGCAGCAGCGCGAAAGGTTGGACATAGGCGTTCCGTTCAAAGCCATTGCATTTCAAACTGCCAAAAATCTCGCCATCAACCATTACTGGAAAGCCACCCGTGATGAAAAACTGAAAGCACACTTAATTAGCCAGGCCACCGCACACTACCACCATTTGGATGAACATATCAATTTCAATGCTACCAATGAGGCCTTGCAAAAGGCGATTTCACAGCTCCCGCCACAACGCAAAAAGATATTTATCAGTTGCAAGATGGAGGGTAGGAGTTACGAAGCTACTGCAGTAGAAATGAGTATATCGCTGAGTACGGTAAAAGACCATATGAATAAAGCGATGCGGGCGTTGCGCAAGCACATGAGAAGCCATCTTTCCTTACTACTGATATTTTTAGAGGTACTCATGGCTTAGGCTGAAACCTAAATCCTAAAGCCTTATAAATCAACATACACCACCTAAATAATGAAAATATGATGTTTACGAAGAAATTACTAAAAACGAGAAAAGGATATCTTTTGATATTCAGTACATTCCTGCTCCTTCAGGTTTTCGCCTGCAGCAAATTTGGTTTAACTCCCGGAGCCGAGGTTGCCAGTAGTTCGACAAGCAACTTGAAACTGGTCATCGTTGGCGGCAACGATCAAACAGCCTTGCCCGGAGCGACGCTTTATGATTCACTTACGGTTAAGGTAGTAGACCAAGGAGACAACCCTGTTCCAGGTACCCAGGTCACATTTAACAAGCTGGACAGTAATAGTGTCATTTCTGCTGTAGAAGGCGTTACTGACCAGGATGGCAACTTAAAAATCCAACTGTCTATCGGGAATATGATCGCCGGCAATCGCAATACGGTTTCGGCGAATATAAAGTCATTTCCCGGCATTAAAGTGGATTTCTCCACCAAAGTGGTGGTTAGTACCGAAATTGATGATTGGTTGGCGGATCATGCGCAGGTTGCAAATGCTATCATATGGCTCACGCAGCAGCGTATAAATTTACCCTACAATCAATGGAATGCAACGCAAAAAACCGAACTGTACTGGTTTTTTGAAAAGGCTAGAAGGGATTGGACAACAGTCGTGCCTGCTCCGCCCGCACTTCAAGATTATAACGCAACTAGTACAATTACCGTTCTTTATACTCCGCGGGAAACATGGCTCCTTTACCTGGATAATATTGCTGCAAGCCTTCAATTGGAAATAGATGACCTTGTCAACTGGAGCGTCCTGGCTTATAGTGCAACCGAATTGAAGATGATTTTTGATGGGAACGAGTTTTATATACCACTCGTAAACGGAAGCAACAAATATGCACAAATAATCAGAGGTGCAGTATATAATACATCGGTGCAGGAACCAGGAACCTATCTGCGTTCCTTCATGAAGGAAATTGGTGGTATAAAAACTAGCAGGCTGGCCACAATCGGAGCGCTCTTAAACTGGTCCAAAGATCTCTATCACTTTGGTGGAGCCATAGAATTGAGTAATATGTATAACCATTGGCAATATGGCTCGGTCTTGCCGAGCAGAATAATTAATGGGACTACTGTGCAAAATAATAACCTCTTTGGACATTTTACCGCAGGTTGTCACGGCACCAACGCATTCTTAAAGATCGTGCTTCGGGCCTTGAACATACCGGTAAAGATAGTCCTGAGCCAGGACAGACACAGTCAGGCTTACTTTCCTACCGAGGCATTATACATGGCTCATGGCGATGACCCATACAATTTTTTCTCAAGAATAACACCGGTGATCTCCTTAGAGAACATGTTAATAGATATACCAACATATAACAGCTGGTTTACGGGAACTGCACCGAAAAGTGTTGCGTCAGGTATTGTAGCCTTTGCCATTAGGAACCTTTCCAATAACCTGATTTACCAACGTGCCCAGGAGCCGGTAAACACGCCTCACAGTACCAGTAAAGTGTATAATTTGCTGAAAACATTCCATACATTGCAAGAGTTGGAGACGATGCAGATATGGGATAGGCTAGATGCTAAGATAGATAGTTTGGGCGGACGGAGTAATATACCTGCAGCTTTAATCGGGAAGTATAATTAGGTTTCCTTGAAAAGCATGGGATAGAAACTTTTGATGATAATGATGGTCATTTGAACTGGAATATAAGAATACTGTCCGGATTCACATCCGGGCAGGCCTTTTTTCTGACAGTATAAATGGTAGTGTAATTATTCATGGAATGGTTCGGTTCTAACATACTTGGTTATCATTCTGATTGGGCCGGTTCAAGATTCGCGGTATTGATATTTGGTCAAGCCCGCAGGCCCGGACTACAGCTGATCATTGGAGCTTCATTGCCCCTGTGCTTTCAATTAATGTAAACATTATAGTTCGATATGTCATTTTCCAGCTTATCCAGTAATTTTCTACGTTAGCAAATTAGGTTGATAAAAAATGATGCTAAAGATCCTTCCCGATGAGCCTGAATTGCTAGCATTATGATAACTTATCAATTAATGCTTTTCTCAAATAGATATTCCATTTCACTTCTGCCGACAGCAGCCATATTTTCAGCTACTTTTAAAATGGTCCATAGATGGCCATAAAGTCCAGGACGCTGATGCGCGCCAATTCGGTAGAATCAATACTTGCTGCTTTATCAATACAAAAAATTACGGGATATCTTGCCATCATACAGAGTTGAGTGAGTGTTTTGGCGGCTCTGCCTGCATCTGCCGGAGGTAATTTCCCCATACTCATTTGGGTTTCCAGAAAATTTTCAAGTAATTCTTCAGTAGCTTTAGGTGCACGCTCATAAAATAACCTGCCTACTTCCGGGAAACGCGCGCTCTCTCCAACTGCAAGCCGATGTAAATCAATCGATTCGGGCGAACAGATCTCGTCAATATAATTCTTCGCAAAGTCCCTGAGGGATTGCTCCAGCGGTTGGCCCGATTTCAAGCTCGGTGCTAACCGTCCACGAAAAGATGCGGTAGCATACTCAATATATGCTGCAAAAAGCACTTCCTTGCTTGGAAAGTAGCGCCACAGGGTTTCTTTTGAGCCTCCATAAGCTGTAGCAATTGCAGACATCGTAGTAGCACCATAACCATAGTCAAGGAAGTGTTTTCCAGCTATTTCTATGATCGTTTTACGCCGGGCTTCTTGTTGCAATTCTTTTGACATATTTTTTATTTGTTTTTTACCGTACTAAGTAGTACGTTTGCTATTGACCGTACCATGTGGTACGGCTTAAAAATTTAGTTATGAGTTTCACAACAAAGATACAATCCTACGATGGCGTAGGCAAGTTCAGCGTTTATGTAGCAGAACCTGATGGTAGACCCCGGGGAGCGGTTATCGTTATTCAGGAAATTTTCGGAGTAGATACCGACATTCGCTGGCGCTGCGATCTTTTAGCCCAGAGCGGTTATCTGGCCATTGCACCCGATCTTTTCTGGCGTCTGGATCCAGGTATGGAATTAGACCCGGACATATCTTCCACGATGAAACGGTCTGTAGATGTGGTCATTCGCTTCAATACAGATAAGGGGGTACATGACGTCCAGACCACCATTAATAAAGCCCGTGAGATTGTAGGCAGTAAGGCCAAAATTGGCCTGATAGGATACTGTCTTGGTGGACGAATGGCCGCATTTGCATCGGCCCGTACTGATATTGATGCAGCAGTTTCTTATTATGGCGTACAGATTGAGCGCATGTTGGGTGAAAAAGAAGCCATCCGAAACCCACTCATGTTACATATGCCTGAGTTTGATGAGCACGTTGGTGCGGAAATTCAAAGCCAGATTCACGCTGCATTAGATGGCAACCCACAAATTACAATCTTCGGGTATCCAGGACAACATCATGGGTTTGCCTGTGCGCTCGGCAAACGCAGATCGGAAGCCACGGCAAAACTAGCTGACGAACGTACCGCTCAATTTTTAGCAGAGCATATTGGTTGATCTACGCAAACCAAATTATCGAAAATAGAACAATGAAAATAATAGCTTTAGAAGAACATTTTGTACCTCGTATGGTTTGCGACGCCTGGGCGGCAACTTCTACAATACAAGACTTAACAGTCTCCATGAATGGCAATCAATATGGCAGACAATTGGAAGATTTGGAAGATATTCGCATTCAGGCGATGGATGATGCCGGTATCGACGTTCAGGTGTTGTCCTTGCCTTCGCCTGGTGTTCAGAATTTTGAGCCAGCAGATTCCATATCAGTTGCGGGAGATTTTAACGATATCCTCAGTGCAGCCATCGCAAGCCGTCCAGATCGCTTTGATGGGTTTGCTACCCTTCCTGTACCTTCGCCAGTTGCCGCTGCTAAGGAGTTACAGCGTGCTGTGCAGAATCTCGGACTTAAAGGAGCGCTTTTAAATGGACGTGTCCATGGACGTAATATGGATCATAGGAATTTCGATCCAATCTATGAGGCAGCAGAGGCGCTACATGTGCCGCTATATATCCATCCACAGCTTCCTCCAGCGTCGGTGCGTGATGCATATTATTCTGGTGTAGGTCAGATGGCTGACATCATGCTTGCCATGGGGGCAATTGGCTGGCATTACGAGACTGGCATACAACTCCTGCGTATGGTACTTACCGGAGTCTTTGACCGCTACCCCAACCTCCAGGTAATTGTCGGTCACTGGGGGGAAGTGGTCCTGTTTTACCTAGATCGCATTGCGCAATTAAACCATGCGGGCCTCAAACTGGAACGCCCCATTGCTGACTATTTCACACAAAACGTTTACTACACTCCAAGCGGTATCTTCAGTCAGCATTATTTTTCTAGAACGATTGAGATTGTAGGAGCCGAACGAATGATGTTTTCCCAGGATTGGCCTTATCAGAGCTGTGGTGAAAAAGGTGCCCGCACATTCTTGGAACAGGCATCAATATCTACAGTTGAGAAGGAGGCAATAGCGCATGGGAATTGGGAGCAGCTCATTCGTAAAATATCGCGTAGTACAGATGCCGAAACGGGAGGTTTGGGAAAGCTATGACCAGCATAGAGGAACGGCTCAAGGGGTTAGAAAGTGAGAATCAGATCCGGGCACTGACCAATTCCTTTGCCGATATCTGTATTTCTGGAAATGCAGAACGTTTTGGAGCATTGTGGATAGCAGATGGCACCTGGACCTTAGCCAAACCGCTTGATATGGAAATTAGAGGTCGCGAAAGTATTACAGCGCTATTCCTTGAACTAGCAGCAGGTAAACGTTTTTTTTGTCAGAGGCTTCATTCAGGTATAATTACAATCTTAGGAGATAGGGCAACTGCGCGCTGGATCATTTCGGAAGAGGCTGCCAATCATGATGGATCCTCATATCAAAGCACGGCAATATATGATGATCGGCTGGTTTTAGATGATGGAAAGTGGTTATTTGAGGCTCGACATTGCAAATTCATCGACATATCCCATACTGGAAATCATGCTTGAGAACTTGACAGACGGTAACTGCACCCAATTTATGTGCAGTTACCGTTTTCTTTGTGATGAAGTTTTACATGTGAGGAAATTTCAGATTGCAGTTTTATTAATTGTTGATTATTGTGAAAATTTATACCTAAGGAATAAGCAAAAAAATGAAAGAATGGAACGACTTTTTTTTAGCCACAGCAGCGGCAGCGGCAACTTTGACGGGATTGATATTTGTAGGAATTTCGATTAACCTCAGCCATATATTATCTTTTCCACTACTTATAATTAAAGCTTCAGTAGCTTTAATATTATTATTAATGATCTTGATTTTTTCAGGGCTTTTACTCGTACCCCAGGAAAGTCAATGTTTAATTGGCTACGAAAGCACTGCACTTGGATTAATAGTTTGGATTTTAATAACCAGGGCCGATTTTAGAATATATTATCAATCGCTGGAGGAATTCAAGCGCATCTATTTTTTTACATTATTGTTTGATCAGGTTGCTACGATATTGTATGTAATTGGAGGAATCCTTCTTGTACTATTCGGTACATCCGGGCTTTATTGGACAGTAATTGCAATATTTTTGTCCTTCATAAAGTCTGTTTACGATGCATGGGTATTACTTATTGAAATCAAAAGATAATCTGTAATCATTTTCCCGTCTCTATATTAGAGCGTCGACCGGTTTTGATTCAGGCGAACCTTTCTGCCGAAGGTAGACTGTCAGAAATACGGTGACGAAAACCGAGAGGAATTTACTTTACCCGAGAGGAGCATGACCGGTTGCAGGACCGGCCGAAAAACAAAATTGTGTTTTAAATTTACCTTAGTGGCCAAAACCTAAATATAACTGGAATGTTGTTCTATCATGGAATCATTTGAAATACAATTATTGAAAGACCGCTTCCGAATCGAACCACAGGAAAATGGTCTTTACCGGATCATGGAAGACGAAATAAGATCGGTACTAGTTACGCCCAGGCTGAAGGTGACCAGGTCATCTGGACCACACAGGATAAACTGGAAGATGGTTTCGTGCAGCAAGTTGGCGAACTCATTACCGAACACAATAAGTAGCCTATGAAAACGCGTTTCTACGAAATCGAGCCTTACCGGATTACCGCGGGAGGGATGCCACTTGAAGTCATCCCGATGGAAGACGGCAGTTACAGGGTTTGTAAGCGCAAAAAGATCCTTGCGGAACTCTACCCGGAAATTACAGCTGCAGGTATCTGCTGGAACGGTTTCGGCCAACTGCCGCCCTGGTTTGCCGAAGAAATAGGAGCTGAAATCTATGCACATGAAATTTAAACATTAGCGATGGAAAGCAAGGCGGAAATACTTAATTTGAGTGACGATGGGATAATTTCAAACAGCAAGTTTCCGGTGATGATCTACCACAGGCTGTCTAACGAAACCGGGAAAACTACTGTTGATTTTTGGAAGATCGGTTTGCAGAAAGCGGCTGGAGCAATGCCTTTGACTGGTCGGTTTGTGATTAACATCATCCCCACACCAATACCTATGAGGTGCCGGGGTGTTTCAGCTTCCTGAAGCTCTATACTTCAATCCACATGTTCAAGACCCCACTTGTACAATTCGTTGATACTTGGCTCTAAGCCCTGTCCCTTTGCTGTCAGGCTATATTCCACAGTCGGGGGTACCGTTGCAAAGACTTCTCTGGTAACAATCCCATTGGCTTCCATATTTTTCAGTTCCTTTACCAGCATCCTGGTATTGATCTTAGGAATCAAACGCTCTATCTCACTGAAACGCTTCTTACCGGGGAACAAGGCATAGATAATCGACATGGACCATTTTCCCCCAATGACCTCGAGAATTTCCTGAAGCGCGCAGCGCTCTTCACATTTTTCACTTTTTTTTTGCTTCATAACCGGCTGATGATGAGTTATTCTTTACTTTTTGTTATTACTGTACATTGGTGTTACTACTTTCAAAAGTAAAGTATTGTGATTTACTTTGCAAACATTTTTAAATCAACAATATGGAAACAACATTAAAAGGACAGGTAGCCCTGGTCACAGGCGGTACAAAAGGTATAGGCAAGGCGATTGCAGATAAATTGAGCGATAAAGGAGCGCAAGTAGTGGTGACTGCAAGGAATGCGCCTGAGGAAAACACCAGGGGACATCACTTCATTTCAGCTGACCAGAGTGATGAGGGAGCTGCAGAGGCCATTTCCCGGGAGATCATCGAAAAATATGGCAGAATAGACATCATCGTCAACAATACAGGGGCTAACCTAGGTCCTGGCGGTGGTTTTGCTGCACTTTCTGATGAACATTGGTACAATGATTGGCAATTCAATTTTTTGTCTGCAGTACAAATCAACAAAACATTGCTGCCGACGATGATCCAGCAAAAAAGTGGTGTAGTGATTAACATATCTACCGGCGCGGCCAAACTTCCACTCTGGGAAATGACCATGTCCTATTCATCAGCGAAAGCAGCGTTAAACGCCTACAGCAAAGCGCTGGCAAATGAATTAGCTCCCCAGGGGATCCGTGTGAACGTGGTTTCTCCAGGCGTGGTGAAAACACAGTTGATGATGGATTTTATAGCGCAAATTGCCATTTCCTCAAATATCTCAGTTGATCAAGCCTACCAGTCGGTTATGGACAAAGTTGGCGTTCCTGCAGGAAGAATGGCAGAGCCCGAAGAGATTGCCGGCCTTGTTGCCTTTCTGGTATCTCCCGAAGCCAAATACATCACTGGGACCAATTATTCGGTCGACGGCGGGGCCTTGCCGACAGTCTGAAACTGTAGGCTATTTCAAATTGATTGATCCGATTGTAAAACCAGATAAAATTACCGATCTGGAAGACGGTGAGGTAGAAGTGTTGGTACATCAAATTGTGAAAGACCTTTCAGGAAACGAACTATCCAATGGGCAGGTCAAACACATTTATACCATTCAGTCTGGTCTTATTCAAAAAATGGATATTGCATAATACTAATAACGATATATGGGAGATTATCTGTCAGTAAAGATCGATGAGATGATGCTATGGATTTAATCTCCCATTTTTCCGCAGTTCCTCGCCAGCTCGGGAAACCGGCTCAACTGGCATCCATACTATTATTTTAAGTTTTCTCCATCCTTAAAATGCAGCCGTCTGAATACAAAGCCGGACAGTATGGTTAATATTCCCACTACAAGAAAGGTGTACCTGAATGCATTGTGGATATCGTCATGAATGAGCTTGACATCTCCGCGAAATAACTTCAAGATAATCAGGCCAAAGGCGACACCAAATCCGACTGCAAGTTGCTGGTTTACCGAAATCAAGGAATTACCGCTACTGGTATGGTAATCCCGCAGGTCAGCAATTGAAATGGTATTCATGGCTGTGAATTGAATGGAGTTGAAAAAGCCCATGATTACAATGATGGGTACATAGTAATAAATGGACGAACCAATTCCAGGTATAGCCATTGTACAGATCAGGCTGCCGATGATAAAAGTATTGGCCATTAATGTTGTTCTGTAACCGAACTTATTTAAAATTTTGATGACCTGGGACTTTGCGATAATAGCTGTTAAGGCCATAGGTGCTATAATCCAGCCCGAAACCACTGCAGACTGGCCGTAGGCGATCTGAATCATCATCGGTAACAATAAAGGTATTGCACTGATGCCTAGACGAGTAGCGAGATTACCCAATATACCCACCCTGAATGTTCTGACCTTGAATAAGTTCAATGGGAAAATCGGGTTATTATCTGTTACCGCATGGCGATAATAAAGATAAAACATCAAAACCCCGAAGGATAAAATAGCCAGCGCAGGGGTAGTGTAGACCACGTCGCCCAGGAGTTCAAGGGAAATGGAAAGCAATAGGGATGCAGCAGCGAAAATTAAAAAACCCCTCAAATCAAAATCTGTCACTGCGGATTTGTAATTTGGCATATATCGAAAGCTGAGCACAATACCCAAAACTCCCATCGGTATGTTGATCAAAAATATCCAGTGCCAGGATAAATAGTCAACCATGTAACCTCCAACGAGCGGACCCAGGACAGGTCCGATGAGGGCGGGAATAATTGCAAAATTCATTGCTTTCAAAAGGTCTTTTTTTGGAAAGGTCTTTACCAGCGCCAACTTTCCTACTGGTGTCATTAAACTTCCACCCACACCTTGTATGATTCTTGAAATGACCAATTGAGTAAGGTTTCCGGAGAGCGAGCAAAAAAGCGATCCCGCACTGAAAAGTACCATCGCGAGTATAAACACCTTCTTTGTGCCAAATTTATCCGACAGGAAGCCACTAACGGGCATAAAAACTGCGAGTGTCAGGACATACCCAATTATCGCATTCTGCATATTCAATGGAGATTGCTGTAAATCCTTTGCAATGGCTGGCAGTGAAGTATTGAGTACGGTCGAATCCAGCATCTGCATGAAGATTGCAGTTGCAAGGATCATGGGCAAAATACGTTTTGTAGCTTCTATATTTTTCGATGGGAGACTTTGCGGCATATTTGTAAATAAAACTACGCTATCTCATTTTAGTTTTCTAAATATTTCGTTTAGGTATCATCAAAAAAAATGGATATAGCCCTTGAGCTTTTTGGGAATTTGCTCAATCCAAACCAAAAAAATATTGTTTGATACATATGATTTCTATGAAAACAATTTTTTTCTTCGATTTGGATAACACCATCTACTTCACCGAACCTAACAAAGAAGTGCTCATGTCCGGCCTTTATGAAAAGCTTGACCAGGAAGACCTTGGATTGACGGAGGAGGAATATGTAAAGGTAAAAAAGGAGATGATGCGTACGCCTTTCCTAAAATTAGCGAAAGCATACCATTTCCCCAATGATGTGGTCGAACGGATGGTTGAATACTTGTCCGAACGTGAAGTCACTGAAGCGCTGATACCCAGCTCAGACTATCACTACATCAAAAGCTTGAAAGGGAGGAAGTTCATCGTTACCGCCGGTTTCCCCAAACAACAACGCTCAAAGGTGAAAATGCTTGGCATTGCCGAAGATTTTGAAGATGTCAAAGTGGTAGACGTATCTGTAAGCAATAAAAAGGATGTATTTATTGAGCTGATCAAACAGTATGATTTCGATAAAGATCAGATTCTGGTGATCGGCGATGATCCTGAATCCGAGATCAAGGCAGGGCAGGAGCTTGGACTGGAAACTTTTTTGATAGATCCCGAACAACGCTTTGCTGAAGCCATCACGACCTACAGAGGAATAAATTTTGAACAGCTATCTGCAGCCGCCGGGCAATCGGATCAGCGCAAAAGATAAGGACCTTAAAAAAACAAACGGGGCTGAATCTGGCGACCCAACCCCGTTTAAATTAACGCTCTCAGGACAAAGGTATCAATGGGAAAGTATCTTTCAAAATATTTATGAAAAAATTATGCGTGCATAGTAAAATTACGTCTCAGGTTGTCAACAAAAATTTGATCAAATATGGATTTCAAATAAAAGGTGCATCCTTCCATAAAATTATCAATATGAAAAGACTATCTATCCTGCTGTTAGTTTCAGCATTAACCCTGGCCTCCTGTTCCGAACAATTCGACAGCCGCAGAAAAATCTTTGTGACCGGATCTGCGGAGGAGGAAGTCACGCCTGATATCATTTACTTTGGAATTGCCCTTAAAGAATATACTGACATCACTGGTAAAAAAGTGGTCATTACAGATTTGGAGAAGCAGTTGTTCGAAGCAGTTAATAAAGTAGGAATACCTAAAAAAGACCTTCGGATCAATGATGTTTCCAGCTATAGCAACCCCTCTCAAAAGCAGAAAAATCCCGACTTCATCATCCGCAAACAATACCGGATCAGGATGAACGACCTGAACAAGATCAATACGATCATTAGTGAATTAGACCCAAAATCAATCGAATACACGCAGGTAGAAAGCTATGACTATTCCAGGTTAGCCGAGCGCAAGAAGGAAATTAAAATCAAAGCCTTAAGAGAGGCCAAAGCTAAAGCTGAATACCTTGCTGAAGCGGGAGAAAGTGAACTTGGCAAGCTATTAGAAGTACGGGAGTCTTCGGCTGAAAACAGTCCGCAGGCCATGCCCATGATGGACGAGATGGCTGTTCAGCAATCATCGGCCCAGAGTTCAAACATTGGGTTTAAGAAGATCAAGCTCAATTATGTAGTCAGCGCAGTATATGAGCTGAAATAGTTAATTTTCAGCAACAAGATCATACCTGGGCAGGTTAGTTTCTTTTTCTGTTACGGATTTGTATCTCGAGTTATAAGGGCTTGATTTTTATTTTGGACTCATGAACTGATTAATCAAGCTATTGTCCGTAAAAAAGACTAAAAACGTAAGGCGCGCAGAAACTGGAATGATGTCATCCAAATAATGAGTATTTGATCACCTTAGGCCTGAATCCAGATCCATCCTTTCAATGCCAGAAAGTTTGAAATTTCAAAACATATCGTTTTTTAAAAAGTTATAGGGATATCTACTAAATAAAGAAAACTATGGAAAAGAAATCAGCAAAATCGCAAGCATCCAAGGAGATGCGTGATCCAAAAAGCACGAAACAGGAAAAATCGCAGGCCGCTAAAGTAATGAGTGACTCTGCAAAGAAAAGCACAAAAAAATAACATCCTGGGCGCATTAACTGCGCCCTTTTTGCTACTAAACTTTAGGAGATCAATAAATTAATCTGACGTGATGAGTCATCAAATTCAACATACCAGCCCGCTTCAAAAAGTTGCAAGAATTGTCCTGGGCAGTTTTATGGTTTTTGCGGGCCTAGCACACCTGACTTTTCAACGTCATACCTTTAAAGCTCAGGTACCCGAGTGGCTCCCAGTACCTAAAGACTTTACTGTAGTGTCATCTGGAGTGGTTGAGATCGCGCTGGGCTTCGCGATGATTTTCTACCAGAGGCAGCGCGCAAATACAGGACTGTTTTTAGCTGTATTTTTCATCCTTGTCTTTCCTGGAAATGTCGCGCAGTACTTAGGTCAAAAAGATGCTTTCGGACTTGACACGGATGCCAAAAGGCTGGGTAGGCTCTTTTTCCAGCCTGTATTGATCTTCTGGGCCCTTTGGTCTACCGGTGCGTTGAAAAAACTAAGTTTACCGACTAAACAGTTGCGCGGATAATATGGCTTTCACCAAAAATCTCCCTATTGCCAATTTTAACCAAAAGTGGTCCCTGGTTGCAGCCTTTGAAAGCCTAAAAGCTTTGGGCTGGCGCATCCGCTTCCTCTCAGATGCCGGTGTGATTGGATATACCAATAACGGGGCTCATTCCTGGAATGGAGAATTGCAGATAAAAGTGACCAAATCTACCCTCGAAGTCCAGTGTCAGTCGGTGTCCGGGATGCCCGGTGAGCACAGCAGGAACGAGCAGGCTGTTGATCAATACCTGGCTAAATTCCAGCAGACCGTTAATCAGCTGCATGAAAAGAAAATAAAGGAGCTTTACAAAACTTATGAGAAGGATTTTATTCCTGCCTACGAGGATACTTTGAAACCGGATACCAGGCCTAAATTTACATTCATTGCTGACTTTTGGGGTATATTTAAACCGGGCGATACCTATTTTGTGACCCCGCTGTTGATCATCATCAACATTTTTATATTCCTTGTAATGGTATCCAGCGGCATTTCAATGTTCAAGCCTGAGGCAGCACGGATCCTTAGCTGGGGAGCAAACTCGATTCAGTACACCCTGGGCGGTCAATGGTGGAGACTTTTGAGCAGCTGCTTCCTACATTTTGGCATCATTCATCTGGCTTTGAACATGTATGCATTGTTCTTCGTCGGAATGCTTTTAGAGCCTATCTTGGGCAGGATGAAATTCCTCACGGCCTACCTGCTCAGCGGTATACTTGCCGGACTGGTCAGTTTATGGTGGAATGACTATGGCATTTCTGCGGGAGCATCAGGAGCGATCTTTGGCCTTTACGGTGTTTTCCTCGCTGTATTGTCCACCAATCACCTGGAGCGTTCGATGCGCAAGGGTTTACTGATGAACATTGGTTTGTTCCTGGTTTATAACCTGGTGTATTCCAGCTTCCAGCCTGCTATCGACAACGCGGCACATCTTGGAGGACTGTTGGCTGGGATCATTATCGGCTACCTCTATCTTCCGGCTTTGAAGAATCCGGACAAACAAAAAATAAATGCATTTGCCCTGACAACCGCCATTGTTGTCGTACTCATCGCCTCTGGTTGGGCTTACCAGGCAATGGCGGCCAGCGACCGTCTGCGTTATGTCAAGGGCATCAATACATTTTATGACTTGGAAAAGAAAGCGGTGTCCCTGATTCATCAGGAAAGTGAATTGACCGATTCCGAAGAAATGGAAGCTTTTTATCAGGGCATAAAGTATTGGGAGCAGGGAATTGGGAAGCTTCAGGAGTTGGACAAACTAAATTTATCCCATAAATTACACCATCAAAATAGCCTGCTCATCAAATACGCCCGCCTTAGGGTCAGGAGTTACCAGCTCATGGCGCAAAGCCAGGGAGATGAACAGGGTGATCAAGCTCAGCTCGAAGGAATCCATAAACAGATCAAGACCATTATCGAAGAATTGTCGTCAAAGTGAGTATTCTGATCCTATTTACCAAAAATCCTTCGGTAATAATTTAAGTAAAAAAATAAATAGGTAGCTGTTGGTCCTGGCAGCTCCGGATTAGTTAGGCCCGTGAATTTTTAAAAATGGTCAAATTTTTACCCTTCTGGACATAGCTGAAAATTTGAATAATACATCTACACGAGGCGAATGTAATTCTTTGGATTAAAAGCTAATATAATTAGTTCAACTATTTTAATTATCAAATTAAATACTAATATGATTAGCATTTAATTTGGATTTACGCCTTGGTTTAGACTAGCTTTGCAGCTGTAACCTAATTTTATCATCATGTCAGCGGAGAAACAGATTATCCATATGGATCAGGATGCCTTCTTTGTTTCAGTAGAAGTAAAGAAAGATCCCAGCCTGATCGGAAAGCCCGTCATCATAGGCGGGAGCTCGGATCGGGGAGTGGTTGCTTCCTGCAGTTATGAGGCCCGTAAGTTCGGCGTGCATTCTGCGATGTCCTCACGCATGGCCAAGCAGCTCTGTCCGCATGCGGTATTTATCCGGGGAAACATGGACGAATACTCCAAAGCTTCCCATGAGATCACCGCCATTCTGAAAGACCGTGTGCCGCTCATAGAAAAAGCAAGTATCGATGAACACTACATCGACATGACCGGTATGGACCGTTTCCATTCTACGCACAAGTATGCACATGAACTCAGGGCATTGGTGATCAAAGAAACTGGGCTGCCGATTTCTTTTGGCCTCTCGGTCAACAAGACGGTTTCCAAAATGGCTACCAATGAATGTAAGCCAAACGGAGAACTTAATGTCGCTCAGCCTGAAGTGCAGCCATTCCTGAACCCTTTGTCCATCCGAAAGATACCGGGACTGGGAGAGAAAACCTTCGTGAAACTCAGTGATATGGGGATCAAAAAGATCTATACCTTATCGCAGATCCATCCTGAACAAATGAACTTCCTGCTCGGAAAATCAGGACTCTCGTTACTTCAAAAAGCTAAAGGGATTGACAACAGTCCGGTGATCCCTTATTCGGAGCAGAAGTCGATTGGTACACAATGTACCTTTCATGCAGATTCGATAGATATTGAAATGATCAATAACTTGCTGGTCGCCCAGGTGATGGACATCGCTTTCCAGCTCAGGGAAAAACAGAAATTATGCGCTTGCGTAACTGTGACCATTCGTTATGCGAATTTTGAAACGGAGACCAAGCAGATGGCCATTGCCTATACTTCGCTGGATACCGTGCTGATTGCTACAGCAAAGGATCTGTTTAAAAAGATGTACAATCGGAGAATGCTGCTCAGGCTGGTCGGGGTCAGGCTGAGTAACCTGGTGAGCGGCTTCGAGCAGATCGATATGTACAGCGAATCCCAGGAACAATACAGCCTGGTGCAGGCATTGGATAAGATCCGCAAACGTTTTGGTCAGGATGCGGTCACCCGTGCCGCAGCCGTGGATATAAAGCTATAACACGATGTATCTGAACGTCCATTCCCATTATAGCCTGCGTTATGGCACCATGTCGATCAAAACGCTGGTCGAGGAAGCTAAGGCGCGTGGAATTACGCAGATGGTGCTGACGGATATCAACAATTCGACTGGTGTGATGGAGTTCATGAGGGAATCTCGTAAGCAGGGCGTCAAGCCAATTGGCGGGATGGAATTCAGAAAGGATAAAAAACTGCTCTACATCGGTGTCGCTAAAAACAAGGAGGGGATGAAGGAGCTTAACGATTTTCTGACTCTTCATAACCTTTCGCAAAAAGAGCTGCCTGATGAACCTCCCGGATTCTTAAACGCCTGCATTATTTTTCCTTTCGGTCATACGGTCGCGTTAAAAGCAAATGAATATGTCGGAATCCGCTTCGATGAGCTGCATCAGTTGTACAATAAGGAAGTTGAGCATCCTTCAAAAATGCTTGCCCTGCAACCTGTTTTTGTATCCAGCAAGATCGGCTACCGCTTACATGAATACTTGAGGGGGATTGATCTAAATACGCTGATTACCATGGTGGAGAAGGAAGATAAATGTAAGGAAACGGATCTGTTCCTGAATCCTGGTGAACTGGAAAACAAGTTTGTGAAACATGCTTATATACTGGACAACACTCGCAGACTCATGGATCTTTGTGTTATGGATTACCCTGAAGGGAAACTCAAACTGAACCGTAAAAGTTTTACTGGTAACAAAAAGGATGACAAAGCTTTGCTGGAGAAACTGGCATTGGAGGGGCTGATCTATCGTTATGGAGCTAAAAATAGGGAAGCGATGAAGCGGTTGAAGAAAGAGCTGAAAGTGATCTTTGACCTGGATTTCTGTGCCTATTTCCTGATCACCAATGACATCATCCAGTATTCCATGCGCCGGGGTTATTACCATGTGGGCAGGGGGTCCGGAGCGAACAGTATTGTCGCTTACTGTCTAAGGATCACAGATGTTGACCCTATAGAGCTTGATCTTTACTTTGAAAGGTTTTTAAACGCAGAACGGACCAGTCCTCCTGATTTCGACCTGGATTACAGCTGGGATGAGCGGGAAGATGTGCAGGATTATATTTTCAAGCGTTATGGGCGCGAACATACTGCATTACTGGGCACCATGTCGACCTTTAAAGACCGCTCGGTGATTCGGGAGATCGGTAAGGTCATGGGATTGCCCAAATCTGAGATTGATGGCTTTACTGATCCCAGCCGTTCGGTATTGAACCGCGATAACGAGACTTTTAAAAAGATCATGATGATCCATCAGTTGATGAGTGATATGCCCAATCAGCGCAGTATCCACGCTGGTGGGGTGCTGATCTCTGAGGAACCGATCACTTATTACACCGCATTGGACCTGCCACCTAAAGGAATGCCGACTGTGCAATGGGACATGTACGAGGCAGAAGAGATCGGCTATGACAAGTATGATATCCTTTCCCAGCGCGGGATCGGGCACATTAAAGAAGCGGTAAAGCTCGTGGAAAAAAATCAACAGAAGCGCATCGATATCCACCAGGTAAAGGAATTCATGAAAGACCCGAACCTCAATGCACGACTTAAAACCGGCAATACCATAGGCTGCTTTTACATTGAATCACCTGCCATGCGGCAGTTGTTGACGAAGCTCAGTTGTGGGGATTACCTGACACTGGTGGCCGCTAGTTCAATCATTCGCCCCGGGGTAGCCCAATCGGGTATGATGAAAACCTATATCCAGAATTTTCATCAACCTCAGCAGGTAGTTTACCTGCACCCGGTGATGGAAGAACAGATGAAGGAGACCTTTGGAGTTATGGTGTACCAGGAGGATGTGATCAAAGTTTGCATTCATTACGGCGGGATGGATGGGACAGATGCCGACATCCTGAGAAGGGGAATGAGTGGCAAGTACCGTTCCCGTGTGGAGTTTGATCGCCTGGTAGAAAAGTTCCATGAAGGGGCTAAAGTGTTGGGCAGGCCGGAGGATGTGACTAAGGAGATCTGGCGGCAGGTCTCTAGTTTTGCGGGTTATAGTTTTTCCAAAGCTCATTCGGCTAGCTTCGCCGTGGAGAGTTACCAAAGCCTGTTTTTAAAGACCTACTATCCTAAAGAATTCATGGTTGGAGTGTTGAACAACTATGGCGGATTTTATACCCGATGGCTGTATGTGCATGAACTTAAAAGAGCTGGAGCAAAAGTTCATTTGCCCTGTGTAAACCGCAGTTCATCAGTTGTCTCCATTTTTGGTGAAGAGGCTTACCTGGGCTTTGTGGGTATCCAGGGCCTGGAAGGAAAGTTTATAGAAGCCATACCTGAGGAACGTAAACAAAACGGGGAATACCTGGATCTGGAAGATTTTGTGAAGCGCCTGGAGATCGGTCTGGAGCAGGTGATCATCCTGATCCGCTGCGGAGCATTGCGTTTTACGGGGAAAAGTAAGAAGACCTTGCTTTGGGAGGTGCATTCGCTGCTTGGACAGAAGAGTAAACCAAACAACCATGCTGAGCTTTTTCATGTAGAAGCTAAGAAATTTGTACTCCCGGAATTGGTCAATACCAAACTGGAAGACGCTTATCATGAACTGGAACTCCTGGGTTATCCCTTGAGCCTGTCAATGTTTGACCTGCTTAAAACGAATTACAGGGGTGATGTGGCGACTAAGGATTTATCATCCTGTATCGGCAGGGTAGTGCGTATGGTCGGATTGTATGTCTGTGAAAAAACGGTTCATGCGAAGAACAATAAGAAAATGTGGTTCGGTACTTTTCTGGATCACAACGGTGAATTCTTTGACACAACGCATTTCTCGAATACAACCCCGGTATATCCTTTCCGCGGTGCGGGATGCTACCTGATCCAGGGAAAAGTGGTCGAGGATTTCGGGTTCCCCAGTATAGAAGTACAGAAGTTTGCCAAGCTGGAAATACAGCCGAACCCAGTAATGGACTGATAATGATAAAGATTAAAATTGATATGATTGAACTGATCTATTTTTCTAGAGCCGGGGATTCGAAAAAAGCTTATCAGCTGATCCAGTCCCGACGTGGCGAACCCTGGCAGATCGTTGACGGGGATGAACTGATAGGTGAAATGCAGAAAATGCAGGGCCTCTGGAAGTTGCATAGTCATGCTGATATTCCTGAAGGGATGTGTAAAGATCTGGCGATGCTAATCGAATCGCAACACTTTAATCAGCTTCCTGAAGAAATCAAGACCCACTGGCCTGGAAAGGTGCTTGAAGTGATTGTTAAAAATGACGCAGAATACCTAATCATCTGTCAGCCGAAAACAGATCTCGAAAGGTTTGTAAAGGTATTTGCCGCCTATGTCCCGCATTTGCTGAAGGATGAATGGGCGATCTTGTTTAAAGTATACGATGCGGAAATGCGCGAAGATTTTGAGGTGACCATTCAAAGAGGGGGGGCTTGATGGAACAACTGAGCATGTTTAGAGAAGCAGGGCAAAGCCCTGGACTACCTGAAGAGTTACTGGAATACCATCCGGGGTTATTTGCTGAAAATGAAAGTAGTATCTTACTGAATCATTTTATTGCCAGTTCTCCCTGGAAGCAAAAGATCGTCAGGATGTACGATAAGGAAGTCGTTACACCAAGATTACCTGCATGGTATGCCGATGAGGAAACTTATGACTATACCTCGTTGCGTAGGTCAACACCGAATGTCTGGACTCCTGAGTTGCTCATGATCCGGAATAAGGTAGAGGCCATTGCTGGTATCCGGTTTAATTCGGTTTTGCTAAACTATTACCGGGATGGCAATGATTCGGTGGCCTGGCACAGTGACAATGAAAAGGCGTTGGGAACACATCCTGTTATTGCTTCTGTAAGTTTTGGACAGGTGCGGTGCTTTGACATACGGAACAAGTTGGATCATGGAGAGAAATATTCGATAAGACTAGAAAGCGGTGCTTTGATGATCATGAAAGGTGATTTGCAACAAAACTGGGAGCATCGGATAGCGAAATCAATTAGGCCAATGAAGGCCAGGGTCAACCTAACTTTTAGGAATGTGATTTGATTTATTTTCGGCTGGTTGACTTTGTTTTCATTGCTGAAGCTGATTTTTTCTCATTGCCCGAGGTCTTCACTGATTTTGGAGGCTTAACCTTCTTAGCTCGTTTTCCCTTTTCCATTCTCTTTTCAAGCAGAACCAAGCGATTTTGCCATTTAACCAGCAGCGGATCTGGGAACACAGGCAGACCTTCTTTATCCATAAGACCCAAACTTATCGCTAAGTCTTTCGATAAGCCTGCGGCAATCTCATTCCTTTCAATCCAACCTTTTTGTCGTTCCAGGTAATTCATTTTAAAATTAGAAATCGCTTGTTTAATGATTTCGACTTCTTTCCGGCTATCCTTTTGTCTGCGATAGATGATCATTAAGCGATCGTACGCTATGGAAGTGCTGGAGCTCGTTTTTAGCACTTTCAAATATAACTTCTCGGCCGCTTTCAAATCACCATCTTTTTCTTTTTGCCTGGCGTCATCAAGTTTATGATCTATTCTGTATCGATTTTTCAAACCTTTTTAATTAGATGAACAACTGGGCGGGATTATAGTTGTCGGAGATGTGGATTTCTCCGTCTGAATAATAAATTCATTCAATCGCCCTTTAAAATTTTCCATGAAAAATATCTTGTTAATGTTACTGGTAGCTTTGATTTTACATGTAATAATCTAATGATCAGATCTTCGTATAACTTATTCTTCGTTGAATCTGGCAATTCAATTCATATTTCTGGCGGGAATTATTGTACTCCTTTGCGTTACCTTAGGCCGATCTGAACCCTGTAACAAATAAAGATTGGACTCCACAGCAAAACGCGTCTTTGTTTTTTTGGAGAGATTTGCAGTAGGATTTAGGCTATAAAAAATGAACAATCAAAAAGTATTAGTCACTGGTGGTACCGGATTTGTCGGTATCCATACGGTCTTTACAATTATTAGCGCAAGGATATTTAGTAAACACAACCCTGCGTTCCATGTCTAAAAAAGACGTTGTCATCAATGCCTTAAAAGATGGCGGCATCTCTGATTTCAGCCTGCTGTCCCTTTACGAGGCGGAACTGACCAGCGACAAAGGCTGGGATCAAGCAGTTAGCGGCTGCGATTACGTGCTGCACATCGCTTCCCCATTTCCGGCTAGCAATCCTGAAAACGAGGATGAGCTGATCATACCTGCCCGCGATGGTGCGCTCCGGGTGCTAAAAGCCGCCAAAGAAGCGGGAGTTAAAAGGGTAGTGTTGACTTCGTCATTCGCAGCTGTCGGCTATAGTATCAATGTTCCAGGCCATGTCTTTAACGAAGAAGATTGGACAAATGTGAATGTACCGCTCCCTGCATACATTAAGTCAAAAACTGTTGCTGAGCAAGCCGCCTGGGATTTTGTGGCGGATGAGGGCGATGGTTTGGAACTTACCGTCATCAATCCTGTCGGCATTTTTGGGCCTGCAATTGGCGGAATCACATCTGCATCCTTAGACATCGCGATCACTGGCATCGTCAATGGGACTACCGCTCAGAGTGGCGAATTTACAATGGGCGTTGTCGATGTCCGCGATGTAGCAGATCTGCACATCAAGGCGATGACCAGCCCCGTGGCAGCAGGTGAAAGGTTTCTGGCCAACGCGGATGGGGTAATGAGTTTTTATGATGTTGCCGAACTGATCAGGGCCGAGCGTCCGACCATTTCATCAAACATTGCCCGGATGCAGCAGACTCCTGATCGGTTTTATAAAGAAATGTCGAACCAAAAGGCCAGAACAGCACTCCACTGGGCACCAAAGAGTAAAGAAGAAGCGATCTTAGCGAGTGTGGATAGTCTATATCCCCATTAGTTTTTATCTTTAACATTAATCAATATCAAATAAGGTGAAAGTAAATAATATTCAATCCTGTCATCTGGGCCCGGAGATATCACCTGAAATGGTGATCCAGGAACATTATTTTCTGTACCTGCTTAAAGGTTCCATGAAGGCCTATGACGGGACTAAAAATTACGAACTGTATCCGGGTGATTATTGCCTGGCCAGGAAGAATTATCTGGTGCGCTATACCAAGTTTAAAGATGAGGGCGCCTTTGAAAAAATCATCATCACCCTAGATGAACCTTTTTTAAGGAACTTTTTGGACAAGCACGCTTACGCTGTGCATACTTCAAAAAGTCAGGATGCCTATCTTACCATCCCGGAAAATAAGCTTTTAAGGAATTTTATTCAGTCGCTGGAACCCTATTATTCCGGGGATTTGCAGCTGGACGAAACTTTTGCCAATGTTAAAAGGGAGGAGCTGCTGCTGATTTTGCTGAAGACAGATCCTGGGCTGGCGGATGTATTTTTCAATTTCGGAATACCGCACAAAATAGACCTGGAAACGTAGATGAACCGGAATTTCCGCTTCAATGTTCCGCTGGAACGTTTTGCATATCTGACCGGAAGGAGCTTATCTTCTTTTAAGCGCGATTTCATGCAGACATTCGGTACTTCCCCGGGCCTTTGGCTAAAAAAGAAACGTCTGGATGAAGCCTATTTTCAGATCCATCAACAGCATCAAAGACCCAGCGATGTTTATCTTGAGGTCGGTTTTGAAGATTTGTCACATTTTTCATTTGCCTTCAAAAAGGAATTTGGAAAAAATCCTAGTGAGTTGAGAATGCCTTAAGTCAATTTCCAGAATTTGCTTGATTGCACAGCGGGTGCTTTCTAAGGCAGGTACATGGTCAGAAACACGGTCAGTTGATCTTGAGATTGATAACTGTGCCTGGCAAGTCGTTCCATTTATTGTTTTAAACTTTCCAGAACGATTGTAGCTGAGCGGTGTTTACTTAACATAAACCCTATAATTATGGATACTCAGGAAAATCAAAAAGACGATTCGCTGCTGGCCGGCCAGGAACCACATCAACAGGAAGAACTGGATCAGGCCACCGCTGCCAGCGCAGCATCTTTTACACTCGAACCGGAAAAGGGCATCAGCCCGGAGCCTAAGGGTCAGGGTGAGCACAGCAATATCAAACAGGCTGAGGCAGCCGATGGCGATGAGCCAGAGCCATCAGGAGCTGTAGGTTTTGACACGGTAAATGAGGCAAATCTGGATGCAGGCGAATATGACTTGACAGATGATGACCTGCAGGCTTTAAGTGGGCCTGATGGGAACGCAGATGAGGAAGAAAGCACCCTGTAAAAAATGGAAAAGATTGCATTTGGCGGAAGTTGTCACTGGTGCACCGAAGCCATTTTTCTTTCACTGAAGGGAGTGACTACAGTTGAGCAGGGATGGATCGCCTCATCAGCAGATCCGTCCCGCTTCAGCGAAGCGGTGCTGGTGGAATTTGATCCGCAGCTCATCCCAATGAAAATCCTGATTGCGGTCCATTTGCACACGCACAGCAGCACCTCCGATCACAGCATGCGTGATAAATACCGTTCCGCAGTCTATACGATGGACAGGGAACAGCAGGCACAGGCGGCTTGGATGGTACAGGACGCACAGCAGGACTTTGAGGCTCCGCTGATCACAGAAGTACTGGCGTTCGGCTCTTTCAAACTGAACACTCCTGAATACCTGAACTATTATTTCGCCGACCCCGATAAGCCTTTTTGCCGTAACATCGTCAATCCAAAACTACAGCAGCTCTTGAAGGACTTTTCAGCAGTGGTCAACCTGGATAAGCTTGCCCATCTCCGATAAGCGTTCGGCGAAGGTAACTCATTGCGTTTGGCCTCGGCGAAGATGTTGAAAAATGGTCACGTTATTGATAGCTTGAAAAAAACTCAAATAAAAAAATGAAAAATGAACGTCCATATGTAATCTGCCTGATGATGACTTCGGTAGACGGGAAAATACTTTCAGAGAAATGGGGAAACAGCCCCAGGGTTAAACACCTGGCGCAGAAGTTTGAGCAGATCCATACAGAGATCGGCAACAAGGCCTGGATCGTCGGCCGCACAACCATGGAGAAAGATTTTACGCAGTACGCTAAGCCTATCCTCAAAAAAGGCCATCAGGAAATCGAACGAAAGGATTTCGTAGCAGGGCAAGGCGCGGAATCCTTTGCCATTGCCATAGATGGCTCAGGGAAACTGGGATGGCAAAATGCGGAGATGCAGGGAGATCATGTGATCACAGTATTGACTGAAACAGTTCCGGACGCCTATCTGGCGCATTTGCAGGATATCGGTGTTTCTTATATTTTCGCCGGGCAGGAACAAGTAGACCTTAAGACTGCTTTGTATAAATTGCGGGCGCTGTATGGTATCGGGAAACTCATGCTCGAAGGCGGTGCCCGGCTCAATGGCAGCTTCCTGAATGAGGGGTTGATCGATGAACTGCATCAACTGATCCTGCCGATTGCGGACGGGACTATTGAAACATCGACCTTGTTTGAGATTGAGCCGTCGGCTAAAAAAGGAGGAGCCACTTTATTAAAGCTGGAGCGTGTAAAACAGATTGAAGATGAAGTGCTCTGGTTAACTTACAAGATCAAATGATGAATTGGAACCCTGGGCAATAAAGTCTGAACGCCAGGCAGTAGAATTTTTGATCAATATCAGTTTCGAGCAAGTACAAAAAAAAGAAGGGTAGCATGAAAAACGAAGGTTTTGTAAAAGTAAGCGGCGCAAGGGAAAACAACCTGAAAAATGTAAGCCTTGAAATCCCCAGAGATGCCTTCGTGGTTTTCACAGGAGTATCCGGCTCAGGTAAATCTTCATTGGCTTTCGGTACCTTGTATGCCGAGGCCCAACGCAGGTACCTGGAATCGGTATCTCCGTACGCAAGACGGCTGTTCAACCAGATGGCCATTCCGGAGGTTGACGAGATCGAGGGGCTTCCTCCTGCCATCGCATTACAGCAGCAGCGGGGTGCATCCAATTCCAGGTCCTCGGTGGGCAGTGTAACGACATTGTCCAATTTGCTGCGCATGCTGTATTCCAGGGCCGGAAACTATCCCAAGGATCAGGAGATCATTTATGCCGAGGGATTTTCCGCCAATACCCCTGAAGGTGCCTGCCCGCAATGTCATGGAATAGGTCGTGTTTACGAGGTCACTGAACAATCTATGGTTCCCGATGACTCATTGACCATCCGGGAAAGGGCGATTGCCGCCTGGCCTACAGCCTGGCAGGGACAAAATCTCCGTGACATTTTGATCACCCTGGGATATGACGTTGATATACCCTGGAAGAAACTTCCTAAGAAGGACCGGGACTGGATTTTATTCACAGATGAACAACCGGTAGTTCCGGTATATCCCCGTTATACCGCCGAGCAGGTAAAAAGAGCCATCGCCGGAAAAGTACAGCCTGATTATATGGGCACTTTCACCGGCGCTAAAAAATATGTGATGCAAACTTTTGCCGGAAGCCAAAGTCAGCTCATGAAAAAGCGGGTGAGCCAGTTTATGCTCAGTGCGCTCTGCCCGCTATGTCAAGGTAAAAAGCTGCGCAAAGAATCTTTAAGTGTGACATTTGATGGAAAAGACATTAGCGAGTTGCATGCCTTGTCCCTGGATGAACTCTACGAGATATTTAAGGGATATTCCCGGGCTGATGAGGCGACACTACCCACGCATCCGGAAAAAAACATGGTCACCCAGCGGATTGCAGCGGACCTGGTGTCGCGGCTGGAAACTATACTGGATCTGGGCCTGGGTTATCTGAGCCTGGACAGAAGTACGCCCAGCCTTTCCCCCGGTGAGCTCCAGCGTCTTCGGCTGGCCACGCAGATCCGCTCGAATTTATTCGGGGTGGTTTATGTGCTGGATGAACCTTCTGCAGGATTGCACCCGGCCGATACACAGGCTTTATTGAGCGCACTGGATAAATTGAAGGCCGCAGGCAATTCGGTATTTGTAGTGGAACATGAGCTGGATGTGATCCGGCACGCCGACTGGATCGTGGATGTAGGGCCTGGGGCGGGAGAAGATGGCGGGCAGATCCTCTACAGCGGCAGGCCTGAGGGGCTTCGGCAAATCAAAGATTCAAAAACCAGAGCGTATATTTTCAATAAGAAAAATACCATAAATGCAAACCCGCGTGAGCCCCAGGCATGGTTGAAACTGGAAGCGCTGAGCCGGAATAACCTTCAGCACCTGGATGTAGCATTTCCGCTTGGGGTGCTGACCAGTGTGACCGGGATTTCCGGTTCCGGTAAGAGCACCCTGGTGAGCCAGGCACTGGTATCATTGGTTTCGGCGGCATTAGGACAAAAGTCGAAGGATGAACCCGAAGACAACAGCCCTGATTTGTTGCAGGAAGAAAACCTGCAGTTGACCGGAAAGATCACATCGGATATCAGTCACATCAAACGATTAGTCCAGGTGGATCAAAAGCCGATAGGCAGGACACCGCGGTCTAATCTGGCCACCTACACCGGACTATTTGATCCCATAAGGAAACTTTTTGCCACCACACCACAGGCTCGGAAAAGGAAATATGATGCAGGACGCTTCAGTTTCAACATTGCAAAAGGTCGATGCGCACATTGTCAGGGTGAAGGCTTTGTTATGGTTGAACTGTTATTCCTTCCCAGCGTGTACAGTCCCTGCCCGGTCTGTAAGGGGACACGCTACAATGAGGAAACCCTGGAAATCACGTTCAATGGAAAAAACATCGCTGAAGTACTCCGAATGACTGTGGATCAGGCCTGGGAATTTTTCAGGGAAGAGGTTTCGCTTGCACGCGGGCTGGATATTGTCAGGCAGGTTGGCCTTGGCTATTTAAAACTCGGTCAGCCTGCAACCGAACTTTCCGGCGGTGAGGCGCAGCGGATCAAACTGGCCACTGAATTGCAGCGCAGCCAGCAGGGCAGGACACTTTACGTGATGGACGAGCCTACAACCGGACTGCACCCGGCAGACGTAGAGAAACTTATGGTTCAACTCAATTATCTTGTAGAACAGGGCAATACCGTGATCCTGGTTGAGCATGACCTCTCTGTCATTGCTGCAAGCGACTGGATCATGGAGATTGGTCCTGGTGCAGGGCTGAAAGGCGGTAAAGTGGTATGCAGCGCCAGCCCCGGGGACTTCCTTAAATTCCGTGACAGCCGGACAGCTCCATTCCTTGCGGAATATTTAAATCCAGGCTCCCGATAGAACGAACGGTTATTGTTTAAGATTCAGGTGCTTGAACAGCTATTTGCTGATCTGTTTTGCATTCTCGCCAAGCTGGACCAGGCTGCAGTGTTTCAGCTCTAAAGGGTAAGGAACTCCATTTTCCCCTTTTTTCAAATTGACCGTCATGACCGAATCGGGCGATACTTCCTTACTGCCTTGCAGACTGTCGAACAGCCCGCCGCAAAGCGGGCATCCTGGCCAATATCAAAACAGCCATGGGTTTCAATGCCCTTACAGGTTTTCATTTTCAGGGAGATTCAAATGCAGTTTCTATATGTGGCCCATAAAAAGGGCCGCTGCTAGGCGGCTCCGTTTAAAAACTCTTGAAATAACCTGATCTCGATCTGGCGTGTTACCATCTCGACGATCATTAAATTGAGGATATGCTTTACTTTTTGAGGGCTTTTTTCTTTTCCTCGGGATGATCTTTGAAATATTCCCTTGCCTTTTTTAGCCCTGTGGCGATGGCGATGCCTTCGTCTCCGCTTTCTGCCAGTACGCCGTTGGCAATCTCTGTTCCTTTTTTACGAAGGTATTTGGGCTGGTTTTTATATGATGGTGGGTATTCTCCTTTAGGCCATGGCATAATTCCTCCTTTTTTAAATAAAACAAGCATGATGCTCAGGTGTTTTTCCCTTTTTATAATCGATTAAATGAGGGGTTTTACTGGACGCGGCATTCTCGGGCGGGGGCTTCCATTTCGTTGTCTTTGTTAAATTCTATGTTTTCCAGGCTGTTCAAATTGTGGTTACCAGGATG
The DNA here is from genome assembly GCF_037402555.1 of Pedobacter sp. GR22-6. Lineage (NCBI taxonomy): Bacteria > Pseudomonadati > Bacteroidota > Sphingobacteriia > Sphingobacteriales > Sphingobacteriaceae > Pedobacter > Pedobacter sp. GR22-6. The sequence goes on from NZ_JBBEUC010000006.1 coordinate 142,249, forward strand.
ATTCGACTGGATTTGCTCGGCGAGCAGGTGGAGGATTTCCAGGTCGATGTTCGCTGGGTTTTTACACACCTGCTGGATGAGTTGGAGTTGACGCTGGTGCTCCGGGGTAATGTTTATGGTATAGGGTATCGCAATTGAAGATCGAAATACACCGGACCCCGACTCATACACAGAACAAAAGTGATGCGCCTTACTCGCGAAATTCTAAAATAAAGTTCCCAAAAGTTTAAGAGCTGCGGAACAGCAGCAGCGAGACCGATAATGAATTCCGGTAGATTAGAGATCGATGTTGCTATCGCACAACTCACTATTATAACTTAGAGTTTAGACGCGCAGAGACATCTTTTTCAGAGCATTTTTTGTCATGAATTTGTCAAGAAGAAATTTATTTCCAATCAATGTTGATCATCAAAAGTTCCTTCAAAAAATTGTAAGAAATGTCAAAAAATTGCTTGAGATTTGTACCTCGGTTAGCTAACTACTAGTATCATATCAACGTTTAAATTCTCTATCGGTAAATAAGCCCCCCTAATCCCGCAATTAACCTGCTCGAAAGAACAGATCAGTTCAGCCTTAATAGTGTTCGAAGGCTAGAGAATTTAGGGCACAATTACCTCAGCATTTGAAGGCCAACTACTCAATTACATTTAGTATAATGGCAGTCAAGTGGAGGTCAGGTAATAGTAGAACATGGCTTTAACGATTTGGCTCATATTGCGCTTTCCTGTCACCCAGTCCGAGATACTTTCCCGGTCTATGCCCGTCTCGAACGCGATTTGTTTGATTCGGATTCCTTTTTCATTCATTTTCTGATCCAGCCAGGCGGGGGATACCAAACTGGCCGGCGATGGCCTAGAGGTTACGGGAAGGATAATGAGTTCCGACTGTGGCAGAAATTTGCTGAACAGCTCTTGTGTTCTCTTGATCAGGGTAGTTTCCGTAGCGTAATTACCAGATCTGTTTTCCTCCTGTCTGCATTCGATCTCCGTGACGTTTTCATCTGAATACTTAATGGTGAATGCAATATTAGATTCTCTCAAGTGTCTGGACGCAGCTTTTTCTAGTTTGCTGATCTGCTCTTGTGAAATTTGCGGGACTAATTTATCTATAGATATAATGGTGCTCATTTTTCAGTTTTGAGAATAACAGCAGAGGCAGTTATTTGGTTTTGGGCAGCGAGACAATAAAGGTTGTCCCTTGGCCGACGGTGCTTTCGCATTTGATGGAGCCATGATGCCAATCCAATATTCTTTTTACAATGGACAGCCCAATTCCTGTACTTAACTCTGCTCTCAATCCTGGTCTGCTGGCCGCGCTATATTCTTTAAAGAGTTCTGGCATTAAACTTTCTGAAATGACTACTCCGTGAATAACCTCCAGCTTATCGCTGCCTTCAGGCTTAAAGGTATAAGAAGAATGCATTGATCATATTGCTGCTATTTATCGCAAGTGAACATCATGTGCCGATGGGGGAATTTCCGGGAAATCCCAGGCTTCGGAGTGGCTTTCGATTACGCTGATCAATTGGGATATACTGGAAAATACCGGCGTTAAGTCAATTTCATCATGACTAAGATAGCAAATTTTTCCAAAGTCGGTCTGATGGAAGCTGACACACAGGTAATTGGAGTTGCCATCACTCATGATGGGGATGAGGTGCTGAAAATCTTCAGGGTATTGCTGAAAGAAATTCAACATGCTGCTCAAATCCTGGTCATCTATGACCTGGAAACCGTCTCTCGATTTAAAATTTACCAGGGCCCGAAGGTCTTTTTCCGGAAATCCATACTGCTTAAGCTGTGCTGTAATTTCTTTCATGTGCTTAGAATATTGGGTTACCAGATCAGGATTTTTCCCGAATCTAAATTGATGGCCTCATACCCTTCATTTTTGGGCATTTTTCCTTCCCATCCACAGGGGATATGTCCTTCGCTAAAAATTTGGATAATTTTATCGAAATGCAGGGGTATTTCCTGGCTGAGGTTGGTATAGTAATATTGCTCTATGTAGTTGGAGATCAGTATGGCTTTTACAAATGGCAGTGCCTGAGGTAGCAGATGATGATCCGCTGCAGCGGTCTTAATGATCGGATCAATTTGAGCGTACCATCCCTGCGCCGCTTTAGCCAAGTCGTTCCAGCCTTTAGCCTCTGCCGGATGGAAGCTTTTGATGTAATATGACAGCCTGTTTTTAGCGTATAATATAAAATTTGCCCATTTGTTTGAATTCAGGTTCTTAATTAATTGAGCCTCATTTTCTATATATTTTATGGCTATGCCCGGGCTTATTTCTTTTGAAAAATTACCCGTATTGGCAAACCAGCTGATCTTTTCTAAATCTATGTTCATGTATCGATATAACAGTAATTACAATCACAAAGTTTTTTTAGTTCAGCGCGAAGCTTGATGCTGCGAATGAATTGAGTTGAGGCTTATCGAACAGGGTTTTTTTCAGGGCTATCGGGAGTAAAATCTTGATATTATTGTGGAGCTTCTTTTTTGCAACAACCCATATATAAGATTTAGCATATGGTTGACTTCATTGATGATCTTTTCAGTAGAGTTGCTGAACTTTCGATCAAAAAAAGAGCTTAGAAAATATCATTTGCCGAAATCAATTGATCAAGCTTCAAAATATCGAGCGTTAATGGTGGTTACAACAGGAATATGGTCGACGAATCGGAAAAGAACGTAGACTATATCTTACAGCTATTAGTATTTTTGAAAGAAGGATTAACTGATTACAGATAAAACTCACTTCCTTATCGAAAAAATGGGCGATCTTCGACAGGTTTGTTCCAGAGATATTCATTTAGCCTGCGAAAATTGCCAGAAAAATATTGACGAGAATTATCAAATTTTTAAGCTTCCAACATTTTCCTTTTGGGAGGGGTCTAATGTAATACTAGCAATCTCAAGATCGATTATCCTTTTATCGCAAATAATAATGTTTAAATTAAGCCTTGCAAAGCATTGTAAATTAATGTGAAAGTTTTGATCGGTAAAAACTCTTATTTCTAATTCATACTCTCTGGGTAAGCAGACCTTGTAAATATTTTTAGATAGCTCATATATTAGCCTATCTCCATGTGAATCGTGAAGATGGTAGTATGAAATCATTTGATAATCTATAACGGTTTGGTCTGTAATTTCTTTGAACCAATTGAGTGCTTTAATTCTGTTTATACCGATTAAGTAACGCCAAGAAGTATACTTGAAAAAATTGTGATCGAGATTGTCTGGAATCCATTGATCGTCAATAAACTCAATTTTTGGCCAGCTGTATTCAAGGAATTCTTCTACCGTTCCATATACATTAACTTTCAGATCAGATGAAAGAAATGTCTTGGTAAATCCATTAGTTCGATTGCTGAAAATCTTGGGATCAAATAAATTCTGGGCAATTATTGTTAAGTATGGAGTTCTTTTAAGCTTTTTTTTGATAAGCGGCCGAGCTAATTTAGCTACGTCAAACGACTGAATCGATGGTAGCAAATGTATGTATGATCCCGTAAATTCAACGAATTTTTGGAAATTCTTATTTATCGTATTTTCTTTAGCTAAAGATTTGTTGTAGGTGAAAATATCCGTAAAAATATCCATTGGAAATACAAGTTATTTCTCTGCGTTCCGCAGAATGATATAAATTATTTATTTGAAACTTCAATGGGTGCTCAATAAGCACATGTAAACATTTCATATCATTCAGGCATCAATTGCTTTCACCTCCTGAGCCGGTGATGCGCCTGTTAAAACGTGCATCATCAAAATGCCCGTGGGTATAGAAACCCTCCGGGTGTTCTTCGTAGACTACAGCGTCGGCATCTGGTAAAGAAGAGGCTCCAAGGAATGCATAACGAACGGCAAGCTCTTCGGCTGGCGAGATGATCTTACCGGAAGTATACAGGGGAAGGGAATATAGAAAAGCGGCAGAAACTTCTGGTATAATTACCTCGTCGTCATCTTCATCCAGCTCAACTATCCCGATTGGAATGAGTACCAGACGATCGTCGATTGCATCTGGTGCTTCAATCTCTTCATCCAGATCCAGGCTAGCCACGATGTATCGAACTTTCCTTGCATTGCTGTCGAAAATCAGGTCCTCTACTTCACCGATTTCATTGCCCAGGTTGTCTACAATTTCCCAGCCGATAATATCCGGCTGATGATCTGCAATTTCAAAATCACTACCACTCAGTTCCTCAAGGTAGGTAGTTCTGTTATTTTCGTACGTTTTCATGATGTCTTGTCTTCTGGATGGTCAAATTAGTTCAATACACAGCTGCTTTTTGTCTGAAGATAAACGGATTATCTGGCTTGTAAGCTTTCCTCTAATAATTCTATCAGCGCCTTAGCTGTTGGTCCGGCAGATAATGGGTTTTGCCCGGTGATGAGCAAACCGTCTGTTTCTACATGAGCAAGGAAAGGCAATAATGCAGTTTTCAGCTCCACGCCAAGTTCTTCCAGTTTGCTCTGGAGCAGGTAAGGCACATTGCCGCTTCGTCCGACCATGCTTTCTTCTGTATTACTGAACGCCGATAGGATCTTGCCTTTTAAAAAGCCTGGCCGTTGTTTTTCTGCGCTGATGAGTGCTGCAGGGCCATGACAAACGGCTGCAACCGGTTTACCCGCATCCAGGAAATCATGAATGAGGATTCCACTGTTGTTATCTTTAGCCAGATCCCAGATCGGGCCATGTCCGCCGGGATAAAATACGGCATCGTAATCGGAGTGATTGATCTGGTTCAGGGGGCTGGTATGTGAAAAGGCTGATTTGGCCAATTCATCATCCTGGAACCTGCGGTTGGAAGCGCTGATGTTTTCAGTCAGTTCACTCATGGGATCAACGGGCGGCCTGCCGCCCTTAGGACTGCTTAGGGTTACGGTATAACCAGCGTCAATAAATTCGTAATAAGGATCGGTAAACTCTCCCAGCCAGACACCTGTTTTACTATCTGTGTTTTCCATTTCGCTGTGCGAAGTGAGTACCATTAATATCTTTTTCATAAGTATTGTTTCAGTATTTACTTCAATTCCAATTGACAACAAAGCAGAAGTGTATTGGTTCAGAAAAGTTGAAATGAACAGTCTACCTGTAGGCTAGTAAGGCAGCTATGGATACAGCCAGTCCAATGTATAAAATAATTTTGATCGTTGACTTGGCGTACGAAAAAGGGGAGTAGAAGTCAATCAGAAGGCTGATGACTCCGAAAGGATAGGAAATGTATAATGCTATATAATAGAGCCATGCCCAGGATGTGAGCGCAAACCATATGGCAAAAATGACTCCAAAGATATTTAGCACTTTATACATAGTAACACAAATTCTTAACTACTAATCCAACTATCCTGGAAAAATAAACGGGGATGAATCTGGCGACCCACCCCCGTTCAAAATTAACGCTCTCGGGACAAAGATATCATGATGGTTGCAGTTCTGAAAACTTATTTGAAAATATTATGCAGGCATAGTGTGTTGTAACACCTAAAGCTATCTTCAAATACGGAAGATCACTGTCTTTCTGATTTGGTGTGATCTTTGATGCCAGATCAATAAATCTATATACCTATGAAAAAATTATTCTTATTTAACGCCATGTTGCTCATTGCGACCAGCGTTTTCGCTACAAGTGCCGTTTCCGGCTTAATTTCTAAACCTTCGAGTGTAGAAAAATCCAATCTTCGTTGTACCGCTGAGTATACATTAACTGTGGTTGATGGAGATGGTAATGTATTGGCAAACTATATGGCTGTTGCAAGTGGTAGTACATGTGCGTCTGCAATGCATGCTGCTAAGGGGATGGCTTATGTAGATGCTTATACTTTATTACATAGTTAGTTTTATGCACCACAACGTTGGTCAATATGCTAATCAATATGAGGAAGAATCTTGCGATAAGCAGGATTCTTTTATTTTTATAAGGTTTCCGGTATTGACTGGATGAATAATCCTTAAACGAGGTTTTGCAATTCTGCTTCGGTCATCCTCCGACTGGGGAGCTGTCCGAGTAGGGCCATGTGGATTTCATCCTGGCTATTCGGATTAATCACACGTGAACAATAGCCTGTACCATCCGAATGACAAAAACTGATAATTACCCGCTCACTTGGGTGTTCAATTTCCGGCAGTTGCAGTAATGTATCGTAGATATTGTCGTACAATGGTTTGATCTCTTCGGATTTCGGTATAATGAAGAGCAATTCATCTTTTCCCTTATCAAAGTTAGCGCGTAGAACCCAATCGGTCTTCAGGTAACAATGTTCCAGGTTTTTTTTGAGTTGCGTTTTGTAAGCGTGTGTCATGGTTGGTTTGGTCTTCGTTGCTAAGATATTATTTTCTCGCATTTTAGGAGCTATGCTTGACGTTTTTTTTGGCATGGTTCCTGCTACAATCATTGTATCTACCTTGAAAAACATAAAGGGAAGTTTCTACACAGAAGCTTCCTTTTATTTTTTGTACTGAATTCTTCAGTTATATCGACAAGCATCACTTTCTTTTTTATAATTCGTAAGCCTTAAAACAAGCCTGCTGCAAACATTCTTTAAGGCAAGGTGTTAGCATTAAAAAAAGGAACGAATATGAAAACACGTCAATTGATCAAATCATTTTTGAATACCAATCAATCGTCCAGGACGAACGGTTTAGTCGCGCTCGCAGGTGGATTGGCTGCTGGCGTCTTTATTGGCGTACTGTTTGGAACTAAATGGGGCAAGAAAGTAAGAAACGACTTCTCAGATGGTCTTTGCGCTTTATTTGAAGCAAGGGGCACAGCGGAAAATTCAAACGATGTGCCGCAGCATACGGCTCAAAAAATCGGCAAAAAGCCAAAATCAGACATCAAATCGCTGATCCATCAGGCACATGCAGGAGCGGCACACACAGAGCAGGATATCATTTAAGTATCCGGATATGAACAAATTATCGAAAACAGTGATATCAGGCACTGGAGGTACCACATTTATGACCGCTTCCAGTGTCCTCATGTCACTTTTGGGCCAGGACTTCAGGGAGCCTGAGCACCTGGGCACCATGGTTGGCCGTTTAGCTCCTTTGCTCTCCAAAAGGGCCAAGGTAATTGCAGGTTGGGGTGCACACTATGCCATGGGGATGATTTTCGCAGCGGTATATGTAGAGTTATGGGAAAGCGGGAAGATCGAACACAGTCTTAAAAACGCGCTTATTCTGGGAGCGCTAAGTGGCGTAGTCGGATTTCTGATCTGGAAAGCGACTTTCAAAGTTCATCCCTTGCCACCCGCTATGAATTACACGAACTTTTACCTGCAGCGTATTCCTGCACATATTGTGTTTGCCATATTTGCAACCCTTAGTTATCGTCTGATTAAAGATAGGGAAGATAATTCAAAACAGGACAAGCCTTCGTTGTACTGAAAACAAAACACCGGAGAGTCTGTTATCAGAGACACTCACACACCTAAAAATCACACCTGTTATGACAAAGAAAAATACTCCTCCTAAGGAAGGCACCGAGGCTGCGATAGATAAGAAATTGGTCCAGCAGCCAGAAAATTTAAAGACAGAAAAATTAATGCCACATACCGCCGAAGCAAGTGGTGAACCAATGACGACTAACCATGGCGTCAAAATCAACGACGACCAGAATTCGCTGAAAGCCGGGGAACGAGGCGCTACATTGCTGGAAGATTTTATACTACGGGAAAAGATCACCCACTTCGATCACGAAAGGATTCCAGAGCGGATTGTACATGCCAGGGGTTCCGGTGCGCATGGTGTATTCAAATTGTATGAAAGCCAGGACAAATTCACGAAAGCACATTTTTTGAATGAAACTCAAACTGAGACGCCCGTGTTTGTACGTTTTTCTACCGTTGCGGGATCCAGGGGTTCTTCCGATCTTGCAAGGGATGTCAGAGGATTTGCTGTCAAATTCTATACCCAGGAAGGAAATTTTGACCTGGTAGGGAACAATATGCCCGTGTTCTTTATACAAGATGCTATGAAGTTTCCGGATTTGATCCATGCCGTGAAGCCTGAACCTGATAATGAAATTCCACAGGCTGCCTCTGCTCATGACACATTTTGGGACTTCATTTCGCTCATGCCGGAATCTGCGCATATGATCATGTGGGCTATGAGTGACCGGGCCATTCCAAGAAGCTTAAGGATGATGGAGGGTTTTGGCGTACATACTTTCCGGCTCATCAATGAACAGGGAGAATCATTTTTTGTGAAGTTTCACTGGAAGCCGTTATTGGGTGTACACTCGGTAGCCTGGGACGAAGCGCAGAACATTTCCGGAAAAGACCCTGACTTTCACAGAAGGGATCTATGGGATGCAATTGAGTCTGGTGCTTTTCCGGAATGGGAGCTGGGTTTGCAGATTGTACCGGAATCAGACGAATTTAAATTTGAATTTGACCTGCTTGATCCAACTAAACTCATCCCGGAAGAACTGGTGCCTGTTCAGAGAATTGGTAAAATGACGCTCAACCGTAATCCCGATAACTTCTTCGCGGAAACTGAACAAGTTGCGTTCCATGTGGGCCATATCGTTCCGGGAATTGATTTTACCAACGATCCGCTAATGCAGGGAAGACTATTTTCCTATACGGATACTCAACTGATACGCCTCGGCGGACCAAATTTTCATGAAATACCGATCAATAGGCCTGTAGTAGGCGTACACAATAATCAAAGGGATGGATTCATGCGTCAGACCATCAGTAAAGGTAAAACGAGTTACAGTCCTAATTCTTTAGGAAATAACGATCCGGCGCAGGTTAAAGCGGCTGATGGTGGATTTACCAGTTACGCAGAGCGAATTGATGCGAAGAAAATAAGGGCCAGAAGTGATAGTTTTTTTGATCATTTTAGCCAGGCTACCTTATTTTTCAATAGTCAGTCGGAACCCGAAAAGAACCACATTATCGATGCGCTGACCTTTGAACTGGGTAAGGTGAAAACTGTAGCAATACGTGAGCGAATGCTCGGTGTACTGTCGCAAATCGACAGTACATTGGCTACTAAAGTTGCCTTTGGATTGGGTATCCAGTTGCCGGCCAAGCCAGATTTTCCTGTCAATGGAAGTATTCCTGCAGATGGTGACCCAGAGGATTTCAAATCCAGGAAACCGGAAAGCAAAATTAAATCATCGGCAGCATTGAGTATGGCCCACACCACAAAGGATACCATTAAGAGCCGCAAGATTGCTATACTCGCAGCAGACGGTGTCAATGGCAATTCCCTGAACGTATTAAAAGCAGCTTTAGAAAAAGCAGGAGCCATCACAGAGATCATTGCACCAAGACTTGGAAGTATCAGCACTGCAAGCAAAGACACACTAGTGGTCGACCAGAGTTTTCTCACTGCTGCCTCTGTGCTTTTTGACGCCGTATATATCCCTGGAGGAAAAGCAAGTGTGGCAAGTCTGGAAAATGAAGCGAACGCTATTCATTTCATTAACGAGGCCTATAAACATTGTAAAGCCATTGCACTTGATGCCGACGCGCTGGCAATCTTAAATGCCACATATGCACAACAGGAAGATCCGGGTGTATTAGTAGAAGTCAAGGCTGATTCGCTTAGCAAGAAGTTCATCTCAGCGATTGCCCAACATAGGTTTTGGGAAAGAGAGAAACCTAGAAAGATACCTGCTTAAACAAAAAAAAGCGCCTGTATTACAGGCGCTTTTTTTTGTTTAAGCTTTTTAATTTGGTGTCATTCGCTTGCATTTAATAAGGCAATAGCTTGCGTGTTTCCCTGCTGAGCGGCGAGGTCATAAACAGAAAGTCCACGGACATCCAGAATGCTTTTGTCTGCACCGGAGTCCAGCAAGATCTTTAATAGGTCGTGTCTGCCAAACATAGCGGCGAACATCAGGGCAGTACCACCATTTCCATGCTGTAAATCTAATTCAGCCCCATTACTGATCAAAAGTTCCGCAATCTTGTGGTATCCTTTGAAAGAAACTCCCATCAATGCGGTATTACCGCCATTGTCCCTGCCATTCACATCGGCTCCGTTTTCTATCAGCAATTTTGCGGCATCGTATCGATCGTTGTAAGCGGCAATGATGAGTGGGGTGTATCCTTTCTCATCCTGAACGTTCAGGTCTGCACCTTGACGGATAAGTTCCTGCAATACATCCAGATTTCCCAATCTGGATGCATGTATAATGATTTGAATCGAATTTGTCATTTGAATTTTAGCCTTATCATCACAAAATTATTCAGTTGCCGCCGATTCGTTTACAGAAGATTCTGCAATTTCGGTCAGGGCGACGTCAGTGGCTTTTTCATTTTCAAGGGTCTGTGAAAGTAGTGCTTCCACATCGCTGTGGCCCATATTGGCAGCAAATACGCGAAGTGTGCCATAAGTAGCGATTTCATAATGCTCTACTTTTTGTGCAGCGAGGATCAGGCCTGCATCACGCACCATTGTACCCGCATCTGTATCTTCGATAATGCCATTTGCTTCTTCCAATAGGCCAGCCATTGCATCGCATTTCTTCGCCTGAGCTTTTTCGTCCAGCAATTCGAACACCTTTTCCAATGTTTCGATGTGTTGTTGGGTCTCCTGAGTATGTTTCTCAAACGCAGCAGCAAGTTCTGAGCTGGTTGCCGCCTTTTGCATTTTGGGTAATGCCTTTACGAGGTGTTTTTCTGCCCAGTAAATGTCTTTCAATTCATCAATAAAAAATTCATGAAATTCTGAATCTTCCATTTTTCCTGTTTTCGAAGCTTTTGCTTTTGAAGTTTTTGTAGTTGCCATAACGTTTTGTTTTTTATAGTTTAAGATGTATTTGCTTAATGCGATTGTAGAACCGACTCGAATACATTTTGTTTCAGCTAATTTTAATCATTGGAAATTTCTTATTAAAATCTGTTCATATTATTATATACCAATCGGTATATTTTAGCTATCTTTGGCTAACATATTGGAATATCAGATGTCAAAAGCAATGCAAACCCGGCAATTCATTATCGAAAGAACCGCCACAATATTCAATAAGAAAGGCTACATGGGCACCTCAGTTGCTGACCTCACTATAGCCACGGGATTGACTAAAGGCAGCATCTATGGTAACTTTGAAAACAAAGATGCGGTAGCACTCGCTGTTTATCATTACAATTCAGGAAGCCTTACAGATCGCATAGCAGAAACCATTCCGGAATCGGGCACAGCATACATGCAATTGAACTCGATCATCCAGTTTTACCGGCAGCATTGGAAAGAGGTGTTTGAAAATGGCGGCTGCCCTTTATTAAATACTGCTATAGAGGCAGACGATCAGCTTCCACATTTGCTCAGTGCGGTAAGGAGCAGTTTCAAAAACTGGGCTGAACGAATTGTTGGAATTCTGGAGCAAGGCAAAAAACATGGAGAATTTAAAACCAGGATAAATTCAATAGACTATGCCCACACTTTCCTGATCCTGATCGAAGGAGGTATTTTATTGGCTAAGACTTTAGCTGACCATAAGCACCTCTACCTCGCATTGGACAGAGTAATGGCCATCGTTGATCAGGAAATCAGAAACTAAATTTTTTTAACCATACCAACCTGGATAATAGATTAAATATGAAAAGAGTTGTAATCACAGGACTGGGAACAGTCAATCCTTTAGGAAATGATGTTGTCAGCTATTGGCAAAACCTTATCGCGGGCAAAAGCAGCGCAGGCCAAATCAGTCGCTTTGATGCTTCCCGTTTTCGCAGCCAAATTGCCTGCGAAGTCAAAGAATTTGAGCCTTTGCGATACCTGGACCGAAATGAGATCAAGAGAACAGATTTGTTTAGTCAATATGCCATTTATAGTGCTACTCAGGCATTGGAAGATTCCGGATTGGAAATAGATAAGATGGATCCTTTTGATATTGGTGTCATCTGGGGTGTGGGGCAGGGTGGAATGGAGACTTTCGAATCTGAAGTAGAGCAGTATGTAAAAGGCGATTACCAACCTAGATTTAGTCCATTTTTTGTTCCGAGGCTCATTATCAATATGGCGTCTGGAATGATCTCTATGAAATTCGGTCTGCAGGGTATCAACTACACAACGGTTTCTGCTTGCGCTACCTCAAATACGGCAATTATGGATGCGTTTAATTACATCCGTATGGGCAAGGCTAAAGTATTTGTTACAGGCGGCTCAGAAGCGCCAATCACGGCAGCTTCCGTAGGCGGATTTTGTGCGATGAAAGCAATGTCTACCAGGAATCAGGATCCATTACGTGCAAGCCGCCCGTTTGACCTGGACCGTGATGGTTTTGTAATGGGGGAAGGAGCAGGAGCACTTATTCTTGAGGAATATGAGCATGCAAAAAAACGCGGAGCTAAAATCTATGCCGAAATAGTGGGTGCTGCTATGACTGCGGATGCTTACCATATGACATCTCCACATCCGCTGGGTATTGCTGCAGCCAAATCAATGGAGCTGGCAATGACTGAAGCTGGATTGAGCAGTGATCAGCTGGACTATCTGAACTTACATGCCACGTCAACGCCGGTAGGTGATATCAGTGAACTGAAGGCTGTACACAGGATTTTTGCCCAGTCAAAAAACCTAAAGCTGAGCTCCACCAAATCAATGACTGGTCATTTGCTTGGCGCCGCGGGCGCTATTGAAGCGATTGTATGCATAAAGACCATCAATGAAGGAATCATTCCTGCCACAATTAACCTGGAAACACCAGATCCCAGCATCCCCGAAGGCCTTCAGATCGTTGCCAACAAAGCTATAGATCAACCGGTAAATGTTGCCATGAGCAATGCGTTCGGTTTTGGTGGCCACAATTCGAGTATCGTATTTAAAAAAATATACTAACGATCTGGCTCGAACCATCCATTATCCCGGTAGCTGCAATATCCCTGGGCATGAGTAACTATATAATCCAATACGACCATACTCAGGGTATTTGCTGCCTCAATCAATGCAAGGATGTTAGTACGGCTTGCTTTGTCGGCTCTGGAAGATATCCATTTGCTGTGATTGACTAATAATAATGAACAGGATTTCTGTTCCAGTGCAATTTGCAGGATCTTCCTATGATCGTAGAAGCTGTTCTTCGTATCACCCATATGGTGCTTATGTTGCAGTTTACCCTGGCCATCAAACAGAAATAACCAAAAGCTTCCCTTTTCTGCCTCCTTTAGTTCAGACTTGATGATGTTGAAAGAAAATCTGCTGTCGTCTGCCTGATGTAGTTTTATTAATTTATTTTCCGTCCTTTTATGGAGTAAGGTGTTCGCTGCAGCCAACGCAAGCACCTTCGAGTAACGGACACCTTCAATATTGAGCAATTCTTGTAAAGATAACCAGGCCAATCTGTTGAGGTTTCCTTCAACATGGTTTAATATCAAATCTGCCTGATTCAAATTACCATCTTCACAATCGTCATCCGCGCTGATCACTATAGCGAGTAGTTCGCGATTAGATAGCTGTTCGAAATTAAGGTAATTGTAGTTGTCGCGGCTTCCTGAATCTTCGGCGACACAAGGACTATTGAAGTGGTATCTGGCGTATGTCATATCAATTTTATTTGATGCTAATATACTTAGTAAAGACCAAATAAAGAAAAGAAAAATGAGAAAATATTACCCTAAATCACTGTAAAACAGAATTTTGAAAATTAACAAAATAATTTGTGACTCATGAAAAAATTTTGAGAAATGGCTCAGCCGTTATCTACAAAGCCGGGATAAAGCGTCATCCCACCATCTACATAAATTGTAGTCCCTACCACATAGTCACTATCTGCCGAAGCTAACCAGGTAGCAACTTGACCAATATCGTCCACATTTCCGATACGCTGATAGGGGATGAGCTTTAATAGTGCCTTTTTCTTTTCCTCATCGCTCCAGACATCTTCATTAATATCCGTTGCGATCGCACCAGGAGAAATTGCATTTACCCTGATCTTCTGCGGAGCTACTTCCAAAGCAAGTGATTTCATCAGCATCAGAATGCCTCCTTTTGAAGCAGCGTAATTCACATGTCCCGCCCAGGGGATCAAATCGTGCACAGAGCTAATGAAAATAATATTTCCTTTACAGCCCTTTACATGCTGCCTTTTCTCGAAGTGCCTGATCGCTTCCCGGGCGCATAAAAACTGTCCGCTAAGGTTGGTGTCTATTACGCCTTTCCATTCTTCCAATGTCATCCTGGAAAAGGTATTGTCCATTTGTATGCCTGCGTTGTTGATGAGTACGTCAAAGCTTCCATACCTCGCTATAGTCTCTCTAAATAGTTCAGTAACCTCATCTTCCTGACTTACATCTGCCTGATGAATGAAACCCTTGCCTCCAGACTGATTGATGATGTCCATCGTGTGTTGGGCACCTGCCTCATCACTATGATAATTGACGACTACATTGGCACCCGATTTACCAAAAGCAATGGCTATACCTTGTCCGATTCCGGAGCTCGCCCCTGTCACGACGACTGTTTGATTTTTATACTGCATGCTGCTGATTTTTTTGATAAACTTCCGGGTTCACACATTCCGGGAGCGGTTTTCCTTCCAGGCCCGCCAGAATGTTGTATGCAGAAAGAGAAAGCATGGCCTTCCTGGTCTCTGCTGTAGCTGAGCCGATGTGTGGCAATATGGCTGTATTCTTCAGGCTTAATAGCGGATGATCTGCTTTCATGGGTTCCGGGTTGGTGACGTCTAATCCGGCGCCCGCAATAATGCCGTCCTGAAGTGCTTTTAAGAGATCATCTTCCTGATGTAGCGCTCCTCTGGCCGTGTTGATGAATATGGCCTCCCTTTTCATTTTCGAGAACACATTCAGGTCAAAGATGCCTTTATTTTCATTATTCAGATTGGCATGCACACTAAGAACATCACTTTGCTCCAGCAATTCTTCAAAACCCACATATCTTGCACCGAGTGTCTTTTCAGCTTCTTCATTTTTATTTCGGTTATGGTAGATCAGGGGCATATCAAAGGCCCCCTGAGCACTTTTAGCGAGTTCAATGCCGATGCGGCCCAGACCAAATATACCAAGTGTTTTTCCTTGAAGATCAATTCCCAGGTTTTCAAAGGGCTGCGCAAAGCCCCAGTTGTCATCGAGAATTTGTTTATGCCAGAATAATGCTTTCCTGGCTACCATTTGCATAAGTAAAAAGGCCGTATCTCCCGTGGCCTTACTCAATACGCCTGGTGTGTTGCCTATAGGGATGCCAAGTTCGGTCGCTTTGGCTACGTCGATATGATCGTAACCAACACTGTTTGTCGCTACCACGCGCAGGTTTGGGCATTGCAAAAAGAAATCTGCGTTTAGGGGCTGACTGATGCAAAGCAAAGCCTCGGCTTGCTGGCATTTAGCGATTAATTCCCCGCTTTCCAATGCGCGTTCTTCCTGCCAGATTTCAATTTCATGGCCCGCGTCGGTCATTATTTTTTGTATCATCCCGGGGATCAGCCGCGTTACAAATATCTTCATAAGCTGTTTTGTCTACCTATGCAACGCCTGACAGCCTAAATGGTTTAGATGAATTGAAATTACCGGCAAGGTCAGAACTGCTGACTATTTTAGAAAGACATCATACGCAAAGCGTAAAATAGTACCGGCAACTACGATCAGAAAGAATACCCTGACAAATTTATTGCCTTTCAGGAGGGCCAGGTGTGTGCCCAAATAAGAACCGGAAAGGTTTAATATAGCCATGGGGATGGCAAACTGGTATAAGATATGTCCCGTGCTGCCGAAATAGATCATCGCAGCAATGTTAGTAGCCACATTTACATACTTTGCATTTGCACTGGCGCTAATGAAATCGTTGCCCATGAGACTAATAAAGGCCAGCACAAGGAAGGTGCCTGTGCCAGGTCCAATCAAGCCATCATAAAATCCAATGACCAATCCAAATCCCAGGCCGATAAATAGTTCTTTGTAGAAGGAAAACTCCTTCAAACTCTGAAGTCCAAAATCTTTTTTAGTATACGTATATATCGCCACTGCGATGAGAATGACCAGGATGATTGGTTTGATCCATGTACTGTCCAGCATGGAAATGCAGTAGGCTCCCAGGAGCGAGCCAAAAAAGGCGATCAATACAATAGGAAGTAACACCTTCCAGTTGATTTTTACCCTTCTTGAGTACTTCCAGGCTGCCAGCGCCGTACCGCTAAGCGATGGAATTTTTGTAGTTCCGAAGATGGTTGCCACAGGATATTGTGGCAATATGATCAGCATGGCAGGGGTCTGTAACAGTCCCCCGCCTCCGACAATAGCATCTATAAAGCCTGCACAGAATGAAACCAGGCATAGGATTAAAATGTCTTGCATGAGCAAGGTTTATTTTACACGCTCTACGTATTCTCCGGTACGTGTATCCAGTTTGATTTTATCTCCCTGGTTTACAAACAAAGGAACTTTGATCTCTACACCATTTTCCAGGGTTACATTTTTAAGTGCTCCTGAAGAAGTATCGCCTTTTACCGCAGGCTCTGCATAGGTAATCTCCAGTTCCACAAAATTAGGGGCCTGGGCCATGATCGGCTCTTCGCTTTCTACAGAAACAATCACATCCATACCTTCTTTAAGGTAAACGGCTGCCGGACCAAACAGTTCCTTGGCAACATTGAATTGCTCATAAGAATCGTAGTCCATCACTACGAAGTAATTGCCTTCTTCGTATAAGTATTGGTAGTTGTTGGTCTCTACGCGGCAGATCTCCACCTGCTCGTCAGTTCCCAAACGGGCTTCCACAATTTTTCCTGTTTTGATATTGCGAAACTTACCTAAATAAAATGCGCCGCCTTTTCCGGGCGTACGGTGTATGATCTCGTTTACGATTACCAATTCGCCGTTAAAGCGTAATATGTTACCATTTTTGATCTCAGATGCCTTGGCCATAAAATATATTTCTAAAAATTTGTGCCCAAAGGTAAAAGCTTTTTCCAGTATCTGCCGGAAAATCCATACTCTTGCAAAAAAAACTTATCTTAGAGCAGGGACAAAGCATGGCAGTATACGGAACTCTTTCTGATCAGGAATTGACCGCCTTAATGAGAGAAGGGGACCGTTTGGCTTACACCGAATTGTACCATAGGTACTGGCCCTTACTTTATAGACATGCCAGAAAAATGCTTCAGGATCAGGACGATGCATTGGATGTGGTGCAGGATGTCTTTACCTCCCTCTGGTTGAAATCTGCCGAACTTGAGATTTCAATGGCACTATCTTCTTATTTGTATTCGGCAGTGCGGAATGCCGTTCTGAATTTCATCAAACGCAGTAAGCTGAAGAACACTTACCTGGATTCATTAGCGGATTTTCTGGAAAAGGGTGAATTTGTGACGGACGAGCAGGTTCGTTATAATGAGTTCGCTGCAACAATTGAGGCAGAGATCAATAAATTGCCACCCAAAATGAGAGAGATTTTTATTTTGAGCCGTAATTTGGGACTTTCCTATAGTCAAATTGCTGCCCAATTGAATATTTCTGATGAAACGGTACGTAAACAGATGTACCGCGCCTTGAAACAATTGCGTTTGAGACTCGGCCCACAACTGTTTACATTAATTTTGTGATTTTTTTTAAGTCCTTGTACCATTTTGTGCTGAAGAGATTGTCATAGTTAAAAGGACGATCATTTTCCAACGAAATCATGCGTACAAAATATTCAGAAGAACTACTAGATAAATACTTAAACGGAACAGCCGATTCCAGGGAGCGTGCCATTATTGAATCCTGGTATACCAGGCAATCGGCCTTGATCGCAGATCCTTCAGAGGAACAAGACTATAGCCTGATCAATGCAGAACTTCGCAAGCGCCTGGAACTGGAAAGACCTAAGCCGAAGTTGCTGTCTGCAAACTGGTTCAGGCTTAGCGCCGCTGCCACAATTGCATTCGCCATACTCGGAATCTGGCTTTTTAATCCTTCCAATCCCTTAAAAAAGGATGAGGACATGGTCTTTCAATCGGCAAGTGATATCGCTCCGGGACGACTGGGTGCAACCATCACATTGGCAAATGGTGAACTGATCGAATTGAAAGGGGATAAGGAAGGTGTGCGGATTGGGGAGGCTTTAACCTATAGCGATGGTACTGTAGTAGCCGATAAGTTAAAATCCCTAAGCCCTGGAGGTAAGACAGAAGAGGCTGCAGAATTGACCGCCAGCACTTCCAAAGGACAGACCTATCAATTTACCTTGCCCGATGGCACGCGGGTTTGGCTCAATGCAGCTTCATCCATTCGTTTCCCCGCTTCATTTTCCCATGCTAAAACCAGGGTAGTAGAATTGACCGGGGAAGCTTATTTCGTTGTGGTGCATAACGACAAACAACCTTTTCAGGTGCGTTCAGAAGGACAACTTGTGGAAGACATCGGCACGGAGTTCAATATCAATGCATACCGGAACGAGGGCAGCATACGCAGTACGTTAGTCGAAGGAAGCGCAAGGGTTTCTCAATTGGATAAGACAGGTTTAAAAGTAAAAACACTCACGTTAAAGCCTAATGAACAAGCGGTGTTGAGTGAGGAGAACCTTGAAATGAAAACAGTGGACATCTCAGAAGCCATTGCCTGGAAGAATGGTATGTTCCAGTTTGAGCAGGCCGACATTCATACGATCATGAACCAACTCTCGAGATGGTACGGTGTGGAGGTCGTATATGAAGGAACGATACCTACAGACAGGTATAAGGGCAAGGTTCCCAGAAATGTAAACCTGTCCCAGGTATTTAAAATATTATCAGCAAGTGGAGTCAATTTTAAAATAGAAGGGAACAAAATTATCGTCAAATAAACAAATACGAAGGTTGTTGCAGCCAGGCTGTACGCCTTTGTTGGTCCTATAAAAAAGCCGGTCCGTGTTGAGACCACGAACCGGCAAATATCCTGGGCCAACGAAAAGCTTCTTTTATCAATCCAACAAATCAATAAACCCAAAACCTAAACAAAAGTATGCAAATTTTTACTATTTGTAGGCCGCGCTATATGCAATCCAAACGGCTTAAAAAATTATTCATTATCATGAAGCTAACCACTTTTCTAATGATCCTGGGCTGCCTGAACCTACATGCCTCCGTCTTCAGCCAGACGGTCAATATTTCGGAGCGTAATGTGAGCCTGGAGACGGTGTTTTCCAAAATGGAACAGCAAACCGGTTATACTTTTTTTTCTAAGCTGGAAATACTGAATGACATACAAAAGGTGAACGTGAACTTTAGGAATGTACAGCTCACCGAAGCATTGGATGAATTGCTGGGTAAGCTCTCGCTGACCTACTCCATGATCGGGAAAACCATTGTCATCAAACCTAAAGCCAGGGTCACTTACAATGTGGCACCAAATGCCATACTGGTACTCGGAACCGTGCTGGACGAAAATGGTGACCCTAAACCGGGTGTCAACATCAGCGTCAAGAATACGGTACAACGTGTCAATACCGACCTCGAAGGTAAATTCAGAATCCTGGTTACCGATGCAGAAGCCGTGTTGGTTTTCAGTCATATTGGGTACAATAGCCAGGAAATGAAAGTGAAAGAGCTAAAAAGCCCGGTCATCATCAGGCTAAAGCTGACCGCTGCAGATCTGGATCAGGTGCAAATCCTGGCTTACAGCACAACAACCAAAAGACTCAATACCGGCAATTCCTACACCATCACGAGTGCAGAGATCGAAAAAAATCCGGTTCCAAATATCCTGCAGGTAATGCAATACCGCGTTCCCGGATTGTCGATAACCCAAAATACAGGACAAGTAGGAGGTTCTTTTCTGGTGAGAGTCAGGGGATTGAATGGACTAAATAACATCGACCCTTTATATATCGTAGATGGCGTGCCTTTCCCCGCTGGCGGACTGAATAACAACCCCAATGGGATGTCCGGTGGCTTACCTACCTTGTCCAACAACCGTGGATCGGGTACATTGGCCCAACAGGGCGGAAATGCGTTGAACTACATCAATCCTGCAGACATTGAAAGCATCAACGTATTGAAGGACGCAGATGCAACGTCCATTTACGGTTCCCGCGGAGCATATGGAGTCATCCTGATCACCACAAAAAAAGGAAAACAGGGTAAACCAAAGCTGAGTGTAAATGTCAACCGTGCCTTAACCCAACCCGGTACATTTCCTGAGCTACTCAAAACTGCAGATTACCTGATGCTAAGGCGTGAGGCGATTGCCAATGACGGACTTACCGTTGCAGCAACAGATGTGGACCTAAACGGAACCTATCCGGAGGATGCCTATATCAATTGGTCCAAAGAACTTACAGGACATACAGCCAATACAACACGGTTGAATACCACTTATAGCGGAGGAACAGACCTGACCAATTTTTCCTTAAGTGGAAGTTACAATGACCAGGGCAACGTATTGCAGGCCAAGGGTTATAACCGCGACGGATCGCTGCGCTTTCAGATCAATAATACCACGCCGAATAAGAAATTCAGCATCGACCTTTCCGGATACTACAGCTCTACCGTAAACACCATGGTTCCTTATGATTTTACCGGTGATGCCTCTATTTTTCGCGCACCCAATGCTCCTTCATTTTTCCTTCCAGATGGTTCGTTAAACTGGGAATCGGGCTCTAATCCTTATGGCTATATCGAAGCCATCTATAAAGGCGTGACGAACAATTTGGTCGGTAGTACCTCACTCAGCTACAGACCGGTGAAAGGCCTGACATTGAAAGCAATTATGGGCTACAACCTGTTGACGGGTAATGAACTGCGCGCGATTCCCACCACGGTGTTTAATCCCGCGAATGCCAATAATGGCCAAAACACCAATAGTGCAAGCAACGCTTATAGCATCCGTACCTGGTCTTTTGAGCCCTTTGCCAATTACACCACCAGGATTGCCAAAGGAACATTGAACATTACTGCAGGTGCTACATTGCAGGATAAAATGAATACCCAGACCACCATCACAGGTACTGGCTTTGTGGCCGATGCACGGTTAAATAACCCATCAGCAGGAACTACGCTCACACAAAACTACAATCAGTTTGTGTTCCGTTATGAAGGCTATTTCGGCAGCATCAATTATAATTGGGACAATAAATACCTAGTGACCTTAAGTACAAGATATGACGGCTCCACCCGTTTTGGTCCCGGAAACCGGTATGGACTGTTTGGCTCTGTTGGCCTTGGTTACATTTTTACAGAAGAAAAATGGCTAAAGGAAAACCTTTCTTTTTTAAGCTTCGATAAGCTGAGGGGGAGTTACGGAACGAGTGGAGGTGACGGCATTCCCAATTACCTTTATCTCTCTACTTACGCGACTACTACTGCTTATTTGGGCAATACAGCCTTTCTAAACAACGGTTTGGCCAACAGAGACCTGCATTGGGAGAACACAGATAAACGTGATATCGGCATTACGCTCGGCTTTTTCAAAGACCGCCTGACCATTGATGCTGGTTATTACAAAAATACCACCACCGAATCATTGGTGCAGCAACCGCTTTCGAGCGTGACGGGTTACATCTCTATCGCACAAAATTCACCCGCCAAAACGCAGTCGACAGGGGTAGAGCTCATGCTGAACAGCAGCAACCTGAGCAGTAAAAACTTCAACTGGAGTACCAATATCGTTTTAACGCTACCAAGGACGAAATTGGTCGCCTTTCCGGAAGGACAAGTGCTCACGAGTTCCAATTACATTGTAGGCGAATCGCTGACCAATATGAAAGTTTATGATTACTCAGGTGTAGATCCACAAACAGGTGTCTACCATTTCACCAATGCAGCAGGAGTCAAGGGACCCTTCCTTACTGGTTTAGGCGAAGTAGATAAAACCAGAAATATAGATGTTGCGTCTAAATATTTTGGGAGCATCTCCAACACAATCAGCTACAAATCGCTTTCTGTCGATTTCACTTTCAGTCTTGTGAACAAGGTCGGTTTCAACTACCAGGGCAGACTGTCTTACCTACCAGGTACATTGAACCAGAACACCACGAAATGGGCATTACATCGCTGGACCACTCCGGGACAGGAGACGGATGTGCCAAAGGCAACCACCAGTTTCCTAAACAGTTTCCTTGGTCAGAATACCTACAGGCAAAGTTCGGGCGCTTATGAGCGGATCGTTTATTCCCGTTTGCAAAACGTAAGCATCGCATACGATCTCTCTAACTCCTTTTTCAAACGCATCAATGTCAACAACATGCGTGTGGTGCTGAGCGGGCAGAATTTATTGACCTTCTCCAAATACCATGACCTGGATCCGGAAAACAATTCCCTGAATTCTATGCCTCCATTACGTGTATTTAACCTTGGTCTCAACTTTACGCTTTAACAGAACGAATATGAAACGAACATATAGCATTCAACACCCATTTTTGGCTTTGACATTGCTGCTGGGATTGTGCCTGACATCAGGCTGCAAGAACTTCCTGGAAATCCCATTGCCCACCGACAAACTCGCGGCTGACGGAGCTTACCTGACTGACAATTCTGCTGGTGCAGTGATCACGGGCATACTGAGTAGTGCAGCGGCAAATTCTGCCTATGGAGGCAGTCTCAACAATGAATCGATTGGGTACAGGACCTCTCTGTATGTTGATGATTTTCAACTCATCAATCCAAACAGCACTTCCAATACCGCTTACCTAACCAGCGCAGTATACCATACCAATACCCTTACCTCAGCTTATTCAACTCAGTGGAGTATACTTTACAAGCAGTTGTATTATACCAATCTGGCCATTGAAGGAATCAAAGCCAATGAGAGTAAGCTGCCTAACAAAAACCAGTGGCTTGGAGAAGCGCTGTTTATTCGCGCACTTTCGCATTTCGACCTACTCAACCTGTATGGTGATGTTCCGCTAGCTACAACCTCCAATTACCTGGTCAACAATGTTTCTACGCGTAGTCCGAAAGCAGCAGTTGTGAACCAGATGATAGAGGATTTGAAACAGGCAGAGGCCCTGCTTGGTACTACGTATTTGAACGGCCTGAGTGTACTTACACCTAACCGCGCAAGGCCAAATCAATATGTCGCTGCAGCATTATTGGCTCGTGTATACCTGTACAATGGCGACTGGGCGAATGCGGAAACCGAAGCAACTAAGGTCATCGGCAATACCACGGCTTACGAATTGGTTGCACCCGCCGCGGCCTTTCTGGCCAATAGCAGGGAGACCATCTTTGCATTGGCGCCAATGGCCAATACGGGAGCTACTTTCGTCCGCGACTATGGACTCTATAATGGCGGAATGCCTGCGGTTGCACCCAGTCAGGCCAATATGGCTAGCTTTTCCATGACGCCCATCAGCGAATCTCTGAAGAACTCCTTTGAAACAGGAGACGCAAGGTTTAGCAATTGGCTGAGGTTGACGACCACGACAGCATCCCCAGTGGGCGGACAGTTTTATTTCCCAGCCAAATACAAAAGCAATGTTGTAGGTGCAGAATTCAACATCCTGTTACGGCTCGCTGAACAGTACCTGATCCGGGCAGAAGCCAGGGCCAGGCTGAACAAGTTGACTGAAGCCAAACAAGACATCGATGCTGTAAGGGCCAGGGCTTCCCTGGGTGGAACACCGGCAAGTCTACAGCCGGATCTGATCAATGCCGTGATGAAGGAGCGAAGGGTAGAGCTGTTCGCCGAATTCGGTCACCGATTCTATGACCTCAAACGTACCGGAACTATTGATGTCGTGATGAACATTGCAGCTCCACTAAAAGGGGGCACCTGGGCAAGCTGGAAACAAATCTGGCCCATTCCTGCTACCGATATCATTGCCAATCCAAATTTAACACAAGCACCAGAATACAACTAACATGAATTACTTAAAAAAACTAACACATGCCTCTGGCATATTGATGCTTTGCGCCTCAGCTTTTCCAGCGAACGCCCAGCAAAAAACAAATTTCACTGTTAATGGCAGCCTTAAAAACATGGCTGAATCGCCAGCTAAGGTTTACATGTACAAGGACCGAATACTCACAGACAGTGCCCTGATCAGCAATGGTCACTACCAGTTCAAAGGCCAGATCACTAATGTGGCGAGCGTAACCATTACTCCGAAAAAATTTGCCGGTTTGGGTGAATACGATATGCTCAATGTGATTCTGGATGCAGGCGAGATGAATTTGGCTTCAGAAGGTACGTTGCGCAATGTAGTGATTTCAGGAACAGGGGCACAGGCGACGCTCGACTACAATGAGGCGCTAAAGCTACTATTTAAGACTGCTGATAGTCTACGTGCCATCGCCGCTACGGAAGCATTCAAAACAGACCCTGTATTGCGTGCCAATACTCAGGCTGCTGCCTCCAACCTGGTAAAACCGATGTCAGACCAGATGGTCAGTTTTCTAAAACGCAAGCCGCAATCGCGTGCGGCAGTGATCATGATGCCGGTAGTGTCATCTTCGCCATTCGTGACCCCGCAACTTGCCGACAGCCTGCTCAAGACCTTACCGGCTGCTACACAGGCCAGCTTGTCGGAGCATGTACGGGCGGAAAATGAACGCAAAACAGCTGCTGCTCAGGAAAAAGCCAGCCTGGAAGCCAAAACTGCCATCGGATCAAAGGCTATGGAATTTAGTCAGAATGACACGAATGGCAAGCCGGTCAGTCTTTCCTCTTTCAAAGGAAAATACGTGCTAATTGATTTCTGGGCCACCTGGTGTGGACCCTGCAGGGCGGAAAACCCATATGTAGTGCAAGCTTACAAGGCTTATAAAGAAAAAGGGCTGGAGATCCTGGGTGTATCTCTTGACAGTGAAAAAATGAAACAAGCATGGATAGAAGCAATTGCAAAGGACGAATTGTCCTGGACGCAGGTTTCTGATCTCAGAGGTTTTGAGAATGCTGCTGCTGTGCTGTATGGAGTAAAAGCCATTCCGCAAAATTTCCTGATAGATCCTAATGGCCTCATCATTGCAAAGAATTTACGTGGGGAAGCACTACAGCAAAAGCTGGCTGCAATCTTCCTGAAATAAAGTAAATACAAGTAGAGGAGGGGATGCAGTAACGCATCCCCTTTTATATGTGAAATCCAAAACCTGTTAAAAAAGAAAACATTCAAAAAGCCTCCGTGTTTAATTTTACAAACACAAGCATATGACGAAGCAGAAAATCACGTTCAAAGGCATCTGGGAGGTATTGAAAAATGCCTTCACCGGATTTACAGACCATAAAGTTACCAAGCTGAGCGGCTCGCTTGCTTACTATACCGTATTTTCAATGGCGCCTTTATTAGTGGTAATCATCTCTTTATGTGCCATATTCCTGGGTCAGGAAGCTGCAGAAGGACAAATTAAAGCACAATTGGATCAGTTTTTAGGAAGTGATACCGCTGCCCAATTGCAGGAACTGATTAGAAAAGCATCTATTGGAGATAAAGGCACAGTCGCCTTCATCATTGGCGCCGGTACTTTGTTGGTAGGTGCCACTACAGTATTTGCTGACATACAGGATTCCATCAACATGATCTGGGGACTTAAACCTAAGCCTAAACGTGGTTGGTTAAAAATGCTGCAAAACAGATTTTTATCTTTCTCTGTAATCATCAGCCTTGGCTTTATCCTGTTGGTTTCGCTCGGTGTTACGGCCCTGATCGATGGATTTGGCAACAAACTTAAAAATAACTATCCGGATATCTCTGTGGTAATATTTTACATCATTAACCAACTCATCACCCTGGCGGTAATCTCCACCATCTTCGGTGTTATTTTTAAGGTGCTTCCAGATGCCATTATCAAATGGAGAGATGTTGCTCTTGGCGCTATTGTTACTGCCTTACTTTTTATGTTAGGTAAGTTTGGGATCTCATTCTACATCGGACAGAGCAATGTCGGGAGCACCTACGGTGCAGCCGGATCACTAATCATTGTTTTGCTCTGGACTTACTATTCTTCCATCATCCTGTATTTTGGTGCCGAGTTTACCAAAGCTTATGCGGTGGCTTATGGATCAGAGATCAGGCCTTCGCATTATGCAGTGACCACCAAAGAAGTCGAGATCGAAACTGGAAATAAGTCCATCCAGGACAATGCGGAGTAGTTTGTGTTAATATAATGGATAAGTGTTAACATAATGATAATGTTAAAATAACTATTTGATAACCTATCTTCGTGATTATTGACAAATTTTATGAAGAAAGATAAAAAACTGCAGGTAAAAGCCGAAAAAGAGACGATACGCAAAGCAATGATTTTAGCCATCAGCGCCGAACTGAAATCTATTGCAGGCATCCATAGTGTGAATTCACCTAAACTGGAAAAATCGATAGAAAAAGGTGCAAAGAAACTGGCTAAAAATCTCGTTAAAGATATTAAAGTTAAATTGGTTGCAGCAGTTGAAGGAACGCCCCCGGCAGTCAAGGAAAAAGTTGCAAAGACAAAAAATACTGTAGTCAAAGAGACTGAACAGGTATAGCATAGTAGGCCAAGTCGGGAAGACTTGGCCCTCATACGCCCCCTCACCACCAAACTAAAAAGCTTTTGCAAACTCCTGTGCAAAGTCTTCCAGTTTTACTTTTCCAAAAACTGCTGGCTTATTCGCATAGTAATGGGCAAATAGCTTGCGGCTTCGGACAGCATCACCCATCTCTACATAACTTTTAGCCATAGGCTCAGGTAGTCCGGCTTGCAGCATTCCTTGCAAAGCATCTGAATCACTAAATTCTATCCAGGGCAGTTCTGGTTTGCCGATTGCAGTACCCAGTGCCTGAGTTAACGATCCTGCACTGGCTTCATCACTCACTACATAACGAATGCTGTTTCCTTCAAAGCCTGCTTGTAGTTCTTCTGCCGCTGCGGCAGCAATGTCTGCCGGATGAACGAGTACCAGTGGAGCTGCAGCATCGTAATTTGAACCTAAGATACCTGCATGCTTGATCATATCCATATTTCCAAATAAGTTAATGTAGAAGTACGCAGGGCGTAAATGTTTGATGGCTACCCCGCCCAGCGTCGAATAAGCCGCTTCCACATCATGCAAACCAGCAATCGGGCCAGTTCCACCATCCAAATCCGCACCGATGCTACTCAGGTTCAATACTTGCTTTACGCCGGATGCTTTGATGGCTTCCACATATTTTTTACCAACCGACCCAATGAAAGCCCTGATGTCAGGCGCGCCAAAGTTTGGCGGCACCATCGTGTATATGGCATCTTTTCCGCTGAAAGCTTTCGTTAAAAATTCGATATCTTCTACAGAGCCAATTGCGGCAGTTGCGCCCAATGCGGCGATAGCACCTATTTTATCTGCATTGCTGCTTATGATGGTGACCTCGTGACCTGCTGCGATTAATGTCTCTGCCAGTGGCCTGGTGATATTTCCTAATGATCCTGTTAATGTAAGTTTCATAATCTATTGTTTTTTTTATTTGTAGAACAAAGGTATATTTGTACTTACTTTTTTACAAGTACTTACCCCAAAGTATGTATCATGACCGCAATTAAAGAAAGCTCTACCCGCAATTACAACAAACAGATTTCTGTGGCTTCCTGCCCGGTTACCTATGTGATGAATAAAATTGGCGGACATTGGAAGCCTATCATTCTTTACCACCTCACAAATGGTCCTAAACGCTACAGCGAACTCCGTAAAGCAATTCCGGAGATCACCGAAAAGATGCTCATTCAGCATTTGAAACAGTTGCAGGAAGATCAGTTGGTGCTGCGTGTAGCCGAACCGGTGGTACCTCCATTCGTCACATATTCATTGACGGAAGCAGGGGCTAAGCTGCAGCCTGTATTGGATGCTATGGCGGTGTGGGGATTGGATGATATGAGTAAATAAATGCCTATTATTGTGAATTAAAGTTTTACATTAATTATGGCAACATCCTGTAAGAATCTATGTTTTATACTCGGTATGTTGTTCATGCTGAGTTGTCGACCCGCGGCTTACATCACACATGGAAGTAGCTTTGGCCACTGTCAGGGCATGTGCAATAAGGAACTCAAATTATACCCCAAAAAAACGGAGTTTAAGACCTGGTCCAATGGCCCGGGAATCAGTCAACTTGAAAAGGGCGTCGCCACTACTGGGAAGGACTATGAAGCCATATTAGCAAAAATAGATGTCAAGAAATTTAAGCGGTTGAAAAATACCTACGGTTGCCCCGACTGCGCAGATGGAGGCGCGGAGTGGATCTCCCTGAAAATGGGTTTTAGTACCAAAAAGGTCACTTTTGAATTTGGTAATCCACCCGAGGAACTAAAGTCAATAAATGATGACTTAAGGAAAGTACAGGAGTCCTTTGAAACCAAAAAGAAATAAAGCCTTCGGGTCTAGGTCTTCAAAAGAAGAATAAAAACTGGGTTACCTTTCAGTGTTTTGGGTATAAAATTACAAATTGACACAAATTTTTACCTAAAACCCTAAAACAAAAACGACATGAAAAATGCATTCAGATTTGGCTTTTTAGCAATGGCAATCGCGCTTACTGTAGCGGCTTGTGGCGGTAATGAAACTAAAAACAATTCAACCGACAGCACAGCCGTAGATACCACACTGACACCGGTTGATTCAACTGGTCTTGATACCACTGCGCTAGACAGTACTACTACGGATACCACTAAATCAGTACCGGTTCAATAGTAGGAAACTGCCGATAAAATAGGGCTCTATGCATTTGTATAGGGCTCTTTTTATACCGTTAAAGTTCTGTACTTTCAGATGAGTTCCTGATTGCGATCTCTATATCGCGTTTAGTAAAATACAGTTCTGCGAATATATAAAGCAGATAGCCTATCCCTGCCGCACACATCGCCATGAATGCAAATTGATCACTGGCATTCGCAGCTATACCCCAAATTAGCAGTGGAATGATGAAAATTAAAAATAAAATTGCTGTAGCAGTCATCCAGCACAAGCGGATCTGGTAATGTTTAATATACTCCTCATTCGGGACATGAACAATCAATTTGGGAAAATAAGCTTCCACCGATGTGCGCATTCTCGTAAACTCCAGTCCTGTTGTGTCCTGATATTCCCAAAAATTATTTTGTGTGTTGTATTCATAAGCATCCGAAGTTAAATCCAATGGGGACTTCTTTTTCACAGCCAGCTTTTTCATTGCCAGCTCAAACTTAGTTTTATTGACTCCTTTACCAAAAGGGATTTTCTGAATGAATACCATAATCTTTGTAAACGTTAATAAACAACATCAAGATAATAAATACTTTGTTTCCTGCTAAAAGAATTTGATATTTTAGTGCTTTTAAGCATTAACGCAAATCATGAAAACCAATAAAGAAATACACGTTGTTTTTGGAGAAAATTCCTATTTAACGCTCCACAAAAGTGGCCTGCTCGATCCAGATGATACTGAAGTAATAGCCTTATCCAACGCATTAAATGAAGGTCCTGTGTGCAGCCTTGAATCTACTGAACAGGAATTACAAGCCAGGACGGATTGGTTCATCAGAATCACGAAGGCCATGTTCGCAGGTTCTTATTATGATCAACATCGTTCTCAAATTGAAGATTTGGGAAGGCTGTCCAGAATACTTGAGTATGTAAGACTGGGCAGCAGGATTTATTTATGGACAGGCCTCAATGCCGCTGAATTCACTGGAACCGCCAGACTGTTTTATTACATAGCTAGCTATGCCGACAATTTTTCCATAGCAACCTTCCCTCATTTTTCTACTACTAAGGTCAATGGGAAAATAAACTGTACCAATTCTTTGGCTACAACCAGGCAGGAAGAGGTTCCTTACATTTTTAAAAACTTCAAACTACAGAGCGAAACAGATTTTCAGGTCTGGAAGAAGAGAGGGCAGGTGTTGATGACGCAAAGTGGAAACCTAAGAATACTTCAGGATGATGGTTCATTAAAAGAGGTGCCGGAAAATTATTTTGACAGCGCGCTTCGCGACAATTGTAAAATTGACTTTCAAGAGTCTGCCCTTACTGTAGCCTATACTCTTTTCCAGATAGATTTTGCAGTTGGGGATATATTCCTGACCTGGCGCTTAATTGAGATGGCAAAAAATAAGGAAATAGAATACAAAGGGGATTTAAAGGCATTGAGGGATTTCGAGCTCAGATTGCCTGTACTCCCATAATGATCAGCTTACACCAGCAGCGTATCTCTTACCTCCACTTTTTTCCAATACTTCTTAAAGCGTTTGGAAGCCTCCAGATGTTCAGGATGATTTTCATAAACATTAATGTCGTCCAGGCTTTTAAAAGTAAGAATCAGGTTGAAGCTATAAGAATGATCCACCACCTCACGTTTGTGGGTAGGAGCTGGTTGGCCATAATTTAAAGACTGTACTCCGGGAATCTTTGCCAATATCTCAAAATATTTCTGACAGTCGCGCTCATCTTCTTTGGTGCTTTCGTCCTTTAGCCAAAAATAAACTGAATGAACAATGACTCCGGCTTTTAAAGGATTGAAATCGCTATACATAGACTTGTTTTCATTTGCCAATACAGGCCCTGTTAATAATGCCAATGTAGAACCAGCAATAAAGCTTCTTCTTTTCATGATATTTGGTTGAATAATACTCCGGCAAATATAATTTATTTGAGTAAATGCGTATATTCCTAAGTCAATTCCTTCAAACGCCATGAAAGCACAGCAGATCCAAATTATTTTTCTTTGTATTCTTTTTATGAACTTCAACAACAACGTCAATGCGCAGGAAAGCACTGCTAAAAAATTTAAGAAATTGGATTGGCTGATTGGAAAATGGCAGCGAAGTAACGCAAAAGTGGGGCAATCAGGCTATGAGACCTGGAATAAAGTTTCCAGCAGCAAATTGGTCGGTAGGGGATTTACGTTGGAGGGAGAAAAAATTGTTTTCGAGGAACAGCTGGAAATCAGCATCAAAGATGATCAGATTTTCTATACCGTTAGTGTCGCAGGGGATCCGAAACCAGTCGCTTTCAAATTAACTTCCATCACTAATGATGCCTTTGTATTCGAAAACCCGGACCATGACTTCCCAAAAAAGATAGCGTATACGCGAGATGGGCTGGGCATTAAAGCTGTCATCTCCGGAGAGGGGCGCAGTGTAGACTTTAACTTTCAAGCACAGGTCCCAGCAGAACATGGCTACGCCGAAATCAATGGTATGAAGATGTATTATGAAATTCATGGTGCAGGCCGGCCACTTGTATTGATTCACGGGGGCGGTTCTACTATAGAGAGTAACTTCGGCCGAATCATCCCAATGCTTGCCAAAAATAGAATGGTTATTGCAGTTGAATTACAGGCACATGGGAGAACCAGTGATAGGAATGCAGACCTTACTTTCGAGCAGGATGCAGACGATATTGCAGCACTTTTAAACCATCTGAAGATTGATAAAGCCGATTTTTTAGGTTTTAGCAATGGAGGAACCACAACCTTACAACTCGCTATTCGCCACGCAAAAATCGTCAATAAAATCATCCTGGCTTCAGCACTCTCCAAGCGTACTGGTGTTCCTTCTGGCTTTTGGGACTTCATGAAACAGGCAAAATTAGAGAACATGCCACAGGAATTGAAGGAGGCTTACCTTGCCGTTGCAGCTAAGCCAGCTGGCCTTCAGGTGATGCACGACAGGGATGCCAAACGTATGGTAAACTTCAAAGACATTTCAGATAAGGAGATCGAGGCCATTAAAGCTCCAGCACTGATCCTGATTGGAGATAAAGATGTCATCACACCTGAACACGCCATTGAAATGCACAAGCTGATCGCAGGTTCAGAACTGGCCATCATTCCAGGTCTGCACGGTGAATATATTGAAGAAGTAACCACTTTGAAAAATAAATCCCGACAGGCAAGCTTTGTGGTTCCAATGATTGAAAGCTTTCTGGATAAATAGTAGTCTAAATACTTTTTATTACTTCAGCAGTGTCACCTCAACACGTCTGTTCTTCAACCGACCTTCAGGGGTTTTATTACTATCTACAGGCTGATTAGGGCCTTTACCAGATGTTTTGATGCGTGATTCGGCAATGCCCTCGGCTACAAGAAAGTTCTTTACCGAGACAGCTCTTTTCTCAGAAAGCCAGATGTTGTACTCAGGCGTGCCCGTAGCATCACTATGCCCATCAATCTGTATTTGGCGTTTCGGGTCTTTCGATTTTAATATCTTCGCTACATCTGTCAGCTTGCTCTTTGCCGCATCACTGAGGTAAGAAGAGTTCGTAGGAAACAGTACTTCCGAGCTAAAAGTGAATTTAATACCGTTCTCAGTCCGCACGACTTCATCACTGGGCAATTCCTTTTTTAACCAGTCCAGTTCATCGTCAGCGCTCTTCTTTTCAGTAGCAGGCATCTCAGATTTAGCAATGGTCTTTTTCGTTTTGCAGGATAGCGTCAGACTGACTACAATCAACAATAAAATGAGAGAATGTTTATTCATGTGTTTGAAGGGTATTATTTATGCTGTACTTAAACCCAAAAATACACTTATTGTTAGGATGTCCTAGATTACGTCGGTATAAAAATTACAAATACCATCATACTTTCTAGGCCAAATTTGTAGATTTACTTATCTAAATAAGCTTTCTAAAATATGGCAGTAGGATTTATCCCAAGGAACAAGAAGGAATTCTCCCTTAGAGAACTCAGTTCAATACAATACTTTACATTATTCGCTATTTTACTCTGCACCGTGTTGCTCGGCTGCCAAAATAAATCCCAAACCATTTCAAGAACGGGGGAGCCTGATATTGCTCAAATAAGCGGAGATGACGTCGCGATGAATAATGCCATCCTGACTGCAAGAAAAACCATCACTCAATTCGATTCGGTATTGAACAGCGTTAATACCAGCATAGACGGAGTAGCGCTAAAAGCCCGCTTTGACACACCTACTGGCGATGGTGAGCACATTTGGCTTACTGATGTCAAAAAAATAAAGGGCCAATATTCTGGTGTCATTGGTAACCTCCCAAATTCAACTCAGGAAGTAAAAATTGGGGATACCGTGTCGATTTCGAATGACCGTATAAGCGACTGGATGTATCTACAGAATGGTAAGTTAAAAGGAGGCTTTACCATTCGAGTATTGAGGGATCAACTCTCTACAGAAGAAAAAAAAGCATTCGATGAAGAAAACGGAATCATAGTAGAATAACTCAAAGCCGTTTTTATAGATTCCTACAAAAAGGGCTTTGATTCTATTACGGTTGTCCATTCGATTCCTGATTTAGAATCACCAGTATACTTCGCTATGAGTACTACTTTACTGCAATATAGATATCTACTTCCGACTCGGGACCATTCTGTGATTTGGCTCCATAAAGTTCAAAATCATAACTGTATTTTCGTTTCAGTTCTGCATCCCTGTTCCATACATCTACCCAAACATCCACAACAGCTTGTGGCATTTCACCTTTAGCAACGAATTTTTCAAAGTTATCCGGTAGAAACTCACGACCAATTAAGCCTTCTGGAACTTCCTCAAGCGTAGATACCGGAACGCCTATGAGAGTAGTATATGCTTCTTTGAAGTCACTTACATAATCCGTGTAGATCGCTAGAATGTCACCAGAGATTTTATTGGGGATTCGATCTATAATGCCATCAGCAAAAAACTGCCCCCAGAGCTTTCCTAAATCAGTTTGCGATTGATTATTTTGGTTCGTCGTTCGCGTAGATATTCCTATTATCTTAAATCCTTCAGTCATATGATTTGGTGAGTCTAATAATGCCTTTAAAACGAGAGGCGAAGATAACGTAATTAACTACTACAAAATACCCTAGTTCAAATTTACAGGTGGCATCTCATAAGAGAACGTCATTTCATCTACAAAGATCTGGTCGATGTGCTTATTAAATCGTTCCAGATCTTTTTCATGGAGGTGTAATACAGAATAGTAAATCAGTTGAGGCAAATTGTTTTGATCGTATGATTCAAACATCAGCTTGCTGTAGCACTGTCCATTTTCTTTGACTTCATCATATGGAATAAATGTAATTTTTCTGTGAAATGGGATAGTGCGTAGGCTAGTAGTAAAAAATCCATAATGATGCTGATAGCTCATTGATCTAGCATTGATGATGAGCCATTCTTCGCCGTACAGGTTCCATAACGTAAATCGGATCAGAAAAAATTCAAGAAGCGAAAAAGCGACCGCAGCCAGTGGAACTTTTTCAAGAGAGAAAATCGCGATCGCAGACAAAAGTACAAGGTTCAGGAAAGAAAGAATGATTTTAGCAATGATGCTGGCTCTTACAGCGATCGTCGCGTATACACATATACCGTCATACCGTATGTCGAGCTCGTTAATGGTCATAATCAAATGTAATCATATTTCTGATTTTCTATAATAGCCAATGAGAACTATATTCTTTATTAAAGCTCCACAAGCTTTTTAAGTAATTTATTTTACATCTTAAATGCATAGTTTAGCACATTCTCATTAATCTGGCATTAGCATGATAATCTTCAAAGAATAGTAAGTCATGAACGCAAAGATTTAAGCTGGTTCCCAGATGAAGACGACACGCTAAGCCGCCTGCGAAATCTCTTCGTTGTGGCAAACGTCCCCAACACTTATAAAGGTGCCTTAATTTTAATGAAGGATGATCTGTTCAATTATGCAGAAGAACTTATTTCTTACCCATACGCTGTCCTGCCAGAAGAAAAACTGTTATATCAAGATCTGACTATTTCGCATGGTCAAATGCCATTGATCATAAAGATTTCCGCCCATTTGAATATCGACCTGCTTAGCACGGATATGGAATTGCTTCGTAATGTTTCAAGAAGACTTTCTCTAGAACCCTTTGTTGTAAAACTATACCGAGGAACGGTTGATTTATGAAATCTCGAGATGTAACATGATCACGATAGCGCCCAATTTATCACCCGAAAATAAGAAAAAAATGCTATTTTGACAGAGCAATATCTAACATAAACGGTCATTAAAAACTAAAACATATGTCTTCGGCACTCGAAGTCTGGCAACGAGGCCCATTGCCTGAAGTTCCAGCCTTATTACAACCAGTAGCCCATGCGCTTTTACAAGCCAGGGAAGAGATTAACGAATATATGGAAGCTTTTCCAGCAGAATTACTTTGGACAAAGCTAGCGGGAAAGGCAAACGTTGGCTTTCACCTTCAGCACCTCAGTGGTGTGCTAGACAGGGTTTTTACCTACGCAAGGGCAGAAAAACTTTCTGAATTTCAATTTGCGCAGCTGGCAGAGGAGGGGCATGACTCACAAGATGGCTATAGTACCCAGGATTTAGTTGAACGCTTCAATAAGCAGGTCGACAGTGCATTAAAGCAATTGATAGAAACCAACGAAAGCACTTTGACTAATTATAGGGGAGTAGGGCGGGCGGGTCTTCCATCGACTGTAATCGGACTCCTTTTCCACGCGGCAGAACATACTATGCGACATGTAGGTCAATTAATGATTACTGTTGCAGTGCTCAGATACAATTAGAAAGCTAACATCCCACTATGAAATCGCTCCTTTTTCTTACCCTCATAACCCTCATCATACAAAACAATTCCTTTTCCCAAGACAGTCCAATCACGGAAAAATTTATATTGTCCGGTCAATTGCAAGGAGCAGAAAACAATATCCTGATCCTACAATATACCAATGCAAAGGGGCAATATACCTCCGATACATCGGCCGTAAAAGATGGGTTCTTCAAATTTTCAGGTTTCATCTCTGAGCCAACTATTGCATATTTTTCAGATCTGCGCAAATCCCGTAATATGGATGACCCAAATCGCCTGGTGCTTTTCCTGGAGCCAGGGCTCATCACTGGTGAATTTCATAATGGGAACCTTCGTTATGCGAAAATCGAAGGATCTAAAACGCATCAGGAATATAGCGAGGTCTTCTATAAGTTCCAAAAGCGGAGCGATTCGCTCAGCGCTCAATTTAAAGGTCTTACCGGTGTAAATAAACAATATCCAGATTCAGCATTAATTAAAAAAAAGCTAACCGAACTGTCAAAAGATAGCAGGACATTTAGTGATCTGTATAATGAAGCAGAATATTCTTTCTCGCTCAATTACCCCAATTCAGTCGCGAGTGCATTTTTGCTCGAGAATTTTATTGGCAGAACAGGTTACAATATCGATTCATTGCAACTTATCTATAAAGCTTTTTCAGATGAAGTCAAGAAAAGCAGACTGGGGAGGCAGGTACTGAAGTCGTTCGAGATTTATTATGGAACCAGCGTAGGCGGGAGGGTTAAAAATTTTACTGCTACAGATATCCTTGGAAAGAAGTTTAGGCTAGACAGTATCTCTGGAAAGCGACTCATATTGCTTGACTTTTGGGCCTCCTGGTGTGCCCCATGTCATGAACAAAGTCCTTCTTTAAAGAAGTTGCATCAGAAATACAGTTCACAGGGTTTAGAGATCATCAGTATATCGGTTGATACCAGCAGGGAAGCATGGAAAAAAGCAATGTTAGTGGATCGTTTTCAGAGCTGGACGAATATTCTTGCGAGTGATGCTTTTGTATCCAAGGACGAGCTGCCCCTAATTAGCAAGTACAACGTTACCGGCTATCCGACTGTAATCCTCCTGGATGCTGAGCGCAAGATTATTTTTAGAGCAACGGGTTTTAATGGCAAAAACAGCGAGATCGAATTAGAGAATGTCGTCGATAAAGCGCTAAAGTAAATCAGCTTAAATATCTAAAATAACACCTATTTAGCAACCATTGCAGTGAGAAGCTGGTTGGAATCAGTAAAATATTGACCAATACAATCGGAGGAGCACATCTACCTTGTGATTCTTCATCTACTTTTGCCAGGTCAGACAGTGCCTCCAAACAAAGGGGATACAACATCAGAATAACGAAGCTGAAGAAATAAGAAAGTCCCAAGGGCTGTATATGGTGTCTTTTAAACAGAAAAAGCAAGAACCAGGGCACCACAATATAGGGTAGGAGTAAGATCAAAATCAGCATAGTAAGGATTATTACAGCTTATTGTATTCCACAATTAAAGACCTTACAAAATCAAAAGAAAACCTATCCTCGGTTTTATACCGCTGCATCACATGTTCATTGTCCCCAATCAAGCTGGACAATGCATCTTTTCTGTCCTTTCTGCTACCCCAAATGCTGCTGGTTTTTACTTCTAAAAGCGCTGTACCCTGCTTTTGTGCAAACCAACGTTGGTCTTTCATATTGTAGCTGGTACCCAGACCGGTAAAATTGCCTCCATTGTACATTGGTGCGCCTTGTACACGGCTGGTCACCAAATACTCATAAAGTTGAATTTTGCCATCCTCCAGTACATGTAAGAAGGTAGGGCGTTTCCCCTTATCCATACTCAAGGAGCGGAAGGTACCGTGTCCGGCTTTGTACATTTCGTTGATCTGTTCCGGATTGTATTTCTGGGCCTTCTTTGTGCCAACAGGTACAAACTTCACCTTTTTCACAGAATAATTTTTCACTTCACCCATCGTCTTGGTCCCGTCCTTGGCTATGACGTAATCTGTTTGGGCCAAAACGGTTCCGGACGATACCAGTAAAAACAAAAAGGTTAAGAATGCGAGGGCGTGTTTTTTAATGTATTTCATGCTGAGCGATTTAAATGAGTCTCAAATTTAAATATTTTTTTCATACGATACCTTAACATGAGCCAGCCGATTTCATAATTCTGAGTTAACATCACCAAATTATCTTTGTCCGGCAGGGTCATGGGAATAAAAACCAACATGATCCATCTAGAAATTGAGGGAAACGAATAATCATATGGATAACTATAAAGACCTCGCAGACGATGTTTTGCTGGACTTGTTGACTTCCGGCGATCATCTCGCTTACAAGCAGATCTACCAACGATACTGGGCAGTACTTTATCGCCATGCCAGGCGAATGATCTCCGATGAGGAGGAAGCCAAGGACCTGATCCAGGACCTGTTTACCAACCTTTGGTACAAAGCAGATGAACTTAAGATTGAAACTTCCCTTTCGTCCTACCTCTATGGAACCGTACGCTATCAGGTCTTTGGCCTTATCGATAAGCGGAAAGTCCGCCAGCAGCACATTACCTCACTTCAGAAGTTCATGAAGGAGGCCGAATTTACTACCGATACCACCGTCCGGGAAAACGAACTCAAAAGACTCATTGAAAGGGAAATCTCCATGCTGCCCCCTAAAATGCGCGAAGTATTCGAACTGAGCAGAAAATCGCAGCTCAATCACCGGGAAATCAGTCAGCAAATGGACATATCCGATCAGACGGTCAAGAAGCAAATCTACAATGCAGTAAAGATCTTGCGCCTCAAATTCAGCGGAATCGGCGTTTTCCTATTCTTTTTCCTGCAATAAAAAATATTTCATTTTCTTCTACCACTTTTCATCGAGCTAACCCACTCACACATATACCGCCTACATGCGGATGAACATATGAGTAATGAAGAGTTGGACATCTTAGTGAAAAAATACCTGGACAACACCTGCAGTCCCCAGGAACGTGCAGCACTGGAATCCTGGTACAATAAGGAAACGGAGCTCAGCGAAGTCCATGAGGATTCCGTCGACTACCAAAAACTGGAATCCGCAATCTGGAAATCCCTGGAAAAAGACACCCAGTTACCAAGACGCATCAACTGGCCAGTCATTTCGGGTGCAGCAGCGGTTCTGCTTCTTTGCTCGGTACTTTACTTCCACAATCCGCAACAAGCGACACAACCTGTAAAACAGGAAAATCAAACAGTGAACAGGATCCTGCCAGGTGGCAACAAAGCCGAACTGCTCCTGGCAGATGGCTCCATTGTTCCGCTTTCAGATGCCAATACCGGACTTCTTGCAAAACAAGGAGAGGTGACCATCAGTAAACCGGAAGAGGGCCGGATCAGCTACCAGGCTTCGGCAGCACAAACTGAAGAGAACATCAGTTTCAATACTTTGAGGACACCCAAAGGCGGACAGTACCAGATCGACCTGCCGGATGGAACCCGGGTCTGGCTCAATTCTGCTTCCTCCCTGAAATTCCCAACGGCCTTTAGCGATGTTGAACGTCGCGTTGAAGTGTCCGGAGAAGTCTATTTTGAAGTCGCTGTCAATAAGAAAAAACCCTTCAAAGTCGCCTCAGCCGGTCAAACGGTTGTGGTGCTGGGCACGCATTTCAACGTCAATGCCTATCCCGAGGAACGCCTCATCCGAACCTCTCTGCTGGAAGGTTCCGTGAAAGTAATTTCAGAAAGGAAATCGGTGACCATCAAACCTGGTCAGCAAACGGTGTTCGACACTCAAACCCAGGAAACTACTGTACAGGATATGGATGCTGATGCGGTACTGGCCTGGCAAAAAGGCTATTTCCAGTTCAATAATGAAGACATCCGGAGCATCATGCGCAAGCTTTCCCGCTGGTACGATATCGAGGTCGAGTATTCCGACAAATTTATAGATCAAAGGTTTAATGGATCGGTTTCCAGGTTCGAAGAGGCCGCTAAGGTACTCCGTATGCTGGAATACACCGGTACAGTTCACTTCAAGACCAAAGGAAGGAGGGTTACGGTTATGCCTTAGCGCTACACTAACAACCTTTTTTCCAAATAAAAAAGCCGGAGATGCTTGGAACCATCCCCGGCTGCGATTTGGAAAAAATTAAATATTGCCTTTCTAACAATCTTAAATCAGCCAAAACATATCAAAAGTATGAATTTTCATAGAGAAATTATGCGTGCTACATTAACCTTCGTTTTAGTAACGGTTTGTCTCATACAGGTGTCTGCGGCCAGCTTTGCCCAAAGGGTGACTTTATCGCTCAAGCAGGCCTCGTTGTCTACAGTTCTGTCCGACATCAGGAAACAGACGGGTTACCATTTTATTTACAACAGCCAGTTGCTGGAAAAGGCCAGTCCGGTCGATATTCAGGTAAAAAACTACACAATTGCCGATGCCCTGGAAAAATGTTTTATAAACCAGCCCTTCAGCTTCATCATCGAGGAAAAAACGGTCGTCATCAAAGAAAAGAAAAGCTCAGTAAAGGCAGCCTCCGAAATCATCGGCAGGGTTACCGATACGCTGGGGCATCCTTTGCCCGGGGTCCGCGTGCAGTTAAAAAATAGCAGCACCGCTGCTTTCAGTAATGTCGAGGGGAAGTATGCGATACTTGTACCCGATGGAAATGCCATTTTGGTATTTTCCTCCATAGGTTATACCACTGTAGAAGCTTCGCCGGGGAGCAGGCAGATTGTAAACGTGACACTGAAGGAGTCTGTCTCAAAACTCAATGAGATGGTGGTAATTGGCTATGGCAGTGTTGCCAAAAGGGACCTGGTTGGTTCCGTTGGGTCGGTTAACATGGCAGAATTGCTAAAAGCACCGGTAAGGTCTTTTGAAGAAGCCCTGGCTGGCCGTGTTGCAGGGGTACAGGTCACTTCGGTAGACGGACAACCCGGCTCGGCCATTAACATAGTCATTCGCGGCGCCAACTCCATTACCGGTACCAATGCGCCACTGTATGTAATAGATGGTTTTCCTATTGAAAATCCAGACAACAACACCATAAACCCCGTCGATGTAGAATCCATAGAAGTATTAAAGGACGCTGCAGCCACGGCAATTTATGGTGCCAGAGGTTCTAATGGGGTAATCATTGTCACCACCAAATCCGGTAAAGAAGGTACAGCAGTAGTTTCTTACGATGGAAGTTTTGGTAACCAAAGGGTGTTGCAGCGCATCAAAGTATTCGACTCTTACGAATTTGTAAAGTATCAGTATGAAAGATTGGATAAAAGCCTTGCGGATTCATTGTACATCAGCGAAGCACGTCCAAATATAGATGCTTACCGTAACGTAGAGCCGGTGATCTGGCAGGACCGCATGTTCGAAGATTCCCCTCAGCAAAGCCATACGCTTTCCATAAACGGCGGTACAAAAGGCACCAAATATGCATTTTCAGGTAACTTCTTAGACCAGCAAGGCATCATGGTCTCCTCTGGTTATAACCGCTACCAGGGTCGGCTGCGTTTAACGCAGCGGGTGAACGATCACTTTATGATCAGCGGAAACGTGAATTACAGTGCTACCAAACAGTTCGGTAGCTCGCCAATTCCTGCCTCAGGCTCCTTCCTGTCCGAAGCGCTGATGTACAGTGTCTGGGGATACCGGCCGGTCAACGGAAACCCTGGAATTGATGTGGGAGAAGAAGACATGGACCTTTCTATCGACATGATCAATGATAAGCGTTTCAATCCGCTTACGAACTACGAAAATATGATCAGGGATAGATTGGGAAATACCTTAACCGCCAATGGCTCCGGAGAATACCAGATCAAGGATTTTACGATCAAGATCTCAGGAGGTATTACGAGGGAAATGACCAGGCTAAATTCATTTGACGGTTCCAAAACCCGTGCCGGCAGTCCTATAACTCCACAGGGCATCGCAAATGGGGTGAGCGGTAGTGTGGCCTATGCTGAGGTAAATAATTATTTAAATGAGAACACCGTTACTTACAATAAAAAGTACGGCAAATACCACCAGTTAAATGCCGTCGGCGGATTTACCATTCAGGGCAGAAGTTCCAATGGATTTGGTGCAGCTGCCATTTTCGTTCCAAACGAGCCCCTTGGGGTTAGCGGTCTGGACGAGGGGCGTCCAATCAGCATTTCATCCAGGTCTACCAACAACACACTGGCTTCCTTTTTAGGACGTGTGCAGTACAATTATGGCTCTAAATACCTGGCGACCTTCTCTATGCGCGCAGATGGTTCTTCTAAATTTGGCCCCGGCCATAAATGGGGTTATTTCCCGTCAGGGGGAATTGCCTGGCGCTTCAGCAAGGAAAATTTCATGAAGTCTGTAGACAACATTATTTCAGATGCTAAAATTAAAGCGACCATAGGTGCTACAGGTAACAATCGGGTAAGCGATCATGCCTGGCGGTCTACGCTCAATTTAACAAATGGTGCAATCTACCCATTCGGCAATGGCATCTCCCGCGGACTAATACCCATAGAATTGGGTAATGATGAGCTGAAATGGGAAACAACCATTCAGGCAGATCTGGGTCTCGAACTTTCCTTTTTTAACAACAGGGCAAACCTGCTGGTAGATGCCTATCGAAAAACTACACATGATTTATTGCTGGATGCACGTTTGCCGCCAACCCTCGGATTTTCCAGCTCCTTCAAGAATATCGGAAAGGTGAGGAATGATGGATTGGAGTTTACATTGGAGACAACCAACATCCGAACTAAGGACTTTATGTGGAGCACCAATTTCAACATTGCCTTTAACAAGAACAAAGTATTGGAACTTGCAGAAAATGAGCAGGCATTGGTCAGTTCCATCAACTGGGACACCAACTACCGCAACCTGGCGGGCTACGTGGCCAAAATTGACGAACCTATCGGTATGTTTTATGGCTTGATCTGGGAAGGTAATTATCAGATCAATGATTTTAACCTGCTTCCCTCTGGGAAATACCTGCTGAAGCCAGACCAGGCATCCAATGGTAATGACCGCGATAACATTCAGCCGGGCGATATCAAATACCGCGACTTGAATGGTGACGGAATTACCAATTCTTTAGACTATACCATTATCGGAAATCCCAACCCTGATTATATCGGCGGGTTCTCTAATAATTTTTCTTACAAGGATTTTGATTTGAATGTATTCTTCCAGTGGTCGGTCGGCAACGAGGTGTTCAATGCCAACAGGCTTGTGTTTGAGGGCCACGGTCGCGCATCGCAAAATATGTTTGCCACCTATGCAAACCGATGGACGCCCGAGAATCCAAATAACACGTACTATAGAACAGGCGGCTATGGACCCTATGCTTATTCCAGCAGGGTAATTGAGGACGCGTCCTTCTTGAGGTTAAAAACAGTCTCCTTAGGCTACCAGTTGCCGCAAAAACTAT
Source organism: Pedobacter sp. GR22-6 (assembly GCF_037402555.1). Taxonomy (NCBI): domain Bacteria; kingdom Pseudomonadati; phylum Bacteroidota; class Sphingobacteriia; order Sphingobacteriales; family Sphingobacteriaceae; genus Pedobacter; species Pedobacter sp. GR22-6. The sequence continues at coordinate 184,968 of NZ_JBBEUC010000006.1, forward strand.
TAAAATCATTGCGGATTAAATCATTGCGGGTTAACGCTTCCGCACAAAACTTGTTCACCTGGTCAACCTATCAGGGATATGATCCGGAGGTTTCTGCCTACAATTCTGCATTAACACCAGGATTTGATTGGTCTGTTTATCCCCGGGCCAGAACATTAACCCTAGGCCTTAACCTTTCTTTTTAATACAGTTATGAAAGCTACATATTTACTACCCGTCTTTATTATCCTGCTTGTATTAAGCTCCTGTAAAAAGTACCTGGATGTAGATCCTACAGACTTTTCTACTCCCGAAACATCATACGAATCACCCAGAGACCTGGATCAGGCGCTTACGGGAGTTTACAGCATCTTAAACAATACCGGCACCTACAGCAGAAACCTGGTGTTCGACCTGGCATTTGGTACAGACGAAGCATTCTATAAGCGCTCTACTGCTCAGATAGATCCAATTGTTTACAATGCTGATGGTTCCAATTCTGTCATCACCAACACCTGGAGTTCCCTGTATGAGGGCATTAACAATGCTAACTTACTGCTCGAGAATATCGACCGTCCGGTTATGGATGAAACCGAAAGAGGCAGGATTAAGGGGGAAGCCTTGTTTTTAAGGGCATTCCTGTTCTTCCAGCTGGTACACCTCTGGGGTGATGTGCCGCTGATCTTAAAGCCCACGAAATCTGGTATCTATGTCAAAAATGCGCGTACGCCGCAAACTAAGGTCTATGAGCAGATCCTGGGTGATATGCTCATTGCAGAAAGCCTGGTAGCCGATACCATTGGTAAAGATGGCTCTGGCAGGGTAACCAAGGCTGCAGTCTGGGGTGTTTTGTCGCGCGTATGCCTTAAGATGGCTGGTGCACCACTCAAAGATGCAGCTAAGTTCGCAGATGCCAAAAAGTGGGCAGAAAAAGTGATGCTAACCGGCAGACACCGTTTAAACCCAAATTATGCGCAAGTGTTTACCAACCTTACTCAGGATAAATATGATATCCAGGAATGCATCTGGGAGGTGGAGATCGCTGGAAACGGAATTGGCGATCCATTAAAAACCGGGGGCTGGTTTGCCAAGAAACTATCTGTACGCAACCAATCAGCCCCGCTATATGGCTATGCCGAAGTGGGGGCAACCGCCATATTGTACCGCAGGTACGATGATCCGCATGACGTACGAAGGGACCGGAATATTGCGACTTATTACTTCCCAAACCTTAAAAGTGAGTCACTGAATGATACCCTCCCACATGCGGCTACGGCCATCTATGCCCGGGATACCGGAAAATGGCGTATTCAGGAAGAGCTGTCAGGCACCAGGAATTCGGATGCCGGACCGACCAACTTTCCGCTCCTGCGTTATGCCGATGTACTGCTGATGTTTGCGGAAGCAGAAAATGAGATAAACGGACCAACAGATGCCGCCTTCAAAGCATTGAATGAGGTAAGGGCGAGGGCTAAAGCCAGGGCATTTACGAGTACAGATGCCCCTGACAAGGATAGCTTCAGACGACTGCTTCAGGACGAACGTTCAAGAGAACTTTGCTACGAGGCCACTCGTAAATTCGATTTGATCAGATGGGGCATATTCCTTGGTGTGATGAAGGATGTGGAAAGTGATATTCTGTCCAACGCACCCAGCAATCTTCAATATGGCGCAACCGGTTATACCAACGTTCGGGCACGCAACCTGCTGCTCCCGATTCCGACCGTAGAAATGAACCTAAACAGTTTAATGAGACAAAACCCAGGCTATTAACAGATTTTATATGAACACAAAATATCTAACAGGAAAATTAGCAGTGCTGCTGGCATTATGTTTATTTGGCTGTAAAAAGAATGAAATAGAGCGCCCGGAATTTAATGCTACCGTTAATAAAAGCACTTATAAAGTGGGGGACACTGTAGTTTTCAACATGGAAGGCAATCCGGATTTCGTCACCTTTTACTCCGGCGAGTACGGTAACGACTATGCCTATATCGGCGGACGCACCCTCGACATTAAATCCTTCAAACTCGCCTTCCAGACCCGCGTCCGCAATGGCAACCAGCCCAACCAGTTCAGCGTGCATATCTCCAATAATTTCAATGGGAAATTCGATATCGAATCCGTTAGGTCGGGAAATTTTCAAGACATCACCAGTATGTTTACTTTATCCACGGTAAACACGGTGTACGCCAATTCCGGGGAGGTCGACCTTACGCCCATGGTAACCGATAAAACCAAGCCCCTTTACATCGGGTTCCGTTACATCTGCAAACCGCAAACGGCCGCCAGCGGCCCCAATGGTACCCAGCGGAACTGGGACGTAAGGGAACTTACGCTGAAAACATTAACGAACATAGGTGAGACAACGGCAATCGACCAGCTCAGCGGTGCATGGAGTCTGGTAGAAAGCGGTGCAATCCTGGAAGAAGGTCGCAATACGGTTAACCTTAGCAGCGGGTTGATTACCCTTCGAGGCAATGCCACCGCGGCTGGGAAATTGGTAGAAACAGAAGCTTGGGCCATCAGTAAAGCAGTAGATCTAAATACGGTAATCTTAGGGCCTGATAAAAGTATTCCCGTTAAATCCCTTTCCGAAACATTGGTGCCTTTGTTTAGCCATGTGTACACTCAGCCTGGCACTTACAAAGTCGTATTTGTGTATACCAACCATCGGATAGAAGGTAAAAAAACAGCGTTAAAAGAAATAGAAATCACTGTTGAACCATGATCAGACCATTCACAAAATACCTCTTCCTAAGCCTTTTATGCTTATTGAGCGCTACCGGTTTTGCACAGAACTTCATCCCTGCGGGCAGTATCGTCTATCCCTTCAGGGCTTCACCTGCCATCGTAAAAACCGGTACGCAGTTCCACATCCTGTATAACAATAAAGGTCAGTATACCATCGATTCAATAGTGCTCAAGGGACCTTACAGCCGTGTGAAACTCAAGATCGATTCCATCTCCAAAGGACGCTTCGAGTACGATTCCTATACCACCATGTACACCAACAACAAGATCTGGGTCACAGTTCCGGCAGGCAAGCCCGAAGACATGTACGACCTCATGGTCTATGCCGCGGGCGAAGTAGAGCTTTCCCGCAGATCGGTGAAACTGGTCAGAGAATTTGCCGCCAAACACAGCTTCATCCACATCAGCGATACGCATGTGTCCCGCAATTGGGTGGGACCGGCCGACAATGGTTTCGCGGAAGAGCTGCAATTGCTGGACCGCTTCATCACTGTGGCCAATATCATCGCGCCCGACCTGGTCATCGTGACCGGCGACCTGATCCACGACTATACCCGATTCAACAAAGATGCACGGGGCTGGGGAGGTGATACCATCAAGGGCTATACCAAGCTGCCCACCATCGAAGAAAAATACAGGAACTACTTCGAAGGTGCAAAAGGTTACCGTGGCGTGCAGGCCATCAATGCACCGGTGTTTTCCGTTCCGGGCAATCACGATTTCTATGGCATGAAGGAAGACAACCATCCCGCCAAGGCCTCTCAATGGAATGCGCTCTGCGGCATCAGGGTATCCGGTTTGGCTTATGCAGGCACCCGTTTTATGTTTATAGACGATTACCTCGGCGATCCGGTGAAGGACATACCCAATAAAAAACCAATGTCGGGCCTGCAGGGCAAAAAGCTTTATGAGTTCCTGGAAAGCAACGGCCCTGGGCAATTGCGTATTATGGCCCAGCACAGGCATGACAGGGCCGATACTGCTTTCCTCAACCAACAAAAGGTAGCCCTGATCGTCAATGGCCACATCCATACCCCGCATGTAGACACCCTCGGTAAAACCCCAACGATAAGGATGCGTCCGGGTGTAGTGGCCCGAAGTGGAGAGGCCCACCGCTGGGAACAGATCCTTGGATTGTTCCGCATCATCAGGATCGATGGCGATAAATTTGAGTTCAGCGAACCGCTGCGCTTTTGTTCCAATCCGATTGAGGCCTATGACAAGATCAAACTGAACCTAACCTTGACATACAAATCAGGTAATACAGGTTTGTCAGTTAATAATGAAGCCATTATAGATAACAAGATTCCGGCAGATCTGCCGGGATGCAGGGTTCGTTTTGTGATGAAAAAAGGAAATTATCAGGTCACAGGAGGAAAGATCAGGCAGCAATTTGACAGCGGAAAATTTTCCATTGTAGATGTAGATACCGATGTGAATGCTAACACAATTAAAAAAATAAGTATTAAATTGAAAGGATAACCAATGGCCCCTGGCATCGTCTAGGGGCCATTATTTAGCTTAATCCTAAACCGAATGATGACTTTTAAGAAGATACTATTCTTGCTGCTATGTTTTTTGCCCTGTTGGTTGACCGCACAGACAAGCAATTCACTGCTTTTTAAGTTATATGCTGAAAAGAAAGATTCCGGTGTGTTCGGGAGCGTTGAGGAGATTAAAAGATCAAAGAAAGAAGATATCATTGCGAGGATAAAGGTATTATCGACAAGCTCAAAATCTGAAATCATCAAAAATGCAGATGCAGCAGTCGGCAGTCCCTGGAGCATCTTAACCCTGACCGAATTCAATGAGTTTAAAATCTCGGGTAATAGGGTCGATTATGAAGGTAAGTACTTTTCCCGCAGAAATAAGCTCAATGCGCTCGTTATTGGAGAACTGGTTGCTGGTGATGGCAGGTATCTGAAGGAAATTGTAAATGGCCTGGGTTTGGTTCTCGAAGAAAGCACCTGGGCACTTCCCGCGCATATGGGGCTGCAGAAAGCTGGCAATGGCCTACCTGACGTAGACGAACCAATTGTAGATCTTTTTGCCGCACAGACGGCCTCGACTCTCGCCTATATGAAATACCTGCTGGGAGATGAACTGGAAAGCTATTCTCGCTTGTTGATTCCACGTATTGATGCGGAACTGAACAAGCGCGTTTTCGATCCCTACCTCAACCGCGATGATTTTTGGTGGATGGGCTTTAAAACCAACCGCAAAATGAACAATTGGAATATTTATATCAATTCCAATATCCTGCTATCTGCGCTATTGGCAGAGGATAAACCCCAGCGTCGCAACCGGATCATAGAGAAAACCATTAAAAGTGTAGACCATTTCCTGGGATCATACCCTCAAGATGGAGGTTGTGACGAAGGCCCTTCTTATTGGGGAATGGCTGGTGGCGCACTGATAGAGTATATAGACCTGCTTTCCGTTTTTTCCGCTGAAAGATTAGACTTTTCCCGGATCGAACTCCTTCCGCAAATAGGCCGCTACATCTACAGGGTTCATATAGACCAAAACAACTATGTGAATTTTGCCGATGCCGCTGTTGCCAATGTACAGGACGCCGGTAAGGTTTATAAGTTTGGGCGCTTATTTCATGACGAAAAGTTATTGCAATTCGCGGCATACCTTAGAAAGATAAACCAGGGAACTGAAGGTCTTGACCTTGGAAACATCAACGGCTTTGTCAACTCCCTGCAAATCAAAGATGAGATTTCAGCGCCTAAGCCACTAGCGCCACAGCTCCAATACGTGTGGCTGCCGGATGTTCAGATCCTAACGGCCAGACAGGAGCAAGGCACTGCCAAAGGTTTGTTTTTTGCTGCTAAAGGAGGTCATAATGGAGAGAGTCATAATCACAACGACCTGGGCAATTTTGTTATTTATAAAGATGGATTGCCACTGGTGATTGACGCAGGGGTGGGCGTATATACAAGACAAACCTTTAGTTCCGAGCGCTATAAATTATGGTACATGCAATCGGACTGGCACAATTGTCCAAGTATCAATGGCTTCATGCAGCAAGCCGGGGCGAGCTATAAAGCTAGTTCACTGCGCTGCGCAACCAAAGGCAATAACACTACACTCAGTATGGATCTGGCTAAAGCTTATCCTGAACAAGCTCAGGTAAATTTCTGGAACAGAACTTTTACTTTTGATCACAAGCAAGGCATCCTCAGCCTAAAGGAAAGTTACAGTCTGAAAAGTTTTAAAGAGCGCAACAGGTTAAACTTCCTGGTCAACGGAACCGTGACTAAAGTAAGAAATGGAGTGCTGAGGTTGACGAATGCTGAGGGTAAGTCGATATCATTGATTTTCGATCCGGAAGAATTTGACGATGAGCTGGAAATTAAAAAAATAGATGATGCCCGCTTAGCGGTTTCTTGGCATAATGATTTATGTCGCGTCATTCTTAAGGGGAAAAGTAAAAAATTGAAGGGGACACATCAAATAGAATTTAGAAGTCAATGATTATTCAATATAAAATGAGAAATGCCAGTCTGCTCGCTATAATGCTTATTTGCACATTATCAGTTACTTTCGCTCAAAGCAAAGCTGATCCTAATTTCGAACTGTATATCCTCATCGGACAATCAAATATGGCAGGCAGGGGAGCCCTGAGCCCTGAACCGCAAGCTGTAGTAAATCCAAGGGTCTACATGTTCAACAAAGACACCATATGGGTATTGGCAAAGGACCCCTTACATTTTGATAAACCCAAAGCCGTAGGAGTGGGGCCGGGACTTACGTTTGGTATCGCGATGGCCAGCTCAAACTCTGGAGCTAAAATTGGCCTGGTCCCTTGCGCCGTTGGCGGAACGGCAATAGAGGCATGGCAACCGGGTGCTTTCGACAAAGCGACCCAAACCCATCCCTATGATGATGCCTTGCTACGCATCAGGGCGGCGATGAAATATGGACAGATCAAAGGGGTGATTTGGCATCAGGGCGAAGCTAATAGCACAGAGAAAAAATCCTCCTCGTATCTGATACAATTGGAAACACTTATTAAAAGAATTAGAAAAGAGGTCGGAAATCCCCAGCTTCCATTTGTGGTCGGAGAACTGGGCAGGTACAGAATTCAATATGACCTGATCAACGTTCAATTGGCAAAAGTGCCCAATCTTATTCCTTATACCGGACTCGTAAGTTCGGAAGGTTTAGTTCACAAAGGCGACAGCACCCATTTTGATGCGCCTTCCGCACAAAAGCTGGGGCAACGGTATGCAGAAAAAATGATGGAGCTTCAAAAGCAACAGCACAAATAAATATGAAGCAGAGACACTTTATGGCCAGATAATCGGCGCAGTGGTTTTATTTTCGATGTCCATTAGAGATTCACAACCGGGATCCGCAGTCCCAAAAGCTGGTCATTTACATCAATATCCAAACCCAACAGCGGCTCCTGTACCCGTAGACCGTAAAATTTCTCGGGCACTACTGATATACTGTCTTTCTCGAGTAGTCCGGCCTGCACAGGCAGCTTTGCTTTTGGACCAGGTTTTACCCTTCTGGCTATTTTCGCATGGGAAACAAGCTTCTGTACAACAGCCTGTTCTGGAAGATTTATGGATTTTTTCTTTAGCTCCTCCTTCGACTTGGGCAATTCTACTTTAACATGTCCGGGTTTCAACTCTGGCCTGGCTGAAGGCCCTGCTTTAAAAAACACTACGCCCAGGCAAAGTGCTACGAATAGGCAAGCTGCAAGAGACAAATGTTTCGCTGACAGCGATACGCGCAGCGAAGGTCTCCTTGCCGCATCAAAATGCGCTTTCAGCTTCGCAGGAATAGCCGCTGAAGGCACCAATGCCTCATCACTGGTATCACTCATCGTGTGCTTTAGGATCAGGTGATAAGCCGTGTAGCTTTCTTCAGTAAGCGACGCAGCTACAAAAATGCGCTCCTCGGCATTCAACTCCGCGAAAGTTTTGCGCATCAGGAGCGATTCCATTCTTGGTTCCAGGGTATCCATTATTTGTCTTCTTTATAAGGGTTAAAAATATTGAGTCCCGAGTTCAGCTTTTTCAAGGTATAAAACAGCCTCGATTTTACCGTACCCTCAGCACATTCCATGATCTCACTGATCTCCTTTACAGAAAGGTGGTCCTGATACCTCATGGCAAAGGTAAGACTTTGCAGTTCATCCATCTTGCCAAGTTCTTCCCTAAGCATCTTGTTGAACAAGCTCAGGTCAAATTTGCCCAGCAGGGCAGAGGAGCTGCTGTCCATGATCGCTGTGAAATCATAATCGATCACCTGATGGCCTCTGACCTCATTTTTTCGGTATTCATTTTTACACATATTGCTCGCCATCGCATAGAGCCAGACCTTAAATTTTTGATCCCTCTGAAACAATGCTGCTTTTTCGATCACCTTCAGGAACAAGTCCTGCAAAAAATCCTGTGCCTTTTCCTCATCCTGGTACAACTGCCTGTAAAAGAAGCGCAATAAGGGCTTCGAATACCTGCGGTACAGTTCTTCAAATGCGGGGTGCCGGCCTTTTACCACATATGCCATTAGCTCCTCATCGGAGCTAACGGCATATGATTTTGGTAAAAATGAAAGCATTGATTCCGGTTTCTTAATTCAATTATTTAGATTCTTCAAAATCAAGGTTTTGTGGTCCGGACACTGCAGTTCCTTTCTCCAATATATTGGTAACGGGAACACTTTTGTCTACCACCTCAAATTTCAGGTCATCCAGCCATACTTCTCCGGGACCAGCTTGCAGTACGCCGAAAGCAAAGCCCTTACTGTTTTCCGGTGCGTCCAATACGATCTCGTATTTTTTCCATCCGGTGGTACCTGTGATCGGTCTTTTTTGCATATTGTCAAAGGCAAGTACATTGTCTTTGTCCGGTCCGTCTATCCTGAACCACATTCCTGCCCAGCTTTTCACATCTTTAGATTTGATATAGCCCGAAAGACGTACCCTTTTTCCAAGATAAGTGCTAGGATTGAAGCTCTGCATGATCGTCCCAAAGCCATCTACTGCTTTTTTCGACTTCAAAAAGGCCACATTGCCATTTCTTTCCGCATCTTTTACCGTACCGATTTCATAGCTTTCAGGATTACTTCCTGCAAGGAACCAGCCCTTGATGTCGTCCATAGGGGTGAAGGCAAAGACGCTGGAGAGTGCCAGAAGCGCAGCCCCGGCTATGGAATAGAGTTTTAATTTTTTCATGTTGTTTCGCAATTGATTAAATATAACTGATTATTTAAAGCTTAATACTGTATTTACTTCGTCAGAGGAACACTTTTGTCCACAATTTCAAATTTCAGATCATCCAGGTAGACTTCACCAGGACCGGCCTGCAGCACACCGAAAGCAAAGCCTGCACTGTTTTCCGGAGCATCCAATACAATCTCGTATTTTGTCCAGGCAGTAGTCCCTTTGATTGGCCTGTCCTGCATATTGTCGAAGCCCAGTGGCTTCTGGTCCGGTCCATCTATCCTGAACCACATACCGGCCCAGCTGCTTACGTCCTTAGATTTGATATAGCCGGAAAGCCGTACCCTTTTACCCAGATAAGTGGTAGGTTTGAAGCTCTGCATGATGGTTCCAAAACCCTCCACGGTTTTCTTGGATTTCAAATAGCCTACATTGCTGTTTCTCTCCGCATCCTTTACCAGGCCAATTTCATAGCTTTCAGGATTACTGCCCGCAAGGAACCATCCCTTGATGTCTTCCATCGGTTTAAAAGCGAAGACCGTAGCCAATGCCAGGACCGCAATACCAGCCACTGAGTAGCGTTTTAGTGTTTTCATGTGTTTGTCGTTTTAGCTGTTTAAAAAATTAATATTTGATCCTTTATACACCTAAGTAAAGCAAACGTTCAATAGAAACTGAAAAATATTTTCCACCTGCCGGAATCATCTAAAAGTTATAGCTGTAAGCAAAATCATATTGAGTACAGACTTTCAGGGCTTTTTATTACTTTCGCAACCTTAATTTAATGCTCAGTATGAAAAAATGTTTTCTGTTTTTAGCGCTCTCATTAGGCCTGGTTCTTCAAGGCTTTACTCAAGTAAAAATTGGCACCAAATTAGGAGCCACGTTCGCTAACCTTTACACCTCGGCTTCCGGCGAATCACTCGAAGGCTCGGGACAGCGCTTGTCCGCTTATGGCGGAATTACTGTCGACCTTCCGGTGACCAATAAACTGACCTTCCAACCCGGATTGTTACTGGTCGGAAAAGGCTCAAAAAGTGAAGAGCAACAATCTGTGAGCACTGGGAATAATAAGCTTACTGTAACTGCAAAAAGCAAAATAGCACCATTGTATCTGGAGCTGCCACTGAATTTTCTTTACAATTTTCAGCTGGGCAAAGCGAAGTTTGCCGCAGGTTTTGGTCCCTATTATGCGATCGGATTAGGTGGAAAGTATGAATATCTGATTACGGAAACCAGAGAGGGGCCAGGATATTCAGGGAGTACTGGTTCAGCAGGCAGGGGAAAGATTACCTACGGAAGCGAAGGCAATATCAACCGTCATGATGTCGGCATTAATGGAAGCTTGAGTTATCTATTTAACGAAAACCTTGGCATTCAGACAGGCTATGGACTGGGACTTACTCGCGTATATCCTGACCGGGAATTCAACGAAGATACCGATGCAAAAACCAGGAATGCGGTGTTTTCTCTGGGATTCATTTTTAAATATTAGCCATAAAAATATTAGCGAAATACTGCTATTTTTGCGACCGCTACTGCACTGGATACCGAGTTCGTTACTGCAAAACTTTGTGCTTTGCCATTCCGGTCCTCATCCGGAATGCAGGGAAAGATCTCCTGAACTGTTGGCAGCAACAATATATTGAACACAATAAATAAGCAATGATAGAAATAGCTGATGTTTTTTTAAAGAAGGTGATGATGCATAGGGTGAGCTATGTAGAGAGTCAGGCCCGGGCAGGTGAAGAAGTCTTCGACCTGAGTGACGAAACCCTATCGGACGTACTCAAAAACATGTTCCTGAAACCCTTTACCAATAACGTTTCCTCTCAGGAATTTCATCATACTATTGATCTCAATTTCAATGTGTTGTTCAGCTTATCCAAACAAATACGTGAGAACGGAAACTTCATAGAACTCTCCAAAAAAATCTTCGATCACCTGATGTCTGTGAGCGACAATGCCAACATCAAGGATGGTGATGTGTTCGTTGCGCGATTCGACGACATCAAACTGAATGATAACTTTTACGAAGGCCTGGGCATCTTTAAATTTGAAGACAAACAGTCTTTCGTAGAAACCGATCTTACTTCCAGCAGTCTGACCCATTCCCTGCGCAAAGGGATTGGTGCCAAGAAACCGGAAAAAGCAGTATTGATCCTTTTTACCGAAGAGCCTTATACCTTGCTGGTCTTAGACAACAGCACTGCTGAAACGGATTATTGGCAAAGCAAGTTTATCAACAACAGGCAGAAGGCAGATTTTGTGAACAATACCACTGACATTTTATTGATGGCCAAGAACTTTATTACTGAGCAAATCCCTCAGGAGTTCGACATTACCCGGGCCGATCAGATCGACTTGCTGAATAAATCTTTCCTCTATTTTAAAGAAAAAGAGAGTTTTGACATCGAAGAGTTCTCCCAACAGGTCATTGCCAATGATGAGGGGATTGCAGCCTTCAAAACTTATAAAAAGAATTTCGATGAAGGACTGGATACACCAATTCCGGATAGTTTCGATATTTCAGAAAAAGCGGTGAAGAAGCAAGCTAAGGCTTATAAGAGCGTGCTGAAACTGGATAAGAATTTCCATATTTACATTCATGGCGATAAGGAGCTGATAGAAAATGGCTTTGATGACGGCAAGCGCATGAATTACTATAAGGTTTATTACCATCAGGAAGAATAGCGCTACAATTGTGGAACAAAGGGAAGCAATTAAACCAACATCCTGATCATATCCACCGTTAACTTTCTTTTCTTGTTTAGAATTTCGCTTGCCCGGCTTTGCAACCCAATTACCTTGGCAAGATCATTTTGATTGTATCCCAATTGTTCCATTCTGAATTTGATGGCTTCTATTGGATCAGGGTATCCAATTTTGATATGTTGATTTTCATAATTTTCGATCAATATACCGAGAACTTCTAGTTCATCTCCTTCTACAGAACCGGCCAAGGCTTCAAAAATAACTTCAAGTCTGAGCAAGGCATTTTTATAGTCCTCTTCAGTTTTTATAGGTTTGATATCTCCTGGGTGTTTTTCCATTCCGCTTTCTCTACTTTTTTAAACATCCCATTATGGGAAAATCTATTTGTCTAATATATTTATTTTTGATACTAAACTAGTAATGACATAAACTTCCTTTTTTTGTAAGCAATGGCAAAGTAATTTTCCTTAACTTTTCGCAACCAAATATAAACTAACAGCCGTCCCATGAAAAATGCGCTCCAACTAATCCTCGCAACACTGCTATTTAGCTCTTGTGTCACCCTACAAAAACAACGTGCGAAAGACTGGGTTTCACTGTATAAAAGTCAGGCATTTATGTCTTGTCTAAAAGAAGAAAATCCTACTTTGTTGAATAACGACATCTCCAGGGCTATCAATTTTGACGTTATGGGTTCCAGTGCTGCAAATCAAGCAGACAGCCTGGGTCGGTCAGCTTATAAAACGATCCTTCCCTCATCAATCCTGGACCTCGACCATAAAAAGCCCGTTTGTAATTCCTGTCTCGACTTTTATTCCAGCAAGGAATTAGACGAGGCAGCGAAAAAAGCACATAAAGAATACCTGAGATACAATAGGAAAGTGGCGAAAATTTAGTTGAAAACACTAATAGTAAAGTAAAATTGATGCTATCAGAAAAGAATCGCCAGAAAGATACCACCTCCAATGCCTTATGAATATTGTACACCCGAACAGCACTATTTCATGGCGCAGGCAAACATTTCTACAGGAATTATGAATGGGGCGATTTAGCAAAAGTAGAATTGCGTGCTTATGACCACACAGCTAACAAACACAAAAACCACCTAAAAGCTACAAAGTCGAGAAACTAATCCTATCATCCGGATTAAGCTTAACAAATATCTTGGTCCTATGTCTTACAGTATAGATGCCGTTCACTGATCTGGGCCACCAAATCAATGATCGCTGATTAATAAATTCTATAACCCGGTCAGAAAAAGGAGAGGGCTTGCCCATATGCAACTTCAACTCCGTAAAAGAGCCGTTTTTTTCAACCACTCCTGTAAAGATCAGTGCAGAATCTGCAACTTTGAGTGGCTTCCATCGCTTGTATTCATCATTGAGTTTCTGTTGTAGCACCAGGGGATCTTTTTTTAGCTTTGGATGCAAAAAATACACGGTGTCACTACTAAGTATGGTATCGCCGGATTTCGCAACAGATATCATCCCGTTGTTTATACCTGGCCGACTGTACCCGTCTTTATTGCGGACATTGATAAAATAACTAAAATTGTGAATCAAACTGTCCCGTCTTATAGTAGTTTTTACCTCGGCATAGACACTGCTATCGGTCTGCTTTAAATTGGGAAAGTGCCATACGCTTAACTTGGGCTCTTGAGGTAGTCTGAGTCCCGGATAAAGTTTATTCACCGCATAACGGTCTCCTTCAAAATTCATATAAAAAGTTTCCTGATGCTCCGGCTTACTTTTATTCTTTTGCTTATAGACGTAAATCACCATCGGCTTTCCATCGCTGTATTCAACCGTCAAGTGATCCAAGTCAGGATGCAGATCAAACCCCCTACTGGAAGATGCATCTGCTATAGATACAGTGAAACCTGCCACATGGTTTTGTGCCTGGCTGTTTGCCAAAAACAAGGTAAACATCAGGAATAAGAGCGTCGCTTTCATATTTGATCGGTTATCCTGTATGAAGATAAGCAAACCAAAATCCCTAACCAAAAGAAGCCCTAAACTCCACAGGAGAAAGATTAGTCTTGGTCTTAAACAACTTACTAAAGGACTGCGGATGCTCAAAACCCAGTCCATAAGCAATCTCACTTACCGACAAATCCGTTGTAGACAGTCTTTCTTTGGCCTTCTCAATCAGCTTGTCATGAATGTGCTGCTGTGTACTTTGACCGGTCAATACCTTTAATAACCCGCTTAGATAGCTGGCCGATATATTTAAAGCATCTGCCACATACTGAACAGAAGGCAGGCCTTTCTGACTGAAAGCATCATCGGTAAAATAATCCGTCAGCAACTTATCCAGCCTGTCCAGCACCTGATGGTTGGCTATTTTACGGGTGATGAATTGACGCTGGTAAAACCTTTCCGAATAGTTCAGCAGTGTTTCCAATTGAGAGATGATGATGTTTTGGCTAAAGCGATCTATATTGGCCTGGTATTCCTGGCGGATATTTTGGATCAGGTTCAGCAGTACCATTTCCTCCTTTTCCGACAAAAATAAAGCCTCATTTACCGAATAATCGAAAAACTCATACCCCTTTATAGAGGTGGCAAGCGGTGTATTCCAAAGAAAGTCCGGATGAATCAGCAAGATCCATCCGGAAGGTTTCACCAAATCATTCAAAACAGGGTTGGTGCGCAGTACCTGACCCGGCGCAATGAAATACATCACCCCATCATCAAAATCATAACTTTGCTGCCCATAGTGCATCTTTTCACCCAGTCCGCGTTTTACCGAAATCGAATAATAGTCGGCCACGATTGTTGTTATACCGTTATCCTTTTTGGCGGCTACCAGTTCTGCATAATCTATCAGGCTAATGAGCGGATGCTCAGGCTTAGGCAGGTTTAGAATACCGTGCATTTCACTGATGGAATGGATTCTGTAAGGCTTCATACCGTAAAGATAAGCAATTCTTAGAGTGCCTGCCCGCCCGAGACTTCAATCCTTTGTGCATTGATCCAGTAAGCATCTTCTGAGCATAAGAATGCAACCACACCACCGATATCATCCGGCAATCCTGTTCTTCCCAGGGCAGTAATACCCGCAATCTGATCATTGATCTCTTTGTTGTCCCTTACGCGGCCACCACCGAAATCCGTTTCTATGGCACCTGGCGCTACAACGTTTGCCCTGATCTTTCTTCCACCCAATTCCTTGGCCTGGTAACGTGTCAGTGTTTCTATTGCCGCTTTCAATGAACCATATACAGAAGATCCTGGCATTGAGATGCGGGTCAGGCCAGAGGAGATGTTGACGATACCGCCACCATCATTTAAGAAAGGCAATAGCTTCTGGGTCAGGAAAAACACCCCTTTGTAGTGGATGTTAAATATGGCATCCATCTGCGATTCAGTAGTTTCTGTAATAAGGGAATACAATGCAGTACCAGCGTTATTGACCAGGAAATCTATATTCGAATTCCCATTTTCTGTTTGTAAGTGTTTGGTCAAGCCGTCTGCAAATGTGTCAAAACCGGTGATGTCGCTGGTATCCAGTTGAAAAGCTGTAGCATTTTGTCCTAATGAACGGATTTCTGCAATCACCTCATCCGCTGCTTCCTTGTTGGAATTGTAAGTGATCACCACATCAAGGCCTTTTTTGGCAATGGCCAATGCCATGTTTTTGCCTAAACCGCGACTTCCACCAGTGATCAGGGCTATTTTATTTTTTGTTTCCATGTTTTTATTTTAAAGATTAACGTTTTTGATGAAACAAAGTTCCATATCACTTGACAATCCGACGTAGCCGAATCTATCTACCCTGTAGTCTAAATCACTTTTCTTCAAAAAAAAGAACCAAGACACCTGATTAACGCGATCATTCCACCAGCTCATTTAGGCTAAGGACATGACAGCCTATTGTTGTAGCCTATTGAAAAAAAAATAGCGCTTTTTGCCAGCCCCGCTAAAACTTTCAATAAAAACACTGGTTATAGCGCTATGGAAATTTCAGCACAAGAACCGGCAGCACGCAAAGTGAAAAAATTATACGATTACCAGGAGAGTGACATTGCTACACTTTTCGATAAGCTGGAACAAAATCCATCAAGGTCGCGGCTCCTGTACCAGCTTCCCACGGGTGGGGGCAAGACCATGATTTTCTCAGAGATTGCCCGTAGGTTCATCAGTAAATACGGAAAGAAAGTCGTGGTGCTTACCCATAGGAAAGAACTTTGCAACCAAACTTCTACCGCGCTCAAAATGCGTGGGGTAAACAATCGGGTGATCAACAGCCTCGTCAGGAAAATTCCCAGAAAGGATACCAACCCTTGTTATGTCGCCATGGTGGAGACCCTGAAAAACCGGATTGCCGAGGGACTGATCAATCCTGAAGAAGTTGGGCTGGTCATCGTAGACGAGGCACACCACAATTCGTTTCACAAACTGCTGGGTAAATTCAAACAGGCAGCAGTGATCGGTGTCACTGCAACTCCTTTTAGTTCCGACATCAATTTGCCCATGAACCGCAACTATGATGAGTTGCTGCTCGGCGAGCAGATCTCCACCCTAATAGACAAGGGCTATCTGGCAAGGCCGAAGCTCTGGCAATATGATGTGGAACTCAACACCCTGGCCACTGGTCTTCATGGCGATTATACCGTCAGCACATCTGATGAACTTTATAGTTCCCCAAAGATGCTGGAGCTCCTGGTAGAAGCCTATGAAGCACATGCCAAAGGCAAAAAGACCCTGATTTTTAATAATGGCATCTTCACTTCCAGAAAAGTACTGGAGGTATTCAACAACCTGGGCTATCCCATCAGACACCTGGACAATAAAACTCCAGCGGCAGAACGTGCCGAGATTCTGAAATGGCTGAGAAAGACGAAAGGGGCTATCCTGACCTCCGTTTCCATCCTCACCACAGGCTTCGATGAACCTACGATACAGGCCGTTATCCTCAACCGGGCCACTACCTCGCTCACACTCTATCACCAGATGGTGGGCCGGGCTTCCAGAAGGCTGCCCCAAAAGAAGACTTTTGGCATCATTGATCTGGGCAACAATGCAGAGCGCTTCGGAACATGGAATGCCGAGATCGACTGGCAGCACGTCTTCAGGCATCCGGAAATTTATCATGAAAGCCTAAACAGAAAAACCAGTTACGAGGCCCATCAGATCCCTTCAGACCTCAGGGGCAAATTCCCCAACAGCAGGGAAATCTCTTTTGACATACAGGCCGCACATCAGGCTGCAATGGAACGTGGGGAGAAACCTAAGAATGTCATCCGCGATTCCATCCGTCAGCATGCCTTAATGTGTGCAGACAATAGTGATGCGATCGCAGAGGCATTGAACTTGAGTGCAGAACTGGAAAAGGAGATCGACTGGCGGATCAAACAGTACGCCAAATGCCTTGGCAACGTGACCAAAAACTATACACAATGGCTCAAAGAGGATTACCAGCAAAAACTCCGAAAGTTAATCCAAAAGATCATGACCAGGCGTCTGTTGTTGAAGGCTGCAGTTTAATGCCATACTCAGGCCGGCACTGCAAACCCCGTTATCAGTACGTATAGCTGATGTCTGGCAATACCTTCCGGTTTTTGAATTTCAGCTCCACCTTGTCTTTACCGTTTCGGAGCCAGTGGCTGTACATGCTCCTGATTTCCAGTCCAGACAGGCTTTCAATTTTCGCAATGAATTGAAGGTCTGTCAGGCCAAAATCCGCCTTTTGGATCAATCCTGACTGATAATACTGCTTTACGGTGCTGCTCATGAACTGACTGGCCTGCTGGCTGTCTTTGCCATTGAAATAACTGTCGTTCAGGTAAGCAAACTGGATTCGGAACCAATTGGCATGCCGACGGCTTTTTACGAAAATCCGGCCTTCTTCTACCACAAGGCCATCTACAAACCAATCAATGTCTTCCCGGCTGATCTTTTTCAGGTGGTACAGGTCCCTCAAAGTATAATCAATGCGGTCCGCACAGAGTGAAGGCATCGGGTAGTCCAGTAGTTTAAACTTTTCCAGGTCAAGAAAGCTTCGGTAATCAAAGCCATACCTGCTCAGTATCTCCACAATCTCCGGGTCAGATAGGTATGCTGCAAAGATCTGTTCATGGTAATCTTCATTTTCATAGCCCAGCACATAATCTACCAGGTGCGAAAATGCAGTGTGCGAAAGGTCGTGCAATAGTCCGGCAAGCTGCTCTTCAAGGCTGCCACCAAGCTTGTTGATCAGCAATGAAACGCCAATAGAATGTTCATAGCGGGTCAGCGAAATGCTGGGATCAGCGATGATGACTGCACCGCCCTGATGTATGCCTTTTAGCCGCTGAAAAAGTCGGCTCTGTATCAATTCCTGGAATACTGCTTGCAGCTCAAAGCTGCCATAAATCTGATCTTCAATCTGCATCTTCATATGGTTTTCAGGTAAGGGCCTGTACATTTTACAGCTACAAATCTAGGGAATTTTGAGCCGCGCATCAAATAAAATACTAATATTTTTAGCTAAGTTAATTTCCTTTTAAGCTTTTCCAATCTTGGCATACACCTTGATCCATTCCAATCAAAATTTATCACCTATGTTTTTAACGCCGCATACCTCATGACCGATCAACTAGCATCATTTTCCAAAACTTCCCTTCGAATTTTGATAGGAGCGACGTCCATTTTCTTCCTGCAGGGATGTTGGGAAAACCCAAAAACACAGCAAATGCCATCGGCCAATGCATTGCCTCCGGCAGTACCTTCCACGAAGAAGGAAGTACCGAAACCCGTCCAGCATGCCCTGATGGAATTTATTGGCTATGAAGATGATGGCGATTATTTCCAGTTCATCGCCCTTAAAGGCGACAGTGTGCTGCACTTTGTCAATTCCGAGGTAAAGGAACGTAACCTAAACCGCGGAGACCTGATCCAGGTGTCCTGGAAGGAGGGAACCATTGCGATGGCTGGAGACGACGAGGCGGAAGTTCCGGCCGATCTTCTCATTGCGGTGGACAAAATCCGGGACGGCTCCGTATCCTTATTCAGAAAATCTTATGCAAAGGATATACACTTTACTTTCTCTCCGGAGCAAAATTACAGCGATGGCTACAAAGACAAAATCTACCTGATTGTCGAGTACTATTTGTCTACTACCCAGAACAAACTGCTCAAACACCTCATCCGTGAGCGCGCGGAAATAAGCTATTCTATAGAAGAACAAAATCGTGGCGGCAGGGCTTACATTGTGATAGGAATATCCGGAGGGCAGAACCTCGCCAGTCCCGTTCAGTGGTTATACATCGACAATGAAAATTACCAGCTTTATGAGTACGACCTTCCAAACGACGAGTTAAAGGCTTACCGCTAAACGGCAAATTGCTGCACGACTTACTTACTTACTTACTTACTTACTTACTTACTTACTTACTTACTACGAATCATTACGCAAATGAAAAAAATACATAAGCTCAGTTTAATGCTCCTGTTTACTTTCGCCTCCTCAGCGGCTTTCGCACAATTGCCGGAAGAAATTCAATGGAAACACCTCAAAAAAGACTACACGGCTGATAGCAGTGACCTAATGCTCAGCCTGAATGGAAAAAGACTCAACGGCAAATACAAAATCCCCCTAGACGAGAAAAGCTTTGCACTGTATACCATCGACAATGGAATGATCACCGGAGAAGCTTTTTGGTACACCAACGGTGGCCATATGGAGTGCAAGCTGCACTATAAGCGTGGCGTACGGAACGGTTTAAAGGAAAATTACGACAATGATGGCAAAGTTTGGTTGCGCCAAAACTATAAAGATGGCAAGCTCAACGGCACAAGTGAGATGTACAGCAATGGCAAATTGACGAGTAAGTCCGAATACCTGGCAGGTAAAAAACACGGATTATCTACCAGCTATTCCGGCGATAAGGTCATCTCAGAAACCCATTACAAAAACGACCAGCGAAACGGACTTTCCCGGGTGTACAACAACGGACAGCTCGTCACAGAAAACAATTATCAGGATGATGTGCAGGATGGTTTGAGTACCAGCTATATGATGGGAAAGAAAACCATGGATGCCACTTACCGGAAGGGGAAACGTCACGGTCTTTCGCACATGTATAAGCCAGATGGTTCCGTACTCTTTGAAAGCTATTATCTGCTTGGCGATAAAGTAAACAAAGCTCAGTTTGAGAAATACGAAGCAGAACAAAAGGGGAGTTAAAGATCAGCTGCGCTACCAGTAGCGCGGTTATTCTTGGTTTGTTTGTAACTACAATCCTCTGATGATCCTCTTAAAAAGGTTAGAACTAGATTTTTTAATCACAACTTCGCCCATTAAACATTGGAAATCGGTCATTATAATCCTGAGTGGCTTCAGATTCTTTAAATTGAGTTTTTCCTCTTTAAATTCGTAGCCCAAATAAGCCACTCTAATTACTGCCTTGGAATCTGTTTCCAAACTTGAAAGATCGAGTTCAAATTTCCCGTCCTTATCGGTGTGCGTCTTGAGCTTTGTTTCTTTAATCATCACCATGGCGCCTACCAAGGGTTCTTTTCCATCAACAATGACTCCTTTCAGAATTTTGGTAGAGTCTGAATTGTCTTTGATTTCAGTAAACTCAGGTGCCATCGAATTGTATATTGGGCTTATGGTTAAAGGGACTTTGCTTTTTACTTGATGCTGTGCTGATTTCAAACTCAAGGGGAATGTAAGCAATGAAAACAGGAAAACTTTTAGACTTAAAAAAGTGGATGGGTTGATTTTGTCAAGATCGGTTAGGAGCGCAGGCATCTGATTTTCATGGAAGCGGCCACAAGTTTTTCCAGTTTGATGCAATTGGAACCATTGCTGGATTTCGAAGCCATTCATGCTTGTGAAATCCTTCACTTCCTGCTGGCAGGAACTGCAGTATTTACCGCCTGTCGTTGCAGACATGTCGGCCCAGGACTGTGTACAGGGTTTAGGGATGCTGATGTTGAGTGGTTCTTTCATGCTAGAAAACGTTAAGTATAAATATACTACTATTTTCCATTAAAGTTTGGGTGGCGGAGGGACAATCATCGGAGCCACCGTGTCCAGCTTGGTGGTTTTCCCTCCTGGGGTCTGATGTTTCAAACCATTGTAATGATAGGAGCGTTCAGACCCTTCACCACAGACACTAAAAAAAATGCTGCCTTCAAGCTGTTTGCCGCTAAGGCCCGCATTTTCCTGCTTTTTCAATGGCTTGATTTTCACATATTTCTTCAATGCCCGGTCGTCCTGGTATTCGTTATCGCGAAAGTACTCCTCATCATTATTGTTTCCTGAATTCTTGATGTACAGGTTTTTGTTTGCATCCAATTTATGATTTGCCAGGGACAGCTCTGGAAATACACGATAGTGCTGGTTCACGTAGGCGGTATTCGATTCAGCTGCCCTTCCAGCGTCATACTGTTTCTTCCAGTCCAGCATTTCTGACCAATTCTTCTCTTCTGCCGGGTTTAGTCGGTAGCCTTCCTCGCCTCCATAATTAGAGAGCTGGATGATTTTCTTACCATCGAGACTCAGCACTCTGCCCTGAAAATCCTCATACTCCCTTTTCGGCGCATTGTAGATCAGGATGAAATCATTATACCCTTCCTTATTGTCATAAGTCCAAAACTGCCCATTCCTCGCAGGCCTGAAGGAAGCGGGTGCCGCCGGTGTGGCTAATCCGATCTGCTTGGTTACACCAACTGTTTCATACACAAAAGGGCCGTCAAAACAATTGGCATCTTCATTAAATACCCGTTGCATCCCCTTGCCGGTCAAATCAATATATGTCGGGTCGCCACGTTCAAACCCTTTGAAATTGGCACGCATACCTTTAGCGATACTTTTGTTGTGATGCCCGTAAACCTCAAACAATTCCAGTTTATCAGGAAAAAAAAGCAAGCTTTCATTATTGATCTTGTAATCACCAAAGACAGCGGTAGCATATCCATAAAGGAGAAATCTCCCATCATCAAACAAACAAATTCCAGAATTACTGCCATAGCGGCCCGTGTATTTTTTGTAATCCATATTGGTAGCTGGTTTTTGGGCGGATGCCAGGATGGGCAGCATCAGCAAGATCATTAGCGTAAGCGTCTTCCAGTTCATCACTAATCGATTTTACGCATCTGAAACTCTATAGTTTCCTTGTAGGTGATGCTATTATCTACCTCAACTCCAGAATCATATACTAAGTAAAGGTTAGTTTTAGATAAAGATTTGATTTTAAGATCAAGCTTAATATCCCGTTCCGTATCCAGTTGTAGCACAGACTCCGTGGCTGTCCATTTGACCTCAACATCTTCACCCTGCAAATTAACGGAGGCAGTACCATCCGCTCTAAAATCACAAATCTGGTTGGGGAGAGATTGCTCTTTCCGATCTACTTCCTTGTCATTTTCATATTCAATGTAGGTTGCAGATTCTACTTTCCATTTTCCTTCGATTCTGTCTGTGTTTTTTTCGGCTTTGTCTTTTTTACAGGCAGATAAGGTTGTAATGAACAATAAGGCAATTAAAGTAAGGTTTTTCATAGATGATCAATAAGGGTTTATGCCGGGCAGTATACCTGGCCCAGATCTGTTTTCAAAAACCAGGCCATTGATTTCATTGTCGAACCCTTAATCCCTTACTCCGGAAAGTGAAATTGTGTCATCAGAAAAATACAAGCGTTACTTTCATCATTGCTTAAGAATCTGTCATGAAGATAAGGTTTTTAACTATATTCGCTACACACACAAATACAAACTACATGAAAAACGTTTTAACTAAACGGCATTTGAAGATGCTGTTCTGCCTGGCCTTGGTTGCCAGTGCCACGCTCCTGATCCCAAGTTGCAAAAAAGGAACACCGGTGGATATTCCGGTCTTGCCAGAACCTGAGCCACAGTCGACCTGGAAAACGGACAGCGTTTCTTACCAAATCGGCAATCAAGTCTTCGCTGGTCTTCCTGATTTTTCTGGTCTTTCGAGCATCATGAATGGCGGTTACCGGATGAAGTACTTTGACAAGCCTGATGCAGGAAGGAAGGCCTATCGGACCTTCGGCAGTACCGGAAGAGGGTGGTACTCACCAATAGACTCAATCTATTTTGCTTGCGGGACTTATTTCCGAATCAATGGCAGCAATGAATTCAAAATCGCCTTCGCTAAAGGATTTCATACCAAAGACATGAAAAAGTATGGTAGTTTTTACTTTCCCGCAGACACCAGGAAGATGCTGCCAAAAGGCCGGCTTACCTTTGCTACCGACTTTGAAAATACCAATGCTAAAGAAGGCGTTGCGATTTCAGTGGGTGCTTTTGGGAGAACAGGGATGCCGGAATCTGCTTTTGAAAATTCTGTAGATAAATACAGCCAGGAGGATGCTATGTTCGAGATCCGCAAAACAGAACAAATAGACGAAGACCATTATCGTGTAGAAGCGATCTTTGAAATCAATCTATATGACGCCGGCGGCAACAAGAACCGCTTAAAGAATGGCTACATCAGGTTCACCGTTCAAAAAACATGGTGGGGCGGTTATTTCTATAACGGATTATAATTATACCAACTCAATACCATCTCCATACCTTCCTCGCAGCTTCTACGCAAAAAGGTACCTGTTTTGCGAAGAAGGTGTGGAAATGGTACGCCTCAGGTATGACAATGGCGAAGAAAAGGTTACTTGGCCTCTGCTCTTTACTCAGCTTAATTCTTAAGGGGCTTGTTCAAAATATCATCGATGATTATTTTTTGAACTTTCTCTGCTTCTTCGGTCAGCACAGAATGTCCGGCATTTTCAAAGACAAAGATCTTCTTCCTGGGTGCTTTTAATGTTTCAAAGTACTCCTTTGCGATGCCAAAATTCGTCTGCAGGTCTTTTGTACCCAGGAAGAAATACACCGGGCAATTGATTTTCGGCAATTCTTTAAAAAGGTTTTTTCCTATCACTTCATTCCATGTAGAAAGCCATGTATCTGACCAGTCTTTGATGTATTTGTCATAGACGACAAGGTCATCGGCACTAAGCGAATGTCCGTCATGTACCAGCATCCATTTTTTCGCATAGTTCATTTGCAGATAATCGCCATAAGGGATTTTTACTGTACTGAGTTCTTTCTGGGCCAGTTCGTTGTCGTTTTCTTTAGCATAGCGCTTTAGTTTTTCCAGTAATATCTGTTCGCTTTTTGCCTGGCTTACCACCGGACTGAAGGCGATGTAGGCGTTTAAGAGCTCAGGATGTTCCTTTGCCATTTCAAAGCCCAGGACAGTTCCAAAAGATTCCCCAACGAGGTACAGTTTCTTTTGATTGAATTTCTTCAGCAGTAGCTGGACCAATTCATAAGTATCGTTGTGCATCAGTCTCAGGTTTATTGGTGCCGAAGATTTGTTTAGTGCAAGCGTTTTGCCGGTGTTCCGCTGATCCCATTGTACTACCAGAAAATGCTTTTGGAGCAGGTTCGTAAACATTTCCGCTTGCTTCATTCTCGAACTTCCCGGACCTCCATGCAAAAAAAGCAGGAGCGGTAAATTTTCAGCACCAGAGTAGGAGACTACCTGTTTACTACTACCTACTGAAACGGTGTCATACTTGACTGGAGATTGTGCAAATGAGTTAATGCTGATGAACACAGCAATGAAAATTAACAGGGATTTTTGGATCATAATTAGCGTTATTTAAATTAAAAATCAAGTTATTGCGAAGGGGCACCAATATAGTAAATCCTCTCCAAACAATTCCGCTCTACCGCTGGTTCATGTACATAGAGATTCAAATCACTAACGCTATGTTCCGCTTCAAAAATCTATTGATACTCATGGGCTTTCTTAGTTTCTTAACCAGTTGCGCCAGACAAAAGCAAGGACCGCCTCAGGCGATTGGGATTGGTATATTGACGGTCAACACCCAATACCCCATCCCTTTATACAAAAATGAAACAGATACCTTGCCTTTCGATACACTGAGGTTTGAGCGCAGCAGGTCCGGCAAAACCTTGTTTGTTACAGATGTGAAACTACAGCCTTATCTCATGAACGAGGGGGATTCAGATAAAGAAGGAGAGGAGCATTTGAAAATGGGATTGATACATTTCGGGCCGGAACTGGTTTTTTCCGTAGTAGATACCGGAGCATCTTATTTTCGGGTGATCAGCAATCAAGCTAGCGGAGAGGAAATCGTCATCAAGAAGCTGCCCGGTGCCGTTTACTATTCCGAGGAAAGGATGCTGTCTGAGAACAACTGCAGCAATTGCCCGGGATCCAAATATAATCCGCATTGGTACATCTTCGAAACCTGGGAACGGTATCTAAAGAGGGTAGAGTTCATCACACAAGATAGCCTGGTCATCTACGATCAGCCTGCGGGGAAGCCCATATTTCAGCAGAAGGATCAGACTTTCCTGCCTTTTGGGGTAACTGAGGTGAAGGGCGACTGGCTCAAAGTAAAAAAGGGATTTGGCAGGGAATCCAATTTCGACAATGGAAAGAATTATGACGGATGGATTAAATGGCGAGCGGGCACGAATCTGCTGATTGACATTACAGAAAGGACGTATGAATAATTTGAACGCTTAGGGGATAAGATCCCCACTATTTTATCTTTTTCCAATGGAATGACCCGTTCTGTCTTATGACAAATCCGTTTGCTTTGTTATTTTGGATCATGAACTCTCCCTGGGCATCAGCAATATCCTTAAACCCAAATTTGAGCTCTGACTGAAAGACAAACTGCAACTTCTGGCCGGCCGAGGTAGCAACAAGTTTTCCGTTTTCTATTTTAACGCTAATTTGTCTTTTCACATCTCCGGAAAGTTCATAAAGCCCGGTATAGCGGGCTAGGGTAGCTTCATTTAGCTTTACATCGGTTTGGAGAGGTCTTCCTAGCACCAGTGTTGAAATCGTAGCCGCTAATTCCTCAATGGGTACCTGCTCGCAATTCGCCAAAATAACGATATACACATCTGGATCAGGATAATACAACTGGAGCGTTCTATAACCGGTTATGGCACCGCCATGTGAGATTACCTTAAGATCGCCCGATTGGCCGATGGTCCAGCCATATCCATAATTTATTGTGCTGCCATCCCTTAGCCTGGCGGGCAAAAAGGCTCTTGTTAGTGTTTCTTGCTTTAGCAATTTGCCCGATAACAATCCCAGATGCCAGTTCAGCAGGTCATCCACGTTAGAAATCAATCCCCCGGCTGCAAATGGGAGGCTGGCTCCCCAATAGTCTGCTTTTTCATATCGCTCATACTTCTGATAGCCGCTGGTACGACCTGAAAAAATGGTGTTGGCATTGTCGTAAAAAGTGTTCTTGAGGCCTAAGGGATTAAAAATGTTTTCTTGCAGGTACTTCTCGTAGGTTTTTCCACTGATTTGCTCTATAATATATCCAAGCAGCACATAGCCTGAATTGCTATAACGATACCGGGTGCCAGGTTCAAACTCTAACGCTTCATTTTTGAAATAGTCAATCAGCTCCACAGGTTTGAAATCGTGCCGGTCGATGTACGGGTCGCTATCGTTCATCTGCATATAATCCCTTATTCCCGAGGTATGGCTGAGCAGGTTCTCGATGGTAATTTTGTAGCCTTTCGATGGAAACCGGGGAATATATTTTTGGACGCTATCCTGTAGGGAAAGTCTTCCGGATTCCATGAGCTGGAGCACAGCCACAGCAGTAAACTGTTTACTGATGGAGCCAAGATTAAATAGCATATCGGGCTTCATCGCCACATTTAGTTCAAGACTTGCTGAACCAAAAGCTTTGCGGTATGTTATTTCTCCCTTCCTGGCAACAAGTAAGGCCACACCCGGTTCCCCAGGTTTAAAATTTGCCGATAAGAGACTGTCCAGCCGCGCATCCAGGCGGAGTTTTCGCTTTAGCTGTGCCGAAGCACTAAAAATCCAAATAGGTAGGATAATAAAAAGAAATGACTTTTTCATATGCTTTATTGAGCCACAAAGCTCTGTAAACATCAGCTGGAAAATTCATTCATCACTTCTCAAATCGCGATTTGAGAAGTGATTTCATTGATCGGTTTCGATATCGCGAAACTTCGAGGGGGCGTAACCCGTTGATAATTTGAAGACCCGCTGAAAGGTAGCTTGAGAGGGGAAGCCACATTCGAGCGCAACACCTGCAATTGTCAAGTGTTGGGAATCCTTGCCCGCAAATCTTTTCTTGAATTCCCTGACACGATAGTCATTTATAAAATCATTGAAATTCTTACCAAAGTGTTGGTTGATCACGGCAGATACTGTTTTTGGCGCGCAATCAACCATTTTCGCGAATGAATTGAGATTGAGTTTAGCATCCAGGTAAGCGCGATCTTCCTGCATCTTTTTTTCAATACTAAGTATCAGTGCATCAAGATCAGTTCGGCCCAATGTCTTTTTAATATCAGAACTACTTTCTTTAGCCAGTTTTTGATTTTGGGAATGGATATAGCCTTTGATACCCAGCCAATAGATCAGAACCGCCAGGGGGATGTAAATGGGATACCAGCCAAAAAGCTCCAGTAGTTCGTTACGATACCTGGGAATGAGATATGGGATGAGGTAGATTAGCCACAGCATTTCAAATGCTGCAAAAATGTAAACCAAAGTTCTCAGCCAATTCACATTTGCCTTTGAAAAGTGAGCCTGATCTTCCTGAGAGGATAGATATTTGTAAGCCAGATAGGTGTAAAAACTTAAGGACAGCCAGCGTACAACGTCTACATAAACGTTGAATTCCTCAATAAAATTTACCCAGGGCCTTGGGTTTCTCGCTATCCATCCGAAGATGGTAGCTATGATGTAGCTGGCAACAGTAAGTGCCGGAATGAACTCGATCAGGACAGGATAAAAATGATACTTAAATCCATGGGCAGTGCTGAAGTCGGGCCGACTAACGCGTCTTATATAGAAATACAGCAATGGTCCGAGTGGCATGATCAGGATCAGGGGCGTCAGCTGAACAATGAACTGGATTGCGCTTAGATTGAACCAGTTTACATAGTTTCCATACAGGTTAATACTTGCAAGTGCAATAAAGAAAACCAGCAGTCCAAGGTATCGGGCAGCAGCTCTATTGGTCCTGGAAGAAAACAGCAATGCACTCATGATAAAGCCCTGTACCGCGCCAAAAAGAATCACGTTGTTGAGGATATCAGTTACCTTCATGAGCATTAATCTGATTGCTAAAAGCTGCAGCCATTATTCTAGTTGTGTCCATAGCAAATAAGCCGATTATTTGGCTTGTAAGTCTTTCTTCATAAATCAAATATAGTTTATAAAGAACTGTTGCCAAAACAGCAGCTAGATACATCACGCGTTACAAGGATCCTTAACCAGAGAGTTTCGTCAGCCTGTCAAGCTCGTCAAACTCAGCAGTGATGGTATTGCCGTTTTTACTACCTGTTAGTTTTCTGTCGTTTTCCGTCACCTTATAACCCTTCGCCATCAAATAGTTAGATAGTGCAGCTTTGTGGTTCATCTCAAATTGCGAAATTAACTGCGGGAATACCGTAGGAATTCTATAGTGGTCGTTTTTTTGCACTTTGTCTATAAGATCACTTTTTATGGTGACCACCAAAGCACCCTGCCCATAGTCGGCGATATAATAGGCGCTTGCGCCAAACATTCCCGAAGCCACCATGCCGATCATGTGCATGTCGTCCTTAGTCGCATCAAACTGACTGATGTTCAGTAAGTCGATCTCATTATCAGCACCGTACTTTTGCAGTTGAAGGGCTTGCTGTAAAAGTTTTTGTGGGATGCCCGACTGGGTATTTGCCCAGGCCCAGAGCCAGGTTTCTGAAGAATGGGAAAAGCTGCCGAGCACCTGGATAGGGAACACGAGGCCAGGTCCAAAATCCATTTCTCCTTTTTGCATGTCCACATTCCAACTGTTGCTGCCAATTACGTCAGCAAAATCCAGCTGTCTTTCAAACCCAATGCCACCATAGCGTTCCAGCAGTTCCTGTTCAGTTTTACAGGGGTGCTGATTTTGTTTTAATTTGCTGCCCTCAGGCTGCTCAGCCCCGCCGTTTTTTCCGAATAACTTATTTAAAAATCCCATAGGTAGTAAGAATTGCTTTTCTAACTAAACATGCCAATTCGGATATGGTTTTCCAGCAGGTCTTTCCGGTAGATTTATAATATTTTCATTGGAACTACCAGGGAAAGTAATTTATAACCCATCAGGAATGAGCAACCTCAATTACTTTCTTATGTTCTTTCTATACGGTAAGGCTTTTTTTCGGTCATCAAGCTTGCAAATGATTACATCATTGAACCAAGCCACGCTACGAGTTTCCAAATACCATAAATCAGGGCGGCGAGCAGGATCAGCAAGACAATGGACACCCAAATCACAATGTTTTTTCCGCTGCCCTGATGTTTGTTTTCCATATAGTGCTCCTGCATCAGCTTCATATTTCTGGCATTGGCTTTAAAATAGAAATCAAATATTTGTCCAATGATCGGAATGGCGCCTATAGTTGCATCCAACAGGATATTGAGCGACATGAGGACTACAAGTTTATTGCTGGCACCTTTGCGCGCCATAGTTAGGAGCAGTCCGCCAGATATCAGGAAACCGGCCATATCACCTGCAAATGGAAAAAGGTTTAGTAGAGGATCTATTCCAAACCGGAATTTAGTGCCAGGAAAGCGAAACTGATTGTCCATCAAATAAGAAATTCTGGCTATCCATCTGAGTTCGGGGTGCTGGTATTGCGGCTTTAGTTGTTCCTCTTTCATAATCTTTGAATGATACCCAAAATTTAGGCCAATTGGTTTTGTATTTCGGTAGATCTCTTCAGCTGCAGGTTAAGCTCATTTAGAGTTATTTTCAACTATTTGTTTGCAACAACCGGGTTGGCGGGTAACGTACGCAGATTTTAACCACAAGTAATTGGATTTTAACATCTTTCCAATTTGCTATGTGTTTATGCATGATTTTGTACTTGATCACATATTTTAGCTCAATAAAATTTGATACCGTACTGGATATCGGATAGCTAACCAAATACGAACCTAAAACAATAGCGCTCTTATGCTACATTTCTTTCCTATTTCCCTGCACATCATGCCCAATACAGGACAATCACATTAATTCAACTTGTGGAGTCATTTGTTATTTTTACGCTCCGATGCTTTGGATTGAGGTACGGGTTTTATAAAAATTAGATATGAAAAAAATTGGATTAACATTAATTGCTGGTGTCATGTTATTTAGCAATTGCAGCATAAAGTATAAGTATCCTAAGTTTGATTTTGGAAATGGACCTAATCCCTGTCTCAATGCATTTAAGGACAAGGTGTTTATTGCTATTCTTAGGGAATGTTATAAAGGTACTGACGCTATGAAAGAAATTAGCAAAAGAGATGCTGGAAATCCATACGATGGAATTTATTCTCTTGAAATATTTAAAGCAATTGACTCCATTGGGATAGACTTTGCTAAAAAGATTCCACCGCCATCGCTATGTCCTGAATGCAGACCTGGCGAAAATTACTTCATGGCGCAGGCTTTACATTTTTATAGAAGTCACGAGCTTGATTCAATTGCTAGGGCAGAGCTTAAGAAGGAAGGATTTGGTTTCGACTGCGGTATCAAGTAATCAGACCCGCGTTGGTAAACTGGTCAATGGATTTTGGTTGCAATTGCTGTTCTAAATAGTTGTAAAACAAGTTTCTTTCTTATATTTAACTATTAAAACATAGATTAATATGTGCAAACCCTAAAAACCTTTATGAAATCACTTTTAACGCTCTCGCTGGTAATTTATTTTTCATTCGCAACTTATGCTCAATCTGGCATGCAGAGATTCCTGGTTGCCGAATACCGTATAGACTCCCTTCAGGTCGGCAACTATACTTATCTCACTTCCTATAATTTTAAAAACGGAAAATTTATTGGTAAGGACACCTTGCTACAACAGCCCAAATTTAGGGCAGAAGACAAAACAATGCGGATAAATTATAATGTTGCAGATAAGGTTTATAAAAACAAGTATTTACTTACTAAATACGGCGGGAACGTGATAGACCTCAAAACAAGGAAAATACTTTACAAATTGGAGGATGTTTTTATAGAAGCCTTGGGCGATACCCTAATTTACTATTGCAATAGTTCGCTAAGAGGCACGGGCTACCGCTGGCTCAACCTCAAAACAGGCGCTTACACTAAAATTGAAGATAAGTCATGGTACACACCCCGGTATTCCAGCATATCCCCAGATAAGAAGCACTTCCTGAGCGTTGATCGGTCGGCCAAATCATACAAGCTTTTGCTAAATGACTTTAAGGGCAGTTCCAAGGTGGTGGTAAAAGATGGGAAGTCCGGTGCCCTGAGTAAAAACATGACGCAACTTCCTAGTATTGAAAGCTACTGGCTAAATAACGACGAATTTCTCTACGCCGTGCATCACATTAGAGTAACCAAACCAGATATCATTCATTATAAAGTAGAACTTCGGAAATACAAATTGAGTGATAGCTCAGATCGGTTAACCTATACGCTAGACTCAATACCACAAGGCTACCGCAACGGATATTTTCATAAAACTGAGATTGGGGAAGTGTATTACACTGCAGTCAGTGGGCAAAGCTATCTATTGGATACCCTCAGATTGACGCTATCAGCTATAAAAGAATTCAAGCTAGCCCATGGTTTTAGCGTGATTTATGGTAAGGAGGACCTGTTTAAATACAAGGGTAAGGAAATTGGGCTAAAGAATGTAGGAGAATCTAGAACAGCGGAAGGTCTTTTAGCTGCCAGATTTGGTGGCTACATCGGCGATCCCAAAGGTTACCTTGGAGTCATGTTCTGGTCCGCAAAAACCAAAGAATGGCTTTCATTTGATATTCCCTGGATCAATACGATTATCGGCTGGTGGGAGGAATAGTAGGGGGTTCTGAGCGTTCTATCGATAGGAGCGCTTAAATAGGTTTTACAACAAATCCCTCACATGGGTCTTAGAATAGGAATTATTAAAAAATAATATCTTGTAATATTAAGTAGTCTGCAGGGGCCTTGTATACATCAAAATGGAACGTTAATTTCTGAATTAAAGTTAACTTAACATGGCGGTAGTATATTTGGGAATGCTCCGTTTCAAAATTAACCATCTACAAAAATCGTTAGTTACCACTCTAATTATTTTACTAACAACCAGCGCTTGCAAAAAGTATAGACTACCGCCGTCCCTTCCTGCGATTACACAAGAAGGAAAAAATACTTTCGGATGTTTAGTCGACGGAAAGGTATTTACACCGAAACTTCGTTTCAATTCCAACCTACATCTAACGGCAAGTTATGGGAAATATAATCCGTACTACTTTATTGTGTCGGCTCCACGAATAGGAAACAATACCTTGGAAACCATAAGCTTTAGCAGCATCGGAGTACGTATAGAAGAAGGTGTCACTTATAAGCTTGGCGGCTATGGTGTCGAGGGAGAAATCTACGCAGTTTATCATACCTATTTGGACTTGATTTCATCCACATACCTGTCTAAAAATGATATATATGGCGAAATTACGATCTCCAAATTAAGCCCCAGCATCATTGCCGGTACATTCAGCTTCGACGCGATAACTGAGGGTGGAGGTAAGGTTGAAGTACGGGAGGGGAGGTTTGATTTGCAAAGGCTGTAGGCTACTTGTCCCTCACACAAGAAATATAATTTTGTATCTTAAGGCCTTAATTAACTATCGATATGACTCTTGAAGAATTTGAGCTGGGGTATGCAAAACAAAATCGTTCGGAACGGTTGTCTGATTACGGAACGGGAATCCTGGTGCTGATATTTGCAGTAACAATATTTTATAAAGGATTTTTTGGATCGCATTCGAATTCGGTAATATACTGTTGTATAGCTGCACTTATGCTAATCGTAGGTCTGCTGACTTTGTGGTCAGTGGTTAAGAAATATGAAATCATTAAAGTGCCGATTGACCGGAATAAGTCCGAGCATATCGCCCTTATTGAAAATATTGCTGCACATTATTCAGAAAAGCCTGTGCGCTCAGAAGCTGGTCATTTAAAATTCTGGATTTATGGTGGCCTCTCCAAGATCAGTTATATAGTTGAAATGTATGCGACTGAAGATCAGGTCTTGTATAACTTGAGGATGTCGCGGGGGATCATTGATGTTTTTGGGTCGGCCAGAAAGAAGCGCAAAGAGATCGAAGAATTGCTTTCAAACTAGCTTGTGATGAGGCGGCACATAGAGGTAACTGAGCTGCTTCTCATAAAGTAGAAAAAGTAACCGTATCAGCCTTGTTGAGTCTTACGAAAATCTTCGTTCGTGTCCTTACTTTGCTTACTGGGTCCACTATTAGCGGCCACCATTGGTTGAATATCTATCTTGGAATGAAGATAAGCAAATTCAGGCATTATTCTGCCGTACATTGCTCCTTATGCGACCATGAAGGCTCTGTAGATGGTCCCATCCTACGGTTATTCCTCTAGCACATAGCCTCTACGATCAGCCGCGGCGAGGCCAAATATCCTGCCGCCGTAGACAGCCAGAATTGTTGCTGCGGTGAAATATAGGACATCTAAGTCTTCTCGTACGGAAAGTCCCACAGCTAATTCCAACAAAAACACTGGTAGGAAAGCAATAGCCAGATACTTTACGTGATTGTTTTTATTGTAATACACTATTGAAAATGAAGCAAGCAGATACACTAATCCGAATAATATGGACGAGAAAATAATGTTATCTACACGAATTACTCTAGTAGAAGCTGCAAGCAGCTCCACAACGAATCCAAATATCACCAGAAAAGCTATTGAAGGTTTCTGGAGCAAGGTTTTAGCAGTCAATGCCTCGACTTTGTTTACGCTAAATACCAGACTCAATAATACACCCGCCAAACTTAAATATGCCATATAGAATGAAAATTCAGTCCATGGACTTTCGAAACCTCGCACAGGATAATAAACGACAGAATGCGTAGGTAATATTTTTTGTGAAAATGTTCCAAAAAAGAAAAGGCCAAAAACCATCACTATACAAAATACCAACAATGCCGTTGCTCTGCGCTCCACTTGTCGCTCTATAAAACAGGAAAATTTCCTTTTGAATTTGAGGGCATACCAGCTCAATCCAATAAACATCACATGAAAGCTGGTTACAATGGCTACGGAGGTGTCCGACGTACGGAAGTTTTCAAAAACAAAATTATAGAATATGGGTATTAATGTAAACAAGAAGAAACCAAGCACGTAAAAGATGCTAAATCCAGCCAGCAGGTATGCCCAAACTTTGTTGGTCATCACGGAAACATTCACTTTACCATATTCTGCGCTAAGCAATTCACTTTTGCCCAAGCGTTTCGTCGCGATCATAAATGCTTCTTCGGTCGATAACCCGCTTTGCATCAGGTCGGCTGTGGCATCATAAAGATGATCCCTCAGCTCAGCAGCATCCGAACCCGTAATGCTGCCCTGATTGCTGATTACATCGATGTAAGCTTGAATGGATTGGTCGAGGTTGAAGTTGGAAGATTCCATAATTTGTTGATTAGTTCGTTAATATAGTTGAGTTGAGAAAATTGCGCATCTAGTTCATGCCTGCCTTTGTCGGTAAGGTTATAGTATCTGCGCTCTCGGCCAGATTCTACCTTTTTCCAATCGCCAGAGATCCAGCCTTTGGCTTCCATTTTTTTCAAAACAGGGTAGAGGGTACCTTCGGCCACCTGCAGTTCACCCTCGGTCTTGTCTTTGAGCTCCTGAATAATCTGGTAACCATAACTCTCCTGACGCTTTAGTATCAGTAGCACTAAGGGCGCCAGGGAACTGGCCATTAAATCCTTGTTTAGTTCTAGCATACTACAAACATACCTAGAAGTTCTAAGTAAAGCAATAGTGTATAGTGATTTTTTTAAAACGCCTGATTCTATTGCAGCTAAGATTATCCTAAGTGATTTCTTATGAAATCTCCCCCTAAGAGATGACCTGTGCTATTCTTTCTCAAAATAGATGCTCCGGATTCTGCGGCTCATGCCTGTCCAAGTCATTGATTTTCCGTCTTTACTGATTTCAATATAGAAATTATCGTTGATTAGCCCGATCTCAGTTAGATAGGATTCTTCTGGAGTTGTAGGACGAATAGAGGGTAATGGTGTGCCTTCAGCAACACGAAATTCGAAGAATGCAACGGCTTGAGGTCCCTTTTTCTCCGTGATTCTGGATGATTGTGCGAGCATTGTAAAACCGACAGCGTGCACTTTATTGTTAAAATAAAGGTTTCCGGTGACGTCATTGTATTTTTCGTAATAACCTTCGGAATTCACATGGTTTAGGTGCAAGTCGCCAAAATTATAAAGTACAGTGTCGTTCGTCTGATCTTTTGGATTGGCGTAAAAATTTTTAGGCCTTAAGGTCAAGGTTTTTATCTTCCAGCTGCCTCTTATGACCGGCCTAATGCTGTCCATCAAAACTTTTGAGGCCTTATTGAAATCAATTTTTTGTATTTCAGGCGAATTGACTTCTTTACCACAGGAAGAGAGCAAAAATAGTGCGACGATACTGGCTGTCAGGATGTTTTTCATAGAGAGGATTTCTACAAATATAAAAAACATCATTGCAATCTAAAATGCAAGCTTGCGTTTGTCTAGCTTCGTAGTATTGACGATAGGAGAACCCTTCAGGCATTCTTCTGCTTGTAATACACACAGATCTGATCAGTCAGGTAATCAAAAACATCATCTTCCAGATAAGGCTTTTTAGCATAGGTCAGTTTTTTAGCAGCGCTGCTGATCTTGTCTTTTTCCTTCTTGTCAAAAAACGGAGCTTGGGTCAAAGTGCTGGCTATAAAATCTGCATACTCCTTATGCGTTTTGCCAAAGTTCACATTGCCATTCCTATGGGCTTCATCTCTCAAATTATCCAATCCCCTTAGCATTTCCCCTTCGGTGGTATCTGCCTTTCCACGGACAGGAATTAAATTTGTCCTGATGTGCTTTGCGATTTCCGGGTATTTGAGTTTGGTTGGGAATTCCGGCTGCTGTGTTTCGCTGGCTTTGTAAACCGGTTTTAACTTTTCGCATTTCCCGGCCAAATCCTTTACATCCTCAGCGCTTCTTTCCAGCCATATCCTTGGCGTCACGCCATATTTGTTTTTGCGGTCCAGGTCCGCACCTGCCATAAATATCTTCTCCAAAACTTTCAAATGAAATTGCCTTTCCTCGCCCTCAGTTCGCCATGGAAAACTTTGAATGGCCCAATATGCAACGGTGCCGCCGTTATTATCCGCCAGGTTTACATCACCGCCAAAGTCCAAAAACAAGTCCAGCGGTTTAATCAAGCGTTGCTGTTGCACCGCCACATGTAGGCTGTTGTAGCCCGCTTTACAATTCAGGTTTGGATTGGCACCATTTTCAAGAAGATAACGCAGCATCTCCACTCTTTCGTTTTCGTTTTTGATGCCATATGAAGTGAGAACGCCCATCAAAATCGGCGTGTGAAATTGTTCTTCGTAAGCGTTTAGGTCGATGTTGTTTGCTTCAATTATGCTGCGCATGCTATCAAATTCGCCTTTAGCAATGGCTGATGATAGGGCTTGTCTGTGTTGTTCCGGAATGGTATTCATTATATTTTAAGATTTCGGTATTAACGTAATTAGTTATCCGAGTAAATTGTTTTATCAGTTGTCGCTTTTAGACTTAATAGTAAACCTCCTGATCAAAAAGACTATCCCTACAGGAACTCCTATCGATACTACAAAGAGTCTAGCCTATACAGTAACTTTTCATTATGTGGTTATTAATTCCTTACTTATGCAAGGTGATAAAATCCAGGCAATTTTATAAGCTTGAAATATGGAAATAGATAATGCTGAAATCCGATTTTGAGCGCAGGTAAATATTAATGATATTTGGTCAAGTTGACGTTTCTTAACCATGATTTTTTTACTGTAACCAAGCAACCCATATATAAAAGTATGTTCAAAAACTCATTTTCCTTCGAAGGGAGAATCCGTAGGCTGGAATATAGCCTTAGTTATCTTATGTATCTGGTTTTTCTGTTATTTATTGAAATGATTGGTGAAATAGAGAATCTATTGGTTTCAATAGCGATGCTGTTAACATTGATTCCTATGATCTGGTTCCTCCTCGCGCAGGGGGCGAAACGCTGCCATGATAGGGGCAATAGTGGAATATGGCAAATCATACCCTTCTACGGCTTGTGGATGCTATTCGCAGATGGCGAAATAGGCGATAATGAGTATGGGCCTAATCCGAAGGGAATATATTTTGACGACAACGAAGAAGAGATTGGGAAACCAGAAATTGGTTATAAAAACGCTGGACTGTCCATAAATAGAATGGACAATTTAGATGAGTTACTCCATGCTGAAAATGTAAATGACAGCATAATAGAAATCGACAATTTTATCGGGAATGCCTGTAGTTACGGCGATGATATGGAAGCGATTACAATACCACAGCAGAAGTTTTACCTCAATCAGAATTTGGAACGTGAGGTGAATAACGGAGGCTTCTGGCAGTATTTCATGAATTCTAGCGGTGACCATGCTCATGAAACCCTATTGAGCCTGAAGGAGATTGGTGCAGTTAAAACGGCGAACGTTTTGCGACAAGCTATTGATCTATTTCCAAACAGGGAGGTTCCTAAAGATCGAACAATGAGGATAGCACTTGTAAAGCAAATTGATCCTAACAAGTCCATCTGGGAGGATTTGGACGAACGATTTATGGATTACCAGGAAAACTTGAACGACTTGAATATTAAGTTTGTCGCGAACCACAAATCATCATTCTAGTGTACAGTTGTGTTCCGATCAGGAAGCTAATTATTTAAAATACTGAAATTCCCATTTGCCTTGCCTGTATTCGAAGGAATTGTGATAGGAGTCATCTTCCGGATGATAAAATGAAAAGCCAATATTCGGGTATTGCTGATCGAAAGCCTCGACGAGCGCATGCGGGCTGTTCCATTTTCCGTTCAAATGAAGCTTAGTCATGTATCTGAAATCATCCCATACCTGATCTGTCAGGACATCCAGATTGTCTACATTGGCCACTAGACTGCTCAATTGCCTGGGTAATGATTGGATCAGCGCTATGCTCATCCCTTCACAGAAAACCAGATTAAGCGAAGTTAAATTGCGGCACTCTGCCCAGGGAAAAGCCTCGAGTTGCGATAAAGTAAATCCTTCAAGCCGGATCTCCGTCGCTTCGTCAATCGAACTCGTTTCCGGTTTGCATAAGATCCTGTTAGGTTTCATTTGAGTTTCTATTTGGTAATAAAGATAAGAAAATCCAGTCTGACTAAATTTTTCCCTGGAAATAGAGGGTGTCCAAAAAGGTGCAATTTACTATTCTATGTTTCTCGTCATCCTGAATTTAGTTCAGGATCCCCGCTTGAGCATGGTGTAAATAGCATGTCCGTAGATCCTGAAATAAATTCAGGATGACGTACGTACCTTTTCGGACATCCTCATAAATTTACATTTATCATTACACACCATGACCACCAAACCTGTTCGATGAAAAAGCGCTTCTTATTTTTAATCCTGCTCCTGGCAGTTTCCTATTGCCATGCACAAAAACCCGGCTCCGTCCAAAAGAAAGATTTTGAATTCAGTATCAGTACCGTCAATAGTGGCAGTCAAAAAAGCTCAAGGCAAAGCATCTTCCAGTTTCATTACGTAGGAAAGGAGGGATCGAACACGATATACGAATGCCGGCTGGTAAAAGCGGTAATCACTGAAAATAGTACTGAGCCCAACGGGACAGTGATCGCCCTGGAAACTGATAATATTAGTAAACTCCAGTTCAATAACACAGAGGTATTTATGCCTTTAGCACTCCTAAATAAGCCATTGAAGGCAACCATTGATGCAAGTGGTAAGCTGATCAAGCTGGAAGGGGTTACAGAAGCCCTCAGTGATGCCGTAAATACCTGGAAACTAAACCAGGGTCTGAAAGACCAGATGATGGGCAATGGTGCCAATTATCCGGGCAACCTGATCCAGCTGTTCTTCAGCGCTATGCCAGATCAAAAACTAGCTATCGGTAAGAGTTGGACCAATCCCGATCAGAAACTAACTTACCTGATTACAGCGAAAAAAAACGATCTGACCACCATTTCAGCTACTTACAAACAGGCTGAAGACCTGACAAACAATATGCCCGGAGGTGCTACAGAAAGGACCTATACCTATAGCGCTAACACCGGCCTGGTACAAAAAGCCAATATTGTGCACCGCTACAAAATGCCAAATGGCTACCTCATCAATGAGAATAACGAGGTGCGCTTAGGCACTCTAGTCAACAAATACAAATCAGACACCGCCTGGGTAAATATGTACATGAACTTAAATGTGTACCACAGTACTGCATTCGTGAAGGGCGTTGGCTTCGATACGGTTAAGTTGAACAATTACTTTAAGCGACACGATCCATTATACTACAATGACCCATATTACAGGGCTAGCAGGCTTCAGTTTATCCAATGGACAGCATCGCCGGATGTGTACAATAAAGCACTATTTGAAACCCCCAATAGCTTTTTGACTGGGGAGCAAAGCAATCACCTGCTGAACAAGCTCTTTCAGATGGAGAAAATGTCGGCAAAGGAATCTTATGACGTAAGTCGGAATTTATATCAGCTGCAACGATTTGACGATTGGCTGCAGAACAGTTTTGCCCAAAAGTTTATTGACACCAAAGAACCCTCAGCTGATGACCAAAAATACAAGTTATTGATAGACCTGTACCAGCAATCGCCCATTGAAGTGCTCCGTCAAAAAACGCTGGCTTTCAATCTTTGGGCAAATGCGCGGTTGCGCAAAAACGATCCGGAGCAGCTCACTGAAACAGCCAACAGCCTGATGAAGATGACCGGGAAGTCGATCGACCTGGCAAATAGCAATTGGTATGCTTTGATGCTCTACAACATGCTATTGGATGTGAACAGGCCTGATGTCGCCCAAACTTTACTGGCCAAAACGATGGGCAATTTAGAGGCTAGAACAGCGGACAGTACGAAGTACGATATCGCCCGCAATAAGACCTTGCTTGCTTATGCTTATTACTCCAAATACCTATTTACTAAAGGGACAGACTCAGCAAATGCAGCACAGTATCTGGCCAAGGCCGCATTGTGTTCTCCTGCTGGCACTACTGTTGGCAATGATCACTACGCTACTGACCGCCTCTTTTTACGGCATGCGAAAGAAAGTTACCGCGATAGCTATATGGAGCAGCTTTTCGACAATCGCGATACCGTAGCGGCACTTCAAAACTTTGTGAAACTGTTAAACTCAGCGCCCAAGAACATCAGTGCAATGGAAAGGAGCTACAGTAAATATCTCCCAAAAGGGGATTTTAAACGCTTTTTCGCTAAGGAGGTGGTGCCAACATGGCCAGCCGCGCCGGATTTTACATTAACAGGCATTGATGGCGCCCAACATACGCTTGGCGATTATAAAAACAATTGGCTGCTGATTGATTTTTGGGGAACCTGGTGCCAGCCCTGCAGACAGGAAATGCCTCAATTAAATGCTTTCCATCAGAAATTGAGCGATAAGGAGCATAAGGGCATGAAATTTTTGAGCGTTGCCTGCCGGGACAATGCGGATAAAGTAAAGTCCTATCTAAGCTTCAATAAATTTACCATTCCGGTGGCTATGGCAAACGACACCATAGCAAATCAATACCATGTCACTGGATATCCAACAAAGATTCTCGTGTCACCAAATGGCCGGATGATAGAAGTGGCATTTGGCGACAATTGGGAAGAAGTCATTGAGCAGTTTGCAAAGCTGTATCCGACTGATTGAAAGGCAACAATCTATCATGGTTTGTGGAGAACAGGGATTTTAGTATTTTGCGTAAAAATTATCGCAATGCAAAATCTCATTCTTTTATTGAAATCTAGAAAGTCCTGCTCAGTTTTCGTATTGTTACTAATATCTTTCATTAATGTCAAGGCACAGGACACTGCGGCAATAAAACGAACTGCCAGAACATGGGCAGAGTGTTTCTGGAATGGTAATTTTGAAATCGCACTGAAATACACAGAGGCAAGACTCATAGCTAACGCAGGCGGTAAAGCAGAATTTACTTCCAATATGAAACACACATTAGCGGGTATGAAAGCAGAGGGAATGGCTTTTCACAGCGTTGAATTGGGAGAAGTAAGTAAAATCTACAAAGCTGGAAATGAACTACATTGTGCCATCCCGCAAAAGGTTTCTATGAGCACGAAGAAAGCTCATTTTATCACTTCGTCGGATGTACTTGCTGTCAGCATAGATAATGGTAAGACCTGGAAATTCTATACCGGAGACCTAAGCGAGAAGACGATAAAAAAACTGTTTCCCAACTTCAATAAACAACTTGTGCTTAAACAGCTTTCTGCATCAGTAGTTCCGAGCAGCTAACGTTGAAATTTTTCAAGGTGCTTAGGTGCCGAATTCTATATTTGACTAATCAAATTAAATATGCTCTACATCAAACCAATAACAATAGTCGCTTGCCTGCTCTTAATAAATTGTAGCCCTGCACCTACAAAAACTGAATGTAAGAAATTCCACGAAGGAACATTCAAAATGGCAGCAGGAGAGAAATCAGTTGTTATTAAGCGTTATGCAGGTAAGCAATTAGAATATTTCAATGATGCGGAAGTACCTATGTCATTCGATGTCACTTGGATTGATGATTGTAGTTATACTTTGCGCCCTGATTCCTTGACCTTGATAAAAAATCCCGAGATACCGAAAAATTCAATTTTAACGGTCAAGATACTCAGCTCCTCAAAAAACTCATACCAAATAGAAGCAAGGTCCAACTTCAGTTCTACAGTACTTCGTGATGAAGTTTACAAGATCAAATGATCGATTTAGATCATAAACTAGTCTATTCTGCCTTGCTACTAAGGTAGTAATTTTAGGACGCTATTATTTTTGTCTCACTAACATGGTTTCTTCTAATCTAAAAAATATAACAGGAATAGAATTATCTAACTTAACAATATGGAATCGAAAGAATTAAGGCTCGGAAATATAGTTAATTTTCTAAGCGGACGTTCCTGGCTTCAGGGACAAGTAACTAATATCGGTAAATCAGATTGTGTAATCGATACGTATTCAGTCAAGGCCGCGGACATCCAAGGCATAGCAATTACTGAAGAATGGTTACTGAAGTTCGGATTTATAGAAATGGAGGATACCGTGCCAGAAGGCTTTCCTACATTCTCTCCATTGAACTTTACTGGAAAGTTTCGACTTTATTATAGCGAAACCAATCACAAGTTTAATCTCGATGTAATGAATTTTATGGAAGGTGATCTTGTTGAAAGAGTTCTAGCTATAAATCATGTCCATCAAGTTCAAAACCTTTTCTTTGCGCTTACCGGAGAAGATTTGGAAATGCAACCTAATACACCATAATTTAACGAGTTTTTTCGTAAGGTCTATTTGTCAGATCAGGCTCAAAACTTTGATGTACAACACAACAGCTAGCTTAACCAACTAGCTTGTAAATTTGGCTTTAGTTGTTTAGCTTTACGCTACCAGGCGCTCTAACTCCCTGTCTCTATTATGTATAAACATTACTTTTTGCTCCTTTTATTTGTCTGCACTTCTGCTGCTGCAATGGCCTGTAAATGCGCTCCAATGAGGCTAGCTGACAACTTTCAACGCGCAGGTTTCGTTGCCACAGCAAAGATCATTGATGTAACGCCCGACTCCCTAGATTCGAAATACCATGATGCGGAAATAGAGGTCATTAATCTTTACAAGGGTAAATCCTTGAAACGGATCAAAATTTTTAGCAGGGGCGGTTCCTGTTATTTTTTACCAAAAAAGCAGACTACCTGGTTGATATTTGCTACTGAATTTCAAGGTAAATTAAGTTTTGGCTTCTGTTCAGGGAGTCAACACCTAGACCTGTTTGACCCTGTTAAGGAACCAGGGCTTTATAAAAAATATAGAAGTTCCAATGAATTGAAGCTGGAAGCAGTGGAATACCTCAAGAGGCACAATGTGTTTTCCAGCAGTCTTGGAAATATATTTACCTGGAATGATCAGCTACAAAGCATCAACGGGTATAAGGCTAAACAACGCATCGCTGTTTTCCAAATTGAACTGGCTACAAATTTCTCGGTTACAGCTGTAAAACAGCTGGAGAAATTTGGCAATGCTGCTTTGGACAGTGCGGTGCTCAACAGTATGCGGACGAACCTAAAATTCTCTAACACTGAAAAGGCCTATCTGGATAAGCCGATTTCGTATCTGGTGGTTTGTTATTATTATCCAGGAGAGGATGGCCGTTCCAGTTTCATTAGCCTGTACGATGTTTAGGCTGCAGTATCTATAGAGTAA
Source organism: Pedobacter sp. GR22-6 (assembly GCF_037402555.1). Taxonomy (NCBI): domain Bacteria; kingdom Pseudomonadati; phylum Bacteroidota; class Sphingobacteriia; order Sphingobacteriales; family Sphingobacteriaceae; genus Pedobacter; species Pedobacter sp. GR22-6. The sequence continues at coordinate 227,895 of NZ_JBBEUC010000006.1, forward strand.
GGAATTTACGTGGCAACCTAAGGAATAGTCGAAGTTACTGTCATTGAAAATAGCCTGTTGTCCTTCCAGCAATAAACGATGTTATAGGCATCAGCTCCGTCACCCGCATCAAATACGATGTAGTACTCTTCTTTTTCGCCCCGGTACACCGTAGTGTAAACTGCGCTCACACCAAATAGATTTTTAAAGGTTTGCGCGGGAACGATATATTTTCCTGTTTTAGATTTTAGGGTAATGCGCTTGATCTCATGGGTTTCTGCCCCGTAATATGCGAAGGCTCTTTTCCCATCTATTAAATAAGTCCCGGTCTTCTGTTGAATGACCTGGTGATCCTTTGGCCTGAATGCACCAGTCTCAATGGTCACGGCGAAATAGCCATCGTCATGTGTCACGGTGTTTGCATCCGATTTCATCAAATCTAAACTTGGCAATTGTTCCAGTCTTACTAATCTGCTTTTGTGAATGTAGCCCAATTGTTCTTTACCGGAAAACTTAAGTAGGTCACCACCATATTTCTTGACAGCCAGGGGGAAATTAACGGCAACCCAGTCTGGAGATTTGTTTTCTTCCTCCTGCGTGTAGGAGGCAATTGCGAACACCTGACCTTCGGTGATTTTGCCAATCACTTTGGAATTGATCGACGCAGATTTTCTAACGTTCGTAAATCCATCCTTATCGTAACAAATGCTCAGCTGGGCTTTGGAAGGCATCGTCATTAAGAATAGGGCGACAAAGATTGCCGTTTTAAACAAGTTTTTCATTGCTGTGTTTTCAAGGATACCTTTTCAATATCGTGCCAATTCCATTTAAAAGCTCGTCATATGTTGAATATGTCTGAGCAAACAAAATTATATTAATCCTGTTATTTAGCTAACTATCTGGTAAAACACAAAAAACAAGTATTATGGACAAGTTGGAATTAAAAGGTAAATGGAACGAGATCAAAGGTAAAGTGAAGCAAGCTTATGGCGATTTGACCGATGATGACCTGAAACACGAAGAAGGTAAAGACGATGAACTGTATGGAAGACTACAGCAAAAGACCGGTAAAACGAGAGATGAGCTGGTCGACTGGATCAAATCACTTTAAAATCATATCAGCCCCGGATCTTATAGACCGGGGCTTTTTTAATGTTCAAATTTGCAATCCTTTTTCTTCCTTAAATTCATAACCAAGCATAGGCCCATAGAAATTCCATAGCTATAGCGGACTTAGCCAAGTGTTTTAGCGGGTTTGGTCTGGTTGGCAACCGGTCAACCCCTGCCAAACCCCGGCCTAAGGCCCCTCCAAGACCCCGCCAGGTAAGGCTTTTCTCTAGTCTTTCTCTGGTATTTCTCTGGCTTTTTATATAGGAAAGGCGGTACCAAATGATACAAAAATTTGGAGTATATCTCAAAATAGAAATATATTTAGTTAACTAAAGTAAACGCCAAATTAACGTAATCTTATGAACCACCATTATTTTGATGAGGGCAAGCCGGCAGGCAGGCTCCTCATTTATCTGTCCAATAGGGCAAAACTCAGCGATCAATTTCTGGAGACTATATACCCGATGCTGGAAGATAGCAAACGGAAATCCAATTTCGAATGTCCGAAAGAAGAAGGAGTTTCTAAGACCGCAATTTGGATAGATGAGGGTTTTGGCTGCTGCTATGAGCTGGTAGCTGATGAGAATGGTGTGAGATCGCCTGTGATTGTTGGCATTTACCCTGCAGGGACGATCATGCTGGATGAGCATGGTTTTTTCAATGGTGCGGTTTCTAATCTGCACTATGTGGTGAAGAAGCGCTCGGTGTTTATTCCCTTTAGCACAGTAGATTTCCAGGAACTGGCCATGAAAGCACCCGAAGCGGCAACACTGGCCATCAACGTGGTGGCAGAAAATAAGCGCTATGAACAAGAGCGCTCCTGGCTATTACGGATGGATAAATGGGAGCGAAGGGATGCCATGATTGCATTTTTTGGCAGAAAAATAGAAGAAATTTTTAGTTTCAAAGAATTGGCCAGCTACCTGGACATGACCGAGCAATACTATGGTAAGATGAAGAAGGAAAGCCTGATGAAGAAAGGGTAGGAGTTAAACATTCTGAATTATTTTCAAAAATTTGTTTACAACGTTTGGTTGTTAGGTAAATATTAATAATATTTGGTTAATCTCTCCTATCGAATTGTATCGTATTGATACATTTGTACTTTTTAACGCTTCTTAACCATGATTTTTTACTGTAACCAACCAAACCAAATATAAACGTATGTTCAAAAATCCTTTTTCCTTTGAAGGGAGAATCCGCAGGCTGGAGTATGGCCTGAGTTATCTCATCTACGTGAGTTTATGCGGCTTCATCAGCATAATGGTGACCATGCTTGGTGCTCCGGCAAGTGGCACCGCAACGATCATTAGTTTAGTATTATACATTCCTGCTTTCTGGTTTATGCTGGCTCAAGGAGCGAAGCGCTGCCATGATAGAGGAAATTCAGGTATCTGGCAGATTATCCCTTTTTATCAATTGTGGATGTTTTTTGCAGATGGAGAGATAGGGGGTAATGAATATGGACTTAATCCGAAACACTTAGTTTATGAATATTTTCCGGAAGAACAGGGGAAAGGGGATGAAGACTTACAGCCGAGTGATACTGGTGGGGAAGTTGATATTATACAAAAGAAAGAATGACGGAAAAAAGCGCATGATAAAATTGATATAAACCAAACATAACCATATATGAAATTTAAGGAAAAAAAAGGCTTTCTAGAATTAGCGAAGAAAACCATGGCGGTGATTTCTGGTTCCCTAAGTGCGCTAATAGGCACTGAAGCGCAAGCAGTTGAAATTAATACTCCACCTACCCCCGACCATTCAAATATTGAGGTCAGTTTTAAAAAGGAGTTAAAACCTCAGTTCACATTGAGATTGAACAGCAATCCCGAGAAGAGTATGTTGTTCATGCACCGGTCGCATAGTTCTCACAGCTCACACCGGTCACATTCCTCGCATTCATCTCACTCATCTCATTATTCGTCTTCTTCAAGTTACACGCCACCGCCAACTCCGGTGCGGACCGTAAGTCCTCCAGCTTCTTCTTATACACCATCGTCTTCATCGGGTACTACGTCCAAAACTACTAGTTATCCATCAACAACAGCAAAACGATCAACGGCGATAAAAACGAACATAAGAAACAACAGTCGATACGTTGGAACAGATAAAGTTGCCATAGGTACACTGGAAATCTTAAATTATTACTACCGTGTTTTATACAAAACCTGCGAGGGTATAGATGTGGAATACCTTCAAAACTTATTAGTTGCAGCTGGCTACAGCACACCTACAACGGGTTATTTCGGTGACCAGACAGATGCTGCTGTCAAAAAATTCCAACGGGAAAATGAGCTGAAACCTGACGGTAAAGTGGGTCAGAAAACATACGCTATCCTAAAAGATAAAGTTGATGAATTATAAATTGACAGATCAAGTATGTATGTTTTCGATTGATAAAGCAATTTATTCAATAGAAACCATTCACAAATGCTTCTATTGGTACACTGGTGATTTTGATGTAGACATTAATTCTGATGGCGAAAGTATTTATCAAGTGACCATGTCTCCCAAAACAAATACGGATTGTGATTTTGCGATGGTGATTGAACGTGTAAAGCAAAACTTGATCGATTTTAAACTTCGTGAAATCGTCAATAAGGAAACTCAAACAATCAGAGAACTGATAGTAGCAAAAGCATTCGCAAACTACGAGATGGAGGCTGAAATGCCGAAAACAGAAGTTTCTGATCCTGTCGGTTTTAATCCTGCATTGATATGATTGCCGTAGCAGAACTGAACATCGCTAAGAAAAGTCGAAAGTTTAATGATTTCGATTATTATGAGCATAACTATGCTGATTATTTTCTATTACCTTTTCGGTTCATTTCTTTGAATGAGGAAAAAGAGGTTCTGGTAAATGAGGTTGGGGATTTCCTTATCGTCAGTAAAGGCACTGCAGAACGTATCATTCTTAAACAACTCAATAGTAGCGACGAAGAATTATATGCCGATCTGATTGCTAATTTCTTTATTTCAAAAGAGCGGATTCCCGTTCTTATAGATGTAATTGCTACAAGGTATAGGACTAAGAAATCTTTCCTAGACCATTTTACAGCACTACACATATTTGTGATCTCATTACGTTGCGAGCATACCTGTCACTACTGCCAGGTATCGCGGGTAAGTGAAGATAAGAGTGCGTTTGATATGTCCCGTTCACATATAGACAAGGGAATAGCGTTGATGATGCAATCTCCCAATCCGCATGTGACCATGGAATTTCAGGGAGGTGAAGCTTTACTTGCTTTCGAGAATATTAAATATGCTGTTATTCAAGCAAAAGAAATAGCTGTCCGCTTTGACAAAGAGATTACTTTTGTCATATGTACTAATCTTGCTCCGGTAACTTTGGAGATGCTTGCTTTTTGTAAAGAGCATGAAATACTCATCTCTACTTCTCTTGATGGACCTGAATTTATACACAACAAAAACAGACATAAGAAGGGGAATGATAGCTACCAATTGGCCAGGAGAGGGATTGATCTGACCAGAGAAGTATTAGGGGAGGACGGCGTTTCTGCATTGCTTACCACCTCTACGCTTTCATTAGACTATCCAAATGAGATTGTCGACGAATATTACAACCTGAACTTTGGCAGTATTTTCTTAAGACCTATTAGTCCTTTCGGCTTTGCCACAAAGAATGCTAAAAAGAACAAATACAATACTGAGCGGTTTCTGGAATTTTACAAGAAGGGTTTAGATCGGATTATAGAATATAACCTCAACGGTCGTTCCTTTAGGGAAGACTATGCAACAATATTGCTGAAGAAGATACTGACTCCTTTTCCCGTAGGCTATGTTGACCTACAGTCGCCAGCAGGTATGATCAATAACGTGATTGTATTCAACTACGACGGCAAGATTTATGCTTCCGATGAAGCAAGGATGTTAGCTGAAATGAAAGATTTTACCTTCCAGTTAGGCAATCTGGATACCAGTTCTTATAACGATATATTTTACAGTGACAAAGCTATAGCCATAACCGAAGCAGGCATAAACGAATCATTGCCGGGGTGTTCTGACTGTGCTTTCCAGAGTTACTGCGGTGCGGATCCAGTATTATGTCATTCCACTCAGGGCGACATGTATGGGCATAGGCCAACCAATGTTTTTTGTCAGAAAAACATGGCGATCATTAAGCACCTTTTTGAGCTGATGGATTCTGATCCACGTATATTGAAAGTATTTAACAATTGGGTAAGGGGGAATTGATATGTTGTTGAAGACAAAAGGAAAACCTTTAAACATCACAGAGCCGTTAGTACTCAAAGTAACTCGAGATCAGAACTCTGCAATGCCGAATCAAGCTTTGATTTGCGATAACTACTTTATAGAAAATAAGGGGCGTTTCGATTTGGTGCTGACAAACTTAGCTCTCGGAACGGTTAGTTTTGCCAATCCCTTTATTCATAGTGTTCAAAGCCTAGATCATCTTGCTGAGGGCGACATTATCGTAGCTAATACAGATGGCGTGATCAATACTTTATATCGAGTAAATTCTCACCAGAACTTCCTATTGGCTACTGAAAGGTGTAATAGCAATTGTTTGATGTGTTCCCAGCCACCAAGGGATAGAGAAGACATTTATTACCTACACAACTTACATCAAAAGTTGATTCCGCTCATTCCAAAAGACTGCTTAGAATTGGGGATAACGGGGGGTGAGCCAACTCTACTTGGCAATTTATTTTATGAGTTGTTGGCAAAGATACAATCAGAACTGCCTAACACGGATGTTCACTGCCTTACAAATGGAAGGTCTTTTGCCTGGAAAAATCTGGCCGACAGGCTTGGAGCCATGAAATATAACCAGCTGATGTTGGGTATCCCATTGTACTCTGATGACTATAAAACACATGACTTCATCGTTCAGGCAAAGGATGCCTTTAACCAAACGGTACAAGGTCTGTATAATTTGGCAGCCAACAACGTGCGCCTGGAGATCAGAGTAGTATTGCAGAAGCAGTCTATACCTCGGCTTAAGAAATTGGCTCAATACATTTACAAGAACCTGCCCTTTGTTGAGCACATTACCTTCATGGGCTTGGAGCATCAAGGTTATACACCATTTAACATTGATAAGCTATGGGTAGATCCTGTGGATTACATGGAGGAACTAGGGGAGGCTGTTACTTTTCTTTCTGATAAGGATATGAATGTGTCCATTTACAATTCACAGCTATGTTTGCTACCGGAGGAACTATGGCAATATACCAGGAAGTCGATTTCTGATTGGAAAAACGTGTATTTGGATGAGTGTAAGACTTGCGGGGTAGTTGATGAGTGTGGAGGTTTGTTTGCTTCTGGGCAGAAAAAGCATAGTGAATTTATAAAAGCAATAACCAATCATTTTTTTGAGGGGAGTATTAAGTGAAATCTACAGTACAAGATCTAAATAAAATAAGAATTCAAAACAAGCCTCCAAAACTACTTTTTATTTAGGCTTCGCAGAATTACTTTTGATATAAATAACTAAATTTTTAACAACAATGAATACACCTGTTTATTCTAATCTAGAAGAAAAATCTCATCATTTCAATCACAAGATAATAAATTCAAAAGAAGAACTCGATGAACTGCTTGAAACATGGAGTATGAAGGATGACTCGAAAAGGTACATATTCAGAGGCGTAAATAACGCAAAGTTTAAATTATATAATTCTGGTCAAAGAGCATGGACAGGACAAGAATTAGAAAAACTAGGGAAGTCCTATCAAGAATTTATCCAACAGGAAATTGACTATGCAAAAGCATTTCAAAGCAATTTACTGGTTAAATTCTTTAATGCTTTCGGGCATAATGCTTATGATTTTTCCATTCTGAGCTTTTTGCAGCATTACGGCTCTCCAACTCCTTTGCTGGACTTCTCATATAATTTTGAATGCGGTTTGTTTTTCTGCATGGATGGAATGAGCCATTATGCTTCTGAAGATATTGATAATTATTTTTCGATTTATGCGATAGATACAAATCAGTCTGACTTGATTTCTATTCTGAACCATCTGGAGTCTAATACAAAAAACATCGAGGAACTATTATCCAAACATGGTAATATTGATGTTGATGATAGCGAGGTTTTAAATAATTTAGAAAATCTTAATTATTCTAGACTTGAAGAATTAAGATTGTTTTACCTTCCAGGATATCAGGATAGGGGCACACGATTTACAATTCCAAGCCGTCCAGGTTTTCAGTTGGTTTACAACCAACACAATTTAAATATCATAAACCAAGAAGGGCTATTTGTGTTCAACTCTGACTCTGAGCATCCATTAGAGGATTATTTTAATGACGGGAAATTTACAAGTTTCAATAGAACTTTTAGTTTAAAGAAAATACACTGCTGGGATATTCACAAGTCCTTTGGCGAATACATCTTGAATCGACTTTCCTACAAAGGTATAACACGGGATTTTATATATCCGCAAGAAGAATTTATCGCGCTGAGCGCCTTTAAAAATTTTAAAGGGCTATAATGGTATTATCTAACAGTATCTTATTGATACAGTTTAACTTTTTAACGCTTCTTAACCATGACTGTTTACTTTAACATACCAAACCAAATATAAACGAATGTTTGAAAATCCTTTTTTCTTTGAAGGGAGAATCCATCGGCAGCAGTATGTGCCTATCTTGATAAGCCAGACTACCAATTCTCGATCTCTTTGTAATTCCAATTGCAGAACAGGTAAAACAATTTTACCCATAATGACCCTACATAATGAGAAGTACTGATTTAGACAAGTATATCAAAAGCCGTTTTTACCTCCCAAATATAAGGCAAGTCTATTTTGGATTAAAGAATAAGTCTAGCAAGGGGATTGATAAAATTGGTGAGGATGTTTTTGAGAAACAAAAAGAGATACAATTCAAAATAATTAAGACTAAGGTTTTAAATGGTACTTATAAATTCTCCCCATATCTTGAAAAGTTAAAGTTAAAAGGTCAAAAAAAGTATCCTCGGGTAATATCTATTCCTACAATTAGAGATTGAATAGTACTTAAAATTATGAAGGAGATCTTACATGAATTTTTTCCAGATAGCATTAACAAAAAGCTGCCAAACCTATACATCAGTCAAATTAAAAAATATATTGCGAAAAGTAAGAATGTTCAGTATTATCAAGCTGATATTAAAGAGTTTTATGACAACATCAATAGGGATATCCTAACAAAAAAAATTGACGGGCGTGTAAAAAATGAGATATTTAACTCCATGCTATCGAAAGCTTTAAATAGTCCAACGGTACCTATAAATATTTCACCCACGAATAGAATCCAATATGTTAATGAATTTGGTATCCCTCAAGGATTGTCCATATCAAATGTTTTGGCCAACATATATCTTTTCGATCTTGATTTATCTCTATCTAAGAGGAAATATCTTTATTTAAGATTCGTTGATGACATGTTGATTTTGTCTGAAGGCAAGCTTCCATCTGCAAGTGAAACAAGCATAGTGAGGCACCTCAAAGTATTAAACCTAGAAACAAATAAATCCAAAACCCACAATGGTCATTTAGCCGACGGAATAAATTATCTCGGGTATAATATCGGAGGAAAGATTAGTGTATCTGCAGCAAATATTCAGAAATTCATTTCATCTATTGCTGCTCTTTTCACTCATTTCAAGTTAGGCTTCAATAATAAGAGCAAGCGTCCTGCATGGCTTGGTGATGATGATGATATGTTTAAAGAGGTATTTATCAATGCTCTAAACGAGAGAATTACGGGAGCAATAAACGATAATAGAAGATTCGGTTGGTTATTTTTCTTTTCTGAAATAACAGATAAAAATTTGCTTTTTAAATTGGATAAGATCATAGAATCATTTTTTTTATCGATATCTGCCTTTGATCACAAGCCTGCTCCTAATCTGAAAAAATTGGTTAGAACCTACCACGAAATAAAATACAATGCTTCAACGAAATATATTTTGAATTACAACAATCATGATTCAACGGTTAAAAAAGCCAAATTTTTGATTCATAGAGGAGTGTTAAATCCAGCTGTTCATTATGATGCTGCAACCATCAAAATGTATTATGAAAGATTTAAACAAAATCAGCTCAGAAAATTGGAAAAAGATGTCGGATACAGCTATATTTGAGTTGGGGTGCTTCCGTTCTACGGGACTTAGTTTTTTAAGTATATCTAATATAATCCTTTATGGTTTAATTCCCTTAGTTGGGACATTCTCTTTATTTTTCAAGCACCCCTTATTATAGTTTATATGGAGTCAACAGTTAACATTTGGTATAAAAAAATTTGGATGACAAAAGGTTGTCGATTTAACGCTCATGGAAGATATGAACAACATGCATCGTTGTCTAGTTTTACCTTATTGATACTAAATGTATACGTCCTTGCAGTTAATCTATTACCACTAATACCCAATTTTCGTAAATATTTTCCTTCTGATGAAACGACGATATTTACGATAATACTATCCATACTGATGCTGGGCGTAGGGCAATTTGTGTCTTCAAAAGAGTTTACATCGAAAGCGATGAGGTTTCACGATTGTGGAAAGGAATTGAGTCTAATCTACGATAAGGTTTCTATTCTAAAATTTAGCGCAATAGAGCCAACTTCTAGCCAAATAAATGATCTCATTGTTGAGTATAATTTAGTAATATCAAAGTATGAAGGTAACCATAAGGGAATAGATTTAGCAGTCTTTAAAGCTAATAATGTATCCGAATTTCCTGACATAAAGAACCCAAAATTCTTTAAGATCAGTGTCGTAATCTTGAGTTTTATTCAGGTTACCCTCAAATACATGGTGTGCATTTTTGTGCCTCCGTTATTGATTGCGTTATATATTTTATTAGTAACAGACGTTTAATATTACATGTTGTTAAAATTAGTTTCGAGCCGAATAATGGTCAATGACACAGTTAAGACCATAGGTATCGCAGTAATTATGATTATCTTGCGGAAAATCCGGAGTTCACATCACTCCCAAACATAAGCGACAAATTTTCACCTCACATCCTCACTTATCGGATGATATACAATATTTTTCTTAATTTACTCAAGTTTTGAAGACTATGACTGACTGGAAAGATCTACAACAAGCGCTACTCAATTTCCGGAACGAGCGGGACTGGGAGCAATTCCACAACCCTAAGGATTTGGCACTTGCATTATCCATTGAAGCCGCAGAATTAAATGAGCTTTTTCTGTGGAAAAAGCCAGAGGAAGCTAATCCTGAAAAAATTAAAGAAGAACTGGCCGATGTCTTTGCCTATGCTATATTGCTTGCAGAAAAGTATGATCTGGATATCAATGAAATACTCTTGGATAAGATCAAGAAAAATGCAGAAAAATATCCTGTAGATAAAGCTAAGGGAACAGCAACGAAGTATACTGATCTATGAGTTTATCATTTGACCTCTCAGTTGAAGTTTCCGAGCAATATGATTTTAGCAAGCAGGCGCTAAGCACGATTGATCAAAATACTTGGGTTAAAAATCAATGGCCATTATTGTACTTCCTGCAAAATGATCAGAAGAAAATTGCTTATGTCGGCGAGTCAACTAATGCCGCTAGCCGGGTTAGAAATCACTTAACTAATCCCAAAAAGAGCACGATTTTCAATAAGATCTCCATTATCGGTAGTGATAAGTTTAACAAGTCAGCGACTTTAGATATTGAATCTAATTTGATCCAATACATTACTGCTGAGGGGACATATGAGTTGGAGAATGGAAACTTTGGGTTGATTAACCACAACTACTACCAGCAGGATTTGTACAGAAATCTCTTTAAAGAAATTTGGACCAAGCTGATGGCTAAGAAGGTCGTGTCAAAATCACTGCACGACATTGAGAACTCAGAGTTATTCAAGTTCTCGCCATATAAGGCACTAAACGAAGATCAATACAATTCGGTAATCGAGATATTAGAAGGACTTACCGAAGGCAAGTCTCAAAGAATCTTTGTTCAAGGTGGTGCTGGAACCGGTAAGACGGTTTTAGCTACATATATCATTAAGCTATTATGCTCAAAAATACAAAGCGATGATTTGGACGAGTATAATGAAGATGAGCTAAAGGAGATTCGTTACATACTGGCATTCCAAAAACGATATCCCAATGCAAAGATCGGATTGGTGATTGCCATGACTTCACTGAGGGAGACACTAGAAAATGTATTCAGTAAAATCCCTGGTTTGAAATCATCTATGATTATCAATCCTTCAGGAACCTTCAAGAAGGAGAAATACGATTTGCTGATTGTGGATGAAGCACATCGTCTTCGTCAGTTCAAAAACATCAGTTGGATGGGAGCGTTCCAAAAAAACAACCAGAAGTTAGGTTTAGATGATAATGGAACAGAGTTAGATTGGATTTTAGCAAATAGTAAGAACCAGATTTTCTTCTATGACGCTGATCAATCAGTAAAGCCTTCGGACGTGAAGGCTGAAAACTTCCGTCTGTTAATTGATGACGAAAGTACCTTAAGACTTGAACTGAAGTCGCAGATGCGCGTCAAGGGCGGGAAGAACTATATTGAATTTGTTGATCAATTGTTGCACGTAAGCCGTAAGACTACAGAAAAATTTGAGTCTTCGGATTATGAGTTGTATGTGTTCGATTCGCTGAAAGAGCTTTATAAAGAACTTAGTAAGAAAGAAGAAAAATATGGTCTCTGTAGACTAGTAGCTGGTTATGCTTGGCCTTGGGCATCAAAACCCATTGAAAATCGGGACGCCATTGATATTGAAATAGAGGATATGAAGTTTCAATGGAATCAAACGGATGAAGACTGGATCAATTCTCCAAATGCTTTCAATGAAATCGGATGTATTCACACCACTCAGGGGTATGATTTGAATTATACCGGCGTTATTTTTGGAAGAGAAATAAGCTACAATAAGGCACTAAATAGGATTGAGGTAGATCCTAAGTTATATTTCGACAGGAATGGAAAGGCTGGTGCCAATGCTGAGGATTTAAAGGGGTACATCATCAACATTTATAAGACGATAATGTATCGTGGAATCCGTGGCACTTTCATCTACGCATGTAATGAAGATTTACGAGAGTATCTGAAAAATCATATTGTTTCACATCAACCAAAGTTGCCTTTTAGGATTCTGAAAGATGAAGAAATAAAGCCATATGTAAACTGTGTGCCATTAATTGATATATCGGTTGCTGCCGGGGATTTCAGTGATCTACAGGGGCATTCTGATTTGAATTGGATAGAGTTACCTATGACTATCTCTGTGAAACCTGGATACTTTGTTTGCAAGGTAGTGGGGGAGTCTATGAATAAAAAGATTCCCAATGGTGCGTATTGTCTCTTTAGAGAAGATCCGGGTGGTAGTAGGGAAGGTAAAATCGTCTTAGTGCAAAGCACAAATATTCATGACGCCGATTTTGGGTCTGGGTATACTGTAAAAGAATACCATAGTGAGAAAAAAAATAACAATGAAGAATGGACCCATAAAGCTATTAATCTCAGACCGCTATCATACTCGGCCGATTATAATGCAATAGAGTTAACTGAAAATGAATTAACTTCGTTCAAGGTTATGGGGATTTTCGATCAAGTACTTATTTGACAACGTAACATATAAGACATTGTATTAAAAATTAGCTGACCTTAGACTTTTTCATTTATTCATTGTTTAGCGTGCTCAATTTAATATACTCGAATAAAGTTTTATTATGAAAAACACCAAATGTCATATGTATTAGAGAGATACCAATCCAGGCGTATTAGCAACTTAGTGCTGGTCTTTGGTCGTATAACTTATTGGAAAATAAATGCTAGGTAGTGAAAGTATAAGATTAGCGAATGTATTGTGTATTAATCCGTAAATGAATTAACGATGAAACTAAAAAATGTAAGAATCCAAAAACTCCATGGATATATATCTCATGACTTTACTTTGGATGATGATTTAATATTGCTTGTAGGGATCAATGGATCAGGGAAAACTAGTGTGCTAAATGCGATAAATTGGCTTCTGCGTTTGGACATTGGACGATTGGCTTCTGAATGCTTTGAACTGATAGAATTGAAGTTTGAAGCCAGGAAATTCGAATATGTACTTTCAGCTACACAAACTTCAAAATTGTTAGAATTAAAGTTGATAAATATCACCGCTGATAAAACGTTTCCGCCCTTGACAGCAAAATTAGAAATCAGTACTAAGTCCATGCTCAATAATCCTGAGAAAAAATATGAGCAATATATCTCATCTAGGAATTTAAAACCGGATGAAGAAGAACTACCCACGTGGAACTTTATACGGAAAAACTTACCTAGGCCGATTGTGATAGGTTTAGATAGAACGCTTTATACCGATCAGCAAAAAGGTATTTCGTTCGATGAAACGATCAGGATAAAACTGCGACCCGAAAAATCTATACATTCAGAAACTCCAATAGACATTGTTTCTGAATTGTTAATTCAGCAATTTTCTCGGAGAAATAACAAATTGCTGGAATTAAATAGAAAACTAAACGAAACAATTGTATTAGCCGCTTTTGATGACGTTTATTCAAATGCTCAAATATTAAGTCTAATAAATCAACCTCCACCAACGATTAAACAGCTTGAAAAACTTCATAATCAAATACTAGATTTTTTAAGAGATAATAATCGTGTACTTGATAGCGACAGCAGTCTGGTTGAGGACAACTTTAGTTATTTGACAGATAGTCGAATTGATAACTATTTCGGAAAACTAAAAGACTTACTTAAACTTCGTGAAAAGAAGGATGACGACTTGACATACATAGTTAACATTGCACAATTTGCTAAAATTGACACCTTGGTAAACGCGTTTAGCGAATTTGAAATAAAAACTAGAAGTGAAACTGAACCTTTGGATGAATTTCTGTATGTAGTTAATGAATTTTTTATCGATTCTGCAAAAAGAATTTATTTCGATAAGAAAACGAATCGATTAAAATACAATGTAATTGACAAATCCAATAATTTGATTTTAGAAGATCAAGATATAGTTTCACTGTCTTCTGGAGAGCGGCAGATTTTGATATTATTAACTTATGTCAGATATAAGGAGGAAAAGATATTCTTAATTGATGAACCAGAACTCTCTCTTCACATTAAGTGGCAAGAGTTTTTTTTAACTGCGGTTAAGAGATTAAAGAGAAAAGATTGCCAACTGATTATAGCAACTCATTCGCCTGAAATTATTGGCAACTACAGAAAAAACTGTCGAATTTTCAATCCATATAAATAGCATGGAAATTATATTAAATGAGATTCCAACGAGGTCTGAAAGAGCAAGATACAATGCTGGTATTTTATACGATCAATTTAATGAATTGAATTTTTTTGTGGAAGACGAAACAAAAGAAGATTTTTATTTAAATATTCTTAGAAAAATATTTCCAATGATACAATTGACAAAAATATTTGGAATCGGTAGGAAAGACGTTGTAAAAAAAGCAGCAAGGGAAAATTCGGGGAGTAAAAAGGACATCTACATAGTTGACCTCGATTTTGACCACTTAAATGATACTAAAGAACATCTTCCTAACTTAATCTATTTAGAAAGATATTCAATTGAAAACTATCTCATGGAGGAAGATTCATTGATTGAATATGTAAAGGAGGAAAAGGCTAAATCAAAAAAAAGTGAAATTAAGAAAGAATTAAATTTGGCTCAGCTTTTAAAAATGTGTTCAGAAAGTCTATCAATTTTGGCGGGCTGCTATCTTATAATATCAAGGTTTAGACTGAAGGCGACATATTACTCTATTAATTTGAATAGAGATATTAATTTTGGTCATGAATCTTGGACATTTAGACAGAGTTGGATTCCCGATTATATAATGCTAGTTAAGCAAGAATTTGAGCAGAAATATCCTGACGAAAACTTTTCTGATAATTTGGCACTATGTCAAGCATGTTTTACCATGGATAATTTTATTAAAAACTTCCCTGGTAAAATGCTGCTAAGCATTCTTAAATTTAAATTAAATGGCAAATTCGGTATCAGCGATAAGACTACGGATGAGAGTTTTGCCTACAGATTGGGTAAAAATTCAGGATTGGAATCGCTCCATTTTCTTCGGGATAAAGTTGATCAATTTTTGAATTAAAAATTAATCAAGCTAGATTGAAAAAAATCTCCTTTACATAAGCAAGGGAGATTTGAGGCGTTTGTTAAACTGGAAATAATCGTCGAGATTTAGAATTTAGGTTGTCTGGCTCGGATACTGTAAGATATTTGACTTTTGAACATAACCATATTTACATTAGCAGAGAAACTTGTGCAAAGTTCTAGGATCTAACAGTTTTCCGATCTGCACGTCTACTTCAATGTGTTACTTCTGTAACACATTGACAACTAAAATATTTAAACAATTTCTGCTGTAGTTAAGCTTGCAAAGCAACAAAAGATTAAACATAGAAGGTAACGTCAAGTGGTATTCGTTGCGAGTGTGTTACATAGTGATCCAAAACCAACTAAACTACCTCTTTATCGCCATCCCGCTAATTGATATACTTTTTGTGGTGAAAACAAACTTCAAATTGATTACGCCATTGGCACCTTTATTTACCGCTTCTTTATATACCTCATCAAGAAGTTCTGACCTATCTGCTAAAATCAATTTACTGCCGTAACCTCGTGTAGATGTATGAAAGCTTTCTGCCGTCATGAGCACATCGTCGTTATTCTTGTGTTCTTTGATAGCAGAAATAATTTCATATCCAGACTCATTATATGCATTTACTGATCCGATTGGTACATAGTTGAAATTTACTGAATTGGATTCTGAAAAGAAGAAGCCTTTGTCTGAATACTTCGAATAATCAAAAATGTAAACGTCTTTTATGTAGCGTGTTTTAACAACGGGTGGAGAGCAGCTATATAGCAATGCAATTGACCTGAGTCGTGCCATAACGTATATTGGGACAGAGCCTTACATCGATTGTTCGAAGTTGTGCTATAGCAAGGGAACGGTAGCTACGAACTTTTGTACAGTGATCATGATGGATGAAGGGGGCGAGCTGGTCTTCAGTTGGAATTCTGGTACGCAGGCTGATCAGATGGATCTGGGCACCTTCCTGATTTATGACGATGATGCTCAGCTTTTCTATGTGAAGCGTGATGCCGCCAGAAGACACGAGGGAATGTACTTTTTTACTTTGCCGCCAGGCCTTGCCGGCCATAGGCTCCATGGGTACATGAGCTACGCTGCCTCCCAGGGCAAGGGGCAGAGTGATACGATGTATGCGAGTTATGTAATTGTGTAACCATGAGTAGTGTAGATTTTGGCCCATTTGGCAACTATCGTGGCAGAATGGGCAATTTGGTGTTTTATAAACTGATGGGCAGACAGGTGGTACGGCGCATCGGCCGCAGTACTTCACACTCTGTAGCTCAGTTGGCCAGTTGGCAGCGGATGTCTTTGGTGAATGCTTTTCTGAAGCCTATCATTCCCTTTATCAATATAGGTTATGCGGTGCAGGCGCGGGAAAGAAACATTTTCCCGCAGAACGCGGCGGTGTCGTATTTGTTGAGGTATAGTCTGAAGGGCGTGTATCCTTCTTTGGAGATGGATTATGAAAAGGTTCTGGTATCGCAAGGTGTATTGGCACCGCCGCTGAATGCTAGTGTGGTTTTGCTTTCGGAGGGACTGCATTTCAACTGGGCTTATGATCCTAGTGTGCCGCTTTCACTGCCCAGCGACGAGGTGATGGTGATGGCCTATTTTCCGGGACTGGCAAAGGCGGTTTTTGAAATTGGTACTGCGGTAAGGATCAGTGGTTCGCTGGTATTACCGCTACCGCAAGGTTTGGCAGGGAATATGGAGTTGTATATTTCTTTTGTGGCGGTAAACAGGAAGGCGGTGAGTGACAGTGTGTATTTGGGTTGTCTTGTCCGTATATAGCTATACATTTTGTCTCATAATTTTGGAGGATACACTTGTGGCTTTTATTTCAAAATACTGGTAAATCAACCAATATTCTTAAAATTACAACAAAATATTAATTATAGAGAAATACTTGGTTGTTTCAGTTATCTTATATATGTTTGCTACATGAACATTAGAAACAGAATTGTAAACAATAATATAGATGAACAGCCAATGAAATAAAGAAATACAACAACATATCATTACTTCTTAATGAGGTATTAATTCAAGAGTCTCGAGTATCAAATTCTCACAACTAGCCACCGAGACAATAGATTAATGCCCATGACTATATTTATTGTACTTTTGAAGGTGCAAGTAGCGGTCATGGGCTCTATTGTAAACCCGTGTGGCAAGGTCGTGAGAAACCTGATACTGCGGTTTTTAGAGCTCCGCTACTTGCATCTTCGTTTTTTGTAGCCCTGTATTTATTGCAGCGGTAGCTTTAATGAAATCAGCTTTAAATCCATTCGGGACTCATTTTCCAACTAGCAGAAAAATGAGTAAATGGCAAATCAACAAAACCTTAAAATCTCCGGCATGCTGAATCAGCATGAGTTTATAGAACGTTATGTTTTTACGAAGCAGCGTGTCATGAATGGCTTTACCAGACCCGATCTTGCATTTCTATTGGGCAGAATCCCCAATGACGTGGCCGATTATGAGCATTTTGGTGCTCATGTAAAAATGAGTTACCAGGATCATGAGGTTATGGCTGCTGTTTTTAAAAAGCTGGCACCGACTACCCCAATATTTCAGGCAAGGGCCAACGACATAGACATCTCCAACGACAAGCGAATGATTAGGGGCACAGTTTTAGAAACTGATGCGCAGCGTGTCTATGATTTTATCCATCCCTGGAAGATCAAAGGAGAAGACAAGCCGATTACCATTGTAGAAGAGCTTGATCGTGATATGACTCAGGATGCCATGATCAGGGCATTTGTTGAAGAGCATCTGGCCCAATTGAAAGCGCAAGGATGTTTTGAGCATGGATGTACTGCGCTTTTTCTGTATCAGCAATTGAGCGGGCTAATCTGCAAATCCTGGCAACCGCTTTTCCTAAAGATTCTAAGGGTCAGCATCTATGCGCGTATCCATGCTCAGGAGATCCGGGTACATCAGGTAAACGGCCAAACTATCTATAAGACAAAACCTTAAACTAATCAAATGGAATTCATCAATAAACTAGCTCAACTATTCCCTATAGAACGCATCTACCTCAAGAATGATTTCAGCGCTTCTCCAGAGCAGCGCAAGGAACTGACCATTGTGTTGCCCAGATCCAGTAAAATACATGCCACGGAAGCCAGGCCATTGATTGGTATGGTCATGGCAGATCATCCTGAATATACCTTCTCTATATTTACGGTCCCGGACATCAAACGCGCATTACAGTATGGGAGCGTGGTTTTCTTTGCCATTTGTCAAGAGGAAAATTTGCTGTACCAGTCGGAGGGAAGTGCTGACTTGCTTTCCCCGGATATCACAGCCAATGCGGTGCTCAAAAAAGCTAAGCGCAATTTTGAAAAGGAATGGAAGAAAATAACGGGCTTTGGAGATGGTTTTCAATTCTACATGGATCAGGGAAACCTTACGCTGGCCGCCTTCATGCTTCATCAGGTTGTGGAGCTCAGTTACCGCACAGTAGAGTTGCTGGTCATCGGCAAGGATAAGACTACACATTCCATCCTCAACCACCAGAAGCTCTTGAAGGGCTACAGCGCTGAATTGGCCTCCCTGTTTGATGAACAAGATGAAGCGGAAATGGCTTTGCTGACGCTTTTGGATGAGGCGTATCGCTCGGTGCGTTATGAATTGGATTATGAGATCGACCAGGAGCAGTTACAACAGTTATCGGCCAAAGCAGATTTACTGAAGACACTGGTTTTGGCGCAATACGAAAAGATGCTGGCCTCCTTTACGAAGGAAGTGGAAAAGGAAGAAGAACCTGGCGTTGAACAGAAGGTAGCTATTGATCAGATTATCAGTGAGATTTGCAGGTTGGTTCCGGTCCTGCGAATTTATAAACTGGCGCGGCACGCAAAAGTTGATCACAGATCGGGCATGTGCGCTGCCAGCGAGGAAGATCCGGTTGAAGTTCATTACTATCTATTGGTGATCTGCGATACCCCATGTTGCCCAGATGTATTCAATGTGCAGGGACTTATCAATCAGGATAAAAACATAAATGCCACAGTGACCTTGCTGATGCATAGTCTGAAAGATTTACAAGATGCATTACATGATCATCAAGTCTTTTTCCATGAAATACTACGCGAGGGAGAAATGATCTACGGCGCTGATTCCTTCGATTTGCCTGTCCCAGAATTGGATACAAGTAAAATGATGTTGGCCAATGCGCAGTTATGGTACAACCGCTACAACAGGGCAAAGGCGCTGATGGAAGCGGCAGCTAATGTGACTGAGGAAGAGAATGGCATCGTAATGGCCAATATGCTGAGCCAGGCAATGTTACAGCTTTGCCTGATATATATAGAGCACAGCATTGAGTATCGCCCAAATCAGCTTTCTTTGAAGCATCTTTTCGCTTTGTGTAGAATGATAGATCCACTGATAGATGAGGTGTTTCCAGTTAGCAGGCAGGAGGATGGGAAGTTGTTTGAAGTTTTGCTGGATGCGGACAGGAACCTGAGGTATAAGATGCTGGCTTGTGTAGATACGACGGATCAGTGTGTGTTGCTCAGGAGGTGTAACGAGTGGATGGAAAAGGTAGGGCAGCTACGGGAGGAGGAGTAGGAGCGTAACTTTCAGATCATTTTGACGAGTTATTGTTTATAGCCCAATCTGGCTAATTCTTTTCTTACGGCTCCTGCGGTTTTAAATCTGGCTTTTCGATTGGTTCCGTCGCGTTCGTAGCAATCACATCCACCATCTAGTTTGCTGCTGATTTTATCCAAGAATTTCCAATCGGTTTTTGTACTTTTTAAATCGTAGTCGAAAACGAAGGTGCCGTAAAGTGTACCGTTAAAATCGTAATGCCGCTGTTCCCACGATGCGATGATGACTAATTCCTTGGTCATGTCTTTGTCGGCATTAGCGAAGAAAACCGATTCGATGTGGGGATTGCCGCCTTCGGTATCTATAGTGCCAAAATTTGTTTTGCGGTAGGTGTTCTTCTCGAGCTGGATGTATATCGAACCGATTATTTTATGGTTGGTTTGTTGCTCCGGGTCATTTTCAACAGGGAGTACGTAGGTTTGGTCGTACAGCGCAATAATTACGTTGTGTGCATTCCACTTTGTTTCTAAAACCTCGTGTGTTACGCTAGAATTTTTAGGTTTCAGTCGCTCTGAAAACTGTTGTATGGTTTCTTTATCTTTCCGTTCTACGGTTTGGGCTGATAATATAGCCGTCCAGAAAAGCAGAAGAGTAAGAATAGTGTAGTTTTTCATTTGAGATAGATTTTAGGTGAGAGATCCCTTAGTATGGCTTTCATTTCTCCTTTTCCAGCCGAATGTATTTTTCGATTACCGTAGAGATTGATATTTTACTGCCAAGGGGCTTGCCGTCTTTGTCGAACAAGTTGATGATTAACCTTTAGGCTGCACATTTTTAAAATCGAAAGGAATCTTTCTTACAGCAGCTTCATTTTCAATCATCAATTCTATGCGAATTGATTCCCTTTCGACCAATGTCATGTTTTGTTGTAACTTAACCAGCTTGTACACCATTCTGGTCTTTTTGTCGGTTAAAGTCAAAGTGTTAAATCCTGGTTCAAGATCTCCGTTTACGGCAACTGCAAAATCTCGATTTTTATCTGCCTTTAAAGCATAAATAAGATCGAAAGATTTAAAATCAATTTTTTTGGGTTCATCCGTCTCACTATTTCTATATTCAAAATTTGGAAACACTTTGTCAATAGTTGCAGCATCAACAATGCCGAAAAATAGGTCTGGGTTTTTGCTAGTTACGCTCTTGCTGATGAGATTGGTGTTTTTCTGTAAACCTTTAGTTTTGCCTAAATCAAAATAAGAGCCATCATCTTTCGATGGTTTGAAATAGTTGATTACACCTTTGATTTCCAAAGATTTGTATGGCTTGTTTTCGTCAATTTCATACCTCGCCAGAACATTGGCTTTTCTAAATTTATTCTGAAAAATGTTGTGTTTTAGGCTTTGTTTTTTGCCGTCAATAACGGTAAGCGTATCTATTTTTACCAAATGAAAATTATCATTGGGCTTGTTTTCAATCTCCAAGCTTACTTCAAGCATGTCATAAATTTTTAAGGCACGCTTAAGTGTTACCTTTTCTTGCGAATAAACTGTAAAACTCATAAATGCTGACAAAAGGAGTGTGATTAGCTTTTTCATTTTAATTTAGTAGAACTGGTGTAGTCAAATTTAATTGTGGTCGGCAGTATCACCAATTATGTTTGTTCAATTTTATGGTTGTAATTATTACTGAAAATGCTAATCCAAATTTGTGCCACTTGATACGTTTGTAAATTATTTTTTTCATCTCATTTTAAAGATATTTCAATCATGAAACAGATCTCTGCCAAAATCGCTGACTTGGTTCCAGTGCTGCGAATTTATAAACTGGCGCGGCACGCAAAAGTAGACTACAGATCGGGCATGTGCGCTGCCAGCGAGGAAGATCGGGTTGAAGTTCATTATTATTTATTGGTGATCTGCAATACACAGCATTGAGTATCGCCCAAATCAGCTTTCTTTGAAGCATCTATTCGCTTTATGTAGAATGATAGATCCACTGATAGATGAGGTATTTCCGGTTAGCAGGCAGGAAGACAGGGTGTTGTTTGAGGCTTTGCTGGATGCGGACAGGAACCTGCGGTATAGGATGCTGGCTTGTGTAGATACTACGGATCAGTGTGCGTTGCTCAGGAGGTGTAACGAATGGATGGAAAAGGTAGGGCAGCTTCGGGAGGAGGTATCTGCTTTATAACCGCTTCTTATGGATCAGGCTTTTGCAAGGATCATGTTACCAGAATCCTTGCATTGCCTCTGGTACAGAGTGGTAGGATAGTAGTAGGAAAGTAGTAGGAGAGTAGTACGACTGGCAGACCCTGGTAAAAGAGATAGGGGGTATTAACTGAGATTGATATCTAAAAGATGGAGTCGCCTAAATATTTTGATAATTGCGGATTTTTTGATAAATTAGTATCATGGAAAAAATAAAATGGTATAACTTTTTTAAGAGCAAGCCATATGCAACAATTTGTTATATCTGGATGATAATTATGATTATACAAATTATTTTCTTTAGTTAATCCTGTTATAATATCTTGGGATTCTCTTTTTAAATATTCATCTGAATTAACGAATACTAATATGAAACTATCAACTCTCTTATCAATTCGCGCATTCCGCTCTCTGATCGCACTTCAAATTTTCGCAATTTGGGGATTCTACGAGTTTTTTACTTCAGGAAACAATGGCCTGCTAAAGATTTTTTTATGCGGCATGGCAATTCATATCCCATTGTTGATCTATAAGTTAAAACAGCAGAATTTGGCTAAGAAGGCTTAGAGGATTCTATAGTTCTTTCTGCTAATTGTAGGGTCAGTCGCGGCTAATCTATAGATGCTATCATGCCCTACCGTTTTATCAAAAAAGGCGCCCATATTTTGGCTATCTGATGGGGCCACTGGCTATAGGTTTTTTCGGAACGGTATTGCTCTTTTTAGTCAGAAAGTTATTCGACAGGAAGCCTGGATTGATCAGCTTTGGAAATAAAGGATGTTAGGATCCATGATAAGAATTAGGATTTCCATTGTATTTATTGTTTTTTGTAATATGGCGCTGGCACAAGACCAACATTCGAACACGTATGAATTGAAGGATGTTCTTTTCAATAAAGAGAAGATATGGAAACTCATTTCGGATCGTTCGGAATCGTATAAATTGGAACTTGGACCCGTTGATGAGCATCCGTATAAATATCACAGGATTACCAGCAAGATTCCTAATGACTCTGTTAAGTATACATTTCTTGGTTTGCCTGCCGATGACATATACGCTTATACTGTTGACAAAGATAAATTTTCGATTTTCCTTACTGCTTACCTCGACTTACCTGCCATAGAGCGGTTATTTAGTTTATTAGGTAAATCAGAAAATTTCGATGAGGAGAATCCAATACCACTCTCTGAATATGATATTTTTTCCTGGACTAAGCCAGATTTGCGGATTCTTATATCTAAAGGTATGTTCGGGCAATACCGTAGGCGATTTCGCATTGAGATCAGGACCAATAATTTAAGGTATAAAGATGTACTAAGACCTTTAGGCCAGGAACAGTAACTATCAATCCCATCGAACTTGACTGTATAATATAGATGTCACGCCATGAGCCATAGATTAATTTTAATTTTCATAATTCTTTTGTCCTGTTATTCAGAAGTTTCAAAAGCACAACATGCGGATGATGAAATGCCCAAGTTTAGTCGGTTTGCTCCTGGCAAACTGGATTTTTCTCAGTTTCCTGATTCCTCAGCAATGTATACCTGTAAGTTGGTTTTGACCGTGGACAAAAAAAATAGATTCACATCCATAGTTAGTAATGACAGTACGGTCTCGAATCGAATAAAGGGGATTAACGATCTAATGCAATTCGATTTTTCAACTCTGAGGGGCAAAAAGAAGTCTATAGTATTACAGGTACCTATTTTAGTTGTGATCCTTGACTCCAAAAAAGGTAAAAAACAGATTGATTCGCACTTAATGGCCGAAAAGATAAGGATGTTATATGTAGATGCGGACAGTAAATACCATCTCAGACCTAATTCGCTTCTAATGTTTCCAATTATGGTTACGCTGGATAAAAAGGTCTACTATTAGCATTATCAGATGAAAATATAAAAAATACACTGAAATAAATAAGGAAGATAATAAATAATGACACCTATCCACAGGTTATGATTTAGTATTCACTGTGACATCCAGAATGTCATTATAGGTTGCGTACCAACAATTATGGCCGAATTGGTTAAATGAATATAGTGCTATGTCTTTTTGGTTTATTAAATTGGCGGGAACTTTATGCGGATAAATGCTACCAAAGGCAAGGGTCTTAATTAGAAAGTGGACGTTATTTACCACAAGTGATTGATCATCCGCATTGTACTGATCCGGGATATATTCTATTTTTTGGATTGCAAAATTAGTATCAGTAATATTAATAAATGCCCTGTAGACAACTTCTCCTGTCCAACTTCTGGTAAAATAAATCGTGTTGTCCCATCCATAAATATCCCATTTGTCCTCCATACATTTTGCTTTGTAAGCAGCACCTTCGATTTTGGAACCGTCATGAGGATAAACTAGCATAACATTAATGGCTTTACTTTCGGGCATCTTTATACCGATCAATTCTTGTCCGATGCTATGCCTTTGCTGATTGAATGTTTCAGCCACAGATTTATCCTCGGTGAAAGCAAGCATATGTTGCGTGAAATTTCTAATGTCAAGAATCCGTGTATTAAAAGGATTATGCTCCCCCAGCTCATGCCAAGTAAATTCGTATTCCCGGTCGTGGTTTTGAACGGCCTCTGATTCTTTTACTTTTCTTTTAAATAATCCAAACATGAGAGAGGGCTTTTATTAAGCTAATGTAATTTGACTACTTCAAATCTAATCAATTTTCCGACCATGAGGGTGTACTTTAGTTAAGCGTTTTAGGCTAGAGGTCATTTGGTGTGCTGAGCTACCATGTGTTGATGATTGTTACCCAAATCAAATAGTGTACATTATTAATAGATCGTCATCCGTATATTTCGGGACTCTAATCCATTCTTCTATTTGAAAGTGGTAGGGTATGGCTTCAGTCTAAACCTGATCTTCTTTTTCTTAGGTAGTTTTTTAGGAGGCCAAGGAAGAAATACGAATCGATAGATTGCCTTCAGAATATTCCAGGTATTACGAAATATGCCTTCTATAATTATTTCGGCGAAGTATTCGACAATTGGAGTCATTGGAGCTTGAATCGTTCGTTTATCACTAAGATAATAAATCTTATAATAGCATTATGCCGTTTTGGATTATGTATAAGATTGCTTCGTTCCTCGCAATGACGAATTGGAGAAGTATCGACCTCGCAATGAAATAGTGAAGTTTCATGCGTTGTAATGACGAATTGGAGAAGTATCGACCTCGCAATGAAATAGTGAAGTTTCATGCGTTGTAATGACGAATTGAAGAAAGTATCGACCTCGCAATTAAATGGTGAAGTATCATGCGTTGCAATGACGAGGTGGAGAATTATGTGCTGAAAAAAAGCCAGATGTGGCAGTCCACATTTCTTAAAATAGTTTCATTTTTAGAAGGAACATCCTTCATTATTTTTGGGTATGAAGAATAAACCAAACCCTAAGTATTATGAAAACCTGCCCATTATTCGTCAACGCCAAAATGGTGATTGCCATTGCCCATGTAGGGCCTGCGACTGCGCGGAGGAGACTGTCTAAAGTTCGAAGAAAATATCGCATACATCCATATGGAGAGGTGACTTTACGTCAATATTGTACCTACTATAGTTTGGATATTAATGATGTCATAGATCAATTACTCGGCAACTATCATGGAAATAAAAGCGATCAAATGTGATCAAAAGCGATCAATTGAGATCATATGTGACACATCATTAGGATTTTACAAAGGTCACCATTAGTTTTGGTTCACAATTAACTAATGGTTTCACAATAAATTCTTATGATTATGGGAATTCAACATTTAGGCGCCTTTGGCGGTTTCCAGGGAAAGGCTGGACCGCTCGTGGGGCACCGCGTAAATGGACAGAACGTGATTACGGGCGTGCCGTATCCGTCTACTAAGCCGCCCAGCCAGCCCCAACTGGATGTGCGCAGCATCTTCAGGAACTTGATCGACTTTACCAGGCCGATCAACAGTTTTCTGCAGGTGGGATTTAAACACGTGAAGAAGGAGAAGCAATCGGCTTTCAACTATGCCTTCAAGGAAAATTATGATGCAGTAGCTAAGGTGTTTCCTTTCGCCATCGACTACAGTAAAATCACCATCAGCAAGGGGCATCTGGATATGCCTTACATCCCGGAGGTGTCTACTGCTACATCTGCCGTGAAATTTGAATGGCTGGCCGATGTGGGCATGGGTGGCGGTGCGGCAACTGACCGGATCTCGGTGCTGGTGTACAATCCGATGAGGGACACTTTCGTAGGGCAGCTACAGGTAGTGCCTCGCTCCGCACTCACTTACACACTGCTCTTGCCTGCCGATTTTTCCGGCGACATGGTGGCTTGCTGGATCAGCGCGGTTTCTGCTGACGGTAAGGTGGTGAGCGACAGTGCTTACCTCGGTCAGGTGCCTGCTGGTTGACCTTTCCTTACAGACCGGTGGCCAGCTGTGCTGCCGGTCTTTTCTTTCACTCAAAATCAAATGATGTTATGGGAATTTTAGATGATGGCTTGTTTGGCGGTTTCCGCGGCAAGGCCGGTGCCCTAGTAGGGCGCAAAGTAAATGGACAGTCTGTGATCACGGCACTGCACCGCAAACGTGGCAGGATGAATAGGGAATCATTGCCCCCTCAGGTGCGGGCACTGCCAATGATGGTGAGTTTTTTGTCGCCACTCAGGGCGCTGATCGCAGTTGGCTTCCACAAGTACAAAAAATATCAATCGCCCTTTAATTCGGCTGTGGGTTATAACCTGAGTCGTGCCATAACGTATATTGGGACAGAGCCTTACATCGATTGTTCGAAGTTGTGCTATAGCAAGGGAACGGTAGCTACGAACTTTTGTACGGTGATCATGATGGATGAAGGGGGCGAGCTGGTCTTCAGTTGGAATTCTGGTACGCAGGCTGATCAGATGGATCTGGGTACCTTCCTGGTCTATGACGATGATGCGCAGCTTTTCTATGTGAAGCGTGATGCCGCCAGAAGACACGAGGGAATGTATTTCTTTGCTTTGCCACCAGGCCTTGCCGGACATAGGCTGCATGGGTACATGAGCTACACTGCTTCCGAGGGCAAGGGACAGAGTGATACGATGTATGCGAGTTATGTAATTGTGTAACCATGAGCAGTGTAGATTTTGGTCCATTTGGCAACTATCGTGGCAGAATGGGCAATTTGGTGTTTTATAAACTGATGGGCAGACAGGTGGTACGGCGCATCGGTCGCAGCACTTCACACTCTGTAGGTCAGTTGGCCAGTTGGCAGCGGATGTCGGTAGTGAATGCTTTTCTGAAGCCGATCATTCCCTTTATCAATGTAGGTTATGCGCTGCAGGCGCAGGAAAGGAACATTTTCCCGCAGAACGCGGCGGTGTCGTATTTGTTGAGGTATAGTCTGAAGGGCGTGTATCCTTCTTTAGAGATGGATTATGCGAAGGTTTTGGTATCGCAAGGTGTATTGGCACCGCCGCTGAATGCCAGTGTGGTTTTGCTTTTAGATAGACTGCATTTCAGCTGGGCTTACGATCCCAGTGTGCCGCTTTCCCTGCCCAGCGATGAGGTGATGGTGCTTGCCTATTTTCCGGGACTGGCAAAGGCGGTTTTTGAGATTGGTACTGCGGTAAGGATCAGTGGTTCGCTGGTATTGCCGCTACCGCAAGGGTTGGCAGGGGATATGGAGTTGTATATTTCTTTTGTGGCAGTAAACAGGAAGGCGGTGAGTGACAGTGTGTATTTGGGGAGCATTAATGCCTGAAATCAAAACGATTAGGGAAACCTAGAGATAACATTCAAAATATTGGTTTAATTATAAATATTCTGCATTTTAATTCAATAGTATTAATTTTGTGGAACTATTGGTTCTTTTAGGTTAATTGTATAAGTTTGACCAAAACAAAATAGATATGTAAAAGCTAATATTATACATTTGCAAAATCTTCAAAATATTTGGAGCATTTAGCACTTAAGAGTCTCGTCTTGGAAACGTAGGAAATTTCAAAAGGAAATGAGAGGATAAGTGGAAAGTGCTCACGCCGTTAAAAGCGTGGGCCTTGCTTATTCGTTTCCAGGTCTCCTACGACCTCCAAGACGGTAAGTGGGGTTTCACGCTTTTTGCGTTTAACAGGGTTTGGATAGTCTTGGTTGCTATGACTATCGCGCGATCTGCAAAAACCCACTTTCTGATTCCGTATCGTATAGCTTTATTGATTGGTCTATTTTGCCAAAAAGGTTGAACAAAATCAGATACGCATGAAAGCACCATCTAAAATCAGCACACATCTACTCATCAGGGCGCAAAGCCATACTGATGACCCTGTAAATTTCGCGATCATCTCGCTCAGCCCGGAATGGAAGGAGCGAACCGCCACTCGCTTCCATTCTATAGCGGAATTTGACACGGATAAAGACCACAACTGGGTGAGCTATTGGGAAAGTCCTATAGGGTACTTCCATCTTCCAGAGCTGCATGTCCTGGAGGAAGGGTTATTATCTGCTGGAGAAGATCATGGGATTGTTGTCCTGGATCCCGGGGATCTGGAGTCTTTTGCAGCGCCATTGAATAAACTGGAAGGACATCAGTTCCTGATCACGAAGCAGGGTATAGGGCATTATGTGGCCTATGCAAATGGGACCGGGGAGAAGTATTGGACTGCGGAGTTTGATGTGAGGAGGTTCTTGTAGCAAGAGATGGTTCGCCAAGCGCTCAATAACGGAAGCGTGTAAATAATTAAAACTTACTGAAATGAAAAAAACGATGAAAATGGTCGTAATGGCCGCGCTTTGCCTAAATTTTTGCTACGGTCAAGCGCAGAAAGATTGCCCTACGGAGAAGAAAAAAGGGGCTAAGAGTATAAAAGAAGCGCATACTTCTGCGAATACGCAGGTATTTAAGTATGCTTTTACGGGCTATAAGTCGGGTTACAAGACCGGCTATCGCATCAGCAATGATGAGTTTCTGAAAGGCAAATCGATTACCGTGCGAAACTATAAACTGAAGGATTTGTATGCCCTGGCGCTGAGGTTGGAACCGCCCCATGATTCTTCGGAACGGGAGGCTGTGCAGGATAGGATCATACTGGATCTGCGCCAGCCAGAGAAACTGGAAAAGCTCTATTGCTATAAACTGGCAGTGCCGTATCAGCAACAGGATAATTTCTGGGTGATCATGCAGCGCTCACTCAGTGAGGAATTTCCAGAGTATACGGCTGTAATGGAGCGTAGGGGTAAGGAGTATTTTATGGTGATCAGGGATAAGGAATACTGACGAGAGAACCACAATTTATAAAGATATGAATAAGCCATTTCACCCCTTCCATGATGTCCACAAATATTTCAGCTTGCCTGCCAAGGAAGATAGCATCTACATCGCACCGCCTCAAAAGATAAAATTGAATTAGCCGATCAGAGTTTTCTTTTCCCTTCCTTTGCCTTAGCCGCTCTGCTGATATATGTAAGATGAATATTAATACATCAATCCTCTAATGACGAAACTGATCACCATGCCATTGGCCAGTAAAACGGGGTGCTGATGCTCTACCGATCGTCTATCTTATTACTAATTGACTGAGATATAATTCGAGAGCTCGTGTAGCCGAGATACCTTTATTATCAATGAATAATATCTTATTGTATTCATCAGTCAACATAGTCGTTGGATAGGAAGTTATCTTGAGCTTTTCAATTGTTTGGGCTGCATCAACATATGTGGGTAAATCAAATTTGTTTTTTAACATAAACTTTTTGACTTGATCACTACTTTCATATGTGAGACCAATGAAATTTACGTTTAATTTACTGTATTTTTTGATCAATCGATTCATGGCAGGGATCTCATCCAAACAAGGTTGGCAAGCCGTGAACCAGAAGTGAAGGACCTTGATGCCTTTAATGCTCGCTATTGAGATGGAATCGCCAGAAACAGTTTTCAGAACAATTGGCGGTAGCTTGGAATTGATTAAATTTTGTAAATCATTATCACGTTTCACAGCAGCAAGAGAATCTTCTTTGATTTGAGACAAGGTGTACTTTGTCAACGTAAAAGAGACGGAATCGGAACCATGATCTTTTCTCCTAACAAACATGCTTTCATGGTTCTTCTTCATAATCAGATTGAATGTCTCCATCGTAATCTTTTTATTATCGGTGTCATAAAAGCCAATTCTTTTCGCAGTTTCAATCACCTGGGATTGTGCTACTGTCGTACTGAATAATAGGAGGGAGAGGGCTAGGCGTTTCATAGTAATTTTTGTATCCTAAATGTAGCTAAGAAAAGTGAATAAACATACGTTTATTACAGAGGTTACAAAGAACAAAGTCTGATTCTGATTTCTTGATTAATTTTTTTGGTTCCAGAATGTGCATTGTTTTTTTGAACTGTACTACATTAATCATCCAAAATATTGTATCGTTCACCAAAATTATTAATATTATTACAGAATATTAATTAAGGAGAAATACTTGGTTGTTTTAGTTGTTGTTGATATATTTGTTTCGCCTTGTTAGTTAGGTTGAACGAATGAAAAGATACCAGGATATATTAGAAGATATACCAGTTGACACCAACCTTGCCGAATCCGTTGTCGTGTATTCGGTTGGAGAGAGAAATCCTTTTATTGACCCCTTAGTAGATTGGGCTTTTAAGCGGATTTTTGCAAGTGAGGCGAATAAAGAGGTGGCTAGGGCTTTCCTAAACGAAGTCCTGAAAGGTAAAAGAGAAATTGTCTCTATTGCTTATGGTAAGAATGAGTATCCAGGAGAGATAAAGGATAAGAGAGGGGCTGTGTTGGACTTTGTTTGTGTCGATGAAAATGGGATTTCTTTTCTGGTGGAATTGCAGAGGACACAGCAGACGCACTTTAAGGATCGTTCCCTATTCTATGCCAGCAGATTGATCAGTGACCAGGCACCAAAAGGAAAGAAATGGAACTACGAGCTAAAGCCCGTCTATGTAATTTCCCTGCTTGAAGAATTCTGTCTACCTGGTACTGATAAAGGGCTATATCTGCACGACGTTGCCTTGTTTGATACTCGGAAGGCGACGGTTTTTTATGATAAGCTTCATTTCGTTTATATTGAACTGAAAAAATTTGACAAATCTGAATCTGAGCTCAAAACAGGTTTGGATAAATGGATTTATAGTTTAAAAAACGCATCTACGATGACTAAAGAACCGGCATTTGCTGAAGAAATGAGGGTGTTTTTTGAATCGGCGAGATGCGCCAAATTTACAAAGGAGGAATTAGAAATGTACAGAACAGCACAACAAGAAGAATGGGACAATCAGAATGTCCTTGATTTTGCAATGGAAAAAGGGAAGGAACAGGGCCTTGAAGCAGGTCTTGAACAAGGTCTTAAACAAGGTGCTTTAAGTAAAGCACTTGAAATAGCTAAAAACTTAAGAGATAGAGGTTTGAGCATAGCTGAGGTTACTGAAGTTACTAGGCTGTCTAAAGAACAAATTCAGGCGTTGTGATGCGATGTGGGGGAATATGCTTTACCTATTATTGGCTCTTAATTTTTTAATGTAAGCATCTAAAAAGTGATCAATCCCCATGGCAGCGTATCCGAGTAATCTTGAGTTTTCTCCAAGTTCGGAAGATACGATTGTTGTTTTTTCCCGGATTTGGGTCATGCAATACACGTTGATGGCTTGTTGCATCGGCAGGGTGATGTATTGCTTTGCCTCGGCAATTTTGCCGCTTAGAATGATCAATTCAGGGTTGAAGAGCTGGATGAGAATGGATATTCCTTTTCCCATATGGGCGCCTACATTTGATAATAACTGTATTGCATATTGATCCCCTTTATTAGCCGCTTGAATAATGACGGCTGGCTCAATCCTTTCTAGTTCTTCCTTGGTAAGTTTATTTAACATCGAGTTTTTGCCTGCTAAAATCCCTTCTTTTGCCATTTCTGACAGGGCATTGCCAGAAGCGACCGTTTCTAAACAGCCATGTTTACCACAATAACATAAGCTCCCGTTTTCAACAAAGGGAATATGACCCAATTCTCCCGAAAAGCCACAGGTGCCCTCTCTTAGTTTGCCGTCCATGATAATGCCAAGACCAACCCCCCAGTCCATCAGCAATACCAGTACATTTTTCTTGTCCCTGGCCATGCCATGTGTAAATTCTGCTATTGATGAGCCATTTACATCGTTTTGGATCACTACAGGCATATCCAGCATTTTTTCGAGGGCCGCAGTTAAGGAAATGTTTTCGCCGTCACTCAAGAAATAACTATAACTCTCTCCTTTTTTGGTATCAATTAAACCTGGCATACCCACACTGCAACCAATCAATTGCTGTTGTTGAATACCCGCTGAGGTTAAAAAATCCTGAAGGTTTGCCTGTAAAATATTAAAAAAATCGACCCTGTTTTTAGAAATGGAGACCTGAATGGTCTTTACATCCGTTACAAAATCGTAGTCATTATCTATAATGGCTATCCTGGTATAAAATAACTGAATGTCGATGCAGAGAATCAGCATTTTTTTCCCCATTAACCGATAGAGATCAGGCTTTCGTCCCCCAATGGATAGGCCATAACCATTCTTTTCTACCCAGGCCTTGTCAATTAATCCGTTAAGCAGCTTTAAGACGCTTGGCGTGCTGAGTTCCATGACTTCACAAATTGCAGAAACTGAAGAAGCGCCCAAATTAAAGAGGTGCTTGATGACCTTATATTCTTGAATAAGTTGCTTTTCGTTACCGGCCTCTATTAGCTTACTAAATGGATTAAGGTGCATTTCATTAATTATATTGTTATATAAATATATTAAACTTTTATAAATATTTTATTAAAGTAATTTTTTTTGACAAAAAATTCAATTATGTTTTGCCTTTGTCGCGGTTTCTTGTTAATATTAATTGTATTTTAAAACTTAACCGAATCTAAAACCAGTATGTTTCCGGCAACTTAATGTGCTTTGAAACCAACCAATAACTAAATGAAAGCTCAAGAAGAACAACACACCAGACGCGACTTTATTAAGAAATCTGCAATTGCTGCTGCAGCATTTACCATTGTCCCAAGATTTGTATTGGGCGGACAAGGCTACCTGGCACCAAGTGATAAATTGACCAAAGCTGTCATAGGCGTTGGAGGTATGGGGAGAGGCCATTTCGGCTATGAAGGTACTCAGGTTGTTGCCATTTGCGACGTAGACAAGAACCACCTTAAACAAGCAGCAGCTATGCTAGACAAAGGGGTAAAAACATTTAGTGATTATAGAGAGCTGATACAATTGCCCGAAGTAGATATTGTGCACATTGCTACACCGCCGCACTGGCATGGTATCATGGCTGTTGATGCCGCGAATGCCGGGAAAGATATTTGGTGTGAAAAACCGATGACTCATACAATTGGTGAAGGGAAAAGGGTAGTAGAAGCGGTAAAACAACATGGCAGGATGTTCAGGTTAAATACCTGGTTTAGATTTAAGGATACTTTTTACGGAATGGGCACCACGGTAAAACCAATTAAAAAATTGGTAGACAGCGGTCTGTTGGGTTGGCCATTAAAAGTAACCGTAAGTAAACATACTGGCTACGATTGGAAATTTTTCTGGGTAGGGGAAGATCATCTGGAGCCTCAGCCAGTACCGGCAGAGTTAGATTATGAGGCTTGGTTGGGCCCTGCGCCATATAAACCATACAATGCACATCGTGTTCACCAAACGTTTAGAGGGTATTGGGATTATGATGGCGGAGGTTTAAGTGACATGGGGCAACATTACATAGATCCGATACAGTATTTTTTAGGTAAGGATGATACCAATCCTATTTCTGTAGAAATTGATGCAGCACAACAGCACAGCGATGCTGTAGGGACTTGGCGCAGAATAACTTATACTTATGCGGATGGTTGTCAGATTATTTTGGATGGCGAAGGTAAAGATACCAATGTTCCTTATATAGAAGGCCCAAAAGGGAAACTGTACCCGGGCTTTAAATCTGATATTCCTGATCTGGAACGTAAACTGGCGCAATTTCCAGAACCGGATCCGGAGATTGTGGAGTTTTCAGAATCAGTGAGGACAAGGAAAAAGTTTGCCTTAAATGAAGAAAATGGCCACCGTTCATGTAATATTATCAATATTGGTTTGGCTGCACTTAGGTTGGGAAGATCTTTAAAATTCGACCCTGTAAAGCAAGTGTTCGTAGATGATGAAGCGGCCAACAAGTTAATCAATCCAGTAATGCGTGCACCATATTCTATTTAAAACGTTCCAAATACAAATCTTCATGAATAAAAAAATACTATTAGCGTTGTTGATCATGGTAATGCTTTCTAATGCATTATTTACGCTGAAAACCTTAGCTCAGGATAGAAAAGACGAAAGAACTACAACCACTCGTATTGCCGATTTATTGGCACAATTGCCAGCCAGAAATGCTCAACAATTGGAGCGTAACATGAAAGAAGTGGCTGATTTAGGCGAAGAAGGATATGTAAGCCTGATCACTGGTTTAACAGCTTCCGAAAAAGGAAACAATGCACTAATTGAGTATGCAGTAGGAGGCTTCACCGCCTATGCGACCAAAAATGGCAACCAGGATTTCAGGAAGATGGCCATTAAGTCCTACTGCACAGCATTAACTAAATTAGCTCATCAAGAAAGTAAGGCATTCATCATCAGTCAGTTTGATTTAGTGGGCGATGATACTGCGATACCTTGTTTGGCAAATTACCTTGCCGATGAACAATTAGCAGATGAGGCATCAAGGGCATTAGCTAAAATTGGTTCTGCTTCTGCTACACAGGCATTGATTGATGGCTTAAGTAAGGCAAATGGAAAAGCTAAAATTGCCATTGTAGAAGCGCTGGGACATAGCAATTCTAAAACTGCAGCATTAGCAATTGCCCCTTTTGCTAATGGGCCAGATAAAGAATTGACGAAGGTAAGTTTGTCTGCTTTAGCCAATATCGGCGATGCATCTGCTAAAGAAATCTTGTTAAAAGCCGCAGAACAGGCCGGTTATAAATATGACCAAAGCAATGCAATTGCCGCTTTATTGGTATATGCGCAAAAAACCGTAGCTCAAGATAAAACTGGAGTAGAAACCATTGCTAAAACAATTTTAGAAAAAGCAGTGGCTGATGACCAGGTAAACCAGCGCATTGCTGCTTTAAAGCTACTCTCTGAAACACAAAGCAATCAGCAAGTGCTATTGGATGCCATAGCCGATAAACAATTTGAGTTTAGAGCGGCAGCGGTTAAGTTTGCTGCAGATGGTATCAATGAGGGCAATAGTGCAGCATGGGCAAATCTGCTAAAAAAGGTGGATGCTCCAACCCAGGTTGCAATTTTGGACATGCTGGGCAATAGCAAAGCAAAATCTGCATTGCCTGCGGTAATGAAATTAGTGAAAAGTGATGATCAAGAAGTAAAAATTGCCGCTATTAATGCCGCTGTAAAACTCGGACAGGAGGAGGTTTTAGCTGAGCTATTGAAATTGATGAGCAAAGGCAGTGCAGCTGATATTGCAGCGATTGCTAATGGTATCTTAAGGATAAAAGGCGAAAATGTGTCTACCCAAGTTGGAGATTATATCTTAAAGGCTAAGCCTGAAGTACAAGTTGCCTTTATCAATATCTTAGCTGCGCGTGCAGCATCAAATCAAACCGCTGCTATTTATGCGCAATTAGCCAATAAGGATGCAGCGGTAAGAAAAGCAGCTTTTCTATCCCTGAAGCATATCGCAGTAGCGGAAAATCGGGCACAGTTATTTGAACTCTTAAATAAAACGGCAGATGGTGGCGAACTTACAGCTGTACAAGATGCCCTTATTGCTTCATTGAAAGGAACGGCAGATAATGAGCCGCAAATTGATGCTGTTCTTCAGCAGATGAACAGCGCTGCGGCAGAAAAGAAATCTCTATTTTACAAAGTTTTGGCGGCTTTAGGTGGTCTGAAATCGTTAGAAGCTGTAGCAGATGCTTATGCAAGCGGAGATGATGCGACTAAGAAGACTGCCATTGAAGCGCTTTCTTCCTGGTCTGATGCAGGCTCAGTCGAAGTGTTAATGGGTATTGCCCGCTCCACTACCAATTCAGATCTTTTGGACCAGGCGATTGAAGGCTTTCTGAGCCTGGTAAGAAGTGCAAAATATCCTGCTGATCAGCGTTTATTGTTATTGCGCAATGCGATGGCCATTGCTAAAACTTCAAAACAGCAACAACAAATCCTTAAAGATACAGAGCAAGCCAAGTGTTTTAATGCAATTGTATTTGCTGGTCAGTATTTAGACAATGTAAACTTACAACAGGCAGCTGCAAATGCAGTAATGAACATTACCCTGGCCGGGACTTACGATGGCAATATTGTAAAGGGCCTTTTGAATAAAACAATTGCTGTAATTACCGGGGGCGATGCAAGCTATCAGAAAGAGGCTATGCGTAAATATATTTCGGAAATGAAAGCGGGTGAAGGTTTTGTGCAAGTGTTTAATGGCAAAGACCTAAAGGGTTGGAAGGGCTTAGTAGCTGATCCAATCAAGAGATCGAAAATGGACGAAAAAACCCTGGCAGCTGCACAGGCAAAAGCAGATACCGAGGCGCAACAAAGCTGGAAAGTGATCAATGGCGAACTTCAGTTTCAAGGTCATGGGAATAACCTGGCTACCGTTAAAAAATATGGCGATTTTGAAATGTTGGTAGATTGGAAAATCATCGACGATAAAAAAGGAGAGGGTGATGCCGGGATCTATCTACGTGGAACGCCACAAGTACAAATCTGGGATCTTTCCCGTACCAAGGTAGGCGCTCAAGTAGGATCAGGCGGTTTGTATAACAACCAGATCAATGAAAGCAAGCCGCTTAAGGTAGCCGATAATAAACTAGATGAGTGGAACACATTCAGGATACTAATGAAAGGTGACCGTGTAACCGTGTATTTGAATGGGCAACTGGTTACTGACAATGTAATTTTAGAAAACTATTGGGACAGAGGCCTGCCAATTTTTGCAGAAGAGCAAATTGAATTGCAAGCACATGGATCGCCAGTGGCTTATCGTGATATCTATATTAAAGAAATCCCTCGTCCAAAACCATTTGAGCTCAGTGCAGAAGAGAAAAAAGAGGGTTATAAGATATTGTTTGATGGAACCAATATGCATCATTGGACAGGTAACACTACCGATTACGTGATTGAGGATGGAAACATTGCCATTAGGCCAAAACCAGGTAAAGGATCTGGTGGTAACTTATTTACCAAAGAGGAATTTAGCGATTTTATTTACCGTTTCGAATTTCAGTTAACGCCTGGTGCAAATAATGGTTTGGGAATAAGGGCACCATTGGAAGGAGATGCTGCCTATGTAGGCATGGAGTTGCAGATCCTGGATAATGACGCACCAATCTATAAGGACCTGAAAGCATACCAATACCATGGCTCTGTTTATGGTACAATCCCTGCAAAAAGAGGGTTTTTAAAGCCAGTTGGGGAATGGAACTATGAAGAAGTGATTGTTAAAGGAACAAAGATTAAGGTGATCTTAAATGGAACCGTAATTTTAGATGGAGATATTGAGCCGTTTAGGAAAAACGGCACTCCAGATCACCAGGAACACCCAGGATTATCTCGCGAAAGCGGACATATTGGTTTCCTTGGCCACGGTTCTCCTGTTCAGTTCAGAAACATCAGGATTAAAGATTTAAGCAAAAAAGATACAGAGAGGAAAGCTACAGGTAAAAATAAATAATTTAAATTGGTATGCTAAATTCAAAAAAATGAAGGAAGATAAGGCAAATTTGAGAAGAGACTTTATTAAAACAGCAGCTCTTGCGGCAGCTGGATTTATGATTGTACCCCGCCATGTGTTGGGTGGGCCAGGATTTCTGGCGCCAAGCGATAGGTTACAATTGGCAGGAATAGGTGCGGGCGGCAAGGGAGAAAGCGATATTGCAAGTATCGTTAGAGGTGGTAAGACAGATGTTGCTTTTTTATGTGATGTAGACGATAGAAGAGCTACTAATTCCCTAAAAAAGTTTCCGAAGGCAAAATATTATAAAGATTATCGCGAATTATTAGATAAGGAAGGCAAAAATATTGATGCCGTAACGGTTTCTACGCCAGACCATACCCATGCACAGATTGCCATGGCAGCCATGCAATTGGGTAAACATGTCTATGTACAAAAACCTTTAACACACGATATCTACGAGGCCAGGATGCTCAGCGAAGCCGCAAGCCGTTATAAAGTAGTCACGCAAATGGGCAATCAAGGTGCATCTGGCGATGGTGTGAGAAGGTTACAGGAATGGTATGATGCAGGTAAGATTGGTAAGGTACATACTGTGTATTGTTGGACCGACAGACCAGTATGGCCTCAGGGAATTTCCTGGCCAACAAGAAAAGACGAAATACCAAAAGAACTCGATTGGGATTTGTGGTTAGGCAGTGCTCCATACAAAGATTACATCAGTAAATTGGTGCCCTTTAACTGGAGGGGATGGTGGGATTATGGTACAGGTGCCATTGGCGATATGGGCTGTCACCTGGTAGAACCGCCATTTAGGATTTTAGGTTTAGATACACCTATCAGTGTAGAGTGTAGCGTAGGTAGCGTTTATGTAGATGAGTTTAGACGTGCTTATTCACCAGAAAGCTGTCCGCCATCAAGTCACGTTATTTTAACTTTTGCAAAAACGGAGAAAACCAGGGGAGAGGTTCAATTGCACTGGATGGATGGTGGCATTAAACCGGAACGTCCGGAAGAATTAGGCCCAAATGAAAGATTTGGTGATAATGGTGTGCTCTTTATTGGTACAAAAGGCAAAATGATTTGCGAAACCTATGGTGCAAATCCAAAGCTACTGCCCTTGTCCCGCAACGAATCAGACAAAACTAAAATCACTATTCCACGTGTGCTGAACCAGGAAGAAGGACATTATACCCAATTTGCTGAAGCTGCCATTGCAGGGTATGGTAAGATCGCACTGAGTTCTCCATTTGAGACTGCCGGACCATTGACAGAAACGCTGTTGATTGCCAATTTAGCGATCAGAGGGATAGATGTACAGCGCAAGGATGCAAATGGTAAAATCAGTTACCCAGGTAGAGATATTAAAATGCTCTGGGATAAGGTAAACATGAGGGTTACCAATTTTGATGAAGTAAATCAATTTGTGAAACGCGAATATCGCAAAGGCTGGACTTTAGGCGTCTAAATATTATATGTTGACAGAAAATAAGAATTTAAGGGTATTGGTAGTAGGATGCGGCAATATGGGAGCTTCCCATGCCACAGCTTATCACACCTTACCAGGTTTTGAGATATGTGGATTGGTTTCCACTGGAAAAAGCAAGGAAGTTCTCAATAAAAAGTTGGGTGGGCAATATGAGCTGTACAGCGATTTTTACGAAGCACTTTCCATCACCAAACCGGATGCCGTTTGCATTTCCACTTATCCGGATACGCATGAGGCTTACGCCATAAAAGCTTTCGAAAGCGGCTGCCATGTGTTTATAGAAAAACCATTGGCGGATAGTGTAGAAGGTGCCATAAAAGTAGCAGAAGCAGCTAAAAAAGCCAATAAAAAATTATTGGTCGGCTACATTCTTCGGTACCATCCCTCCTGGGAAAAATTTACCGAATTGGCACAGCAAATGGGAAAACCTTTGGTTATGCGCATGAACCTCAATCAGCAAAGCCATGGGCCGAAATGGACAGTACATCGTAATTTGATGAAAAGTTTAAGTCCAATTGTAGATTGTGCGGTACATTATATAGATATCATGTGTCAAATGACACGGTCAAAGCCCTTAAAAGTGAGTGCCATTGGCGCAAAGCTTACTGAGGAAATCCCAGAATGGAATTACAATTACGGACAGTTACAAATCCGTTTTGAAGATGGTTCGATCGGTTGGTATGAAGCTGGTTGGGGCCCTATGGTAAGTGATAATGCCTTTTTCATTAAAGATGTTTTTGGTCCAAAGGGTTCGGTATCCATCATGGCAAAAAAAGCCGGGGCAGCCGGTAATTCTGATAACATAGATGCGCATACGAAAACGGAATCGATAAAAGTGCACTATGCAGATTTAAATATCGACGATGAGTTTAGTAAAGCAGATGAATGGATAGATCTTACCGATGAGCCCGATCATCAGGAACTTTGTAATCGTGAGCAACGTTATTTCCTAAAAGCGATTACCGAAGATATTGATTTAAGCGATGCTACACTAGATGCTGTAAATAGTCTAAGGATTGCTTTTGCATGTGATGAATCCGTAAAAACTGGCGAAACAGTGACGTTGAGTTAATGTTTATAGGCTTAGCTACTCAAATGAGTTTTTAAATGGGTTAATCTTGGAGCTTAGAGGATGGCAATGTTTTGAATGCGACTTATTTTGCTTATATTAGAATATGACAAATCAACGCTCCACATATAGCCTCCCAAATAAAAAGCTGAAAGCAACTGGTTCATCAACAGTAGAGAAAAGACCCACACTGTACAGTCTATTTTTCCCTTCCATATATTACATCTTTATATTGGTCGTGATCGGCCTTGGTGGTCTATTGTGCCTCGTGAGAATTTATAATCGTCCACAACAGAAATTTGGAATCGATGAAGGATTGAGCAAGGTTCTAACGACACATATTTCTTCTCAACTGATAAAAGATGGGTATGTTTATGATAGCGATACGCTA
The DNA here is from genome assembly GCF_037402555.1 of Pedobacter sp. GR22-6. Classification (NCBI taxonomy): domain Bacteria; kingdom Pseudomonadati; phylum Bacteroidota; class Sphingobacteriia; order Sphingobacteriales; family Sphingobacteriaceae; genus Pedobacter; species Pedobacter sp. GR22-6. The sequence continues at coordinate 268,476 of NZ_JBBEUC010000006.1, forward strand.
ATGACCGACCCTGAGAAATTCATTTTGCATTATAAGTCAGATAGCAATCATTTGACATTTAATGTACAGATTTATAAGGAGGCTTCCAAAGACATGGTTACGCCAGCTCGTATGTTGTACAAATTGGAAAATGAGTCAGCGGACCTCGGGAATAATGCAGTTTTAAAAAGCCTTCAAAATAAATTGAATGGGCCAAATATAAATTAAAGCAGCAGAATCTGGCTAAGAAGGCTTAGAAGAAATAGCTATTCGCTGTCCTCTTGATCCTCTTCTTTTTTGATAATTAAACTTTCTGATCTCTGTACCGGATTGTTTGCACCGGTGCCAGTAGTTTTAGGCGCATGTTCAGTGTCCTTTTCAATTACTAATTTTTCCAATGCTTCGGAAGGAGTAACATCCTCCTGATTTTTCAGTTGTTCTGCGTCTCGATTTTCCATAATGAATGTTTTAACGATAAACATCCGGAAGTACGAATGGTTTTAAAGGGTTTTAAACATAGTCACCATAAGAGAACAGCCAGAGAAGTTGAAATTCAGGTAATTCCTGCAGGTGCAGCGCGATTTACGCGCTTTTAGTACCTCAGTTCTGTTTAATAACTTGGATGAGCGAGAGATATCATGGAAGCCATGGGCCGCGATAGGAGCGGCCCATTGTTTTCTTAGATGGTAGTGATGCCGGCATATGACACTTAAAAGGGATATATCCTAAGGCATTAAGGCTCCCGCCGATATTTGGATTTTTCGACCAGTTCATGGATGGTTTCCTGCTCATCGGGAGACTTTCCGGTCATATGGTTTTCCTGAAGCCCCCCTCGCTGATAAAACCTGCCTTTGTCAAAATGATGGTGGTTGTAAAAATGGTTTTGATCAAACTCCACAATTGTTTCCTCCATCCTTAAGGCGGCGGGGCTTCCGATAATTGCTCGGATCTGCACCTCGAGTTCGGGACCAATCTGATCCTTTTCATATGCAGGGAGCGCATTGTACTGGTCAGCGTGCAGGCCAGGTAGGACGACCTCATCGTCACTTGTATGCAAATGAGCAATGCCCAATGGGATCATGACAGACTTGTTATCCAGGTTCATTCCATTATCATCCAAGTCTACGATAAGGTAACGAACCGCATTTGTGTTAGGGTCAAATAACAATTCTTCCACTTCACCGATATAGGTTCCATTTTCGTTTTTTACCTCCCAGCCAATAATGTTGGGCTCGTCGTCTACAATCTGGAAATTACTTCCAGTCAGTTCTCGCAGGTATCTGTATGTATTTTGTTCCATGAGGATCTCATTTAATTGTTCAAAAAATGCTGGTTATTGTTTCAGAAAGACAACAATGGACACATTGCGGTTTTGCTGTCTTCTGGATTTTGTGTCATTAGAGGCGACTATTTTAGTCCGGGACTGTTTTTGCCAGCAGCATTCCACTGGAATTGGCAGCTCTGGAAAGAACTGTACTTGTTTTTTCTTCTGAACTGAATTTCCTGAGCAGGATTCCTGCCAGCAAAATTACCAGCAAGACGATCAGCAGCCAAACCCACCAGGGTCTTGAAGGCTTTGGTTGTACTTCTAAATGTGCCATTGTTTTCTCGTTTAATTGAATTGGCTCTTATAAACCGTAAACTGAACAGTCGCTAACTGGATTTGTTTTCCGCAAATGGTCAAGTCAAAGCTCCATGTTCGCCAAAAAGCGCTCAACTTATAACTTGGAACACTTAAAACCTATGCCGGACCAGGTTGTTGTTGATATGGAATCATTTGAAATAACTACCGAAAGGTTTTAGCCTGAAAAAACGTTATGATCGTAAATTATACAGAAAATGGTTGGCAGGTCATTACCCAGCGTTCGCATGGACTGCTTGCTGCTCAAATTTGCGCCCGGTGGAAGAAGGATAAACAGCCGGGTAGGTGGATGGATACACTGATCGCTACTGCGGAACACGATGACGTATATAATGAGCTGGAAAATGAGGAGTTGATCAATGAAAATGGCGGTCCGGTAAACTTTAAGCAAACGGAATTTGAAGCAAAGAGGAGCGAAGCACTCATCGCGATGGCAGAAACGAAAAGTGCTTTTATTGCGCTACTAATTTCTCGGCATATCCAATTTGTTCATGGTTCGGAGCCCAAAGCCAAACCATTTTTTGTCAAACTGGCAAATAGGGAGAAGGATTGGCTCCAGATTGCGAATACGACTAAAGGCGAAATCAGTAAAGCCTACGAGCTGCTGGAATTCTGCGATGCATTTTCATTGCTCATCTGCCAGCAACTGATACAGCCAGAGCAGCGTAAGATCCAGATCAGTAATGGGCCTGAAGGCGAGCCATATGAAATGTTTGCTTCCGGGGATAAGCTGATCGTAGCACCCTGGCCATTCGAGGTCGCCTCTTTTCCGGTTAGTTATGAAGTCAGGCTCATTACACAATTGAGCTTCAACAGTTCGGACGAATTCAAAAAGGAATTTCAGAAGGCTAACGCCATGACCCAGTATTTGACCATTTCAAAATCTTAGCTATATGCTTGCCATTTGGTACATTGGTGATGTCGGCTCTGACCGTATCGCTTCGGGACATTAATCCATTTGTAAATAGAGATGTTAATGTTGGTTAAAACCGGATTTTATACGCAATCAATATTTATATTTAACTGCTTAATAAATCATCCGCAAATGAGGTTATTATTTACGCTATGCCTAATCATTGCTTCCTTAACTGGATTCACGCAAACTCGACAGCAAATACGCAATTTGAGCGCATTCAGCAAATTATACGGGTATGTCCAGTATTTCCATCCTTCAGATGAGGCATCGAAACTTGAATGGCAAAGTTTTGCTGTCTATGGAAGTCAAAAAATGCTTCAGGTTAAGGATGATCATGAACTAGTATCCACTTTAAATGAGCTATTTCTTCCTGTTGCACCAACAATCAAAATTTCTACGAGTAAAAATCTAAAGTTTGACCTTTCCGATATAAGGCCTCAGAGCTTGATTGGGTACGTACCTGTTTATTGGCGGCACGTAGGTTTAAAACTGCCCTATTTCGACAATATTTACAGCAGCGTTCGAATAAACAGAATTACTCCTATATCTGAGACGAGAATCAAGCAAAGTGCATTTGCTTTAACATCACCAATTGATGTTAGCCTACATAAAGGCAAAAAATTTAGCTTAAGTATTCATGTAAAATCAAACATTAAGGATTTAGTTTCAAAGCCGTATTTAGATAAACTCAATTTTGTAGAAGAATCCTCCGTTTCAGAGAACGAAAAAAAGTATGTTTTCAATGGTGTTTTTGATCCTAAGCTGGACTTATTTACGTTTGCCATAGAACCCAATTTAGGCGCTGCTGGATCCCTGGATGTTAATAAAATCGAGCTACGGCTCATTGATAATGGAAGAGAAACCCTTGTTCCCTTAGTTGAAAATATGGTTTCACTGAGTCAATTAGATTCGAAGGTGGACAGTAGGATAATTCGTTTTTTTAAACATCAAGGCAATGAAAAGATTTTCGACAGGGAACTTAAGATTGGTGATTATGTACTGCAAAGCTTAGTCCCGGGAATACAATGCATGGTTCCTTTAGTTTTGTATGGAGATGAAAAGCATACGTATCCTGAGGTAGGAGAAGGTAACGTTGCTAAACTCATAAACCTTGCTTACGAATCGTGGCCAAAAGATGAACATGGAGAATTCAGCATCAGTGGCTCAGATTTGTCTATTAGATTAGCCGATTTTGTAATTTTATATAATGCACTGAAACATTCTTATCCCTATTGGGGAGATGCTTCAATGAACGCAGATGAAATTTGGAATGCAGGAATTCATAGGGTATTCTCTGACAAAACAGATCAAGATTTTTTAAGAACGTTGAAGTGGATTGCGAATTCCCTCAATGATGGTCACATGTTCGTGGATTTACACGGTGACACTGATGAAGATATCGCTTCTTTGCCATTGCTTTTTGATATTGCAGAAGGAAAAGTAGTCGTGAAAAAAGTACTTGACTCTGGCTTGACTAAAACCGTTAAAGCAGGAGACGAAGTCATTCAAATAGCGCACAAAAACCCCTTTGACGTGTTAAGATCCAATGATTCGCTTTATTCTGGTTCGGTTCAATGGAAACGGGCAAAGAGCATTTTAAGCCTCACTAGGGGTAAGCGAGGGGAAGTTTGTCCTTTGACTTTAAAAAGTGGAGGCCAGAATTATTCCCTGAGTATTCCTCGCACCTATGCTTACAATGAGTATATTTCTGGTTCCGATAGAAATAACAGAAGCATGAGTGATTGGATTTCAGATGATATCTTCTACATCAATTTAAACAAAACGACCACTGAGGCCCACATGGCTGAAATTTTGAAAGCAAGATCGGTAATTGTTGATCTGCGTGGTTATTTGAACGAAGATGCGGAAACATTCTTGTCGCATTTGACGTATAAAAAGCTGAATGCAAATAGCGGGATGTTTACACCTCAAATTTTATATCCAGATTATAAAGATGTATCCTATACTACCGGCTCTTATACTATCGTGCCCGCTCTGCCTCGTGTAAAAGCAAAAATATTTGTCCTATCTGATGCTACTGCTCAAAGTGCTGCAGAAAGCTTCTTATCTGCCTATAAACAATTTAAGGTGGCGACTATTGTCGGTCAGCCAAGCTCAGGTAGCAATGGAAATATCAATTTAGTATCCATGCCTGGCGGATATCGTTTTTTTTATTCTGGTATGCTAGTCAAAAATCCTGATGGAAGTAAACATCATCTAAATGGTGTAGTACCTGATGTGCTGGTCAATAATACCATTCTGGGCATACAGAAAGGTAAAGATGAAATCCTGGAAGAGGCTATTAGACTGGCTGGGCAGAATTGATACAAGCTTTATACTTTCGAAATCGCCAGAATTGGAGGTAGTCATTGACCGCAGGCTTTAACTGGCAGAAATACATTACGTGAGCTGGAGCAGTTTAATGTTAGTTAAAATTAGCGAAATAGTTCGGTTGGCATGCAATATATTTACTACAGTTTTAAAATTGCATCTGTTTGATTTATCTTGGCGATATGAAATTTTCAGCTCTGGTATTTCTTGCACTATTTTTTGGTGCCACAACCGGTTTAAACGCGCAGTATCTGGATCATATGTCGAAACAACTGTATCAGCCATCTGATCTTAAAAAAGACATTGATCTCGTACAAAGCACACTGGAAAAAGAACATCCGAATTTATATCTCTACATCTCAAAAAAAACACTTGACTTTAAATTTGACAGTTTAAGAAAAACATTAGACAAGCCGATAACCCCGATTGCGCTGTATATCAAATTACAACGGGTGATCAGCAGTATAGGGGATGGGCACCTGACAGTAGAGATAGATTATTCCAAATTTACTCCGCAGGACATTGTCTTTTTGAAAAAACCATCATTGCAGCACCCCATTTATCAGTTCGGCTACTATGTTAATGGAAAACGGCTCTTCATTACGAAGAATTTATCTGCCGACTCCACAATTGGAAGAGGCAGCGAGATCCTGAGCATCAACAACGTGCCTATCGCGAAGTTGATAGATACCTTGAATAGTTATATCACCGGTGATGGCTACAATACTACCTACAAGAGATTTTTGATGAATAATGCCGGCCTGTTCGCAGAGCGTTACCGATTTTTGTTTCCGGAAAAAGTACCACTGAACATTTCGCTCCAGTCATCTGGTAGTCTCAGGGAAATTAAATTAGAGCCCCGTCTTGAAAAGGGCTTTGACAGCATTGGTGGAACGCCACCGCCTACTACAGAATATAAAAAGTTAACTGCTGACAGTAATATTGCCTATCTCAAACTCCGCACTTTTTATAATCCGCCCAATTTTGTGGGCTATCAGTACATCTTTGATGATATAGAAAGGCGTCACTTAAAAACACTCATCATTGATCTCAGGGGAAATACCGGCGGGGAAATATTTTGGGCAGCAAGGATACTGAGTCACCTATTCGATACTCCAAAGTATATATTCAGACTGCCCGACGAGATCAAACACCAGAAAAGGCTGTACGACAACCCGAAAATAAAAGCCTGGATCGACAAAATATCAATGTCAGAATACCAGATGGTCTATCCTTATTCCTTCACATTCAAAGGCAAAGTATATCTATTGATCGACGGGGGCTCTTTTTCGGCCAGCGGCTTGCTTGCATCGAATTTGAAAGGACAGAAAAACGTAACCCTGGTAGGGGAAGAGACTGGCGGCAGTAAAAACATATGGACAGCAGGTGTACATAAAAGCGTAACCCTACCTCATAGTCAGTTGCTGCTGAAGTATGGGAATATCCCCGCTTATTTTGGTGACATCACAAATATCGACGGCAGGGGCGTTATGCCAGATGTGCTGATTAATTACCAGATTGAAGATTATCTGGCTGGTAAGGATTTGGAAATGGATTGGGTGATGAAGGATATTGAGAAAAACAAGTTAGGTAAACAGTTATAATTCAGCAAGCCTTTGACGACAGCCGGCAACATTATCTTAGTGTTAAGAAAACATGAATTGTGGCGATACGAGTGGTGTGATGGATGCAGATAAACTATATTTACGATTTAGGAAATATTAATGTTTATGAAGTCTTTTAGGATTATTTATATTTTGCTCCTTGTCTCGTTGTGCAGCACCGCAGTTTTCGCGCAGAAGGATACTGTTCGTAGGGGAATGATTCCAAGCCAAGCCCAAATAATTCCCCCCGGACCATTGTGCTTACTGGTTTTTAAACACAAATATTACGTCATCGAAAGTCGCTTAGTGGACAGTTTGGTAAATCCAAAAACAATTAAATCGATTGCGGTTGAAAAGGAGATAAGAGCCGCCACCATTTATGGTTCCCGAGCCGCGAATGGGGTGGTGATTATGCATGTGGAGGATAAGCTAGCTAAAGAAGAGTTTGACAGGCTGGAGCCTTTTCTTATAAAGTTTTCATCAACAAGTTACTAATATCCGCTGAGATTCATCGCATTGAATAGCGTATATGGGCAGGTCACTTATGTCTCGATTATTTCCAATAGGAATATACTAAATGCAAAGGTTCCATCTTCATAGATTCTTATCGTAGTTGGGAAGTCTTCATTACTGATGTGTTTCTTACAAATCTGAACTTACAACTTGTTTCAAAATCACATCCCGCAAATGGTCTTCGTGCTCATCGCCCCATTGCCCTAATACAGCAATCACCGGGATTAACGTTTTACCGAATTCAGTAAGGCTGTATTCTACTTTTGGTGGTACAACGGGATAGATTTTTCTTGTGACCAGGTCGTGTTTTTCTAATTCATTCAACTGAATATTCAAAACCCGCCGTGAGGCATCGGGGATTTTGCGCTGCAATTCGCTAGGACGCTTGTGCCCTTCATTGATGAACCATAGCAAACGGATTTTCCATTTGCCATAAATTACCTCGCCAATCAGGTCAAGACCACAATTCAGGTTCGGCTGGATCTTTCTTTCGTACATTTTATAAAGTTACATCAATGTTCCAAATCGCGCAATAGGGGAAAAATTTATCCCTATATGAATCGTAATGCCGTACTTGTGCAAACTGTTTTTACCTACCAATTTTGTCCTAAAGACAAATTTAAAAAATGGAACAATTTAATTTTAACAATGAGTTATCGGGCAAGATTGCCTTAGTAACAGGCGGTACAAAAGGAGCTGGTAGGGCAATTGCAGATAGACTATTACAAGCTGGTGCAACGGTGATTATCTCCGCAAGAAATCCAGCTGAAAAAGAAAACAGCAAGTTACATTTCATTCCTGCTGATTTAAGTAAAGCGGAAGGTACGCAAAAGGTAGTCAGTGAAGTACTGTTAACCTATGGGAGGTTGGATATTTTGGTGAATAACCTTGGTTCTTCAGAAACACCCGCTGGTGGTTTTGCTGTATTGAGTGATGAAGATTGGGAGTCGACCCTGCAGGCCAATTTGCTTGCTCCTGTTCGATTGGATAGGGCATTTTTGCCGCTGATGATTGATCAAAAAAGTGGCGTTATCATTCACATCGCTTCTATTCAAGGCAAACTTCCCCTGTATGATTCGACTTTACCTTATGCGGCTGCAAAAGCAGGACTGATAAATTACAGCAAAAGTCTATCAAAAGAAGTTACGCCGAAGGGTGTTCGTGTGCTCACTGTCTCCCCAGGGTGGATCAGAACGGAAGCGGTTAATGGATTTTTGGACAGAATCGCTAAGGGTTCAAATATTTCCGTTGAGCAGGCCCAGCAAAGCGTGATGGACGCGCTGGGTGGAATACCTTTCGGAAGACCGGCAGAGCCCGAAGAAGTTGCAGAATTGGTAGGCTTCTTAGTTTCTCCAAGAGCTAAATATTTAACAGGAACGGAATTCGTCATAGACGGTGGAACTGTACCTACTATTTAATCACCTTAAAAATAATAACAATGAACTTACCGAAAATAGTCGCAGACCTAGTGCAGACTCAAAACAGCTTTGATAGCATTGCTTACGCAAATTGCTTTTCCGAAACAGCCGTAGTCTTTGATGAGGGTAAAACGCACATTGGAAAAACGGAAATAGAACATTGGATTGCGGATGCCAATGAACGATATAAAGCTACCATGAAGCCCCTAAGCTTTGAAGAAAAAGAAACGGAAAGCATCTTAAAAGCAGAAATTTCAGGAAATTTTGATGGAAGTCCTATTGCATTGAGTTATCATTTAGAAATTGCCGATGACTTGATAAACTCATTGAAAATTACAGGATAAGTAGGAGGCCGTTGAATAAGACAGGAAAAGCAATGATATGGCCTGAGGCATTTACTCAGGCCATTTAGTGCGGTTGCATTTCGGTTGCCTATTTTAATGAAGCCTGTATTTCCTGCGCCATCTTATGGTGTGATTCCAGAATAGGAAGCGTACGTCCTGCAAATTCTTTAACAGGTCGTTCCGTGATTGTGGTCGCCGACTTAAACAACTCCAGTGTTTTAACATGGCCATTGACCATCATATCCATATAATGTTGATCGAAAGCTGCACCTTTTAATTTCTTCATTTCTTCCATATGGCTTTTGACTTCTACTGGATATTCTGATGGCAAAATGATACCAGCACCCGATGCTAAGGTTTTCAACTCCGCATTTGCCTTTTCGTGATCTGTGACCATCTTTGCTGCAAATGCCTTGACTTGTGCATTTGCTGCTTTTTCCTGAGCTAATTTCCCAAGCTCGACTTCCATCATCCCGCCGAGGGCTGCTTGCTTCATAAATGCAGCGGCGTCATCACCAACAGCACTTTCACTGGTTGCATTGTTCGGGGCTACGTTTCCTTGATCACGTCTGGCTGAATCCGCCTGTTCGTCAAGCCTTGTGGAATCTTTTAAAGATCTGCTGCTGTCTTCCCCGCCCTGGCAAGCTACTAAGCTGGCTGCGATCATGGCGAGATAAGCGTACTGATGTGTTTTCATAGCTATAGTTTTGATTGATGCTTTAACATCCATCGCTCGGCTTTGTTTCGAATTTGAATAATGAGTCAGGTATTTGAGATCGTGGAATTATGATTGAAGAAATGTTTGTAATGAATCTAAATAAGGATAACTTTGGCGCAAATAGCTAACAATTCATAAAAGAGAAACGATGACTCATTATCGACCAAAACAAATTCATCCTAAATCAATTTCTTCATACCTGATCATTAACATATACCTTATGGTGTTGGCAGCGGTAATTATCGCAAGTCCGACTGTCACATTTGCGCAAAGCAAAATGAGTTTAAAGAGTTCCTTATCCGGCACAGTCCTAGATGCCGATGGACAGCCGCTAAAATACGCTACGGTTTCTATAAGTGGGGGAAAAAGCAGTGCCACGGATAATCTGGGCAAGTTTATGATTTCTGGTGTTGCCGGAGGTACTTATCGTGTTTCTGCCAGTCTCGTTGGTTACCAGACGCTGGTTAAAGACGTGGTGATCTCTGCTGATTCCGATACCGAGGTATCCTTTATCTTGCTTAGCGGAAACGACCTGTCTGAAGTGGTGGTAACCGCCGGTAGAAAACCGGAGAGTTTAAAAGAAGTTCCCTCTTCAGTGACGATCCTGAACTCCCGTGATGTAAAAGAGCAATTAAATGTCAATCCCTCTATTGCTGCCATACTTGGAAATAGCGTACCTGGCCTTGGAACTTCTAATAATAAGGCAACCAATGCCGGACAGACCCTGCGCGGACGTCAGGTATTGGTATTGATAGACGGAATTCCACAGTCGACCCCCTTAATGAACGGGAGTCGTGATATCCGCACACTTGACCCATCTGCAATTGAAAGGGTAGAGGTAATCAAAGGTGCAACGTCCATTTACGGCAACGGTTCTGCAGGCGGTATCATCAACTTCATTACAAAAAAAGCAAGCGGCGACAAAACCATTAGCGGCACTACTACTATGGGCCTGAACGGCAATCTGGCCCGGCCATCGGGTACTGAAGGATATCGGGTTTCTCAAACCTTGTCCGGTACTTTGAACAAGTTGTCTTACGTGGTTAATGGCACTTATAATTATACTGGAGTACTGAGGGATGCCAAGGGCAAAGTGAATGCCCAGCCCGATGGACTCGGTGAAAATTCATTGTACAATACTTTTGTGAAGCTGGCTTATAGGCCAAACGCGCATAGTGAGCTTATTGGCTCTTATAATTTGTTTAGAAGTGTGCAGAGCAGTGATTATGTAAATGTGGTAGGTAAATATGGCGTAACGCCCTCCGTTGGGGAGAAAGGCGATGATCCGGGTGAGGCTGCCGGTACGCCATATAACCACAATGCACTCCTCTCATATCATAACGAGGCGCTTCCACTGGCCAGTTCCCTGGACGTTTCTGCATATTATAACAGCTTCGTTTCCATGAACAGGTATGTAGCCCAGGGCACAGCCTGGTATGGTCCCGGTCAGACGAAGATCCAGTCTTTCAAAAAGGGGGTAAGACTGACTTTAAATACACCCTGGAAAGTAGGGGAATTGGGAAATGGTGAACTGACCTATGGACTTGACCTGTTGCATGACCGCACCAACCAGGTGCTGACCGACGGGCGGGTATATATACCTGATATGAACATGCTCAACGTAGCGCCGTATGCGCAAATGAAATTTGACATACTGACCAACTTCATCCTGAAAGCAGGGATACGGTACGAAAACGCGAATGTTAAAGTCAAGGATTTCAATACGATCGCCAGGGGGCCGAATGGTCAGGGCAGTATTGCAGTAACGGGAGGCGAAATTCCTTACAAGTCGACCACCTACAATGCGGGTTTGAGGTACAATAAATATGAAATATTCAATCCTTTTGTGAGCTTTTCTCAGGGCTTTGCAATCAATGAGCTGGGACGTATCTTAAGAACAGCAACAAGCAGCACCCTGGAAAGTATTGCTACTGACCCCATCATCACCAACAACTACGAAGCCGGATTCAGTAGCAGAATTGGTGTACTGAACCTGACGGCATCTTATTATATCAGTACCTCCAAGCTGGGTGCAAATCTGGTAGATGTGGGTGGATTTTTGGTAGCCCAACGTGAACCTGAAAAAATAAAGGGCTATGAGATTGCAGCGGATGTGACACTAAACCCGCAATGGACGTTGGGTGGAAGTTATTCTTATGTAGAGGGTAAAGCTGAACAGGCTAGTGGGACCAAAGTGTATATGAATGGGCTACGTATAGCCCCACCTAAAGCCACAGCCTATCTGGGTTACCGTCCGGTAAATGCTTTGGACCTGAAATTATTCTGGATTTATACCGGAAGCCGCGACCGCTTCGATGTGCGTGCGAATGGGCTGTTTGCAAACAGTGAGGGCGATGTCAAAGCCGTTAGTCTGTTTAACCTTTCCGCTGGCTACCGCTTTAACACCAAATGGTCGGCTGGTCTTGGTGTAGAGAATCTGCTAAACAATTCTTATTTTCCTGTAGTGAGCCAATACCGTGCAATTGATGCGGAATACGTTCGCGGCAACGGCGCAACGATGAGTTTGAATGTATCTTATAACTTTTAAGGATGTTGCGTAAGGTATTCTTTTGGCTACATAAATGGCTGGGCCTGATCACAGGTCTGGTTGTTTTGGTGGTTAGTGTGACTGGCTGTATAAACGTTTTTTCGGACGAACTTAAGACCTATTTTTATCATGACCGATATTATTCAGAAGCTCTTCCCGGTGCCAGGATACTGGAATTCACCGAACTACGGGAGAATGCGCAGAAGGCACTTGGCCAGGGACTGAAGATCTCCAGGAGCGAGATTTATCCTCAAAAGGGGCGAACCTGGGTGTTCCGTGCTTCTAAAACCAATAAGGGAGCGATAGGACACTGGAATTATTACCAATATTATTACCGGGTCTATGTGGATCCCTACAGCGGGAAGGTAGTTCATGTGGAAGATACCAAAAATGAGTTCTTTCAGCTGGTGCTGAATCTGCACATGAACTTGCTGCTGGGTGATCCGGTGGGTACAATGATAACTGGTATTTCTGTATCATGTTTTTTCATATTGCTGCTGACTGGGCTCGTGCTGTGGTTTCCGAGGAAATGGACAAAAAAAGGTTTTAGAAGAGGACTGGTATTTAAACGTGGAACCGGATGGAAGCGGCTCAACTATGACCTGCATAATATTTCGGGGCTGTATGTGCTGATTCCTGCGCTGCTGATCACCATTACCGGACTCGTGTTTGCCTATACCTGGGCAGATGACTCGGTGCAATATCTGGCAAATGGGGCAAAAGTGGTTAAGAAACGCATCATTCCGAAGTCCAGTCCAAGTGAAAGTTATCCACCTGCCACTACCAATGCCGTAGTTAAAGCTTTGCTGCTCAAACATGCTGATGCGGATGTTTTTTCGATTCGTTTCCGGGAAAAAGATACTGATCCACTGGATGTACAGGTTAGGCTTGCCCGAAACCGTACTCATCTTTTTGAATGGTATTATTACGACCGTAATACTGGCAAGCTTCTGATGCATTACAATGATAGGACTGTTGGAGGAGGGGAACAATTCAGAAGCATGAACTATGACCTTCACACCGGGGCTTTCGCCGGGATTCCTACCAAAATACTGGCATTTTTGATTTCGCTGGTCTGCGCGGCCATGCCTATTACGGGATTTCTGATGTGGTATAACAAACCGGCGAAGAAGAGCAATTAATTGCTCCTGATTGGTTCAAAGATATCGGCATTGTCCTTAATGAATTGCTTGATGGTTGGTTTCATTTTATCCGTATAAAAATACGTAACCACGGTTTCAAAATCTTTACCTGCAATATTTATGATACGGTGATTTGGAAATCTATCCATGAAAGGCAAAGCTTTTCTAGCCGAATATTCTACGCCAAAATCCGTATTGAATTGCTTCAACCAATCTTTATCTAAATAATGATAAGTGCTTCCAACGCTATCTACGTAAAATTTAAAACCGATTATGGAGTTTTTTAGAACATCGAATTGATTGGTATGCGTAGTCTTTAAACCTATTAGAATTGAGGAATCCGAATTGACCAGAAACTTATTGAAATCCTGAATGGTATGCCGAAATGGGTTTCGCGATACATGTAAAAATTTGCTTTGATTTATCCAGGAATATCCTACCTCATGGAAGCCTTTAGGAATGTTTAAGTTCAAATTGATTTTATTCCTGCCTTCTTGGAACGACAGTTCGTATTCCGCATCGGAGATAGTCCTTTTGATTAGCCATGAGGTATCTATTGCGTTTAAGGACTCAAGGTAAGCTTTGGGCATTGGATACTTCGTCTTGATACCTGGAATCTGATACAAATGTAACAACTTGTCTGCTTTACGGTCAAACAGGCTATATCTTACCGCCTTCAGATAGTCGAGTTTACTGATCACATAGCGATCTGGCATATCGGATGAAACTAACGGCTGAATGTAATAATTGACTGTGGCCTTGACAAGTCTATCGGCTCCTCTGCTGATCGTCTGATCGAGGTAGGGAATATATTTCAGGCTATCCGTTTTGATTTCTTTAACTGCCTTACCATAATCACTGTTAAATAATTCTAACTGCGCTACAGCTTTACGTTCTTGTTCAGAATTTGTACGTTTTGTATCCATTAAGGCATCGTACTTATGCTTCAGTTTGAGCAGTTCAAAGACTTTGTTGCTCAGGTGCTGCTGGTCGGCTTTTCCTTGTGCCACGGATTGTACTAGTCCAGGTATGCAGAGGATCAATAAGCTGAGGATTGTTTTTGGTAGAAGAGCGTTATTCATAAGAGCTGCGTTTTATAACCGAATGTAATAAAATATTTGTATCGACTTGTTATGATCTAAGTCGGCATAATTTAACTAATTCTTATGTAACTCGATAAATATTGTTAATTTTCATAAAATGAAATTGAAATTTTACTGGTTAGCTCCCATAGTATTCATTACGCTTTTTAGCTGCAATGAACAAGATAAAACTAAGCGCCCAGCGGGGGATCAGCTGGATACTATAATTGCATTGAAAAAATCTCTGCCCTATACCGAACAAGACAGCATTGCTTTGCTACAGCTTACCAAAAAGCTTTATGAATGGAACGAAACCGATAACAACGATGATTTTTTCAGTCCATTACAAAGGACTGAAACTGATACAGTTTATGCCGGTCTTGACATGAACTTTCACAAGCAAAAGCTCGGGGAAATGAGGAGTAGCGGCTTATTTACGGAAGGCTTTATTAAAAATTATAATAAAATTGCCTTGCTGATTGATAACGGGATGAGAGATGGCAGCCTAAAATGGAATATTGGCGAAATGCCTCCTTTTGGCAATGGTGCAAACCCCTGGTGTAACTGCCAGGATCAGCGAGATGATTTTTTGAGCAAATTGTATATCATGCACCTGCAGGCAGATAATGGAGGTCTGTTTTACAACTGGGCCGATGGCAGTGGTGGAACACCATACAACATCAAAGCCCTTAAAGAGGGCAAGCAATGGAAAATAAACTATATGGAGGGTTTTGACTATAATAGTTTTGAACGCAAAATTGAAGAGGGAAAGGGTCTTACAGGCAAATGGGGGAATGAAATGGTCGTGCTCAATATTGGCGTAACCACGCTGGCCTTTGAATACCACGGCCAATGTGTGTATTTTTATCCCCTTAAAAAAATAAGCAATACCGAATTTGAAATGATATGGGCAAGGGATATGGACTGCAAATTCGATAACGGAACAAAAGAAACATTCGGAATAAAAGAGACACCGCAGCTTGGTAAGCCATTTGCAAAATTTACACTCAAAAATAAGACTTTACATGCTGAATACTATTATAAAGAATGGGTGAGGAAATATTCGGAGCAAGTGCTAAGTGGTGTTTTTTCTGAGAACTATAAAAGAAATAATCAATTGTAATTTTATTTACTGGATATCAACGGGCTTAGTAGCGGTGGGTATGGTATTATCCTTTTTCAATTATCTCTTTAATCCGGTGATGGTAGCGGGCTATGCGCACATTGGCTTTCCTGATTGGTTCCGCGTAGAGTTGGGCATTGCCAAATTGCTCGGCGCGTTGGCGCTGGCAATCCCAGCCGTTCCTGCCAGAGTGAAGGAATGGGCTTATGCATGTTTTTTCGTGAACTTTTTTTCAGCATTCCTGGCCCACTACTTTAAGGGGGACGCGATGTTCAACCAATTGGCACCGATCTTCCTGCTGGGGTTACTAGTGGTTTCCTATATAGCCAGAGAAAAGCTGACGAGTGCTACGCTGAAAGCATAGCGCTGTCCTAAATTGGCAATTTCCGTCATCTCGGATTTTTACCATAAATTTCTCAGCCTGATCGTGTTCCCAGTCGACTAAATCCATACGCACTAAGAACGAGTAAAATTGCAACGCAAAACCAGAGTGCATTGTATCCAAGCTGGTTGGCGAGATAAAATCCGGCTAATGGCCCAATAACCTGTACCAATGACCAGATCAGCAAATATATTCGTCAAATGATTTGATATTCAGTACATTTAGCCGTCGCTTATATGGCTTCATGGAGTATGGAAAACAGGGATATAAGCATAGCGCTCGGGCAGCTACAAATTGAGGTAATAGATCTTAAAAACTACAGCCTGCTCAACACAGATCGGATTATCGGAATTCTGTCTGACTACCGCTCGCTGTTGAGCCGGCTCAATGTGTTACACCCATTGGCGTATGATAATTTATTTGACATCGGCCTGGGTGAAATCAGTGATCACCTGGCGCTGATGCAGTCGGTGTGTACAGTAGAGGGGAAACAACTCACATTTAATGACCTGCAGTTTTACCTTTCGGAATCCATCGCAGATGCCCGGGAAAAACTAGCAGCACTAGGATAGAGAGCGTCAAAGACGGTTATGATGCCTTGGCTGGCAAGGATAAAATGACCTAGGGATCTAACTAATAAACGGGCATAATAAATTTAAACTCTGTAGCGATATGATCCGAGTTGACAACAATGCTTCCACTGTGGGAACGTGCAATCTCTGAGGATATGTAGAGCCCAAGCCCCAGCCCTTCGGTATTTTGATCAGTGGTGCCGCGGGCAAAAGGTTCAAATAAGTTATCGATCATTGATTGCGGTATTGGTGTTCCGCTATTTTGAATGCTTAGGGTAAAGTTATTTGCTAGGGTAGCCTCGACGATTACCGGCTCTTTTTCATCTCCATGACTTAATGCATTACTAAGGAGGTTGGAAAACAGCTGTGCGATCCGGTTTCCATCGCAATGCAATTTTTGAGGCAGATTAAAGTTGGTGTGGATTTTTCTATCTGGCCAGATCATACTCAGCTCAGCCACCACATGATTGAGAATGGAGTGAATCTCTTCTTCCTGTTTATGTATCACGATTCCTGATCCCAGACGGCCCCTCGCAAAGTCCATAATATTTTCGATCAGTCCATTCATTCGATGAGATGAGTTCAATAACACTCCAGCAAAGCGCTCAACGCTATCCTGATCCACTCTACCACGCTGCAGCAGTTGGGCAACGTTTCTAATTGCTCCTACTGGATTACGTAAATCATGTCCTAAGATCGCGATAAATTGCTCCCTGAGTATTGCAATGCGTTCTTGCTCTTCGAGGCGCTTTTTCGTTTCATCAAAAACTTCCAGCTGGTCGAGATGAAGCGAAATGAGGTCTGCATATAACTCAAACATACCTATAACAGCAGGGTTCCTGAGTTTTGCAGGCTTTGGGTCAATTGCGCAAAGTGTACCGAAAAACGTTCCATCTCTTTTAACAATAGGCATAGAGATATAGCTTTGAAAGCCATACATCAAAGGTGTGTGGTGTTCGCGGAATGCCGGATCCTGGGCAACATGGTCAATCACAACGGCCTTTTTAGATTGGCTGATTTCATCACAGATGGTAGTCTTGAGCTCAAGTTCAGAACCGGGAACGAGTCCGAAATCAATATGATCCAGCACAGCACAGGTGACCCAGTGGTCTTCTGTAACCCTGGCAACAGCGGCGAAGCCCATACCTGTAGTCCGGCAGATGACATCCAGTACCGTTGGAATGACATCTATGGCCTGTATCGCCTGGATGTCGCTGATGATGTTTGGAGGAAGATTATTCAAGGCAACAAATATCTGTCAAAGATGCGATTTTATGTTGATAAAATAAAAGCTGTCACACCAACAGAAAAGGTTCTAAAAGAAACCGGTAATTGAGGTGTTTTCAAATAGGCGGCGTTCCTTTTTTACCTGATCGGTGCTTTCGGTAACTTTGGGGTCGTCTTCACCCGACAAAAATTCCGTTCGTGTTGTGGATCGCTCCCCTGTCACCAAATCATACTTAATTCCTTCCTGCTCACCAGCGCCTCTATAGTAAACCTCTATAACGGTAAGTAGCAAATCATTTCCAAAATACCTGAAGGTACCGAAAGCATTATCTTTACCATATAGCTTGATGTTCAAGGCGCCATTTTCAATACTGATATTTTCCGTATCGTATAGTTTAAAGTCGAATTCGTTGTATTCTATTGGCATTGCTATATCGGAAACTTTGTCAAGGCGAAAGGATTGATCTTCGTTTTGCAGCAATACCAATACGGGTCTCTGTCTGGTTTTCAAGTTTTTGTGTTTAAGCACAACAGCAATATCGGGGAGGCTATCTCCGTTCAGGTCACCCTCAGCCTCGTACTGAATTTCGTAAGCATTCGGCAGGAAATCAATCGCTTTGCGACCTGTTTTTGGATAAATGATACGCTGTTCTACGTCGGCAGTACGTGCCAAAGTATCCTTTGCAGGAGTTTCTGCCGGGCTTGTCTTTGTTGTTTTGTTTTTGCAAGACTGCAATGCAAAACCGATAATTAAAATAGGGATAAGTTTTTTCATAGTACAAAATTCTTGATCGGGTTTTACAATAGACTGGGGATTACCCATTGATGGCCTTTCAGGTAGTAATGCTCACTTCCTATTCCTTTGATTTTCTCTTCCCAAAGCTTTTTAGGGGAGGACTCGTTGCTGAGGTAAACAAAAGCTATATCTTTTGCATGTAACTCCTGCTTTAGTGGGCTAAATTCCTTCATCGCATCCAGGCAAGATGCACACCATGTGGCCCAAAAGTCGATAAAGACAACTTTGCCTTTGTGTTTAGTGAGGATTGTTTCGATGACTTTATCGGCGGCGACGCGGGAGATGTCGTTGAAGACAACAGGTGATATGAACTTGTCTTGTTCAGCAACTTCTTGGTTTTTTCGAAACAAGATCTTTGCGATTTCACCATTTTTCCAATAGGCATGGGATAGGAGCCGCTAATAGTCACTTCGATTCCGGCCCTGTTGGTTTCACCGGGAGTAATAATTGTTCCTGTGATCCTGGCTTTGCCTGCTTTTATAACAGGGTCTTTGAATGTCGTTTCATTAAATTGGCTGCAAGATAAAAAGGGCAAAAGGCCAATTAGGAAGAAAAGCGTTAGTGTTTTTGTCATACAAGTCAGAGTTAAATGGAGCGCCCGGAAGAGCCATTCAGCTCAATATAATAAAAATATGAATTATTTTATCCTGGATTTCAATCACGTGATTAATTTTCAATGAAAGCAATCAGCGTTTAACCTTCAAAATATTTACAATGTCCATTTATTCCCAATCCATTTACGTAACTAAAAGACTTGTCATATTTCGCAAATGACGGAATATAGTAATGACATATAACTTACACTTTATCATGCAATTAATAATCAGATAATTGGATAACAGGAGGAGCTAGTGGTGTTGGTTATGAAACTGCTAAGCAATTAATTGAACATGGTGCAGAAGTGATCATTACCGGTCGCAACTAAGAAGCACTAGATAAAGCGTCTTCCGAAATCGGAGTTATTGCAATCATTTCAGATCAAGCTAAGCTCGCCGATATAACTAACCTAACAGCACATGTAGGCAAGCATTTTGGGAAATCGATGGCATCTTTGCTAATGCAGGTATAGCTTCGTTCAATTCTATAGATAGCTTTGACGAGAAAGAATAAATGCTACGTTGGCAGTCTCCGGTTCAAGTGTTTATGGAATGACAAAAGGAGCTCTTCTTACTTTCAATAGAATACTTGCAGCAGAATTGGCGCCAAGAAAAATTAGGGTAAATGCGGTTTCCCCGGGACCAGTCAGAACACCGTTATATGGTAAACTTGGTATGGATAATGAGGCACTTGCCGGATTGACTAATGTATTGAGCAAAAAAATCTTACTGAACAGATTTGCAGAACCAGGAGAAGTAGCCAACCTGGTACGTTTCCTCTTGTCAGATGAAAGTTCATTTATAAACGGAACTGAACAGGTTATTGATGGTGGCCTTTTGGTAAATTCATTGTGATTCACAGATCTCGTATTTAAATTGTAGTTTAGATAAAAAATGATTTCTATATGTTTAAAAACGCGATCACCCTAACTTGTCTTTTTATGCATTGCTTTGTTGCAGGCAAGACTCAACAACTTTCAAAAGGTGTTACAGTAATTATGAAAATGCAACTCCGATACAGTGGCATGGCTCCGATAAAACTGGAGAATAAATTTTATGTGAAAGATGGTTTTATTTTGGAACCTGTGGAACTTCATTATTCCAGTGACGAAATCAAATTGAGTACAAATAGTGGGGTGATCTCTAGAAAAGAGCTAGCTTCTGGAATAAGGCTGAAATGGTATTGTTTTACTAATTTACAGGAAATGATGGGGATGAGTTTTGATCTAGATTCAATGCCTTCACCTAATGCAATTGTTCCATATCAATATAGCCGGGAAAAGGCGAAACCGCGGGGTAATACCTTTGTTCCGGAACCATATCTTAGTGAGGGTCTCAGCGTGTCAGACTATTCTAAAGGTAAAGACACGGTGATCAATGGCCAAAAATGCTTTTTCATCACAAGAAATAAGACGGTTGAATTTATTCATAAGGGTAAAAAAATGCCTAAAGTTGTTAAATTCTGTATGGCAATCAATCCGGCATTTAAATCATATGCACTACCTTTCGTCAGCGAGAAAATTGTCGAGCACTTTGGAGGCGGTGCTATAGTGTATGTAGATGGAGCAACAGAAGATGGATCTACATCAACATTAGAATATGTCTATAGCGATTTTACATCGGCTGAGACGAAGTTGTTTGAGCAATATAAGGATTTGTATAATTCGAATAAAACATTACTGGCTCCTCTTAAGAAAAAGTAAGTAGTAGTTAACTCATAAACATTTTATGAAAATGAACTAAGAAAGTTAATTCGATTTCCTTTATTGCTTTCATAAATGAAATCTTTGAGACTATCGCTTGAATATTTGTTGAAATCGCCAACGATGATCAAGCTCATTTTGTAGTTGATGAACTTTTGCAGGATTTCACCAGCAAGTTTGGTTTTGAGATCAAAAAAATCGGAAGTGATATTCTTCTCGTGGATGACAATCCTGTCAAAGCCCTGATAGTAAATGTCAACGATCAATTGCAGCGTATCTTCGGGATTTACGATTAATAGCTCATCACCAATGATTTCGGCAGTTTTAAGATCTTGACTGTGGTGGGTAATGATTTCCATCACGAAAAGTAAGGAATTTGCATTGAAGACTCAAATCATTCTTTCAATGGCAGGGATAAAATACGGGTGGTAATTGATAATTTTAGCTTACAATAAATAAATGACTTAAACCAAATTTGTGCTCATAAATGCTCAAATTATGAAAACCTTCCATCTCTTATTGCTCGCGACACTTTCTCAGTTCCTAAGCTTTAATGTTGCCAATGCTCAGGCTAAGAAAGCCGATATAAAAAACCTGATCGGCACCTGGGAATTCGTGAAACCACAAAATGCCGTCAATCCAACTGGTCAGTTTTTCACAACTTTAAGAACATTTGACACAGCGGGTAATTACGAAGAAGTCTTTGTAACTACAGGTGGGACATACATCCAAAGCAAGGCCAAATTTGAGTTGGTCGATAGTGTTGAAACAAAAGGCTTTCTGAATCATTCTGTAAAAGAAGTGATCAACTACTCCATTAATGATAGCCGCTTAGGCAAAACATTTAATTTCAGATGTGGTATAGTATCAGATGATGGCAATCTGTTTCTGCTCACTGAAGGAGGAAAGAAAAATGTGGATGGGGTGGAAGTGATAGAGTGGAGGGAAATGTGGCGGAAGGTACAGGAGCCCAAGAAGTCCCTAAGTACTTCTCCTGCAAAGCTCTAAAGAACGTTGCGATGAATTGCATAAGACTGAAGACTTAGAATATGTTACCGCTAGCTTCATCTAATAGGCTAGCGATGTTCTCACGGTTGATAAAATACATACCTATGCCTTCACTGGAAACACCATCTTCGAGCGTATATGTAAAGCTCAAACCTTTATCATTCATGATATGGCCAAGATGTTTGAATGCGACTTTAGCCGATTTCTGATCGCCTGCCAGTTGAGACAAATGGCTGGATACGATAAATGCAGAATGGCCTATTTTGGCAAATCCTCTGATTACCACGCCAGATGCCGTATAGGCGTCGTCTGGATTAGTGCCTCTGAATAGCTCATCAAGAAGAACTACTATTTTTGTTTGCTGATTCAACACTTCTGCGATCTTGCGCACCCGAGATACCTCATTTAGGTAATGGCTTAAGCCCGAATTTAAATCATCGCCAAGGTTTATGGTGGTCATCAAACCGTTCAGCACCGTAGTACGCATGCGCTTTGCAGGAACCGGAAAACCCAAATGTGCCAAATAGATTGAGGTAGCAAGAGAGCGAAGGAATGAGGACTTTCCAGCCATATTTGATCCGGTCAGAAATATACAGTGCTGATCAGGATTAAAGCTGATGCTATTTCTCACTGCATACTGAATTCCAGGGTAAAAAAGTCCTTCCACCTCAATATTTAATGCACCCTCATTTTCGTATTCTGCGATGCAGAAGTCATCAAGCTGGGCGACTTTGGCTACTGACTCCAAAACATCGAGTTCATAGAAGATGTGGAGTAGCTCTATTATTTTTAGTTTGGCTTTTCTCCTTACAAGTTGATCTAGCTGACCAAGTTCATAAAAGCGCAGCTTCTTATGTTTACTCAACTTAACGATGTAAGCCATTAGCGGATCTTTCAAAATGGCTTCTAATCTTTGAGCAAGGTTTTTCAGGTAGGATGAATTTGTCTTTTGCAGCTCGATGTCGAGCTCCCCGGCGTAATTGATTAGTTTCAATAATTGTTTCTGACCAATCAGGACAATATAATAGGAAGGGCTTTCTCGTATCACGTTCCCTAGGTACGCCACTGCTGAATCTACTAGACTTCCGTAGAGGTAACCTTTGTCAAACTTCAAATAATGTACGAGCATTTCAAACTGATTGTGAGATATATCTAAATCAATACCTGAAGTTTTAAATGAAGAAATTGCCTCTGATCTGAGTTTTAATACCTTGATGTCATTGGTAGGATTGCGCAGCATTTCTTCTAATCGTTCCCGACCGCCAATGGTTTTGGTTTTTCTGAACAACCCGTAGATCGAAAAGAGATTTTTATTAGTTTGATGTACATTTAGATCAGCATAAGTTTGCTCATCCATCAAGAAGCGTTCTGATTTCATGTGCATTGAAGATAGTAATTTATTTTCAGCACGGGTATGAATTTTACATTTACCTCTAAACTCTAATGAGTTTCTAATCCAGAGGTCATTAAAATGTCAAATGCAAATTGATATTGTAACCAGAGTTCGACAGTCGGCCTAAAATTTGCGTAGAAGTATATATTTGCGACAGAATGATGGGGCTTTTTCGACATAAATTAGTGATTTACCTACTCAGTGCAGGCTTGTTTTTAGGCTTTGGTCTAAAAACAGGTATATCGATAAGTAATAAGATCTATTGCATGTTTGTTTCTGCTGAGGATGAGCAAATCTCCGAGGAAGGAAAATGCGATAAGGAGAAAAAGTCCGGCCGAATGGCAAAAAAGATGCCTTTTGCCGAATTTGCCGACATTCAACATCCGGCTTTAAAGCATGAGGGATCTTTTGAGGCACACAACAGGGTGTATCTACTACTAAAATGCGCTGAGCCACTTATAGCTATCCTTACTGAGCCCCCTGAGGCCTAACCTGATTTACTCTGGAAGCAATTGATGCTTCTTAATCAAATATCATAACATTATTTCACGTTTCTTAAAGGACACTTCATCATGAACAAAAAGCATGATACGCCGGCACTAAGGCCTTGGCAGCGTTTGGTCGGTATTTTACATTACGAACGTTCGACCATTAATTATATATTTTTGTACGCGATCTTTATAGGTTTATTGGGACTTACGCTGCCACTTGGTACCACTGCCATTTTTAATTTGCTGAGTAATGGCTCCATGTACAGCTCTACTTATATTCTGATTGCCGTAGTGCTGATTGGAATCCTCGTTGGCGGGTTACTCCTCATAGGGCAATTCACATTGGTAGAACTGGTCGAACAAAAGATTTTTGCGCGCGCGGCACTGGAATTTGCTTACAGATTGCCAAGGGTTAAAAAATCGGAATTGGTAGGAGAACATCCACCTGAACTGGTGAACCGATTTTTCGACATCTTGACGATTCAGAAAGGACTCACCAAATTATTGGTAGAAATTGTTTCAGCGGCGGTGTTGATCTTCTTCAGTGCAATTTTGCTTTCCTTTTATCATCCGGTATATATGGCTTTTGGGATTTTCATTGTCTTGGTGTTGGCACTTGTCTTGGCACTTTATTATAAAGATGCGGTAAAGACCAGCATTAAGGAATCCTCACATAAATACCAAATGGTAGCCTACCTGGAAGAAGTGGCGGGTAGTCTGGACGAGTATAGGGGCAACCGTGATAAGATGAAGGAAGCCATGGAGATGACTGATGAGATCACATCCAAATACCTAAAGTCCCGGACCAACCATTTCCGTGTATTACGGAAGTTTTTTGCCAGCTCTATCATCATTAGGGCGATCCTAATGGGGGCGTTGCTACTTATGGGGTCTTATTTTGTGATCGATCGTCAGATGACCTTTGGTCAGTTTGTGGCAGCAGAGGTGATCATCGTGCAGAT
Organism: Pedobacter sp. GR22-6; assembly: GCF_037402555.1. Classification (NCBI taxonomy): domain Bacteria; kingdom Pseudomonadati; phylum Bacteroidota; class Sphingobacteriia; order Sphingobacteriales; family Sphingobacteriaceae; genus Pedobacter; species Pedobacter sp. GR22-6. The sequence goes on from NZ_JBBEUC010000006.1 coordinate 292,966, forward strand.
CAGCTACGCTGTAGAAAAGTTGATGGCGAATATGAACACAGTGTTTGATATGGTCACCGGCGCAGAGAAGTTGGCCGTATTTACAGATTTGGAGTTGATCGGAGAGGAGGAAAAAAATGGCTAATCTTCAAGAATCAAACCATCAGGAGAACTGGGAAAATCTTTCCCAGAAAACGAATGATTCGCTCATTCGTGTGAGAAAAGTACTCACGCTGTCCCGCATCATCCTCATTGTTTTCCTTGTCCTATTGGTATTCTTGTTCCTGCCATGGCGACAAACCATTCCAGGCCGTGGAACAGTTACTGCCCTTCGACCACAGGACAGGCCACAGACGGTTCAGAACCAGATTGGTGGCCGTATAGAGCGCTGGTATGTGAGCGAAGGACAGGAAGTAAAAAAAGGCGATACGATACTGTTGATTTCAGAAATCAGCCAACCTTATTTCGATCCGGAACTACCCCAACGTTTGCAGGAGCAATTGCAGGCCAAACAAAGCAGCGAGGCAGCCGCCAGACAAAAAATGCGGGCTACAGAAGCACAGATGTCGGCTTTGGATCGTGGTCTGAATTACCAATTGATATCCGCTGAAAATAAGGTGAAGCAAAGCATCAACTATGTAAAAAGTGATAGTGCAGATCTGGAAGCCGTTCGCCAATTCTACAAGATCAGTCAGCAACGCCTGGAGCGTTATGAACAGGGCTACAAGGATGGTTTGTTTTCACTAACAGATATAGAAACCAGGCGACTGAATGTTCAGAATGACAATGCAAAGCTGATTGCACAGGAGAATAAACTAAATACTTCGCGGCAGTCGTTGCTGAATGCACAGATCGAATTGGACAACATTAGGGTCAAATATCAGGAATCGGTGGCTAAGGCGCAGTCGGATATGGGTACCGCAATTTCCGGACAGGCTACTGCGCAAGGTGATATTGCCAAGTTGCGCAACGAGATAGCCAATATTGATTTTAGGTTAGGTCTGTACGTAGTGCGTGCCCCGCAGGATGGTTACGTCATCAAAACCCTAAAAGCAGGTATCGGAGAAAACATTAAAGAAGGCGAGTCGGTAGCTACCCTGCAGCCGAAAGAGCCGTTGGTAGCAGCTGAGATTTATGTAGATGCGATGGATGTTCCGTTGATCGGGGATCGGAGTGAGGTACGTCTACAGTTTGAAGGCTGGCCTTCGGTACAGTTTTCCGGCTGGCCATCAGTCGCGGTTGGAACCTTTGCGGGGCGTGTATTTTCTATAGACAGGGTGAGTAGTCCAAACGGAAGTTACCGTGTGCTGGTAAAACAGATGGTTCCCGTTCCCGCTGCAGATGAGCCCTGGCCGGTGCAGTTGCGTCAGGGATCAGGTGTTTATGGACGGGTAATCCTTAATTCTGTGCCTATATGGTACGAAATCTGGCGACAGTTGAATGGTTTCCCACCGAGTTTGGAAAGGGAGCCTAAAGGAGATGGTGAGAAAGCTAAATAGGGGAGGAACTTTGAAAAAGAACATTTGGTTACTATTCTTCCTGCTGCTGTCCGTAAGGCTACATGCGCAGGAAGCTAGAGATTCGGTTGCAGTATTTGAACTGACTGACCTCGAAGACATTGTCTTCAAGAATCACCCGATTGTTAAACAAGCTGCATTGCTCAGCGAATCTGCCAGGGCTAACGTGATGCAGTCGTTAGGCTATTTTGATCCTGCGCTAAAGGCAGGTTTCGGTAGTAAGGTTTTTGGGGAAAAGACCTATTATAACCGCTGGACAAGTGAACTGAAGATCCCGCTGTGGCTTGCCGGGGCGGATCTGAAAATAGGTTATGACAGAGGGGTGGGTGAATACGTGAATCCGGAATACCAAACTTCCACAGCAGGTCTTACTGGTATTGGCTTGAGTATCCCGCTGGGTCAGGGCTTATTAATTGATTCGAGGCGCAACACCTTGCGACAGGCAAAAGTAATGCTTGGTTATGCTGAGGCTGAACGGCTGAAGCAGATCAATGCAATTTGGTATGATATCGTTAAGGACTACTGGAACTGGTACTTTTCTTATCAGCAATATGAGCTCATCAGGGAAGGTCTGCAACTTGCGGACGCACGTTTTAAGGCCATCAGCAGACAAACGCTGCTTGGCGACAAAGCAGGTATTGATTCTGTAGAAGCGGCCATTACTGTCCAAGACCGCTTGATCCAATTCGAAAAGATGAAAATTGAACTGCTCAATATGCGACTTGTCTTGTCCAATCACCTTTGGGATGAGACAGGTAAACCTTTGGAGTTACCAGAATTTGCCCGTCCTCCGCAGATGGCTCAGTTACAACCGCAACCCCAAAAGCAAATGCTGGATACCTTATTGGGATTTGCAGCGGAGCAACATCCGGAACTCCTGAAAATCAGGACTAAAGCAGATCAGCTTTCAATAGAACGTGCTTATCGTGCAGAGTTGATGAAACCAAAGATCAATTTAAGCGGGTCGTTGTTGTCGAGACGCAGGGACTTTAGTTCTAATATTCCAGAATATTACGATTTCAATAGCGGGAATTATAAGGTGGGTGTAGAGTTCGCCTTCCCCTTATTTTTGAGGTCAGAACGGGGAAAGCTTAGGGAGGTCAAGATCAAGCAGCAGGAGTTGGCCTACGATCTGCAGCAATCTGGTCGGGAAATCCGAAATGCTGTGATTTCGAGCTATAATAGCCTGGGGGCCTATCATACGCAGTTGGAGGTACAGACAAGAAGCATCGCCAATCAACAGCTGTTGCTAAATGGGGAGAATGCTAAATTCGGTCTCGGGGAGAGCACGCTCTTTTTAATCAACAGCAGGGAAACTAAACTGATCGAAATGAAGATCAAGAGGCAGGAGATGATTGCGGCTTACCAAAAGACATTGGCGGAATTATATTATAAAGCGGGGACAAGGAGGGATTAGCTAATGCTAATGTCAACTAAAAATATTAATTGTTAGAGATGCACCTAAACTACTTCTCTCCTCATCTCTTACTAATGGTCACTTTTTTAAGCTTGCCTTCAGGGCTTTTCAGGGTCAGTTTAGCTTCGCTCAGTCCCTCATATTGCTTCGATTTTAAGATGAAATCGCAGGCCGAGATATTTGTGTAGTCGACATCGTTTATAGCAAGTAACTGATCGTTAATACTCACTTTGCTTCTTAGCTGCTCATCCCAAATGATGCCAATGACGACCTTATTATTTTGGGGGATAAACGCAATAGGGAATGACTTTGTAGCAGCATCATTTTTGGCTTTGAAAGGCTCAAAATAGAATTTTTTATGCATGTAATCTACTGTAACCACTCCATATTTTAACAATTCAGTTCCGACAATTGAATCGTCACTTATAACAGTTTGGGCTGTAATGTTATTCAACACAGTTCCGTTGATATTTAAGCCTGGGATTTGCAATAGATATTGTGTGGTATCACCTCCAGGTCCATGTATGCCAAAGGCGTTATTGCCTACTGACTTCGCCTGGAGGTTGAAAATTGGTTCCTTTTCACAAAAGGCATAATGTGCTAAAGCGATATCCATGAGTTTTGGACTGCCAGTGTCAAAAAGCAAGGGAATATTGGCAGTGGTGGTGTTGAGGATGGTCGATTCAAATATGGGAGAGCTCTGTGGTTTGGTTAGAAATAAGTCAGATGCATGCTGATTGTTCAGCTTTAAGGTTTCAACCTGATCTGTGATCACTATTTTTTGAGTGTTTGATGAGATTTGTAAAATAGAATTTCTGAGCATGTTGCTGCCGATGAAGCCGTCGACACCTAAGCACTCGAAAATAAACTGTTCTTTTGGAACTACAGTGGGAATGTCATTAAAAATCACATTACCTATGCTGATACCGCTTAAGCTAACGACACTTAGACTATCCACCTTGTTGCTGATATCCCATATCGGCATTTTGGTGATGAGCGGTGGATTTAGTTCATTTAACAAAGCCTGGGAAATGGCATTAGGAGCGCCAGTATCCAGCACAAAGCGATATTCCTTGCCACGAATAGTCGCTTTCAAGATTATCTTCCCAACAACGTTTTCATAGTCGACCTTGGTAAAATAATTTTGCTGACTTGTGCCGCCATGATTCACTGTAAAGCTATCCTGGGCATGGGAAATACTGCCAATCATATTGAGCAGTGCAAGTATGCAGCATATCTTCAAGGATTTGAGTAGTCGTTTCATAAGAGGCCAATTTGGTTTTGTTATTGCAATATAAAAAAAAGAGCAGATGGCCGGTAAGTTAATTTGTGTTAAAGCCCATTAATTTTCATCGATAAAGACATACCTTTCGATATTAATCGCTTAATATGTTCAAATCTAAATGCTTATCCTACATCGCTTGTATAGCTTGTTTATCTTTTCAGAGCTTTGCTCAGGAATATAATGCCGAAATTATCGCCAATCTAAACAAAGTCATACAGCCCATCCAAAGCCTTAGTGGCGATACGACTTTTACAGATATCAGTTTTCTGAAGGAAAAATTGAAAAATAAGGAAATCATAGCTTTAGGTGAGGTGACGCATGGCAGTGCAGAGGTCTTTAATTATAAAGATCGACTAGTAAGGTTCTTGGTGAGTCATATGGGATATAAAGCTATCGCCTTTGAAAGCGACTATTTTGCGATGGCCTATATGGATGATTACATCTGCGGTAAAGCTGATAGCATTACCTATGTAGCAGGCACGGCAATCATGAGGAGTAATCCATCGATGATTGAATGGTTAAGGCAGTACAATACGGGTAAACCCGAAGGCCATAAAGTACACATTTATGGCCTTGAGAGTAGAAATTACACGAACATATTCAAACAACTGTTGGCCCAGATTCCTATGCTCGACAAGACAGACCGCGGATTGATGGAGGCTTACCTCTCAAAACCTTTTGGAAGTCCTTTAAGTAAGCAGGACAAGAAAGATTTTCGATCGATGATCGTAAAATCTGAGCTTAAGCCTTTGTCTGACATCAATAAGCATTATTTGAATATGCTTAGCCAACTGCTTAGTTATGAAGACGGCCGCTCCGTTCGCGACAAGTACATGGCAGTCAATGCAATGTGGCTGAAAGAACGCACAAAAGGCGAGAAGTTAATTGTATGGGCACACAATGGTCATGTGGCTAAAATGGAGCTCTATGGTTACCCAACGCTTGGTACGCATCTTGATAAAAAGTATGGGTCAAAATATACGGTGATTGGTACCGATTTTAACTCGGGAAAGGCTTGGGTTAATGTGTTTGTGGCAAAGAACAAACCATTGGAGGGATTCCAATCTTTTTATTTTCCTCCGGTAAGGTCTGCAGACTGGTATGAGTATTTCTTTGCACAGTGCCGATTCAAGAACTTTATTTTAGATACTGAAGAAACTGGAAAAGAGAAGTTGCTAAATCAGTTTCTAATCCGACCACGTAACATGAGGTCTATTGGCGCACTGAGTTCACCTGAAGGTAAAAAACTATCGATTGCAAGGAATTTCGACTTTATAGTATACCTTGATGAGACGACAAGCATATAAAGTTCCGGGCTAAAATTACGCGAATATTCCTATATTCAGGATTCGGAATTTAATGCAGGAAAACGCTGATAAGCCATCAAATGAAAAAACTAGTATACTTCTTTATATTTACATCCCTTTCCATCCAGGGCTCCGCCCAGTTGAAACCTAAAATGTATTTTACAGATACCTCCTCCAGTGAAATCAGGATTGCCAAAGATCCTGTAGTGCTGAAGTTTAACGGACGATATCTAATGTACTACTCTAAACAGCGGTTTCAAAACACCAAAGATGGAATGCAGGGCTGGAATATCGGCATTGCAGAAAGCAAAGACCTGTATAACTGGAAAAAGATTGCAGAAATTAATCCTGAAGCCAACTATGAACAACGGGGCTTATGTGCTCCCGGCGCTATGGTGAAGGATGGCAAAGTGCATCTTTTTTACCAAACCTACGGGAACGGACCAAAAGATGCGATCTGTCATGCCTGGTCTTCGGATGGTATCTCATTTACTAGAAACGCATCAAACCCAATATTTTCGCCAAATGGATCCTGGACGAATGGACGTGCCATAGACGCCGAGATTTACTTCTATAAGAAACAGTATTTCCTGTATTTCGCTACACGCGACGCGGCTGGAAAAATTCAAAAACAGGGTGTGGCTGTTGCATCTGCCGGCACCGATTTTAAACGTGAGGACTGGAAACAGGCGACCAACGAAGCTATTTTGGCTCCGGCTCTGGGCTGGGAAGGTGACTGTATAGAAGGGGCAAGCATCATCCGAAGGAATAATAAGCTATACATGTTTTACGCTGGGAATTACAACAACATGCCACAGCAAATCGGTGTAGCCGAAAGTAAGGATGGCATCCTATGGAAAAGACTTTCTGATCTGCCCTTTTTGAAGAACGGCGCGGCGGGGACCTGGAACTCGAGTGAATCTGGCCATCCCGGTATCTTTGAAGATGAAAATGGTCAGACCTATTTATTTTATCAGGGAAATGACAACAAAGGAAAAACCTGGTATTTGTCCAATGTAAAGATTGGCTGGAAGAAATCCGGCCCGTATGTTTTGCCGGATTAACTAGTTAATGCCTTCAAACTATTAAGAGATTACATCAGCTTATTAGTTTATACTTCTCTGCCGATGAGTCCGATGCAAGCTGTCATCAAATAGAAGTATGGTTTAGTTTAGCGACCAAATAAAGGCTTTTTCTTTGGTGGCGCGAAAAATGGTGTTGTGTTGTTCTTTAGGTTCGGGAGCATACTTCCATTGGAGATTACTGTTCTTGACTGTTTTCAATATCTTGGCAAGATGATCTGTGTTTTTATAAATATCTTTGGCATCTGATCCGGCAAACCAGAATCTTTTTGGAACAGTAAAAGAGGTGTTGAGCTGATGCTTCGCTATTTTCAGCAATCCCTCGTTATTCCACCATAGTGACGGATCAAATGCGATGTAATAGGTGAACATCTCCGGATGTAGTAAGAAGGTTTCTGTGACAAAAAGCCCGGCTAATGACTCACCTAAAATTCCTTTCTCAGTATTTGTTCGGTAACGTTTACTGATCTCTTGAAATAATTCGTCTTTTATGAACGTCCTGAATTGGGCTGAGCCACCCACCACTGGTGCAATTTCTTTATCCTTCTTAATTTCTGTGGGACCGGTGAGATCCCTTCTACGCTGTGTATTTTCAATACCAACCAGAATGAAGGGTTTGATCTTGTTAGTTCTTATCAATTCGGCGATAGTATTTGCAATGTGAGGAAAATCTTCTTTGATCCCACCATCCGGCATATAGAGTACTGGATAGTCCTCGTCGTTCAATTTATAATTTTCTGGTAACCAAACATTTATCAACCTAAGCTCACCAAGCGTTTTAGATTGAATTTTAAATGTGTCATGAGCCGGAATGAGATCTGCATCTTGCGCAATGGCGGAGTAATTGATTAAGGAGATGGCGAGGTACAATAGGACAGATGGAATTCGTTTCATGGGAAGCTCCGAAGATTTATAGATGCTAATCTACGGCTTTATTGGAATATATCCCCGGTGTGCAGGTAAGGAAGATGAAATTTTGGAAGTGAAAATAGCACGGGTTTGAAAAACCCATGCTAAATTGCTTCAATCGTGTCAATTAACCAACCATTAGTTTTGAGGTGATTGCGATTCTATTCCAGGCATTGATGGTGACAATTGCCATAATGATTTGCGCCAATTCTTGTTCGCTAAATAGGCCTGCTGCTCTATCATAAATTTCATCAGAAACATGGTTACCGATTAAGGTTACTTGTTCGGTTAATGCTAATACTACTTCTTCCCTTTCTGTAAACAATGTGGTTTCCCTCCATGCATTCAGGAGGTATAGGCGTTGTTCTGTTTCACCAATTTTACGCGCATCTATTGAGTGCATATTCAAGCAAAAGGCACAACCGTTGATTTGGGAAGCCCTCATCTTAATGAGTTCTAAAAGAATTGGATCTAATTTACTTGTTGACAGGTATTTTTCTAAACCAAACATGGCTTGATATGCGGCTGGTTCTACTTGTTGGATATTGATTCTATTTTCCATTTTTGTTGTTTTTTGATTACGATGTAAAGGTCTACAACAGACGGCTCAAAAAACTTAATCTAGTTTAAGAAAAAAAAGTTCCTAAAACGGGAAGCTATTTCTTTGCCCTGATTTTACTTAAAAACTCCGGGGTGAAACCTAAATAGGAGGCAAGCATGTATTGCGGGACACGCTGCACAAATTCCGGAAACAATTTATTGAAATTGATATATCTTTCTTCTGCAGTTTGGCTGTAAAGGTATTTGATCCTTATTTGTGAAGCCTGATGTAATTTCTGAAAAATCATTCTAAAGTATTTTTCAAGTTTCGGCAATTTAAGAAACAGCTCGTCATAGTGACGCTGTTCGATGATGATCACTTCCGTTTGCTCAGCAGCTTGAATGTAGAAATCTGACGGTCTTTGCGACAGAAAGCTGGTCAGGTCTGATATCCACCAGTTTTCGATTGCAAATTGTGTAGTTTGCTCGGCACCCTTGATATCAATAAAATAGAGTCGCAGGCAACCTTTTACCACAAAATAATTTGCCCGGCAGGTTTGTCCTGCCTCAAGCAAATAGGCTTTTTTCTTATAGGAAGCTGGTTGAACCAAAGTGGCAAGAAGCTCATGCTCTTCAATACTCAAATTGGTGAATCTATCAATGTGATTATAAAGTGCGTGATACATTATTTATTAATTAGACTGAAATAGTAGACAACAAATTAATGAATTTTTTATAAATATTCTGCGCGAACGTTCAGCAATATTAATTTACACGACACTATTGATTTTTATAAGTTAATTATATAAGTTTGGTAAAAATTAACTGAAGCAATCATATTGTACATGGGATTTACCGAAGCAGATGTTCAGGTATTATTTTCAACTTATAAAGCGGCTTTTTCCGGTACTATTCTCCGACATCTAAATGGTAATATGGTATCTTGTGAAAGAATACTGTCTTCAGCGCTTTTCCAAATGAAAAAGGAAAAGGCGGAATACAAATCGGAACAATGCACGGGCTATGTCTGGATGCTACGTATTGTAATGCGTCAGATCAATGCTTTCCAGGACCAGCAGTAACATTAATCGCTTTCCAACTCCCTAATCAAAGCAAGGGCATCTTCAACATATTGACTCGGAACATCAATAGAAACGGGATTAAAACCGCCGGCTGAGACTGCAAAAGGCTCAATGCTTCCCATTAATCCATTTTTCAGGAAAACAGGAATCTCGTGCTCCTCTAACAGTTGCTGGATCAAGGAGGCTTGAAGAAAATCTCCGCTGTATACTTCTTTGAAACTCGGTTCTACTTGGTTGCTCATATGCTTTTTAATTTTTGGAAGCTCAATTGAATTGTTTTCTGCAATATAAGGAAAAAGCATTACAGTCTCACATTGTTGTTCCACTGGTCAAAGCGCATTTCTTGTCCTATGGCAATTTTTTATTCCGGAGAAGTTGTTAAATTAGATTTGTAAATAAACCATAAAAATCACCAAACAAAAAAAGATATGAAAATCGTTAAAACCATTCTGTTTTCGCTATTCGCGTTGTTATTCATCAATGCTGGACTGGATAAGTTTTTCCATTACATGCCAATGCCTACAAATATTCCAGTCGAACAGGGAAAAGACTTTGCGGCATTTACAGAAATCTCCTGGTTAATGCCTTTAGTTGGCTTTGCGGAGCTAGTCGGAGGTATATTGATAATCATTCCAAGGTTCAGGGCCTTAGGTGTGTTGGTGATTTTTCCAGTCTTGATAGGTATTACTTTAATTGCTTGCACGGTAGCTCAGGAAATGATATTCCTTCCAATAGTACTTCTGATAATATTGATCTGGATGATCTTTGATAACAAACAAAAGTTTCTTCCATTAGTAAAGTAACTCCGTTGAAAAACACCAAGATATTCCAGACAGCCTTCGCCGGTGTATATCCACATTATGTGGTCAAAGTGGAAAAGAAAGGCCGTACGAAGGAGGAGCTGCACGAAATTATATATTGGCTCACAGGCTATAACGAACAGGCCCTGTCAGAGATTTTGGAAAATCGAACCGATTTTGAGACTTTTTTCGCGAAAGCCCCTTTGTTGAATCCAAATGTAGATAAAATCACAGGCTTGATCTGCGGCTATAGGGTAGAGGATATCGAAGATCCGCTGATGCAGCAAATCCGTTACCTGGACAAGCTAGTCGATGAATTGGCTAAAGGCAAGTTGATGGACAAGATTCTTAGGAAGTAAAGTAGGAATACCTTCTTATCCTCAATTAAGCTACGCATTACCTCAATTAGACTACGTACACTTAGTGCCGGTTGGCAAACTTTGCAGTATCAGAAATATAATTTATAAAACATGATACAGCAAAAAGATAATACTAAAGTCTGGTTCATTACGGGAACCTCCAGAGGATTTGGCCGTGTATGGACCGAAGCAGCACTAAAACGCGGCGATAAAGTAGCCGCGACGGCACGTAATCTCGACAGTATTGCAGACTTCAAAGAAAACTACGGAGAGAATGTACTGACCATTGAACTTGATGTCACCAAACCAGCGCAGGTCAACTCAGCGATGAACCAGGCATTTGATTACTTTGGAAAACTAGATATCGTACTGAATAATGCAGGCTATGCATTGGTAGGCACTATTGAAGAAACTAAAGCAGATGATGTAAAGGCACTTTATGAAACAAATGTTTTTGGACCATTGGCGGTAATTCAGGCTGCATTGCCTTTATTGAGAAAACAGGGATTTGGACATATCATCGGTACTTCAAGTAATTTAGGACAGGTGACCTTACCCGTTATCGGTTACTACTGCTCATCGAAATGGGCATTCGAAGCGATTCATGAAAGTTTGGCCGCAGAAGTGGCTGCTTTTGGAATTAGGGTGACCATGATAGAACCAGGTGCTTACGCTACTGAATTCGGGAGTCAGGAATCGCTGAAAGCTGCTGAGGGCATGGATATCTATGCCGATTTTAAGGCTGAATTTGTAAAAGGCCTTGGAACTATGGACCGGGGCAATCCACATGCCACACCCGAGGCACTCTTTCAGGTGGTAGACTCTGAAAATCCACCGTTGAGGTTCTTCCTGGGTGACCAGTGTTTACCATGGGTACGCAAGGACTTTGCAGAACGGATGGCTACCTGGGAAGCATGGGAGTCTGTCTCCAATTCAGCTCAAAGTAAATTAGTGTAAAAAACAAACGGGGTACCCGATATTAATTGTAATATCGGGTACCCTTATATTTCAGAACTATAATCGTCAAACAGCTACAGATGAAAAACGAAGAAGATGGCTTTCTAAGATTCAAATCCTTGTCGGACGCACACCGTATTTTTGGTTTACCTCAGCCTAAACATCCACTGATCAGCCTGCTGCATCCCGACACACCATTAAGAACAGATGACCTCCCTAGTGCGCATGTGCTCAGTTTCTATAAAATAGCTTACAAACCCAGGCTCAGCGGCAAACTGAAATATGGTCAGCATTATTACGACTTTGGTGAAGGAGGATTACTGTTTGCAGCACCCAATCAGATCATCGGCAATCATGACAACGACGGAATTTGCTCCGAATATACGCTCCTGATCCATCCTGATTTTCTTTTGAATTATCCACTCGCCCGGAAAGTGAAACAATACGGTTTCTTTTCTTATTCCGCGAATGAGGCGTTGCACCTTTCTGATGAAGAGAAGACAACCATACTTTCTATTTTCAGCATGATTGAAAATGAATTAGACAGCAGGATCGATGACTTTAGTCAAGATGTGGTGATTTCCCAAATTGACCTTCTGCTGAACTACGCAAATCGATTTTACAAACGCCAGTTCATCACCAGAAAAGCAGTGAACAATGATCTGTTAGTGCAACTTGACGAACTTCTTGACGACTATTTTGATAAGGAAACTTCGCTAAAACTGGGACTACCGACGGTACATTATCTCGCTGATCGCTTAGCCTTGTCGCCCAGTTATCTTAGTGACATGCTCCGGTCACTTACAGGACAAAATGCACAGCAGCACATCCATTATAAATTGATTGAAAAGGCCAAGGAAAAACTGTCAGTCAGCAGCTTATCAATTAGCGAAGTAGCCTATGGACTTGGCTTTGAGCACCCGCAGTCATTTAGTAAGCTGTTTAAGACAAAGACAAACTTAACTCCCATGGAATTCCGGCAACAGTTTAATTAAGGGCTCAAAAATTCCTGTTCTGCTCCAATCATTTTTGTATATTCGAGCATGAACGCTACATTATTAAACACCTTCGTATTTATTGCCCTAACCTGCTTTGCGTCTTGTCAGAGCAACCTACAGCACAGGTCTGAAGTCCTTGATACCATTGTAAAAGACACCCCTTCGGATAAGGCAGCAAATATAGTCGAAGTAGATGAAGTGAAGCCCTTTACGGACTTTATGCCATTTTGGGAGTACTATTCTTATAAGATAAAGCTCAACGAGGATTTCATCGCCTATGATCACAACCACAACAGAATTTCGAAATTACAATTCTTAAAAACATTGGCTACAGGCAAATATCAGCCGATCCTGATCAATCCTGCAGACTCCATCCGCTATCAACTGAAAACCAGTCCTGTGGCGGCACCGCCAGAAATCAGTACCTATATGAAAATGTTTGCTGAACAGGAGATCACGTTTTATGGGATGGAGCGTAAGGCAGCGCCCCAATTCAACTTTACTACTTTAGGGGGCGAAAAATACAACAGTGAAAATACAAAGGGCAAAATTGTACTTCTCAAATGCTGGTTTATCTCCTGCGTACCCTGTGTAAAAGAAATGCCGGAACTGAATGAGCTGGTAAACAGCTATCGGGATAGGGAGGACATCCTGTTCATCAGCCTCGCCCTGGATAAACCTGCTGCACTGCAGGCGTTTCTAAAGAAGACTAAATTTGATTATCAAACCGTGGGAAGTCAAGGGGAATACATCAGCAAGCAGCTGCACATAAATGCTTTTCCCACCCATGTTTTGATTGACCAGGAGGGGAAAGTGGTGAAAGTGACAAATAGTGCTGCACAATTGAAAACTTTTCTGAACCGGATTGATCCGGCCCAAAACAAACTTTAATTTCAATTCCGCTGGTTTGACTATCCGCTTACCCGCTATTGACGGCAATATTACGGCATATTTACGACAAAGCCCAAACGGCGATTTAATTGAATGGTTCTTGCGATATATTTGAACAACAACAACTCTAATACTATAACTTAATCAACATGAAGTCTACATTCCTGCTTTCACTGATATTGCTCTCCAGCATTTGTTTTGCTCAAAGCCAAAATACATTTTTACTCAAAGGCAATCTTAAAAATTTCGATAAAGATTTCTTCGAAGTAACCGTGGGCGGCTTCTTTAACAGTTCTACACTTGCTGTCAAAGTAGATAAGAAAGGAAACTTTTCTAAAGCTTGTACTATTGATGGTTTACAAGATATCTATATTGAAATCGGGGAGGATTACAAACACCTCTTCGCGGCGGCGGGTGATACGATTATCCTCAACTGGAGTCCATCGACGTTTGGCGTCGGTACTCTCTCAAAAAGCCGAACCCAGGAACTCAGTCTAGTATTGAAATTGGCTGAAGGGTCTGACGAAAGTGTACAGGTGCTTAATAAAAAACTGTATGAAAAGGGAACAGCCGACTCAGTTAAATTCAGCATGATCAATGATCTGTATAACGCTGAATTGCGTTTCATGGAGAAATTTCCACTAACTAATTATAGTTTAAAAATTTACGCTGACCTGTATTTCAAGTATGCATCAATGATGAGGAGCCATAAGCTACTGAACAGCTACAAATTGAAAAACACTAACGCAGATAGCCCCCTGATCCAATTCTCTTTCCTAAGCACCACGTTGTTGTCAGAGCAATTATTCAAACAATCAGAGACCTATCGCGACTTCATATTTGACCAAACCCGCTTTTGCTCCCCTTTCAATTCATACATATTGGAAGCCAATAACCGTTCATCTTCCAACTTTACAGAAAAAGATTATTATGCAGGCAAAGCGTTTTTACCGATCACTTCTATCAGGGACTGGTTCCTCACTAAGGCAATTATGAATGGCTTTGAACATTATAACTTTAAAGATGCAAAAGCGGTATATGATGATTTTATTTTGACCAGCAATACGCCTGCTTACACGGATACACTAAAAGCTTTTTATATAAACATAGCCAAATTGGCCCTCGGTCAGCCAGCACATCAATTTACATTAAAGGACGAGAATGGCAATGCCGTTTCCCTTACTGACCTGAAAGGCAAGGTGGTTTTCATCGATTTCTGGGGAGTGTATTGTGGCCCATGTATTGGAGACATTAAGGATAATGGTGCTAAATTTCATGAGAAATACAAAGATAAAGCTGTGGTATTCCTGAACATCTGCGTGGATGTCGCATCCAAAGAATGGAAGAAAGCCATTAAGGACCTGAAATTAGAAGGTAGAAACCTGCTTGCTGAGGGATGGACGAACAATCAGGTTTGTAAAGACTACGCCATCAATGCCATTCCGCATTACGTACTGATCGATCATGAAGGAAACATCGTTAATAATAATGCACCGGGTATGGGTGAACTGTTAGGGAATGAGGAAAACATACTTGACAGGGCGATTTCAACAGTTAAATAACTGAGTTAATACCCGTAACCAATATACAAGGAAGGGTGCTCCCCTGAATAAATTATGCTTAGGAATTATCGCTTTTCAAATAGCTCTTCAACAACTGAACCAAGTATACATCTGGTTTTGGCATAATGATGATGGTACCTGGCTCTTTGTCCTGAGACTGCTTGATGTAATTGGCTTTGATCTTTCCCCAGTCTTTGGAGTATAACTGGATAAAGGTATCTACAAATTGTTTATCGGTATATTCTTTTGGAAGCTTGCTCAGCACAGCTGCGATCTTTTCTTCTTTCTTATGCAATACTGCCATAATGGTATTTTTAAAATTGAGCTGCGAAATTACGTAAAAATACCTGTATTTTGCTCAATAATTCCAAAGCATGCAAGTCAAACTACATAGACACTACCGTATAGCGGCATACCTGGTTTTCTTTTCCTCTGTGATGATCCTTGGCAATTACCTTTTACATCAGGGCAAGAGCATAGGCAATAACCCAACATTTGGATTGGAAAGCGCTTTACTAATGGCAATTATCGGTTATTTCATCATGCTGGGCAAAGACTGGTCTAAATTCGTACTGAGCTTCATCGCTACCATCAGCCTGTTTTCGTTGGTCAATTTGTCCGGAGAGTTTGAGCACTTTCCGTTATTTGTAATACTGAATGTCACCTCCATTGCTGCGCAACTATTGGCTGATGTGTTTCTGTTTATGGTACCTAAATCACAGCAATAGGCTTCTTTTTGAGTATTTATGTTTATATTTAAACAATGCTCGAAGAATTGTTTAGGTGGACTTTCGCAAGCTGGTACCAGGCTTTTATCGCTTTATGGATCTTTTTTAACCTGTTGTACTGGTCGGTCACACTCCTGGGACAGTGGTTGTTCAAACTACTTGCCAAGCGGAACAACCTGCTGATGGTAGATAATCACCACCGCTATCCAGGCCAGCTTAAAAAGGAAATCTGGCAATCCATGCGCTCTATCTTTGTTTTTAGTTTACAGGGCATATTGATTCAGCAGGGCTTGCAATATGGAATTTTTCAAATCAGCTATGAATTGAGCTGGTGGGTAATCCCTCAGATCATACTGCTGTTCTTCTGGAACGAAATACATTTCTATGCCTGTCATGTGTTGCTGCACAGGCCTTTCTTGATCAAGCACGTTCACTGGGTGCATCACCATTCCAAAGAACCAACGGTATTCTCAACATTCAGCTTTCATTGGATGGAGGCTTTTCTATTAGGTACAGTCATTTTCTTCCCCTTGTTGGTTTATCCATTTCAAGCAACTGCAATTTTATCACTACCAGTCATGAGTCTGCTCATCAATTTACTTGGACATTGCAATTACGATTTATTCAGTAAACATCAACCCGAGCACTTGCTTAAATTTTCCTATCGCCATAGTATGCACCATAAAAAAGGGCGCGGCAATATGGGATTTTTGTTACCTTGGTTGGACAACCTATTTAAAACATCAGTAAAATCATCTCAATGAATAAAGTATTTATGACCGCGACCGGAAGCTTCTTCCCCAACGCTCCGGTGGGAAATGACGAAATGGAAACTTTCCTGGGTCTGTTCAATGGGCAAGCTTCTAGAACCCGGCCCATTTTTCTGAGAAAGAACGGGATCAAAACCCGGTATTATGCCCTGGATACATCCCAACAGAGCACGCACAAAGCCTATGATATGGCTGCAGAAGCGATACGTAACTGTCTATCAGGAAGCAATATTAATCCTGCTGAGGTAGAATTTCTCAGTACTGCTACGACACAAAGTGACCTTCCGGTACCCGGATTCGCAAGTATGGTACATGCTGCAAGCGGCTTGGGTAGGTGTGGCATTGCTTCTCATCAAAGTGTCTGTGCAGCAAGCATGATGGCCATACAGAATGCTTTTCATCAGTTAAAAGCTGGTACTGTTCGTAACGCGGTTTGCTGTGCAGCGGAACTTCCCAGCCGCATGTTCAAGGCCGACAGATTCGCGGGACAGGCTGCGTTTGAGGGTCTTGACAATCTGCCAATAGAAATTGATTTCCTGCGCTGGATGCTGAGTGATGGGGCAGGAGCAATGTTGCTACAAAATGAACCGTCTGGAAAAGGTGTGTCCCTCGAGATTGACTGGATTGACTTGAAATCTTATGCACATGAACATGAGCTCTGCATGTACACCGGAACCAATAAGGACGCGAATGGCAATGTACCCAAGACCTGGTTGGATTATGCTACCATTTCTGAGGCCAATGCTGCAGGCGCGTTGAACCTAAAACAGGATATGAGTCTTGTAGACAATATTGTTAAGCTAGGCATACAGCGGTTCTTTGAACTGATCGACGAAAGTAAAATTGAAGTTGCGGAGATCGACTGGCTGGTCTGCCATTATTCTTCTCATCATTTCAAACCTCAGATCGTAGAACTGCTAAAGCAAGGCGGTGTAGAGATCCCAGAGGAACGATGGTTCAGTAATCTCTATACAGTGGGCAATATTGGCTCGGCCTCCATATTTGTGATGCTGGACGAACTGATTAAAAGCGGAAAACTAAAAGCAGGTCAGCGCATACTTTGCATGGTTCCGGAAAGCGGCCGCTTCATCACGGGGTATATGATGTTATCCGTCACTGAACATTCTGACAACGCATTTAACTTCATTGCAGAAGACATTGCTGCGATCAGGGCACCGGAGATCCGGGTGCAGGAGAAGCCAGTACAGGAATGGCTCGTGAGACAGTTGACTGGTGTATGGTTTGATTTCGAACGTAACCTTCAGAATGTGCCCATTGTAAAAAAGATATTTAAAGGAACGCTTTCTCTGGAGGAATATAAAAGACTGTTGGTCAACCTTCGTCAACAGGTGATAGATGGCTCCCAGTGGATAGCCAGAGCTGCATCCAATGTAAGTATGGAGCACTTCCCGGTACGTTCTGCCTTTATCCGGCATTCTTCAGATGAGCATCGGGATTACCAGATGCTTGAAAAGAATTACATCAATTGCGGCGGAAAGGAAGTGGAAATACTTACCGGGATCAAGAATATTGGTAGTGAAGCGCTAAGCGCATATATGTTCCACAGGGCCAGCCAGCCAAATCCATTTGACTTGCTCGGCGGGATGTTTATCATCGAAGGTCTTGGCAACAGGGTGTCTGGCAAGTGGGGCCGGGCAATCCAGCAACAGCTGGGATTAGATAAAGATCAGGTATCTTTCTTTATCTATCACGAAAGCAGCGATAGTAACGACAACCATTTTGAGCGATTTGAACAAGCCATACAGTCTGACCTGCTCAGTAAAGAAATGGCAGAAAAAATAGTAAAAACTGCTAAAGTGGTAGCCAAGCTCTACACCCTACAATTAGAAGAACTAGATAATTTTTAAGCCATGCTGCATAAGAGAGAATATTTCGAACAAATGGTCAATGACCCAAGGAACCCAAG
This sequence comes from Pedobacter sp. GR22-6, assembly GCF_037402555.1. NCBI lineage: Bacteria > Pseudomonadati > Bacteroidota > Sphingobacteriia > Sphingobacteriales > Sphingobacteriaceae > Pedobacter > Pedobacter sp. GR22-6. Next base: position 311,076 of record NZ_JBBEUC010000006.1, read on the forward strand.
TCATTGGCATGCGCTATTTTTGGACAGGAGCGTACCCTTTAGCCCGGATGCAAAGGCCGCATTTCTTTACGATTCTGCAAGCAAGAGCAGACAATTCCTTTATCCGGTCGCAAAAGTATTCGCCAGGCTGTCAATCGTGCTGATGCAGTTGTTTAAGATCTTTATCCCCAACTTAATCAATGCGCCCAGGATGTTGCATAAATCATTGTATTGGGGAATGAAGTATTTCATCACTCCGGAGGCTAATTTTGTTATCCTCAGGCATTTTTACTTAGGATCTGAAGTGCTGCGTTTCATCAAAGACAATGTAGACGGTGCGGAAAAAATTCCAATGAATCCGCTAAAGCCCCTAGCTGTCAGCGACGTAAAAGACAATCTATTTTTAGAACATGACCTAAACTTGTACAATTTCATCATCAATCTTAATAACGCGATAGCAGAACAGGGCCTTAAAATTGTCAAGAAGGAAAACCCTGACTTTACTGCTATCACCACCGGGGAAATTCCCTTTTCCGATTTCCGGGACGGCTGGACAAATTTTATTGATCTGGGAACGGCAATCGAGATCTTTACTCCTGTTTATCAGTTCTACTTAACCGATAATGATTTCTGGAGGGCCACCAATTCATTACAACTGGATGAAGTCATTGGTATCTACGCCAGTACCATTATGGATTGTCCGGAAAAACTGACAGCATTGAACAATAAGCACCCGATGATTCCACTGCCTACTGCCGGTGCCGCATTTCGTCTGCTGCTTCATGGCTTCTCTACTGAAGTGTTGCACGCGATGCTTGTACAGGCCAAATTGGAATCGGAATCCAGACTCACTACATCTTACTGAGGATCTCCTTCTTCTTAGTATCAAATTCTTCCTGAGTAAGAATGCCTTCGTCCAGCAACAGTTTCAGTTTCTGTAGCTGAGTTACCGGATCAGTATTGGCCTGGTAGCTGCTCAATGTTTCTTTTTTATCATCCAATACCTTACCCATCTCCATACCGAAGCCCAGTTGTAGTCCTGCACCTGCCAGTCCGCCTTCATTTCTGGCTGCATCTCTCAGCGCTTTTAATTTCTCTATCTCTACATAACTCAAACCAGCCTCCGCAGCCGCACGGCTGTCTGTGGTTAGATCTGCAATCTTGCCAATCCTTTCTTGTGTAGCGGGATCGAATGAAGTGCCCTGAATCCTGAAGTCTTTCAGTTCAAGACCTAGTACAGCATATTCTGCATTAAGTTTTTCCCGCAATGCTTTAGATAATACTTCCAATTGGGCATCAATATCTAAATAGGAGAATTTGGCTTGAGCCAGGTAGGAGGTGAGTACCGCTGGAATCCTGGAGTTAAGAAGCGACCGTGCCTCTGAAGTGCTATACCTGTCTGCCGAGCCAACTATGTCTTTAAATAATAAAAGTGGATCTGCAACGCGCATCGAATAGTTTCCGTGCATTCCCAGCTCTACCGGAATCTGATAAACCGCATCCAGGTATTTGATTGGGCTGGCTGTTCCCCAGGACTGGTTCACTACTTCTGCTTTCCTATAAAAGTAAATGTGCAGTTTGTGTTCACTTTCAAAGAACTGTGCAAATTTCATCAGGTTGGTAATGAATGGGTGATTTTCGGTCTGCAAATTAAGCACACCATCTTCCTTAATCACATCTTTAATCTGTCCTTCATATACCAGAATACAGCCCTGACCTGGCGATACGATGAGCTTACTCGCATTCTTGATCTCGGAGGTAGGCACAGGAAATTTATATAGCAGGAGTTCTGGTTCCTGATCCTTCCATTCAATTACTGTAGCAAGTTGTCTTTTGAAAAAATCTCCTAATCCCATGGCTTAATCGAGTTTAAAATTACCGGTTTGAATTCCTTTATTGTCGTAGAAAAATAACTCATCACTATCAGCTACTGCGATGTAGCCGGATTTATAGTTCAGTACACTTTTGAATTTCTGGTCCTTTGGCAAATCGGCTGTCCACTCAGGAGTACCGGTACTGCTGTTGATCTTCTGCATTTTATAAGCACTGTTTGGGGCGGCATTTGCTTTAAAGCTGATGATCAGCGTCCCACCTTCGTCCAATAAAACCTCTGGTGAGAAATAAAGCCTTTGTGGCGTGAGGTCTTTCCAGTCGATAACCCTTTCCGAGGCCTTCATATAACTATCAAACAAAACCTTTCTATAAGGATCGCGGTCTGTAAATATCCCCGAACCACCGTAGTCTTTTCGCCAGGAGATGTTATCTGGCACATCTTTTGGCCCTGATCCATTGTCTTTATATCTGATTTTTAGCAGCATCAGTTTGTCCTCGGGATAGTCTGAACTCTGTCTGGTAAATACATGGATAGTTTTTTCTTGCGCACCAGGAAGGAGATTGCTGAAGCCGCGTCTGGCATCGTAATAATCGTCCTCCTTGTAAAGTTTCTGCACCAGGGGATAGTAGTAAAATTTCTTTCCATCATTGCTGAGCAAAACTAGTCCGTCACCATTATCAGAATAGACAAATTCAACTGTAGCCACGCCAATTTGAAGTTCCTGTTTGGCTGAGAAAAACTTCTTGCCTGCTTCCACCAGCTTCAGCCTTTCCTTGTCAAACTGGTAAAGGGTGGTTTTATCTATAATGACATACATGTTGCCATCATTGAAACTGCGGATGCTCACGTTACTGCCCGAAAAATTATCATCACCGACTTTTTGCGCAGCAAGCTCTTTCTTAGCGAGCGGATCGTATACAACCAGGTAAAGGCCATTGTCTTTTTCTTCCGAACTGGCCCGGTAGCGACGACTCTCGAGTACCATAAAAAGTGGCTGGTCTGTGCCTGATTTGTGAAACAACTGAGGATTGTACCTGCTGGCACTAAAGCCCTGCTCTTCAGGTACGCGTTCTGTCACACTATAGGTTTGTGCAGGGCTGTTGCTACTGTTACTGCTACTGAAAACTGCCGACAAGATGTTGATCAATATGACCAGCAACATGATCACACCAAATACAATGGCCACAACTTTAATTGCCTTCTTACTGGCATCATTTCCGAAGGCAGGGTTATTATTGTGATTATAGTTGTGGTTGTAGTTTATCGTGACATCGTCGTCATCCAGAAAATATTCTGTCTGGCAGCTATTGCACCTGTAGAAATCAGGCTTGATCTCGGTTTTATCTGTACTTCCGCATTGCGGGCATTTGATGACTTTAATTTGTTTGGCCATTTAAAAAGCGTTTGTGTTCAAGGTAGACTTAAACACAAACAATTTTTAGTCCAAAAAACTACCGGAAAATATAAAATAATAAGGCCATGATCAGGAAGAGCAACAAGGACAAGAATTTATAGTTGCCAATTCCTTTCCAACCTGGCGCCTCCAGGGATTTAAAGGGCGAGCCCCAGTACAACTTTCTGCTTTCCACAGTATGCTTTGCCGGATGAAGAAATGAAAAAACAGTCTGCACCAGCATGCAAAAACAAAACAGGTAAAAAGCCATCATCATGAAAGGAATACCGCTGAGTGGGTTGCCCGGCAAGAGCTTATTGATTACAAAAATAAACAGCCCGGCTGCCGATCCGATCCATAAAGTGTATTTCGCAGAGGATGCTGAAGCTTTTTCCCAGAAAATACCCATCAGAAATACGCAGGTGATCGGCGGGGCTATATGTGCGATGATCTCATTGAGGCCATTAAAAATACTTTCATAGCTGTTCAGCAGCGGCAATAAAGCCAAAGAAAACAGCACCGCGACTATAGCAGAGATTTTACCGACAGATACCAGCTCTTTTGCAGAAGCTTCCGGCCGGTATCTCTGGTAAATGTCGTAGCTGGCCATGGTTGAGATGGAGTTTAAAGCCCCGGAAATCTGGCTCATCAGACCGGAAATAAGCGCAGCTACCAGAATGCCGATTAGTCCGCTCGGCACCAGTTGGGTGATCATTAGTGTGTAAATCCCCTTACTTTTTAGTACCTCTTTTCCATTTTCCATCACCTTCAGGCTACTGAGGTCCATTTGCCCGCTTTTTGCCAGCGTATAAGCAAAGAGTCCGGGCAGCACAAAGATGAAGACCGGGAGTATTTTAATGAAGCCACAAAATAAAGGCCCGAGACGTGCATGGTTTTCATCTTTTGCTCCTAAAACCCGCTGGACGATCGTCTGATCGGCACACCAATACCAAATCCCGATCACCGGATAACCCAAAAAAACCGAATACCAGGGCATGCCGCTTTCATCGCCATGCGGACGCATCATGGACAATTTATCCAGCTGATCGTTTTCGCTGAGCACCTGAACCATGGGGGCCCATCCGCCCATTTTGAGGTAGGCAGCGATGCTCATGATCACCGCACCACCCAGCAGCACAATGGTCTGTATGGATTCCGTCACCACCACAGCCCTGAGTCCGCCGATTACAGTATATACCGCAGTCAGCAACGAAATGATGATCACACTCGTATACATATCTATACCAAAGAGCGTTTCCAATACGATACCACCAGCAAGCAGGGAGAAAGCAATATGGATGATGACTGCAGACAGGATGGAGACGAAAGCCAGCCAGTCTCGGCTTGATCGGTCGTAACGCCTTTCCAGGAAATCCGGTAATGTGCTCACCCCGGATTTAATATAGAAAGGTGCGAAAAACAAAGCCAGCAGGATCAGCACAAAAGCAGCCATCCATTCAAAGTTACCATTGAGCAGCCCAGTATCAAATCCGCTCTGTGCCAGGCTAACCAGATGTACACAGGAAATATTAGTAGCGAAAAGTGCAAGGCCAATCACTGGCCATTTGAGTGTTTTACCTGCGAGAAAATATTCACCAGCACTATCTTGTGCAACAGCCTTCCTCGTGCCAGCCCAAAGGCCTACCGCTACTATTCCAACAATATAGGCGACGATGATGATGAGGTCTAATGATCCGATCATAGCTTAGTTAAGATAAATTAATGAAATCGCAACTACTGCCAGGCTCTTGCGGAGTCTGATAAACACCATGTCTGATTTTCGCGGGCTGCAAAAAATACTTTTGCAGGTGGGGGATATGTTCAAGAAACAGGGCTTCGTGGTTTAAACTGATGTGGTTGAACAGCACCAGATGTTGATGCAACTGTCCCATATCACCAACATGTGGCACTACGGGAATGCCGAATTTTTTACAAAGCAGGCTGACTGTGATGAATTCGCTGACCCCACCAACGCGCACCGCATCTACCTGGATAAAAGCTGCTGATCTGCTCTGCAGATAGTTCTTAAAGATGATCCGGTTGGGCACATGTTCTCCCAAAGCCAGTTTCATAGGAGAAATGGCTTCGGCAAGCACCTGATGTGCAATCACATCATCCGGATGGGTGGGTTCTTCAATCCAATAAGGATTCATAGACTTCAATTGGGAACAAATCCTGAGCGCCTGCGGCAGGGTCCATTGCTGATTGGCATCCAGCATTACTTTGATCTCGGCGCCTGCGACTTCTCTTACGATATTTGCCCTACGGATATCGCGTTCAGGATCGGCAGAGCCCACCTTGAGCTTCATCGCGGTGAAGCCTTCTGCTATCGCCTTTTTACAATTTTCCCGCACTTTATCATCGCTATAATTGAACCAGCCAATCGAGGTATCGTAGCCCGGATATCCGGTCTTCAGTATGGCTGATCTCGTTTCCCTACCTGTCTGGTTTTCCTTCAATAAGGCAATCGCTTGCTCAGCGCTAAGCTCCTCTTCCAGGTAGGATAGGTCGAGCGTAGCGACCAGGGCTTCCGGACTCAGGCTGGTCAGCAACTTCCAGAGAGGCTGCTGGCGTTTCTTTGCCCAAAGGTCATAACAGGCATTGGTCACCGAAGCCAAAGCCAGATGAACCACGCCTTTATGCGGACCCAGCCAGCGGAATTGCTGTTCGTTGGAAAACTGGTAAAATAGAGTCCCAAAACCGGCCATAATTTCTTCGATGTCCTTACCGATCAGTTTGTCGGCGTAATACTTGGCCGCCTGACATACCAGCTCATTTCCCGCACCCAGGGTAAATGCAATTCCGGTACCTACGAGCCCACCTTCGTCGATCAGTTCCGTTACCGCATAAGAATAAATGGGATCTTTATGCACTGCATCGCTTCCGGCACTGCCGTCAAGTTCAAAACGGCGGTCGCGAATGGCTATTTTTCTAATCATAAGATTTCTGGTTTACTTCCTGGTGTTTTTTGTACCCCAACTCTGCGCCTCCGCTGACCGGAAGAATACATCCGGTAATGAACCTCGCCTGTTCAGATATGAGGAAGAGGCAGGCATCTGCAATAACATCTCCTTCAGGACAATAACCCAGCGCATGAATGCCGTCCGGGTAATCTTCAATCGAAGCACTGTTGGGCTGCTCTCCGCTCCAGCTGCGCAACATAGGGGTCCACACGCCAGCCGGCGCTACAGCATTGACACGGATGCCATATGGAGCGTAATCCAGGGCCATAGATTTGGTTAGGGAATTGACAGCTCCTTTAGTAGCGGTATAAGCGGCATGAATCTCCTGACCGATCTCAGCAACCAGACTACTGGTATTCAATATATTCCCAGAATTCTTTTTAAGCTCAACTACACCTGCAAGTGTGGTATGGTAAATGCCTTTTACATTGACAGCGAACAGTCGTTCCCATTCATCATCACTGGTATCATCGAGTGTCTTCGATGGCGCAGCAATTCCGGCATTATTGTGAATCACATCTATGCGGCCAAACTGCTTTAAGGCCTGCTCCATTGCTGATTGTACTTCAGTGTATACGGCCACGTCGGCCTTTAGATACAGGATATCAGGATGCCGTAGTAAAAGTGTCGCTTTTGCAATGCTATCCGGAGAATGACTAAGGATGGCCAGTTTGGCTCCATGGCGATGGTACAACCTGGCACACTCGAAACCGATACCTTCGGTGCCCCCGGTCAGAAAAATGACTTTGTCTTTAAGTTGATTCATGTGGAAAGTAAAATTAAAGTCCATAGTAATTAATAGGAATGGTCAATCCACTTATTTAAATGGACTATCTGACGATCTAAAGATTTTTTATATACATTAGTGCCGATGGAATATCCTATTAAATAACTCGGTACTATGGGCAAATCAGCGAAAAGAAGAAACGGCTTCGAAGGCGAAAAAATGATCAGCCTTCCGCAAAAACTCTGGAAAGATGCAGTAATTCGCCATCCGGAGATCTTCAACCTTTATATCACACATATCGGCTATTTCCCCAAAGCTTCAGCACATTATAGAGAAAGAAGGAAGGGTTGCGAAGACAACATACTCATTTATTGCCTGAATGGAAAAGGACATTTTATCATCGACGACAAACGTTTTGAAGTATCTGCAAATCAGTTTATCCATGTGCCTGCAACGGACAAATACATGAGGTACTGGGCAGACGTGGTAGAACCATGGACTATTTACTGGATCCACTACCGTGGCAGCAGTATGGAGGCTTTCAATAACCTTTTGAATGTACACATTGGTAAGGGTCCGCAGCCCATCCCATTTAACCAGAAAGGCATCGACATCTGGAACAGTATTTACAAGAGCCTCGAAATGGGTTATAGCATAGATAACCTTTGCAACGCAAGTTTTTGCCTGCATCATTTTCTGGCGACCTTCTTTTTCACAGACAAACACATTGTCACTGAAGAGGAAGCAGGAACAGATATGATTACGGAGTCGATCCTGTACATGAAAGCAAACCTGGATCAAAAGCTAAGTGTGGACGATATGGCCGCCAATCATCATTTTTCCAATTCACATTTTTCCAGTCTGTTCCGCAAAAGCACAGGAATGCCGCCCATCGATTATTTCCTGCACCTAAAAATGCAGAAGGCCTGTCAATTGTTGTTTTCTCAAGATATAAAAATCAAGCAGGTGGCCATGCAACTTGGTTACGAAGACCAATATTACTTTTCGAGGATATTTAAAAAGTATATGGGCATGTCGCCCGAACAGTATCGTTTGTCGACGAAGAAATTCTAGAACCTTCATTTTGCAAGAATAGTCCATCTCCATGAAGGCTTAGTCCATTTTTTAGCTCCTGCACATTTAATAGCTTTACCTCCGTAATCAACCGAATATACTAATCCATGCACCTAGAATCCATTAGTGTGAACAGAAAATCTTTACTGACACTTTTATTATCTTGCCTGCTTTCGTCCAGTCTATTTGGACAGCAGAAACCACTCAAATTGACATCCGATATCCCCGCAGCGACATGGGAATCGACATTCCCTATGGGCAACGGCAGATTGGGCATGACACCCGATGGTGGCATCAAAAAAGAAACCATCGTACTGAACGACATTACGTTGTGGTCCGGAAGCCCACAGGATGCAAATAATTACGAGGCGTATAAAAGCCTCCCCGAAATCAGGAAGCTGATCATGGAAGGGAAGAATGAAGAAGCTCAGGACCTCGTCAACAAAAACTTTGTATGTAAAGGTCCGGGTTCAGGCGGTGCGCAATGGGGGAAATACCAGACCATGGGTGCACTTCAGATCGACTATAACTACAAAACACCAGCAGGGTCAAACGAATTGAAAACCAGCAATTATAAACGCGAACTTTCGCTCGACCAGGCGATTGCCACAACCGAATACACTTTAGATGGCAACAATTTCAAGCGGGAATACTTTACCAGTTTTGATGACGACATTAGTATGATCCGCATTACAGCGACTAAAGCCGGAAGCTTGAACTGCAGAATTTCCTTAAATAGACCAGAGCGCTTTGCAGTTAAAACTGAAGGTAAGGAACTGCAGATGTACGGCCAGCTGGACAATGGAACCGACGGTAAGGGAATGCAATACCTTTGTAGGGTACAGACCAGGTTGAAAGACGGGAAGCTCAGCAGCACATCAGATGCGCTGGTTGTAGAAGGTGCTACCGAGCTGATCATCTATTTGTCGGCAGCCACAGATTTCAGAGGATTTGATTTTAAAGCACAAACTAAGTCCATTTTACAGAAAGCGGTTACCAAACCATACGCCTTGCAAAAGGCCAACCACATCACCAGGTTCGGCAAATTCTTCAAGCGGGTAAGCCTCGATCTGGGCGAAGGTGCGTCTTCAAAATTGCCGGTCATCAGCAGGTTAGATCAGTTTTATCAGCATGCTGACGACGATCCTGCACTGGCAGCTTTGTTCTTTCAATTTGGACGCTACCTGACCATCAGCAGTACCCGGGTAGGCTTGTTACCTCCCAATCTGCAGGGCCTTTGGGCAAAGGAAATCAATACGCCCTGGAATGGAGATTATCACCTGGATGTGAACGTACAGATGAACCATTGGCCAGTAGAGGTAACGAATTTATCAGAGCTTAACCTCCCGTTAGCTGACCTGGTTAGGAATCTGGTAGAACCCGGACAGCGTACAGCAAAAGCCTACTACAATGCCGAGGGCTGGATAGCGCATGTCATCACCAATGTATGGGGTTTTACAGAGCCCGGCGAAAGTGCATCCTGGGGCGTGGCCAATGCCGGTTCTGGATGGTTGTGCAACAACCTTTGGGACCACTATGCTTTTACCAATGACCTGGCCTACCTGAAAAGCATTTACCCCATATTAAAAGGATCTGCCCAGTTCTACAGCAGCGCACTCGTGAAGGATCCTAAAACTGGTTGGCTGGTCACATCGCCCTCAGTATCACCGGAGAACTCCTTTTACCTGCCCAATGGAAAAACTGCCAATGTATCTATGGGACCTACGATAGACAATCAGATCGTCAGAGAGCTCTTTGGCAATGTGATAACGGCAGCTAAAAGACTAAACATCGATCCTGAGTTCAGAAAACAACTGGAAGAAAAATTGAAATCAGTTCCTCCGGCAGGTGTGATCAGCAAGAGCGGACGCATCCAGGAATGGCTGGAAGATTATAAAGAAACAGATCCGCAACACCGCCACATTTCACATCTTTATGGCCTGTATCCTGCTTCACTCATCACACCATCACAGAGCCCGCTACTGGCGGAGGCCGCAAAGAAGACATTGGAGGTCAGGGGAGATGATGGCCCAAGCTGGACCATTGCTTATAAGTTATTGTTCTGGGCAAGACTGAAAGATGGGAACCGGGCTTTCAAACTACTGAAGGAAATCCTGAAGCCGACCAGTCGGACGGATATCAATTATGGAGCAGGTGGCGGAGTGTATCCAAACATGCTTTCAGCAGGACCTCCATTCCAGATCGATGGAAATTTTGGAGCTACAGCCGGTATTGCGGAGATGCTGATCCAAAGCCATGATGGTTTCATAGATCTGCTTCCGGCAGTACCGGATGCCTGGAAGTCTTATGGAAACGTAAAAGGCTTGAAGGCAAGGGGCAATTTTGTGGTGAATTTTTCCTGGAAAAATGGGAAAGTTATCAGTTATCGCATATCTTCACGTTCCGGAGCCAGAGTAAAAGTGATGGTGAACGGAACAATGAAGGAAGTTGTAGCACACAAATTGTAACCTAATATAAAATGAAAATGAATCCAATTAAAGCCCTTAAGGGGCTTTGTTTTTTGTCGTTGCTGCAGTTTTCCGCAGTAGCGCAGGAAGGTAAGCCTGAATCCAACAGGTTCACCAAGGTTGTCCTGGCCCAAAAACTGGAAGAGCCGATGCAGTTCCAGATTATGGAGGGAGGGAAAGTATTGTATGCCGAAAGAAAAGGTAAACTCAAAGTTTATGACCCCGCAACCAATAAAATGGAGGTCATTGCCGATCTGCAGGTAAGCCGGGAATATGTAAAGAAAAACGGTGAACGTGAAGAAGGTGAAGATGGACTGCAGGGTGTGATCCTGGATCCTGACTATGCCACTAACCACTGGATCTACATCTTCTATTCTCCTAAGGCAGAATCGGTAAACCGTTTGTCGCGCTTTACCTGGAAAGGCGGAAAGCTCAATCTTGCCAGCGAAAAAAAGGTTCTGGATGTCGTCGTACAACGAGAGGAATGCTGCCACGTAGGGGGAGGAATGCTGTTTGATAAAGACAAGAACCTGCTATTGAGTACAGGAGACAATACCTTTTCCAGATCCTCCGATGGCTTTACGCCAATCGATGAACGCCCGGGCGAAGCGCCCAGAGATGCGCAAAAATCATCCGGCAACACCAATGACCTGAGGGGTAAGATCCTGAGGATCCATCCCGAAGCGGACGGTACTTATACCATTCCCGAGGGGAACCTTTTCCCTAAAGGCACACCGAATACCCGTCCGGAGATCTACACGATGGGCAACAGGAATCCCTGGCGGCTCACTATCGACAGCAAAACCAACTGGCTCTACTGGGGAGAGGTGGGGCCTGATGGTTCCAATGGTTCAGAGAGTAGAGGACCCCGTTCTTATGATGAATTTAACATCGCTAAGAAGGCAGGCAACTACGGCTGGCCATATTTTATCGGCGATAACCAGGCCTACCGTTACTACGATTTTGCCACAAAGAAATCAGGCGAACTTTACGATGCG
>NZ_JBBEUC010000007.1:0-301873 GCF_037402555.1 Pedobacter sp. GR22-6
ACCTTAATTGTACAGGCCAAAAAAGGCAGATATAAAATACCCATAAAAGGGTCAGCATGACTTAAAGCAGCGGTAGGGGTGCGTTAAGGGTGCGTCAAGGTCTACGTCGTAGTTGCGTCGTGTCAGGGACATGTATGCTTCATGCTTGAAATATCCCGGGATGATCCAAACATATCGCAGGTATATCTCAAATACGACGTAGACCTTAACGCACCCTTAACGCATCTTTAATCCCCCCTAAGCACAGGCACCATTCAATAATTCCAAAAAGACTTCAGTGATTTGATCAAAAATTCAGGAAAACACATCATCCACCATACATACCCGGAAGCAGACCAGTTCTTCACAAGAAGCAGGCTTCTTCACACCTCAGTCACACATCCTTCACAACAAACCCACAAAGAGGTACCTTTTTGTGAACAAAGTGTGGCGAATGTGTGCAGTATGTGAGGACTTGCTATATGCTATATATATACTGGTATACCAGCAAACGGCCAGAGCGCTGCCAAAAATTCTGGTAGCATGTGCAAACGCGCTAAGCTCAATGAAGCAAAAAATTAAGGTATATGAAATTTTACTAGAACTGACCTGTAGCCAGCATGACCAGGGTACAGGCCTCTACCGGCTCTATGGCGTTCTCCCTTAACAGGGTTTCCAGCTCATCGTTCTCTGTACCGGGATTAAAAATTACCCTTTTTGGCTTGGTCTTTAGAATATAGTCGAAGTATGAATCTTGTACCTGGGGGCCAATATATAAGGTGATGGTATGAATATCTTCATGGATCTCTTCAGCTGTCTCGATCTCCACACCGGCAACCTCCCCTTTCTTGATGCCCACGTTTACAATAGGATGTCCTTTCGCTTTGAGCATTTGGGCAGCACGGAACGCATATCTTGTAGGGTTTGGTGTAGCACCAATAATCAATGTCTTTTTCATCTCATCTAAAATTTAAGTAGCATGCAATCTAACCGGAATGATAAATTTGCCGGTTCAGCTGCATAATCGATCCTGAATATACAACAACCGGGAACAGGATGTGTTTTTCTTAAATCAGGATGGCATTAGCGCAATTGATACCATCTATAGCTGCAGATACAATCCCCCCGGCATAGCCCGCGCCTTCTGCACAGGGAAAAAGCCCTTGCACCTGTGGATGCTGGAAATTTTCTCTATCTCTAGGAATCCGCACCGGAGAGGAACTACGGCTCTCTACGCCTACCAGAATAGCTTCATTGGTATAATAACCTTTCATCTTCTTTCCGAAAACAGGTAAAGCATTCTTCAGACTGGAAGCTACAAAATCCGGCAGCGTTTCTTTGAGCATCACACTTCTGGTTCCGGGCAAATAAGAATTTTTGGGGAGATCAGCAGATATCCGACCTTCCACAAAATCGACCATGCGCTGGGCTGGTGCCACCAGATTCCCTCCGCCCAATTGAAAAGCAGTTTTTTCTATTTCAGCCTGAAAATGCATCATCCGAAGCGGATCTTCTCCTTTTACATCTTCCAGGGTGATCTGTACCACCGTACCTGAATTGGCGTAAGGATTGTTCCTCTTGGAAGGCGACCAACCGTTGACCACAATCTCTTCTTTATGGGTAGCACATGGCGCTATGATCCCACCAGGGCACATGCAAAAAGAGAATACCCCTCTGCTCCCCACCTGCTCAACCAAGCTATAATAGGCCGGCGGGAGAAATTCACTCCTGATGTCACAATGGTACTGGGCAGCATCTATAATGGCCTGCGGATGTTCTATGCGTACCCCGAGTGCAAATGGCTTGGCTTCTACAAGGATATTTTTATGCTGAAGCAACTCGTAAATGTCGCGGGCAGAGTGACCGGTGGCCAGGATGACCGAGTCAGCCAGCAACTTTTCTTCTCCATTGACCACCACACCTTTGATCTTACCAAAGTCAATGAGCAAGTCGGTCACTTTCTGATCGAAACGCAGCTCTCCCCCGGCATTCAGAATTGTTTCTCTTATGGCCGTGATGATATGGGGCAATTTATTGGTACCAATATGAGGCCGGGCATCGATCAGGATGTCTTCAGCTGCACCATGCTGCACAAATACCTGCAGCACTTTATTGATATCACCTCTTTTATTGGAACGTGTATACAGTTTTCCATCGGAATAGGTTCCTGCTCCGCCTTCACCATAACAATAATTCGATTCGGTATTTACCAATCCTTCTTTATTGATGGCTGCGAGGTCCCTCCGCCTTTGCTTTACATCCTTACCCCGTTCTAAAACGATGGGCTTAAGGCCGTTTTCTATACATTGCAGGGCAGCGAACAGGCCAGCTGGTCCGGCCCCAACTATAATGACATGTCTGGCATTACTGACATTTTGATAGTCTATGCGGAAAATATCTGCCAAAGGTGCCTCATCGATAAATACCTTTACCTGAAGCCGGTAAATGACCTTCCTGGATCGCGCATCAATGGAGCGCTTGAGGATTTTATAGGCATTAATCCTATTGAGGTCAACTTTTAAAGCAGTTGACAAGCTTCTTTTGATCTCCGCTTCCTGGTCCAGTAATTCCGGAGCGATGGTAATTTCTATGTCTTTTTGCATATTCTTGTCAGGTTTTTATCCCGAAGTGTAACAAAGGTACAAAAGTTGAGTTCTAATGCGTAATTTAACGATTGAAAAACGAAATCATGGAAGACGGTGTTATCCATCAAATTTCATGGGCATTAAAAAACAACAAAAATATGAAAAAAGGAGTATTAGCTGTAGTAGCAATCTTGGTTTTACTGGTAGTAGTGAGTGGCTGTGGTTACAATAACCTGGTTAAGCTGGATGAAACGGTGCAAAACAAATGGGCACAGGTAGAAACTCAATACCAGCGCCGTTCAGATTTGATCCCAAATCTGGTAGCCACTGTAAAAGGAGCTGCAAAATTTGAACAGGGTACATTGACAGACGTGATCGAAGCCCGCGCAAAAGCTAGTCAGATCACCATAGACCCTACCAAACTTACAGAAGAAAACATGCAAAAATACCAGGCTGCCCAGGGACAACTCAGCCAGGCATTGGGAAAACTGATGGTCCTGACAGAAAACTATCCGGAATTGAAAGCTACACAGCAGTTCAGCGAACTATCTGCCCAATTGGAAGGTACGGAAAACAGAATCGCTGTAGCGCGCAAAGACTTTAATGAATCGGTATTGACTTACAATACCAAGGTACGCTCCTTTCCGAGTAACCTGACTGCAGGCATGTTCGGTTTTAGCACTAAGGCTGCATTTAAGGCTGATGCCGGCGCGCAAAATGCACCGAAAATCGAATTCTAATACCTATCTATAATATTTAATAGGCTAAGGGTGTTTTCCATCTGGAAAATACCCTTAGCCTTATCTTTATTAAAACATCCAATCATGGGCTTATTTACAGAGCAAGAACAGGAACAGATATCCAATGCCATATCCTCAGCGGAAAAGGCCACATCAGGTGAAATCAGAATAGCCATAGATAAATATTGTGAGGGGGATGCAATGGAGAGGGCTACATCCTACTTCAGCAAACTCGATATGGATAAGACATCCAGACACAACGGTGTGCTGATCTATCTTGCACATGTAGACCACAAATTTGCCATTATCGGCGACAGTGGCATCAACAGGGTCGTTCCGCCAGACTTTTGGGAAACTACCAAAGTAGCGATGAGTGCACATTTTGCTTCCGGCAATCTGGCCCAGGGCATCATTGCAGGAATCATGCTGGCAGGAGAGAAACTGGCGACCTTTTTTCCATCGCAGGGCGATGACATCAATGAACTGCCTAATGACATTGTTTTTATGGATCAAAATCAACAGCGATGAGGAAACTGATTTTAGGCTTATTATTGAGCATGCTTTCATTTTCGGGCTTTTCCCAGGACTACCCTGCCAAGCCTAACAAGCTGGTGAACGATTATACAGGTAGCCTATCTTCAGACCAAGTGCAAAGACTGGAGCAAAAACTGGTGGCATTTGATGACTCTACCTCTACGCAAATCGCCATTGCGATCGTCAAATCGGTAGGTGATTACGACATCAACGAATATGCCCTCGAACTGGGCAGAAAATGGGGCGTGGGTCAGGCCGGCAAAAACAATGGGATCATGATCCTCGTAGCTATCGGCGACAGAAAAATCTCCATTCAGACCGGATATGGCCTGGAAGGGGTGCTTCCTGACATTTACGCCAAGCGGATCATAGAAAACGAGATTAAGCCTTCTTTCAAAGCGGGAGATTACTTTCAGGGCCTGGACAATGGTACAGATGCCATCATTAAATATACCAAAGGAGAATACAAGAACGAAAATCCAAAATCAAACCGCAAAGGTGGCGGTGCCTCCAGCATCGGGATTATCGTACTGATCATCATTGTCATCATCATCATTTTGAGAAGAGGTGGCGGTGGTGGAGGCGGTGGCCAGGTCATTGGTGGCCGAGGAGTGGCTGATGCGTTGTTCTGGAGCATGTTGCTAGGTGGCGGCAGGAGTTCCGGTGGTGGCTGGGGCGGTGGCGGCAGAAGCAGCGGAGGCGGAGGCTTTGGTGGTTTTGGCGGCGGAAGCTTTGGCGGTGGCGGAAGCAGCGGCAATTGGTAAGAATTCATCATCATAACTATATTTAATGGAAATCCTCAAATGGAAAAAGCTTTCATCCAGGTATCTGGTGAAAGAAAAATGGGCTACACTACGTGTGGATACCTGCGACCTGCAAAACGGGACGGTCAAAGACGACTACTACGTATTGGAATATCCCAATTGGGTAAATGCTGTAGCGCTGACTGCCGATAACAAGGTGATCATGGTGCGGCAATACCGGCATGGTGGCGACATCATCTCCCTAGAGATTCCTGGTGGCGTCATAGATGGAGATGAAGGTCCTGAAACAGGCATCAAAAGGGAACTACTGGAAGAAACCGGCTATTCCTTTGACAGCTGTGAGCTTCTGGGCACTACTTACCCCAATCCGGCAACGGCAAATAATGTGACTTATATGTATCTGCTTAAGGGAGGGATTAAAACTCAGGAACAACACCTGGACGAGCATGAAATCCTGGAAGTTGAAGAATATACCTTAACAGAAGTAAAAACACTGCTGAGGGAGAACAAAATTGCACAATCGCTGCATTGCACCGCCTTGTTCTATGGCCTTATGGCTTTAGGCGAACTGAAATAAGCGACATTGGAACAATAAAAAAGTCCCGGTGATCTGAGATTACCGGGACTTTTTTTATGGTCAAACGAGCTGATGATTAACTCATCTTCAATTTCTTTTGAATGTCGTGCACGTACGTTTTGAATTTCTTATCTGTATCGATCAGATCTTCTACCGTCTGGCAAGCATAGATCACTGTAGAGTGGTCTCTTCCACCGAAGAAAGCGCCTATAGTTTTCAATGATGATTTGGTATGGCTTTTCGACAGGTACATAGAGATCTGACGGGCCTGTACGATCTCACGTTTACGGGTTTGCGATTTCACCATATCCACTGGTACTTCAAAATATTCACAGACCAGTTTCTGGATGTATTCCATAGAAATTTCTTTCGAAGTATTCTTAATGAAATTCTTCAGCATCTGTTTGGCCAGGGCCAGGTCGATGTCTTTTTTGTTGAGGGTAGATTGTGCCAGTAAGGAAACCATTGCTCCTTCAAGTTCTCTTACGTTGTTGTCTATATTGTGGGCTACATATTCCACTACCTCTGCAGGCAGTTCGATGCCGTCTGCATACATTTTCTTTCTGAGGATTGCAATCCTGGTTTCCAGATCAGGTATCTGGAGATCAGCCGAGAGGCCCCATTTGAAACGGCTCAGCAAGCGCTCTTCCAATCCTGCCAAATCTTTGGGTGCCTTATCTGAAGACAAGATGACCTGCTTACCTGATTGATGCAGGTGGTTGAAGATGTGGAAGAAAATATCCTGAGTTTTTTCTTTACCGGCAAAGTTGTGCACATCATCCATAATGATCACATCCATTGCTTGGTAGAAATTCACAAAGTCATTGATGGTATTGTTTTTCAATGAATCCACAAACTGCTGGCAGAACTTTTCGCAGGATACGTAAATGACGAGCTTATCCGGCATGTTGCGTTTAATCTCATTTCCGATTGCCTGGGCCAGGTGGGTCTTACCCAAGCCTACCCCTCCATAGATCATCAGCGGGTTAAATGAAGTACCTCCAGGTTTAGCAGCCACAGCGTAACCTGCAGAGCGCGCCAGACGGTTACAATCTCCTTCTATATAATTCTCAAAAGTATAATTGGAATTTAATTGCGGATCAACATTTAATTTTTTCAGTCCCGGAATGATAAAGGGATTTTTGATGTCCTTGTTAATAGACACCGGAATCGGCATAGACTGATTTTTTGCTTCTGCTCCGTTGCCGTTGCTCGGCATGTTAGTGGTGTAAGGGTTACCAGTATTGGATGACTTATCAACAACGATGTTGTACTCGAGCCTTCCTTCATCTCCAAGCTGCTTCTTTACAGTCTTCCTCAGCAAGCCTACATAATGCTCCTCAAGCCATTCGTAAAAGAACAAACTAGGCACCTGTATAGTCAAAACTTTGCCTTCCAATTTTAATGCAGATATCGGTTCGAACCAAGTTTTGAAACTTTGGTTCGGAATGTTATCTTTTATGATTTGGAGACAGTTTTTCCATACTTCGGTACAAGTTTTTTCCATAGGTATTATTATAATTTATTGGTTTACAGTGACGATACGAGCACAAAAAAACTGCTGTTTCGAGAGATCGAATATTCAAAAAATTATCAACAAAAAAAACTTAAATCTAACATATTTTGTAAGTACTTAATCAGCAGCAGCATACCCTTGTTAACTTCAATTTTTTGTGTGGATAACTATTTATTAACATCCTTTTTAATATTCTCCGAAAACGTTACGCAGCACATCTGCTATTTCTCCAAGAGTGGCATAAACCTCCACAGCGGCCAAAATAAGGGGCATTAGGTTGTCTTTTCCTCTCGCCGCGACCTCCAGATCACGCAGTGTTTTGTGCACTGCTTCGGTGTTTCGCCCTGCCTTCAACTGCCTAAGTTGCTCAGTCTGAATGGCACGTATAGATTCGTCTATTGTAAAGACCTCTGTAATGCCTTCCTGCTCCTGAGTAAAGTGGTTCACACCGACTATAATCCGGCTTCCGTTTTCCACTTCAATCTGGTATTGGTAAGCTGCCGCTGCAATTTCATTTTGGATGTATCCGTTCTCTATTGCATTGACCGATCCACCCATCGCATCTATCTGATCTATGTAGAGCTGTGCTGCTGCTTCAATCTCATCCGTTAAGGTCTCTACAAAATACGAGCCAGCTAGTGGGTCGACCGTATCCGTCACCCCACTCTCGAAGGCGATGACTTGCTGGGTGCGCAAGGCAATCCTGGCGGCGGCTTCGGTGGGTAGCGACAAAGCCTCGTCATATCCATTGGTATGAAGCGACTGCGTTCCGCCAAGCACTGCTGCCATTGCCTGATTGGTTACCCTGACCACGTTATTGAGTGGTTGCTGGGCAGTGAGGGTAGAGCCTCCGGTCTGAGTATGGAAGCGCAGCATTTGCGCTTTTTCATCTGTTGCACCCAGTTCCCTGGTGATCTTAGCCCACATCCTTCTCGCAGCCCTGAATTTGGCAATTTCTTCAAAGAAATTATTGTGGCAATTGAAAAAGAAAGAAAGCCGTTTCGCAAATACATTGATATCGAGTCCTTTTTCCAGGGCAGCATTCAGGTAAGCTTTGCCGTTTGACAAGGTAAAAGCCAATTCCTGTACCGCGGTAGAACCTGCTTCGCGAATATGGTAACCGGATATAGAAATCGTATTCCATTTTGGCACTTCCCTGCTACAGTATTCAAAAATATCGGTAATGATCCTCATAGAGGGCTTAGGAGGATAAATATAAGTACCTCTGGCCGCGTATTCCTTTAGAATGTCGTTCTGTATGGTTCCGGAAATCTGCCGGATGTCTGCACCCTGTTTTTTGGCCAGGGCAATATACATAGCCAACAATATGGATGCAGTAGCATTGATGGTCATGGATGTTGTGATCTTTTGCAATTCGATCCCTTCAAACAGAATTTCCATGTCTTTGAGTGAATCAATAGCCACGCCTACTTTTCCTACTTCCCCCTCTGCCATTTCATGGTCAGAATCATAACCAATTTGTGTTGGCAGGTCAAAGGCTACAGAAAGTCCCATAGTTCCCTGGGCCAGGAGGTAATGGTAGCGTTTGTTTGATTCTGCAGCTGTAGAGAAACCGGCGTATTGGCGCATCGTCCAGAGCCGTCCTCTGTACATGTCCTTCTGGATTCCTCTGGTGAAAGGAAATTCTCCGGGCCGTTCGTCGGAAGCCGGTGCAGTGGTGTATAGCGCCTTGATCTCTATACCCGAAGTGGTGCTGTGTTTTTGAGCTGCCATGATCAGAACAATTGATGGATGTCTTTTTTGATTAAATTCAGCGTCAACTCATAAGGATTCTCCTGGAGTCCTGCCATATGCTGCAGTACTTTTTTACTGAGGTCTATCCCTTCTGCCTCTGCTGGCAGGGCCCTTACACCGTTATTTACCATCGCGAGGGTATCTTCTTTCAGTTTACGTACTACATCCCAGATTGTAGCACTTACATAGAGCTGTTGCGCCACATTATGCTGGTATTCTGCTTTGACTTCATTCAAGATCAGCGATTGCAGTTCTACAACTGATATGCCTTGCTGATGGAGCCTCACAAATAAATTGGATGGGTTGATCCGTTCGATGAACAGGATGAGCCGTTCGTGTGCCTGTAAGCGGAGGGTCAACAACTGCAGCCTTTCCTCTTTCCGGTCATTGGGCAGCGCCTCTTTTTCCGCCGCAGGTTTTGGTGCAGCAGGCCATTTATCTTTAATCAATACATAGCCGAGCAACAACGTTAACGTGCTTCCCGCTACTGCCGCAGCTACCTGGATTAAAAAGAGTTGTATGTTCATTCAGTTTTGTTTATAAATGGTAATAATTAGGTATTAGTCCCAACAAAAATGTACAAATTATTTATATTTACCCCACAAAACGAATTTTTACCAAAAGAGGTACACATTAGTTGAATTCTTAATTTCAGAATACCATGAGTAATACAGTTGATACCGCATTTGCACCAGTGACCTTCACAGAAGGGGCCGTTAAAGAACTTTTTAAATTAAAAGATCAGCAGGAAATCTCCGAGGATTTCGGATTGCGCGTCGGCGTTGAGGGAGGTGGTTGTTCAGGAATGAATTACATACTTGGCTTCGACCAGAAAAAAGAGGGTGATCAGGAATTTATCATCGAGGGGATCAAAGTCTTCATGCATAAAGCACACCAGATGTACCTTTTGGGTATGCAGGTAGATTGGCAGGATGGATTGAATTCCAGAGGCTTTACCTTCAGCAATCCAAATGCCGCAAGTACTTGTGGATGCGGCACCAGCTTTTCCGTTTAATCACATTAAATTTGTAACATTATAGCAAGTCCCGTTGTCTTAACAGCGGGACTTTTTATTTTTATCCCTGTTCATCTTATTTTCTTCTGGAATGACCTATACTGAAAATGTAAAACTAGCACTGCAATCCATCAAGAGCAACCGCTTACGTACTTTGCTCACTGCCTTGATCATCGCTATTGGTCTATCCGCCCTGGTTGGGATTCTGACCACGCTCGATGCGGTTAAGAAAAGCATGACCGAAACTTTTTCCAGTATGGGAGCTAACTCTTTTACCATCAGGAACCGGGGAATTGGTATACGCGTGGGCGGTGGTGGCAAGCGACCGAAACCTTTCAGGGCCATTCGTTATGAAGATGCCATAGAATTCAAACAAAGACTGAATACTCCGGCTACAGTAGCCATTAGTGTAATGGCAAGTGGCGGTGCTACTGCCAAATATGAAGCAGAAAAGACCAATCCCAATATCGGAATTCAGGGAATAGACGAAAATGGCCTGAAATCTCAAGGCCTGGACCTTACCCTGGGCCGGAATTTCAGCCCTGCTGAAATCCAGTCGGGCAATAACCTTTGCATCATCGGCAGTGAGGTCAGCAGCAAATTGTTTAAGAAAGAATCTCCGATAGATAAAATCATCAATGTTGGAAACAGCCGACTAAAGGTAATCGGTGTGTTGGCTTCTAAAGGTCAGAGCATGGGCTTTAGCGGTGACCGGGGCGTATTCGTTCCTTTGTTTAAAGCCAAGCTGATCAACTCTAACGCAAATCCATCTTATACCATAACGGTTATGGTACCAAGCAATGAAATGATGGACAACATCATTGGAGAGTCGACCGCTGAGTTCCGGAACATCCGAAAGGTAAAGATCGCCGAACCCAACAACTTTGAAATCACGAAAAGTGATGCGATGGCCCAGACTTTATTTGAAAACCTGAGTTATATCGTCATGGGCGGAATCGCCATTGGCGGGATCACACTGATCGGTGCTTCTATTGGCTTAATGAACATCATGCTGGTGTCAGTTACAGAAAGGACACGAGAAATTGGTATCAGGAAAGCTATCGGAGCAAATCCTTCCGTGATCAGGAAACAGTTCCTGATTGAAGCCGTGATCATCTGCCTTATAGGTGGTGCTTTTGGAATTTTTCTCGGGATCTCTATCGGAAACCTGATTTCGCTCCTGATGAGCGGCTCCTTTATCATTCCCTGGATGTGGATCGCCGGCGGATTTGTACTCTGTGTATTTGTAGGCATCATCTCCGGATATTACCCCGCAAAAAAGGCTTCTAAACTGGATCCAGTAGAAGCCTTGAGGTATGAATAAAGCAAATAGATGAATTATCTGCCTTGGTATTGATTCTCGTAATAAGCCTGGTAATTACCTGAAGTGACGTTGTTCAGCCATTCTTCATTTTCCAGGTACCATTCCACTGTCTTTTCCAGACCTTCTTCAAACTGGAGGCTAGGCACCCAGTCGAGTTCCTGCTGAAGTTTAGTAGAATCGATTGCATAACGTAAGTCATGCCCGGCACGGTCAGTTACGAAAGTAATCAGTTTCGCTGATTCTCCTTCTGCCCTACCCAGTTTTTTGTCCATGATCTCACAAAGCAAATGAATCAGGTCGATGTTCTTCCATTCATTGTGCCCACCAATGTTATAGGTTTGTCCGCTTTTCGCTTGATGGAAGATGACATCAATCGCTCTTGCATGGTCTTCTACCCAAAGCCAGTCCCTGATGTTCTCTCCTTTTCCATATACCGGAACCGGTTGGTTATTTTTGATGTTATTGATTGCCAACGGAATTAGTTTCTCGGGAAAATGATTAGCCCCATAATTATTCGAACAGTTGGAGATCACCACATCGATACCATAGGTATCATGATAAGCCCTTACAAAGTGATCCGATGAAGCCTTAGAGGCTGAATAAGGGCTGTGCGGGTCGTAAGCAGTAGTTTCGGTAAACATACCTGTGTCTCCTAAGGCCCCATATACCTCATCCGTAGACACGTGATAGAAACGCTTTTGATCGTAGCTACCTTTCCAGAATTCCCTTGCGGAATTCAGCAAATTTACCGTACCGATTACGTTCGTCATCACAAAAGCAGTAGGATCGGTAATTGAACGGTCTACATGAGACTCCGCTGCCAGATGAATCACTGCATCAAAATTTTCTTTCTGAAACAGGCTGTTCATTTCAGCAGCATCTGTAATGTCGGCTTTTACAAAATGATAATTGGGTTTGTCCTCAATATCTTTCAGATTGGCCAGGTTACCTGCATAAGTCAGTTTGTCCAGGTTGACGATGTGATAATCCGGATAATGATTGACAAATCTCCTGACTACATGAGAACCTATAAAACCGGCACCACCTGTTATTAGTATTTTTTTCATTTTTATAACTCTTTTGGCAAACCCAGCTCCTGAGCAACATCTGCCGTTTTATAATTGTACACTTTATGCAGCACTGCATTGAAATCACCGCGGAGATCAAACTGAATGTCTTCGTGGAGCTTCTTGAATTTATTCCATACCGACACACAGGATTTCACAAAGTAGATGTTCAGCTTTTCATTGAATTTATACATCGGAGAGAAAACACCATCTTTAAAATCAATGGGCATATGTTTCAGCAGGTGAATCCTAAGTTCCATCTCAGTGGTCACGTCTTTAGTCACCTTAAAATGATGACTGATGCTCCCGTTCAGCTTTCTCATTTTCAGCATGGCTTCTTTCGAAGTCAGCTTTCTCATACCCATCATCTCGGCGATGCGCTCATCAATCTCTTCCAGCAATTTCCTGTATCTGTCTGCAAGATCCGTTTCATCCTCCAATAGTTTGAAATGCAGGTGCTCAGTGAGCACCTTGTCCTTTGCAATCAGCCTGAGCAATAGTTTGTCCTTTTCCTTTTCCGGCAAGGACCTGATCTCCATTTTGAGCTCCTTATGCTCGCTTAACAGCATACTAGAATGGATTGTCCCTGAGGTATTTTTCCCAGTTCCAGGCCGAAGACATCATTTCAGCAATGCCCAGTTCAGCGGTCCAGCCCAGCTCATTGGAAGCTTTCGAAACGTCTCCCCATACTTTTTCCACATCACCATCTCTTCTTCCGCCGATGGTATAGTTCAGTTTTTCACCGGTAGATTCTTCAAAAGCAGCGATTACCTGCAGAACTGTAGTACCTGTACCTGTACCCAGGTTAAATACTTCATAATTTGAGGCAGCCTTTTCCGCTTCCAGTCTCCTGATTGCCGCTACGTGTGCTTTCGCCAGATCTACCACATGGATGTAATCCCTTACTGCACTGCCGTCTACGGTATCGTAATCATTGCCATGTACAGTGATCGGACCACGTTTGCCTATAGCCGACTGAGTGATAAAAGGCACCAGATTTTGTGGAACACCGATAGGCAATTCACCGATCAAAGCACTCTCATGTGCGCCAACCGGATTAAAGTAACGCAGGGAAATGACCTTTAATGAAGGTGTTACTGCGCAAGTCTCCTGCAGGATCTCTTCTGCAATCTGCTTGGTATTGCCATATGGAGACTCTGCTTTTTTCGTAGGCGCCAATTCTGTTACCGGCAATACATCCGGCTGACCGTATACGGTACATGAAGAAGAGAATACGAGGTTCAGTTCACTATTGAAAGCGTTGATCAGGTTGATCAACGAATAAAAGTTATTTCTATAGTATTTTAAGGGTTTTTGAACCGACTCACCCACTGCCTTGAAGGCGGCGAAATGAATTACTCCACTAATATCGGAGTGCTGCTCAGCGAAAGCCTTTACTTTAGCTTCATCGCACAGGTCAAGTTCTACAAATTCAGGCTGCTGTCCTGTGATGGTTTCCAGTTGCTGAAGGATCTTAGGGTTGGAATTGGAGAGGTCATCCACGATCACCACTTCATACCCGGCGTTGTGCAACTCCACTACGGTATGAGAGCCGATGAAACCTGTTCCCCCTGTTACTAATATTTTAGCCATTCTTAATGATTAACGGTTGTAGGTTGTAAAATCTTTATGTTCTTTGTTGGTTAATGCTTCTTTGGGTAATGACTTGAAGTAGTCATAGGTAATCTTCAAACCTTCTGCCCTGCTCACTTTGGGCTCCCAGCCCAGAATTTCCCTTGCTTTCGTAATATCTGGCCTGCGTTGTTTAGGATCGTCGACAGGCAGGTCACGAAGCACCAGCTTCTGACTGGTTCCAGTCAATTTGATGATCTCCTCGCCGAATTGCTTAATGGTGATCTCATCAGGGTTACCGATATTCACGGGTTGTGCATAATCACTCAGTAGCAACCGGTAAATACCTTCAATCAGGTCGTCTACATAGCAGAATGACCTGGTTTGTGAACCATCGCCAAAGACAGTGAGGTCTTCACCACGCAAAGCCTGACCGATAAAAGCAGGTAATACACGTCCGTCGTTAAGGCGCATTCTTGGTCCATAGGTATTAAAGATCCGTACAATCCGTGTTTCCACTCCATGAAAAGTATGGTAAGCCATGGTCATCGCTTCCTGGAATCGTTTCGCTTCATCGTATACACCCCTTGGACCTACCGGATTCACATTCCCCCAGTATTCTTCCGGTTGAGGATTGACACTTGGATCTCCGTATACCTCTGAAGTAGAGGCGATCAGCATTCTTGCATTTTTATTTTTTGCCAGTCCAAGCAGGTTATGCGTACCTAAAGAGCCTACTTTTAATGTCTGAATGGGGATTTTAAGGTAATCAATCGGGCTTGCAGGAGAGGCAAAATGAAGGATATAATCCAATTCGCCAGATACATACACGTATTTCGACACATCATGATGTGCGAACTCAAAATTCTCCAGGCCGAACAAATGCTCAATGTTCTGCAAATCTCCGGTGATCAGATTATCCATGGCGATCACATGATAACCTTCCTTGATGAACCTGTCACATAAATGTGATCCCAGGAAACCGGCAGCACCGGTTATTAATACTCTTTTACGTTCCATTTATTTAACCAGTTTATATCCAACGCTGCGGTAAAACACTTGCAATTAGTACTCAAATGCAGGATTTTCACATATTAATTCTGTTTTGAGTTAATTAAAGTATCTTCGGCTAAGATAACAAATAAACAAACAAAATGCTTTGGCTTTATAATATAGGAATTCATTTCTATGGCTTTCTGGTTAGGATATTTTCGCTTTTCAACAGCAAGGCAGCACTTTTTGTCAAAGGCAGAAAGCATATTTTCAGCGAAATACAAAATGAGCTCTCCGAGGGCCAGTTCCATACCTGGTTTCACTTTGCCTCCCTGGGCGAATTTGAACAGGGCCGACCAGTACTGGAACAACTTAAAGCCCAACGTCCTGAGCTAAAAATAGTGATTACCTTCTTCTCACCTTCTGGATATGAAATCCGCAAGGACTACCCGCTGGCTGAAGGAGTTTTTTACTTGCCGCTGGATACCCCTGCCAATGCCAGAAAGCTGGTCCAGTTGATCCGCCCCGATATGGCCATCTTTACTAAATATGAATACTGGTACCATTACTTTAAAGAACTGCATCAGCAACAGGTTCCGATCTATATCATTTCGGGAATTTTCCGTCCCAACCAGATTTTCTTCAAATGGTACGGTGGCCTCAACCGCAAAATCCTGAACTATGTACGCCATTTCTTTGTACAGAACATGGAGAGCCGCAGTCTGTTGGCTGGCATCGGACTAAACAACGTGAGCATTAGTGGCGATACCCGTTTCGACCGGGTTGCGGCACATGCTGCTTCGGCAAAACCACTGGACATTGTAGCTCAATTTTGCCAGGGTAAAAAAACCCTGATTGCAGGTAGCAGTTGGCCCGCCGATGAGCAGTTGCTAAAAGGACTGATGGACAAAAATTCTGATTGGAAACTCATTGTTGCTCCGCACGAGATCAGCAAAACACACCTTGAAGAAATTGAGCGGCTGTTTCCAAACTCCGAGCGCTATTCTGCTCCTACGGTACAACTCACCGAAGCCAGGGTGTTGATCATCGATAATATTGGCTTACTGTCTTCCATTTATCCTTATGGACAAATCGCATACATCGGCGGAGGTTTTGGAGTAGGCATTCACAATACACTGGAAGCTGCAGCCTTCGGTCTGCCGGTATTGTTCGGCCCCAATTACCAGAGATTTCAGGAGGCGAAAGACCTGATCGAGATCGGGGCAGCTGTATCCATTAGTAACCAGAAAGAATTGAATGAGGCTTTCACTAAACTAAAAAAGGACTCCCAACCGGGAATCCTTGCTCAAAAATATGTCCAGGACAAAACCGGGGCTACCGGACAAATCCTCCAGATGATTCTTTCTTAATTACGCTTTAGCCATGTCGACCAGTGCAGTGATGAACTTAGGATTGTCATTCAGGCTTTCTACCAATTGCACATGTTCTCCTCCAAGCGCCCTGAACTCCTCATGGTATTCTACCGTAATCTCATAAAGTGTTTCCAGACAATCTGCTACGAAGGCCGGACTGAATACCAATAGCCTCTTCTTGCCTTCAGCGGCCAGTTTTTTCAGCACGTCGGTTGTATAGGGTTGCACCCAGGGCTCTTTCCCCAGTCTCGACTGGAAGCATACGGTATAATCTTCTCTCTTAATACCCAATTTTGACGCGATCAAACGAGCCGTATCATGCCCCTGAGCTGAATAACAGAATTTATTGGTATCATTGAGGCTGGCGCAACAGTCGTCCTTTTTCAAGCAGTAATGCCCTGTATGGTCACATTTCAACAACTGGCGCTCCGGCAAACCATGAAAACTGAACAGGATATGATCATAAGTTTCCGGCTGATATTTTTTTGCATTTTCGGCAAATGTCTCGATCATCAGTTCATTGTCGTGGAAAGAATTCACGAAGGTGACCGGAGGGATCGTAGCCCATTTGCTGACATACTCCATTACCAACTGGATCACCGAACCTGAGCTGGCTGAAGCATACTGCGGAAACAGCGGGATCACCCTGATGCTTTCCACTAAACCAGCTTTCATTTTTTCCAAAGCGGATAAAATAGAGGGATTCTGATAACGCATGGCGAGCTCTACATGGTAATCATCGCCTAATTGTTCCTGAACCAATGCAGCTTGTATCTTACTGAAATACAACAGCGGCGAGCCATTTTCATCCCAGATCTCCTTATACAGTTTCGATGTCTTAGGACTACGAAAAGGGACGATGATGCCTTTTACTAATAAAGTACGGTTAAAAGCATTGATGTCGATCACCCGTTCATCCATCAGAAACTGATCCAGATATTTACGTACGTCTGCAACTTCCGGGCTATCCGGAGTTCCTAAATTCACTAACAATACACCCTTTTTTCCCATTATGGCGCGAAATTAACAGATTATGATTTGGCATCCTCCCACAAGGCAGGATAATTACTTTTTAATGATGATAAATGAACCGATTAGTAGCTGAGTAATTCCTGTTTGACTTGTTCCATCAGCCACATAGGCGTAGAGGTCGCTCCACAAATTCCTACCCGGTCTTTTGCAGAAAACCAAGTTTTATCAATCTCTTCAATATTGGAAATGAAATAAGAAGCATCGTTGAATTTTTTGCAAACGTCATACAGTACTTTTCCATTGGATGATTTCTTTCCAGATACAAAGAGGATTTTGTCAAAATTACCCACGAATTTCTCGAGGTCACCATAACGGTTAGAAACCTGCCTGCAGATGGTATCATTGGCCTTTACCTCATAGCCGCGGCTGATCAGCTCCTCTTTGATCTGATAAAATTTGTCCGTGCTTTTCGTGGTCTGGCTATATAGGGTAAATTTAGATGGAAGATCAACCTCGTCGAGTTCTGCAATATCCATGAAGACGATGGCTTTACCATCCGTCTGCCCCTGCAGACCTACCACCTCCGCATGTCCATGTTTGCCAAAGATGAGGATCTGCTCATTATCGTCATGGGAATTTTTAATGCGATTTTGCAATTTCAATACTACGGGACAGGATGCATCAATCAGCGTCAGGTTATTCTCCAGGGCCAACTGATAAGTTGATGGTGCTTCACCGTGTGCCCTGATCAATACCTTTTCATTGCGTAATGCAGCTAACTGCTCATGGTCGATGATCCGCAGCCCTTTATCTGTAAGGCGCTTTACTTCTTCATCATTATGCACGATATCTCCCAAACAATAGAGGTAATCTTCCTGATCCAGGATATCTTCTGCCATATCAATAGCATACACTACCCCAAAACAGAAGCCGGAAGCTTTGTCTATCGTAACGGTCAGATCGTATTTCATTGTTGGTGTCGAGTTCATGAAGGAACAAAATTACACAAAAAGAGTTTCATATTATGAAGCTAATGTTGAACTGATGTAAATACCTTCATCCAGCACGCTTTAAGCAGCAGCAGCACCAACATGAGCATTTGCAGGGGATGCAGAAGCACGTTGTACAGAGGGTTCTGTGCAGTCAGGAAAGAAGTCATCATCCTGGTAAGAAAGATCAGCCCCAGTGGCAGAAATAGAAAAACATAGTCATAATTGAGCAGCATCAGCAATGGGCCTGCCAGTGACAGGAGCAAATACAGCAGGGCAACCGGAACTGATCTGCCCAGGGTACGCAGCAAGCCCCTGCCCTGTTCATCCAGATCAGGATGATCATTGGCGTAAACAAACTTATTCGCCAGCAGGATTTCGGCTTTTAATTTCATCGGTTCAGCCGCAGGGCTACTGCGGTGGTGCAACCGGTAGCGTTGTGCATTATAAAACATGCAGGACTTACTGGCTATAGAAAGCAGCAGGGCTTGATTGAGTTTCACAAATCTCAGCGGAAAAAGATTGAGTAATAAGAGATCCTGCAAGGGCAGCGTGCAGCGCTCCAAAAAGCTCAGGTCTTTGCGGTTGGGGATCAGGCTCAGTAAATCCAGATCGAAGACTTTAGTACGCTGGATCAAATTATTGATCATTCCCTTCCTGATTGTATTACCTGCATCAAGAAACAGGAAATACCGGCCCCTGGCCTGATGCAGCAAAGTTTCTTCTTCCTGTTCTTCTTTAAAAAAAATCTCAATCTGATCATAATCCTGCTCCTGAATAGATTGCAGGAGCGCTGTAGCTTCTGCACGCTTCCCCGAAATGATCACAGACACCGGCTCCGTAAAATGTTTACCATAATAACCAAGCTTCGGATTCGAAAGAAAATTGAACAGGCTAACCGTAAACCGCAGGACCTGAAAAACCAAAACAGCATAGACAAATGTGATCATACTGTTTTAAACGCTAAGATTAACTTAAATATACTTTATCTTCCTCTCCTTCAACATCCATTACCACGTCGACGTGCTCCTTCAGCACAGTGGCCAGCTGCAGACCTACGAAATCTGTAGCGATCGGAAAGATCTTATGACTGCGGTCTACCAGCACTACGGTCCTGATTTTCTTGTGCGGCGTATTCAGGAATACACCGAGGCCATAAGCGAGGGTTTTCCCGCTGTTCAATACATCATCCACCAGGATGATCACCTTATTTTTCCAATGTGTTTCATCGAGATCGGTACTTGCAATCAGTTTCGTACTTACCCGATCAAGCTCTACCTTCAGCATCGTCACCTTTAAATCTGATATTTTAGTCAGCACTTTTTTGAGACGCAAAGCCAATTTATACCCTCTGTCCCATATTCCTGCCAATACGATCTCCTTCTCATTCAGGTTATCTTCCAGGATCTGATAAGCTATTCTGTTGATCTTTTGCTGTATTTGTTTTTTATCTAGAATAAGTAATTGAGATTCTGCCATCTGGTATCACATTGTTTTATGCTACAAAAAGAACGATTTTAAGGTTCATATTCAAACTTAGCTAAAATTTTGTTGAAATAATTTACAATTCCTGCAACGTTTCACACCTTTCTGCGTCTTATCCATATAAGCCTCTATACGTACCACTATGAAAATTTCCCTACCGCTCATCGTTACCGGCGTCGTCCTAAGCTTAGGAAGCATCAGCCAGGCCCAAGAAAGTAAAAACATTGCGATCAGCAATTTCACTGGCGTCAGTGTTTCCAACGGGATTGATATCTATCTGACACAAAGCAATAATGAAAATGTCAAGATAAGTGCCCATCCGGACCTGCTGAAAAATGTCATTGTAGAAAAGGAAGGAAGCAACCTGCGCGTCCGCTATAAAGATAATGTCAGTTGGAGCCGCCTTTTCAAAGGACAGAACATCAAGGTCTTCATTAATTACAAAAACCTGAGGTCCATTACCGCAAGTGGCGGCAGTGACGTGACCGGAGAAAATGAACTCAAGACCGACCAGTTGAGCATCCTTTCTTCCGGTGGTTCGGATATTGACCTGGCTGTCCGTACGAAAGAATTGAAAGTTCAGAGCAGCGGCGGTTCTGATGTAAACTTAAAAGGTACTGCAACCAGCATGGACCTTTCTGCAACTGGCGGGAGTGATATCGATGCATTAGGACTACTCAGTGAGTATGCAAAGGTTCGTACGAGCGGAGGCTCAGATGTAAATATTCATGTCACAAAAGCCCTGGATGCAATGGCCAGTGGTGGCAGCGACATCAATTATAAAGGTAATGCTTCCGTCAAAAACACTTCTTCGAAGAGCGGCGATGTAAGCAGAATACAATAAGATTTAGGAAAGTTTAGTTTTTAGTTGTCCCTATCCCACGGATGTGTGATAGGGACTTTCATTTTTAATCGGATTTACCCTCTTGCCTTATAAGGATAATAAATGAAATTGGCTCCTTCCGGAACGATGACAAATACACACATGTAATCTTCCGGCTTTTTGTAGCTCTTCAGGAACAAGCTCTTCTTTTCTGGCTGAATGATGCCTTTCTCTACAAATTCCTCAAATGTTGATGCCTGAATGGTCCATTCTGTGTTCAGTTCCTTTCTGTCGAGGATTACCTCACCGATGCTTACTGTATACTGGTGTGCAATGAAGATCGGATTAACGGATATTCCTTGCGTCATGATTTCCAATGCTACCTCCCTGATAGACTCTGCATAGAGTTCCAGGTCTTTTTCCAGACTGACCAAAGGGCTTTGTTTCTTTTGCTCCGGCTGCTCTCCTTCTGGTTGTTGCGGTAATAATTCTTCTATATCCATGTCTTCAATTTATACTTTAAACAATCTCCTGAAGCCCTCTAAACTTCAGCAACACGACATTCTCCACATGCTGGGTATGCGGAAACATGTCTACAGGCTTAATCCGCAGGACTTCGTATTTCTCCTTCAGCAAGGCCAGATCCCTTGCCTGGGTCGCAGCATTACAGCTTACATACACAATCTTTTCAGCTTCCATCTCCAATAAACGTTCCACTACGTCTGCATGCATTCCCGCACGCGGAGGATCAGTGATCACTACATCAGGCTTACCGTGACTGGCGATAAATTCCCTGGTCAGGATATCTTTCATATCTCCAGCGTAGAAAACCGTATTGTCGATTTGGTTCAGGGCAGAATTGAATTTTGCATCTTCAATGGCTGTTGGAACGTATTCAATGCCGATTACCTGCTTTACAGCTCCGGCTACGAAGTTTGCTATAGTTCCTGCACCTGTATACAGATCGTACACCAGTTCGTTTCCTTCAAAACCAGCAAACTCTTTTGTAATCTTATACAATTCGTATGCCTGATCGGAATTTGTCTGGTAGAAAGACTTTACACCAATCTTGAACTTCAGTCCATTCATTTCTTCAAAAATGTGGTCCCTGCCTGCATAGGTGATTACCTCCTGATCGAAGATCGTATCATTCTTCTTTTGGTTAATGATGTACAACAAAGCCGTAATCTCCGGAAAATTAACCTTCAGAAATTCCATAAGCCCGTCGATTTCTTCCTGTGTGACATAAGCAAAGACGACAGCCACCATCACTTCACCGGTTGAAGATGTGCGGATGATGAGGTTCCTCAGGTTTCCCTCATGTGCCCTGAGGTCATAAAAGCTCAGACCATTGTTCAGCGCATACGTGCGTACACTGTTTCGAATGGAATTACTTGGTTCAGCCTGAAGGTAGCAATGCTGAATGTCCAGGATCTTATCGAAGCGCAAGGGCACGTGGAAGCCCAGAGCATTCATTTCAAGTTCCTCATTTGGCCCCTCCAAATCTTCAGGCCTGTCGGCCATGTCCTGCTTGTTCAACCAGCGTTTGTTGGAAAAAGTATATTCCAGTTTGTTCCGGTAATATTTATTCTCCGCAGAACCTAAAATTGGTTCCATGGAAGAGGTATCTATTTTCGCAAGTCGCTGCAAGGCGGCCTCTACATTTTTATGTTTAAATTTCAATTGCGATTCGTAACCCATGTGCTGCCACTTACAGCCACCGCAAGTACCGAAGTGCTGACAAAAAGGATCTGTGCGAAGCTCAGAAGGAGTATGTAACTGTTCAATTACAGCTTCTGCAAAATTCTTTTTCTTCTTCACCACCTTCACGTCGACCACATCCCCCGGTACAGCTTTGTCTACAAAAACCACCAAT
Organism: Pedobacter sp. GR22-6; assembly: GCF_037402555.1. NCBI lineage: Bacteria > Pseudomonadati > Bacteroidota > Sphingobacteriia > Sphingobacteriales > Sphingobacteriaceae > Pedobacter > Pedobacter sp. GR22-6. The sequence continues at coordinate 21,940 of NZ_JBBEUC010000007.1, forward strand.
TCATCGGCTTTTCCAACACCTTTGCCTTCTTCGGCAATATCAATAATACTTAGATTTGGAATGATCGTTACCGTTCCTGATTTTCTATTTCTACCCATTATGCTGCAAAAGTAGCTAATTTTAGACAAAAAGATTTCATGCAGATATATTGGGTATACCTTTCTCGCAGGAAATTAAAAAATCAGCTTTTACTTCGCAAAGAATTTCAGGATAAAACCAAAAATACCTTCTACGAGGTCAAAGCTGACATCGAATTTCTCATCAACCAATACAGAAATTTCTAATACTTCTTTGCTCATTGTTATCTGATGAATAATAACAAATATAAGCGCTTTTGAACCAAATACCAAAACGGTATAAGTTAAGGTTTTGTAAAGAAACTACAGGGCAGCCTTGACCAGGAACGGCAAAATTTCCTTTTGAAAATTCACAAAGTTCTTGCGCACATCAGAGTCGCTTACAGAAGTAAAGGCAAAAGAGAAGCAGATGCTTTTACTGGCTTTGAGCAGAAAAGCCAGGCCTTCTTTACGGGAAGGGTTATTCTTAAAATGATCGAGCTCCAGATAGGCTGAAAGCAACAGGGATTCCAATTGATCTGACAGGTGCTTCAGGAACTCCTGTGAATTGGTATTTTCCCGTACAAAATCCCATCCGATGAATTCGTTGCAAACCGTATAGGTCAACCTGCAGGTTTTCATGACAAGGGCCTTCAGGTGTTCTTCCTCATCGGCAAACTGCCCCTGGTTTTTCAGAATTTCATGCAGGTTCAAATCCAGATAATTCATGAGAATGGCATCCAGAATCTGTTCTTTGCTTTCAAAATATTTATAGATCGTAGCTTTGGCAATCCTGGCTTTTTTGGCAATTTCGTTTACACTCGTTTTATGGTAGCCATACTTCCTGAATAACTCCTTTGCAGCCCTGCTGATGCTCTCTTTTATTTTCTCTGGTTCCATTAATTACTTACGTTTATCGTCTGCCCACCGCGAAGGGAAGTGCTATAGGATTTCAAATTACGCACAGCAGGGGCTTTCTGGGGTGTACCATCCATGAGTAAAAACTTTGCACCTGTACATGGGTCAGTTGCAGTGATCCCGTTGACGTCCGGCTCTACTGCACATGCTTCTTTCGGGTTCACAGAACTGCAGCGGTCGAAAGCCACGTACCCGCTGCCCGACCTTACGATCATCAAACCCTTTACCCCTTGATTTGACACCAGCAAAACGCCGTTCACTGCTTTGATATTGAACTCCTGAACGGTGACATTGTATTCCACAAAAACGTTAGGAATCATTTCGCTTTCCTTACCGCAGCTGCACAGCGTGAGCAGCAGAAAAAACAAAACAGACAGATTCCTGAACATTATTTATATTAAAGAGGTTTTATACTGCTTTAGGAAACGGGCATCGTTCTCTGAGAACAGGCGCAGGTCTTTGATCTCAAACTTCAGGTTCGCGATCCGTTCAATTCCCATTCCAAATGCAAACCCACTATATTTTTTACTATCTATACCGCAGTTTTCCAATACATTGGGGTCAACCATACCGCAACCCAGGATTTCTACCCAACCACTGTGCTTACACATCTGACAGCCCTCGCCTTTACAGATTGTGCAAGAGATGTCCATCTCTGCAGAAGGTTCCGTGAAAGGGAAATAAGATGGACGGAAACGCACCTTTGTTCCTTCCCCGTACAATTCCTGCACAAAATAGAACAGCGTTTGCTTTAAGTCGGCAAAGGAAACATTTTCATCCACATACAAGCCTTCAACCTGATGGAAAAAACAATGGGCACGTGCAGAGATGGCCTCATTTCGGTATACCCGGCCAGGCATTATCGCCCTGAAAGGCGGCTGACCAGCTTCCATCATCCTTACCTGCACTGAAGAAGTGTGTGTACGCAGCGCGATATCGCCGTGTTCTCCACCTTTCTTAATGAAAAAGGTATCCTGCATATCACGTGCAGGATGTTCTTCAGGGAAATTCAAAGCAGAGAAGTTGTGCCAGTCGTCCTCGATCTCAGGACCTTCAGCTACTACAAAACCTAGTTTATTAAAAATCTCGATGATCTCTCTCCTCACTAATGCAAGTGGATGACGTGCACCTATTTCGAAGCCTTCGCCCGGCAAGGTGAGGTCCAGACCGGAATCCTTGCTGCCTTCTGTCGTATTACTGTCCTCTTTTAGCGTCTGGTATTTGGCCTCTGCCAATTGCTTAAACTCATTTAAAACCTTTCCCAAGGTTCTTTTCTCCTCCGGTGACACGGCCTTAAACTCGTCAAAAATATCTTTGATTATTCCTTTTGTACCAAGGAATTTAATACGAAATTGTTCCAACTCATCTGCATTTTCTGTAGAAAACGCATTGATCTCTGCAGTATATTGTGTGATCTTATCCTGTAACATGCGTCAAATATACAGCTATTTATAGAATTAATAACAGGAAATGCAGGGCTATTTTTTGGTCGACTGAGTTCAAAAACTATGTTGATGTGCTTAAAAAGCCTGATCCATTATCAAGAGCTGGCTCGGGTGGGGACTAGCGCAAAGCTTGTTTAACCACTGTTAAGCGAATTCGCTGAGAAATTAAAATTCCTGCTTTTATAGAGCCGGGGCAAGATAAAAGCAGGAATTCTACTTTAATAACAATTTCAGATTGCTATTTCAATACACCCAGTGCTTTTCCGACCTTAGTAAATGCAGCGATCGCCTTATCCAGGTGGTGTTGTTCGTGCGCAGCAGAAAGTTGTACCCTGATCCTGGCTTTGCCCTGACCAACTACCGGATAATAAAAACCGATCACGTAGATGCCTTCTTCTAACATTTTAGCGGCAAATTCCTGCGCCAGTTTTGCATCATAGAGCATCACCGGAACAATAGGGTGCACGCCCTCTTTGATGTCAAAGCCCGCTTCTGTCATTTTCTGACGAAAATAAACCGTATTGCGTTCTAACTTATCGCGGAGATCGGTAGTTTCACTGAGCATATCCAATACAGCGACTGAAGCTCCTGTAATTGCGGGTGCCAATGTATTTGAGAACAGGTAGGGACGTGAGCGCTGACGCAGCATGTCGATGATTTCTTTTTTACCGGAAGTGAAACCTCCCGATGCACCACCTAATGCCTTGCCCAATGTTCCTGTAATGATATCTACACGATCCATTACGTTAAAATGCTCATGAGTACCGCGGCCAGTTTTGCCGATAAACCCGGTACAGTGAGACTCATCGATCATTACCAGGGCTTCATATTTATCTGCAAGATCACAGATCTTATCCAGCGGCGCGATGACCCCGTCCATAGAGAAAGCACCATCGGTAACTATGATGCGGTGCCTCGAATCCTTGGCAGCAATCAGTTGCTGTTCCAAATCTGCCATGTCTGCGTTTTTATAACGGAAACGTTTGGCTTTGCACAGGCGGACCCCATCAATTATCGAGGCATGGTTCAACTCATCAGAAATGATTGCATCCTGGTCATTGAATAAGGGCTCAAAAACCCCACCATTGGCGTCAAAAGCTGCGGCATATAGGATGGTATCTTCTGTTCCCAGAAATGCAGACAATTTTTCTTCCAACTCTTTATGAACGTCCTGAGTACCGCAAATGAAACGTACAGAAGACATGCCATAGCCATACTTATCTATAGCCTTTTTTGCCGCTTCAGTGACTGCAGGATGTGATGACAAACCAAGGTAGTTATTTGCACAAAAATTGACCACTTCCTGGCCCGTGCTTACCTTAATGTCTGCACCCTGCGGCGTTACAATAATCCTTTCGCGTTTAAACAAACCGTCTTTTTCTATTTGCTCCAGTTCCTGTTGCAGTGCTGGTTGTAGGGTTTTGTACATATGTAAATTTATTTATTGCCAATATTGCAACCAAAGTTATAAAATTCTCGTCTTCTGACCACCACACAATTGACAGCAGGGATAAACTTTAGCACAATAATTGTGTTTACATCAGAAACAAACCGATATTTAAGCTTTAAACATCGCATGAAGAACATCTACTTAACGCTATTCCTGTGTATAGGGGTACTCAACGGCTTTGCCCAAACGATCAAAATCAGTGGTAGCATCAGAGACTCCAATGGAGAGGTTGTACCTTTTGCATCGGTTTACATCAAGAATACGACGACCGGAACCTCGGCAAATGTTGATGGCATCTATTCCTTCACGGTAGAAAAGGGTTCCCATACCATTATTTACAGGGCCATAGGATATAAAGGTGTAGAACGGATGCTGAATGTTACGGAAAACCTGACGGAAAATGTAACCCTCAGCCCAGAAGCCTATACCCTCAGCGGTGTAACCATTACCGGAAAAGGAGAAGATCCTGCTTACGAGATTATCAGGCAGGCCATTAAAATGCGTAAGACACATTTAACTGAAGTAGATGCCTATAGCACAGATGTATATATTAAAGGCGTTCAAAAACTAGTTGGTGCTCCGAAGAAATTCTTTGGGCGCGACATTCAAAAGACGCTCGATCTGGACACCAATAGAAAGGGTATCCTTTACCTCTCGGAATCCACTTCTACCTTCGCTTTCCAACAGCCTGGAAAGATTCATGAGGAAATGGTTTCCTCTAAAACTGCGGGCCGCAATAATGCCTTTAGCTTCAATAAGGCATCTGACCTGATCATCAACTTCTACCACAACATACTTTTAGAAAACACATTGAGTGCCAGAGGATTTGTTTCGCCGATTGCAGACAATGCGACGCTGTACTACCGCTACAAATTGCTCGGGACCAATACCGAAAACGGAGTTAGGGTAAACAAGATTGAAATCATTCCCCGCAGGGAACACGATCCGGTGTTCCGGGGCGTTATTTACATCCGGGAAGAAAGCTGGCATTTGTTGAGTGCGGAGGTTTTCCTAACAAAAAATACAGGTATCAATCTCTTAGATACCCTCAACATCAGGCAGCAGTTCCTCAAAGTTGAAAATACATTCATGCCTTCCAACATCAATTTTCAGTTCAATGGAAACGTTTTGGGCTTCAAGTTTGAGGGCTATTACGTTGGCGTGTACAGCAATTACAATATCCATCCTGAATTCCCTGACAATTACTTTAACGGCGAAATCCTGAAGATCAGTAAGGCGGTGAATAAAAAGGATTCGTTGTTCTGGCTGAACAACCGTCCAATCCCATTGACCAGTGAAGAAAAACGCGATTACATCCGCAAAGACAGTATAGCTGCACTCAGAACATCCAAACATTACCTGGACTCTATAGAACGCAGTAATAATAAGTTCAGTCCGTTGAAACTAATCGTGAGCGGCTACACCATCAACGACCGCTATCATAAGACTTCATACAGTTTCGACCCCATCTTCCGCTCTGTTTTTTACAATACCGTGGAGGGTTTCGCACTAAAATATGGACTGACCTATACAAAAACACTCGAAGACCGACGTCAGTATAGCATCCGTCCCGAAGCACGCTATGGCTTCTCCAACAAAACACTTACAGCGAATCTAACTGCAAACTACTTTTATGATCCGATCAGGCGTGCCAATATTGGTTTCAGCGCCGGTTCAGGCATCTATGACCTCAACAACTATGGCTCTATGAGTTTATTGGGCAACTCTATTAACTCCCTGTTTTTTGAGACCAATTTCTCGAAGTTCTACAAGAAGGAATTTGTGAATGTGAACACTACCCGCGACCTTACAAATGGTCTGCAGGCCCGGGCAGCGATCGATTATTCGAGGAATTATAACCTGATAAATACCACCAGCTATAAGATCAAAGACCTCAAAGGTGAGGAATTCACTTCGAACAACCCATTTTCACCTGGAGCGGAAATCCCGCTTTTCCCGACCTACGAAGCATTTACCCTCAGCCTGGGTCTGAACTATACGATAGGTCAACAATACATCACCAGGCCTGACGGACGTTTCTACCAGCCTTCTAAATACCCGACCATTGATCTTTCCTATAAGAAAGGCATTAAAGGGCCATTTGGCAGTGATGTAGATTACGATCTGGTGTCTCTCGAGGTTTCTCAAAACAGGCTGAGTGCAGGTATGTGGGGCTATTCTTCTTTTGTAGCCGGTGTAGGAAAATTCCTCAACAACAATCAGGTTTTCTATCCTGAAGCTAAACATTTCCGGGGGAATAATGCATTACTTGGACGACCGGATTTGCGCAAATTCCTGTTCCTTGACTTTTACCTGTTCAGCACAGACCGTGAATATGTAGAGGCGCACTATGAACACAACTTCTCAGGGCTGTTCACCAATAAGGTACCTTTGTTGCGTAAATTAAAGCTGGAAGAACTCATTGGAGGCAGCTACCTGAGCCAGCCGGTCAAGCGAAATTATTATGAATTCTATTTCGGCTTACAACGCCTGATCTTTAGAGCGACCTATGGCTTTGGCTATGATGGCAATAAGCGTGTGAATCATGGCTTTAGGCTGAGTTACGGATTTTAAAATTTGTAATAAACATCAATGCGGGGTATGAAGCAATTCTTTCCTAAGCAGATTACTTCGTACCTCGCATTGATGGTGTGATGCCCTTAGAGTGATATAATTTCAATGTAAGGACAAAAATATGGATATCTAAACTCCTAATTTCTTCCTGATATCGGCAGGAATTCCTTTTTTATGCAACAAGAAGGCAGTTGTTTTGTATTTCACAAAGTTCTTGCTCACGTACAGGTAACCTTTGTAATCGTTGGTTGCGCCCCATGAATTTTTAACGATGTAATATTCTTTACCGGTTTGGTCTTTTGCCAAACCAGTGATCTGCATGCCGTGGTCGTCTGTAGTTTCGTAGTTATCGAAAGCAGCCTGACGCATTTCTACTGTGATTGCTTTCTCTGGCTTAGGGCCATTGAACATCGCTTTTTTCTCATCAGCAGTCATGCTCTCAAAATCTTTCTCCGGAACATAAGCAACGCCATTTTTCCAGCTGAAACCTTTTTCACTTACGTCAGTAGCCCAGGCTACAGTGAAGCCACCTTTTAATGCATTATCTATGATTTTAGTGATGTCATCCATTTGCACATTGTACACCTGATCAAAAGACCAATTGTCTGGAACCATTAAAACAGCTTTAGTATAATAAGGAGCAGTATTGAATGAAGAAAGTTCTACATAATCTGCTGCATTGATCCCAACTACTTCTTTAGCGAAAGTTTTAGGTGTATACTCTTTTCCTTCATAGGTAAACTTTTCAGGTACAGCGCCCATGCAAGAATCGATAGTTGCAATATATTTAGTTTTCCAGTTTGGATCAAACTTACCATCAATTGCTTTTTTCAGGATTGCCTCTGTCAATTTGTTCATACGGTCAGATGATCCCGGGCTGCCGTAATCGTTACCGTTGTAAGCATCTTGTGGTAATGCACCATATTTTGCAAACATATTGGTCACATCATGACAAGCACCGCCGTCACCTAAAGTCAATGCGCCATGCATACGCACATAGTTGATTCCTTTTTCAATATAGGCGTTGCGTGCTGTAAACAAATCAGCCAAATCCACAGGCTTTTTGCCCATACGGATCATTTCTGATTCCAGGAAAGAGTTGGTACTGTAGCTCCAGCAAGTACCTGAAGATTTTTGATTCTTTACTGATGTAGCTTCTACATTGATTACAGGTGTGAAGGTAAAGCTGTTCTTGCTATCTTCACTTGCATTGTTTTTTAAAGAATTTACCAGATTGTCCTGCGCGAAAACCGCAGTAGAGCCAAGTAGAAGACCAGCAGCCATCCACAAGGATTTCATTGTTGTTTTAGTCATTTGTATGTTTAAAAGTTAGTTGTATGCCCTATTTGATGTATATGTATGTGCAAACTTAATTAAAGCGCACAAGCATTCATGAACATTTTGTGTAAAAATTCTATTAATTGGGCAGGACGGTAAACTTGATGCTGCTTTTGTTGGTATTTCCCTTGCCATCATTTACATATAACCAAAGGATATATTCACCTTCTTCAATAGGGACATGCAGCATAGCCCGCTCCCGGGATACTGGACTTATGGCATTTGCTATCGCTTCCGCTTTTTTGTCCCTCTCGAGAGCGGTAACAGAAAACAGTTCCCATCCCATGTTTATTTTATCGCCCTCGGCATCAAATAGCACAAAGCTGAGCATATATTTCTCTTGTGGATTTAATTTAATGCGACTACCCGAGGACTTTCCATCCAGCGTAAACGATTTGATTTCAGGTGCCGTATTCTTCTTTGATGCGGGTAAGGAGTTCTTTTTTTGCGCGAGCAAGGGCGATGCCATCACTACTAAAAACCCTAAAATTAAATATCTGAAGAAGCCTTTCATAAGGCTAAAATACTGAACAATATGAACAAAACTCGGTTTTGCCAAGATTTGTTGTCAAATCAAATAATCATCATTAACACTTAAAACTATAAACATGAAAAAGAAATTATCCCTCCTCGCCTTTTCAATGTTGCCCATATTCCTGTTAGCAGGTCGGGCCAATGCGCAATCTGCCTCCACAGATCCGGTTACTGTGAACATTAACTTAAGTGCCGAAGTCATATCGATTGTCCTCGGAGGATCGCCAGATGTTACGTTCAACTATCCTACAGCGGCATCCTATACTGTACCACAAACAGTGCCTAAGCTGGGTCACTTTACCGTAATCAGCAATCAAAACTATGATGTGACCGTATCCGGCACGGCACCTTTTAGCAATGCCAACAGTGCAACACCAATTCCTTTGAATGTAGTGACGGTGGCTGTAGATCCGGCGACGGCTAATGGCGGAGCTGTAGCGCCGGTTATTCTCAGTGGTACAGCGCAACCGGTGGTCTCAGGAGCAACTCCAACAGGAGGCGCCACCTATAACGTAAATTATAGCATACCGGATGCCACACCTTTACTGGGAAGGTCGCCGCTTATTTATTCGACTACTGTAGTTTATACCGCTACGCAATTGTAGGACCATGGCTAAAGCAATTGCACTATTCCTATTTTTAGGTTCAATGGTATCGGCCAGCTTTGCCCAGGGAATATCTGTTTCACCATCGCGACTTTTCTTTAAAGGTCTGCCTGGTGAAACAGTTACTCAGGTGATCACGTTCAGCAATACCAGTAAAACGGAGATGAATTTTATCTCATCAATAAAAGACTGGAACCGGGACTCCACAGGCCTAAAGCAATATTACCCAGGCGGTCAGCTTTCCAGTTCGAATGCAAAATGGCTAGCCCTATCTTCCAATAGTGTGAGCTTGGCGCCCGGCGAAACGAAGGAGATCAACTTAAACCTAAAAATACCAAATGACAGTACTTCTAACCGTCTGAGCAATAGCATGCTATTTTTTACGCAGGTCAAAGCACAGAAGTCGAGCGCCAGAACGGCAAATATGGGTGTAGACATTTTATTTGAAATGGGTATACAAGTTTACCATATCCCGGAGGGACTATCTGCCGGGGAGCTCGAGTTTCTGGCATTTGAAGAACGGAGCCAAACGAATTCGGCAGATACGACAAGAAAAATGGCTGTAAAAATAAAGAATACTGGAAGTATCAATAAGGATGCTTATGTGCGCTTTGAATTGACAAATACAAGCAGCGGCGAAGAGATTCAAATGAAACCGGTAGCTATTGCCATGCTGCCGAATGCGGAACAGTGGGTAAATCTGAACTTACCAGCTAAGCTTAAAGGCAAATATCTGGTTGTCGCTATACTGGATGCAGGTAGTCAATATGATCTAAAAGTTGCGGAGAAAGAAATTACATATTAGCCTGTGGATGTTTGCTTTGGGGCTGAGCTGGCATTCTCATGCTCAAGTGGCAGTCACTTTACCTGAAGCGAACATCACCAACCGAACTGATTACGCTGTGGTACTGAGTACGGGAACCTACACCAACACGCTTTCATTAATCCCCAATATTGGCGTGAAAGCAAATAGCGCAAACTTTGCAAGTACAGTCGGGGGAAGCACAACAATACCACTTAGTTTGGCCAATTTACGTTTACAAAGTATTGGCTCGGCAAACCTGCTGGGTGGCTCTACAGAGCGAAGTTTAACGACAGCTTTCCAGTCAATTTACGTAGCAGTAGCCTCCATAGGTTCCGGTGCGGTTTCTATCAATTACCGCATCAATACCGCGCCACAAACCTGGATTGCAGGGATATATCGCGCTCCGATGGAATTCCGAACATCTACACTGGGAGGAACCAATCTGACACCTGTAGTTCAAAATCTGGACATCACCGTTCCTTCATTCATCAGCCCGCAGGCTACTTTGCCACTCCTGACATTGAATGCAAATAGCCTGGCCATATTCCGTGCTGCCGCCGGTGTTTCTGCCACTTCCGCCATTACGGTATCTAACACTGTTCCCTATACGCTAAACATCCAAACTCAAAATCCGCAAATGAGCTTTAGCACCAGTCAGCCGTATAGCCAGTTACCAAACACCTCAGTCGGCCGGGTTTCTACTACATTGAGCGGCGTTACAGGCGCGGTCAATGTGGCACTTTCTACCAGCAGTCAAGCCATCACTTCCAGCACAGGAATAGCTGTGCCCGCAAGCAATACGCAAATCCTGAACAATGTTTTCAGCATCAGTGGAACAGATTTAAGTCAAGGCTTTGTACAGGCCGGCACTTACACCCTGCGCTATACCCTGAGCTGGACGAAGTTGAGTTCTGCCTATCCCAGTACGGCTTTGCAAGTACAAAGGAGTGGAGATTTACAGGTGGTCGTACCAGATCTGGCAGAGATCGTGGCCAACCAAAATACAGTAAGTTTAAATTTCAACAGTACCGCAGCCTATCAACAAGGCATCTCTAAGGATATGCCTGCACACATCCGCGTCAGCCGCACTATTCCCTACAATGTTTATGTAAGGGCTACCAATCCAAATTTTACTTTCGGTGCAAATACGGTACCGGTTGGAGTCATGCAAATTGGCCCAATGGCTGGACAACTGGGGGTAAATACCGTAACACTATCTACCACCCCCCAATTGTTGGTGAACGGTTCAAGCCCTGTAATCGACCGGAACCTGAACCTCCAATATAGAATTCCCGCTGCTCAGACACAGCAATTACTAGGGAAAAGCCCCGGAAATTACAGCAACACAGTGATCTACAGTTTTGTTGCACTTTAGGCATCAGAAACGTTTCAACTCGACTTTTCTGCGTTCGTCTCTATAATCAAAATTGAGTTCCAGGCCTTCTTTGTTCAAACTGATTTTATTGTTGACATTTTTGATAGCGAAAGGCATTCCTGAAGTTTCGATATAAACCGTATAGTCGTTAGGAGGAAGTTGCATGGCATACCGTCCTTCAGCATCTGTCAATGTCTTATACTTTTTACCAGATGCATCTTTGGCAAAGACCATAATTCCTGAAAGTGTGGGTGCCGTATCTGCGTAACTTCTGCCTGATAAGATCAATTGACCTGTCAAAGGAAGTGTTTTCACCAAGGGTAAACTTACAGATTTATTTTTGGTCATGACCACCTGAACTGGCTCCAGCATCCCCCATCCCGTGTTGTTTAGCGTATATAGGTTATAACTGGCTGCTTCTAAATTATAAAAGCGTACCATGCCTTGCTTATTGGTTACAGCTGCCTCATTATTGAGGCGAATGGTCACACCAGCTGCATCCAGCTCGTTCTCGTCCTTGATGCCATTGTTGTTTGCATCCAAGAAATAACGCAGTTGAAGTTTTTTGCCTTCGGAAGCGCCCAGGGCCTTAAATTGCTTTTGTAGTCCTAGCCTGATTTGCCTGTTGCTAAAATTGATCGGGTCCATCCTGGCATCAGGCTGTAACATTACAGGTTGCATTTTCATCAGCGTGTAGAATACATCTGTGGTGAGGAACCAATTGCCTTTGATCCGCCATTGCATGTTTGCTGTGAGTGTGTAGTTTTTAGACTGTGAAAAGCCATAATAGTTGTACATCGCCGAGAGCTGAGCATTTAACTGGTTCTTGAAAGCGGTGATTTTGGTGTTTGGGCCGATGGAATACAATTGATAATTGGAGCGTTCGTTTGTAGAAAGTGCATCGCTCAAATAATAAGGATTTAACTGCAGGTAGCTACTGAGTCCGAAAATAGGGTTGCTGTAATTTGCATTAAGTTTGAAAGAATGAAAAGGATGATTGGGACGATTGGCGGTATTTTGAAACACGTAGCCATAATCTGAGTAAAAGGACAGGCTGTGCTGGCGATGGTTTAGATTTGCATTGAACTGAATTCGCGCTGCTGAGGAGTTCCATTCCACACCATTTGGAAACTGGTTCATCTGTATGTTATTTTCCAGGTTTTGTTTCATGAAATAAGGACGAAAATCCAAGCTCACAATTCCTTTACGAAAGCCATAGCCTAGTTCGTAAATGTCGATCACACTCTTGTTACTTCTAAAAACAAGCCCTCCCCGCTCCAACTGGTACTCCGGGCGATTCTTCAGTAAGCTAACCCGTGCTGAGATATGACTTCCATTCCCCGCCATTCGCATGATACGGGTATCGCTCTGCAAAAGACCCCGGCGAAGTCCGGTATAGTACGGCGTGCTGTAATAATTGATACTGGAGATGTTAAAATTGCCCTTGTTGAAATTGTAATTGAGTCCGGCAGACAAGCCCTGTTTTGCTGTGGATGACCTTGATTTTTCCTGGCTATAACCAGCTTCAAAATTGAATTCATGCAGTTCATTGAGCCGCAGCCGGGTCTTACCACTCAATTGGTCGGACAACAGCCCATAAAACTTCTGACTGCTGTGTAAGTAGCTGATCTGTCCTATATCTTCCTGATTATCTACAAACTTATAGTTAGCGCCGGCAATGTTGGCGCCGGATATGGTGTTGATGCCCCTGCTGTACAGCAGGAAATTATTTTGGACGCCAAAAACCTCTGCTACGTTGCCATTCCGGAACCGAAAGTTAGCTTTTAGTCCCCGCCCATTGATGGCATAATCAAAATTATCATACACATTGCCCAACTTTATTCCCCAATCTTTTTCCTGGTAGTCCAGATAAGTATCGTATAAACTGGTAGCAGCGATGTCCTGATAATGATCGAGATTAAAGCGGTACTCCAGTTTTCTTTCGCCCTCCAAATTAAGCTGCCCTGAAGCTTGCAGCTGATAGAAAGACGAGTTTTGGTTCATATCTACATAGCGCAAGGCAAAAGTATTGTTGGGGCTCCCTTCCCCTGTAGGGTTGCCTGCACCAAACCTCCGTACATGGCTTAGACTCATGATGCGAATTCTGCTCAGCGACAGTTGACGGTTAGTAGGATCCACGGCCTGTATGGTTACCACATAATCGGCAACTTGCCGGGATGCCCGGTTGCGAACAACGAAAGGAATAACCTGCTGCGCACCTGGTTGCAGGCTAAGCATACCCATTTCACCAGTAAACTCCAGCCCCTCCGGAACTTCCGACAGCAAAACCCTGAAGTTGATGGCAACTAAGCCAAGATTTCTGGCACGGAGTAAGATCCGCGTTTCGTTTGTGTTCTGATCCAGATAATATTCCGTTTGGTCGCTGCTCATACTGAACAAAAGCTGATCACGAAGTTTAGTGTAAAAACTCTTTGGCGATGCCATCCTTATCCCCGCTGAACCGGAAATAGCAAGGCTAAAAGCCTGAACCTGCTGCAGAATCGTCTTACGATCTGCCATATATTTGACTGGGAAGGCCTTCTTTTCTTTGGCCGCTAAGGTAATTTCAGGCGGGATGCTGATCAGCCCGTCCTGAGTTTTTGTATTGCCGCCAGACACCTTCAATGTCACTGCCCTGTCGAGGCGGTTCTCCAGCAGTAATTTATTAGAAAAGCTTTGTCCCGAATTGATGAATACCGTATCGCTTTCAAAACCAAAAATCACATCCATCCCCTCCTGGGCACGCAGATTTTGCCAACTCAACAGGAAGGTTAAGAGTAGCGCAAAAAACGGGAAGTTCTTCACAAACAATTGCATTGTGACTATAACAACACCACGACAGTTTAGGTTATGGATCTTGCTGCAATGAATGGAATGAATAAAAAAGCTTATCTTTGCCATGCATTAAACGCCATTTGCAACGGTATCAATGATTTATGACACAATTTCAGACTTTACTTTATTATTGCTATAGTCCTATAGCAAACGCAGAACAATTCGCTGCAGATCACTTAACCTTTTGTAAATCTTTAAACCTGGTGGGCCGTATCATCGTGGCCGACGAAGGATTAAACGGAACAGTTTCTGGAGCACCAGAAGACTGCAAAGCCTATATGGATGCGATACACGCAGATGAGCGCTTTGCAAAGACCGAATTTAAAATAGACGATGTAGAGGAGCCATCCTTCATCAAAATGCATTGCCGGTACAAATCGGAGATCGTGCACTCGGGATTGCGGGACCCAAACATCATCGATCCAAATAAACAGACCGGTAAACACCTGGAGCCTGCAGAATTTCAGAAGATGATTGACCAGGAAGATGTGGTCATCCTGGATGTACGCTCCAACTATGAGCACAACTTAGGCAGATTTAAAAATGCAGTGACACTTGATATTGAGAACTTCCGGGATTTTCCTGAGAAGATCAATGAGCTCGCTCAATACAAAGATAAAAAGGTACTCACCTATTGTACGGGCGGTATCAAATGTGAAAAAGCTTCAGCACTATTGCTCCATCATGGATTCAATGATGTCTATCAACTGCATGGCGGGATCATCAAATATGGTAAAGAAGCAGGGGGAGAAGATTTTGAAGGCAAATGCTATGTGTTTGATAACAGGATCGCCGTGGATGTGAATACGGTAAACCCGAAAGTGATTTCTACTTGCTACAACTGTGGCAAGATAAGTCCTAAGATGATCAATTGTGCCAACCCGGAATGCAATGAGCATGTAACCCAATGCGATGACTGCGGAGAAGAACTGCAGGGATGCTGTTCGGTAGCTTGCACAACGAACCCTAGGAAACGCCCCTATGATGGGACTGGATATTATGTAAAGGTACCACAACCGGTGAACAAAGCCGCAAAAGCTTGATGAAAAACATCCGACTGGCATATCGTTTTTTCTTGTGCCTGACCCTTATCGGGCTTAAACTCGATGCTCAGGAACTGAAAGGTATAGGCGTACCCTATATTCAAAACTATTCTAAGTCGGACTACAAGGCCGGAAATCAGAATTGGTCTGTTGCCAAGGACAAAAATGGCGTACTTTATTATGGAAATACGCGCGGTCTGCTCAGTTATGATGGCCAGTACTGGCATCAATACCTGATGCCTAACAGGCAAATTATCCGTTCTGTAGCGGCATCGGCAGATGGCAAGATCTATGTTGGTGCATTTGGTGAATTTGGTTATTGGTCTGGCAGCGATGCCCGGCTGAGCTATACCTCACTCTCCACACTGATTCGCAAACCAAATGCCTTAAATGAAGAAATCTGGAAGATTTATGTATCAGGTAAGCGCGTCTACTTCCAGTCTTTTTCCGCGATCTACTGTTATGAAAATGGAAAGATCGAAGTCATTAAAGGTCCGGGGACCTTGTTATTCCTTCATCAGGTCGGTCAAAAGTTATATGCCGAGGTGATCGGCAGAGGTTTATTTGAATTGAGGGAGCAGCAACTGATTGCACTGCCTCATGAATCGGCCTCCGTACCAGCAGATATCCTCAGCGTACTCCCCTATAAAAATGCGGGACTACTGATTGGAACCAGTAAGAACGGATTATATATATACGATGGTAAAGACTACCAACCTTTAAATGTGCAGGCCACGGATTTCCTCAAAACCTATCAACTGAACAATGGCGTCCGGGTTTTAAACAACTATTATGCCTTTGGTACTATCCTTAACGGCATCATCATCACTAATGACCAAGGTGAGATCCTGCAACATTTCAGCAAATCATCCGGTCTCCAAAATAACACTATACTGAGTCTGTATGCAGATGATGACCAAAACCTCTGGACAGGCCTTGATAACGGAATTGACAGAATAGAACTCAACTCGTCGCTCTATTTCTATTTTGATAAAAGCGGAGCATTTGGCACTGTCTATTCCAGCTTGATCTACGGTAACAAAATCTATCTTGGCACCAACCAGGGTCTGTTTTACAGCGAACTGAGCCTTGGCTCAAATGGTTTTGATTTCAAACTCATCCCTGGCTCACAAGGACAAGTCTGGGAACTGACAGAAATCGACGGGCAGGTGTTTTGCGGGCATAACAATGGCACCTTCAAAGTGATGAACGGTAGCATTCAAAAAATCTCTGACATCAGTGGTGGATGGACGATCAAGAAACTGAACTCAAATCCAGACTACCTGGTTCAAGGCACGTATACGGGTCTGTCCCTCTATAAAAAAAATGCTTCTGGTCAATGGGGTTTCAGTCATAGAGTAGCTGGATTTACGGAACCCTCGCGCTATGTTGAACAAGACTCAAAGGGCAACATCTGGGTGAGCCATGCTTACCGCGGACTTTATAAACTGGAATTAAGTGCAGATTTGAAAAAAGTAGTTCGCCGCGAAAGCTATGGTGCGCAAAATGGGTTGCCCGGCGACTATACCGTTAATGTTTTCAACCTGGAGAAAAGACTGTTATACGCCACTACAAAAGGTTTTTTTGTACATGACGAGATCAGCAACAGCTTTTCGGTCTATACGGAGCTCAATAAAAGATTGGGCAGCTTTGCATTCTCCAGTAAGATTATTCCCGCAGGAACATCCAAGTACTGGCTGATCGGCAATGGCAGAATGAGCCTGGCCGACTTCCGTCAGTCTGGCAAGATTAGTATAGATTCCAGTCGCTTTAGCATCCTGGATGGCCGTATGGTGCAATATTATGAAAATATCAGCCGCATAAGCGATAACCGCTACCTCATCAGCGTAGACGATGGCTTTGTCATCTACAATGCTGCGGCGTCATCGGCAAAACACCGTGTCACGCTCCCTGCTGTTTTGATCAGGGAGATCAATGAGATCAAAGACGGGCGCAACAGCAAACACATTTCTTACGCACTCCCTTATTATCGCCAGGCCAGGATTCAATACCAGTATTTTTTGGAAGGGTATTCAAAAGACTGGTCAGACTGGACCGTAGCATCGGAGAAAGATTTCACCAACCTCAGCAGTGGAGACTATGTATTTAAGCTGAGGGCAAGGATCAACGAGGAAATTGCTACGGGAATAACGGAGATGAAGTTTAGCATCCCGGCCCCATTTTATGCAACGATATGGGCTTTCGCGTTTTATGCCATCATCTTTGGTTTGTTGATCTATGGCTCTAAAAAGCTATATGACCGTAAATTGCAGATCGACAAACAAAGAATCACAGAACGACTGCAAGCCGAGAAGGAAGCACACCTTAGAAAAGAAGCTGAGGCAAACGAAAGACAGATCATCGCCCTACAGACAGAGAAGCTCCAGGTAGAGCTGGAAGGTAAAAACAGAGAGCTCGCCAATTCTGCTATGAGCCTGGTCTATAAAAATGAATTGCTGCAAAAACTCAGTGAAGAAATCCTGAAGCTCAAAGATGGAAATGGCAAACCACTTGCAGAAGACCAGACCCGAAAGATCCAGAAGGTGATCGAAGAAGGCATGAATGACGAGCGGGACTGGAATTTATTCGAGCATAGTTTCAATGAGGCTCACGAGAACTTCTTCAAAAAACTGAAGGCAAATTATCCCGATCTGGTACCCAATGACCTGAAGCTTTGTGCTTATTTGCACATGAATATGAGCAGTAAAGAGATGGCTTCCCTGCTCAATATTACTTTACGCGGAGTAGAAATCCGACGTTATCGGCTTCGCAAGAAGCTCAATGTACCCCATGACAAGAACCTTTCAGAGTTCTTAATGGAGCTATAACACTACATCATTACCTCTCATCACACTCATTTAGCTCAATTGACTGCTCAATCAGTTTAGCAGGAGAAACACAGTATAATCAACTGTAAATCAAAATCTTAAATAAACAAAACAAGCCTTCATTTGTTATCAAATTAATAAATGATTTCCTGATGTAATGATGTAGAGGCGTTTTTTTTGTTTTCAGCTGATTACTGACGGAGATTTAGGCTAACTAAAAATAAACTTAAGCAGCATGAAAGGAATCTTTACAAAATTTTCTGTTTTCACTTTTCTATGTTTACTTTTTATGAACGCGGCCTCAGCACAGAATATCTCTGTGAAGGGGGTGGTTACGGATGGGGCAGATAAGCTTCCCCTTCCGGGAGTCGGCGTTTTGGTAAAAGGAACGACAACAGGAACAACGACAAATGCGGATGGTGGCTACACTTTAAGTGTACCTGCAAATGCGACACTGGTATTCACATACGTAGGTTATACCACGCGTGAAGTTCCGGTAAACAATCAAACAACAATTAATGTAGCGCTGTCAGAAGCTTCCCAAGATTTAGAAGCGGTGGTTGTGGTGGGTTATGGTACGCAGAAGCGAAAAGACGTGACAGGTTCTGTTTCGAGTGTTAAGGGCTCAGAAATCGAGAAACTCAACGTAACCAATCCTGTGGCCGCCTTACAGGGTAAGGTGCCGGGCATGACTATTTCGAACTCGGGAGATCCGGGAAATAGCCCAACTGTTCGTTTGCGTGGTATCTCCAGCACTAAGAATTCAAATCCGCTTTATGTAGTAGATGGGTTATTGCAGGATAACATCGATTATCTAAATCCTGGAGATATAGAAACAATTGACGTTCTTCGAGATGCTTCTTCGACAGCAATCTATGGATTGAGAGGTGCGAATGGTGTTATAGCCATTACTACAAAGCGCGCAGCCAGAGGAAAGACATCGATCAATCTGCAAAGCTCTATCGGGATTCAGCATGTAAATGACATTATTGACGTAGTAGATGCTGAAGGCTTTAAACGTCTTTATAATACCGCTGTAGCGAATGCCAATGGTGCGCCGTTTAATTTTGACAACTATACTGGAAATACGAACTGGCAGCGCGAGTTGCTTAGAGATGGTGTAATCAGCACCAATGCGCTATCTATTTCTAACAACAATGAAAAAACGACTACCCTGATCAGTCTTGGTTACACGAATCAGGATGGGGTAATTAAGAATAACAATTTTCAGAAATACATGGCCCGGATCAATGAGGAAATCAGGATCAATGACAACATCAAAGTTGGAGCCGACATTAACGGTTTTCATTTTAGGAAACAGCCCGTTGGTGTGGGACTCAATGCCGGCTTGTTTGCCGCCCCAGTTATCTCACCTAGAAACGAAAATGGTTTATTCAATGCCACTCCTCAATTCCAACGCACACAGGTCGGAAATCCGCTCTACGCATTGGAACGTTCAAAGAATACTGCGATCGACAGGGGCTACAGGGTAAATGGAAGTTTATTTGCTGAAGTCAAATTTTTGAAAGATTTTACTTTGAGATCTACTGTGTATACCGATCTTGGATTCAACAGTGTACGGAAATTTAACCGTTTGGCTTTCCCGTTGGTGCATCTTGAAGATAATTCAGTAAATATTGATACTGCCGTTAAAACGGCGATTGACCAATCTTCAGCGGAGTTTAGAAAGTTCCAGCAGGACCATACATTAACCTATGAAAAAGCAATAAATGATGATCATAGGATTACAGCAATGCTGGGCTTTACCAGCGTATACACTTCGAGCACCGAGCTAAGCGGCAGAAGAACCGACAATCGATTAGATGTACCTTTTAGCCCAGATCTTTGGTATTTGGATATTATCAATGCAGACAACCCTTTAGGTAACAGCGGAAAAGGAAATGAAGAATCACAGGTCGGGGTATTCAGTCGTTTAAGCTATGCCTACAAGAATAGGTATCTATTCAATGGAACTGTAAGGAGAGATGCCAATTCCAGGTTTGCACCTAAAAATAGATGGGGTACCTTCGGAAGCGTCGGTCTAGGCTGGATAGCCAGTGATGAGGATTTCTTCAAAAACGCAGTTAGTGGAATCAGTTATTTAAAACTGAGAACAGCTTGGGGTAGATTAGGTAATTCTAATAGTGTAGATCAGAATTATTATCAAACCACGGTTTCTAATGCGATTAATGCTGTATTCGGGGACGGAATTTATCCGGCCATACAAAACGCATATGAGCCTGATGTAAACTTGCAGTTTGAGGTTGTTCAAGGCTTCGATCTCGGCCTGGATTTAAGGATGTTTAACGATCGCCTGAGTGCAGAGATCAACTACTACAATAAGACCACTGACAGAATTCTGACTTCTTTCGTTCGGCCAAACACGACTTTAGAATATTTCACTAACGCGGGAAAGCTCACCAACAAAGGATGGGAAGTAAGCCTTGGTTGGAATGATCAAATTGGCAAGGATTTCAGCTATAATTTGTCAGGTAACTTCAGTTATAATAAAAATGTAGTTAACTCAATAGGTACAACGTCGGGTTTTCAATTGCTCAATGGGGCTAACTTAACAGAATCAGGCAGGTCTGTCGGCTACTTCTATGGGTACAAACAAACCGGAATTTATCAAACTACAGCTGATCTGGATAGATTACCGTCTCGACCAGAATCATTGCCTGGAGATATATCTTTTGCTGACACCGATGGCAATGGCAGAATTACTGATGCAGACAGGACTTATCTGGGCACGCCCTTCCCTCCATACAGCTATGGCTTAAATCTTATCTTAAATTACAAAGGATTTGATGCCACTATACAGGGACAAGGAGTTGCAGGGAATAAAATTTTTACCGAACGAAGAACTGCCAATTTTGCACCTGTAAATTACGAATCTAATCGATTGAATGCATGGACAGGCCCAGGCACATCCAACATTGAGCCTATTATGGCTTCGAGAGCAAATAACTTGCTGTTTAGTAGTTATTATCTGGAGTCTGGAAGTTATTTCCGCTTGCGTAACGTCCAATTGGGCTACAGTTTTGGCAAGCTCGAAAAAGCCGGCATTCAGAATCTGCGACTATTCATTTCAGTTCAGAATCTGAAAACCTGGAGCAAAGCTACAGGTTATTCTCCAGAAGCTCAAATAGGTAACGTGTTGGCAAGTGGCCGTGACAACGGAGTTTACCCGATTCCGGCTATCTACACTTTTGGGCTTAACGTAACTCTTTAATCAGCACTCATTTAATCTAAATAAAATGAAAAAGAAAATTCTAATGGAAAAAACCTTCTTACTGGTACTTGTTGCCACTATGATGATCCTTTTTTCGAGTGGTTGCAAAAAATTCCTGGATACAGAGCGCCAAGGCCAGTATACCATAGACAATTACCCCTACCCACAGGGTTCAGGACCTTACGATCCTTTTTTATATGCCGCATATAACGATTTGAGATCCTACGATGTACACGGTCCCGCCTTCTTTTTCGCGACAAGCGTGAGAAGCGACGATGCAGACAAAGGAAGTAGCCCCACAGACGGAGGTGCAGATGCATCCAGTGCTGATCTATTTCCCTTATCTCCGAGTAACGGCTTTATGAACGGAATGTGGAAAGGTCACTATAATATGATCAGTAATTGCAATATTGTGCTTGACCAAATTAAGAACAATACAAAACTTGTTGCTACTGAAACGCAGAAATTAAGCGCAGAGGCAGAGGCAAGATTCTTAAGAGCCTATGCCTATTTTAATCTCGTACGATTTTTCGGACGAGTTCCCCTGATAGACAGGGTTCTGTCAGCTCAGGAAACAAACATCCCACAAAGCACTGTATTACAAGTATATGCTTTTATAGAAGCTGACCTTCAGTTTGCCGCAGCCAATCTTCCTGTCAATTATAATGCAGATTTCGTTGGGCGCACAACTAAAGGTGCTGCAAACGGTCTGCTCGCGAAAGTATACCTTACACAAAAAAATTGGGCTATGGCGAAATCTACAGCCAATTTGGTCATGAACTCTGGGGTGTATAACCTCAATACCCCTTACAAAGACATTTTTGGAGAAACCGGAGAGAATAGTTCTGAATCGGTGTTTGAAGTGCAGGCAACTGCAAGTGCTGCAATACCAACTGCTAACGGGGTAGAATTTATCCAATGGCAAGGCGTAAGGGCTGGAGGCGATTGGAATCTAGGATATGGATTTAATGTCCCTAATTCCTACCTGGAAAATGCCTATGAACCAAACGATCCGCGAAAAGATAGAACTTTGTTGTACAGAAGCACTACATCCAAGACTTATCAAACGGTATATGGAGAAACTACCCCCACCAATTGGGAGAATCCAATCTACAACCATAAAGTATACTCTAATCCTACTTATAGATCCAAATACAACAACAGGGCTGGCAGATGGATGAACATTAGGATTTTGAGATATGCTGATGTGGTATTGATGTATGCCGAAGCTTCAAACGAATTGGGGGGAGAGTCTAACATTACCGATGCGCGCAATGCATTAAATACCGTACGCGAAAGAGCCAGAAAAGGCTCCAGTCTCCCAGGAATACTTCCTGCAAGAACGACTACAGATCAGGAACAACTCAGACAGGAAATCAGACAAGAGAGAAGGGTCGAGTTGGGAATGGAACACGACCGGTTCTTTGACCTAGTTCGCTGGGGTATTTCCGGAGAAGTACTGCCAAATTCCGGAAGGCCAAATTTTGTTGCTTCGAGAGACAACTTACTTCCTATACCCCAACAACAAATTGATTTAAGTAACGGAGTTTTAGTTCCAAATCCTGGTTATAACTAAAGATAAAAGACATGAATTTTTCAAAACCATATTTCATTCGCTTCGCCTTTAGCACGGCTATCTGCTTAGCGACGTTGTCTGCTTGTAAAAAAAGCGACAATCCAAATGATCTTCCCGCTGTGAGCCCGGACGACTATATCGGAAAAGTCGATGGCTTTTCCAGTGCTGATGAGATTTATCCTAAGAACCTGAAAGCTTACTGGTCATTCGATGACACAAACAATGAGCTAAAGTCTGGTTCAGCACCTTCTCAAGCTATAAATAATAGTTTCATCAATGGTGTTAAGGGAAAAGCCTTAAAATTAAATGCAGGCTACCTCTATTTCGCAAAACAATTTGGCGCATTTAAAACTGACTCTTTAAAAAGCTTCACCATCAGCGCCTGGATCCAAATTACCAATAACGGTTCCAAAAGAACCATGCTGATGCAAATTACCCGTCCCGGAGTTTTTAGCGGCAGTTTTAACTTTCATTTGAATACAAATGCCTATCCCGCTACAAACACAGATATACTAAAAGTGAATCCAGTTTTTGCAACAGTTGGTGGTGGTACCCAAGATAACTTAAATGCAGACAAGTCGCCTAAAATCGGAGCAGATGTATGGACGCATTTACTGCTGACTTACAATGCTACCAATGGTATATTCAGGGAGTGGGCTAATGGAGTTGAAATTGGTTCTTACAATAATCGTGGTACAGGCAACAATCTTTTTAAAGCCTATGAGCCTAGCGAATTTATAATTGGAGGCAATTATAATGTAATTCCAGGAAAAGCGATTGGCACTGACGCAAATTTTGCCGCGATGACAGGGAGCATTGATGAGTTGAGAATTTTCGACACGGTACTGCCTGATGCATATATCAAAACTTTATACAATCTCGGCCTTGCCGGTAAATAATTTAAATAGGGTGCTTCGGCATAATAACCAAAGGCCGGACACCCTAATTTTTTGCCATTTCAAAAATACGAATCCGATGACAACCTATATCAGGACATCTTTCTCGTTTTTTATTCTGTTGGCTCTTCTTAGCAGTTGTAGCAAGAATACTATTTCTGCCCCTGGTTCATCAGATGTATCTTTGTCTTTTTCTGTAGACGGAGTTTACAATGGCACTTTGAATTATGCAATAAGTGCTAAGCCTACTGTTAAATTAAGCTTTACTGCTGCAATCGACGCCAACAGTGCAGCTTCAGCAATTAAGCTCGTTGACGGTGCAAATGCTGAAATCTCTTTCATCACTACTATTCAAGAAGATGATAAAGCACTCATCATTACTCCGCAGAACAGCTTACAATCCTTTACTAAGTACACCTTATCCATCGGCAATACCTTAAAATCTGCCGCCGGTGGAAAACTGATCAACCCAGTTAGTATTGTCCTAAACACCGGGATTGACGATACTGATAAATTCCCTAGAATTTCTGACGAGGACCTACTTACGCTCGTTCAACAAAAGACATTTAAGTATTTCTACGATTTCGGTCACCCACTAAGCGGGTTGGCCAGGGAAAGAAATACCTCCGGTAACACGGTCACGTCAGGAGGCTCCGGCTTCGGAATCATGGCCCTGGTCACAGGCGTACACCGCGATTTTATCAGTCGGGCGGAAGGCTTGGCCAGGATGCAAAAAATAGTAGACTTCTTAAAAAACAAGGCGGTCAGATTTCATGGTGCTTATCCGCACTGGATAGACGGCAATACGGGAGCTGCAATCGCTTTCAGTACCAAGGACAATGGCGGCGACCTCGTGGAGACTTCCCTGCTGATGCAGGGACTGATCACTGCCCGCCAATATTTCTCTGGTAACAATGCTGCTGAAACGACACTGAGGACTGACATCACCTCGATATACAACGGTGTAGAATGGGATTGGTACAGGAAAGACAACAGTGAGGTATTGTACTGGCACTGGAGTCCACAATACAACTGGGAGGTGAACCTTCCCATCAGGGGCTGGAATGAATGCCTGATCACCTACGTGATGGCAGCTGCCTCAACCAGCCATAGCATTCCGAAATCCGTATACGATAAGGGATGGGCACAAAATGGAACTATAAATTTCAATAACAATGCTCCGCTATTTTTTGCTCACTACTCCTTCCTGGGTATCAATCCGATGGGTTTAGCAGACAGCTATGCCAATTATGAAACCCAAAACCGGACACATACTTTAACCAACTACCAGTATTGTGTAAACAATCCAAAGCAATATGCTGGCTATAACGCAAACTGTTGGGGACTCACAGCTAGTGATATCCCTAATGGATATACAGCCAGTTCACCAGCCAATGACAGCGGTGTTATAGCTCCTACCGCAGCAATATCTTCTCTACCCTATACCCCTACAGAGTCCATGCAGGCCCTTAGGTTCTTTTATTATAAACTCGGAGATCAATTGTTTAAAGAGTATGGATTTGTAGACGCCTTTTCCATACAGGAGCAATGGTTTGCCTCTTCTACCCTGGCTATAGACCAGGGACCTATAATCATCATGATAGAGAACTACAGAAGCAAATTGCTTTGGAATTTATTCATGAGCGCTCCGGAAGTGAAAACAGGATTACTTAAATTGGGTTTCAGCAGCCCCAACTTATAGATTATGAACATGAAACGAAATTTATTTTTTACATCAGTACTACTTGCAGCTACACTCATCTCAACTTTGGCTTACGCCCAAAAGAAACTGACCGACGATCAATTGCTAAATCTTGTTCAAAAACAAACCTATAAATATTTTTATGAAGGTGCCGAACCTACCTCAGGATTAGCCAGAGAGCGCTATCATAGTGATGGAGTTTATCCTCAAAATGACAAAAATGTAATTGCTACAGGTGCAAGCGGATTTGGCCTAATGGGAACTCTGGTAGCGATCGAGCGAAAATTCATCACTAGAAAACAAGGATATAATCACCTTAAAAAAGGCATCGATTTTCTTGAAAAGGCCGATAGGTTCCACGGTGCATGGCCTCACTGGATATTACCCTCAGGGAAAGCTAAGACATTTGGTAAAGATGACGATGCAGGAGATTTGGTAGAGACCTCATTTCTGGCACAGGCACTGATCTGCGTACGTCAGTACTATGCCAATGGCAATACTCAGGAAAAGGCTTTGGCTAAAAAGGCAGATCGGCTATGGAAAGATATTGACTGGAATTTCTATAGAAAAGACAACGAAAATGTATTATACTGGCATTGGTCACCCAATTCCGGATGGAAAATGAATTTTGCAATAACCGGTTATAATGAATGTTTGATCACGTATGTTTTGGCCGCATGCTCACCTACTCACGGAGTGCCCTCAGAAGTATATCACCAGGGTTGGGCAAAAAATGGCGCAATAAATACCGATATCTCCTTATATGGCCATCCTGTAAAACTAAAACATAATGTGGTGGGAGAAAGCGTAGGTCCACTCTTCTGGGCACACTACTCCTATCTGGGCTTAAATCCGAAGGGGCTTAAAGATAAATATGCCGACTACTGGCAGGAAAACAAAAGCCATACTTTAATTAACTATGACCATGCGATTGCCAATCCCAATCATTTCAAAGGTTATGGTAAAAATTCCTGGGGATTAACCGCCAGCTATTCCGTGGACGGCTATGCTGCCCACATGCCTTTAGAAGATAAGGGAGTAATCAGTCCAACCGCCGCGCTTTCTTCCTACCCCTACACGCCCAAAGAGAGCATGGGAATGATTCGGCACCTCTATGATGATATGAAAGCTAAAGTATGGGGCGAATTCGGGTTCTACGATGCCTACAGCGAAAGCGCTAACTGGTATCCAAAAAGGTATATTGGCATAGATCAAGGTCCTATTGTGGTGATGATAGAAAATGGTCGCAGCGGACTCTTGTGGAAACTATTCATGAGTGCCCCGGAAATACAGCAGGGATTGACAAAACTTGGTTTCACTTATTCAAAATAAACTACTAGCAGATGAAAAAACTTATTGTTGCATTAACGATCATATTTACTTTTCCAGCTTTTGCCCAGCAAAAACAGAAGATTTCCACTGCCGACCAGAAGATGAATACATTCATCAGCCAATTGCTATCCAAAATGACTCTGGATGAAAAAATAGGACAATTGAACCTGCTTACGGGGGGTGAGGCCACCACAGGATCAGTGATGAGTACAGATGTAGAAAGCAAGATCAAAAAAGGCCAGGTGGGTGGTATGTTCAGTTTTACTACGCCTCAAAAAATTCGCAAAGCACAGGAAATTGCGATCAACCAAACGCGGTTGAAAATCCCAATCATATTTGGTCAGGATGTGATCCATGGCTATAAAACTACTTTTCCGATCCCTTTGGGACTATCCTGTACCTGGGACATGTCTTTGATAGAAAAGACGGCCCGCATTGCGGCGATAGAAGCTAGCGCAGATGGGCTCAACTGGACTTTCTCGCCAATGGTCGACATCTCACGTGATCCGCGCTGGGGAAGGATTTCAGAGGGTTCGGGAGAAGACCCCTATCTCGGCTCAAAAATCGCGAGGGCGATGGTGAAGGGCTTTCAAGGCGATGACCTTTCCAAATACAATACGATCATGGCATGTGTGAAACACTTCGCACTATATGGTGCTGCAGAAGGAGGTCGCGATTATAACACCACAGACATGAGCCTGGATAGGATGTACAACGATTATCTGCCCCCATATAAGGCCGCCGTGGACGCTGGAGCAGGGAGTGTGATGGTCTCTTTCAATGACATCAACGGTGTTCCTGCTACTGCCAACAAATGGTTGCTGACTGATGTTTTACGCAGGCAATGGGGCTTCAACGGTTTTGTCGTTTCAGACTATACTGGTGTAAATGAGCTGATAGACCATGGCTTAGGCGACCTGAAGACGGTTTCAGCGCTCGCCCTGAATGCAGGTGTAGAAATGGACATGGTTGGCGAGGGCTTTCTCACAACCCTAAAAAAATCTGTGCAAGAGGGAAAGGTAAAGGAATCCCAGGTTACCAACGCCTGCCGGCTGATCCTCCAGGCCAAATATAAATTGGGCCTGTTTGACGATCCTTTCCGCTACTGCGATGAAGAACGCGCAAAAACAGAGATATTAAAACCAGAACACCTTGCTCTTGCACGGGAAGCGGCTGCACAATCTTTTGTACTACTCAAAAATGAAAAACAAACGCTTCCACTAAAGAAAAAAGGAACGATCGCATTAATAGGTCCATTGGCCAATAGCGGACCCAATATGCCCGGAACCTGGAGCGTCAACAGCGATTTAAACAATACCCTTTCTCTTTTGGAAGGCATGAAGGCAACATTGGGTAATGAAGTGAAAATTTTGCATAGCCTGGGGTCTAACCTGATTGACGATGCAGAATACCAGCAAAGGGCAACCATGTTTGGCCGCGACATTCAACGTGACAATCGTCCCGAAGAAGAGGTTGTTAAAGAAGCAGTCAACCTCGCTAAAAAAGCGGACGTTATAGTTGCTGCCCTGGGAGAGTCCTCAGAAATGAGTGGAGAAAGCTCCTCCCGTACCAACCTGGAAATACCGGCGGTACAACAGCGGCTCTTAAAGGCCTTGCTTAAAACAGGCAAACCTGTGGTTTTGGTACTGTTTACCGGAAGGCCATTGGTATTGAATTGGGAGCATGAAAATGTGCCAGCCATTCTAAATGTTTGGTTTGGTGGTACGGAGACTGGCAAAGCGATCACTGATGTACTCTTTGGTGATGTCAACCCATCAGGGAAACTGACGACCACCTTCCCTCAAAATGTAGGACAGATTCCACTGTACTATGCCCATAAAAATACGGGTCGGCCTTTGGAAGAAGGCAAATGGTTCAGCAAATTCCGATCGAATTACCTGGACGTCAGTAATGAACCGCTCTATCCTTTTGGTTATGGTCTTAGCTATACGAGCTTTGTATACAGCGACATGAAATTGAGCAGGACCAGTTTTAAACCAGGTGAAACCATTACTGCCAGCATTACCCTAAAGAACACCGGCACGGTGGCCGGGAAAGAAGTTGTCCAATTGTACATCAGGGATCTGGTGGGTAGTTCTACCCGTCCGGTAAAAGAACTTAAAGGATTTCAGAAGATCAGCTTAAACCCGGGAGAGCACAAAACCATCAATTTCAGCATCAGTGCAGAAGATTTGAAGTTTTACAATTCCGACCTGAAATTCCTTGCGGAGCCGGGAGATTTCAATCTCTACATCGGGGGCAATTCCAGGGACCTGAATATGCTTAAATTCACATTAACAAAATAAATCAGAATTGTACATTCGCATATGAAACCACTAAATTTCGTCGCCTCATTACTTTTTCTGCTTTTCGTACTACAAACTGGCACAAAAGCGCAGGATTTGAAAAAGTACGATAAAGGAAGTTACATCAAGGGTAAAGACAGCATTGACTACCGGATCCTGTTCCCGGAAAACTTTGATCCCAAAAAGTCTTATCCCATACTGTTCTTTTTACATGGTAGAGGCGAAAGTGGGCGCGACAATGAAAAACAATTGACGCATGGCGCCAAACAGTTTCTGACTCCGCAATTCAGAAAAGACCATCCAGCTATTATTGTATTCCCCCAGTGCCCGGCAGACAGCTACTGGGCCAATGTAGATATTCAAACAGTAAATGGCAAGCGCGAGTTTCACTTCCGCAAAGGCGGAAAACCGACAAAGGCGATGCATGCTCTGCTCGGGATGGTAGACAACATGCTGGATAAGCCGTATATAGATCAAAAGAGCGTTTATGTTGCGGGACTTTCGATGGGCGGTATGGGTACTTACGAGCTATTGAGAAGAAAACCAAAGACCTTTGCCGGAGCCTTCGCCATCTGTGGAGGTGATCATGTGGCCAATGTACAACGCTATAAAAAAGTGCCGCTATGGATCTTTCATGGAGAGAAAGATGATGTGGTGCCTGTATCACATTCGATGACAGTCGTGAATCAATTGAAAGTATTGGGCTATGAACCGAAATTGACCTTATATCCTGAGGCCAATCACAACAGTTGGGATTCCGCTTTCGCTGAACCCCAACTGTTGCCCTGGTTATTTTCTAATTATAAGAAATAGTTTATTCAGCCATGTTGTGGTAAACGGCCTGTACATCATCATCTTCTTCCAGTTTATCGATCAGTTTCAAGACGTCAGCAGCTTGCTCTTCTGTCACTTCGTGATGTGAAAGGGCGATTCGCTCCAGCTTGGAACTTTTCAGTTCGATACCTTTTTCTTCCAGTCCTTTTTGTAGCGAACCGAAGCTTTCAAATGCACCTTGCGCAACGGCGATGTCATTTCCTTCTTCGTCTGCTTCTACATAAAGTTCTTCCAGTCCGGCATCGATCAGTTCGAACTCCAGTTCTTCCAAATCGATTTCTCCCGGTACAAACCTAAAGATTGATTTTCTGTTGAATACAAAATCCAATGACCCCGTCTTACCCAAGGTACCATTGGTTTTGTTGAAATAACTACGTACGTTGGCCACAGTACGGTTGGTGTTGTCAGTAGCCGTCTCGATCAGTACTGCTACACCATGCGGTGCATACCCTTCATAGACGATCTCCTCATAATTGGCCATACTCTTATCAGAAGCCCTTTTGATGGCTGCATCCACCCTATCTTTGGGCATGTTGACAGCCTTCGCATTCTGTATAGCTGTACGCAGGCGAGAGTTCGTTTCCGGATGCGGGCCATTTTCTTTCACCGCGATCACGATATCCTTACCTATCCTGGTAAATTGCACAGCCATTTTGGCCCAGCGCTTAAATTTTCTTTCTTTTCGGAATTCAAATGCTCTTCCCATTTCCTATTTAGTTTTTCCGTCAACCTGGATTTATTCAGGACAACGGGGTGCTTATTTATTTTGTAAATTTTTTAACATATCTGTTGTCATTGCTGCCAGATCAAATTCGGGCTTCCATGCCCAATCTTTCACAGCAAAGCTATCGTCTATCGACTGCGGCCAGCTATTGGCAATAGCCTGACGCGGGTCATTATCGGTGTAAGTTAAGGTAAATTCCGGAATATGCTTCCTGATCTCCGCCGCAAGAACTTCTGGTGTAAAACTTACACCTGCAAAATTATAACTGGAGCGAATGGAAATCCGGCCAGCTTCAGCATCCATAAGTTCTATAGTCCCCCGGATGGCATCATCCATATACATCATTGGCAATTCTGTTTCCGCGCTTAGGAAGGACGCATAACTGCCTTTCTTCAATGCTTCATGAAAAATGTGGATGGCATAATCTGTGGTTCCTCCACCTGGTGCTGCTTTCCAGCTGATCAGACCAGGATAACGGATGCTACGCACGTCCAGGCCAAACTTTTGGTTGTAGTATTCACACCATCTTTCACCTGCAAGTTTACTAATCCCATAGACCGTGTTCGGATCCATGACACAG
The DNA here is from genome assembly GCF_037402555.1 of Pedobacter sp. GR22-6. NCBI lineage: Bacteria > Pseudomonadati > Bacteroidota > Sphingobacteriia > Sphingobacteriales > Sphingobacteriaceae > Pedobacter > Pedobacter sp. GR22-6. The sequence goes on from NZ_JBBEUC010000007.1 coordinate 52,928, forward strand.
TATTGAGGGGTATGATTTTTTGGCGAATTAGGACCAAACACCGCAATAGAACTCGGCCAGTAAACCTTCGCAGTCTTATAGGTAATGGCTAGATCCAATATGTTCAGCAACCCATTCATATTCAAGTCCCAAGCCAGCTTTGGATTTTGTTCACCGGTTGCGGATAAAAGGGCTGCCAGTAAATACACCTGTGTAGGCCTGTATTTCTGGAACAAGCCATTCAAAATCTCTTTCTCCAGTACGTTGACAAACTCAAAGGGCCCCGAATTCTTGATGTCATAATCCGGTCTGCGTATATCGCATGCGATCACATTATTTTCACCATAGGCTTTCCGCAAAGCAGTCACCAATTCGGTACCGATTTGACCATTGGAACCCAATACTATTATTTTTTCTGTCATGGATGTCTTTCAGTTTTGGCAAAAGTAATCAAATGAACAAACCTATTAAAAATTAAGCTTTTTTTTATATCAGAGCACACCGAAACTGCGTTCATTTGATTAAGTAACAAAAACAATATATTTTTACTTTAATCGTGTATTTTGAACACTAACTATTTAATTTTTCTTAATATTACAAAACAAAACACAGTCAGAGCACACCAAAACACCTAAATAGCCAAATATGGACAGAAGAGCAGCAGTGAAAAATATGGCCTTCCTCATGGGAGGAGCTTTATCTGCGACCACCATCGGAGTATTCCTGGAAGGTTGCAGTTCACCATCTACAAAAACCAGCGGCAGCTTATTTACTGAAGACCAACAATTGTTGATCACAGAGGTTGCAGACATCATCATTCCTACAACCAGTACACCTGGAGCGAAAGCAGCGGGTGTAGGGCCATTCATTGCCATGATGGTCAAGGATTGTTATCCGGAAGATGCGCAAAAAGCCTTTACCAAAGGATTGGAAGACCTTGAAAAACAATCCAAAGAGGCATTCAAAAAATCATTTATTGAAATTACAGTTGAGCAGAGACAGCAGTTGCTGAACAAACTCAGAGAGGAAACGATCGCGGCTGTAAAAGCGGAGACAGAAAATCTCGACAAACAGAAAGCAGCGGAACTCGAAAAGCAAAGTACCAATCCGGAAAAAGCAAAATCACAGACGGAAAATGCAGGTGTAATCTCCATCCTTCCAAAAGACAAGCCGAAAATGGAACCACGTTTTTTTGGTATCGTCAGGGACCTGACCTTATTGGGGTATTTTACTTCTGAGATCGGCGCCACTAAAGCTTACCAGTACATCGCTATACCGGGACGCTATGATGGATGTGTAGACCTGAAACCGGGTCAGAGGGTATGGGCAACGTAAATTCAAACTATTCAAATGAGCAATTTAAATCTTAAGGCTACGGCCAATAATACTTACGATGCCATTGTAGTGGGATCGGGAATCAGCGGTGGATGGGCCGCCAAAGAACTGACAGAAAAAGGGCTTAAAGTACTGCTTCTCGAAAGAGGCAGAAACATCGAGCACGTTAAAGACTATACCACAGCCATGAAAGACCCCTGGCAATTTGAGCACAGGGGACGACTTACAGAAGCACAAAAAGAAGCGCACCCGGTGCAAAAACGGGATTATCCTTACCAGGAATTCAACGAGAGTTTCTGGGTAAATGACCACGACTGTCCTTATACCGAAGTCAAACGCTTCGATTGGTACCGTGGATTCCACGTTGGTGGCAAATCACTCATGTGGGGCAGACAGAGTTACCGCCTGAGCGACATCAACTTCGAAGACAATAAGAAAGATGGTCATGGAGTAGACTGGCCTATTCGCTATAAAGATTTGGCATCCTGGTACGATTATGTAGAAAAGTTTGCCGGGATCAGCGGTTCTGTAGAGAACTGGCCAGCATTGCCGGACGGGCAGTTTCTTCCTGCCATGGCTTTCAACTGCGTAGAGAAAGATGTAAAGAAAAGAATAGAAACGCAATGGAAAGATGAGCGGATCATGATCATGGGTCGTGTCGCTAACCTAACCGTTCCCCATGGTGGCCGTGGCCAGTGCCAATACCGGAATCTGTGCAGCAGGGGTTGTCCATACGGGGCTTATTTCAGTACACAATCCTCTACCCTGCCAGCTGCGGTAGCTACAGGTAACCTTACCTTACGCCCTTTCTCTATTGTAAACCAGATCATCTACGATAAAGAAACACAGAAAGCTAAAGGTGTAGTGGTAATTGATGCCGAAACGAAAGAAACAGTAGAATACTTCGCAAAGATTGTATTTGTAAACGGTTCAACACTTGGATCTACTTTCCTGCTATTGAACTCTACTTCAGACGAACACCCTAACGGACTGGGTAATGGAAGTGGCCAACTGGGTCACAACCTGATGGATCACCATTTCCGTTGCGGCGCTTCAGGGCGTGCAGAAGGTTATGAAGACAAATACACTTATGGCCGCAGAGCTAATGGAATTTACATCCCCAGGTATCAAAATATGACCGGCGATAAGAAAAACCGCGACTATGTGCGCGGCTTTGGTTATCAGGGAGGCGCAAGCCGTGGCAACTGGCATGCTGAAGTAGCAGAAATGGCTTTCGGTGCCGAATTTAAAGATCAGATGACTGTTCCGGGTGCATGGAATATGGGCTTGGGCGGTTTTGGAGAGTCTCTTCCTTATTACGAAAATAAGGTTTACATTGACCACAGTAAAAAAGACAAGTGGGGACAGTCGGTTTTGGCCATCGATTGTGAGTTCAAGGACAACGAGCGCAAGATGCGTGTAGACATGATGAATGATGCAGCAGAAATGCTGGAGGCTGCAGGAATGAAAGATGTAAAAACTTATGATAATGGCTCTGCACCGGGCATGGCCATCCATGAAATGGGTACAGCACGCATGGGACACGACCCTAAGACATCTGTCCTCAACAAATGGAACCAGATGCACGAAGTAAAAAATGTATTTGTAACAGATGGTTCATGCATGGCCTCTGCAGCTTGCCAGAACCCATCATTAACTTATATGGCCCTCACAGCCAGGGCTTGTGATTTTGCAGTAACAGAATTAAAAAAAGGTAACCTTTAATAATGAATAGAAAAATTAGAATGGGCATGGTTGGCGGCGGTAAAGATGCTTTTATCGGAGCCGTTCACAGAATTGCCGCAAACATCGACGGGCAGGTAGAATTTTGCTGCGGAGCCTTGAGTATCAATCCGGAAGTAGCCAAAGAATCTGGCGAAATGTTGTATCTTCCTGCAGACAGGATTTACATGAACTTCGAAGAAATGATCGAGAAGGAAAGTCAGCTCCCGGCCGACAAACGCATCGATTTTGTCACGATAGTTACACCAAACTTTGCGCACTTTGCCCCTGCAATGCTTGCCCTGGACAAAGGTTTCAATGTTGTAATTGAAAAACCAATTGCACTATCACTGGAAGAGGCCAAACAATTGCAGCAAAAAGTAGAAGAAACTGGTTTGACACTTTGCCTGACCCATACTTATTCCGGCTATCCAATGGTGAAGCAGGCAAAAGCGATGGTAAAAGAGGGAAAACTTGGCGCAATCAGGAAGATCATGGTGGAATATCCTCAGGGATGGCTGAGTACCCTGACCGAAAGAGAAGGAAATGCGGGCGCTGCATGGCGTACAGACCCTAAGAAAAGTGGCAAGAGCGGATGTATGGGCGACATAGGTACACATGCTGCACAACTTGCAGAATACATTTCAGGCCTGAAAATCACAAAAGTATGTGCAGACCTGAACATTGTTGTTCCGGGAAGAGGACTAGATGATGACGGCAACGTATTGCTGAAGTTTGATAATGGTGCCAATGGCGTATTGATCGCTTCACAGGTAGCAGCCGGTGAAGAAAATGCATTGAAAATTAAAATATACGGTGAAAAAGGCGGCCTGGAATGGCACCAGATGGAACCAAATACCCTGATCGTAAAATGGCTGAGCGAGCCAGCACAGGTTTATCGTGCCGGACAAGCTTATCTGTCAGACGCAGCTAAACACAACACACGGGTACCAGGCGGACATCCTGAAGGTTACCTGGAAGCATTCGCAAATATCTACAGGAACTTCGCTTTAACTGTAGGCGCAAAACTAAGTGGTACCGAGCCTACTGAAGCCATGCTGGATTTTCCTCGTGTAGAAGATGGTGTAAGGGGAATGGCCTTCATCGACACCGTAGTGGCTTCCAGCGAGTCAAATGAAAAATGGACAGATTTTAAGGTATAGATCATGACAACAATGAAAGGACCTGGAGTTTTCCTCGCACAGTTTATCGGCGATGAAGCTCCTTTCAACTCTTTGGACAGCATCTGCGAATGGGCTGCGGGACTCGGTTTCAAAGGCATTCAGATGCCTACACTGGACGCAAGGTTTATCGATCTGCAAAAGGCTGCTGAAAGCAAAACTTATGCAGACGAGCTGAAGGGGAAAATTGCATCTTATGGACTGGAAATCACAGAACTATCTACACATTTACAAGGACAACTCGTAGCCGTTAACCCGGCTTACGACCTGGCCTTTGATGCTTTTGCCCCAGATCAATATAAGAACAATCCCAAAGCACGTACAGAATGGGCGGTACAGCAATTAAAATATGCCGCCAAAGCATCCCAAAACCTGGGTTTAAATGCACACGCCACCTTCAGTGGATCCTTGCTCTGGCACATGTTCCACCCCTGGCCTCAGCGCCCGGAAGGACTGGTTGATGCCGGTTTTACGGAACTGGCGAGACGGTGGATGCCAATCCTCAACGAATTTGACAATTGCGGTGTCGACGTATGCTATGAAATTCACCCCGGTGAAGATCTTTTTGACGGCATTACTTATGAGATGTTCCTGGAAAAAGTGAACAATCACCCTCGTGCATGTTTGTTATATGATCCTTCACACTTTGTATTACAGCAACTGGATTACATCCAGTATATCGATTTTTACCACGAACGCATTAAGGCATTCCACGTGAAGGACTCTGAATTCAATTCGACGGGTAGACAAGGCACTTTCGGTGGTTACCAAAGCTGGGCAAACCGTGCTGGCCGCTACCGCTCGCCCGGAGATGGCCAGGTAGACTTCAAAACCATTTTCAGCAAACTTGCCCAATACGATTACCAGGGCTGGGCAGTAATGGAATGGGAATGCTGCATTAAAGATGCACAGGTAGGTGCTGCCGAAGGTGCAGAATTCATCAAAAAGAACATCATCAAGGTTACTGATAAAGCATTCGACGATTTTGCAGCTTCAGGTGGCAATGATGATTTCAACAATAAGATATTAGGTATATCTTAGTACCAAATTAACCTTACCAAGAACCATGGAAGAAGTAAAAAAAGACCAATCAGCTACATCAAGACGTAGTTTCTTAAAAACAACAGCAGTTGCAGCCTCAGCATTCATGATCGTTCCACGTCATGTGCTGGGTGGAAAAGGATTTCTGGCCCCCAGTGACAAGCTGGTAATCGCTGGTATTGGTGTGGGTGGCAAAGGACAATCTGACATCAAATCCTTTTACGATAGTGGAAAAGCAGAGATTGCCTTTCTTTGTGATGTGCACGATTCAAGAGCGGCACAAAGTGTAAAAGCATTCCCAAAAGCAAAGTACTATAAAGACTGGCGCGAAATGTTTGATAAGGAATCGAAGAACTTTGATGCAGTATCGGTTTCTACTCCGGATCATAACCACGCTGTGCAAACCCTCGCTGCAATGCAATTGGGTAAACATGTTTATGTGCAAAAACCTTTAACTCACGACATTTATGAAGCCCGAGCCTTGACCGCTGCGGCTAAGAAATATAAAGTAGTCACTCAAATGGGAAACCAGGGCGCATCCAATGATGGGCCAAGGCAAATGAAGGAATGGTACGATGCAGGCTTGATCGGCGACGTACATACTGTATATGCATGGACTGACCGTCCGGTCTGGCCGCAGGGTATTCCATGGTCTGCTAACAAAGCCCAGGTTCCTGCCGATCTGGACTGGGACCTTTGGTTAGGTACAGCTCCTTATAAAGATTATGTCAGTAAACTTGTTCCCTTCAACTGGAGAGGCTGGTGGGATTATGGGACTGGTGCATTAGGCGATATGGGTTGTCACCTGCTTGAAGCTCCTTTTAGTGTGCTGAACCTAAAATATGCAAGCGAAGTGCAGGCAAGTGTAGGTTCTGTTTACGTAGATGAATTCAAGAGGGGTTATTTCCCGGACAGTTGTCCTCCTTCAAGCCACGTTACCCTGAAATTCCCCAAAACCAATAAGACAAAAGGCGATGTAACTGTTCACTGGATGGACGGTGGTATCCAACCTGAAAGGCCAGAGGAATTACAAGCAAACGAAACCTTTGGTGACGGTGGCAATGGAACCTTATTTATCGGAACAAAGGGCAAAATGATGTCGGAAACCTATAGTGCTAATCCTAAACTGTTGCCATTGAGCCGTAACAAGGACATTAAAGTAGCACAGAAATTCGCAAGGGTATCTGGTGGAGCAAACGGTCATTATAAGCAATGGATAGAAGCTGCAATTGCAGGTTATGGTAAACAGGAAGTAAGTTCACCTTTTGAAATTGCCGGACCACTCACCGAAGCTTTACTGATGGCCAACCTGGCCATTCGTGGTGTGGATGTACAACGTAAAAATGCCGAAGGTAAAATCTCTTATCCGGGCAGAAACATCAAATTACTTTGGGACAATGACCAGATGAAAGTAACCAACCTGGATGACGTCAATCAATTCGTAAAACGTGAATACCGCAAAGGCTGGACACTTGGAATTTAAATACTTAAAAAACAATTAAACACATACAAATGAAACAATACCTTTTCTCAGCCTTATCTGCATTGGCAATTACAGCGATGGTTGGCTGCAGCAGTACAAAAAGCCAAACCGGATCAAAAGGTTTTACCAAAATATTTGATGGTAAAACGACTACAGGATGGCATACATATGGAAAAACTACTGCCGGCGGCAAGTGGAAAATCCAGGACGGTGCACTATGGCTGGATTCGAAAGGTCCACAAGATGGTGGCGGTGACCTGGTAACAGATAAAGAATACAGCAACTTCCATTTGAAATATGACTGGAAAGTTTCTCCGAAAGCTAACAGTGGTCTCATCTATTATGTACATGAAGATAAAGCCAAGTATGGTGCAACTTATAGTACTGGATTAGAGATGCAGGTAATTGACAATGAAGGTCACCCGGACGGACAATATCCTAAACACCGTGCAGGCGATCTTTATGACGTTATTAAAAGTACTTCAGAGCCGGTAAAGGCGGTTGGTGAATGGAATACTGCAGAAATCATCAGCAAAGATGGTAAACTGGAACAATACCTAAACGGAGTAAAAGTAGTTTCTACTACACTGTGGGACGACAACTGGACAGCTTTGATCAACCAAAGTAAATTCAAAGGCTGGAAAGACTGGGGCACATTCAAAAGCGGAAAGATTGCACTTCAGGATCACGGAGATGATGTTTGGTATCGGAACATTATGATTAAAGAACTGTAATTTATACATTTAGGGATTAATCAAAAACCGAATATGAACTCAAACAACCGCATCAAACTATCATTCATGATGTTCCTGGAATTTTTCATCTGGGGATCATGGTTTGTTACCTTAGGTACTTTCCTTGGAAATAACCTGAAGGCGACCGGAGCAGAGACTGGCTCCGTATTTTCTACCCAGTCCTGGGGAGCTATTGTTGCTCCGTTTATCATTGGATTGATTGCCGACAGGTATTTCAATGCAGAGCGCATCCTGGGTGTACTGCACATCATTGGCGCCATTTTGATGTATCAGATGTACAATGCAACAGACATCTCTGTATTTTATCCATATGTATTGGGTTACATGATCCTGTTTATGCCTACGCTCGCATTGGTAAACTCAGTTTCTTTTAACCAAATGAAGGATCCTGAGAAAGAATTCTCTACCATCAGGGTATTCGGAACTCTTGGCTGGATCGCAGCTGGTTTGATCATCAGTTATGTATTCCACTGGGATACGGCAGAGAACACTGCAGCAGGAATGCTTAAAAATACATTTGCAATGGGCGGTATCGCCTCTGCTGTACTAGGCCTGTTCAGCTTCATGCTGCCTAAAACTCCACCAAAGGGAGCTACCGGTGAAAAACTTAAAATCACAGATATCCTGGGATTAGATGCCTTGAAACTGCTAAAAGACAAAAACTTCGCTGTTTTCTTCATTTCTTCTATCCTGATCTGTATTCCATTGGCGTTTTACTATCAGAATGCACACCCCTTCCTACATAGCGTAGGCTTGGATAATCCAACAGGAAAGATGACCATAGGTCAGATTTCAGAGGTGTTGTTCCTATTGCTTTTACCAGTATTCTTTACCCGTTTTGGTTTCAAAAAAACCATCTTGGTTGGCATGCTCGCATGGGGTGTTCGTTATGCATTATTTGCCTATGGAAATGCCAGTGACCTGAGCTTCATGCTCATCATCGGCATCGCCCTGCATGGTATCTGCTATGACTTTTTCTTCGTATCTGGTCAAATCTACACCAATGCCGCGGCTGGTGAAAAGTATAAAAGTGCTGCTCAGGGACTGATTACCCTGGCTACCTACGGTGTGGGTATGCTTATCGGCTTTGAAGTTGCAGGTATGATTACCGACAGCTATAAAACTGCAGATGGCGCATTTGACTGGAAAATGATCTGGATCATTCCTTCTGGTATTGCATTCGTGGTGTTCTTACTTTTTGCTGTATTCTTTACTGACAAAAAGAAGATTGCGGTAGAAGGTGGCCATTAAGCAATAGTTATGAAAACAGAATTAAGTAGAAGATCTGCATTAAAAACAATCGTTGCCGGGACTGCCGCTTTAGGCGTGTCGGCAACCTTGCCTTCTTTTGCTTTAGATCCACAACAATCAAGCATGTTAAAAGGAAATGTAAATCATGCCGTATGCCGTTGGTGTTTTAAAGACATTGATTTGGACACCCTTTGTATTGAGGCAAAGAAAATAGGCATCAAAGCCATTGATCTGGTTGGTCCGGCCGACTGGGCTACCTTAAAAAAACATGGAATCGATTCTTCCATGTGCAATGGTGCAGAAATCAGCCTGACTGAAGGATGGAATGAACCGAAATACCACGAGCGACTCCTCAAAAACTACTCAGAGATGATCCCCAAAGTAGCCGAAGCCGGATACAAGCAATTGATCTGTTTCAGCGGAAACCGGAGGGGAAAAGATGATGAAACCGGACTAAAAAACTGTGTGGACGGCTTAAAGCAGATCTTGCCCCTGGCCGAAAAACATGGTGTGGTTTTGGTCATGGAGCTATTGAACAGCAAACTGAACCATAAGGATTATCAATGTGACCATACCGCCTGGGGTGCAGAACTTTGCAAAAGGCTGGGATCTGAAAACTTCAAGTTGCTGTATGACATCTATCACATGCAGATCGATGAAGGGGATGTCATCACCACCATCAAAACCTATCACCAATACATCTCGCATTACCATACTGCCGGTGTACCGGGCAGAGCGGAAATAGACGATACGCAGGAGCTCAATTACCCGGCAATTGTTAAAGCCATTGTAGCTACAGGATTTAAAGGTTATCTTGCCCAGGAATTTATTCCGAGGTATAAGGACAAACTGAAATCGCTGAGCGATGCAGTGAAAATTTGTGACGTATAACATTCGAATCATATGAACTCAAGAAGAGATTTTTTAAAACAAGCAGGCCTTGCTGCCGCCGGAGCAGCATTACTGCCTTCTTTTGCCTTTAGTCCGGCGAAAGGAAAAGCAGTAGGCATCCAGTTGTATACCCTAAGAAATGAATTGCCTAAAGACGTCAAAGGTGTGATCGCCAAAGTTGCTGGCGCTGGATATAAAGAAGTAGAAACATACGGATATTCAGCTGACGGCGGCTACTGGGGGCTGAATGCAAAAGCATTCAAAGCGCTCCTGGACGAAAATGGGCTGAAAGCACCAAGCGGACACTTTGGTATGGACGGCTTTATCCGTAGTGGAAATGTTGATGAAATCAAACCCTTGATCGAAGGCGCTGCTGCCATCGGCATGAAGTATTTCATTTGCCCTTACCTGGACGGATCCTTAAGAAACAGTGCTGATGATTTCAAAAAAGTAGCGGCAAGACTGAATGTCATCGCCGAACTGGCTAAAAAATCAGGCCTGCAAACTGCTTATCACAACCACGATTTCGAGTTTGTGAAATACGGTGACACCACAGGTTATGACATCTTACTGGCAGAAACCGACAAGAAAAATGTCTTGTTCGAAATGGACCTGTACTGGGTAGTCAGATCCGGCAATAAGCCCCAGGATCTGTTTGCTAAGCATTCTGGCCGTTTCCCATTATGGCACGTTAAAGATATGGATAAGGTAAATAACGGAATCAATACTGAAGTTGGTACCGGAACCATCGATTTCAAGGCAATCTATAAGGAAGCTAAGCTGGCTGGACTAAAGCACCTGATTGTGGAACAAGAGAACTTCGCTAAGGATCCTTTTGTGAGCATTAAGCAAAGCTTCGATTATGTAAATCGCGAACTGATCTAAGATATCATCTTAAAGATAACAGGGGGAGTGGTTTACAAAAAGCCACTCCCCTTTTTTTATGACTGAAATAATCTGCATCTTTGCGGAACTTACTATTCACCATAAAATACACCATATTAAATAATTAAGAACAAATAAGTAAAACAAACAATTAAAGAAAACATGAAAATTGCAGTAGTAGGTGCCACCGGACTGGTAGGTACCGTGATGTTAAAAGTATTAGAAGAGCGTAACTTCCCATTGACCGAATTGATCCCTGTAGCTTCTGAAAAGAGCGTTGGCAAGGAAATCAGCTTCAAGGGTAAGAAGTTTGCTGTTGTAAACATGGAGACTGCCATTTCGATGAGACCGGATATTGCCTTGTTTTCTGCTGGTGGTAGTACCTCTCTGGAATTTGCCCCACGCTTTGCTGAGGCAGGCACCACAGTGATTGACAATTCTTCTGCATGGAGAATGGATCCTTCAAAAAAATTGGTAGTACCGGAGGTTAATGGTCATACCTTGTCAATAGATGATAAGATTATTGCCAACCCGAACTGTTCAACAATTCAAATGGTTGTGGCCTTAAAACCACTTCACGATAAATACAGGATCAAACGCGTTGTCGTTTCTACTTACCAGTCCGTAACCGGAACCGGTGTGAAAGCAGTAGAACAACTGATGAACGAACGCAAGGGCATCACTGATGGTCCTATGGCATATGCCTACCCCATCGACCTGAATGTAATCCCTCAGATTGATGTTTTCACAGAAAACGGCTATACCAAAGAAGAGATGAAAATGATCCTGGAAACCCGTAAGATCATGGGCGACGACAGCATCAGAGTAACAGCGACAACCGTGCGTATCCCTGTCATGGGTGGGCACTCTGAGTCGGTCAATATCGAATTTGAAAGCGAGTACGATGTGGCTGAAGTAAGAGAAATTCTGGAAAGAACTCCAGGTGTCATCGTTGTAGATGATATCGCCAACCTGAAATACCCAATGCCAATGGATGCTCATGAAAAAGATGAAGTATTTGTGGGCCGGATCAGACGTGATGAATCACTACCTAACACACTGAACATGTGGATCGTGGCTGACAACCTGCGTAAGGGCGCAGCAACCAATACCGTTCAGATCGCAGAATATTTGGTCAGCAAAGAACTGATATAGAACTGTCATCAACTAGATTCAAATAGTATCACGGTCGTCATCCCTGAAATAAACCTGGGGTGACGACCGTTTTATTTAAACCCGATTGCCAAACATATGCTAAAAAAAATTCCGCTATTGCTACTCCTTCTTCTAAACGCGGCGATCTCATTTGCACAGACTCCCATACAGAAACTGGAACAATCTTTCCAAACCCTGGTAGCAGATCCCCAGGCCAAATACGCCATTACTTCCATCTGCGTACTGGATGCAAATACAGGAAAAACCCTGTTTGCGAAAAACGAAAACATCGGTGTAGCAACGGCATCGACCTTAAAAACCATTACTTCTGCAACAGCATTTAGCCTGCTGGGTAAAGACTTCCAGTACCAAACCACTTTGGCTTATAGTGGAACCATTACTGCCGATGGTACGCTGAAAGGCAACCTGATCATTGTAGGTGGTGGCGACCCCACCTTAGGGTCATGGAGGTATGCCAATACCAAGGAAGGATTTGTACTGAATCAATGGACGAAAGCCATCCGGGAAGCAGGCATTAAAAAGATTGAGGGTGGAGTAATTGGCGACGACACCGCATGGGCTTCCCAGCTTACACCGGACGGATGGATCTGGCAGGACATTGGCAATTATTACGGTGCAGGTGCTTCTGCGCTCAGCTGGCGGGAAAATCAATTTGACCTGCACCTGCGGGCCAACCGGTCCACAGCTGATGTCACTGTATTGAAAGCCGTTCCGGAGATGCCTTATCTGGCGATCGTCAATGAACTAAAGGCGGGTGCAGAAGGAACGGGCGACCGGGTTTACGCTTATCTTCCACCTCTGGGGAATACGGCCTATCTACGTGGCACCTGGGCACTGGGCATTTCAAAATCAGGGATATCCGCAGCATTGCCCGACCCCGCATTTGATGCCGCATTCCGCTTGCAGGATACCCTAAAAAGAATTGGAATCCCGGCCACACAAGCGGCCGTCAGTGGCAGACAACTGATTGCAGAAAAGAAGACTTTGCCTCCCCTGGCCAAAAAAATCAGCACCATCAGTTCCCCAAGCCTAAGCCAGATCATCTATTGGTTCAATAAAAAAAGTGTAAACTTATATGGTGAGCACCTGCTCAAAACACTCGCCTGGAAGTCGGGTAGAGAAGCCAGCACCAAAAATGGAGCGGCAGTGGTGATCAACTATTGGGCTGCGAAAGGCATTGACCGTAACGCATTGAATATACTGGATGGGAGTGGCCTGTCGCCAGGTACCCGCGTCACCAGCGCAGCCATGGCCAGCATCTTATTCCAGGCTCAAAAAGAACCATGGTTTGCCGACTGCTACGATTCCCTTCCCGAAAATAATGGCATGCGTCTAAAAAGCGGCACCATCAACGACGTTTCTGCTTTTGCAGGATATTATACAGATCCCTCCGGCCGTAAATATGTCATCGTGATCAACATCAATAATTACTCGGGCAGTGGTATCAACAAAAAGTTGTTCCGTGCACTCGACGCATTAAAATAAGAATTGGTAAATTGCAGCTTTATGAAAAGATACTTCCTGCTTCTAAGCCTTGGCCTGCTGGCCCAACCAAGTTTTAGTCAGACCGCTGTTTTTGAAAACAGCATCATCACTAAACCCTTAACGCCTAATCCTGTCCCGGAAATAGCCATCATTCCAGAACCTGTCTCCCTGATGAAAAACGAGGGGCATTTCATCCTTCCGGAAAATATTGTGATTCAGGCCGTCGGTGGTGCCGAACTGAAGCAGGTCATCACTTTTCTTCAGGAAAGATTATCTATTCCTACCGGCAGCTTTGTCTCAGTCGTCAGTACCGCAAACAGTAATGCCAGCATCAAGCTGATCCTGAATGACAAAGTCAATCCCATATTGGGTGCTGAGGGTTATCAGCTCAGTGTTAGCCCTGCTCAGGTCACTATCAAAGCCAATAAACCTGCAGGTTTATTTTACGGCGTGCAAAGTCTCATCCAGCTGTTTCCAAAGGAAATCGAAAGCAAAGAATTGATAGAAACTATCGAATGGACCGCCCCCTGCGTAGACATCACCGATTATCCCCGTGTAGGTTGGAGAGGCCTGATGTTTGATGTGGCTCGGCATTTTTTTACCAAGGCCGAAGTAAAGCAATACATCGATGCTATGGTTCGCTATAAATACAACATCCTGCACCTTCATCTGGCAGATGATGAAGGCTGGAGGATCGAGATCAAAGGCTTGCCGAAGTTGACAGAGGTGGGTGCCTGGAGCGTAAAAAAGGTAGGTGAATTCGGTAATTTTAGTCCCCCATCACCTGAAGAACCACGCACTTATGGTGGTTTTTACACACAGGAAGACATCAAAGAATTGGTACAATATGCGAAAGAAAGATTCGTAAACATCTTGCCGGAAATTGACGTTCCCGGACATAGCCTGGCCTTTATCGCTTCCTACCCGGAACTTTCCTGCACTCCTGCCGCAGCAAACTACCGAGTCCGTTCGGGAGAACGCATCATGGACTGGTCGAGGGGTGCACCTCCAACAGCCTTGGTCGACAATACCTTATGCCCTGCCAATGAACTTGTTTACAGTTACCTGGATACCATTATCACGCAGGTTGCACAGTTGTTTCCATTTGATTACATCCACATGGGCGGTGACGAAGCACCTTTCAATTTCTGGGAAAAGAGCGATGCGATCAAGGCCCTGATGAAAAAGGAAAACCTAAAGAATATGCACCAGGTACAAGGCTATTTCGAAAAGCGTGTACAAAAGATCGTAGAGTCCAAAGGCAAGAAATTCATGGGATGGGATGAAATCCTGGACGGCGACATGTCTCCGAGTGCTGCTGTCATGAGTTGGAGAGGGATGAAATACGGCACAGAAGCTGCTAAGAAAAAACACGAAGTGGTGATGAGCCCTACTACCTATGCCTATCTGGATTACATGCAGGCAGATGTCATCACCGAACCTAAAGTATATGCTTCACTCAGACTGAGCAAATCTTATGAATTTGACCCGATACCCGCCGGTGTAGACCCAAAATACATCAAAGGCGGACAGGCCAACCTCTGGACCGAGCAGGTCTACAACATCCGTCAGGCGGAATATATGACCTGGCCGAGGGGAATGGCGATTGCAGAGTCAGTATGGTCACCGGCAGAAAAGAAAAACTGGAACAACTTCTTTGCCCGCGTAGAACAGCATTTCAAAAGGCTGGATGTCGCAGAAACCAAATATGCGCCTAGTGCATACGATCCAATATTCAGCGTAAGCCGTTCGGCCGACCGCCAGCTCCTGGTAGAGCTCAGCACAGAAGTCGAAGGCCTGGACATTTATTACAGTTTCGACAATTCCTTCCCGGATCGTTTTTATCCGAAGTACACAGAAAAGATCATACCGCCCAAGGATGCAAACACGTTAAAGGTAATCACTTACAGGGGTAAAAATCCAGTTGGGCGCATGATGGTGATGCCCATTGAGGAACTGAATAAAAGAGCGGGAAAGAAATAGCATGAGGTATTTTGTACATATCGGCTATAATGGCCTCCAGTACAACGGCTGGCAGAAACAGCCAGGGGTGATGAACGTGCAGGGTGTCATCGAAAAATTCCTGAGCCAGGCCCTCAAAACAGAAGTCTTTATCAATGGTTGCGGGAGAACGGATGCACATGTCCATGCCAGTCAGTTCTTCTTCCATATGGACATTGAACAGGACTGGGATTTCGACCTGATGTTCAGGCTCAACAAGATCCTTCCCCCGAACATTGCTGTCTTCGACATCCTTCCTATGGAAGGACAGCCACATGCCCGGTTTGATGCCGTATTGCGTTCTTATGATTATTTTCTCCATACCTACAAAGACCCCTTCCTAAACGGTCTGAGTTCCTTTTACCTGCTAGATGGGCTAAACTACGATCGGATGAAAGCCGCAGCAGCCATCTTACCGAAATACAAAGACTTCCGTGCGTTTTGCACCAGTCCGGATAAATATGAGCATACCATTTGCAATGTCATGTCGGCTTCGCTGGCTGTGGACCAGACCGGAGATCGATTGCGCTTCCAGATTTCTTCCAATCGCTTCCTCAGCAAGATGATTCGAATCATCATGGGGCAACTACTGAAGATCGGCAAAGGCCAGCTGAGTGTGGATGAATTTGAAAATTACCTATATACCAATACCACACCAGAACTCATCACGCCCGCACATCCGCAGGGGCTCTACCTCTCAAAGGTAACCTATCCCTACCTGAACCTTCCGCCACGTACTGAATTTTCTTCCATCCTCCAAAAGCAGACTGATATTTCCTGGCAGGAGTTATAAGCTATTTATTGTCAGCATATTGCTATTGATATTCTTCTGGATTTTCATTAGCTTTAATATGACCAATATAAAAATAGGAGGCATCATTATGACTGTCATTCAAAAAATTGAACACTGGGGAGATGTGCACCATGCCAAATGGCTAGATGTAGTCCGGATCGTATTAGGGATTCTCATTTTCAGTAAGGGTATTGCTATCGTCAGCAATACCGAAGTCCTGCAAAACCTGTTGCTGCAAAACAATGTATTTGGCTTTTCCGGCATGATGGCCAGTGTAGCCATACATATTGTAGGCTTTGTACATTTGGTTGGAGGTATTCTGATCGCCATTGGCCTGGTTACCCGTTTTGCTGTGGTGATCCAGATCCCGATCCTGCTTTGTGCCGTATTGTTTGTCAACCTTGCACAAGGCTTCTCGGCACTGAATTCAGAACTCTGGTTATCGATCATCGTCCTCTTTCTGTTGGTATTGTTTTGGGTAGTTGGCTCAGGACCTTATTCTGTAGATCAGGCCATGAAAAAGAAACAGCGCATCTACAGGTAACTACTCAGCCTTCGGCAAGCAGTTGCGCACGTAAGGTATCGGCAGTCAGGCTGATGCCATTGGCTATTATTGTCGCACGCTGATAGAAATCCTCCCGCTCAGCCAGTTTCCCTTCGATAAAGGAGACCATCTGCGCTTCATCCAGATCTTTCAGCAGGGGACGCTTATCCTTACCGTTTTCCAGGCGTTTGGCCAGGGCTAGAGGAGAAAGTGAAATGTAAACCGTTGTGCCATTTTCATTCATCCAGTCCATATTGTCGAAATAGCAGGGCGCACCACCCCCGGTAGCCACCACTACATTAGCTGGATACGCATAGTTCTGCAGGGTTTTCCTTTCCTGCTCCCTGAATGCAGCTTCTCCGTGCTCGGCGAAATAACGTCCTACTGTAGTTCCCACTTCCTTTTCCAGCTGATGGTCCAGGTCTATAAAATCATAAGCCATTTTAGCCGCCAGTTTTTTACCCAGTGTGCTTTTACCGCAACCCATAAATCCGATCAGGAATATCTTCATTGTTTAAGCCAGTTTTACCCTTGGATCTACAAAGGCGTATAATACATCCACTAAAATATTAATAATTACGAATACAAAGGCGATAAAAAGAATAGCACCCATCACTACGGGAAAGTCAGACATCTCTAAAGCTGTTACAGTGGTTCGCCCGAGCCCATTGTAGCCAAAAATGTATTCTACAAAGAAAGAGCCTGCAAGTAGCGAAGCAAACCAGCCGGAGATCGCAGTGATGACCGGGTTTAGGGCATTTCGCAGGGCATGTTTGTAAATGATTGCATTCCTGCTCAGGCCCTTTGCCCTCGCCGTGCGGATGTAATCCTGTGCCAGTACATCCAGCATGGCACTTCTGGTCAGTTGCACGATGATGGCCAAGGGACGGAGCCCAAGGGTAACCATGGGCAACCAGAGGTTTTTCCAGGTCATAACCTCTCCCTCAAAGGGGTCGTAGCTGTAGAGGCTGCCAGACATACTTAGTCCGGTATAATCGCTCAGCACAAAACCGAACAACCAGGCGATGATGATGCCCGCGAAAAAGGATGGCGCAGAGATGCCCAATATGGCAAAAGCATTCGCCGATTTATCAATCCAGGTGTCTTTGTTGACTGCAGAAAGTACGCCCAAAAATACGCCGATTAGTGTAGCGAAAATGATCGCTGTAAAAGCCAGGACAAATGTATTGGGCACTGTTTCTGCCAAAATGGTCGTTACATCCCTTTTCGTTTGATAGGAACGCCTCAAATAAGGCCATTTCAACACCAGAGCATCAGCGCCCAGGGGAATCAGACGTACATAGTAGTATTTTTCAGCCGCCTCCGCGTTGTTTTCATGCAGCGCCAGGGGCGAAAGATCATTCATGTAGAGCAAGAACTGTACAGGCCTCGACCTATCCAGTCCAAACTCCTTGCGAACAGCTTCCAGCGACTGTACATCGGAGCGTTGACCAAGGGTCATCCTTGCCGGATCTCCCGGTAAAATATTAAATAAGAGAAAGACCACCACAACCACCCCCGCCATTACGGCAAATCCATACAGGAGTTTTTTAAGGGCATATTGCAGCATATTTTCTATTTAGCAAAATATTCCTTCGCCAGTTCATCTATGGAAGGTACACTATTGTAATGCCATTTATTGATCACTACTCCATTCTTCAGGAGCAATACACCCGGATTCGCCCTGACCATACTTTTAAGGGGAACGGCATCGGCATAAAAGATCTCCATAAACAGCTTCATGCGTTTGCTGTAAGCATCTGCGTCCTGGGCAGAGTTGGAAGTCAGCAATACCGGCCTGATGTTGAATTGCTCCGTTGCATTCAGCGCCAAAGCATTGATTTTGGCCATGCCATCATCATTCGTTTCTTTAAGGTTATAAGCCACTACCACCAGGTTGTAGTAAGGATTTTCAATCAGTTCCTTGGTATAATCTGTACCGGAGGCATCAGTGATGAGCAGGTCTTTGATCTTTGGTTTATAGCCTTCTTTTACCAGCTTACTTTCCGGCGTGCCTATAATCTCCCAGTTGTCGTCTTTCCAGATCTCGGTTTTCAGGTAATCCTTATCACTCATGACCTTTTTTTCACCAGTCTCTTTGTGCTTCAGGTTGTACATGATCTGGTATTCATCAGGCACGGCCCCTGGAGGGATGGTCATAAGTTCCGGTAGGTTTGCACCCACCTTGTAAGGCAGGAAATCCAGTACAGGCAGGCGGCTGTAGGTATATTGACTAAAAGCCATTGAACCCGCGAGCACAATAAACAATAAAGCATTTTGCCAGCCCTTGTTTTCTGTAACCGGATGTATGCCTTCTTTATATTTAAACAAGTAGACGATCAGTGCCAGCAGGACCAGATCTTTGGAGAAGGACTGCCAGGGCGTCAAAGGAATGGCATCACCAAAACAGCCGCATGAGGTCACCACCTTGAAAGCAGCCGATACGAAAGTCAGGAATGTAAAGAAGATGATGACCAGCAACAGACCGGCAGTCACTTGTTTGCGCCAAAAACCAAAAAGCAATAAGGCGCCAAACACAATCTCCAGCACGCAGAGCAGGATCGCAATACCCGTAGCCCAGCCACTCAGAAAATCCATATGGAATACTTCGAAGTACTCCTGCAGTTTATAGCCAAATCCCAGCGGATCATTGGCCTTGATCAGTCCTGAAAAAATAAACAGGACCCCAACAAATATTCTTGAAAAGTTAAGTAAGCTTTTTTTCATGTTCCTCGTTTCTATTTCAGTCCTAGTTTAATCAGTGCAAAAACCGAATAGTTCAGCATGTCCTGGTAATTGGCATCTATGCCTTCCGAAGCCAGCGTCTGTCCCTCGTTGTCTTCGATCTGTTTCACCCTTAAAATCTTCATCAGGATCAGGTCGGTCAGGGAGCTAATGCGCATGTCTCTCCAGGCCTCACCATAGTCGTGGTTTTTAGCAAACATCAGTTCTTTGGTGGCTGTCGCTTTTTCCTCAAACAAGGCCTGTACGCGGGCAGGATCCAGTTCATTGGGTTCGTCGGGCCCCATTTCCAGCTGGATCATACCGATGATGCAGTAATTGATGATGCCGATGTATTCTGAAGTCACATCCTCCCCTACTTTAGAGACTTTTTTCTCCTCCAGTGTACGAATCCGCTGTGCCTTGATGAAGATCTGATCGGTAATCGAAGCTGGTCTCAGGATGCGCCAGGCCGTGCCGTAGTCATTGGTTTTCTTTAAAAAAAGCGATTTGCAAACCGCTATAACTGAATCGTATTCCTGTGAAGTATTTGTTGCCAAAAGAATATTAATTTATATAGAACATTTATCTAAGTTTGTACTCAAACAATGGCTAAAGATACATTTTTAAACGGAAAGACTACAGTAAACCTGAAAGGCAAGCTCCTTGATCTGGCAGTTCCCGCGGTGATGGCAATCCTCAATATCACTCCTGATTCCTTCTATGCCGGAAGCCGGAGCAACACTGTAGATGATGCTTTACGCAGGGCAGAAGGCTTTTTAAACGATGGGGCAAAGTTTATAGACATCGGCGCGTATTCTTCCCGTCCGGGAGCAGCAGAACTGAGCCCTGATGAGGAGCTGCAAAGACTGCTTCTAGTCATCGAAGCCATCACAAAAAAGTTACCGGAAGCCATCCTTTCCATCGACACTTTCCGGGCCCGCGTTGCAAAAGAAGCTATCCTTGCAGGAGCACATATGATCAACGACATCTCTGCAGGCAGTATGGACGAAGCCATGTTCGAAACCGTGGCAGAACTCCAGGTTCCTTATGTCATCATGCACATGAAAGGAACACCCCAGACCATGCAGCAACATACGCAATACCAGGACATCGGCATGGAAGTGGTCAGTTATTTTGCTGCAAAAGTAACTGCATTGAAAAAACTGGGCGTCAAAGACATCATCATAGATCCCGGATTTGGCTTTGCCAAAACCCTGGAACAGAACTACGAACTATTCCGTCAAATGGACAATCTGCAGGTGATTGGCTTGCCCATGCTGGTCGGCATTTCCAGAAAATCGATGATCTATAAACTCCTGGACACCACGCCTGAAGCCGCACTAAACGGAACGACTGTGCTGAACACACTGGCCTTGCAAAAAGGTGCTGCTATATTGAGGGTGCATGATGTAAGGGAAGCGGTAGAATGTATAAAAATCCTTACCTTGGCATAGATGAATGGCTTTGATTTTGATTTCCTGAAAATAACCGTAACTGATGTGGTCGACATTATATTTGTGGCGCTCCTCATCTATTACATCTACAACCTGATCAAGAATACCCTTGCGGTCAACCTGCTCCTGGGGATGCTCATCATCATGATCATCTGGTTTGTGGTGAAACAGCTTCATATGGAACTGCTCACTACCATCATCGAGAAGTTCATGAGTGTCGGGATCATTGCCCTGATTGTTATTTTCCAACCGGAGATCCGGCGTTTCCTGCTGCTCATTGGCAAAAATACGTTCTTACAGCAGAATAAAGCCTGGTGGGGCTACCTCTTCGGCAGTAAGAATATCGAACGTGACAATCTTGTTCGCATCAAACCCATCATAGATGCCTGCAAGAGCATGAAGAAATCCCGCACAGGCGCATTAATGGTATTCGTCAAATTTTACGATGACCAGTTGTTTGCCAACAGCTGCGAGGTCATCGACTCCAAAATCTCCAAGCGACTGCTCGAAAGTATATTTCAGAAAAACAGTCCGCTACACGACGGTGCCGTAGTCATCGCAGAGAACAAGATCAAGAGTGCGAGCTGTATCCTTCCCCTGACAGACAACGACAAACTGCCTCCGCAGTTCGGCCTGCGTCACCGTGCCGGCATCGGTGTATCGGAAACTACAGATGCCGTAGCGGTCATTATTTCAGAAGAAACCGGCGAAATTGCCTATGCCAAGCAGGGCCGTGTACGCATGAATGTCTCTTTTGGCGAATTGGAAAAGCTGCTGAACAAAGATTTTTAGCCCCCCTTTCATTTCTTATTCTATGGTAAGATTTATGAATGTACAGCCCTGTACATTTGTATTGTCATTAAACAAATAAGTCATGGAAACACAAATTTTAGGAATACACCACATCACTGCAATCGCAGGTAATGCCAAAAGAAACTACGATTTCTATACAAGGATTTTGGGATTAAGGTTGGTTAAAAAAACGGTCAATTTCGACGATCCGAATACCTATCACTTTTATTATGGCGACGAGCAGGGAAACCCTGGCACCATCTTGACATTTTTCCCATGGGAAGGCATACAAACAGGCAGAAGAGGATCCAGACAAGCCACTGAAATCGGCTATAGTGTACCAGCAGGCAGTTTGGCCTTTTGGCAGGAGCGTTTAGAGAAAAACAACGTGATCTACAATAAAACCGCAGAGAAATTCGGACAGAAATACCTGACCTTCCTGGATCCTGATGGTTTGAAATTTGAGCTCACAGAAGTAGAAACAGATACCAGGAAACAATGGACTACCTCAGAGATCAGCGAAGCAAATGCCGTATATGGTTTTCACCACATCACCATTACCACCAATAAAAAAGAGCTGACAGAAAAAGTGCTTACCGAATTGTTGGGCTACGAGCTGAAAGCTACTGAGGTAAACCGCTACAGGTACCAGACCGATACGGTGGCTTATGCTGCAATTGTAGATTTAGTAGAGGCACCAGGTGAAGCAGTAGGTCATGTAGCCGGAGGTTCTGTACACCATGTCGCCTTCAGGGTAAAAGATGAAGAAACCCTGTTGCAGTATAGGGACAGGGCGCTGGCCATGGGCTTACACATCACTGAAAAAATCGACAGAAACTACTTCTACTCCTTATATTTCAGGGAACCAGGAGGCGTATTGTTTGAGATCGCGACCGACAATCCCGGATTTACCGTAGACGAAGCTCTGGAGGAATTGGGTACCAATTTGAAATTGCCACAGCAGTATGAAAGCTCAAGGGCAAAAATTGAGGCTGTTTTACCTAAACTGATCTAAGATGTACACACACGATAAACAAATCATCACTGCCGGGGTGCCGGCAGCTGATGCTAAAAAAGCAGTGATTTTCTTACACGGCCGCGGTGCTTCTGCGGAAGACATACTAGGGTTGGCCAAACACCTGAACCTGGAAGATGCCGCTTTATTCGCCCCACAGGCGACCAACCATAGCTGGTATCCCTATAGCTTCATGGCTCCGGTAGCAGAAAACCAGCCCTCGCTGGACTCGGCCTTGAGTGTACTGAAATCGCTTGTCGAGGACATCACCCTTGCTGGCATCCCGGCTGAGCAGATCTATTTTGTAGGCTTCTCTCAGGGCGCCTGTCTCACGCTGGAATATGTCAGCAGAAATGCACAGCAATATGGGGGTGTAGTTGCCTTCACAGGCGGATTGATCGGCAAAGAGATCAACCTGAACAATTACAAGGGCGATTTCAAACAGACACCGGTACTGATCACCACTGGCGATCCTGATCCGCATGTCCCCGTCCGCCGTGTAGAAATGAGCGAAGGCATTTTGAAAAAAATGAATGCCAATGTAAGCAGTAAGGTCTTTACTGGCAGACCACATACCATTAGCCCAAGAGAGATTGAGCTGGCCAAAACCCTGGTATTTAAATAGGCTACACGTCATTGCGAGGCAGGGAACAATCCCAAATACTGCGTAGTACTGATTTCATCACCGGTACTGCGCACATAAAACAGATACAGATGTAAAGTGTAGGTTTCGGTAATACTGATCGCCCCTTTTCGGGTCAAACTGCCCAGTACCTTTTTGCAATTCAAATTGACCTATCCCAAATTCATAAGTCCAAGTAATTCACTTTATAAATTTCTAGCCAGTCACTAAGCCATGCTGGTCGGACGTTATGATGCTCAATTCCGACCTGTTGCTCGGCTTGCCGATACTGCTTGGTCGCTGGAATTGGTTTGTTTAGGAATGCACGCCAGGACTTTCCAAATCAGGCGAACGCTGGTAAATCATATAGACATACTGCTAGCTTACTAAAGTCCTTAAAATAAGCGGAAATTAAACCAAACGAACACTTTGATTGAATCCAGGTGGCTAATTTAAAACGAATTAAGCGAACAGTTTACTTCGTCGAATACTGGACACTATTGGCGAAACCCCCAATAAGAAGACAAATGGTTAGATCAAGACAAGGAATCATGGACATTAATTGACTTATTCTTATAAACCTCCACTAACTTTCTGGATTTTATCGGATTCCAAATTCTTGTAATACTGAATTCGAGCCTTAATCATCAAGGGAAGCAACTTACTAAGATTTGTCTGAATATTCGCTTTATAGATCCCTAGAGCTTTCTTGTACTCGGGTGTGGAGTAGGCATCTGGAAAAAATTTCGGAGAGTCCAAATCATATTCATAATCGAATTGCTTTTTTACTAACGTATCTCGATCCAAGATTTCGAACGTAAAGATATCCATATGTGAACCTTTGGCCAATGCTGGAAGCACATTTTCTTTAATAATTAAAGCAGAATTTTTCGTATACAAATTAAAAAGCTCAGTAGCATCAATCTCTTTCGGATTATAGGTATAACATTCATCAAAGGCTTGAACGTACGTTTTCCTATCAGTAAACCAAACTAAAAATTTAGTGATATTGCTAGAGCATCCACCCAAAATAATCACATGAGATGCACCGTCATTATGGATTCTAAAGGTAAAAAGATCACGAATGCCATTACTTTTCAATTTATTAATCTTTTCAGAAAGAGTCTCTGCGTTGTTCAAATGAATACCTGCAAAGGTAACTTTTCTGAAATCATAAAACGCTGACTTGACAACACCTACAAATAGTAATAAAGTCACTATGATAAAAGTCCTTTTCATAACTTTTTATTTTCATGAATATACGAACTGAAATTTCAAATCCCAAAACGCATAGCCTGAAGGATGTGAAGCTAAGTACCAATGACCAAATGCGCCAGGGTTATTTCCTTATCGAACAGGAAGAACGGCTTATAGTCTTCAAAAGGCCAGTCAATAGCAAGTGGGTCATTCGATAGCTCTCTTAGTGCTACTTGAATATCCATTGTAAAATATCAATAAGATAAACGGTTATTATTCGTTTATCTTTTGTCAAAACTACATAAACTATTTCAACAGAAATGATTACCTATTTTTTCTGGAATTCTTCATATGAGCTTCTAATGTAATTTGCAAGCTCATATGAAGACCACTTCTTAAGCTGATCCAGTTTTGGGGTATACATCAGTTTGTACGGTTCCAGCTGGTTACTATCTATCGGCACAGCATTACGAATGATCAGGTCGTTAAAGTATTTGCCTATTTCTTCCGCTTCAGCGGCTTGTTTAGCGAGCTGGTTCAAACGTTTGACACGGCGCGCATCCTTGCCAAAAAGTTCATAAAAAAAAGTGACGGGACTGCCCCCGAAAGGCGACAGCAGCTTAAGTGGTGGCTTTCCTCCATAAAATACACCTTTTTCCTTGCTATATGCTGTGCTGATATCCCGGAATTGCTGTGAAGCAAGCTGACCGCTGATCTTCACCTCTTTCAGACGATTGGAGGGTTTAAGAGGTATGGTCAAGTCAGCATGGTTTTGAATTGCAACTTTCAGGTCCTGATAACCAATTCGTTCAATCATTAAGGTATCCCCTATTTTACAGATGATTTCAAATAAGCCCAGTTTGTCTGACGATACCCGCTGGCCGCTTCGCTGGTTACTGACTGTTACCTCTTCTATTCTGGCTTTTGTACCATACTGCACAATAACGCCACGGATAATTTTGGCACTTTGACCAAGGCAACAACCCATGGAGCCAACGATGAGTACGAGGGTAAGTCTGAGTGAGAGGTAAAAGTCCATTAACTGCAAGTTAGCAACGAAGTGACTTTAAACCAGCTATTTAACTTATTTTAACAATTCCGGAATTCAAAATAACTGACCCGGTTCTGTCGGTGGCAAAGTTTTCCTGGGCTCTTCATCCGTATTGAGCGGTAGGGTTAGGTTTATCCCCTTGTTAGGGTTCTTCTTGGTTGAGACCTTATTCACTTTCTTACTCACCCTATACCGGTGCATCTTTTCCTTCGGGAAAGGCACGCAAAGTGCAAGCAGTTAATCAACCGAATGCTTTTTATCCAGCCATACATATTCATCAGATTTATGCAGGATCACCGGCATCCTACCTATTTCTGCAAATATGCAGTCAGTGCATCCACATCCGGGCCGACCATTTCTATGGCGGCTTTAAGCTCCCCTTCACTGATCGCAAATTGGGCAGTCCAGAATGACAGGTCATCCGGATCATTGACATCTACATTGATTGTTACTTCACCCGATTCTTCTTCAAAACTATCGCGCAGGGTTAGAACAATCAGTTCCACATATGGTTCAAAACCTGGGATGTTGGTTTTCCAGTTGATTTTTGGATCAAAAAAGCGGCTTCCTTCATCGTTGTACAAATCCCCGATCAGGTTAAAGTCTTCATCATAAACGGAAAACTGATCTGCATGAACCAGATTGATGATCCGCAACTGCCTGTCTACACCATCTATCTGGATCTCCAGCCGGATGCAATGATCAGGATCGTTGTAGACCAGTTTATCCAGGGTCTCCCCTTCCCGCTGGATGTGGAAATAATAGGTTTCCGCAACATCCCCATGCCGTAGGATGAGGTCTTTCAGGTAAGCGTCCATGGACTTCACCAGATTCGCGGCATTATCAGGATAATCGATCTTGATCCGGTAGTCAAACCTGTCCTCCAGCCCCTCTACCTCGCTGATCTCCGGGAATTCTGTTTTCAGTAACCTGGCCAAAGCTGCTGGCGTCAGAATGATGTTTTCGCTATTTTCCATATTGATGCATATTATCAACTAAACAGCACCAATCGGGTTCTTGTTTCCTTCTTCGTAATGAGCTTGTGGGTAAATTCATCGAGCAAATGAAACAGGTAATCCGCCACAGCCTGGGCAAAGACTGGGGCGTCTAGTCCTTTTTGATGCTTAGGTAAAATATAGAGAAATCCATTTACATCCTGAGACATGGTGGCGACAGGGTCGCGACACCGGTATGTTGCCGGTTGGATAAATTGTTGGAGATGATTAACCGTTTTGGTATCAATTTAAACTTAGTCATAGAATCAACGGTTAAATCCATCTCACATTTAGCCAGTCTCTCAAAATCTGGCTCTATTCGTCCTAACCAATTCAATTGTTTATGGATAAAAACCGTTACGTCGATCTGCTGGTCGACTTCTCTTTCAAGAAAATCTTTGGTACTGACACCAATAAAGCAGTCCTCATCGATCTGCTCAACACCATATTCGAGGACAGAAAGGTCATCGTAGACCTCATCTACAACAAAAACGAACATCATGGCGACAACCAGGAAGAAGGCACAGCCATCTTCGATCTGCTCTGCACAGGCGACAAGGGCGAAAAATTTCTGATCGAGATACAGCACAGCAAACCCAGTAATTTCAAGAAGCGCAGCATCTTTTACACGTCCAGGCTCATCAGCGAACAGGCACCAAAAGGAAAAGTGAAGGAATGGGCATACAACATCTCCGAAGTGTACTTCGTAGCCATCATGGATCAGAAGGAAAACAATAACACCGCAGATAAACTGATCTCCGATGGCCGTCACCTGCACGATATTTGCTTATGTTACAGGTCAACAGGTGAAATATTTTACGAACATCTGGGCTATACCTACATAGATTTAACTAATTTTGCATTGACGTTGGAGCAGTGCAGCAGCAAGTTAGACAAATGGTTCTACCATTTGAAAAATCTGCAGAATATGGCCAGCCTTCCAAACGGACTGGAAAAAACCATCTTCGAACTACTCTACAACATAGCAGAGTACACAAAACTAAGTAAGGAGGAACAAGACATGTACGACGAAGCATTGAAAAGAAAATGGGACAACGCAGCAGTGATGACTGAAGCCAGGGAAAGTGGCGAGGCAAGAGGCGAACGCAATAAAGCCTTGGAAATTGCACGCGAAATGAAAGCCGATGGTCAACACTAGAGCTTATTCTAAAATTCACTAAACTATCAGCCGAAGAAATAGAAAAGCTTTAATCACAATATCTCAGCTTTCTGAGCGTATAATATATTGAGAGCGTTAATTTAGATGGCGGTCAATGGTCGGAAGGACTATTGACCGCTTTTTTATGATCCCGCTTAAATATTCTTAACTGTGCAATAGACAGTAGAGAAACTGAACTATATACAAGACTTTTAATTGAATATAAAAATCCGGCCAGAATTTTAACTTTTGATTAAATCACAGTCTGCTGTCAGCAAACGGTGTTTTCGGTTCCTCCAACGAGCAGCGAAACGCATTGGTATACACCTTGTAATGTTTTTGGCACCTAGCCCCTACATCGCCATGAAAAACATCACATTTGACAACCAGCTCTGCAGCCTGCGCCCAAAATTGAAGAGCTTCGCCTATCAGTTCACACAAGATCTGAATGACGCAGAAGATTTAGTACAAGAGACTTTTATGAAAGCCATTAAGTATGCCAACCTTTATCAGGAAGGAACCAATCTTCAGGCATGGGTATTTACCATCATGCGGAACACCTTTATCAATAGCTACAGGCAATTGACAAAGAGAAGAACGGTTGTAACGGTGACGGATGACCTGAGTTCTTTTCAACTCCGTGAAAGTGCCTCAAGAAATCAGGGAGAAGGAAAATTTGTACAGTCCGACATTAACCTGGCCATGTCTACTTTACCTCAGGAAAACTATGTCACCTTTATGAGGTACTTCGAGGGGTTCAAATACCACGAGATTGCCGAGGAAATGCAAATTCCGATCGGAACCGTAAAAACCAGGATTCACGTGGCGCGTAAACTATTGAAAGCAAAACTAAAGATGTATAGTGATCAGTTCGCTCCGCAAAATGCATCTTATGCACAGGCCTGAGTTCTTTGCAGTAGAGGACATATACTGAGCCGGGGCCGGCAGAAATTCTACCTGCCTTTTCTTATAAATTGTTTTCTGCAAAAGCCATATGGTGCGCTACATCGGTGTTACTGCTGATCTATACGCCAGAATCATTGAGCATAGTTACCTGAAATTTCTCCCGCCGTGAAATGCTGTTTTGGATACATCTTCCCTAATTTGTGTTCGTTTATCCTGCGCGGGATAAGGTGCTGTTTTCTCATCTGCTCTTGCTAGCGTCAACACCGGCAGATCATCAGCTTCTTTCTGCACCATTTTACCCAGCATCTTCGTAAAGTCAAAGCATTTGCTGACCACCACGTGTACAACAATACCTTCGCGCTGCAATCGCCCCTCTACCATCAGTAAACGGGAATGCAGGATTTCCTTGCGATAAGTTTCGAAAAGCTTTTCAAACACGACCAGGTTAGAATAACCCGTTTCATCCTCTATGGTGATGAAGCAAACCCCACCGGCAGTTCCGGGGCGCTGCCTCACCAGTACCAGTCCTGCCACTTTTACCAACTGTCCATTGACAGCATCACTGTTGATGTGATGGCAGCTCTTGATATTGAGCATATCCAGTTGAGCGCGTACAAAACTGACGGGGTGGGCCTTTAATGACAAACCTACAGTGGCATAATCCTGTACCACATGCTCGCCCATGCTCATCAGAGGAAGTTCTACTTGTGTTTCCAGTTTACTCTCTGAGGCCTGTCCTTTAAATAAAGCAACTGGCATATCTTGTAAGGCGGTCACTTCCCAAAGCGCTTTTCGCCTGTCCAGGCCAATAGACCTGAAGGCATCTGCATCCGCCAAACGCTCCAGCGCAGCCAATGAAACGCCTGCATCTCTCAGGGAGGTAATGGATGGATAAGCTTTTACCCGCCCTACAACCAGGCGCTCCATATCTTCTGCATTCAGCCCTTTAATTTGCCTGAAACCCAAACGGATCGCAAAATACTTCCCGGATTTTTCTTCCAGCTGATTATCCCAGGCGGAGAAATTGATGTCGACTTCACGGACTTCTACCCCATGCTTTTTGGCATCTATCACGATCTGGGCAGGCTGGTAAAAACCCATCGGCATACTGTTTAGTAAACCTACTGCAAAAGCATCCGGATAATGGCATTTGAGCCAGCAGGACACATAGACCAGCAAAGCAAAACTGGCGGCATGACTTTCCGGAAAGCCATAGCTCCCGAAGCCTTCGAGCTGCTTAAAAATCCGCCTGGCAAATTCTTCTGAATAGCCTTTCTTCATCATGCCAGTGATCAGCTTTTCTTCATATTGGTTCACCATGCCCTTGAACTTAAAGGTAGCCATGCTCCTGCGCAGTCCATCGGCCTCTGCTGGCGTAAAGCCTGCCGCTACGATGGCGATCTTCATGGCCTGTTCCTGAAAAAGCGGAACACCCAGGGTCCTGCCCAATATTTCCTCGAGTTCTTTTGAGGGATATACAACCGGCTCTTCTTTATTGCGCCTGCGCAGGTAAGGGTGAACCATATCACCCTGTATGGGTCCGGGCCTTACAATGGCCACTTCTATCACAAGGTCATAAAATTCCCGAGGCTGTAAGCGTGGCAGCATAGACATCTGCGCCCGGCTCTCGATCTGGAAGACACCCAGGGTATCGGCGAGACAGATCATATTGTATACTTCCGTATCGTCTTCAGGGATATTGGCCAAAGTCAGCTCCAGTCCATACTTTTGCTTGCAAAAATCAAAGCCTTTTCGAATACAGGTGAGCATGCCCAGGGCCAGCACATCTACTTTCAGGAATCCTAAGGCATCGATATCGTCTTTATTCCATTCGATATTGGTCCGGTCTTCCATCCTTGCATTCATAATCGGACACAGGTCTGTGAGTTTACCATCGGTCACCACAAAGCCTCCGGTATGCTGCCCCAATTGTCGAGGAAAACCCATCATCTGCCCGGTCAGTTCCAATGTCTTCTTCAGGTGCGGGTCATTAGGATTAAGCCCCTGCTCGGTGATGCGCTTGCCTTCAAACCACTCGTCAGTATATTGCCAGAGGGAACCGGAAAGCCGGTTGATGGTATCCACAGAAAGTCCCATTGCCTTACCCACATCTCGGATGGCGCCCCTTTGGTGCATCTGGGTCACCGTAGCCACAATTGCCGCCCGGTCCCGACCGTATTTTTGGTAAATGTACTGCATGATCTCTTCACGGCGCTCATGCTCAAAATCTACATCAATATCGGGCGGTTCATTCCGCTCAGAGGAAATGAAGCGCTCAAAGAGCAGGTCAAATTTCATGGGATTTACAGAGGTGATGCCCAGGCAAAAGCATATGGCCGAGTTGGCTGCCGATCCCCTGCCCTGGCACAATATGCCCCGTCTCTTGCCTTCACTCACAATGTCTTCTACGAACAAAAAGTAATTGGCATAATCCATCTGCTTCACAAATTCCATTTCATGGTTCACCATATTGACCACCTTTTCCGGAATTACAGCTCCGTAAAATTCATGTGCCCCTTTCCAGGTGAGGTATTCCAATTCTTCCAGCGGAGTGCGCCCGCTTTTATTGATCTCGGTTGGGTACACATATTTCAATTCTGTTAAGTTGAATGTGCAGGCCTCCGAGATGACCAGGGTGTTTTTTAAAGCCTCAGGGTATTTGCGGAAGAGGCGGTGCACCTCTTCCACGGGTTTCATATACCTTTCTGCATTCCGGTGCAAGCGGAAACCTGCTTCCTGGATGGTACATTTTTCCCTCACGCAAGTCAGGACATCCTGCAGCTCCCTCCTGGAAGCTTCGTGGTAATGCACATCTCCTGTAGCCAGCATAGGCAGGTTGTAACGCCTGGAAAGCTGATCGATTCTGAACATCAGTTTTTCATCGTAACCGGAATAGGTTCTGGAAGCCGACAAATACAGCTGATCGGACAGGGCTTCATGGTACTGCTCCACAGCACTGAGAAAGTCGGGCTCAAACTGAAACCTGCGGTTCAGCTGATCTGGCATAATCAGGGTAAAAAGTATGTCTTTACTATGGGCATAGACATCGGCCCTAAAGAGCCGGCATTCGCCTTTTTCTGCACGCAGATTTCCCAGGCTCAGCAAGGCGGATAGCCTGCCATAAGCGGCTTTATTTGTGGGATAAGCCAGGAGACTGGGGCCATCCAGCAGGTCGAGCCGGCAGGCAGGAATGAAGCCCAGTCCGCTTTCTGTTGCAGCGGTATGTGCGCGTACGATTCCCGCCAGGGTGTTGCGGTCGGTAAGCGCTATTTTCTTATAGCCCAGCAAAGCGGCCTGTGCAGCCAGTTCATGGGGATGGGAAGCACCCCGCAGGAAGCTGAAATTGGATGTGATCTGTAATTCGCTGTACTCCATAACCATCAGGCAAAAAATCCATGTAGAAACCACTGATATCCTTTATCAGCGTTGTGGTGTCCGGAACGGTAGAGCCAGAACCTCCGGCCTTGCTCATCCTCCAGTCGGTAATAATCCCTATGCTCACCCTGATCGAGCCACCACTCCCGCTCAATGCGCTCGGGCCCATCTGCTTTGATGACCTTATGCTGCTCGCCATTATAGATGAAAAACCTGGGTGGATGATCCGGGATGAGTGCCATCACCTGTACGGGTTCCGGACGCTCCAGAAGTTCAGTGGGCCTGGGCTTGTCGACACTCCAATCGCCGAGCCTCACTTCTGTTATGGAGGCCGCAGCCGCTGTGGAGCGCTCCGGCCAGTAACTGCTGGCAGGGATGTAACGGTTGATGGCAGCCGCACCTACCTTACCCGCTATGCGGTCGATCAGCTGCAAGAGCTGCTGACTGTCGATGCCCGGACTGACGGTCCAAAGCGCTTCCTGGGGAACAGCTACAGGCCCTACTTTACTGGCTTCCAGCTCAAACAACTCGATGCCCAAGCCGGGGCGGATCTGGTCGATTTTCAGGTTAAAAAGCTTCGACAAATGGCTCACACTATGGGAAGCCGCACTGGTACCTATACTTACCTGTACAATCTTGCCATCCATCCTGTGCCCCCGAAGCAGGCCCGAGCGCAGTCCCTGCCCTTCTGCCCGCAAGCGCCAGCAGAGTTCTTCAAGCAATTTGTCGATGGACAGTTCAATTCCCGTACGGGTCCTGATCGGTTCCAGACAGGCTAAGCGGGCTGAGAACTCCACCGGCAATTGCAGTGCCTGTAAAACGTCCGGCTCTGTACCCAATGCCTGGGCCAGCCGAAGCAGGAAGCCTGCTCCAAACCGCCTGCGCAGCACAGCACGCGGCATGGAAATGAAACTTTTTACCTGATAGAAGCCCAGTTTACGCAGCTTGTCCAAAGTGGCCGCTTCCAGCCGGAGTGCTTCCGGCGGCAGGACCTGTATCGCTTCCACATGAGCACCGGGAGGAATCAGCGGCGTCAACTTGCCATAGCGGGCGATCGCCCAGGCAGCACCGGGGGTATCGGCTATCGCCACCCTTACCGCATAACCCTTGCTTTTTAAACGGGCAACGATCTCTTTCAGGTATCCCCGCTCACCAGCCCAGAGGTGCGCGCAGCCACTGATGTCCATAAAGAGCCCGTCCATTCTAAAAGGATCCAGGGCAACAATGGGCGAATAGCGGATGCACCAGGCGCCCAGCCCATTCAGGAGTTTCGCTGCGCGTCCGGGCTTATCATCCAATACTTCCAGTTCCTGACAGATCGCTTTGGCATCTGCAGCACGCATCCCTGTCTCCACACCAAAACCCGCCGCCAAAGGGCTGACAGCCGTAATGACCATACGTCCATGTTCAGGCGCCGCAAAAACAAAAGGAAGATCCTTGAGTTCCGGGCGACGGATCAACTGCCAGTCCGCCAGCAGGTGCTGAAACCATATGGACATGAAACGCTTTTGCATGTTTACCCGATTTTTTCAAGCGGCTGGGCAGTGATTTGATGGGCAGAGGCGGGTAATTGTGCAAAACCATCGCCCTGCCATTCGAGGATCCAGCTTCCGGGCTGACCACTCCTCACTTTCAGCAGCTGTACCTGCCAGCGCGGAAAACCAACACCAGGCAGACCTTCTTCATCCTGGGAAGGTAAGGGGGCAATACGCCACCTTGCAGTAGAAACCGTACTGGCCATCCGGCGTTCATCTTTCCGGATGATGAGGCCAGGGATGCCATGTTGCTCTACTGCCAATTGTAATCTGCGGGAATTGACCAGGCTCAAGCCGTCTACTTCCGCCACTACCGCAGCCAGGCCTTCGCACTTCAATGCTTCTTCCATCACCCAGAGCACTTCCTGCTCTGACTGAAGATCAATAAAAATAATGCGGTCGGCCGCTACATTAAAAGCGGCCAGGGCAGATGGAAAAAGTCTGCGCCGGGTTCCTACCCATACGCAGGCCGCCCCATCTGCCATCAGAACAGACAATAAGCCTGCAATGAAGCCATCCGTTGCCGAAGCCTGATCCGGCGACAGGCAGATGAATTCATGGATGGCCTTTCTGGGAAATACCTTAGCGGGGAAAGCGTCCTCTATCTCACCCAGTCCGATCTGCTCGGCCCGGGCCAGTTCAGCAGGTTTAAAACCTTGCCAAAGCAGTAAGTTCCGCTTTAGCTTGTCCAGGATCTCTGATTTCGCTTCCATATACCACAATTTTAATAAACTACTTTTATTAGCATTAGTTTTGTTATAACAAAACTAATGCTAAATATGTTAGTAATTCAACAAATGTGGAAAAGATCTGATTTTTGTTAAGAGCTCAGCTGCTCAGTGGATGTAAACACATCCCCAAATCTACTGAAGGTTTCATTGGCCGCTGCTATGGCAATGGCTTCATCAGCTTCGTTTTGTGCCGTTGCATTCATTACAGCTACAAACTTGCCCCACATCTGACCAGTGGCCTCGCCATAACCGGAGAAAAAGGAGACACCTTTATCTACACCGTATTTGGCCAGCATCTGTACGATGATCGGCCCACCCATGATGGAGCCTTCCATCACATACATGGCACCTAATGCCTGTAAGGTATTGCTGATCTCAGGGGCTATAGCTTCAGGAAGATCACTGGTATCAGCGCCCAGTTCTTCGATGTCTTTTTTCAGATAAGAGGAATTCCGCCTTTCCGCGTGATCAGGCAGCAGTTCTGTCGTAATGTAAGGAGCTATGGCCTGCTCCACCGCATTGAAGTAAACATAAAAATGTTTCAATACATCGGCATAATCTAAATGGCTGCGCACTGCTTTTAATTTCAGCACCACCTTTTTTTCAAGGTCCTGATGGGCTGCCTTAGTGGCTTCTTTAATGTTGGTACTTAGCATGTGTGTTTATTTATCGTGGTAAACCTAGCAATTTATTGCCTTATTCATAGAATCCAACAATGAGCCTTAGCAAATAGTTTATTCAAACCTTTTGTTTTCTAGCTTGTTATTCCAGTACATTAATCTTTGAAAAAATGGGACTATTCAAAACCGCGTTAATTGGCGCCGCAGTATACGGAGCGATTAAATATGTAACAAAAAAAGACGAAACCGGAAGATCGGTTGTAGATAACATCAAGGAGAAGGCTCCTGAATGGATGGAACGTGTAAAACATGCGAAGGAAGAACTCCAGATGGAGCTGGAAAAGCAACGTTACTAACGAAAAACAGGGTATTGAAATTCAATACCCTGTTTTTGTTTTATGGCATGGTCATCAGCAAAGCCAAATAAATCCATGTACTTTTCATTACTTAGATTTTTGGGTAAAGAGTTCTTCCAGTTTCTTATTCAAGATTTCACCGCGCAGGTCTTTTGCGATGATTTTACCCTGAGGATCAATCAGCAGGGTACTCGGAATCCCCATGATGCCATAATAGGTGGAAACCTCATTTTTCCAGCCTTTCAAGTCGGAAAGCTGCGTCCAGGGCATACCATCATCTTTGATCGCCTTTTTCCAGTTCTCGCCTTTATCATCCAGTGAGATACCCAGTACTGTAAAGTTCTTGTCTTTATAGGTGTTGTAAGCCTTCAGCACATTCGGGTTTTCGGCACGACAAGGTCCACACCAGCTGGCCCAAAAATCAACCAGTACATATTTACCTTTAAATGCCTCAAAAGAAACTGGCTTACCTTCTGTGTCATTCTGTGTAAAGTTCAGCATCGGCTCCCCAATAGCGCTGCGCTTCAATACGGTCAGGCGTTCAGCCAGTCGCTTGCCCTCTGCACTTGCTTTGGCTTTAGGGCCCAGCAGTTCAAAAACAGACTGTACATCTTTGTAGCTGCCCATACCAGCGCGGTCAGTCACCATACTGAGGCTCAGCATACTCTCTGGGTGTACGGCAATATATTTGTTCGTAAGTTCTCGTTTCTGTGCTTTAAGACCTGCCAGTTTTTCCTCCAGCGCAAGCTGCTCTTCTTTACTGCCTTTGCCATATTTCTGGTACAATGGATCCATCTGATCGTCGATAGGCTTTTGCGAAGCCGTGAATGCATCTGCCTCTGCCTGTGTTTTAGAACCTTTCACTTTAAGGGCATGCAATGAATCGGCCGTTCCTGTGATCGATATATTCCCAGGCTCCAGGTAAACCCAGGCCGCCCTTCGCGGGAACATGATGGTCACTTTTTGGGCATCAGGCATGTTGGCCACCCAACTGAACTTTCCATCCTTGGTTTTGATGTCGCCAGTTTTTTGTTCAGCACCTTCATAGTAGTAGATTTTCAAATCTACATCTCCTAGGCCTGTGATATCGCCAGTAAGCTTAGTTTGCTGAGCGTAGGTTGTTCCGGCAAAACAAAAGATGCCGGCGAGTGCTAATTTTTTAAATGCTTTCATGATGATTATTTTTAGTTAAAGATTTCAGCTAATTTTTTATCCATTGCTTCGTCATTTTCACCCCCGCCTCCATACCGGCCTACGATCATACCATTTTTATCGATCAGGATTTTGGTCGGTAAAGTATGTATGCCATAGGCATCGCTGCGATCACCTGAGCGGTCAAAGTCATTTCCAACACGCTTAAGTCCACGCAAAACATGCTTCCAGACTCCGATTTGATCTTGTTCTACTGCCTTTTTCCAGGCGGCTTCATTACTGTCGTCATCTGAAACACCAACGATTTCCAGTCCCTTATTTTTGTATTTGCTGTATAAAGATAATAAATGTGGATTTCCTTTACGACAAGGTACGCACCAGCTGGCCCAGAAATCCAGTAAAACATATTTGTTTCCTTTGTAATCTGACAGATTGAAAGGCTGACCATTGATATCTGTAGCAGCAAACATGGTTGCTTTGGCTCCCGGAGAGCCTCCCTCTAAATTTTTGATTTCATCCTGAACTGCTTTACCGTAACTGCTTTGTTTTATATTTTCAGACAGTTGAGCATATAATGCTTTTGCCTCAGATACCGCCAGTGAAGAAACTTTCCAGCGTAACAAGTAAGCAGAAAGGTAAGAATTGGGATGAGTTTTGATGAATTCCATGTCAATTTTACCCTGACGCTCGCTGAAAGGCTCAAACTGATCACGTATAGCCGATGCTTTTTCTTTAAGTGCATCCAGATCAGCCTCCGGCTTTTTATCCTTTCTTGCCTGCATATAAGCTTCATTGGCTTTTTCGTAAGCTAATGAAATTGGCTTTAATTCCAGGTTGATGGGTGCCTTTAAGCGCTCCAATGCGAAGTATTCATCCTGGGTTTTAGACCCCTTCAATTTTAAATTTCTAAAATCCCCGGCTTTCAGGCTCAATAACATTTGGCCGGGCTCTATGAAAAAACTTGCAGAATTGGGATCATCCATATTCCTGCTTTTGGTTGCACCCGTCAGGTAAACCATCACCGGCTCCTTTAGCTTTCCTTTGAACTCGAAAGTACCATTTTTGATCAGGGTACTGTCTTGAGTGTATTGATCGCTGCCGGTAGCATAGGCAATTTTTAACTGCCCCGACTTTTGGCCGCTAATGCTGCCCTTGAGTATAAATGCTCTGTCCTGCCCAATCACTGTAAGTGCAGTGCTGGCCAACAAAAATGTTAAAATGTGATGTTTCATATCAATAGTGAAGATTAATTGGCACTGTATCCTGTATTTTGCTCTCCAAACTGTGGGTTATAGACAAATTCTGTTTGTGGAACAGGGATGATGTACTGAATTTGATTGGTGATCGAAGGCTTCAGCTGCTTTACTGTTTCAAACGGAAGGCGCAGCAAAGCCATCCACTCACTACCATCTTCAGCTACCATACTGCGTGAAGTTTCTTTATAGATCTCCACCAGCAATGTCGCTGCGCTATTCGCGGCATCAACAGCCAGATAAGGTGCATTTGCAATCGTCAGCCCCCCTTTTTCCTGGATGGTATGAACCAGCGTTTTTGCCTGACCAAGACTGCCTCCTGATCTCACAATGGCTTCTGCTTTCAGCAAATAAACTTCAGTAAGCCGAAATACATAGTCTGTCTCAGTCACTATACTCGGCGCCCCGCCAGCTTGTACATATTTTGCGAAGAAATAAGTATTGGGTGAATACTGCTGGTATGGTGTAGCTGGACCGACTACCCAGCTTTGTCGTGGATCTCCATTGTACAAATCCTTCAACGCTTGCTTCGCTACGTATAATGCAGATGCACCAGGTGTATATTGCCGGGTCTTGCTGTAAGGGTCGCTTACCTGCAACTGCTGAGGTTTCACACCCAAAATCACCTCCTTGCTGCTTAGACCAGCCACACGGAACAAGTTTTGCTGACTGGATTCCAGGGCATAAGCTGGATTTTGGATCAGCTGATCTGCCAGCTGGATGATTGTTGCATAATCTCCTGAAGCTCCACGATTCATCAGCACCCTCATCTTCAAAACCATAGCCGCCCATTTAGTTGCATAGTAATTGGGATTGCTCTCGGGTCCGTTTGCAATCGCCTCATCCAGATCAGCCAGGATAAAATCATAACTTTCCTTTACCGTACTCCGCTTTTTGAGGATATTGGTTAAGGTGGATAGCTCATCCCTTAGGAGAACGCCTTGTGTGCTGCTTATCTTGTACCACTCTGCATAATAGCTCAATACTTTGAAATGCGCATATGCCCGAATGAATTTTGCTTCTGCCAGCATTTCCTTTTTACGGTTACCTGAAAATGCTGCATCAGATAACTTGTTTATGCCAGAAATCACGCCGTTTGCAGCATTTAATGCCTGATAAGATTCCTGCCAATAGGTTCCAGAACTTTGTTCCGTAATGTTTACTTCGTTAGGCATGCTACCGAAACCATAGCCCATATAACCTGCAAATTGTGCCGGCAGGAGCTGATGTTGTTGCCATCCGGTCTTGATATTTGTTGCATTTGCAAAATTGTAATAAGCACCATTTAGTGCAATTTGCGAAGTCGCCTGATCTATAATGGTGTTGCCCTCTACTTTAGCATTTTTTGGAGGTGCACTTAGGTTTTTTTCACAGCCGTAAGTGCTGAGGATGACCAAACCTGCGGCAAATAATCTATATAATGTTTTCATTGTTCTATATCTAATCGTTAGAATAATTCATTTACAAGCCAACCCTTAAGCCAAAACTAATCTGTCTCACAAAGGGGTATCCTCCTGGATCGCTATATCCCCCTATCAGACTATATGGATCATTGCTGACCTCAGGATCTACGCCCGGATAGTTAGTTATAGTGAGTAGGTTAGTTCCTGAGACGTAAGCAGAAACAGCATTAATCTTCAATTTATCGGTTAGGCTTTTCGGAAACTGGTAGGCCAGTGTGACAGATTTTAATTTGATAAATGATGCGTCATATACATTGTCGCTGGCGGCATAAGCATACGAACTCTGTCCCATCAGCAGTCGTGGCCTACTTGCGTTAGGATTTTCTGGTGTCCAGCGATCCAGAATCCGAACGTTTTTATTCAGACGTTGAGAAACATCACGACTTTGGATATCAGCGAGATAATAAATATCATTACCATATGAAAAAGTGGTCAGGGTAGTCAATGAAAAAGCTTTATAGCCAAAACGATTGGTGTAGCCACCATAGAATTTTGGTTCGGCACGCCCAATAATGTCGTCTTTGAAATAGGTAAAACCTTGATACCCCATGTAATTCTCTACGATCTCGTAACTTGCATCTCCAATGCCCAGGTATGGGTAATAAGAAGGGCTGGCAGCAGCGTAGGCATCTACATCTGCCTGAGTTTTAAGAATTCCCTTAAACACCCGTCCATATAGCAAGCCTACAGGCTGACCTTTCTTGAGTACTGTATTTCCGAAGCGGTAAACACCTGGATTTGCGGGATCTTCAATATCATCTGACAAAGCCAATACCTTCGAGCGATTACCAGACACATTTAATGTACCTGACCATTGAAAATTCTTGCCACGAACAAAGTCACCGCTTAATGACAATTCCAAACCCCTATTACGGATTTTAGCAATATTGGCTGTGACCTGGCCAAAACCAGATGTACCTGCTACAGCAGTTGGGAATAAAATCCCGGAGGTAGTTTTCTCATAGTAACCAAACTCCCCGCTTAACCGTGAATTGAACAATGAAAAATCAATACCAGCGTCTTTTTGTAAGGTCGATTCCCATTTCAACCTGGAGTTACCGAGTTGGGTTGGCGAAAGTCCATTTAGGCCTGCATAAGAAACTGGTGAATACAAGGTGTAGAAAAGATTGTCGGCAATATTTTGCGTCCCCGTATAACCGGCACTAGCCCTTAATTTGAGCTCATTGATCCATTTTACATCCTTTAGGAACTTTTCCTGAGAAATTCTCCAGCCCAGACCACCTGAAGGGAAGTACCCCACGCGGTTTGCTTTTGGAAACTTAGAAGAGGCATCAGACCTTCCGGTGAACGTAAACAAATACTTGTTCATCAAACTGTAATTTGCACGTAGGTAAAAACTAAGAAGGGAATTCTGATTCGCTGTTCCTGTTGCAGGCAGGGTGACAGCCGCTGAAGAAAGATTATTGAGATAAGTATCATCAGGGAAACCTTGACCACTAGCTGAAAAAGTGTTAGACTTGGTAATCTGCCAGTCTGTACCCACAATTACATTGATTCTATTGTCATCATTAAACTCTTTATCCCAAGTCAGGGTATTCTGTAAAAAAGTATTGACTTGCTCGGATTGGGACAGGGTCGCAGTTCCATTCCCAGAGCTGCCACTTCCGTTTGGAGTTGCTACAGCTACTGTACTGGGTACATAATTGTTCTGACGATAATTGTTATAATTGACGGCAACAGAACTTCTGAATTTTAATTCCTTAAAAATATCATATTCTCCGGCAAGACTTCCGATTGCAAAAATTGCATTAGAGCGGTTGATACCTTTTAATAGTAACAATGGATTCTGGAAACCCTGATAAGCGTAAGCACCAACAGAAGCGGGATCAAGAATCTTAACACTACCATCCCCATTGTAAGGTTCAAATGTCGGTGGGGCAAAAAGTGCCTGTGTGTAAAGCCCATTGGTAATGTTATTGCTCGTAAAGCCATAATCTAAGTTAGTATTTACCCTAAACCTATCGCTGATCTCGTTGTCTAAACTCACCTTCCCTGCAATTCTTCTATAGTCTGTACCCAATACGGTTCCTTCGTTCTTATTGTAGGTAAGTGAGGTATAGTATCGAGAACCGGTACCACCTCCTCTTACAGACAAATCTGCATTTTGAGTAAGACCGGTACGGGTCACCAGCTTCATCCAGTCAGTGCTGCCCTGACCAAAAAAATTCGGATCATTTACAATCTGAGTAGCTACTCCATCAGGCGCTTGATTAACGAGTGCCCTCGCAGTGTTCAAGTTTTGTGCTGCTTCCTTCATGATCATCACAAACTGATCTCGGTTGAGTACTTTTTCATGCTCAGCCATACTGAATCCATTGTATACATTTGCTTCAAAGCTGGGCTTTTGGTTGGCCTTTCCTTTTTTTGTGGTAATGATCACTACACCATTCGCTCCTCTGGAGCCATAAATTGCGGTAGCTGAGGCGTCTTTCAGGATATCGATAGTTTCAATGTCATTGATGTTAAGTCCGCCCAGACTGTTCAAGCCACGTGCAAAAGCTCCAGATATGGTATTGTTCGGATCGTCATCGCCTCCTCTATCCACAGGACTCACAATATCAGATGCTGTTTGTTGAAAGCGGTTCTGTACCTGCACCTGTACACCGTCTATGATGTATAAGGGATCATTCCCGCCCATCAAAGAGGTTCCGCCACGGATTCTGATCTTGGCCACGCCACCCGGAGAGCCATCGGCCTGTACTACCTGCACACCCGCTGCTTTACCGGTCAGCGCCTGGTCTATTGTAGCGAAAGGTACGTCACGTACTTCTGCGAGGTTGATGGAGGCAACTGAACCCGTCAGGTCTTTCCTTTTTGTCGTGCCGTAACCGACCACAACCAGGTCTTCCAGTTTATTGGTTTCAGCAACCAGGGTTATGGTCATTCCTGTATTTGCAACAGCTTCTTTCGTCACATAGCCCACATAAGAGAATACGAGTACGGTCTTATCATCACTTACATTGATTTCAAAAGCCCCATTGCCGCTGGTCACCACACCCTTGCCACTGCCCTTAGCTTTCACATTCACGCCAGCAAGTGGCATTCCTGTCTCATCCAGCACACGGCCTCGTATGAGCCTGTCGGCAAAGAAGTCGCTGACGCTCTCCAGTACAGATGGCTGCTCTTTTCCGCGTACGGTGATCGTATTTTTATTGATGCTGTAGTTCAATGGCTGGTTGTCAAAGATCACATCCAGCACCTCGTGTAGTTCTTTTTGGCTCACTTTGATATCCACTGGGATCGCCTGCTTCATGACATTGTCGCTATACAGAAAAATATAGCCGCTTTGTCTGGTGATTTCATTTAAAACAGATTTCAGGGAAGCACCGGATTTCGTCATGCTAACCTTCTGTGCTAATCCTGAAGCGCTTACCTGAAGTAGTGATGCTAGTAATATTACGGTGGTTAATCGCATAATTAGCAAAATTTTATGGCGTACGGGTGATAGTACACCGCGTTTCCTGGTATAAATTCTATACATTTGTTGTTGGTTCTATGCAGATGCCTTTAGTTTCGAAGCAGGGGCATCATGCGGGTTAAACGGTTGATTTTTTCATCGGCCGTAGCCAATCTAAACCAGGCTTTTCATGAAGTCTGGTTTTTTTTCGGTTAGTTTTTCTGTCGTAGTGGTTTAATCATTTGTCTTGGTTTAGGTGAATATATACTGTTACTAGGTTTAATCAATGCTAAGCTGTCCTTACATGGACACATGGACGGTTCTTCCTTTTACTTCAAATTTTACCTTTCCTGTTGATTCCAGGGATTTGAGTACTTCCGACAATTTATCGAAGC
Organism: Pedobacter sp. GR22-6; assembly: GCF_037402555.1. Lineage (NCBI taxonomy): Bacteria > Pseudomonadati > Bacteroidota > Sphingobacteriia > Sphingobacteriales > Sphingobacteriaceae > Pedobacter > Pedobacter sp. GR22-6. The sequence continues at coordinate 95,663 of NZ_JBBEUC010000007.1, forward strand.
GCGACACCCCGCCACTGAAGGTTTCCTCCGGAATTTCAGCCGAATAGCTGACCTCCACATCATACCAGCGCTCTACCATGCGCATAATGGACTGTATGCTTTCCCTCTCGAAAAGGAACTGTTTGTTTTTCCAGGCCACAGGTATGCTGACGTTCACTTTGGAAACACTGATGTGCTTATTGGCATTGACCGCCTGCTCCCCTGGCTTGAGCAATTCGTATCCTGAATCCGAACTGACAACGACCGAGCCTTCCAATAAGGTGGTCTTGATCGCCCGCTCATCTTCATAAGCATTAATGTTGAAATGCGTACCCAGTACCTCTACAGCTTGTCCGCCGGAAAGTACTTTAAATGGTTTTTGCTTATTGGAGGCGACCTCGAAATATCCTTCTCCGGTCAATGACACGAGACGTTGTTTACCGGAGAATTGCGCCGGGAACTCCAGTTTACTCGCAGCGTTCAACCAAACGTGTGTACCATCCGCCAAAATGACTTCGTAGGTTCCCCCTCTCGGGGTACTGATCTTCAATCCGGCAGTGGACATGCTGTCTGAACCGACATAGGCCGCAACGGATGTACCGTCATTGTAGCTGATTTTCGAAGCATCAATGACCAATCCGTTTTTAGTTTCACTTAAAGGAATGCTCTTTCCATTGCTCAGCGTCAGGATGGCCGTATTTTTACCAGCAAGGATCTGATCCCGGTCGTCGCCTCTTGTAAAGAATAGCGCAGAGCTGATCAACAACACAGCCGCCACTGCTGCTGCAACCGGCAGCGGCTTTCTCCAGAAGGGCACTACTTTTACCGGTTTGATGCGCTGCAGGATCGACCGTTTCAGTTCATCATGAACTTCTTGCTGTGCTCCCATCTCTACGGAATCCCATTCGGAATCCTCATCCTGGTAAGCGCGGTAGTACCGATTGAACAAGCGGATCTCCTGATCGCTTGCTTTTCCCTCAGTAATATTTTTCAGCAGTTCCCTTAGTCCTTCTTTTTGCATTTTTTGGCTGTATATGAGTAAGGCACTGCTCAAGCCCTCAACACCTACGCCAAATCACAAAATATTTAAACTTTTTTATTAAAGGAGATTTATGAAGGCTGAAGACCTGACCAAACTGGACTTAATGCGTTTCAAGGCTTTATTGATCTGATTTTCCACCGTTTTTTCGCTGATCCCTAAGCGTTCCGCAATTTCTTTGTTGCTCAAATGCTCATTTCTGCTCATATTAAAGACTTCCTGACAGCGTTCGGGCAATTCCATTACAAAATTATTGATCATTTCTTTCAATTCTTTCAGCTCAAGCTGTTCGTCTGGAAATTCCGTGTCCAATTCTACCTTTGGAATGCGGTCGTAAAAGGATTCCCGAACCTTTCCATTGCGGATATAATTGGCCACTTTGTATTTCACGGCAGTCAGCAGATAAGCTTTAATGGAATTAATCTGCACATTGCCCTTGTGCTCCCAGAACCAGATGAAAACCTCCTGAATGACATCCATCGCGGCTTCTTTATCCCGGAGCACATTGAAGGCTGAACGGTAAAGCACCGACCAATACCGCTCGTAGATTTCATCGAATGCGGCGTCGCTGTGCTGCATTGCAGCAATCAATTCCTGATCAGTAAGCGCACTATAAGCAGCCATTCGATTAATTCCCCGGACTAATTTAGTGAAAATTTCCTACTCTACCATCCGGTCCTGCTGTATTGAAGTAAATGAAAAACGGGGCTTCCTTCAGTCATTTCCACACCATCCTCACTGCATTCCCACTGCATCCGCGCTAAAAGTACTTTTTAGCGAAGATCTTGCGAAGATGGCACGCAAATGCTATGGGAATGGTATTGAGCGACTCAGTTGGAAGACCAAGCCCTCTACATAGAGGTTCAACGGCACAATCGGCTCATTCACCGAAACATTTGATATCTTTTTTGTATTATTAGTCATCTTTAAAGGTGAATAATTTGAAAACAGCAAAGCTGATTACCCAGATGGCAGGTTGGATCTTGTTTTTCAGCCTGCCAGTGGTCTTTATGTTTAATGAACAACAGGTCGGCGAGAATTCCCTAAATGTCCTGGGAACTCCGAGCTATTGGATTTTTTGCAGCACCTATCTCCTGATCTTTTACCTTTCCAGTTTTGTACTGATCCCCCACTTGTATTTAAAGGGCCGGTACACCCTTTTCTTCAGCATCGTGGCGCTGCTGTTCATCGGGGTCTACCTGTTGAAACCCTTCGACAAACTCATGTCGCTGCATCAAGAGTCCAGGGCTGCCCGGGGCAACAGGGAGATGCCAGGTGCGCCCAGAACAGATCTGCACCCACCTTCCCAGTTTCACAATCAACCGGCGCCTTTTCCGCGGCCCATGCCACATCCGGAAGGCAGCCCCGCTCCAAACGAACATTTCAGGAACAGGGCTCCGGGCCCGCAGCAAAAGGACATCCGCAGTTTCGACATCGTGAGTGTGTTCCTTTTCATTATGGTCATTGCGCTTACCATGGCTATTGAGATCAATAAGCAGTTGCACCTTACCCAAAAAAAGGCGATCAAAGCAGAGGCCGACCGTGCTGAAGCGGAACTTTCTTTCCTGAAAGCACAGATCAACCCACATTTTCTGTACAATACCTTAAACAACATCTATACCCTGGCAGTCACCAACCATCCGAATACCGCGCCGAGCATCATGAAACTCTCGAACATCATGCGATACATGACCGACGATATCACCGTTGAACTGGTACCCCTTCGGGATGAACTGGACTGCATTGCCAATTTCATCGGCCTGCAGGAGTTGCGACTTGGGGCGAAAACGCCCATCGATTACCAGGTGGAAGGCCTTGCCCTGCAGCATAAAATTGCCCCACTGATCCTCATGACATTCGTGGAAAATGCCTTTAAATATGGCATCAGCAAGCAAACCGCATCACCCATCCTGATCAAAGTCAGCATCGCTGATGAACACCTGGTGTTCTTTGCACAAAACAGGGACTTCTCTGAAAATGCAAAGCTGAACAGTACCGGTATCGGCATACAAAATACCCGGCAAAGGCTGCAGCATGCCTATCCCGGAAAGCACGAACTGACAATAGAAAAAGGCGAGGGTCTTTTTACCGTTCAACTAAAACTAGAGATCTGATGTCACCACTCAAATGCATCGCCATAGACGATGAGCCCCTGGCCCTGGAACTGATCAAAACCTATGCCTCCAAATTTCCGGCCCTGCAGCTGCTGCATACTTTCGAAGATGCCATCTATGGTGCAGAATACTTAAAGAAGCATGTGGTCGACTTACTTTTCATCGATATCAATATGCCTGACATTACCGGCATAGACCTGGTGAGGTCACTGGATGTACGGCCTATGGTGATCTTTACTACAGCCTATAAAAACTTCGCGTATGAGGGTTTTGAACTTGATGCGCTGGATTTTCTGCTGAAGCCCATCGACTTCGAGCGGTTTTCCAGGACCATCAATAAGGCCATCGATTATCATCAATACAAACAGAACCCAAAATCGGCGAGCAGCGACAGCATCTATGTGCATTCGGAATACCGACTGGTACGTATTGTACTGGAGGAGATCAGCTATATCGAGAGCTTTGGGGATTATGTGACCATCCATCAATTGAATGAAAAACCGGTCGCCACCCTGATGTCTTTGAAGAAGATCCTGGAGAAACTGCCGGAAAAACAGTTCAGGAGAATCCACCGCAGCTTTATTGTGTCCATAGACCAGATCAAGTCCCTGCACAACCGCAAAGTCCAATTGCGTGCTGGAAATGAACTACCCATTGGCGACAGCTATATGCAGCTGATGCAGGAATGGCTGAAGCCCTGATTGATCGACACATACCTGCCATTTATCGATACCTCATTCCATTTGACTGCGTGTTTTTTCATCTTTAGCTCATCAACCGGAATCAAAACCGGATACTGATCAAAAGGGATTTCAACACATCTAAACAAGAAGAAAATGGAAAGAAAGGTTTTTTTAAAGAGTCTCATCATTGGCGCCATCTCCTCACCGGCCATACTGGAAGCCTGCAAGAAATACAGCTCATCTGCTATTGACGACCCCTCGGGTACCGGTACGGTAACGAATTCGGGAACAGGAAATACCACCTGTACCGTAGCACCTACGGAAACTGAAGGACCTTTTCCCACAAAAGTACCTTCCTCTTATACCAGGAGCGACATCACCGACGGCCGCACAGGTTATAAAATGACGGCAAAGATCACGATCAATACCGCGAGCAATTGTGCTGCACTGGCGGGTGCTATTGTAGACATCTGGCATTGCGATGCAGAAGGTAATTACTCGGAATATGGCGGCAGCGGCATGCAGTCGACCAATTACCAGTCGGTACATTTTCTAAGGGGCAGACAGGTGACTGATGCCAATGGGCTGGTGACCTTCACCAGTATCTTTCCCGGCTGGTATACAGGCAGGGCTACCCACATTCATGTGCATGTGTACAGCGCTGCGGGCAATTCCCTGAAGGTAACACAGATTGCCTTTCCTGAAGGTTCAGGTTCGGCCGTGACACTGGTGAACGGCTATAAAAAAGGGATGTCTGGATACACCACTAATGCCAATGATAATGTGTTCAGTGACGACATGCTGAAAATTGAGGTGGCATCCGTAACCGGAAGCCTGACCGATGGCTTTGCACTGACCATGAAAATTAATGTATAGCAAGATGGAACATTCATCCGGAAAAATATACCTGAGTGAACAGCGCGGCCAGATCGAAAGCCCGCTGTTCCAAAGAAACTGCATCTTTAATTTCGGTTCCTATTTCAATGCCCACAAAACAGCATTGGGCCCGCTTTACCTCTTCAATGAGGAAAACCTCGCGGGTACAGCGCAGCTGGAAATGGAAGTAAGCAAGCCCAGCTATGTGATCCTGATCCCGGTTACCGGAGATCTGGAATATACCGATGTGGAGACTGGAAAAATGAACGTCCCTGTAGGCCAGGTGCTGGTCCGTAAATGTCCGGCCGATCACCTTTTCCGTATTGGCAATCCCTATACCGAAGAAGTCATCAGCCTGATCCAGATTTGGATCTCGGCGGCCGACATTTCCCAGTCCTCTACGCTGATGCTGGATCTTGCACCGGGGGTATCGCCCAATCGGCTCGTCGAGCTCAGTGCCGCAGTTGTGGATGCCGGACTACCCTTTAAATTGAGTGCAGGACAGTTTGATGGCCGCGCCGAAACGATCTACCGCAAAGAAAAAGATAGTTTGCTGTTCTGTTATGTTGTAGCCGGCGCTTTTGAAGTAGAAGGCAGGCTCTTGCATGCCCAGGATGGCCTGGCGCTTTGGGATACCGAAACCCTGGAACTGGAGGCGCTGAGCAACAACGCGCTGATGCTCACACTGGAGTACTGATCCTTTTCGGACAAGCTAAACAACTTGGCTTTGCTACTGTTATAAAGGGGAATCAATCTTTTTTATCACATGAAAGTAGCATCAATTTTATTAGTTTCATCAGCATTGCTGGCAGCTTGCAACTCCAATAAGAGCAGTAAAGGTTCATCAGATAGCCTGGCAACAGATAGCAGCACGATGGATACCACACAAGCGCTCAGCCTGCCCGCTCCGGATACCAATGCCTCTAAAAATAAGTTCAGCAAGGTGATCGGCTGGCCGGCCGACAAAGCTCCTGTGGCTCCCGAAGGCTTTACCGTGACCCGGTTTGCCACAGATTATAAGAGTCCACGGAACATCTATGTGGCGGCAAATGGCGATGTGTTTGTAGTTCTGTCCAACTCCGAACGCTCTTTAAAAGAGAAAGTAGCCAATGCCATCACCGGCAAAGCCAAAGCAGAAGTTGCGGGTGAAAGTGCAAATACCGTAGTCTTACTTAGAGATACCAATAATGACGGTGTGCCGGATCTGCAAAGCAATTTCCTCACCGGACTCAATCAGCCTTATGGGGTACTGATCATCGGCAACTCCTTTTATGTAGCCAATACAGATGGGGTATGGAAATATCCTTATCAGGCAGGCGACACCAAGATTACCGCAAAAGGGACAAAGATCCTTACGCTGCCTGCTGGTGGCTACAATAACCACTGGACCCGCAACCTGATTGCCAATGCCGATAACTCCAAGATCTATGTATCTGTAGGTTCAGGAAGCAATGTGGGTGAAAATGGCATGGAGCACGAGGTACGCAGGGCTGCAATCCTGGAGATCAATCCGGATGGAACTGGAGAAACCATCTACGGAAGCGGATTGAGGAATCCTGTGGGCATGGCCTGGGCACCAGGTACAGGTGCATTGTGGACAGCCGTAAATGAACGCGACGGATTGGGCGATGATCTTGTACCAGATTACATCACCAGTGTAAAGAAAGGCGCATTCTATGGCTGGCCTTATGCTTATTTTGGTAAAAACGAAGACCCCAGGTGGAAAGGTAAGCAACCTGATATGGTAGAGAAAAGCATCGCACCGGATGTGCCGGTTGGCGCTCATACCGCTTCATTGGGACTGACTTTCTATACAGGCGGTAAGTTTCCGGCGAAATATACGGGAGGCGCTTTTATCGGTCAGCATGGTTCCTGGAACCGCTCTGCGCTTTCAGGATATAAAGTAGCCTATGTACCCTTTAAAAATGGCAAGCCAAGTGGTCCGCCGGAAGATTTCCTGACCGGATTCATCGCTGATGCGGATAAAGGGGATGTCTATGGCCGCCCGGTCGGCGTTGCTGTGGCAAAAGATGGTGCGCTATTGGTCGCAGATGATGTGAGCAGTACGATCTGGCGTGTAGCCGCAAAACAATAGTCGATAACTGAACATAAAAAAGGCGATCTGCATGCAGATCGCCTTTTTTTATGTTTTCTGACTAGCAGTACTGATCAAATGCACCGATCAGGCTGTCGGCAATCATCTGAGCCGGACGACCTTCGATCTGGTGACGCTCGATCATGTGTACCAACTTACCGTCTTTGAACAAAGCCATTGATGGAGAAGATGGAGGGAAAGGCATCATATAACCTCTGGCCCTGTCTACTGCGTCTTTTTCCATACCTGCAAAAACGGTAACGAGTTTGTCAGGATGTTTTTCATTTGCGGCCGCCAGTCTTGCTGCCGGACGTGCATTGGCTGCAGCGCAACCGCATACCGAATTGACTACAACAAATACGGTGCCTTCGCCAGTGATGGCCTGATCTACATCTTCAGCAGTTTTCAATTCCTCAAAACCTACCTTAGTCAGTTCTGCACGCATCGGTTCAACTAAATATTCTGGATACATATCTTCTGTTTTAATTCTTTAACACGACAAAGATAGGATACCGCTGATTAGCATCAAAGCATAGAAAGACCCTCGCCCCAGTTTTTACCTTTGGATGATGAGGCGGGGGTACTCATTTACAGGATATAATACATCTTGGCCTTGCCGGCATGGGCTCCAACCTTTTCTTCTTGTCTGTAATTTTCTTTCAGCATCTGCTTGATGTCACGCTCTATGGTCATGCAAATGGCCGTTGTAGGGGTATCCGTAGGTTTATTCTCAAAGGGGTCCTGCAAGTGAATGGACATCTTTTCGATCAGGAAAAACGAACAAGCGATGGCAATCACCAAAGGAATGGTCGCAAAGCTAAAGAACTCGATCAGTCCGAAAGGCAACAACATGACAAACAGAATGATGGAGAAGTGGATGTACACACTGTAGGTGACCGGAAAGACCGTATTTTTGATCCGTTCACAGCCACCCATTTGGTTAGAAAAGTTGGTAAGTGTCTTATCCATCTGTACTTGCTGAAATTCGTTGATCCAGCCCAGCTTGAAGGCATTGCGCAGATCACTTCCCTGCAGTTCGAGAAGTGCCACCGGGATGTTGCTATAACGCTGAATGTATTCGAGGTCATCGGCACCGATGAGTCTTCCCAGTCCCTCCAATGGATCTTGTCCGCGGAGGTGCCTGCTCAGGGCATAGCACCAGGCAATCTGCCTCCTGGCCATGCGCTCACAGAAAGCTTTCTCGTCTTCGGCCCCGTAAGGATTGTCGACGAAGGTGAGCAATTGCCGTGTAAGCGAGCGGCTGTCGTTGACGATTGCGCCCCAAAGTGTACGTGCTTCCCACCAACGGTCATAAGCCTGGTTGGACTTAAAAGCCAGGAGCAATGAAATTACTGTACCCAAAATGGTGGGTACAGCGATGGGGATGGAGATGCGCGTGATGTGAAAATTACTGTATAACATCGTGATCAGCGTAGCGTACACGGCTACGATCATGATTTCCTTTCCGATCTTCCCAAAGATGTATTTCGCGGGTATATTTTCTTTTAACAGCATATAGGTAATGTTTTAAAAGGTGATCAATTCAATATTAAACCGCCATCAAACGCTCCTCTTCCAATGCAGGAGCGGGCTGAGGACGTACTTCTTTTTGTGTCTTCAAAATGGTTACTGTAGGTAATCCCGATTTAGCCACCAGGCTTGAGGGATCAATACTCATTTTATTCAATTTTTCGCAGGTGCAAAAATCCGGATGCAGGATACAGTCTACGTCATTGGCCTCCAGGAAGTTTTTGAACATACTCAGCGTACTGCCATAGAAGAATTCAATCCTGATGGATTTGATCATGGGATATTGCTTTTTCAGTTCAAAGCATTGGCTGTGGAAATCGTCGCTGACTTGCTCGAACTCTCTTGATCTTCTGGATAGCATGAGCAGGTCCGTGATGGAATCGGAAAGCCTGAAGAGATGAACGAAAATTATATTTAATTCCTTTTCATTCATGCTGGTACAAAGTTCCGGGATGCAATTTAAGGCTGAGGCATTAAAATCGGTTGGAATAAGAATAGTTTTCATGACTTTTGATTAAAGGATTAATGATCAATTATTTATTGATACAATATTAGTCCAGAGTCATTAAAGCCCTATAAGAAGCCTATTAGAATGTCATTAGAGTTTAGCCCTCAAAAACTACCCATTTATTAGAATCTCATTAGAGATAGGCAGTATGATCTGCATTTCGGTACCGATCTGCTCTTCTGAGCGGATGCCAATGGAACCTTTATGCAGCCTGATGATGTTCAAAGTCAGCGGCAGTCCAATTCCATGTCCTTCAAAATCGCTGGTATTGGAGGCTCTGAAGAAAGGTTCAAATATATGCTGCTGCTCATTTTCAGGGATACCGATGCCGTGGTCGCTGATGGCAACAACGATGCGTTTATTTTCAACTTTCACACTGATCGCAACTGGTTGGTTATTGGAGTACTTGCAGGCATTGCCTACGATATTACTCAACGCGAGCTGGAGCAGGTTCGAATTTCCTTCGGTATATAACAAGGCTTCGTCAGTCGGCAGAGAAGAAAAATCAATTTGGATCACGCTTTCAGGATCAATCTTTTTTACAGAATCGGCGACGGTCATGATCAGTTCATCAATACGGATCCTCTGCCAGTTCTGTTTTTTGCCATCGAATCCGGTCTGTGCCAGACCGAGGAGACTGGTAATGATGTGACCCAGTTTCTCTGCATGTGAGAGTACCATTTTTGCTGAAGCTTCTGTCTCGGGGCTGATTCCTTTCTGGGCAAGCATCAGCTCTATTTCAGCGGTGATGATGGTCAATGGTGTCTTCAATTCATGCGAAGCATTACTGACAAAATTATTCTGTGTGGAGAAGGCCGTCTCCAATCTGTTGAGCATGTTGTTAAAGGTATGCACCAGTTCGGCCATCTCATCTTTACCCTTGAGTTCATCCAGCCTCAAGTGGAGGTTGTTGGCGGAGATGTTCTTAACATTGCGGATCACCGCCCGGAGCGGCCGCACAGAATAATGAGAAAAGACCTTTCCTCCGATATAAGTCAGCAATACCGAGATGGCAAATACGACCAGTAATACCTTTCTGAGGGTTTCAAGTTCCTGGAAACCATAGGGGTCTGAAGCCGTGACAATAACGATGTAATTGCCATGTTGTGTCTTAAATAGTTGTCCGTAATAGAAATGATTGTCCTTATTGTAACGGGCGTTACCTTTAGAAGCAATCGTCTTATAAAAGCTTTCCGGTAAACTGATCGGCCTGTCGAACTGCATTCGGTCCAGTGAGCCTACCTTTACGACGAAATCTTCTTCATCTTCCATCTTCTCCAGGTACCGGTTACGCATCTCCTGCGAAGCCGCAGACTTTTCAGTGGGATAGATATTGATTTCTGCTGCGAGTTTGGCCCTTGCCTGCAAACGTTTAAAGAAGTCTTCAAAATTGAATTCCGAAACAAAATAAAAGATGGCGGCATGGAAAAGGATCAGACCAATGGTCCCGATAGAGAAGAATAAAAGGGTAAGTTTATTTTGAAGCTTCATTCACTACTTCCTCTTTTAAGATATAACCCATACCGAATACAGTGTGGATCAGCTTAATATCATTGCCATTGTCAATCTTTTTCCGCAGGTAGTTGATGTATACATCAACCACATTGGTCCCCATGTTGAAATCGATGTCCCATACATTTTCCAGGATCTGGATTCTCGACAGCACTTTATTCTGATTTTTGAGGAGGTACTCCAGCAAACGGTATTCTGTTGCAGTCAGATTTACAGGTTTTCCAGCTTTGGTCACCGTTTTGGATGCGGTATTGATTTCCAGATCCGCAATAGTGATGCGATCCGTAACTGTGATTTGTTTACTGCTCCTTCTGATGAGGGTGCGCATACGGGCAATGAGTTCTTCGAGTTTAAAAGGTTTTACGAGATAGTCGTCCGCACCACTTTCCAATCCTGTCACGATGTTCTCTGTGCTCCCAAGCGCGGTAAGCATGAGAATTGCAACATCCGAATTTCGGCTTCTGATCTCTTTACAGACCTGGATCCCATTCTTACCAGGCAACATGATGTCCAGTACAATAAGGTTAAAATCATACTTAAAGGCCATTTCCAAACCCGTTATCCCATCAGCAGCAACGCTGATCTCAATCCCCTCCTCACTAAGTCCCCTTAGGATGACCGACACCAGATCTGGTGTATCTTCAATTAGCAAAACCTTCGAGCCCTTCATATGTGATGAAAATATAACAAGAAATATTAATACGGGTTTGATTTTTTATACTTTACTTTTTGATGACTGAAAATCAGTAGCATTCGGGATTAACACCATCATGTAACCCCAGAATTTATTACCGTCCAAAAACATAAAACCAGATCAATTTTAGTATTTTTGCAGCTGAATTTAAAACAATTAACATATGTCATCAGTAGAGACAACTTACGTTCCTTACAAAGTTAAGGACATTTCACTGGCAGAATGGGGCCGCAAAGAGATCGGATTGGCAGAGGCAGAAATGCCGGGCCTGATGTCTTTACGCGAAGAATTCGGTCCATCACAACCTTTGAAAGGTGCCCGCATTGCCGGCTGCCTGCACATGACCATCCAGACTGCAGTTTTGATTGAAACATTGGTAGCCCTGGGTGCTGAAGTAACCTGGTCTTCCTGTAACATATTCTCCACTCAGGATCACGCTGCTGCTGCTATTGCTGCTGCTGGTATCCAGGTATATGCCTGGAAAGGTCTTGATGAAGAGAGCTTCGACTGGTGTATTGAACAAACTTTACACTTCGGTCCTGAGCGTCAGCCATTGAACATGATTTTGGATGATGGTGGTGACTTGACCAACATGGTCTTTGACCGCTTCCCTGAGCTGATTGCTGACATCAAAGGTCTTTCTGAGGAAACTACCACAGGTGTTCACCGTTTATACGAGCGCATGAAAAACGGAACGTTGCACTTACCTGCAATCAACGTAAATGACTCGGTAACCAAATCTAAATTTGACAACAAATATGGCTGCCGTGAGTCATTGGTAGATGCGATCCGTCGTGCTACTGATATCATGATGGCTGGTAAAGTAGCTGTAGTAGCTGGTTATGGAGACGTAGGTAAAGGTTCTGCTGAATCTTTGAGCTCACAGGGTGTACGTGTGATCGTTTCTGAAATTGATCCGATCTGCGCGCTGCAGGCTGCAATGGAAGGTTATGAAGTGAAGAAATTCGCTACTGCGGTTTTAGAAGCTGACATCATCGTAACCACTACAGGTAACTGTGACATCGTTCGTGCTGAGCATTTCAAAGTGATGAAAGACAAAGCTATCGTTTGTAACATCGGTCACTTCGACAATGAGATCGACGTAGCCTGGTTGAATACCCACTACGGAGATACTAAAGTAGAGATCAAACCTCAGGTAGATAAATACACCATTGACGGTAAAGACATCATCCTGTTGGCTGAAGGCCGTCTGGTAAACTTAGGCTGCGCTACAGGTCACCCAAGTTTCGTAATGTCCAACTCATTTACCAATCAGACTTTAGCTCAACTGGAGCTTTGGATGAACCCAGGTAAATACGAAAACAAAGTGTATGTATTGCCTAAGCACCTGGATGAGAAAGTAGCACGTTTGCACCTGGCTAAGATCGGTGTGGAACTGGATGTACTTGATCAGCACCAGGCAGATTACATTGGCGTACCTGTTGAAGGTCCGTTCAAACCTGAAGCCTACAGATACTAAAGTATCGGAAATTAAAAAAAGGGGCAGTCAAATTTGGCTGCCCCTTTTTTTTGCTTCAATTCTGCATCACGTATATTAACGTTTGAACGCCATGATTTCCGCAAGTAATCTTTCCGCATGACTAAGTTTTTCACCATACATTTTATGGTAAGTCCGCAAATTCAGTGGATAAAAGACCAATGCCATGCCCGCTATGATAAGGAAATAAAAACCTGCGTAAAAATGATTTCCATAGACATCTACATGAGTGATCAATTTTAAACAGGCGGGAAGTATGGTTGTCAGCCACAACACTACTATTCCAAAATCGTACCGCCCGGCTGAGATGGAACTGATCCTAAATTCAGAGATCGCTTTTTGAAGTTCAATAACCGGAATTTCGTAAACATTTAGCCTCGTAAACTTAGCGGTATTTTTAAGATGGTATGCAAAAGAACCAAGCATACCTAAACCACCCAAAAGAAGGCTCAAAAAATACTGCGGTTGATTGATCATTGTACCTCCAAGCAGCATCGAGATTAAAAAATAGACAAAAGCCATATTTCTTCCCAATACAGAAACCTTTAGCAACTCCTTAAACCCGTCAACTGCCTGATCCAGGTTCATTTTCCTGAGCAGGGTCTCATTCAACTTAAGCGCTGTCTCCAATTGCTTTCCGTGATCCGTCCAGAGATCGTGCATTTCAGATTTTTCCATAACTATTTTGTTTGAATTTTTCTTTGAATATCTTTTTGACCCGGGCTATTTTGGTACCGGCATTACTCTCGGTGATTCCGAGTATTTCGGCAATTTCCTTATAACTTTTACCTTCCAGATACAGGATGATCAGCGCTTTATTCAGTCCATCCAGTTCCCGGATGCAGCAATATAAAAAATGTACTTGCGCTTCCAGGTCAGGATTCAGGCTGGCATCATCTACAAGCTGCAACACGCTTTCATCTATAGCAATCTGTCCCTCTTTACGGCGATGGTCTTTTCTAAAATGTGAAATCGACACATTTAATGCAATTCTATAAATCCATGTCGACAGTTTTGATCTTCCATCAAAACGATCCATGGCATTCCAGATTTGTATCAGGATCTCCTGCTCCAGGTCTTGCTGATCATCTTTATCCTTGCAATAGGCATTGATGATTTTAAACAAGATCTTTCGGTGATCTCTCAATACTTCAATGAATTGCTCTCTTTTATCCGCCAAGTCTTTATCATTTTATCTATACTACATTATTCGCAGCAACATGCAAAAAATCACAGTTCAGCACAAAATATTTTAGATCCAGACCTTGCTAAATAAATTTGAAGCGTATACAGATTGATTTTTCGGTCTATTGAATGCTCAGCAAATAGGTTTTCCCCAAAACGGCCGACCTGGTCTTTGCATTGATAAATTTAGGTTTCAGCTTCGTAATGCGAAAATATTCGAATTCCTGCAGGATACTCACCCGGAAAGCTTTTTTCAACCGGTCGAGTTCTGTGGCAGAAGCATAAACCACTACACGCTTTTCGTCATTTAATCTCCTGAGCGTGGCTTCATCATAAGCATTGCTAAGCTCACCTTCGCTGTAAAAATCGAAAGCGAAAGCATGGGCGTCCATGAACACGACCCTATTTGCCTGAGGTTTATTTTTGTTCAGCCATCTGGCAGCATGCATACCCGACTGGTATCTTAAAAGAGCTGGATAGAAGAAAAGGTAAAGAAAACACATCAGTCCGGTCGCCAGGATGCTGTTTCGCACAACAACCGTATGCACTGTCTTCTCCCTAAATACGCCAAAGGCAATCAGCGCCAATGACAGCAGCAGCAAAATACACAGGTCTTTTCCAGAGAACTCGAAGAAATAGGCAATTGTTGCGAGCAACAGAAATACAATAATCAACAGCGCATTCTGGATCTTCAAAAAAATCAGCAGCCCCTTTTCCTGCAGGCGGACCAGGTATACTGCAGTAATGATGGCAAACTGCGGAAAAATGATAATGATGTAATGTGGAAGCTGAAATTTAGAAAAGGAGAACAGGAGAAAAGTCACGGTCGCGCTCGTCCAGATCAAGATTGCTTCATCCGGCATTTCCTGACGGATGCGTTTTTTGAAAAGCTGGAATGCTGCTGTGAAAAACAAGATCGACCATGGCAGGAAAGCCCAGATATTGGTGTGCAGGAAGAAAGAGACATCGCCCTTGCCCTTTATTGGGCCATTGTTAAAAAAACGCCCAAACTGTGCATCCCAAAAGAAAAACCTGATCCCCGATACGCCCTGTTCGCCAAAAACAACTTTCTCCGGATGCAGGTCAAACTGCTGATACAGCGCAAACAGCTCGGGACCTATAAAGACGAAGACCAGCAATACAGCCAGCCACCATTTAATTTTAAAAAATTCGGCTTTTTTACCCGTCATCAGCCAATACACAATGAAAGCAATGGCGATCGGAATGAGTACGAAAATCCCCTTGATCATCACCGCGCAGGCCGCAAAAAAAGAGCCCAAAACAATGTGCCGGAAGCTGGCCTGTTGCGCCCGGTAATAATGATAAATTGCAGCCGTTGCAAAAGCAGTCAGGTAGCCCTCTGCCCTTACATCGAAATTGGAGATCAGGATATGGAGGGAAGTCAGGAAAATGATGACACTGATCAGCGCCGTCTTTTTGCCGTAAATCCCATTTGCTAAAAGATAGAGATAGCCGGTTCCCACCAGGGTGATGAGGAAGGAAGGCAACTTGTAGGCAAAGGCAGAAAATCCAAAAAGCTTAAAAGAAATCGCAGCCAGCCAGAAGGTAAGGTGTGGTTTATCCAGCCAGTCGAGGCCGTGTACGTATAAATTCAACCAGTCATTTTTCAATACGATGGTCTTGGCGATAGCCGCATAAAGGGCAGCATCGGGTTCCATCAGTTCACCAAAAAGAGCAGTACCACTCAGGACAACAATAAGAACAATCAGCCATATATACAGCTTACATTCGGTGATCTTCATTTTTAACATTTAGGGATACAACAATTTAAATTCCAACTTGCTTTGGCTAGCAAGATAATTTTTCGATAAAACCTGTAGTTTAAACACATGTTAATTTTTTAACTTTACCGGCATGACAAAACTCTCTGTGAACATCAACAAGATCGCAACCCTCCGTAACAGTCGCGGAGGCAACAACCCTGATCTGGTTAAGGTAGCCCGGGACTGTGAAAGATTTGGTGCAGAAGGCATTACAGTGCATCCCCGACCTGACGAACGCCATATCCGCTACCAGGACGTCTATGACCTGAAATCAGTGCTCGCCACGGAATTCAATATTGAAGGCAACTGCAGGGAACAGAAGTTTGTAGACCTGGTACTGGCCAATAAACCCGCGCAGGTGACCCTGGTACCGGACGCAGAAGGACAGATCACTTCCAATCATGGCTGGGATACCATTAAACATGCAGACTACCTGAAAGAAATGGTTGCCCTGTTTCAATCTGCCGGCATCCGTGTGTCTATCTTTGTAGATCCTGTGGTAGACATGGTAAAAGCCGCTGCTTTGAGCGGAACAGACCGCATCGAGCTGTATACTGAAGCTTATGCTCACAATTATTACGACAACCGGGAAAAAGCCATCGTGCCATATGTAGCAGCAGCACATAAAGCACATGAACTCGGGATAGGGATCAACGCAGGTCATGACCTCGACCTCCACAACCTGAAATACTTTGCGGAAAGCATTCCCGGACTGCTGGAAGTGAGCATCGGACATGCGCTCATCAGCGACGCACTTTACCTGGGTCTGGAGAATACCATTCAAATGTATTTAAAGCAGTTGCAACACCATTAATACAGCCAGCTCATGTGGTGTTAAAAGGTTTTTTTATTACCTTTGCGCAACTTTTTATTCATAAGACCACATGAGCTTAAACATTCATTATCAAGAAGACTTTAAAGACCGTCACATTGCACCGAATTCGGACGATACCAGTGCAATGTTAACTACAATTGGTGTTGGTTCTGTTGACGAGCTGATCGAACAAACAGTACCTCAAAAGATCAGGTTGAAGCAGCCTTTAAACTTGCCGGCAGCGAAATCAGAAAAAGATTACCTGAGCAGCCTGAAACAGACGGCTTCTTTAAACAAAGTCTTCAAATCTTATATAGGTCAGGGATATTATGACACCCTTACTCCTGGTGTGATCCTGCGCAATGTCATGGAGAACCCGGGATGGTATACCCAATACACGCCTTACCAGGCAGAGATTGCACAAGGCCGTTTACAAGCCTTATTGAATTTCCAGACCATGGTTATCGACCTGACAGGTATGGAAATCGCGAATGCTTCTTTGCTTGATGAAGGTACTGCTGCTGCTGAAGCCATGTTCATGCAATACAGTTTGCGTAAAAATCAAAAAGGGACTAAATTCTTTGTTTCTGAATTGTTGTTCCCTCAAACTATCGATATCCTGAAAACCCGTGCCAATCCATTTGGAATTGAGCTGGTCATCGGTAACCATGAGTCTGCAGTATTGAATGAAGAGTTCTTTGGAGCGATCATCCAGTACCCTGCCGGTAATGGTGAAGTGTTTGATTATACAGGCTTCGCTCAAAAAGCACATGAAAGTAATGTAAAAGTAACGGTAGTAGCTGACCTGCTG
This sequence comes from Pedobacter sp. GR22-6, assembly GCF_037402555.1. Classification (NCBI taxonomy): domain Bacteria; kingdom Pseudomonadati; phylum Bacteroidota; class Sphingobacteriia; order Sphingobacteriales; family Sphingobacteriaceae; genus Pedobacter; species Pedobacter sp. GR22-6. The sequence continues at coordinate 112,785 of NZ_JBBEUC010000007.1, forward strand.
AGCCTGACCCTGCTGACTCCTCCGGGGGAATGGGGTGCAGATATTGTAGTAGGTACCACGCAACGTTTTGGCGTACCAATGGGATTTGGTGGTCCTCATGCTGCTTACTTTGCAACTAAAGACGAATACAAACGCTCTATTCCGGGACGTATCATTGGTGTAACCATCGACAGCAATAACAACTATGCGCTGCGCATGGCTTTACAGACCAGGGAACAACACATCCGCAGGGATAAAGCGACTTCAAATATCTGTACTGCACAGGCATTATTGGCCATCATGGCTGGTTTCTATGCCGTGTATCATGGTCCGAAAGGCTTAAAGCTGATTGCAGAACGTACACACGGTCTGACCATTACCCTGGCTAAATCGCTGGAGCAAATTGGTTACAAGCAACTGAATAATGCTTATTTCGATACCATACAATTAGATTTAGGTAACCTGGTAGATTCTATCCACAGGGAATGTATCGATAATGAGATCAACCTGCACTACAATGGCAGCATTGTTACCATCGCTTTGGATGAAACCACTTCCCTCGAAGATGTTGCTTTGCTGGTTAAGATCTTTTCAAAAGTAAAAGCAATCGCTGCTGATGCAGTAGAGCTGGCAGATGTTAAAAATATAGAAACAGTAATTCCTGTTGCATTGCAACGTACTTCTGCTTATCTGGGCCACCCGGTATTCAATGCACATCATTCTGAGCATGAAATGCTGCGCTACATCAAATCACTGGAAACCAAAGACCTTTCTCTGTGCCATTCGATGATTGCCTTAGGTTCATGTACCATGAAACTAAATGCAACTACAGAAATGATCCCTGTAACCTGGCCGGAGTTTGGTAAGATACACCCATTTGCTCCTGCAGATCAGGTAGCTGGCTATTATACTGTATTCAACGAACTGGACAGATGGCTGAGTGAAATTACCGGTTTTGCTGCGATGAGCTTACAGCCAAATGCCGGTGCGCAGGGTGAATATGCTGGCCTGATGGTCATCAGGGCTTACCACCAGGATCGTGGCGACGATCACCGTAACATCGCATTGATTCCTTCTTCGGCTCATGGTACCAATCCTGCTTCTGCAGCAATGGCTGGCATGAAGATCGTTGTGGTAAAATCATTGGAAAATGGAAACATTGATGTAGATGACCTGAAAGCGAAGGCTGAGCAATATGCAGAGAACCTTTCCTGCCTGATGGTAACCTACCCTTCTACACATGGTGTATTCGAAGAAAGTATCATCGATATCTGTAACATCATTCACGAGAACGGCGGACAGGTATATATGGATGGCGCAAACATGAATGCCCAGGTTGGCCTAACCAGTCCGGCCAACATCGGTGCCGACGTTTGTCACCTGAACTTACATAAAACATTCTGTATCCCTCACGGTGGCGGTGGTCCTGGTATGGGTCCGATCGGCGTAGCTAAACACCTGGTTCCTTATCTTCCGGGACATGCAGTTGTAGACATTGACAAAGGCAAATCTATTCCCGCGGTATCTTCTGCTCCATGGGGATCTGCTTCTATCCTGATCATTTCTCATGCTTACATTGCCATGATGGGTGCTGATGGACTTACGAACGCAACTAAATATGCCATCCTGAATGCCAACTACATGAAGGCACGTCTGGAGCAGCATTATCCAGTGCTATATTCAGGTGTAAACGGACGTTGCGCACACGAAATGATCCTGGATTGCCGTGGTTTCAAAAACTTCGGAATTGAGGTCGTTGATATTGCCAAACGTTTGATGGATTATGGTTTCCACGCACCAACAGTTTCCTTCCCTGTTGCAGGAACATTGATGGTCGAGCCTACAGAGAGCGAACCGAAGCATGAGCTGGACCGTTTCTGTGATGCCCTGATCGCGATCAGAAATGAAATCACAGCTGTTGAGAATGGAAGCCTGGACAAAACAGACAACCCATTGAAAAATGCACCGCATACTGCTACAGTAGTGACCGGAGATGAATGGAACCATAGCTATAGCAGACAGACAGCAGCTTTCCCGCTTCCGTATGTTGCGGCTTACAAGTTCTGGCCTTCAGTAGGCAGGGTAAATGATTCTTTTGGCGACAGATCCCTGGTTTGCGCCTGCCCTCCTATCGAGAGCTATGAAGAAAGTTTCGCCTAAGCTTCAGGTAACAAAAAAATCATACTGACGATCAATTTAACCAGTTAAACCTTTTGATACATTTGCCTTCTAAATGTATCAAAAGGCTAAGACTGGTTCTTAGTTTATACACTAATCCAAAAAAGACCATGAAATCAAAATTGACATCATTAGCTGTACTACTGCTTGTAGTCGCCACTTCAGCATTCAAAGCGCCGGTAAAACCAGTTTCTTACAAAGTTGACCCTGCAAAATCCAGCCTCACCTGGGTAGGAAAAAAATTGACAGGAAGTCATAATGGAACCATAGACCTTCAATCAGGTGCTTTGGTATTTGACGGCAAAAAACTAACCGGAGGTAACTTTAGCATCAATATGGCAAGCATTAAAGACGCAGATAAAAGTGAGCGTCTGGAAGGCCACCTGAAAGCCGATGACTTTTTTGGTACTGATAAATTTGCGACATCCACATTTGTGATTAAAAAAGTAACCGGAACAGGGAACGCTGTAACAGTAACAGGCGACCTGACCATCAAAGGAATTACCAACTCCATCTCTTTCCCTGCGGCTTTGACATGGAATGCTGACGGTACGGTAACTGCTGCTGCAGAGAAAGTTGTTGTTGACAGAACCAAATATGGCATCAAATACAGGTCAAAAGGCATGTTTCCTGATGTAGGTGATAAAATGATCTATGATGAATTCGAATTGGCTATCAAATTAGTAGCCAGCAAATAAGCATTCAAACGCAACGAAAGAAAGGCCATTATATTTTCATGATGGCCTTTTTTGTTGAAAATTAAAAAATAGGAGTTTAAACATTTGTATTTTATTTTATACCTTTAGTAGATAGGTATTATGCCTTATTGCAATTAAACGATATATGACGGATTCTATAATTAACCTTTTGGTCATTGATGACGATGACATCAATATATTCATCATCAAAAAGATTGTAGAGAAAACCGGCTACGCCGTAAATATGGTTTCCCGTGGGAATGGACAGATTGCAGCTGATTATTTACGCGGCGTTCCGGAAGACAGTGCAGATTTTCCACACCTGATCCTGGTAGACATCAATATGCCCATTCTAAATGGCTGGGAATTCCTGGAGGCCTATGAAAAACTCGGCATCCAAAAAGATCCGCACATGTATATGCTTTCTTCCTCCGTGTATGAAAATGACATTGAAAAAGCTAAAACCTACAAATCAATCAAAGGTTTCATTTCAAAACCCCTGACCATAGAGCGGCTCTCTGAACTGCTCCGGTTGATCACCCCTTAAAATTATACAATCCTGAACTGTTCTTCGTTGAAAGTGACACGACCTGTCGCTTTGGATTTGGCATGATAAAACAGGCATAACCAGTTCTCTTCGGCTGCCTTTTTGCCAAATTCTTCCCTCAATTCCATCGCTTTTCTTCCATCGAAATCATACTTGGCTATAAATTTACGCAGCAGTTCCTCCGGTTCCGGCAACACATCACCACCAAAAAAGGCTTTATCAGATCCGTCGTCGATTAAAAAAGTCTGGTGAAAAGGCGTATGCGCTCCCGTCAGTTCATAGCTGATCTGATCCGTCAGTTGACCTGAACCTTCGATAAACTGCAACTGTGCATTACGCTGCAGGTAATCAAATATCTCAGTTTTATACGAAGAAGAAGGATTGGTGAATGCACTTTCCCATTCCCCCTGCTGGATGACATATACTGCATGTGGAAAACTAAGCTCGATCTTATCGCCAACCTTATGGATCATCCCTCCGGAATGGTCAAAGTGCAGGTGTGACATCAGTACCATATCGATGTCCTCCGGATCAAAGCCTGCTTTCCTGATGTTTTCATGCAGGATCAATTTCCCATCCTCATTGCTATAACCCAATCCGGTATCGCAGAGAATCAGTGTAGTACCCAGCTGTATTAAGAAAGGCTGGATATTGATAAATAGAGAAGCTGGCCTGTCTTTAGGATTGTCAGTCTCCGGATTGAAGGGAATGAACTTTTTGTCGGCAGCTACGGAATAGGTTCCTTCGTATAAAGTGAATACTTGCAATGTCTTCTGATTTGAGAAAAAAAATTTATTAAATGATATATTTACGATATCATTGCAAAGATATGGAACCGTTCCGAAATCAGGTTCAGGTTGCCGGATAAAAACGAGATATTAAATGAAGAAACGATGGGTGCAGGTCGGGAAAGGCGACACTGATACAATAGATACGCTTGCACAGCTGTTGAATATAAACCGGAGCCTGGCTCAAATTCTTGTACAGCGGGGAATCCACTCTTTTGATGAGGCCAAAGATTACTTTAGGCCGCAGCTATCGCAGCTCTACGATCCTTTCCTGATGAAAGACATGGATCTTGCGGTTAACAGGATCACGCGCGCACTGCAAAACGGCGAAGGTATACTGGTATATGGAGATTACGATGTAGACGGCACGACATCGGTTGCGCTTACTTACAGCTTTTTCAAAAAATTCAGCACAAATATTGAATATTACATCCCGGACAGGCATAAAGAAGGCTATGGGATTTCTACGACAGGTATAGACTATGCAAAAGAACATGGATACAGCCTGATCATCGCGCTCGATTGTGGGATCAAATCAGTAGATAAGGTTGCCTATGCCAATACTTTGGGCATTGACTTCATCATCTGCGACCACCATTTACCGGCTGAGGAGCTGCCTGCCGCGGTTGCCATCCTGGATCCTAAAAGGTCCGATTGCAACTACCCTTTTAAAGAGCTGGCGGGCTGTGGCATCGGCTTTAAGCTGGCCCAGGCCTATTGTACGCAGCATGGCCTGCCTGCCACGCAATACGAACAGTATCTGGACCTGGTCATGGTCAGCATTGCAGCAGATATCGTTCCGGTGGAAGATGAAAATAGAATTCTGGCCTACCACGGGCTCATTAAGCTGAACACCAGTCCTTGCATAGGGCTGAAAGCGTTAATGGAAATTTCAGGCAGGGAAAAAGTGTATACGCTGACTGATGTGGTCTTTGTGCTGGCGCCACGGATCAACGCTGCCGGGCGAATGGATCATGCAAACCAGGCAGTAAAGATGCTAATCTGCGACGAAGATGCCTTAGCACAGGAACAAAGTCTGTTCATCAACCTGCAAAATACCGAACGCAAAACATCTGACCAGAACATTACAGCAGAAGCCCTGGCACTGATAGATGACTGCGAAATCCTGATCAACAAAAAAACAACTGTCGTATATCACGAAAGCTGGAACAAAGGCGTTATTGGTATTGTGGCTTCCAGACTGACTGAAAAATATTACCGGCCTACTGTAGTACTCACAGCTTCCAACGGCTTGCTTACGGGATCGGCACGGTCGGTAGCAGGATTTGACCTCTACGAAGCCCTGCTTGGCTGTGAAGATCTGCTGGAGCAGTTTGGCGGACATAAGTTTGCTGCCGGATTGACGATCAAACCGGAAAACATCGATTCTTTTTCAGAACGCTTTGAAAACATAGTGGCTTCTACCATAACCGAAGACCTGCTTTGTCCGGAAATCCAGATCGATGCGGAAATTGATTTCAGCCAGATTGACAATAAATTTCAGCGTATTATAGCCCAAATGGCACCATTTGGACCACATAATCCTGCCCCTGTATTTGTAACACACAATGTGAGCTACACGGGAAGGCCTTACGTAGTTGGGATAAAACATTTAAAATTAAACTTAAAGCAACAAAATTCCGTTATTTTTGAAAGCATTGGCTTTGGCTTTGCGGAATATGAAAACCTTTTACAACCAAACCGTCCCTTCTCTGTTTGTTATACGATTGAAGAAAATGTCTGGAAAGATCAGCGGCGGTTGCAATTGAACATCAAAGCGATAAAACTGGATTAAGGATTTGGAATACTAAGTCATAATTCTAAACTTGCAAGTATAAATGATATTAAGAGCAGAAAACCTGATCAAAAAATATAAGCAGCGTACCGTTGTCAATGATGTCTCCTTTGATGTCAGTCAGGGTGAAATTGTGGGCTTGCTGGGACCAAACGGTGCCGGAAAGACCACCTCATTTTATATGATCGTAGGTTTGATCAAACCTAACGAAGGAAAAATCTTTCTGGATGACCAGGACATCACCACTGACCCCATGTACCGCAGGGCACAAAAAGGTATCGGCTACCTTGCACAAGAGGCTTCAGTATTCAGAAAGCTTTCTGTGGAAGACAACATCATGGCCATCCTTGAGATGACCAAAATGAGCAAGGAAGAGCGTCATGAAAAACTGGAAGAGCTCATCAATGAGTTCAGTCTGCATAAAGTTCGCAAGAACCGGGGCGATCTGCTCTCCGGTGGCGAACGCCGGAGGACAGAGATTGCCAGGGCACTGGCTGCCAGCCCCAATTTCATACTCCTAGATGAGCCCTTTGCAGGGGTAGATCCAATTGCGGTCGAGGAGATCCAGACCATCGTGGCCAAGCTCAAGAAAAAGAACATCGGTATCCTGATCACCGATCACAATGTGCAGGAAACCTTATCTATTACCGACAGGGCCTATTTATTATTTGAAGGAAAAATCCTTGAATCTGGCACACCAGAAGTACTCGCAGCCAACGAGATGGTAAGACGCGTGTATCTCGGCTCCAATTTTGTACTGCGCAGTAAAAATTTATAGTTCACAATAAAGCAAGCTATGGCATTTGTAAATTCAATTTTTACCTGGTACATGAAAAAGCGCGTCCACCAGATTGAGCTTTTTGTGAAATATCCGCATGATGTACAGGAAGAATGGTTCCAGAGGCTCATTTCCAGTGCTGAGGATACTGAATGGGGAGAAAAATATCAGTACCGCACGATTGAGACTGCAAAACAGTTCAAAGAACGCGTACCGCTACAAAATTACGATACCCTAAAGCCTTATATTGAGCGCATGCTCAAAGGGGAGCAAAATATCCTCTGGCCTTCTGAGATCAAATGGTTTGCAAAATCCTCGGGCACGACCAATGACCGCAGCAAATTCATCCCTGTCTCTGAGGAATCCCTACAGGAATGCCATTTTAAAGGTGGCAAGGACATGCTCTCCATTTTCTGCAACAACAGGCCGGAAAACCAGATCCTTACCGGAAAAGGGCTGGTCCTCGGCGGAAGTCACCAGATCAACCAACTGAACGAAGATTCCTTTTATGGCGACCTATCGGCCGTCCTGATCAAAAACCTGCCCATGTGGGCCGAATACTACCGGACACCAAACATCTCTATTGCGTTAATGGACAATTACGAAGAAAAGATGGAAAAAATGGCAGAAGCCACCATTAAAGAAAACGTAACCAATATTGCAGGCGTACCTACCTGGACCATTGTACTGGCTAAGAAGGTACTCGAAATGACAGGTAAAAAACACCTGCTGGAGGTATGGCCGAACCTGGAACTGTATATCCACGGCGCAGTTAATTTCAAACCTTACAGGGAACAGTTTAAAGAACTGATCCCCTGTGACAATATGTATTACCTCGAAACCTATAATGCCTCTGAAGGCTTCTTTGGCATACAGGACGAGGTCAATTCCGATGAAATGCTCCTGATGCTAGACTACGGGATCTATTACGAGTTCCTGCCCCTGGAAAAGCTGGAAGATGAAAACCCTGCAACACTTTCCCTGGACGAAGTAGAGCTGTTTAAAAACTATGCGATCATCATTTCTACTAATGCAGGGCTATGGCGATATATGATCGGAGATACTGTTCAGTTTACGAGCTTAAATCCCTTCCGCATCAAGATTACTGGCAGGACCAAACACTTCATCAATGCGTTTGGGGAAGAGGTCATCATCGATAATGCCGAGCAGGCGATCTGTAAAGCCTGCGATGCGACAGGAGCAGTATTTAAGGACTATACAGCCTGTCCGATCTATTTCAAAGGCGAAGAAGTAGGCGGCCATGAATGGATCATTGAATTTGACCAGCAGCCGAACAATTTTGAACGTTTTGTAGATGTACTGGATCAAACACTCAGGGAGGTCAATTCCGATTACGATGCCAAGCGTTTCAAAGATATGGCCCTAAGGAGGCCTAAGGTACACAATGCACCAAACAATACCTTTTACAATTGGCTGAAAGCAAAAGGCAAACTGGGTGGCCAGCATAAGGTGCCGCGCCTATCTAACGACAGAAAGTACGTGGAGGAAATACTGCCATTGCTGAGCTGATATATTTTCTGAGGGGGCGAGGGAATTTCATATTTTTTGCTTAAGTTTAATTAGCTAAATATTAGGCGCTTACAGACCGACAAATTTTGGCGGTCCGGCGTTGTGAAAAACCAAATACGATCCTGATGAAAACTGTACAGCAAATACTCAACCTAAAGCCCATCAACATTTTTTCTGTTACTGAAAACACATCTGTTTTAGAAGGGCTGCAACTCATGATGGAGAAAAATATCAGTGCCTTACTGATCGTTGAAGATGGCCGGCTCAAAGGCATTTTTACAGAGCGTGATTATGCCAGAAAGATCATTCTGTATGGAAAATCATCAGCAGAAACCTCCATCACTGAAGTCATGACTCCAGATCCGATTACTGTACTGCCTGCTGACAGTATCGAACACTGCATGTCGATCATGACCGACCGGCACATTCGTCACCTCCCGGTAATGAAAGATGACGAACTGCTCGGAATGGTATCTATCGGTGACGTGGTCAAGTTCATCATTGCAGACCAGAAGCAGACCATTTCGCAACTGGAAAGCTACATCAATAGCTGATCACTACCAGATCTTCACTCTTTTATCCGGAGCAAGATATAATGAATCTGCAGGTTTTACGCCAAAGGCTTCATAAAACTCAGGAACGTTTCTGACCACACCATTGACCCTGAACCGGGCAGGGGAATGCGGATCTGTATTCACTTGTGTCCTTAGTCCTTCTTCTGTAGACTTACTGGCCCAGACTTGCGCCCAGCCGATCAATACCCGCTGCTCCCCGGTAAAGCCATCCATCTTTGGAGCTGGTTTTCCGGCAAGACTGGTCTTATAGGCTTTGATTGCGATGCTCAGCCCGCCAAGATCCCCAATATTTTCGCCAAGGGTAAAATTACCATTGACATTCAGATCCGGAAACACCTTAAAACTGCTGTATTGGGCGACCAGCGCATTTGTTCTTTTCTTGAATTCAGATTTATCTTTAGCTGTCCACCAATCGCGCATGACCCCATCGCCATCAAACGTACTGCCCTGGTCATCGAAACCATGTCCGATCTCATGCCCGATTACCGCACCGATCGCGCCATAATTTACAGCGTCTTCAGCGGTCATGTCAAAGAAGGGAGGCTGCAGGATGGCCGCCGGAAATACAATTTCGTTCATTGGTGGATTGTAATAGGCATTGACCGTTTGAGGTGTCATGCCCCATTCACTGCGGTCTACAGGCTTGCCCAATTTATCAATCGTCCTGTTGTATTCAAATTCCGCAGCACGCTTTTTATTTCCGTACAAATCGTTTTTGACTACTTTTAATGCGCTATAGTCCCTCCATTTATCAGGATATCCAATCTTGGGGGTAAATTTACTGATCTTATCCAATGCCTGTTTTTTGGTCTCCGGACTCATCCAATCCAGTGTTTTGATGCTGGATTCGTAAGCCTTCAAGAGATTTCCGACCAGTTTGAGCATCCGCTCTTTGGCCTCAGGGGAGAAATGTTTCTCTACATACAATTTACCCAGCATTTCACCCAGGTTATCATTGACCAGGTCCACGGCACGGCGCCACTGTGGCTTCTGCGCTTTGATCCCATTTAAGGTTTTCGAATAAAAATTGAAGTGTTCTTTATCCAAAGCTGTATTCAGGAAAGATGCCGATCCGTTGACCACAGTCCATTTCAAATAAGTCTTCCATGTGGCTAAATCCGTCTTTTTAAAGATCTCGTTCAAGGCTTTGGTGTAAGCCACCTGCGCCACCACGATGCTATCTGTACCCTTGATCCCTGCTGCAGTAATCATCGCATTCCAGTCGAAATCAGCAGCCAGTTTGTTCAGATCCCTGATGGCATATTTGTTATACAAGCCCACAATATTCCTGGTTTCTTCCTTCTTCATGTGCCTGGCTGCCAGTTGTGTTTCCAGGGCTAAGATCTGCGCTGCATTGGTACTGGCATCGGGAATACCGGCCAGACCAAGCATGGTCTCCACATGGCTCAGGTACTTTGCCCTGATCTCTGCAGACTTCGCGTCCTTTAGAAAATAATATTCCCGCTCGGGCAAACCAAGACCGCCCTGCCAGGTCATCAGCATGTATTGTTTGGGATTTTTCAGGTCCTCCATTACCGTAATGTTGAACGGAATCGCATAGCCAACTTTATTTGCATAAGCCATGTAGGCCGAAAGGTCTTTGGGAGAAGCTATTGCATCAATCTTTTTAAACTCTTCGTGCAAGGGCTTCAAACCAATGGAATCACGCAGCTTGGTATTTAAAAAGGAATCATAAAAATCGCCGATCTTTTGTTCCTCTGAGCCCTCTTTTCCCCCGGTTTTCGCCGCATTTTCAATAATGGCCTTCACATCTTCCTGTGCCTGGTCGTTGATGATCGCACCTACACCATAACCCGATTTATCAGCCGGGATCTTGGTGTTTTTCAACCATGTCCCATTTACATAAGCCATAAAATCATTACCCGGAACTACTGTGGTGTCCATATTTTGTACGAGGATTCCCGATTTCAGTTCAGTCTCCTTAGTTTTATCATTATTACAAGCTGACAGCAGCAACAGCGTCCCTGCCAGCAACGGAGCAGCGTAAGATTTCGTTTTCTTCATCATGATTAGGAATAAATTAGTGTATATCAAATCTAGTAAAATAATCGCTTTTTAATGATCACTTAATATTGGCCCGCTAACTTTATGCTGTCACCAAACAGGAAGATCATGATCAGCACAAAAATCATATACAATGCTGTTTTTAAAACAGAAGCAGTGGATGACCTCGATAAATTCCAAGCCCTACCCAAGCCTACCGGCAGCTATCCATACCGACTAAGCGTAGACCACCAGGACGCGGGCGACTGCAGGGAGATGATCTTTCATATGGTTGGTGATACCGGTGGCACCAATTCCCCGGGCTGCCAGCAGCGAATGGCAGGAAAAATGGCCGAGCAATACCTTTGTGCATTGGCTGGCCACCAACCTCCGGCATTTCTATACCACCTGGGCGATATCGTGTATCATTATGGTGAAGCAGAACAATATGCAGAGCAATTTCTAAAACCCTTTGATACCTATCCAGGCCAGATCTACGCCATTGCCGGCAACCACGATACTGATGTCAACCTGAATAGCAATGAGCCCTACGAGACTTTAGATGCCTTCTATACTGCATTTTGCAACGTTGCTCCCAAGACCATCCATTTCGGAAAGGGAAACATCAGGAAAAGTCAGGTACAACCACATGTCTACTGGACTATGCAGGCACCTCTGGCAACAATTATCGGGCTACACACCAATGTGCCCAAGTATGGCTATGTAGACCGGGAACAAAAAAACTGGTTCATCAAAGAGCTACGCCATGCTGCCCTTTTTCATCAGGAAAAAGCCATCATCGTATGCATGCACCACGCTCCTTACTCCGCTGACGTGAACCATGGCTCCAGCGAGGCAATGATCAGTTTCCTGGAAGAAGCTTTTGAAGAATCTGGAGTAAAGCCCGACGTGGTATTTAGTGGCCATGTCCACAATTACCAGCGGTTCAGCAAAAGTTACAGCGATGGGAAAAGTGTCCCATTCATCGTAGCCGGAGCCGGAGGGTTTGATGAGCTGCACCAACTGGCGGATCCCTGTGATCCTACCTACCAAACAGAGAACGACTTATTAAAAGGCATCCGGCTGGAGCAATACTGTGACGACAGCCATGGTTTCTTAAAAATAGCCATACAAAAAAGCCCATTTAATTTCCAGATACAGGGTGAATATTTCATTGTACCGGAAAACCCTGAGCAGGATGCTGTTCTTTTTGATCAGTTCAATATAGACCTGACCGGAAGGTAGCTAAAATGTGAATTTTATGACCCTTGCCAATTGGCTCATTTATTGATTTACCGCTAACTTTGCTGGCAAAATCATACAAAATGACGGAATTGGACAAAAGCATCTCGGTGATCGCCCTGTTTAGTATCGTAATAGCCCTGACCTTTGTGGAAATGTACTACAGTTATGTACATGACAAAAAACAGTATCAGGGACGAGATACCTGGACTAATGTTTATTTAATGGGTATTGCTTTTCTGGTCAATATCCTGACCAAGGCTGGGACTTTCATGCTGCTCCAATACTGTTATTTGCATTACCGTTTGTTCCAGATCTCCAATGCTATTTTTTATTGGGTTGTATTGATCCTCGCCCAGGATTTCCTCTATTGGTTTTTACACTACACCGGGCATTACGTCCGCTTTTTCTGGGCCATGCATGTAACGCACCATTCCTCAGCACATTTTAACCTGACGACTGGTTTCCGTTCTACCGTTTTTGAACCACTCTACCGGGTTTTCTTTTACCTTCCCCTGGCACTGATGGGCTTTGATGCCTTCGACATCCTTTTTGCTTACCTGGTTACCCAGATTTATGGCAACCTGGTGCACACACAGGCGATAAAAAAGCTACACCCGGTCTACGAATACCTATTCGTGACACCTTCCCACCATAGGGTACACCATGCCAGTAACCTCAGGTATCTGGATAAAAACATGGGTATGGTACTCATCATCTGGGACAGGATTTTTGGCACTTTCCAGGCGGAAATCCCGGAAGAAGAATTAAGGTATGGGCTAACCAAACAGCCCGAAGATCAAGGTGCAGTGAACATTATTTTTCATGAATTCATAGCGCTTTATCAGGATGTGAAAAATGCACCTAGCTTCAGTGATAAGCTCAAATACATCTTTTATCCTCCGGGATGGAGCCATGATGGGAGCAGCCAGACCGCAAAGGTCATGCAGCGGGAACTCACAGGCCGATCCTAATTTCTTGCATTTCTGCTCTGGGGAGGCAGGGGAACAAATTCTGTTTCGCCTGGTACGGGAACAAATCCCTGCGCCAGCCAAAGTGCTTTTGCTTCTTCAATTCTTTCCCTGCTGGAAGCAACGAAGTTCCAATAAATGAAGCGTTCCTCGGAAAAAGGGCTTCCACCAAATATGTAAACAGTTGTATTTTCAGCCATCTCGAATTCACAGAGTTTGCTGTTGTTAGCCACCAGTAATTGTTTGGGCTGGAAAACATGTCCCTCACTTTCTATGGAACCTTCGAGAATGTAGAGGCCACTTTCTCCAAACAGTTCATCTCCAATGTTCAATTTTTGCCGTCCTTTGCTTTTCAGTTCTAAAAAGTACAAGGGGCTATACACCGGAACGGGGGAACGATGACCGAATGCCTCTCCTGCAATCAATTTAAAATCAACTTCTCCCTGCTTCCATACAGGCATTTCTTCTTCATTGATGTGAAAAAACTCGGGCTCCATCATTTCCAGATGCTTAGGCAATGCCACCCAGATCTGCAGCCCATGCATCATCTTGCTCGAAGTACGCAGGTAATCAGGCGTACGCTCAGAATGCACAATACCCTTTCCGGCTGTCATCCAGTTGACCTGTCCCGGCTTGATCTCTATAGCAGTGCCGAGGCTGTCCCGGTGCATGATCGCACCTTCAAATAGGTAGGTCAATGTAGAAAGGCCAATATGCGGATGTGGCGGCACATCCAACTGTTCATGGTCGCTGAGAGAGACCGGTCCCATATGATCTATAAAAGCAAAAGGCCCCACCATCCGTTTTTCCCGGAATGGCAGTAACCTGCCCACCATAAAATTACCAATATTGCTGGGTCTCTCCTCTATGATCAACTGAATGTTTGACATGCTTCTGCGTTTTAATAGAATGTAAAGTGAAATTACAGATTTGAAATGGCTTTGCAAAAGCTTCGAAAATTAAAAAGCCCCTCAGTGTAGACTGAAGGGCTTTCCTACTGTTACTTTTTATTGTTTGTCCCACCATACTCTACCCTTCAGGTTATCCCCTCCAGGTACCGAGGCAGATGCAGCACTGTAATTCGCTCCGTTTTTAGCTGCCTCTTCCACCGGATAAGGGAAACGGCGCGGAATTGTTCCCGCAGTGGCATTGCCGGAATAATTGATCGGCGTAAGTGCGGGGAAGCCTGTCCTGCGCCAGTTGGACCAGGTCTCATAAAAATCGAGCATGGTACAGGTATGCAGCCAATATTGGGTATTGATCATTTGCAAACCTGTGGCCGCATTGTAAGGGTTGGCATCAGCAAAGGTTTGTGCTACGCCATCTGCAACTGCCATTGTAGCATCATACTGCCCTAGATAAGTGATCGATGCTTTCAGGCCTGCATTGTAATGCGTAGCTGCAGATCCGGCAATCCCCCAGCGCTGTGCGGCCTCAGCGAGCAAAAATTCTGTTTCTGCAAAGGTCATGATAAATGTGACACCATTTCTTTTCAGCATTCCCGGATGTGGAGAAGAATAGTCCGGGATACTGGTGTAGGAAGCATCCTGCCTGATGTCGCGTCCGGCCAAACCACTCAGGTCTTTTCCATTAGGCATCCCTTTTTGTACCGCCGGGCTGGCATCATAGGAAGCGTTCTGGTCTTTTCCAGCCTCTGCCAGCCACAGTTTGGTGACAGCAACCTTGCTCAGCCGCGGATCATTGGCACCTTTCAGGAGATTGATGAAGGTGTTGGACCATTTGGTGTAATAATTCTCCTGTCCGCCGTCTCCCAGCAATACCTGGCTGTTCCTGTTTTGAGTTACCCTGGCACCAGATACATCATGCACCAAAAAAGCATTGTCTGCATTGTCGACCATTGTCTTACCCACTGTCTTTTGCGCATATGCTTTAGCTGTATTTTCATCTATCTTCGTGAGTCTCATCGCCAGGCGCAGCAAAAGGCTATTTCCAAAACGTTTCCATTTGGCAATGTCACCCTTGTAGATCACGTCACCAGTTACCTTGTCTCCTGCCGGATTCAAGGCATTGGTGGCCTCTTCTACTTCTTTAAGAAGGTCTGTATAAATCGATTGCTGGGAATCGTATTTTGGTGTAAAAATACTCTTGTAGTAACCCTGTCCGGCTTCTGAATAGGGCACATCACCATACAGGTCAGTGATCCTGGCAAAGACCAAAGCTTTCCAGATCCTGCCAACCTGGTGTACATTGGCATATTTTTCATTGCCCCGGGTCATTTCAACGACATCAACAATTGGCCTCACCTGTTCAATATAGGCCCCTACGGCATTATTTCCCCAGTAAGCGGCGGTGTAGCCTTCATTTAACAAATACTTGTCTCCCGCCCAGTAGCTCACTACGGATGATAAGCCCTGCATCATGGTAGAAGCGTAGATCAGGTTGCCCCTCCAGGTATCGTAGGCGAAATCTGTACTGCCTGTATAGGTCAGCTGAGCAGTACTCAGGGTATAATTCGGATCAAAATTGGTAGGCCCGTAAGCAACAGGATTGGTATTGATGTCTTTAAAATCTTTGGTACATGAGGCCATTAACAAAAGCGTCAGCATGACCATCAGTTTAGAGGTGTTGGATATATTCGTTTTCATCGTTCTTTGTCTTTAAATAATTAAAACTTAACACTTAGGTTGAGACCAAAGGTCCGCACGGGCGGCACACCACCAAGTTCCATTCCCGGAAAAGTGGCATTGTAGCTCGACTCAGGATCGATGTTGTCGGTTTTTTTCATTAAGATGAACAGGTTACGGCCCACCAGGCTCAGGTTGAAACTTTTGACTTTATTGTCGAACATTTTCACCGGAAAATTGTAACCAAGGGTCATTTGTCTGAGCTTGATGAAACTGGCGTCCTGCACAAATTTATGGGAGGCATTGTCTGCGGTATTCTGGTAAAACAGTGCGGCATTGTTGCCCAGCGCATCCCTGTTCTCTAGCGTTGCTTGATGTAAGCCAAAGAAGTAACCGTAATAATCGGTTGCGGAGAAGACTTTGCCTCCCCATTTGCCATCGATAAGTACAGAAAGTTTCAAGCCTTTATAGGTAAACTCATTGTTCCAGCCTGCAAACCATTTGTTGTAGGCAGAGCCATAGGCTTTAAGTTCGCCCCTCAAAGGAGCGCCCAGGGCATTTTTTTCTATATTGCCATTGGCATCGTATTTAAAATCGTAGGCCATTACCTGGGAAGCAGCCATACCGGGAATGTTCTGCAGGTAACCTGCGCCTGTGCGCGAAGTGGCCAGTAACTGCGAAGTGATGCCCTCCGCCAGCGATAAGACCCTGTTTTCATTGTAAGTTGCATTCAATGAAGAAGTCCAGTTGAAATCATCAGTTTTAAGGACTACTCCGGTAATGAGGGCTTCTACACCCTTATTTTCCAGGTCACCAGCATTCAGTACCGCCCCGCTATAGCCTGTAGTACTGCTGGTCGTCACAATGGAAATTTCATCTTCAGAGTGCTTTTTATACCAGGTAAGATCGAGGCTCAGCCGGTCGCCGAGAAACTTCATCTCCGTACCGATCTCCAGTTCGCTGGCCTTAGAAGCTCTGAGGCTCGGATTGGGAATGCTCAGGTTACTGATGATGCCTAGCGGACTGCCATTCAGGCTCTCACTCCGGAAGCTGTAAGTTAACATGGTCTGATAAGGATCTGTAGCCTGACCAACAATCGCATAGCCTGCCCGCAGTTTTCCAAAACTCAGGAAGGATGGTTTCCATAATTCAGAGAACACCAATGAACCGCTCACTGAAGGGTAAAACACGCTCAATTTATTGTCTTTACCCGGTGTTGCCAGTGTAGAGAACCAATCTGACCTGCCACTACCTGTCAGGTAAAAAATATCCCTGTAGGAAAATTCCAGCGTTCCATAAACCGATTGGGTTTCGGATTCTGTTTGTACATAACCTACCGATTTGTTCTTTGCATTCAGGATGTTGTAAATCCCAAACACAGCGAAATCGGTTCCGTTGTTGGTGACCTGATTGACACTGGTATGGCGAAAACTGGCACCTACATTTGGGGTCAGGCTGAAATCATCGTCCAGTTGAAAAGATTTACCCAGGAGCAGATCTGCATTGATGTCTTCAAATTTTGTTTTTTGCTCCGCAATTTTTCCGTTGACATAGTATGCAGTTCCCGAAGGCACCACATTCTTGTAAGTATCGGTATAGGCATCCCTTCCTCCGCGTCCCTGAAAAAACAATCCATTATCCAGGGTATATTTTGCACTAAAGGAGCTGATGGAGCGGTCCCTTTTGGTATTGTTAACGAACTCATTGGCCGCAAACCAGGGATTAGTCGCATACGCATTTCCTGTGTTGTACTGGATTTCGTTGCCTGCCGCATTCTTTCCTGGCTTCAGGTCATTGACATTGATGCTGGTAGGCAGAAAAGCCACATTGTAATTGGCATTACCCGCACCGTCCGAAAGCATCGGCCTGTTTTTTGCCTGCTCCAGGATCAGGTTAGTCCGGGCATCTATGGTCAGGCGCTTCACCGGCTCAAAAGTTCCCACCAGGTTAAACGACTGCCGGTTCAGCCCTGAATTGGGCACTACTGAATTGCTGTTGACATCATTGGTAGAAAAGCGGATCGCACCGCCTTCAAATGATTTATTGAGGGCAACGGTATTGGTCCATGTCCCTCCGTTTTTATAAAAATTTTCGATGTTATTTTTTTGCGCAGTATAGGGCCGGGATACACCATCAAACTGTACGACACTACTGCCATCCAGCAATGCGCCCCAGCTTGATCCGCCCACCTGGGCTGCAGCGGCCGCATCGGGAGATTTTATACCATTTGCACCCTGACCGTACACATACTGCCAGTCGGTACGGTCCATGACTTGCTCCACGACATAATTGCTATTGAAGTCGATGCTATTTCCCTTACCACTTTTGGTGGTGATCAGAATGACACCGGCTTTCGCCCTGGAGCCATACAGTGCGGAGGCCGCAGCACCCTTCAATACAGAAATGCTTTCGATATCGTCAGGGTTTAAGTTTCCAACCGCATCACCCAGATCCGGTGCGTTGTCCCATTGACTGCCTGAGTTTCCATTGGGGTTCAGGTTGTTTAAGCCTGTAGGTTTGTTTTCCATGGGAACGCCATTGATCACATAAAGCGGCTGATTGGTCTGGCTTAAACTGGAAACCCCGCGGATCAGTACACTGGTTGAGGAACCCACGCCTCCTGAAGTCGAACTGATGTCGAGGCCCGCCACCTTGCCCACCAGGGAATTGGCCACATTATTTTCACGGGCCTGGGTCAATGACTCACCCTGAACCTGTGATACAGAATAACCCAACGCCCTGCGTTCCTTTTTGATGCCTAAAGCGGTCACGACCACTTCATTCAGCATCTTGGTGTCCTCCTGGAGCACCACCTCTATGTTTAGGTTACCTTCTACTGAAACCTCCCTGGTCTGGAAGCCGGCAAAAGAGACCACAAGTATTGCATTGGCGGGCACCATGATGGAAAATTTTCCGTTGATATCCGTTGCCGAGCCCGTACCTGTACCCTTGACCCGCACAGAGGCCCCTGGCAAAGGATCGCCGTTGGCATCTTTTACTGTTCCCGTGATCTTCGTATCACGCCGCCGGCTAATGACGATCAGTCCGTTCTCAGAGATGGAATACTTTAAATTGGTACTGCTGAAAATGGTCGCGAGCACCTCGGCCACTGGTGTATTTTTGACAGTCAGGGTCACATCTTTGTTGACAGGCACACTGGATGAACTGTAAACGAAATGATAATCACTCTGCTCTTCTATAATTTTCAACACCCTGCTGAGCTTGGTTTTCGTCACATCCAGCGTAATCTTTTGCTGTGAAAAGACCGATGCCGATACATTCAGACAGGTAATGAAAATTATAATACACGTTAATTTCATTAAAATAATGAATTTTAAGAACGCCCTGGAATTAAAGCGTGCTTGCAGTAAGTAATAATTAATCATATTTTTGTTTTTTTGGTTGCGTAAGTATTTGGCAGCAGTCTGTTTGCGCATTTAACTGCCATTGCTTCATATCAAAAAAATTTAGAGGAGCGGTGCGTCAACACCGTTCCTTTTTTTATTTTGATAGGGTAATCTGGTTTCCTTTTATTTCATAGTTAAAATGTTCTGCGTCTTGCAACGCCTTTAGTGCCTCTTTTATATTTTCATTGGAAAAGGAAGCCGTAAAATGGTATCCCTCAACTTCTTTGTCTTTAAACTTCAGTTCTACATTAAACCAGCGTTCCAGTACCCCCTTCAGTTCCCCAAAACTCTGATCCGAGATTTCCAGCCGGTTCTGGGTCCAGGCTACTTCGGCAATTACGTTATCACTCACCTGGGTAAAATGGTTGATGCTGATCTCAGGAGTTTGTAAAGCTGGCTTTTTCAACTTCGCAGTTGTCGGATCCTGGAGTTCCTTCTTATAAAAAGTGACTTTCTGGCTCGGCTTTAGCGTGATCGAACTACCTTTACTGCCCTTCCCTTCCATGACTATCAGTCCCCTGATGAGTGTAGCCTCAGAAGTGGCCTCTCCAGGGTAGATCTTCACATTGAAGGCAGTGCCCAGTACATTGATGTCAAAATCTGCTGTATGCACCTTGAAAGGTTTTTGCTTTTGATGTACCACGTCGAAAAAAGCTTCTCCAACAAGGTTGACTTCCCTGCTTTTCTCATTAAAGCAGTCCAGGAGGGTCAGTTTACTCTTGGCATTGAGCAAAACGACCGTGCCGTCGGGTAAGGTAATTTTTTTGCGCTCAGCTGCTTTTGTACTGAAATGCTGTGCCAACTGCCGCGCCGGGGCCGCCTTTTCAGGCCTAAAGAAAAATAATGCAATGCCCAGTAAAACCAGTACCGCTGCAGCAACCTGTAACCAAAGGTACCGCCTTGGTGCAAGTAGTGCCAGGTCCTGATGATCTTCAAGGCGAATTTTTATCGCATCCAATTGCGTATTTACCGGTTTTTTATTTCCGCTCAGGATTACATACAACTTTTTTGCTTCTGCTATAGTTGCTGCCTGCTCAGGATGCGTCCGGATGTAATTTTCCCAGTAATTCATGCAAAGCTGATCCTTACCTGCGCAATAAAGCTGGAAAGTATTGTCTACCAGAAAGTCTTCAACATGAAAAAGACTACGATCAATCATAAGTTTTGTTTTATATAATACCAGTGCCAGAAAAACAGGAGATTTCCTAAAGAAATTTCACATTTTTTTAATTTCGTCGATTAAAGGCCAATTTCGGGGTACTGCGATTATCAAAAACTATATTTGGAATTAAAGAGAAACTCCAGCACCGGGCTAATCTTTAAGCTCTTTACGCAATATTTTAATTGCATCATAAATGGTATTATACGCAGTCTTGATGGTGTGTTGGGTTTGTTCGGCAATCTGCTCGTAACTGAGTCCTTCAAAGAATTTTAGGTGGATCAGTTGCTTCTGACGGAAGGTCAATTTCTCCAGCGCAGTTTTCAATTTATATTTGACTAGTTCATCTGTCTGTACTTTCACAATGAATTCTTCGTAAGACATTTCCATCCACTCACCTTCGGCACCGGCATTTTGCAAAGCATCGTTGATTTTTCGCTTACGCTCCAGCATGCGCAATATTTTGCGTTTTAGAAAAGTACGCAGGTAAGCTGGTACATTATCTACCCTGTCCAGTTGTGCATGTTTCTCCCAAATGGTTACAAATACCTGGTCGGTGGCCTCTCCAGCTGTTTCTGAATCGCCACAAACACGGATTCCAAAATTTACCAGGTCGTAATAAAGTGTACGGTAAAGGTCGAAAAATGCATCCTTATCGCCCAAGCGCATGCGCTCCCACAACAGATGATGCATTAACTTATTGTCCATTAGTTTGGTTTAGATGATAACAATGTTAAGAAATCCATTGAATATTACCTAAACTGAAATTAAAGACATAGGGGTAAAATGAAAACTCGGTGTCATAAAGGAAAAACAAATCCATATTGACATGAAATTAGTCAGAATTCTACCTATCATTTTTTTCCTTTTCCAGGCCACATTACTGAGTGCCCAGAACAACAAAATCATTAAAGGGACGGTGACCGACAGGCTCTCGGGGCTCCCCCTGTCAGGTGTGAGCATCAAACTGCTTTCCGATGTTACTGTAAAAGCGAGCAGCACAGATGAGAAAGGTCAGTTCCAGCTGACAAGTGTTCCTTTGGGCAGACATATCCTGCAGGCAAGTGCAATGGGCTATCAAACCAGCACACTTTCTGAAGTATTGGTGACCAGTGGTAAAGAACCCGTTTTCAATATTGAAATGGAACAGCAGCTGAATAACCTCAAAGAGGTCGTTGTAAACGCAAATTCCGGCAAAAAACCCTTGAACCAGATGGCCCTGACCAGCGCACGCTCCTTCTCCCCTGAGGAGACGAACCGCTATGCCGGCGGTTTTTTCGATCCCGCAAGAATGGCCCAAAGTTTCGCCGGTGTAGTAGCCGGAGGCGATGACAATGAGATCATCGTACGGGGCAATTCACCCAAAAGTCTGCAATGGCGGCTTGAAGGCATTGAGATCATCAACCCCAACCATTTTGGTGCAGAAGGTTCATCAGGTGGCGCCGTCAGTATGATCAATACCGGGATCCTCGGCACCTCTGATTTCTATACCGGCGCATTACCTGCAGAATACAGCAATGCTTCCGCCGGTGCCTTTGATCTCAAATTCAGAAAAGGGAACACCGAAAAAAGGGAATATGCCTTGACAGTGGGTGTACTGGGTGCAGGCCTTACCCTGGAAGGTCCTTTTAAAAAAGGCTCGGATGCCTCCTACCTGATCAGCTACCGCTATTCCTCACTTAGTCTTCTGGAAAAAGCCGGGCTCGACATCTCTGATGAAGGTGTGCCCAAATACCAGGACCTGTCATTTAATGTCGTGGTTCCCACCAAAAAAGCAGGTACCTTTTCGCTCTTCGGCATCGGCGGAACAGGCGATCTGAAAACAGATGCAGAACGGGATTACACCAAATGGGAGGAACGCATGGACGGCCGCGACATGAATTTTGGTTTTGATGCAGCGAGTGCCGGCCTAAAACACCTATACATTGCCAACTCCAAACTCTACCTGAGCAATATCATCTCCTACTCCGGCAGCCGAAGTTCAAGTCTTGTAGACACCCTATCCAATGACTATACACCCAGCCTGAATGAAAAGACCGGTTTTACCAATACAGCCATTCGGTATGCAGGCGTACTGAACTACAATTTCAACGCGGCCAATTCCCTGCGTGCCGGAATAAACGCCAGCCTTCTTGGCTATAACTTAAGGGCCAGGATTTATGATGCAGAACTCAAACGGCTGAAGGAACTACTGAACCAGGAAGGTAATACCAGCAGTTACGATGCTTTTGTACAGTATAAAGCAGAACTCGGTGCCCAATTGACGATCAACACAGGAATACATGCCAACTATTTCAACCTGAGCGATTCCTGGATCATCGAACCCAGACTTGGCTTAAACTGGAAACCAGGTGGCGGACAAACCATCTCCTTCGCGGCAGGTTTGTACAGCCGAATTGAACCCCTTTCCTTTTACTTTGCAAAAAATGAAAAAGTGAATACAGCTCCCTCCAATCCAGAAAAACTGAAGCCAACCAAATCTGCCCAGGCAGTAGTCGGTTATGAAAAACTGTTCTCCGGCAACCTGAAATTTAAAACAGAGCTCTACTATCAGCACCAGTATGATGTACCTGTATCTTCAGACCCCTCGGTTAATTTTTCCTTACTGAACGTGTCTGACAACTATGCAATCACCTCTTCTTCTTTTCAATCGCTGGTCAATAAAGGAACAGGTAAAAACTATGGACTGGAAGTCTCCCTGGAAAAATCCCTGAGCAAAGGCTATTACTACCTGTTCAGCACTTCCCTGTTCGACTCCAAATTCAAGGCCCTGAGCGGCAAAGCATTCAATACTTCATTCAACACCAGGTATTCTGCCAATCTTGTACTCGGAAAAGAATGGAAGAGCGGAAAAAGCAATCTGTTTGGTCTGAATTCGAAGTTTATCTATGCCGGGGGAAGAAAATATTCGCCTGTACTGGTAGAGGAATCTTTCAGACTTGATGAGGAAGTCATCGATGAAAACAGGGTAAATACACTGACTGCAGATCCCTATTTCCGGATCGATTTTTCTTCCAGCTACCGCATCAATAGCAAAAAGGTGAGCCATCTGATCATTCTGGACATACAAAATGTGATGAACAGGGAAAATACCATAGGGACCCATTACAATGCAAGTAAACGCGTGATAGAACCGATTAAATGGATTGGCATCATTCCGACCATCAATTACCGTCTTGAATTTTAAACCCGGCTGAATAAACAAATTTGGCATTCTGGTAGTTATCTAAAGAAATACTTAGTTATGAACAGATCTATTGGAATTGTACTCATTGTACTCGGTGCAGTGATGCTCATTTGGACAGGCTTTACCTATACAAAAAAAGAAAAGATTATAGATGCCGGCCCGATACAGGTTTCTGCCGACCGGGAAAAAAGTGTAAACTGGCCGCCCTATCTCGGAGGATTACTCGTTCTGGGCGGAATCGTAGTGGTAGCCAGCTCAAAAAAATAAATCAAAAACCCATTATTAAAATGCTTATTTTTGATTGTACGGAATGGCCATCTGCATAGCACTGGCCATTCCGTATTAACGGGAAACATCAGACAATCATCTCAACAACATCATGGAAGACTGGCAGGAACTGATTGATTCGGGATTACTGGATTTATACGTTTTAGGTGAAACTAATGCGGAGGAAAATCTTTATATCGAAAAAATGTCGGCACTTCATCCGGAAATCCAGCGGGAAATCAATGAAATCGGCATTGCTTTAGAAAAATACGCCCTCAATCATGCGATTCAGCCAGATCCGATCATTAAACCTTTTCTATTAGCTACCATAGATTACACGACAAGATTAAAAGCCGGCGAACCCGTTTCTCTTGCGCCGACTTTAAACGAACATGCTTCCGCAAAAGATTACCAGCAATGGCTGGAGCGGCCAGACATGGTATTGCCAGCGGATTTTGAAGATGTTCATGCCAGGATCCTCAGTTACACCCCCGAAGCCATTACAGCCATTGTATGGATCAAAGAAATGGCTCCACAGGAGGTACATGACCAGGAATATGAACGTTTTTTGATTCTTGAAGGTACCTGCAGCATTTATATCGAAGACCAGATCTATCATCTGAATCCAGGGGACTATCTTCAAATTCCCCTGCACAGCAAACATCATGTCATAGTAACATCAGAAAAGCCCTGCAAGGTTATTCTTCAAAGGGTTGCGGCCTGATACTTGCGCGCCTTAGAAAGTGAATTATTTTAAAAAACATAATTATGATATCAGCAAAAGGATACGCTGCACAAAATGAAGTCAGCGATTTGGCCCCTTGGGATTTCCAGAGACGTGAAGTAGGACCGCATGATGTACAGTTCGACATCTTATACTGTGGTGTATGTCACTCGGACCTGCACCAGATCAAGAACGACTGGTTTCCAGGCATATTCCCAATGGTACCCGGCCATGAAATCGTAGGCCGCGTAGTAAAAGTAGGCGACCATGTGACCAAATTCAAAGTAGGTGACCTCGCCGGAACAGGTTGTATGGTTGACTCTTGTCAGACTTGCGAGAACTGCAAACAGGACCTGGAACAATACTGTCTGGAAGGAAATACCCAAACCTACAATGGTATGGAACGTGACGGCTCTTCTCCCACCTATGGTGGTTACAGCAATACCATTGTGGTAAGGGAAGAATTTGTATTGCACATTTCAGATAAGCTGGACCTTGCGGCTGTGGCACCGCTGTTGTGTGCCGGCATTACTACCTATTCACCATTGAGGCACTGGAAAGTAGGAAAAGGTCATAAACTGGCAGTACTAGGACTAGGTGGACTGGGCCATATGGCTGTGAAATTTGGCGTAGCCTTTGGCGCTGAGGTGACCGTACTCAGTACTTCACCTAAAAAAGAGGAAGATGCAAAGAAACTGGGAGCCCATCATTTTGTAGTCACCACAGACGAGGCCCAGGTGAAAGCAGCCCGTGGTTCTTTTGATTTTATACTGGATACCGTATCTGCCGAACACGATTTCAATATGTATTTATCCTTACTGAGAACGAACGGAACAATGATCTGTGTAGGTGTACCACCAAAACCTGCAGAAGTGGCCGCATTTAGCCTCCTTGGAGGTCGTAAAAGCCTTGCAGGTTCAGGCATAGGGGGCATTGCTGAAACTCAGGAAATGTTAGATTTCTGCGCAGAACATGGTATTGTATCAGACATCGAGATGATCGACATTAAGGATATCAAGAATGCGTATGAGCGCATGGAAAAAGGCGACGTGCGTTATCGCTTTGTAATCGATATTGCCACCCTATAAACTGACGAATATTTTCATCTTGCGAACCGGTTCTGGACACGTATATCACTGCTTCGGAACCGGTTCTTTCGTAACAGGGAACCAACAGGGATATAACAGGGGGATAACAGGGACTTAACAGGGGCAAATGGCTGTAATTTGCCTGTTAGATTCCAGTCATATCCGGGTGAGATCCGCATTACGTAAACACCATTCTACTTGATGGTATACAGCAAGCATATCAGCGATACTATACAGGAGCAATTATCATATCCATGAGTGGGGATTGCGAGATTAGAAATTGGCCTAAACCAAAAAAGCCTTACATTTCTGTAAGGCTTTTGATTTGGCTCCCTCTGCTGGGCTCGAACCAGCGACCCTCTGATTAACAGACAGGAGCTCCCAATCTATAAAAGTATGTTTATCAAGTATTTATAACGACATAAGAAATCTTTGTTACGTATTTGTTACGGTTTTGTTTATTATTACTAATATACAAAAATAGGCTCTTATTCCAAAATGTGGCCGATAATAAATTAGTAAATATCTTTATATAGACGAAGATCCCGATACATGGATTTCAGTCCTTTTTACAAGGCTTGTATGTTATTTATTTTCTGTATCTTATGACTCGCTTTGTCTCGGCTGTAAAACGATCGTAAAACAGGTTCGATATCTATTTATCACCCTGTAACTGCCCCGCTTCCGGATGATCTAAATGTGTTCCTCCTTATCTAGGGACTGTCCTGATTAAACATTGAAATATGAAAGAAAGAATATTAGTTAACTTGTTTATAGCCTTTATTATTTTCCCAATGTATCCACTATTGAAATCATTCATAGAGATGGATGTGTTAAATAATAGTAAACAGTTTTCAGGAAGTTTTTCAAGTTATATAATGGCTAATTGGGAAGTGATTTTAATGATGCCTGTCTTAAGTTTGATATTTATACTACTTCCTTATAACTTACTCCTTTTTCATCTCAGTAAATCGTACAGATTGTCCCTTCTACAGAAAATACTTTTATTTCTAGGTATATTGGTAGCTCTAACCATACTATTCGGAACAATAGTAAACTTATGGATGACACCTCTTTGGAAAAATGTTTTGTATATAATTGCCTTTAGCCCCCTAAGCGTAATTTCTGCGTCCTTAATTCAAAGATTCGCAGATCGAGGGGATATTAGACTTAGTAGAGCGATTTAAAAAACCTGGCGCAGGAAATCGTACTGAGGTTACAGAAAAGAAAAATAGCACAAAATAATTAATGGTGTTTTGGGAAAGCCCCTGTTGTATTGCATCAGGGACTTTATATTGGGAGTGTAACGTGAACTGTGTCAGTTAATAAATTAACGCCTCAGAAGCCTCTACTCTCCTGAAGAATTCTGTCACCAAATTTAATATATAATTGCGAGCATGCCTGTCCCCTGTTATGGATTGGCATTGTCCATTTCTTACTGATCCGCCCATTTCCTGTCCAAAAGATTGCAAGGCAAAGCAAAGTAAGGCCCACATAAATAACATGGATTTACCACTGAAAGCGTAATTGAGATACATAATTTATCGATAATTTGTGAAAATCAATTTAATGAAAGATCGAAACGGCCATTTCTGACTTCAACTTTTTTTCCCTCTGGAGAGATCGCGTCGTACGTAAACGTGCCCGAAATTATTTTAGATGTTAATTTCAGGATATGCAATTGGCCATTCAATTCAGAAGAGCTGTCGTAAGACATACGCTCCAGGTCAGCGGTATGAACATACTTGGCATAAACAACCCCAGTCGTTCCTGGACTCCCCAATCTATATGTAACACCTTCGGATAGCAGTATTCCCTGCGACTGGAAATATAAGGTAATCCAGCTACGCTCACTTTCATTTCTGGGAGCGGTTATACTCAATTCAGGTATCGGAACACCAGCATAATACGCCGATAAACTGAGCGCAATATTGAAACGTACCTTTGGCACAAACACCTTTCCGTCAATCACACAGCCAAAAGTATTTTTACCCTCTGTACTTACTTCAGGCAATTGATCGGGTTGATTTGACTTTTTACAGGAGAGAATCAGTGTTAACACTGACAGTGTACATAACAGGAAACTTTTTTTGAGGAACATTTGAGCTTTAATTTTTGGATGATTTTTAACACCAAAAATATGATCATATTCCCCACAGCATGTATGTTTTACATTATCAAATTATTAACACAAGTAAAATTGTATCTATAACAATCCTGAATATAACATGCAGGTGAAAGCAGTCGAATTAGAGGTTCATGATCCAATCGGCATGGCAAAGAAATACGGGATCAGTGTTGGTCGCTTACCAGGTTGGGACAATGATCTCAAATCCCCAGAGCTGATCAGGCAGTTGAATAGCTAAACCGCGCGGTCAGAAAAACAAAGATCAAAGAGAAAATGAAGGCGCATTTGACCGCCATTGAGACCATCTCAAACGTAAAATGAAGATCGACCTACAGTCTTACTGATTTTTTGACCTTTGTCAAATGTTTTTCCAGTGCTGGCGATTATTTTTGAGCATAAATATTCCTGTTTCTAATACGGATAGACGCTCAACCAATTTTATCTAAAGAAAGATAGGTTACGGTGCCTTTCAACATTCCATATTGTTCAAATGGGTAACTTTTCAATTTTATCAAAGCTTTCTGCCCCACCTTGACCTTTCCCATATTATATTGCGAAATATGGACTTCTCCAAAAAAACCGGTTCCTTTTGGACTCACAATAAATAGCTCACTACCTGAATTTACTGTTTGATATTCCTGTATGTTGCGATTCCAATTTCCCCGATATTGTCACAATATAAAACCTATATTGTTACTGGGGTAGATTCATTACTTTCAAAAAGGTTTGGGGCAAAATCTAAATTTATTTGTCAACGATTATAAAATCCTCTCAAAGCGCTGTGGTACGAAACCAATCTCTGAGTTCTTTCAACTGAAAACCTTGCATTTTTCTCGCTAAATTCTTTCTCGGGATCCCAACCGGGATAGCTTTTCTGTTGAATTCCATACCTGGCAGCTAATTCTTTTGAGAGTTTGAAAGCTTGCAATCCATAACTACTAAACCAAAATGCGCGTTCCGAGTACCAATGTAAATAGTTTACTCCTTGTGATATATCCCAAAGGTCGCTAATAAGCCGTGCCGATCCATTTACTTCAGATGGGAAAGCCAGAATCTTGTACATCAGCTCATGGTCAATACTTTTCCAGTCGACATCATCAGGATATCTTGGTGCATCTGGCGCCTGTACTTTTGGCACCCTAAAACCTTCTGGATCTGGCTGACCGAAATGCAGACCGTCCTCCCTGACTACCTCTGCACAAAGTTCCATGAACTGATCGAGTATGCATACAATGCGGATAGCCAAATATCTCGCAGCTCGCTCGCTCTCTTTTTTGCTCATCCAATAGCTCTGGTACCAAGTCAAGCCAGCACCAATTAAAACACCAACCAGGCCAAATATTGCTTCCGTCATTTGAGAATGATAATAATGACATGAATATAACTCAAAAATTGAATTTTTAAGGGCTTCCTTGCTTTAATTCCTCACTAATCTCAACGGTCTTTTCTTTCAGGTAAGCTACGCCAAAGTAGTATTTCACAAAAATGGGTATCCTGTCAGGAGCCTCCACATTTTTAAATCTCCACTTTTCCTGTGTAGAACAGACCATCAATAAAGCTTCATAATTAAATCGTGTAAACCCTAAACCCTTAAAATTATGCATGCGCAAACCAATCTATTCCAGCTCTCTGAGATCAAAGTAAGTTACCTTCCGAAATTCCGGGCCACTGAGCGGCCGAAAATTAACGGCTCCAAATATGCTTATGAAATCCTATCCAATAACTGGGATCAGGGCATTATAGAAATGCGGGAACAAATGAAGGTGATGCTATTGAATAGAGCGAACCATGTATTAGGGATCTATGATGTTTCCATCGGCGGACAGGCGGGTACTGTCTGCGATCCGAAAATTATCTTCTCGGTTGCTTTGAAAGCCAATGCAGCTGGTATCATCTTAGCGCACAATCACCCTTCCGGAAACCTGATGCCAAGTCAACAGGATTTTCAAATTACCAGAAAGCTTGTCGAAGCCGGAAAAATACTTGAACTCCCTGTGATCGATCATTTGATCCTGACCAAACGCGGTTACTATTCCTTCGGAGATGAGGGGCTCATTTGAGTCCGACAAAATTAGTTGACAATTATGCGGAACCTTCTTGAGTAAAATATCTTGTCGCTGGTTTTCAGTATAAAAACTTTGATTCCTCATTCCTTAGCTCTTTGATTTCATCTCATCTTTAATCTCCTCCTGATACACTGTTCCGGCCTCATTGTAGCTCTATAAGTTAGGACCATTTGCCGTTGGGATTGAGCGTACGGGAAATTTTCAAACGGGCCGGTTGCTGCTCTCCTTTTGGGCTGTTCTAGGTTCTCCTTGACATCAAATACTGTCGATGAGGGCGCAAAAATTCAAACCAGCAGCAATGGGCTAATCCTTAATAGATTCGGAAACGCAGCGATAGGTTCCTTGCGATAGCAGCCAGTAGTTCGGCCCGCCCGGATATGGTCGGATCCGAGCGCCAATATTTGTCAGGGGCCTTAGTGAATTCGTATTCCTCCCCATCCAGTTCTATCCGAATGGCTAGCATGTCCCTGGTAATGGGCTTGGTCAGGATGGTATAGCTGTAATCCTTTTGCTCAAAGTGAATTCGAAGTGGCAGACTCATACTGCGAATATAGGATTGGGGAACATAAATCCGAACAGGAATTTAATCAAAGCATGGAAAACATTTCATGGGCTCCCCGGTTAGCTAATATGACACTCAAAATCATTGGCTACCTGCTGTACCTCATTATCTTTACTTACTGCTATTTTATCCTGAACAGAAGAATGGGGAATAAATGGATATTAATCGGCTACCCACTTCTCTTCTTAGCCAGCATCTACCCGATCAAAATCTGGTTTGACTATGTGCGCCCGATTTACAATCAGGCTTTCACAGACAGCTGGCTTAAAATTTTGTTGATGTCAGTAGCGGGATTTTGCTTGTTCAATTTTATTTACGGCATCATTAATTTGATGGTCGGTGCCCAAGTGAGCTTCCATAGCAGGTATGGCAAACCTAAATTGAACCTGGTAAAGTTTGTCCTTAAGAACGCCGACAAGATCAGATCAGGTTACCATTTGTTCTTTTATACCGGTGGAGTTTTTACCGTCGGAGTCTGCTTTTTGAAATATTGACACCAATTACTGCAGTAGGCAATGCACCAACAGGCCTCCCCTAGCTGGTTACATCTTCACATATCAGATATACGGTGTGATATTTACCTGCAAGTGCTGACCTGATTGCTGGGGAACGAATTGGCCGGCGTTCAGGTTCATCTGCTCTGGTCACTAAGGCCGTAGCGAGCATCCGCATACTGGCAGCTCCGGTAGCCAGGTAACGATTCATTTTATATTTCATTTAAGCAAGTTTTCAACTTACTATCCCTCCCACTGCACTAGTCGCAGCAGTTCGGACATAAACATATTTTCTGCCGACTCTGAACGTATATATTTATCTGATCAGACTGATTATCTACCAAAATAACCCTAAATACATCAGCAGAAGAGAATATTAGATTCGTAAGGTTCATTAGTTTCTAACGACCACAATTATTCAATTATCATAATTACCACCAAAAGGAGGGTGTTTCACAAACTGTGTCAATAGTGTAACTTTAAACTATCGACATAAGTATGGCAACACAAGAAGACTTTGATTTTGAAAGCTTTAAGAAGGAAGCTATCGCTGGCTCATATGCCGGCAAGAAAATGACTGGCACGGACGGAGTACTAGCCCCGATGATGAAACACTTTCTGGAATCTATGATGACCGGTGAGCTGGAGCACCATATTTCCGAGAGTAAACTGGCTGGTCAGGCTAACCGCAAGAACGGCAAAAGCAAGAAGACAGTACGGAGCTTAAGCTCGGGAGAATTTGAGCTTGAAACCGGCCGGGACCGTCTGGGCACCTTTGACCCTAAGGTTGTCCCCAAGCGTCAGCTGATCATTACTGAGGAACTGGAAGGTAACATTCTCTCGATGTATGCCATGGGCATGAGTACGCGTGCCATGCGGGATTATGTGCAGGAAATGTACGCTATGGATATCTCTGCTGCAGAGATA
Source organism: Pedobacter sp. GR22-6 (assembly GCF_037402555.1). Taxonomy (NCBI): domain Bacteria; kingdom Pseudomonadati; phylum Bacteroidota; class Sphingobacteriia; order Sphingobacteriales; family Sphingobacteriaceae; genus Pedobacter; species Pedobacter sp. GR22-6. The sequence goes on from NZ_JBBEUC010000007.1 coordinate 144,464, forward strand.
TCAAGGATTACTGACAGTGTGCTTCCAGCAGTACAGGAATGGCGCAATCGTCCGCTGGAGGCCGTTTACCCCTTTGTATTCCTGGATTGTATGTTCTTCAAGGTTCGGATAAACGGAGCGGTGGAAACCCGTGCCATCTACAATATACCGGGTGTGGACATTGAGGGCAAGAAAGATGTGTTAGGTCTTTATACTTCCGAAAACGAAGGCGCCAAATTCTGGCTGTCAGTGCATACCGATTTGAAAGCGCGTGGTGTAGAAGACATCCTGATTGCCTGCATTGATGGATTGAAAGGTTTCCCTGAAGCGGTGGAGGCGATTTTCCCCAAGACAAGGGAACAGCTTTGCATTGTTCACCAGATCCGTGCATCCATGCGCTATGTCCCTGAGAAAGACAAGAAGGTCGTAATGGCTGATATGAAACCAATCTATCAGGCAAATAACGAACAGCAGGGATATGAAAGACTGCTGGAGTTTGAAGAGAAGTGGGGTAAGAAATATCCCCTGAGTTGTAAGTCATGGCTGGACAACTGGGTAAACCTCTCTGCATTCTTTGAGTACGACCAGGTGATCCGAAAGGTCATTTACACCACCAATCCAATTGAGGGCGTGCATCGCCAGATCCGTAAAATAACCAAGACAAAAGGGGCTTTCTCATCCAAACAGGCGCTGATGAAACTCATGTATTTGGTCATTAAAAATATCAGTAAAAAATGGACAATGCCAATCCATAACTGGGGACTGGCATTTTCACAGCTTTATATTAAATTTGGTGACAGAATTCTTCAGGAGAATAGAGGATTCTGAGAGGCGTTAATTTTGAAACTGACACAGTTCACGTTACACTCCCACCAAAAGTGAAGAATAGCCCAAACTATTGTTGAAATCTCCACTAGTATCTCCGATTCAAATATTCTTATTTTTTGTTCGTCATCCATTATAATGCTAGGTTACAGAATCCCTTATTGTTTTGAAGTTCGCTAACGCACTTTCAATGTTTTCGATAATATCGCCAAGCAGGACATCTGGTTCTGGAATATTTTCGAAATCGATAAAATTATCATCCTTTAGCCAAAATAGGTCTAAGCTAGCTTTGTCTCGACTAGTAATTTCATCCTTAGAGTATTTTCGCCATCTACCTGATGGTGTATTTTTACTCCAAGATTGAACTCTGTCTTTTTCTTTACCAGGCATGTAACAATTGATAAAATCCTTTAAATCTCTGAAAGCAATAGGGTTGTTCTTAGGAGTGTGATGAATATTTGTCCTGTAATCATAAAACCATATATCTTTAGTACCTTTCTTATTCTCGTTTTTTTCAAAAAACAAAACATTTGATTTTACCCCTTGCGCATAAAAGATTCCCGTTGGCAGTCGGAGAATAGTATGAAGATTGACATTTTCTAAAATATTTCTGCGTATTATCTCTCCGGCGCCGCCTTCAAATAGAACATTATCGGGAAGAACTACGGCAGCGCGCCCATCATCCGCTAACATCGAAATAATATGTTGTAGAAATGCTAATTGCTTATTGCTTGTAGTAATCCAAAAATCTTTTCGCAAAAAATATCCGTCTTTTTCTGCAAGTTGTTCATCAGTAGTAGGAACATCACTACTACTTTTTCCGAATGGAGGATTCGCTAAGACAATTTTTACCTTCGGAATTTCTTTTCCAATTTTAGCAGGATTAAGACTATCTGAGACTTGTATATCTGGTGTTTTTTTTAAATCACCTACACCATGTAAATATAAATTCATTAAACATAATCTTGCAGTAGCTTTTTCAATTTCCCACCCGTGAAATGTGTCAAATTTCAAAAAGCGTTTTTCTTCCGATGATAGGGTATAATTGCTGTCAAGAAAGTTTAAGGCTCCTAAAAAAAAACCACCAGTACCACAAGAAGGATCTGCAATTGTTTCCTTTGGTTTTGGTGTTAAGCAATGAACCATTGCCTGTATTACTGGACGTGGGGTGAAATATTGCCCTGCTCCGCTATTTTCTGCGTTTTTTTGTAATAATGTTTCATAAATTTCACCTTTTACATCTGAATCAGTAGATGACCAATTGTCCTCGTTGATTAGTTGCAATAATTTCTTTAACTTAGTAGAATCATGAATCTTATTTTGAGCTCCTGCAAATATTTTCTCCAACATTCCACCTGTACTGGCTAAAGACTTAAGTATTTTCTCATATTGATCTAACAAATCCCCTCCTTTCGTCGCAATAAGACTTTTCCAATTGCATATTGGAGGTAAGTTGTATTTATCTTGATTTTCGTCTGCCATCTTTAAAAAAAGAATATAAGTCAGTTGTTCAAGGTAGTCGTTATAACCAAGGCCATCATCTCGGAGAGTATCACAGTATGACCATATTTTTTGTGCTATGTTGTTTGTAGACATATATTTGTGTTGATATAAGTGGACAGAATACATTAATTAGTATAATCTTTGCAGTATACCGATGAATCAATGCTTTCTTCAATTATGCGCTGTGACCAATCAAATCCTGAACTTCTAAGGCAACTTCTATATGTTGCTGAAAGTTCTGTACATGGTGCTATCATTTTTCTGAATGATTCAAATTTGGACATGATTTTCTCCTCCGTTTTAGCGGATTGATTTAATTCAAATTCGTCAATCAAATATTGAGTCTCCAGAATTTGATCTACTGTTGTTCGCCATATCCTTTTTCTTTCTTCTTTCAAGTCTTCATAATTCAGATCATACCATTCAATTGTTTCTTTAGCCCTTATGTATGACCAGTTGGCAATTTTTTCATTAGCTGTAGGTATTGCTTTTCCTGTTTCCTCGAAATTTATCAATTTGACATCCTCTAGTTTACAAGGGTCTAGCAAATAATATATTTCATCTTGGACGGGATCAGAATATAGAGCGGCTTTGTGTCTTTTAACGGGAAAATAATCACCTTTTTTACTATTGCCAACACTTCCCATTAACCTGTAATTTTCCCAATCAAAGGCCAACCACCAATACCCTCCCATATCCGAGTTGTCAATTCCAATAGATTTTTTTTTAGGTCTGAAGTGATCTACATGATAATGCGAATAAAGCTCCCTGGCTTCTGAATACCAGCATTTACCGTAGGAAATCGATTTTAATGTCTGTTTTAGAAGTTTCCAAACCCTATGATTTTTATCAATTATCTCATAACGCTCTTTATCGTCCGCTGCTGCAATCATCGCATCAGTAATTGATTTTGCTTTTTTTAACCATTTGGCACTTGGAGGAACCGTTTTATTATTTACGTAAATCATCTTTTTCTTTTTTAAATAATTTTTCTAAGATTCCAAGCGCAGATTTATTTTGTTTTTTAATATCCTCTTTATCTAACTTCCTATTTTTAAACTCATCTAGATTAGCCACATTTGCGAGAAATTTTGAGTATAGGGGATCCTTGAAGGTGTATGTGAACCCTAGCGAGTTGATTTCTAAAAATAGCTCTGTTAGACGTGATCTATCATCTTCTGATAATTCACCTATAGACTCTTTGTAAATAAGGTTATTTCTTTCATCAAGTAGTTCTTGAGTGGGTTTATCTAAGGTTGTTGCTAGTCCAAATAATTCGCTTGTAAGGATACCGGCAACGCCTAGTCCAATAGGATCAATATCAGGTTGCAAAGCAGTTACTTTTCCTTTTTCGTCGCTTCTAAATACCCGGATCTGTTCCTTTACTAAGCCGCCAATTACTAATGGATCATGCGTGTTGATAAGAATTTGGGTTGTTTCATCTCGGCCTACATAATCTCTAAAATATTCAAGGTACTTCCATTTCCAAATAGGATTTAAGTGGGTGTCTGGTTCATCAAGAAGAATAAGGGACTCCCTGTCTTTTAAAAATCTCAACATTCCTAATACAGTTAGCAATTGCTGCTCACCTTCACTCATCTCACTAAAAGGTATCTTATCCGAAGAAGTTTTCTTTTCGACCTTAACCTTAATATCTTCTATTAAGTCGGATATATGAGTACTTTCTAAAGCATTGAAAAACTGTATTCCTGTTTTATAATATTCTGTGGCAAGATCAGCAAGCTTCTTTTTGTCTTCTACAAATAAATAGAGTCTATCTTGAACTTCACTCTTTTTATACCCAACCTGGGTAGTTTCTTTATTGTAAATCGGAGCTAAGGAAAAAGACCAAAGCTGTTCCAAAAATGATCTGACTAATCCACTAGAGTTCCAGAACATTTCTTTGTCTGAACTAGACTTACTCCATATAGGCTTTTTTAAAACTAATAATAATGAGTGTAAATCTAAGATACCGAGTTCCTCCTTTAAGAATTTAAGAACCTTTTCTTTTTGGTCAGAGAATATAAAAAAAGATAAAATAGCAAATTTTGAATGTATATTTTGAACAAGAAATATTCGTCTCAGAGTATCTATTCTTTTATTTTTTGATTCATCTCTTATAATATCCAAATAGTAATTTCTTTGGTGCTCAATATATACATTTTGTAATCTATCACTTGTCCCAGAATAATATATGAATACATGGTTGGGCAATAGTTCTTCCTTTCTTCTTTCGAATTCAGCTCTTGATAATATTCTTTTATCAATCCAATCTATTCCATCTTTGCTTTCCCAAACTTCAAATTCATATTTTTGAGATATAGCTTCCACAATTATTTTTTTAGCTTTACACGTATAAATAATCTTAAAGTCAAATGGTGGTTCCTTCTTTAGATCAAGGTTTTTGAATATTAATACTAATGCTTCAAAGAAATTTGATTTTCCAGTTGCGTTTTGACCAAGAAAAATGTTCTCCCATTGATTTTCATCAATATCAATATCAAATTCAATCAAATTTTTGAATTTTTTAATATATACCTTATCTATTCTCATTTTTTTTCAGATATTTTTAGAAATGACTCTTTGCCGTTGCGTGGCATTTCAACGATTTCTCCAGCTTCAATATGTTTTTTTAATTGCGCATAAAAGTCATCAATATTGTCCCTAAGATTTGATGATTGCCATAATTCTTTCGCCGCCACAGGCTTTTTAGTAGCTATTAATATGTCAATAATATCTTTTAATTCTTCAGCCATCATTTTTATTTTAGCAGGTGTAGTATTTTTTTTCTTTTGTTCGCCATTTATGTAGATTTCTCTCTCTATTCTTGTTCTTTCCAGTAAAGCCGTCGCAGATTCGTTACTAAGGTTTTGTTCTGTCAATTTACCTTCAAAGGCTTTATTTAATGTTATGTGTTTGAAATTTTCAATAAGCTTTGTATTATCTTTAATTGTATTTTCTAAATTGTCGCATTTAGACAGAACACTTCCAAGTATTTTTACAATCTCTTCTTGTTCCGCTATAGAAGTAATTGGCACATACAGTTCTGACAATTTAGTACCGTTAACATTAGGCTGCCCAATTCCCACTTGACCGTCTGTTATTTGTCTCCAATAAAATTCAGACTGAAAAAAATAATAGATATATTCTGGAATGAACGTTTCCATTAATCTAACACGTATTAAATATGAAGCATAAACTGCTTCCGGTGGATTCGTTTTTATTAAATAACTTTTCCCAACTGTAGCACCAGTTCTCGCAAAAACCAAATCCCCTGATCGAAGTAGATATTTCCCTTTTTTGTCATCTGATACTTTACAGTATGGGACAGATCCCCAATCGACATTATTGTCTTGTATATCTGTAATTCTCAAAAATTTGGGACCAATAGGCTCTTTTGTTGATTTTTCAGTATATCCGTATTCTATGTTGTTTGATATTTCTCTCAGTTGAGTCCAAACCCAAGGTTCAGGTAGTCGCTTTAATTGAAAAAGTGTTTCATGAGATAACTTTGGAAAAGTTTCAGTTGTGGAAATATTCTGTTTTGAACTTCTCCATTCTTTTGTAAGTACACCTTCAAATGCGTTTCTGAGAATCGACTGTCGATAAACTTTTAATTGTTTTAATGACGTCGATAGTTGTTCTTTTCCATTTTCAAGTTCACTTAATAATTCGTCCAGCAGTGAAACTATTTTATCTTGCTCAACTAGAGAAGGTATAGGAATATTTTGATCAAGAACTATTTGATTGGTTACAGCTGGATAGCTTGTTCCTTTTGCCAATTTATTGATTCGACTAATAAACTCCGCACTTAAAACGTAGTAATAGACATACTTAAAGTTTACACCTTTAACTCTTAGTACACAGAATCCTGATGAAGCAATTTGTAGATTGTAACCAGCAGTCACAAGTGCAATATTTTTTAAATATGGTCGTACTGTGGAAAAGAGGATATCATTAGTTTCGACTATTTGTTGAGCCCGTGAGGGCGCTACGCCCCAAGTTAATAATTTGAAATTTTTGATTGACTGTGACGAATTATCAATACTTTCTATGTCAATGTATTGAAATTCATCATCCGAGTTTTCTTGATTTCTATTAGTTTTTCGAATAGGCAAAGTAATCTCGCTGAGTTTTGTCCAAACCCAACCTTCAGGCAACTTATATTTCATATCTTCTTTACCCATATTATATTTTTTCCAACAACTCTGTTTTTACAAATTCATAAGCTTCAGTAATTTTATATGAAAGATCAGGTCGTAATAACCCTTGCATGTCACCTAAAAAATCTTGATCTGAAATCTTCTTTTCCATGTTTTCTAAGAATTCTTTTTGCGACACACTGTTATCTTCTTGTTTCATGTAAAATTTCCAAGCTTCGATAATTCTAGTTGAATCTACATCAGCCTGTGTAATTGCAAACCACATATCAAACAAATCTCTTCTTTTTCGTCTTTGGTATAAAGCACGCATTTTCGTCCCTAATAACTCCGCTAATTCATAGGTGGGTATAAGAACGTCACCAGTAAACCAGTCGGATTGCATATCGTGTTTTACTTCCTTGATTCCGTAAATGGTATGGTGCTCACGGCAATTAACCTCCACTTTTAATCTTAGCGGAATTCCTCCTTCTGAATCAAAGCGGTATACTAATGTATTATTATGTTGTTTCTGTTTACGTATTGGTTTGTCTCCCAAAAAAGATAATACTTCACGAAGCTTGTCCATAATTGGCCCGAATGCCTCCGCCGTAATTTGCACTAAATCGATGTCTTCAGAGTACCTTGCGGCTGGTGCCAGATATAATTTGTGTAATGCAGTTCCACCTCTGAATGCAAATCTCTTTTTTAAAAAAATATTCATCACTATATATTGCCATTAAAGCCCGCTCGATAACCAGATCCTGTTCTACTTGGAAATCCTCCTGCCAGGGAGCTTTCTTACGCCATGCGGTTATATATGCCTGTGGGATCATAAATCTGTTTCTATTTCTATATTTTGCACCACCTTCCAGTCATTCCCGGTTATCATCTCAGGCTTTTCCTTTTGCGGTCTCAATAATACCGGGAAGTAATTCACTGTTTTTAAGTAGTCTTTTATTGGATCGCTTAAATCCCGCATATTCAAAATCTCTTCAAGCAGAAAGCCTAAACGCTGAATCGCAGTTATAGGAGAGTACCGTTTCACAAGATCAAGCATTTTATCAGCATCAATGCTTTCACAGAGTTCTTCCAACACTGTTGCAACCCTATTAAGACCACCTACCTGTTCAAAATAATTTACCAGATCCAATGCGGTTAACTCCGGAGATGATACGTTTATATATCCTGTATCAACCTTCTTTTGAACTATATCACTTTTTGACCATTCCTTCTTTATGTAAAAATTTATTTTCAGGTTGTCATTATCAATATTCCTTAAACTCGGTTTCATTGTGATTACCGAGAAAGATTGCGGTTGCCGGTGGGCGGCTCCATAATAAGCAGCTGCATTTAACAGACCTACATAATAATCTTTCTCTAAAAAATTCATCAACTCTGAAACAAATAAGGATGGCGGAAGGATTCCTTTACTCCGATATTCTGGAGTAATCACTACATAGAACTCATTTCTTATTAAGGCAATCTCCCTCTTCTTTTTAAGCCTTTGTAGAGCTTTTTTAATCGCCTCATCGGATTGTTCAAACTTATTTCGTACCTCCGGCAATGAAAAGGCATACCTTCCATTGGAACGCAGTTCATTAATAAAGTCCTCTAAGTAACCGTATTGCCCAATCATTTAAGTTTTTGTTTGACAAAAGGGATGTTGTTTATCCCTTTTTGCACATGTAAACTTAATCATTATTTTCATTAGAGCCAATTTCTACAACGATTATGTTATTATTTCACCAATGAATAGCTTAGTAACGGACTTACAATTTTTGTAACTATACATTATTTGGGAAGCAGAATATTGCAATTAGATTCCAATGTGCGTAGGCGCCACTCGAATTCTCTGCAAAACCGTAACAAATGCGTAACACAGCAAAATTTTGAGGTTTCAAAAATACTTCTTAAATTGCTTCTGTAAGTCAGAAAAGCGCATTTTGCCTCATAATAGGGCGGTTAGGTTAGAAGAGTCATAATCTTCTTCTCCATGCTCAGTGGGCGATGTTACCAGCAACCTTTTAATTAAATAAATTTAAGGGCATAACAAATTTAGTGTTCGAAATTCACTCTGTGATTTAATTGACGAACGCTTTAATAATCGAATTTTTCAAATAGAATTTTAAAACCCAATCTTCCTAACAACTTCAGGAAATTAATCTAAAATGATATCTTTATCGTAATAAATCATCCCACGATGCAATTACAAGAATTAATTAATAATCTTAAACAATCTAAGACATTAATCGAAGAATATGCCGAACTGCATAACAGGTCCTGGCAGCTTCAATTCAATGCACACAACTATAATAGAAATAGACTATTCAATATATTGGGAATAGGTGTCGGCGCATTCATTGCTTCGCTCTACCTAGCTACTGATGGCATATCATCTGCCATAGCCGTACTTTTCTCCGTATTACCAATTACCTATATATTTGTCCGATTCGGGATAGGATCTGCATTTAATTACAAGGGGAGAAAGGTAGCGATCCAACATGCCGGGCCGTTGGTCGAGCACTTATCTGCGCAGATGAATGTGCTAGTCGAGACACTTGATAGCTTTTCTATGTTACCAGAAAAGTACCGTACCCTCCAGGCTGTCAATGCCATTAGAAGTTATCTGTTGAATAAACGGGCGGAGTCCCTAAAGGAAGCAATCAATCTATATGAGGAAGAGGTTTTCCGACATAGCCAGATTCAACGTCAGCAATTTCAAATCCAGCAAAATCATCAAATGATACAGCAGAACAGGGAGATGATAAAGGCACAGAAAACCACTAATTCCAGACTGCTGTGGGCTTCTATATTGGGGCGTTGATGATAAAGGATATTCCTGGATTGAAAAGGCAAACCAAATAGTGGTTTAGTCCTATCCGAAAAAATAACTGCTAACTCTCGAATTCATTGCATTTTTTTCTTATACAGTGCTATTGTTAGCTTTTGAGCTTCAATTGTCTCATCCTGTCGCTTAACCGTTATTTCAAGATTGGCTAACTTTGCTTTCAATAAATCGAGCTCTGCTGTTAACTTCACAACTTCCTCTCCCCGTATTTTATCCAATTTATCTTTCGGCAAGTAGTATTCAAACAAATCAGTATTAAATAGCTCTGAGAATTTAGCCAGCTTGAAAACATCGATAGCTTCACGGTTATATATATTGAATAAATTGGATGTCGTCATACTCATGTAGCTCGCAACCTCCTGAGTGGAAAAGTCGCTTTTATCGACTAAATTTTGTATGATTTTACCAATGTGAATCGCCATCAATCAAAAATCTCCAAAAATATAGACAAGAGCAGTAAAGTTAACTACAGCAAAAATATATTTAACTATAATATTTTTGTAGTTAACCCCCATTTTTGCTATCTTCGATTACTAAGACATTCGCACTTCGCTGCACTAATAAGATGGATGCTGTCGAATGTGTAAATATTAATAGATTTGCAGGACGAAAATAAAACTAAGCCCTGCTAACAAGCTTCGACGCTAAATCTGGTAAATTAAGAGATCGAAGTAAGTACAGCACTTGTTCCCTATAAGCTATGGGGCACGGTGCTTGCTTATTCTCTAATCTCCCTTTCCGAAAGGATTGGCGGCCCACCAGAGCCTAGCGATAGAGGATAGCAAGTTGCCGTGCCCTATTGCTTTTTCGCACTACAACTCTCTCTTCACTGAAGCGCATTATTTTGATTAATGAGCAGTGATTATGAGTGTAAATTACGATGAATTTTCTGATGATGAACTTTTAAGGCTTCTGAGAGGCGGTGATGAGGATGCCTTTTCTTTGATCTATAGGAGGTATTTGCGTTTGGTTGTTTCAGAGGGTTTGAAAAAACTTGGCGATGAGGACTATGCGGCTGACACTGCTCAGGATGTGTTTGCTTCGCTTTGGGCAAAACGGGAGCGGTTGCCGGTGATCCGGAATCTTGCGGGTTATCTGATCAATTGTGCGAAGAATGCTGTTTTCAATTTTTTTGAGCATCGCGAGGTTGAGGCAAGGTATACTTCTTCCTTACGGGATTATGTGAATAGTGGTAAGGTTGCCCATACCGATTATCTGGTCAGGGAGAAAGAATGGATTTCATATATCAACGATGCGGTTGAATCTTTGCCTGAAAAGATGAAGGAGGTTTACAAATTGAGGGTGGATTCGGGTCTAAGTCATAAAGAGGTTGCTCGGACACTTGGACTTTCTGAACGTACGGTGAATGCTCAAATGATTAATGCGATTAAACGGTTAAAATCAAGGTTGACAATGATTACGTTATTCTTTTGATGGCTTATTTAATTTCTAGAGTTTTGATGTGATCGATCCGTGATGTTGTTCCAACACGTGGTGATTGTGCTGCGGACAGCCGGAGTGTGTTATCGTGTTAATCTGAGTATGATATATTGTTTTAATATTTGAGGCAATAACTATGGTTAGTTATTGCCTCATTGGGTAGTATTCTTCGGCAGAATTTTCCTGTCGATGTCAATAGATGGTGATGGCCAGCAATTCATAGTCGATTTCCAATTATGTCTGAAGTTATAGCGTCCTAGTTTTCGTGTTACTTAGTAGGCAACATTTAGAATTTCCAATGCGGTATATAATTGTTTTCGCTCCAGCACAGACCAGATGGATAACGATCAGGAACGGCTGCTAATCATACATTCTTATTTAACGTATAGGTAGTTCGAGGTCCTTTTCCGATTCTGAGTAATACCTTCTTGTCGATCAACTCCTGGATGTCCTGCGATGCAAGGGTTTTTCCAATACCGTTTAGTTTCTGGTATTTGGCGCTGCTCATCTGAGGGAATTCCTGAAGGTACCTCACAGCAGCAGTTTGTGTAGTATTAATTTCAATTCATCCAAGTATCCGCATTATAAATCTCTTTAACAAAAGTAACTTGGAAACCTCCGCTGTTCTCCTCAAATACCGGCTCCGGCATGCCATAGTCACGCATGGCACTCATCATTTTTTCAATTCCACGTCCCCAGGTTTCAATATATCCGGCCTTGAAAAAAATCTCCGCAATATTTTTGTTGCGGGCTTTAGATGGATGCTTCGCTTTTAGATTCTCGATAGTTAAGCCTTCTGATATCTTCCCCGGATTCCAAAGTATAATTTTGTCATCATAAACACTCATTTGTATCGTGGAATCAGTATAATCCTTATGTACAATAGCATTCAAAATCGCTTCACGTATTGCTGCTTCCGGATATTCCGGGCGTTCAATTCGCTGAATGCCATCATAACTTATCACTGGAGGAATGTCGCGCTGTTTAAGTAGGCTCATAACAGACTTTACCTTATCAAAAATATATCCTTCAACTAAATCCTGGAATTTGGAATCCGAATCTGTTTTATCAAAAGGGCCTATCTGGAAATAACTGGTAACAAAGAATTTCTTCGGGTTTTTGCCAAAAAGTAAAACAGCAGCGGCTTTCAATTCCCCATCAGCATTGACCAACTGAAGGTTCTATAACAATTCAGGCACATTCGGTACACAAACAAGAATATGGATGAAACTGATAAAAAGAGTAAGAAATAGCAAAATTGGTCAGTATACTACGAAAGGCTTTTACGGGATACCTTATATTATCAAGCACATTTTATTTAATTTTATTTCGTAATTAAATATCTATTTTTACTAAACCAAGTTCTCACCAAACAAACCTAAACCGATGAGTATATTAAATGATATTGTTGATTGGATTGATGGAAAACCACAGTTCTGGCAAGCAACAATGGATAAGTTAATTCGCCAGGGAAACCTGATGCAAAGGGATTTAAATGATCTTCTTGCGATCTGTAAATCTGAATGCGGATTGACTACCGCAAGAGTAACTCCGGTAAATTTGGTATCGTTAAGAGCCTACGTGTCACACACTACAAGTGCTAAAAACCTATTCTTATCAAAAATACATGGACTGCAAAACATTAATGCTCTCTCAGGATCAAGTGTTTTAGAGTTTGCACATTCAGGACTGTCGGCAATATACGGAGACAATGGTGCCGGGAAATCAAGCTATGTAGGTATACTTAAACACGTATGTAATACTCGTGGGTCAAAGCCGGTTATTAACGGCAATGTCTACAATGCAGCCAGTTCTAATATCGATAGAAAAGCCGAAGTCGAGTATTCCGTTAATGGAACAGTATTCCAGTCGGTCGCCTTGCATAACCTCTCTGTTTCAGATGCGACTCTGAAAGGTGTCGACGTCTTTGATTCGCACAGCGCGACCCATTATATTACTGGAGAGGATGAAATCGCTTTTATTCCTCACGGTTTGTCTTTGATTGAAAAATTTGCTGTGGCGTTAAGCCAGATCGAGGCACTATTGACTAGTGAATCACAAGCTTTGGAACTATCAAAATTCGATCTATCAGTTTTACAGATCGAGGATGGTACGGCGGCGAAGGTATTTATTGATGGTCTAAACGGAAATTCAAATCTTGCCAACATAAGGGCCGGATCGATGTGGAGTAGAAGTAAGGAAAAACGTGTGGCAGATCTACAGAAACTTATATCTGAATTAAAGGCTTCCGACCCGGCTAACACAGTAGTATTGAATAATGGAAAGGTCGCCCGTTTCCGAACCTTAAGGAATAAATTTGAATTGTTGGAAAACTCACTCATCACTGTTTCAGCACTTACCTCAGTAAAACAACATATTGATGATTATTTGGCAACATCAGTTGCCTTAAAGGCCAGTTCGTCCAATAGTTTTGATGATTTACCCTTAAATGGGATTGGAGGAGCTTCGTGGAAACAGCTTTGGGAAAGTGCGCGTAAATTCTATAATGAAAGTACGAACGAGCACCTCTTTCCTGAAACTAGTAAGGATTCAAATTGTCCGCTGTGCTTACAGCATCTTGACGAGGATGCTAAAAAGCGATTTCTTGATTTTGAATCTTTTGTCTCCCATGATTCCCAGCAAAAATATGATTCATCGGCTGCAAAGCTTTTGACATTAAAACAGACCCTGAATGGTTTGTCGTTTGATTATATTGATTTTGAGACTACGGTACTGGAATTGGAATTATACGATCAAAACTACAGGCAGCATCAATCTCAATATTTGGGAGAACTGGAAGCACAAAGAGAGGTACTGGTAGCAAAACTTGACGCAAAATCTTCCGTTGATAAAATTGATGTACCTACATTGCAATTAAATGCCAGAATGGAGATTGACCAAATCATCGCAAAGATTGAGGCTGAAAATGAGGTGCTCCAGCAAGTTTCAATCAATGAAAAAGTGTTGCCGCTTGAGAATGAAGTTCGGGAGCTAATTAATGAAAAGAAGATACATGATTTCAAACCTAAAATAGCCAGGGAAATATTTCGCCAGAAAAAGCACAACCTAGTGAAGTCAGGAGTAAGTAATTGCGCTACCAGATCGGTAACCCTATTCAGTAATCAGCTTACTGCACGCTACATTACTCAGAACCTTCAGGATGCCTTCAAGGCAGAGCTCTCAAAATTTGGCTTTAAAAACATACTTGTTGATACCGGCACAAAGGGTATTCGTGGTAAACAACATCATTATTTGAAGTTAAGTGAGCCACACGCAGGAAATGTCTCTTTAAAAGATATACTCAGTGAAGGCGAACATCGTTGTATTGCCCTCTCTACTTTTTTATCTGAATTAACACTGTCGGATCACAAGAGTACCATCGTTTTTGATGACCCCGTTTCCTCCCTTGATCATAAGTGGCGGAATAAAATTGCAAAAAGAATCGTGGAAGAATCAGCAATTAGACAGGTCATTGTTTTCACCCATGATATTGCGTTCTTGCTTATGTTAGAGGAGCACTGTAGTGAACTGGGACTTACAATTGATGTTAAAGGGCTGACACGTAAACCAAAGGAAACAGGTATCATTGCCGCAAATCCACCATGGGATACCTTGCCGGTGAGTAAAAGAGTTGGTTTATTAAATGCTGCTTGTCAAACGCTTGATAAAACTGAGCGTACTCAAACAGAAGAGGAGTATAAATTACAAGCACAGCATGCTTATGGGAAATTACGTGAAGCCTGGGAAAGATGTATTGAGGAAGTGGTCTTAAACGGTGCAATTCAGCGGTTTGGGAGGACAGTGCAAACGCAGAGATTATCAAAGATTGTTGATCTGACGGAAACGGATTATAAAGTAATAGATGACAACATGTCGAAGTGTTCCACATATTTTTTAGGACACGATACTGCAGGCGCACTAATTGAATCTATCCCTGACGCCGCAGAGGTTCAAGCGGATGTGCTACTCCTTGAAAAATTCATTGCTGATATGCGTAAGCGGAGGACAGGAAAGTAGTCTCTACCCCACTAGCTCATGGCTTTGATCTTCGAATCTACAAAGCTTCGAACTGATGGACCAAGTGGTAAGGTAGGGTTTTTGGTATAGATGTCTTTATCATCCAGGTCAATTTCTTTATACGCTAGTAGAAATTCTCTGAAGATTTCAATAAAAGAGTTTTCTGATATGACAATTGGTAGTACTTTCCATTATGCTAATTTCTATGATTCTTTTAAGATCGGTTTTTTTTGTGACTAGAATAGTTCCATTTATGCTCGTATACGTCCTGAATGCCCATTCGAATTCTAATAACATCAATGAAAACAGATCAAATGTACATCTTAAGTCATTAACGTGTGAACTACCTCAGTATCCAGAAAGTCTCACAGTAAGATGCTATGGCTGCCTCAAAATAAAAACAAATAAATAGGTGAAATTATCTATTATATTTTGAGGTTAGTCGCTTTGGTCCTCTCAGTATCAGATAACCAGTCAATGCAGCGATAACCGACGCACATAATACGGAGAATTTAGCTTCTGAAATGAGCAATGCATCTGAGAATGATAATACTGCCATAAAGATTGACATGGTAAACCCAATCCCTGCGATAAAACCGACACCAAGAACATGTTTCCAATTTGCATTCTCAGGCAATTGGCACAAGCCTGTCTTTACACTGATCCAGGACATCAGCATGATGCCGGTGGGCTTACCCAAAACGAGGCCTAATATAATGCCCATTCCAAGCGTGGATCCCAGTCCGCCGATCATTTCATTTTGAAAAGTAATGTTAGTATTTGCGAATGCAAATATTGGAACAATTAGAAAGTTGACAGGTGTTGTAAGGAAGTGTTCCAACTTTTCTAAAGGAGACTCATCGGAAGTGGTGTTAGTTGGAATAAAAAGGGCAGTAAGAACACCGGCAATGGTTGCGTGAATACCCGAATGATGGACGAAATACCATAGAACTGCACCGGGGAGAAGATAAAAAGCAAGACTGGTGACCTTAAACCGGTTCAGAAGAAAAAGTAGCAGAAGGATAACACCCGAATATAGCAGATAGATACTATGTAATTCTCCAGCGTAAAAAATTGCTATAACGAATATTGCCATCAAATCATCCACAATAGCAAGAGCCGCTAAAAAGATCTTCAGAGATGGCGGTACACGTTTGTTCAGAGTAGCAACAATGGCCAGTGCAAAGGCAATATCGGTTGCCATAGGAATTCCCCATCCTTCTGCAGTTGGCTGATCCCTGTTTAGCACGGTGTAAATAAGAGCTGGAACACTTGCGCCACCTAAAGCACATAATATTGGTAATAACGATTTTTTAGGAGAGCTCAATTCACCTTCCACCATTTCGCGTTTGATTTCGAGGCCTACCATCAAAAAGAATATGGCCATAAGACCATCGTTGATCCATAGTTGAATAGGATATCGAAGATGCAGACGATCAGAACTGTAGCCAATCTCCGTACCGAGAAACGATTGAAAAGCACCGGCAAGGGATGAATTAGCGCCGATAATTGACAGTATCACGCAGCCAAATATAATAATTCCAGACGCAGAGCCGGACTTGAAAAATTGCTTAAAGATGTTGAGATTGATATGACTGGCCATATTTGGAACGGAAAATAATTTTAGTAAACTTTTGCAATATACAGGATAACCTTAATTACGATTCATATTTGCGAGACTATTAAAATCAGATGTATTTCACAACTTGGTCGGATGTTGTGGACTAGAAACTTACATCAAATCATCTGTGTTTAACCAAAATAGTTAATTCTTTTGACTCAACACCATCAGCAGTCACTTTGAGCCTTAACTTTCCAGATTGTTTCTTGCTCCTGATGATCACCATTGCTTTGCCCTTCCAGGATTTCCGCTCTTTTGCTATGTAAGCATCAGTATCTTTCAGATTAGCATTATCCACGGCGATAATCTCTCCTGCTCCCACTACCTCAAATGAAATTTTACGATCGTCATTGGGTTGGATACATCCGTCCTTGTCTACCAATTCAACCTGAACGTAGGCCAGATCCTGCGCGTCTGCATCAAGCGATTTGCGGTCTGCCTTAAGTTTGATGGCTGCAATCTCACCTGCAGAACGAAGTTTCTGCTGTCCGACTTCTTTACCATCCACTACCCCTACAGCTTTAAGCGTGCCGGCTACGTATGGTAGGGTAAAAACTACTTTAAATTGTTCGGCTTCTGAGGTAGCTTTTTCCGCGACCAGCTGTCCATTAAGATAGAGTCTAACAGCCGGGTATCGGGAATAAACTTCTACTGAAATCTCCCTGCCTTCATGCCCGGGCCAACTCCAGCTTTCCCATGTAGGCCACACAGACCAAAGCGTTTCCTTAATCTTACCAAAGTAACCATCCGGTTCCCTGACTGCCATATAGAGCTTTTTATCTTCATTGTAGAGCAAATCCCTGTAATGTGAGATGGGTTTCCTCCAGCCAAGTAAATCTATATCTCCACAATAGGCACCGTGCCATGGAAATATATCACGTTCGTAATGCTCGCCCTTAGTTTCCCCTTCATAGAAAAACCGACCGATACCTGATTCCCCAAGATAATCCATAGCAGTCCAGACATAATCGCCAATGATGTACTTGTGATCCCTGACCAACTTCCAGTTGGCAAAGGCATCGCGGGGATAGGATTCCGTCTGTACCATGATCCTGGAAGGGACGCGCTGGTGATCATCTGTAGATCTGTGCAACTGGTAGTTGTAGCCACCAATGTCATGTGCGGCAAACAAAGGATCAAAAATCGCCCAATCTTTATCCCAGGTAGTGATCGCAGAAGTTACAGGCCTCGAGACATCAATGCTTTTTACCAAGGCCACCAGGCTCTTGGCGGTCTCTACCGCTTGTGGCTCTTTTCTCTCGATAATCTCATTGCCCACACTCCACATGATGATAGAAGGGTGATTGATGTCGCGCCGTACCAAAGCTTCTACATCTGCCTTCCACCACTGATCGAAATATTTAGCATAATCATGATCGGTCTTTTTGGTCCGCCAGCCATCAAAACTTTCATCCATCACCATCAGTCCCAATTGATCACAGGCATCTAAAAAAGCTTCGGAAGTTGGATTATGTGATGTCCGCACCGAATTGAAACCAGCGGCCTTCAAGATTTCAGCTTTCCGGAATTCTGCACGATCGTATGCTGCCGCGCCCAATGAACCATTGTCATGGTGCACACATCCGCCGTTAATTTCGATAGGCTTGCCATTCAGCAGAAAGCCTTGCTCCGCATTAAATGCTAAGGTCCTGATGCCCATCGGAACTACCTGCTGTCCAAGCGACTTACCTTCTTTAAAGATTTCAATCTTTAACTGGTACATGGCCGGGGAGGCAGGACTCCAAAGCATTGGATTAGTCAATTGCAACTGTTGACTGATGTCCTTAGTTGATCCCCGGGCAATGCTTATTGATTGCGCTGAACTGGCTTTACTTTTCGAGCGATACAGCAGCGTACTCCGCAACAACACCTTCTGTTCGGTGGGACTGTCATTGGTCAGTTTTACCTTCAACAACAGCTCAGCTTTATTTACGTCAGCGCTCATGGTTTGCACAACTGCATCCCAGGGTGCAATGTGAACCGGATCGTTGACCAGCAACCATACATGGCGGTATATCCCGGAACCAGTATACCAGCGGGAACTTTTCTGAGCAGAATTGTCCACTCTTACGGAGATCACATTGTTTGCCCCATAGTTCAGGTGTGGACTCAGGTCATAGAAAAACGAGGAGTAGCCATATGGCCGAATTCCCAATTTCTTCCCATTAATGTAGACCTCGGCATTCATGTATACGCCTCCAAAATAGATATTGACTTTCTTTCCTTTCAAATCTGCCGGAACTGTAAAGGTCTTGCGATACCAGCCAAGGCCAGTAGGGAAATACCCACCGTCATTACCACTCGGATTTTTAGCGTCTACTTTTCCTTCGATGCTCCAATCATGCGGCAAGTTTAGTGAGCGCCAATTGCTATCATCGAAATTTTGCTCCACAGCTTTAGGGTCATCTCCCAACTGGAATTTCCAATCGTAATCAAACAGGGTCTTTCCATTGCTATTCTTTGCTGACTGTGAAAAAGCATGGGCAAAAAGCAAGGAACATAAAATGGTAAAGCAAAAGGGTTTGTAGGAATATTTCATTTGGTTATTACAGAAATAAATATACTCGATTAATAAACGTCAATATAACATTTATTAATCGAGTAGACGAATTCGTACATTTATTTTACAAGAAATTACTTCTTTAGTGCATCCCGGTATTTTTGAATTTTGTTCTCAAACTCGGCAAAAGTCTCAGGCTTGATTTTACCAGGCGATTTCAGTTCGTTCTGCTTCATTGCCTCCAGAGCACGCTGCTGCGTACCCAGTGCTCCCTTGTAATCACCTAATTTACTTTGCATAGTCGCCATTAGGTCGAGGTAGTAGGCATTAGCAGTCTTGGATTTATCGATAATCTCGATAGCCGTCAAAGCATACTCTCTTGGCAAATTATCCTGATGGGAAATATATCCTGCCAGTGCCAATCCCTGGCTTTGATCATATTTTGCAGTCTCCTTCAACATAATTTCAACCGCTTTTTTATCTGCCTGAACCAGTAACACTTGTAGCTTTTTGAGTCTATATTGGAAAGCGGCGCTGGTATCAGATTTGATCGCTTCGTCGGCAGCTAAGATTGAAGCCTTGTAATCCTTTTTAGCCAGTGCATCGTCAATCTTCTTCATATTTGTATCGTAAATCCCTCTCACTCTCATAGAACTGAGCATACCTTCTTCGTACTCCTGTTTCCTACGTTTCAAATCATACTTATTTTCAAATATTTCTATCAACACCTTATCTAAGAAAGCCGGGTGACCTATCCAAAGAACCTGATTTTCTTTTACAATGATGGTTGCAGGGATGCCAACGACATGTGCTTTTTGTAACCAATTATTTGACATTTCGCGAGCATTGTTATCTGCAATTACATCGAACCTCATTTTATCTGCATTTTGCTTTAAAAACGTTTCTACAGACGGCAAAGAAGACTCATAAGTTTGTCCGCTAGTTCGTTCGAATACATTAACACCAATTACTTTCATCCGATCAGCATATTTTTCTGCAAGGTCAGACAAATGTGGCATCGCTTCGATACAGGGTTTACACCAGGTCGCCCAAAATTCCAATACATAGATTTTGTCGCCGGTTAATGAGGTTACCGGCGTTCCCTGAATCCATTTAGAATACCTCAGTGCCGGAGCGGGGTCTCCAAAACTCAATTCCAGTTTATCTTGTGCCTTTAACATAGTGCTAAAGCACAATAAGATCAGCGTATATAAGCTATTTTTCATCATCATTAATTTATAGTTATGGATTATTTTGCATGCCTGGATTCGCAGACATCACGTTTAATGGAAAGCGCAAAGTCAGGCGGTCCTTTTCAAGTGTATAGGTATCTTTAGCAAGACCTGTACTTCCATCGAAAACTATGTGCTTATAAGTAGCCGACTGGAAAAGTGGGTCATTGGAAAGTCTACGCATATCAAACCACCTAAGGCCATATAATGCAAACTCCCTAACCCGTTCCTCGATCACAAAGCGAATCAAATCGTCTTTTTGCGCAACATTTACAGGGGCCTCAGTATTGGACATCCGTTTAAGTCTAAAAGCCAGTAGCGTAGCCTTCGACTCAGCTAACTGACCTAATCTTGCCTCACATTCTGCCTTCATCAACTCTACATCCGCCAAATTTACTCCCTGGGATACCTGTGCACCGAATGGCCCAGTCCTTCTGTTCAATCGCGCTGGAAAAGTACCTGTTCCCTGGTAAGGTACTGAAGAAAATGACTTAAGCCTTTTGTCCGAAGCAGTATATAAATCGAAGGCCCAGGGAGCTAGTAAGACACTGTTAGAGGTATTGACCCAAAAGCTCAAACTTGTTCTGGCCAAAAGACTCTCAATATTGTTAAATCCCGAAGTAACTGTCCAGGTGGGCACAGCATAGGTCACGTTGTAGTCATAGATTCCCACTTCGAAACTTGTTGGCAGATGCGCTTTACCCTCTTTAATCCAGTTGAGTGCCGCAGTATAGTCGCCTTGATACCAATATAACTTCGCCAGCGTGAATTCTGCAGCTGCCTTAGTCATGCGTTGACGGTGCGGTTGATTAACAGGTATCATTGGAATTGCATCAGTTAAGTCTGAAATCATGTTATCATAAACCTCTTTGACAGATACCCTACCGAATGATGTGGCGGAAACGTCTGCCTCTTTAACCAAGGGAATTCCCGGATCGGTAGCAGCAGTTGCGGGGTTGAAAGGTTTTCCATAATAATTGATCAGTAACATGTTAAAATATGCACGTGATGCTTTAGCCTCCGCACGAATTCTCAATTTATAAGCTTCATCACCCTCTTTGGAATCCATCACCTCATTGATGATTTTGTTATAGATGTAGATACTGGAGATGGGTGACTGAAGTTCAGCAGCAGTCTGCTCAGGTTCATAGAAATCCTTGTCCCAGCGAAAGATGCGTTGGAGACGTAATGGAGAGGACTCAAAATAGGTACTCAACATGGCAGCATCATCCCCTAAAGCGACCGTTGGAACATCAGCACCTAGTGCCAGGGAATTGTACATCATATTCTCATACTCAACGGTACGACTGGCGATCAAACTTCCTTTTGGCGCCACCTCTAAAAAATCCTTTCCGCAGGAAGCATTTATCACAGTAATCAATAATCCTAGCAGGTATATTTTTGAAATTCTCATAACTCAATTATTAAAATGAAACATTAGCTCCGACTGAAAATGTATTTTGGCCAGTTCTCAATGTTCTGGCTCCACCGAAACTTCCAACGGTCTGGAATTCTGGATCGATCCCTTCATCATTTGCTTTCCAAAGCATAATATTGCCAACCTGAGTAAAGACACGGAATTGATTAATGTGGAACCTATTTAAAAAAGCAATAGGCAAAGTGTAACTTAAAGTAAGATCCCTGACTTTAGCAAAAGAAGCATCCACTACATTCACATCGCCCAGCATGTAATAGAAAGTAGATCTTCGGGATGTGTTCAAACTCGATACTGGAACGAAAGAAGGTACATTTGTGAAATTTTCATCACCAGCCTGTTTCCATCTATCCTTAAATTCCGCATGAAAATTATTGTTCTGGGCATTTACCCCAGTGTAACGGCTATTCACATCCCGACGCATGACATGACCAGCATTAAAAACAATGTTTACCTGAAGATCCAGAGACTTATACCTGAAAGTATTGTTGAATCCACCTGACCATTTGGGCTGGGTAGTACCCATAAATAAGATATCGGTCGGTTTAGTGATATTAGGTGTTTTAACAACCTGACCATCGCTTAGACGGATCAGTGGATCGCCCATTGCATCCAAACCTTCGAAATCATAGGCGAATAATGGATAAGATGAAAAACCCTGTACGACAGTCGCAGTACTGCGAACAGCACCACTATTAGAGGCGGCAGCATATGACTTGGTGATCTTATTGGTATTATACGCACCATTGATTAATGTTCTCCAGGTAAAATCGGAAGTACTCAGATTGATGGTGGTTAGCGATAGTTCGACACCCCTGTTCCTCAATTCACCCGCATTACCAAAAATGGTCGCGGATGTTGCAGCCGCGAAGGGGTTGACTAGTAATTGATCCAACAGGCCTTCTGTTTTCTTCCAATATAAATCCAAAGATCCACTGATCCGGCTTTTTATCACCCTAAAATCCATCCCCAGGTTTTTGGTTTTTGTCAATTCCCAAGTCAACCTTTTATTTGCAGGGCTATTGATCCTATAGATGGTTCCTCCAGGAACTGAAAAGCCTGAAGGGGCACTCGCCAGCAAAATATCTGTAGAGGCAGCTGTACCTGGAGATGGAGAATTCCCGGTAATACCATAAGTGGTTCTTAAGCGAAGTTCGTTAAGCCAATCCAAATCGTTCAGCCAACTTTCCCTATTTGCATTCCATAGTGCTCCGACACTCCAAACAGGTTTATTCTGTGCAGATCTGTCTTTACCAAACAAGTTAGACTGATCAATTCTCCAACTTGCATTCACCCCATATTTTTCCAGAAATGAATAGGCCAGGTTAGCATAATAGGAAAGTGATCTGGTATCAATACCCTGAACCGATAGTAAATCCGGAAAGTAACTATTGACACCACCAGTTGTAGGATATATCACACCTGATATCCCCGTTGTGAGCGCTTTATAGTCGATCAGCTGGAGCGTATTCAGGTCATCATTAAATCCTCTGGTCAATTGATTCGTATTTTTCACTGTTGAAGATTGAGCCTCATTTCCAGCCAAAACAGTCACCTGGTGTTTATTGTCCAGCCAGTTCTTATTGTAGCTGAGTTGATTCCTGATGGTCCAGTCTTCGCGTGAACTATTTGTCGTCGTTAAACGGCCGCCAGTATTTGGGAAATTATAAGTCACCGCACTAGAAGCCTGGTTGTAGGTTGCATAACTCAACACTTCCCGCCTGACCAAAAATGCTTTCTGATCTTCAAATTGCCGCGTATCGTTCTTTCCCCTGACATAACTGTAAGTTCCTTCAAAGCGCAATCCTTTAAGAATATTGACCGTTAGTCCTGAATTCAGCCTCACCGATAGAGCATTGGCATTAGTATATCCAAATCCCGCCTCATCAAGCGGAACATAGCTGAGACCAATTTTACCTTTTGATTCTGTAGAGGCCCGCAATTCGTCAGTTAGGTATCTCCAGGAGAGATCAAGATTGTTACCAGAAGCATCCTGGAACATTTGATAAGGTGTAAATCTGGAATCAAATGTTGGCAGGGGTGTAGATTTAGAATTGCTATTGGTTACATCAGTAACTAAATAAGCCTGAATATGTTGATTAAATTTGAAGTCCTGACGCAGGTTCAACTTAAATATATCACTGTTATTACCAGGACGATTGCCATTTCCCCTGTTACCGGTGTAATTAAACGAACCATAATAACTATACTTATCGGCACCTCCACTTAGCGCCAGAGAATGATTGGTGACTAAACTATTGGCGTAAAATAACCTCGACATCTGGTCTAAATTCGAGAGCTTCGACATGCTATCCAGTTTGGCATTTGTAGCATCTGGAGTGCTTAGATTTCTGCTAAGGTCATACAAAGCTAGTTCGTGAGGAGCTACAATTGGTGAAGTGCCTCCATTAATCGTTGCCCAGGGAACCAGGGATGCATCAAAAGTTTCCCTTGCGGACTGAATATAGTCGCGGCTATTCAACACTGGCAGATAGTTCAAGTCCGGCTTAGCCTGGAATCGTACAAAAGTATTGTAATCAATTTTCAGTTTACCGCCCTTCTTGCCACTTTTTGTCGTGATGACAATCACTCCATTAGCTGCTCTTGTACCCCAGATCGATGCCGAGGTGGCATCTTTTAATACGTTAACATCCATGACATCATTTGGGTTGATCAGGTTGATGTCTTCATAGGGCACCCCGTCCACAACGAAGAGCGGAGATCGACTCGTGGTGGGCACGGCAAAGCCACCAATATTGATGGTACTACCTACCGTAGTTAGTCCACGGATCTGAAATTGGTCAGCATTAGGAGCATTATTGATGGTCAAGCCAGGGATCAATCCATCCAGACGTTGAATCACATTCATCGTACCCACACGGTCATTGTAAATGGCCATATCAGGCTTAGCCACCGAACCTGCACTGCGTGCCCGATCTATATTTTGGTAACCGGTATTAATGGTTACGTTAACCTGATTCAACTGGCTGACATCCGGGCTAAGTTTAATCATTATCGGTGTACTTGCAGACAGATTCTTGCTATTGATGATGTGCAAATAGTTGCGGTAACCCAAATAGGAAATCACCATTACATCATTGTCATAAACTTCCTGACGAAATTTACCCTCAACATCAGTGAAGCCAGTCTGCTTTCTGTCTCTGACGCTTACCGTTGCTCCAGCCAAGGGTTTACCTAGTGAATCTAGTACTTGCCCTGTGATCGTTTTTTTCTGCTCCTGTGGATTGGAATCTTGATAGGGCTTCTCAGTCTTTACTTTTTCAGATAAGAATATGGTACGATTTGCCACACGAAAGTTTAAAGGTTGGTCACTAAAGACCGCAGTTAGGAATTCTGACAAAGGCATATTTTTCGCTGTTATCGTCACCGGACTAGCCTGCTTCAAAAGCTCTATGTTTCCGAATACAGAATAACCCGTTTGCTTTTTAA
Organism: Pedobacter sp. GR22-6; assembly: GCF_037402555.1. Lineage (NCBI taxonomy): Bacteria > Pseudomonadati > Bacteroidota > Sphingobacteriia > Sphingobacteriales > Sphingobacteriaceae > Pedobacter > Pedobacter sp. GR22-6. The sequence goes on from NZ_JBBEUC010000007.1 coordinate 169,456, forward strand.
TTGTGGAAATGACCTTTGGTAAAGGCATGTCCTTTGCTTTAAGATTGATAGTTTGCGATGTAGCTGCTTCGAAACAGAACATCAAAGGAATGATCATCAGCAATCTAATAATCCCTAAGATTAATGTTCCTGACCCTTGAGGTCGGAAAAATGGATGGGCTGGTTGGGCCAAAGTAGTTTTTTTTTGCATACTTTTGAAATAGTTTGGTTTAGTATAATGTGTAATGACGTTTGTATCGGACCAATATTCCGGGAGTGGTCTAAACACTTCCGGATCTCTGACTACATACACGGGCGATGCTAACGCTCAACAGTTAATTTGCTAAGACAATTAACCTCCTTTCTGCTTCTAACCTGAAATGGATATGTGATTCCTCCAATGCCTTCAAGACATCAGAAAGATTTTCGTTCCTACTGATTTCTCCAAAGAATTTCACTTTGGGTACCAGACCTTCATAGCGCACCTCAATGCCGTACCATCGCTCCAACTGGCGCATCACTTCCTGCAGTTCCGCACCCTCAAAATTGAACAGCCCGTTTTTCCAGGCAATGGCCTTCTCTAGGTTGACATCATTAAACGTACGTATACTTGACTTTCCTTGGGAGTTCAATGTACTTACCTGTGCCTGCTGACCTGGCCTAATGGTAACCTCGTCAGTATTGTGCTGGACGCGCACAGAACCTTCAAGAAGCGTGGTACTCACCTTGGCTTCATTTTCATAACTATTCAGATTGAAATGGGTTCCCAATACCAGCACTTCTACCTTGTCCCTGGTTATAATTCGGAAAGGCTGTCTGCTGTCTTTCATAACCTCAAAGTAAGCTTCTCCACTGACCTCTACTCTCCTTTCGCCAGATACAAATCTGGTAGGGAAACGTATTGAACTGGCCGAATTCAACCATACTTTTGTGCCATCGGGGAGGATCAAATGATACTGCCGGCTGTTAGGCGTGCTCACCACATTAAAGACAGGTGCCCCAGCTCCGGATTCATAAGCTAGTACACCATTTACAAGCTTAGCTTTCTGTCCTTGTATTACAGTAACTTCCCCACTCTTCAAACTGTCCAGCAATACCTTCTGACCATTTGAAAGCGTTAGAACAGCACCCTGAGTTCCCGGCTTAAGATCCATCGAAATATCACCACTTAGAACCTTGCTCACGGTTTTTGGCAATAAGTCTTGGTAAATGAAATAGGAAAGACAAAGGAACAGCACAGCAGCTGTAGCCCAGCCAACAAACATTCTAAATTTAACTTTCTGCATCCTCGATTGACTTCTAGGAATTTGCTTCTCACCAATAGCCTGCAATAGCTTTCCCCACCCTTTCTCCTTATCGATCGATTTTAGTCTTTTCAATTCTTCAGAAAGATTTTCCTTCTGAGCTCGGTCCAGGATCGCCTCATTGTAAGGCGACTCAGAAAGCCATCGATCAAACACGATCTGTTGTTCCGGCTTCAGCGCATCATTCAAATGCAGAAAAAGTAAATGAGCTATATGTTCAGGAATCTGCTTCATGATTAGTCTATTTCCAGTAAGACGTTAGAAATTCAGAAACAACCCAATGAATTGAGATTTTTTTAAAAAAAATTAAAACTTATGCATGATTTCTATCTGCATCAGCACTATTGATAGTAAATGGGTTGGTTTTATCCTTGACCTAAGCAGGCTTAGACCCCGCGCTTTGTGATTTCTGACCGCTTGTACAGATAAACCTAATATCTCCGCCACCTCACTGGTAGTCTTCCCTTGAATATAAATTAATTTGAAAACCCTTCTACATTGACTGGGCAAACTTTCGATATGTTCCAAAACGAGCTGTAGGAGCCGGGCAAAAACCTCTTCCCCTTCCATGATATCATCTTCCACTGATAACGCATCTCCCACTTCCTGAAGCAGCAACGGTGAACGTGAAGCTTTACGTAAATAATCGAGGCATGCATTGCGGACACTGCGATACAAAAAGGACGACAGGTTTCCGATTTCAGTGCAAAATACCTTTTTGAGCCAAAGTTTTGAAAACAGCTCCATCACTACATCCTCTGCCTCCTGTATATTGTTGATGAACTTGTCAGCGAAATAAACTAATTGAGGATAATATCTTTTGAAAAGAAATTCGAATGCAGCAAGATCTTCCTGTTCGAGTGAAAACTTCAATTGCTCATCTGTATATTTCTCCGTTGCTCCCACTAATGGCTTTTATTTGGTTAATTATGACACTCAGGGATGTGAGATATCAAATGTACATGTTTTGAGCACTTATCTGCAAAATATCTAAAGAAAAAGAGACATTGAAAAATCACTGTCTCAGTATATTTCACCTTAACAACCTGATCAATTCTCAGCCAGTTTTTTGGGATTCAACCGTCTTGCAATAATCACGCCCTCTCAGAGAGATCAAAAAACTGTCAGGTATGGGTTGTATACCATTTGATGCGGCAACTGGTGTCTACCCCCCCAAGAGATCAGAATTTTGAGGCCCAATAGAGGTGAATGCTGCCGGTATTAATCCAGCCAAAATAAGATTAGAGATGATGTGAAAACGGTCTTCGGACGTCGGCCTAAAACCATTGCAGAGTGGTTAAGAAAATCTACTGGATCGAGATAAAATTTCACATAATTTCGGCGTTAAACAAAACAAATTGAGGAGTTCGATCCTATCTTCATTTCTCTATTAGCGTTGGCTAATCTTCGTATTTTCCACAGTCTGAGGCAGGGTCTAATGTCGAATACATTTAGCTTGTCAAACACGGCACCGTTGATTTCTTCGTTTTATTGTATTATCGGACCTCTCCAGTGACTCATCGTCTAAATATCTGATAAACAATAAGTATATTCAAATGTACAATCGTGCACATTTCATGTCAGGTTTGGCACAAAGGCAGTGAAAAATTCACTGCCTTTGATGTTTTATGGCAACATTATATATTATACGTTGTTATTTTGCAATACGCTATTGCCTTCAATAATGTTGTTATTGAGATGAAACATTGAGAGAAAGGTTACACAATTACTATAAAATCCGACTCAGTGCTTTAGCGAGGTGAACCTGAGATCAGATCAATCAGTCCTTAATACCACCATCCTTCAATTTACCCGCCTCCTATCTAAATTTAATAATCTCAAATACGCTCGAGATCAACTAGTGAGTGCATATTTATTTTTCCTTAGCTAAGGTAACCATTGCTTCAATTTCCTCCATTAGGTCCGCATCAGAGCTGAAACCTGCAGCTTTGAAACGGAGTTTTCCATTTCTGTCTATTACAAATTTCGCAGGGATGTTTTTAGCCTTGTATGCCTGGGCTACCTCATTAAAATTATCCATCAGCACTGTAAATGTATATTTTTTCCCGTTAATATAATCACTGGCATTCTTCTCTTTACTGTCCCCCCGCTCATAGGTATCGATAAAAAAGAACCGGACATTAGGATCACCTTTATATTTATCTACCATCGCTTGCATTGCAGGAAACGCCGCTTTACAGGGTCCGCACCATGTAGCCCAAAAATCAAGTACAACTATTTTGCCATTTAAATCCGTCAGATTAATGATATTGCCATTCAAATCTTTTAGGGTAAATCCCGGAGCCGTTTCGTCTAACATGATTTTACGCAGCGATTCAATTTTCTCTTTGATTTTATCTTTGTTAAAAGATGCGATATAGTTTTCGAATCCCGCGTCACTTCCAGTTTTATTCACATAGACGGTTTTAAGTCTGTTTATAATCTCAGCAGTCGCCATCCCATTGCGGATCAGAGTCTCCATTTCTTTGTTGAGAACATCTTGCGGCAGCATTTCAGACGCAACGACTAGATATGCATTCGTGAGTTCTGCTTCTTTCCTGTGCTGGTTATATTTCATTGCTTCTTTATATAGATCAAAGGATTTGGCTTTTTCACCCTTTTTATAGAGCAATTGAGCATAGTCTGCCGTAAACATTGCATACCCAAATGTCTGGCCCTCATATTTTGTTCTATCTTCGGACGCTTGGTTCGCTTCCAGCATTTTGTTTTTTGCCCAGCCCCGTTCTTTTTGAATAAGCTCGCCGGCAAAATCCAGGTCAATCCCTTTCTTTACTAGCTGACGTACGTAGGCTGCTGTTGCAAAATGGATTCTCTCAGTCCCTTTAACTTCGCCTAAGCTGGATAGAAAACGTTTAAAACCCTCCGTGTCTTCCGCGTTTAAATAGGCGTAAAGCGGATGAATACGGTAAGCATCCCGTTTAGCTTTTTCACTCGCCCAAGCGGTATCAGTGTCAATCTTTTCAAGGATTTCCGCAGCGATTTGCTCTGATTTACGTCCAGATTTTTCCAAATATAATTTTTCAATCAGTTGCTCCCGAACTAATTGGCTTTCCGATTTGATTTTTGGCTTAGGAGATTTTGTATCCTGAGCGCTAGCTGCGAACGAAATTAACAGCGTTGATATAGTAATTACAAGTATATTCTTCATATTAAGCTTCATTAGAAATATTATTTGCACTGTTTTATGGATTGTCTTGCATTCCTGGATTCTCAGCTAAAACTTTAGGTGGGATTTTAAATGTTAACCGTTCAGGTCTTAGTGTAAATGTACTAGACACCGTTCCTCCAGTGGTATATAGCGTATGGGTAGATTTTACTGTCGACTGAAATTCACTGTCAACAGACAGGCGCCTCATATCCAGCCAACGGTAGCCTAGAGCTGAAAATTCTCTGATGCGTTCATCAAGTATAAATTTAACAAGTGATATCCTATCTGAAATAATTGCAGCCGGCACTGGCGCGTCGCTGGCGGGCATCCTTTTAATTCTAAGCGACTCAACATCATTTTTTGCTCCGGGCAGGTCATTTAGCCTGGCTTTCACCTCAGCACGCATCAGGTATACATCTGGAACCAACATGCCTATGATTGGAGAAAAAGGCCCCGCCCGCCTTGCCATTCCAAGGGGAAAGGCAGTTCCACTTGGATATGGGGTGTTTTTCATGAAGTTTCTACGTAAATCAGATGAGCCGTAGAGAGACATCGTAGCAGGCGACAACAAAAGGGCATTAGATGTTGATGTCCAATCTCCAGTCGTTTGCCTAGAGTAAAGACTTTCCTCATAGTTGTAGAGGTTTGGCAATGTAGGGCCAATTACTGAATTAGGCAAAAATGAGCCTCCGGATCCAAAAGTGACGTTGTAGTCATAAAGTCTAACTGGATAGCTGGAATTAATTATGTCTGTCATGGCCGCGTTTAAGTATGGAAGTGCTTCACTATACAAACCCATAGATAAGTAAACCTTACCCAATAATGCTTCTGCGGTTGGCCTTGACATCCGAAAGCGGTGAAGGGGGCTGGCACTCAAATGAGGGATCGCAGCTTGCAAATCCTTGATAATAAAATCATAAACTTCTTTAACACTGGCCCTGGAAAAGCTTTTTAACGTAACGTTGGCCTTATCAATTATTGGAAAACCCGGATCAGTTGCGGCCGTTGCTGCAACATAGGGTTTCCCGAAGAAATTAATCAATTGAAAATAGGTCCATGCCCTCCCCCCAAGTGCCTCAGCCTGTATTGTATTTTTCTGCACTTCACTACCGCCAGTAGAACTCAATACCTCATCAATGACGATGTTATAGATATAAAGTGCTTTAGTCGGATAAGTAATCTCCGGTGCATCATCATTTTGTTCATAGATGATATCGGCCCATTGAAATGAACGCTGCTGTTGAATTGTAGTTCCTGCATAATAAGGCTCAATCGCCGCCATTTCATCACCCATCGCCTGCGTATACGTCATGAACTGGTTCCCCAGCGTAAGGCTATTAAGCAACAAATCGTAATCTGATGTTTTAGTGGCAATCAATTTACCTGCAGGGGTAACTTCAAGAAATTCGCGTTTACAGGCTGACATCGAAAATGACAACCATACTAGTAAAGCAAAACTAAATAATTTTTTCATGTCTATATTTTTAGAATGACGCATGAGCGCCAAATGTGACCATACCTTGCATACTTCTCACTGCACGATTTACACCAGAAATCGTTTCGGGATCTCCACCGCTAGCTACGCCTAGATTAAAACCCTGAAATTCAGGATCTATCCCATACCGATTTGCTTTCCACAGCATCAGGTTGGAAACCTGCATCCTGAAGGTAATATCGCTGACTTTAATGTTGCTCAACACCGATTTAGGTAAGCGGTAAGAAAGTGTGACGTCCCTTAATTTAATATATGAGGCATCCAGAACGTTGAGGTCTCCATAAGTGTAATAATTGACATCACGCCTGCTGTTGGAAAGCGAGGTATTACTTACATAGGATGGCACATTGGTTGTATTTTCATCACCGGACTGCTTCCATCTTTCCGCAAAAATCGAATTCACGTTTCCCTGCGCCAGGTTAACGGATGAAGTATATCTGCCCGCAGCCAGCACTAGTGCATTGCTACCTATCAATCTACCACTAAAATAAGTGCCCACATCACGTCTCATCACATGTCCCAGATTGAAGACGGCATTTGCGCTCAGTGAAAATCCTTTGTAGCTGAAAGTATTGGATAACCCCCCACTTAGGGGTGGCTGGGTGGTTCCCATATAACGCATATCAACAGGTTTACTTATATTTCTGGCCTTTGAAACACTTCCATCGGCAAGTATGATCTGCGGATCTCCTAATGCGTCGAGCCCTGCATATTGATAAGCGAATAACGCAAAGGCAGAATATCCCGGGAAATATCGCTGGTTGATCATTTGCTGACCGGTAGTAATAGGAGTTAAGTAATTAATGCCGGTAATCTCGTTTTTATTGTAGGCGAGGTTTAAAGATGTAGTCCACCTAAAATCAGCTGAATTGATATTAACTGAATTGAGGACGGCTTCTATACCATTATTTTTCAGGCTGCCATAATTTCCAACAATAACAGAATAACCAGTCAACGTATTAGAAGGAAGTTGCCCTACAAGATCATCCGTCTTTTTGTTGTAATAATCAAAAGATCCTGATAGTCGGTTCTTTAAAAGGTTGAAATCGAATCCAATATTCGTTGTTTTAGTACGTTCCCAGGTTAAACTTGGATTTCCTGGCGTAGCCACAGAGAAACTTCTTCCACCGGGTAATGAAGCTGAGGTCGCAGCAGAAAGGATATTATAAGATGATGCTGTTCCCGGAATAGGAGAATTTCCTGTAACTCCATAGGTAGCCCTCAGTGCCAGGTAATCTAGAAATGGTACGCCCTTCATAAATTGCTCCTCGCTCATTAGCCATTTTACACCGGCACTCCAGACAGGTTTCCCTTGTGCGCCTTTATCAAGGCCGAAAAGATTACTTTTATCAACACGCCAGCTTGCATTTAATGAATATTTGAGCGCATAGGTGTAAGCAGCATTTGCATAGTACGATGAAAATCTTGTCTGTGCTTCTGTTTCCGAATAAAAGTCGGAGGATAGCACACTCCTGTTTAAGTTATTCGCCACTATAGGATTGTTAAGTCCTAAAGATAGCGCAGCATAGTCTACAGGGATGGCATTGCGGAGTTGGTGGTCATATCCCCTTGCTATGCTTTGATTTAAGGTAAGCATCTGTTCCTGGGCCTCCTGTCCGGCTAATAAAGTAAGTTGATGAAGAGATTGTTTCCAACTCTGGTCAAAAATAAATTGGTTACGGATAGTCCATTCTTTTTGCAGTGAGTTGTTTACAGTATATTTCCCTCCGGATGTTGGCAGGTAGTAGACTGGTGCAACGGATGGTGTTGCCGCAACCGTAAATTGTACCAGTTCGTTCCGTTGTACAAAGCTACTGTTATCATCATATAAGCTATTTTTGTTGTGGCCCCTTACATAACCAAAAACACCTTCATACTTTAGAAATTTCAATGGTTGCACTGTGATTCCGCCAACCATCCTGTTTAAAAGATTATTAGTCCTCGATGCAGCCAGTCCGGCATCGTCAAGCGGCCTGTAGTCTAATGAAAGTCGGCTTCTTGCCTCAGCTGCCTTACGGGTTGAATCTGTTAACGAAGCAACATAAGGCATGGAAAGCGAATTCCCGTTTCCGTCACGGAACAGTTGGTATGGATAAAAGCGGGTGTCCACCGATACGTTTCTTGGAGAGGAGCTCACATTATTAGTTAGATCAGTAATGACGTAAGCCTTTAAGATTTTATTGAAATTAAAATCCTGTCTTAAATTGACTTTATAAGTACGATCCTGCGCTCCAGGACGGTTCGATTTTGCATCTGTGTAAGACGCTGAACCATAGAAAGAATATATTTTACCACCACCCGTCAAAGAGACCGTATGGTTCATCAATGCTGCGTTGCGGTACCACAGATCCTCAATCTGACCCTTGTTACTTAATCCCGCCAGGCTGTCCAGGCTAGTATTGGTCTGAGCAGCAGATCTTAATCCCCTGTATTGGTTATACAAAATCAATTCATGCGGAGGCATGCCGATAGCACCTAAGGTATATGCGGACGCCGTATTCCAGGGAAAAGTAACCGGATCAAAAACTTCTCTGGCCGCCTGAATATATTGCTGGCTATTCAATACCGGCAAATAATCGAGGTCGGGTTTCCCCTGGAAGCTAAAAAAACCATCGTAATTAACCTTAATGCCCTCTGAACTTGTGCCTTTTTTTGTAGTAATGACAACAACACCATTGGAGGCTTTGGCTCCCCAAATTGACGCTGCTGTTGCATCTTTCAAGACAGTTACATCAGCCACATCCTGAGGATTGATTGAATTGATATTGGAGGTAGGTATCCCGTCGACAACGATCAAAGGTGACCGGTTGGAGTTGATAGAGTTGAGTCCTCTGATCAGAATAGACTCAGATCCAGGAGCACTGTTTACGGTCAAACCGGGTACCAGACCATCTAAACGTTGCAGGACATTCATGCTTGTAGATCTGTTAGCCAGAGCCTCACGATCAGGTTTTGCAAATGAACCGGCGCTTCTTTCTCTTGTTAAAGATTGATAACCTGTATTTACCGTTACATTTACTTCCAACAGGTTGCCACTGTCGGCAACTAAAGTAATTGCCCCCAGATCCTGCTTTGCCTTCAGCTCAGCGGTCTTGTATCCGAGGTAAGACATAACAATAATGGCATTCTCGTCCACGCCTTGCAACATGAATTCTCCGTCACTATTCGTTACAGTTGTTTTGCTGCTTCCTTTAACTTTGACAGTCGCACCGGGCAATCCTTGGCCCTTCTCGTCCAGAATTCGGCCGCGCACGTCAATGTCAGCAAAAGTGCTGATAACCCTATCTAGTAAGGAAGGCTCTTTCTGTCTAATGACAATAGTTTTTTTCTCAATTGTATAGTCTAAAGATTGATTGGAAAGACTTATTTTCAGCACATCTTCCAGCGCTGTATTTACAAAATCGACGTTGATTGGCTTTGCAGAATTTAGTTCGTCTGTTTTCCACACTACGTTGTATCCGGTTTGCTTTTTAATTTCAGTAAACAGCTGCTTCAATGACCCGGCTTTTGCCTTGAATGTTACCTTTTGGGCGAAGCCAGATGCACTGACTTGCATAATGGCTACAATTAATATTACGGTGGTTAGTCGCATAATGAGCAGGATTTTCTGGAAACACGGCAATGTCATACCCCGTTTCCTGGTATAATTTTTATACATTTGCTTAAGTTTGGTTGTTAGTTGATATGAGCAATATTTATTAATTTAACGCCAGGCATCGGCCAGCAGTGTTCCACCACTCTGGCCCTTTTAATTCAGGCATCAATGTCGGGTACTTATTTAATCACAATAATCCTCCTTCCTTCAATTTTAAAATGAACACCGCCGGTTAATTCTAGCATTCTTAACACATCAGAAACGTTCCCGAACTTGGTTATGGTTCCTCCAAATAGCTGAGTCTGAATTTTTTCGTCCTGATATTGTATCTCCAGGTCATACCATCTGCCTATTTTCCGCATGATGACGCCCAGTTGCTCATCATTGAACATAAATTCTCCATTCTTCCACGCAACAGCCTCCGATGCACTCACCTGATGTACATCAATTCTGCCAGCGGCCAGTACTGCTTCTTCGCCCGGTCTCAATATAACGGCATTATTTATTTTTACCCTTCCCTCAAGCAATGTCGTCTTTATATTTACCTCATCACTATAAGCGTTTACATTGAAATGCGTTCCCAATACTTCAACTTCCTGACCAGCAGTTTTCACCTTGAACGGTTGTTCTCTATTTTTGGCAACTTCCAAATAAGCTTCTCCAGCCAACTCGACGACCCTGGCAGAATGACCAGCAAAGCTTTTGGGGAATTTAAGAGTGCTGGCAGCGTTCAGCCATATTTTACTTCCGTCGGGAAGGGTCAGTGCGTATTGGCCTCCTCTTGGCGTATGAATCTCCATCAGATCATTGGTCAAACCTGTAGTCCCCACTTCCTTTAGTAAAGACCCATCGTTATAACTTATTTTTCCTGCAGTTATACTTACACCATTTTGGTCGCTGCTCAGTGTAATTGTTTTTCCGTCGGCCAAGGTTAAGGTTGCTTTATTACCCCCAGGCAGAATCTGATTAGCTATCGATAAAGGCTTACTTTTTTCCAGGCGGGGTCCGGAGTAATAAATATATAAGCTTATGGTCATTAGGATAAAAACAGCAGCTACCGCAGCCAACTGCCACATTCTTACATTCGTAAATAAATGATCTACCTTGGTCTCGAGTGGCTTTCTCTCAGCCCGGTCGAGAATCGCATGATATGCGCGATTTAAATCTTCAGCCGATAAAATCTTATCAAATTCATTATTGGCTAAATCCGCGTCGATCAGCTCATCTAGAACCGCATCATTCTGCCTGTCAATAACGGCATCGCGGAACCATGCCCACTCCTGATTGGTCATCCTGCCTTCAAGCCATAACTTATATAGTACCTGATATTTCTCTTTTTTCATCTAGATAGCGGATTGTATCCCCATTATTTACAGTAGACGCACTCCGTTGTAAAAAGGGGGGGAAGGAAAAAAAATTTAATGTAAAATGTTCGAGAATATAATAATAGAAATGAGCTCGTTTTTATTTTCGATCAGGTACTGCCTGATCTTAGAGAGGGCAATTTGTATATATTCCTTAACTGTATCTTTACGAATACCGAGTTCCTGAGCGATTTCTTCATAGGTTTTTCCATCCTGCCTGCTGAGTTGATAAACTTCTTTTTGTTTAGGGGATAAACTTTCCAAAGATTTATCAAGCAATTCATTTCGTTCAATATTCATGACAATATCTTCCGGGCTCTCACTGCTGCTTTCCAGCATCTCAATCGCAAAGGCCAGATACTTTTCTTCTAAAAGTTTCTCACGAAAACGACTGGCAATTAAATTACGGGCAATCTGAAACAGCCATGCTTTATGGTCTGCTACTTCAGGCAACTGGTGCCGACGCTCCCAAACATTCAGGAAAACCTGCTGGGCAATATCTTCTGCAATTGCCTGGATTTTGAGCAACCGAAGCGTATTGCCATAAATCTGCTTATAATATTGCTCAAATAAAGTTGAAAACAAACGGTCTTCTAATGAATCTTTACTAGGTCTCAACACTGTTCTTACGTTTTCTATTCGAAGGGTTATTCTGTGTAAAAACAGAATATACAACTAATTTGGTGAAAAAACGCGAAACAACAATAAGATTTTAACACAATTAATGAGACCGCTTGAAGTTGTTATTTAGAAAATGGCCCAATTTTAGAAAACCACAATTTAACTTGGAAACTAACAAGGCCTATAGACAACTTTATAGTTTAGGTTTTTATTAAAATGACTTTTTTTTTTGCAAAACTTTTATGAATTAAATATTATAATATCCCCGTCGAAGGATTGTGAAACCCTAGTTTTAGCTGCCTGACTGTATAACTGCGCGTTATTTTGAAACTCTACAAACGCTCATGGTTTGATACAATCTCGCGATAAGCCGCATTTTACTTTATAAAAAACAAAGTCCCGGTCAAGAGAATTTTAAATGTTCGGTATCGCCTCCCGCAAGCAGCGCATTTAATTCTGCTTGGTAAGTAGATCATCTAGTCCAGCACACGCATATATATGCCCTAGTAGCTGAGATCGTTAAAATTGCAATGTTCGTGGATACCATAATTGGAGGAATCTTTATTGTCCACAGCTTGTCCATTAATCAATTAATTTTCCCGCAATTTTTAACTAAGAAAGGCAGAAGTATGAACTTCTGCCCTTCACAAATCTAATGTCGACCATTAGTCTACCTCACTAATTTTGATAGCGTTTCATCCAGTTCCTTCGGGCTCAATCTTCTCCCTAAAATGGTACCATCAGGAGAGATTAAAAAGCTATCAGGGATCGGCTGTACTCCATACAATTCTGCAACAGGTGACAGTCCCTTAGACAGATCAGAAAGCTGGGTCCAGGTAAGCCCGTCCTGTTTGATCGCGTCTTTCCACTTACGTTCATCTTTCTTAAGATCTACCGAATATTGGACGATGGTAAAGCCTTTATCTTTAAATTTCTGGTATAATTCCTTCAAATGCGGATGCTGTGCTCTGCAGGGAACACACCAGTGTGCCCAGAATTCGAGAAGAACGTATTTTCCTTTAAAATCGCTTAATTTTACTTTAACACCGCTCGTGTCTGAAGACGAGAAATCAGGAGCTTTTTGGCCGACCGCTACTGTTTTACTGGCTTGAAGTTTAGTATAGATTTGCTTACCTGTCTGGGAATTTTTAAGCACAGGAGAAAAATTGTTATAGGTGCGTTCTATTACATCATTAGATAAGTCATTCTGAAGTACATATAAGTAACCCAAACTGATATCAGAAGCCGGATGGGTTTGCATGAACCGGGTTTTATACGCATTGATGGAGTCCGCCTTCAGCTCAGCCTCCTTGGTCAAAGCACTGGCCTCTGTACTATTTTCATCCAGATTTCTCAACTTTTGGTACAATGTAGATCTTCGCTCATAAATGGGTGCAAGATAAAGTTGGTTTTCCGTAAGCTCATTATTTGTTTTAGTACCTTTCACCGATAAGTAACTTAACGAATCAATATTCCCTTTAATTTGTATTTTACCTGGTTCCAAATAAAAGTAAGCATTCTTTCTGGAACGAATATCACCAATATATAACTCCACAAAGCGAAGCTTTTGGATGGTGCCTGCAAACTTAAATTTATCGCCGATACCTTTGGTAACTAAGGTATCGTACTTTATGCCTTCATCAGATGGCCTGACAAGAAGATAAACTTTTTCGTTGTTCAATCCTTTGATCGAACCATTAATTTCATAGACTGCTTTTTTCTGAACCTGAGCAACACTACCCATAGAAACCAACAACAAGCAGGTCAAAAGATGACAAAAATTTTTCATATGTATATAATTATAATGTATTTACGCTTAGTAAGTATTTTGCTTAATTGCGCCGTTACTGGAAATGATTTCCGGATTAGGGAGTGGTACAGCAAATCTCCTTGAATTTTTCGGCAGTATATAGCTTTTAGGGGCCTGATTGAAAAGTACACCAGATCCTGTGTAAGGATAAAATGTTTTACTCAATTCCACATCATCATTGGGGTCGTCATTGTTGTTGTATCGCCTGATATCAAACCAGCGTTGAACGAATGGCATCTCCCTTCTTCTTTCCTCTAAGATTTTTTTAATCGCATCGCCCTTATCCACGGCAACCAGATTTACCGGGCCACCAGCTCTTATACGTTTCACCCTCAACAAGTTAACAGTTGTCATTGCGGCAGAAGGATTATTCAGACGAGCCTGCGCCTCGGCTTTAATTAGCAACACTTCTGCTACGGTAGGCCCGGAGGGGATCCATTGTTTAAAGAAAAATATATATCCCGGATAATCATATGAGGGATTCGTCATGCGGCGATCATAAGAGTAATTTTCAACGATGTGGTATTGGTACCTGAGGTCATTTGACTTATCGTAGAGGTTTAAAAGTTGCTGACTTGGAATGTACCACCAGTTGGCATTATCCAGAACACGGTAATAGAGGAATTCTTTCCATTTTATCATGTCTGTCTGGTCCTGGTTATCATGCGTATAGGGATATTTGATCGTAACTGCCTGCGCCTGTGGCGTGCCTGGGTTGATCGTTACAAATCCATCCCTACCATAGCGCATTTCGGTGTTATAGTCAACCAGTAAACTATAGTCTGCCAAGGCAGCATCTGCATGTTCAGTGGCTTTCGCATAATTATTCCTGTTTAAATAATAACGTGCAGCGAATCCATTCACGCCTGCAATGCTGGCCCGCCAATGACGAGGCTTACCTGATCTTGTCAAAGAAACCGGGGTTTTGAGGGCCTCTGCCAAATCGGATTCGATTAGCTGATAGACTTTTTCAAGAGACTGTCTTTGGATCGGTTCTTCAAAGCTTGTACTGATTTTTATGGGGAGGCCCAGTTCATTTTTATTCGCTTCTGTATATGGAAGACAATAGGTGTTGGCCAATATCCAATAGCTATAGGCACGAATGAAATGGGCGTCAGCCTTTATAATTGCCTTTTCTTCCGCGGTACCAGTCACATCCTCCAGGTTACTTAGCGCAAGATTGGCCGCAAATATTTTTGCAAACTCTCCATTCCACAACCGGTCTCTGGATTCGTCCGGAATGTATTGGTTATCCCAGGTCGCGAACTGTATCGTAGATAACGTGCTAAAGGTATTCCGGCCTCCATTATACAACTCAACTGTAAATCCACAGTCATCCGTGCTATATGTCTGCGACTGGTTCTCTTCTGTATAAAAGGTCCTTTGGTTATCCAACAGGGCATTCAGTTGTGCTGTGGTTTTTACCACCAGTGAGGACGTCTTAGATGGTGGTTCTTCCAGGAATTTCTTGCAGGAAAAAAGCAAGGAAGTAAGTCCGGCTAGAATAATTGTTTTCGAGAGGTGACTATATATTTTTTTCATCGTCTTCATTTTTAAAATTCACATTTGAGACCTAAGGAAATTCTTGGCTGTGGTTTCAGCGTTCCCATTGGATATTCTGGATCTTCTCCAACCTTATTGGCCACAATTGTGAAAAGATCGTTTCCCTGGGCAAACACCTGCACCCTTCTCATGCCAACTTTAGAACCTAATGTTAGTGGCAGGTTGTAACTAAGATTGATCTCCTGCATCCTGATATGTGACGCATTTTCGATCAGGTAACTCAAACTTTCGGTAAACCGGCCCCAAAAATAATACCTGGGTTCATTTTCATTTAAGGGGAGTGGAACAATCTTCATCGGATCTCCATTGAGTACTTCAGTAATTTTTTTATTAGGCAATATTTTCGATGTAAAACTTGGCGGATAGTTGAATCCTTTTCTCTGGAATTTGTGACCGAACTTACCAGTCACGACAAAGGACAAATTGAAGTCATAAACCTTAAAAGAGTTGATAAAGCCCAATGTATAAGGTGCTATTTCAGTTCCCATTTTTAAAAGGAAATCCCTGCCGTCACCAGGAGGATAAGCTGAAAAATCAAACTGATCTCCATTTGGTCCATACAGGGTCGGCTGATTATTTTTGATCCCGGCGTATTGGAATCTCCAGAGCGTGTTGGCATCCTGACCTTCAACGTAGGCGACCGAGCCGCCTGAAGTTAACCAGGCAGGGTGATAGTTGGCAACAAACAACTTGGTAATCCTATTTTTATTGTACGAGAAATTGAGGTTTCCATGCCAGGTGATCTCATTACCTTTTATCTTTTGCATCGTTCCCAGTTCCACCTCGATTCCCCGGTTGGTCATGGCCGCATTATTCAGCTTCTGCATGGTAGTTCCGTTGGCTGCTGGAATCGAAAGTGTAGCAATCAGGTCTCTGCCGGATTTATTGTAAACATCTACCTTGCCATAAAGCTGTCCTTTAAACAAACTATAATCCAAGCCCAAATCCCAGGTACCTGTCTTTTCCCATCGTAAAGTGGGATTTCCAAAACTTGAAACGTTCGCGGTCATATCACCTGTATAAATATCAGGAATAGCCCCCATTCCTAACAAAGGACGGAAAGAGGTAGATCTATCGACATTTCCATTATAGCCATAAGTCGCCCTCAGCGACAAGCGGTCCACCCATTCTATCTGCTGCAAGAAGTGCTCCTTGCCCAATTGCCAGCCGAATCCCACTGACCAGAAAGGGGCATAACGATAGGAAGGGTCGTCGGTAATCAGGTTTGAAGCATCTGTACGAATACTACCAGAAAGCGTGTACTTATTTTTATAGCTGTAGGACGCATTGCCAAATAAAGAGAAATACCTATCAGTGGTATAAGAAAATTTATTGGAATAAGGCAAAACCTGCGGATAACCCATCCAGTTTAAAATAGGAGCCGACTGTCCGCCAGGTCCCCTAGGAAATGTACCGACGCTAAGCGTCTGCTCACTATAACCATAGGTTGGCGGGTTTCCGAAGGTCTGATATACCACATTATTAATCTCTGAACCACCTATGAAATTAATTTCATGGTCGTCGCCGATTTTCCGGTCAAAGTTGATTTGGTTTCTGAATACATAAGCTTCAGTTTTCGCTCTATCCTGCTTTAATATGCCTCCTTTTGGCAGATTTGAAGTAATGCGGTTAGTTGTCATATCCCATATGGCCGCCGTATTCACTGTATTTCTCACCTCAAAGGTGTTCTCGTTGTCATAGTTACTGTTGAAAGAATTCGCCAGCTCATATTGTACTTTGGTATCAACCGACAGTCCTTTGAGGAGCTTAAATTTCAACCCCGCCTGCAGCCGCAAGTTCAAATCCTCTGTCTTATATTTGCGATTGGCTATTTCCTGTATAGGGTTATAAGACCAGTCAGCATAAGGGAAAAGGCCCGTTGGTACCAGCCGCTCCAAAATTGGCTTGTAGTATCGTGAAAGGTCAGTAAGGGAACCATCTTCATTTCTCAACATCTCATATGGGGCCAAAGCACTTATGTCTTCAAGTGGATTGGGTGCGCCGTAAGGATTTACATTGTAATTCACGCCATTTCTATTGATTTTGTTGTAGTTCACCAATCCGCCAAAACTCAGTTGTAGCCATTTAAAAATATCGGCATCAGTATGGTAGTTAACCGTATACTTTTTGTTATCGGAACCTTTAAAATTTGATTGGGCATCTTCAAAGAGTAAAGACAATCGGTTGTTCATTTTTGCAGTTGACCCAGAGATATCGAGATTGTACTGCTGGACCGTTGGATTTTTAAGCAACTCGTCCCTAATCTGATCCTTGTTGCTCATGGTCCTGTATTTTGCCAGTAACGCATCCCTTTGCGTAGCTGAAATAAAACCTAGCTTTTGTTCCGTCAGGGCCACTCCTGCCGGGGCCCAGGAAAAACTTACACCATCTGGAAAACTTCCATCGTTGATGTCCCCGCCCCATTTTTCAAATGATTTGATTTCGTAGTCGACGGTTTCTGAAGCCGTAGCTAGAGGATTCACATAGTCAAGATCGAGCTTTTTTGAAATTCTGGTAAAAGCTGAAAAGTTCACATTTAATGGTGTTCCTGTCTTCGCCTTCTTAGTGACAATCACGATCACTCCATTGGCAGACCTGGCACCCCAGATAGAAGCAGCCGCAGCATCTTTAAGAACTGTTACACTTTCAACGTCATTTGGATTAATTGTATTGAAATCCCCTTGTATCGCAAATCCATCCACCACCACTAAAGGGGCGGCATTCTGGTTCCGGATACCAAAGTCGTTCCGGATATTTAAGGCCGTTTGCCCTCTGATCTCGAATCTCGGATTACCGTCTGCATCCAATGTCGCCTGCATACCCGCTGTAGTGCCTATCAAACGCTGTGCGATATTCGTGGATGGCTTTTCCAATTGCTCTTGTCCAATGGTCGTAAATGAGCCTGTAGCGCGCTCCTTGCTAAGGGTTTGATAGCCTGTACTCACCACCGCAACTTCTTCTAGATCTGATATACCTAGCTCTAATTTAACTGTAATGCTACGTGATTGTCCAACAGTTATTTCTTTTGTTTTGTAACCCAGGAAAGAAATCTGCAGTATAGTATTTTCATTTACGTTATCAATTTGAAATTCTCCGTTTTCATTGGTGTTAATCATTCTTTTTGATTCCTTGATCTTTATTGTAGCTCCCGGCAATGGCTGACCTTTTTCATCCAGCACTATCCCGCGTATGTCAATAGCGGATATTGTGAACAATAGTTGGTTTAGAAATGAAAATTCCTTTTTTTTGATCAGCACGGTATTCTCCTTTACCTCATAAATCAGGGGCAGATTTGCAAAACAAACTTCCAGCGCTTTTTGAATTCCTACGTTTTCTAGTCTGATACTTATTGGTTTGAGATTTTTGAGGTCCTTATCCGAATAAACAAAGTCATAACCACTTTGGGCACTTATCTTGAAGAGGGCTTTCTGCATAGATATACTTTTCTCATTCAGTGTTATCTGCGCTTTGGTTAGCGCACTTACCTGAAGTAAGGATACCATTATTATGAGTGTGGTCAGCTTCATAATCATCAATAGTTTGCGGGGTATACCGGCACGCCGGTATGCTCCCAGAATTTCATTAATTTTCATTAATTTTGATTGGTTTGGTTGAGTTGATATTAGTCTTTCAAAAAAATTAAATCGTAGGCCAAACAGATTGAACGGGGGTAGGTCAGAGCACTCCCGTTTTTTTCGCTACCTACGCAATAGAAAGTATAGTTATGGCATGACAGTAACCCTCCTTCCTTCTACTTTAAAATGAACAGCCTGGGTAAAAGTTATCTTCTCGAGTATTTTAGAGATATTGTCATACCTGCTAATTGAGCCAGTGAATATCTCATCACTAAAATCTCCTTTGTAAATTACCTCCACATTATACCAGCGGGAAAGTTTTGTCATAATGCTCTCAATCGGCTCGCTGACAAACACAAATTTTCCGTTTTTCCAAGCCACTACCTGGTTTGCATTCACAGGAACGATGCTGAGCTGACTATTTTCAAGAATTGACTGTTCGTTAGGCTTCAGGATCATGTTGTTTACGCGAACAGAACCTTCTAATAAAGTTGTTTTAATAGTCTTGTCGTCAGGATAGCTACTAATATTAAAATGGGTTCCAAGCACTTTCACCTCCTGCCCCCTAGTCTTTACAATAAAGGGATGAGTAGTATCTTTTGACACCTCAAAATACGCTTCTCCACTAAGAGAGACGCTACGAAACCCATGTCCAGTTATGTCCGCTGCGTACGTCAGACTTGAAGCGGCATTTAGCCATACCTTCGTTCCATCGGATAATGTGACCTGATAGGTCCCGCCTCTTGGAGTAGTTATCGTTTGGATCTGCCTATTTGATAAATCCGAGTCCCCATCGGCCAACACATCAATTGCATCGCCGTCATTGTAAGTCACGTGATGTCCATCAACCAAAATACCACTTTCCGCTTCATTAAGGTTTATCTGTTTTCCATTTCCTAGTGTTAAAGTGGCTTTGTTACCCCCGGAAGCAATGTCATTTGAAAGAGTCAAATTACGAGGCGTACCTGAAGGGCGTTCATTCCTGGTATATATCCATATGCTCATAATGATCAAAGCCAACGCGGCAGCGGCCATGCTTATTAACGACCATATTTTAACTTTCTTACCAGCAGATTTAATGTCTGTATTTCCCTCGCTATGAACGAGATCTGAGATGATATTTTTAAAAAGCCTTTCACTTCTTGCTTCAGAAACAGGAAATCCAAGTGGCAGATTTTGCCAATCCTCATCCATAACTAAAGTTAAATCATCTACTGAATCATATTTCCTGATATAGCTTAAGAGCATGTCGTACTCTTCCCTGCTGATTTGATGATTAGCATATTTCCGAAGAAGGTTTTGAATGATGATATTTTCCGAATTCATTTTCCGCTTAGGCCAATTGAAGATGGCTTTCTAGATACATTACACCACAAAATGAAATAGGGAGTAGTGAAATACTAAAATATAAATGTTTTCTTGATAAATGTTATCCGACGATAGGCACATCAATCGAGAAAATTTGTTTCCTACTCAACGATATGCGTAGCCAGAGCAACATTTGATAAATGTGTTCCATAACTGACGATTACATTTTGCTCATAAACACAAAAAACAAACAGGACAAGCCGTAGGCCTCAAAATGAACACGTAATGTTTTGAGCGCTTCGGCACTGTGTTTTTTTACTGTTTCCTTTGAGATGTTCAGGCGTTCGGCTATTTCCTGTTGACTTAATCCCTCATACCTACTCATCCGAAAGACAAGTTGTTGTTGCTTTGATAATTTTTCAAGTCCTAATGCTGTAAAGGCTTCCAGCTCTGCCAAATTAAGAATATCCTCGGTGCTATGACTTATATCCTGATACCTGGCCCATAAATTTTCTGAGGCAGCATTGTATCTTGCTGCTTCACGTATACGGTTTAGACACAGTCGTTTACAGATTGTATAAAGATAGGCTCCTAAGGGCTGGTCTTCTTCAATTTTTTCCCGTGAGGTCCAAAGATTAATTAAGGCATCATGTACAGCTTCTTCTGATTGTTCGCGGCTGTTGAGGTAACGTAAACTAAAGTGATATAACTTTTTATGCCATATATCAAAAATGGCTCGGAATGCAGTCTCATTATTTTGCTTAAGCAAAACCACCAGTTGCTGATCGGTATATCCGCTATAAGCATTCATTATTACCATTCCTCCAATTAAAGTTATTCTTTTTCGCAAGTATATACAAATCCCGACAAAAATTAAAGTGCATGTGTCACCCTTCCTAAAAATCAGTTAAAATAGTAGAGTGAAAAAGTTGAAATTCAGCGAATCACACATTGTGTCAGTTTAAGTTCCTTCAGACATCCGATAGCATCAAAAATAATTATTAAGTACCGTTTATCAACATCAATTGCCATCAAAGAATACAAAACTACTTAGCACGGTCTGTGAAGTGATGGTCTAAAGGATATTAATAAATAGGAATTTTGAGTCCTGTCATATATTGCTACGATTGGACTGTTTGATCAGCTTCTGAAGTCTGTCGAATATTTTCCTGTGCGTTATCTTATCTGGCATCGGCAAAGCAGTTTTATACCAGTGACTGACATTTAGTGGTGGTCAGATGCGGAAATGGAGGAGGTAAAATGCGGAACGGAAATCCAGGCCAAAGCTGGGATTCGTATATATTTCCGTAATGATTTGTGCTGCTGATTGCCAGTTTTTAAAGAAATCTATAGTTATGCTTAAGAAAGAAATTAGAGATCGCAAACCCCAGTCTGATGACATCGATGTAAATAACATTCTCGACCTGGTTCTCCTTTCGGAAGAACTTTTTATTCCGCCCACTGATATAATGGATGCAGTTAATGTGGTTGGGCCTTCAAGATTTGAAGTAATTACTTATTTACAATCTGAACGGGGATTAAAGTTAAAGAGAGTGTCAGTACCAAAGCCGCTACTCCGGATTCTGGTTGATAATTGTTGAACGCTTATTCCCCAAGATTTTACGTAGGTGAAATGAGTTTAAGAGCATAGTCGCACCAAACAATCTATTTAACTGCTACGATAGCCCTGATCGAAAAATAGTCCGCAGCTTAGGCGCCGCGGAGCTATTCAAAAGTATGACTTTTTTAAGATTACAATGATGTCAAATGATGACAACTTTGATACTGGGCATTACCTAAAACACTGAAATTATCTGTTGATTTATCAACTTTATGCAATCTGCTATTTTCTGTAATGTATAAATAGCCATTATAGTAAGCCATGCCTTTGTTATTCATGGCAGTTCAAAGCGGGCTTCCCAGCAAAGTGATGCCACCATCTGCCGCATTCACTTTGTGAAGATAAGAGTTTTGAACAATGTAAATCCACCCATCAGCTGAACTTGCGATTGATCAATTGTGCAAAGAATACTATCTTGATTGTTTTGAACATCGTGATCTTATTCCAGCTAGGTAGTGATTGTGAAGTTTAGGTATTTCGAATCTTCGTAATCCGGTGGCATCACCGTGTCACGGCAGACACTAGTTCTTTTTCTTAGCTAAATCATTTAAAACCCAGTCTGATTCGAGGTCTCTACCTTGAATATAGTCATCGATTACATATCTAGTTAAAATATCCGGAATTACTCCTCGTCCTATGGGCTCCGAATTATCTAAGCTCTTGATTGGAACCTGGCCATAACTAAGACTCAAATTAGTATCTGCAAGATCGAGTGTTCTAAACAGTCCTCCAGTACAACCGTACCTCCCCCCACCACTTTCTTCACCAACAATTATGATGTTTGGATTTATGAGGTTTAAATTCGCGGCTAGAATTGCAGCAGCGGAGAAAGTTCCTCCGTTTATGAGTAAATAAATTTTACCCTTAAATGAGTTCTCAGCCGGATCGACCATAGTGGTTATGCCAAACTTCATACTCTCTGAAGGCGTTTTAGATTTATCGTTCAAAATAGCGCTAGGTACTTTTGCAAAATAGGTCGGTTTTGATATAAGGTAAGAGAACAGATTTGTCACACTCAATTGCTCCCCTCCCTTATTATTCCTCAAATCCAATACAAGAGCACCCACCTGTGAAACCTTAATTTGTTTAAACCACAGTGGAAAATTGAATGGAACATTCTTCTCAAAACTATTAAGTGTAAGTACTGCTAAATTCACATCTGGGACAATACGAAAATAGGGAGCGGGAAATGCATTCTGCAATACTCTGCCGGAGTTGCCGTTGATTTTACCAGCTCGGAGAATTTGTGTTCCCTCATTTGTCTTAACCTGGAATGTCAAAGTGTCCTGTCTGCCGAATGTATTTGCGTAAATATTTCCGAAAACGGCATTTAGTGTAAAATATTTAAAAGTCTCATTGAGTCCATCAGAACACAACCCGTTTATCATTCTACCTATGATCTCCTTGGCGGAAATGTCATTGATTGCGACTATCTCTGAACCTGGCTCTATTGTGTAATGACCTGGAAAATGAGTATTAAAAAAATATAACTTATTACCAATCACTCTATAATTGAATTGATCGACCGGGAGAACATCGTTGCCAAAATATGATGATGCATCTTGCTGAGAAACCTTACTCCCATTTAATGTCAAAGTCAGATGCCCATCTCCGATTTTCTGCAAAACCGTTAAAATTACATATCTAAACTGCATTCTGGTTAGTGGGCTTTTGATAGATTGCTTCAAACTATCTAATGAGGATTTAAGATTATTTTTAGATATAAAAAGATAGACGTTTGGATGATGGTTCTTCAAATCCTTGTGGATCTTGTCTATATCCTTATGCATCTGGCTAACCGGGACTTTACTTTCAAAAAGCAGTTTCGCCGATTGACCATTTGAATTCAGCGGCAACACAAATAGCCAAACTATTAATGCAAAATAGACGTTCTTCATATTTATAGAATTATTGAGCTAACCAATATAAACACAATTCCCGGTTTTTTATCATTGACCTGACATTTGTTGGACTGAACTTGTGCCTAGTTCTATGACGGGATTTTGGTACATTAGCTTATTATATTCCCTTGATCTATAGTCAGTAAGTATCGAGTGTGCATGCATATTAGTAGTAATTTTAAATAGGAGATGACAGTGAAAAAGTTAATCGGTAGTATTTTAGATTTGATGTACCCTTCGTTTAGGAAATTTCTACCTTTACATGTCTATAGATATCTATCAGTTGGGGCAATCTGCTTTATGATCAACCTAGCTACATTTAGCTTATCGCTGGAGTATTACCATATGCACGACATAGGAAACTCGTTATTTCCCGAATATTGGCTAGCCCTATTGACCTCACAAATTTTTAGTATAACCTCAGGATTCTACCTCTTCTTGAACTTTGTATTTATAACGTCGTCTTTGAAGACCTCTCATCAGTTTCTGAGATTTTTAGTCACAAACTTATTTGCACTGCTATTCTCTATGTTGAATTTAAAAATTATGATAGATTACTTTAATTGGGATACAAACATAGCTTACTTGATTTCAGTCGTAATTGTACAAACAGCAAACTATTTCGTACAATTAAATTTTTCATTTAAAAGATGATATTTCAGTAGAAAACTCCATATTGGTATTTCTTATAACGTAATCCGGCCGCTGCTTTGCCTGAATTAATAGTTTACCTATATATAATCCGATTATTCCTAAAATAAACAGTTGCAAACCTCCCAAGAAGGTGACGGTAACAATTAAAGATGCCCAGCCGGAAATTGTATGGCCTTGATAATAACGTACAATTGCATAAGTAATGAAGAGTAATGAAAGTCCTGAGAAAAAAAGTCCCATATATATAGCGATGTGCAAAGGCCGGGCACTGAAACTTGTTATGCCAGTGGCAGCCAAAGCTACCATCTTTCCTATCGAATAGTTTGTATGTCCTCTAAAACGTGGTCCATGACAATATTCGACTATGGCTCTATTGAATCCGGCCCAAGAAATGATTCCCCGTAAAAAGATATCTTTTTCCGGCAATTGCTTAATGATTTGAACTAACTTTCTGTCAAGAAGTCTAAAGTCTGGAGTATCCCTTTCGACAGGAACCTCGGACAGAAGGCTTAGAGCTTTGTAAAAAAACTTAGATGAGAATTTTTTGAAATATCCAGCGCCTTGATTTGCATTTTTTCGCTTGCAAAGCACAATCTCGTATCCTTCTTCCCATTTCTTCAGTAAAAGAAAAATCATCTCAGGAGGGTTTTGTAAATCAGCATCCATACATATCACGGCATCACCTCGAGAATAGTCGTAACCGGCTTTAAGCGCGCTTTGCTGCCCAAAGTTTCTTGACAAGTTGAGATAAAAAAAGTTGTTAAATACCGAGCTTAGGGCTTCTATCGTAGCCTGGCTATCATCCGAGCTGCCATCATTAATCACGATGATTTCAAGTTGATAGGGAATCTCCTTAAATACTTCGATTAATCGACTCGTAAGGATTTCTAAGTTTCCAGCTTCGTTAAATGCTGGTATTATTACTGAGATAAGGGTCATTCTATTTTATCAAAGTTACTGTAGATTTATTGTTGCGAACAATGGTTCAAGCATTTCCGGGACTGCCACACAAACTACAAAGCACGTTAAATAAAAACCGGGTTGAATATTACTGACGCGTTATGTAGTGTACTAATCGCACTGCATTATAAATATAAGTGTTAGGCATAAATAAACGGAGCTTAGATTTGGCCAAACCATCAAATAGGTAATTTTCATCAAGCATATGGATAATTCCAAGCAATGACTTTAAAAAAAGAGAAGCAATTTAGGACCTGTGTGTTGCTTAATAAATAGGTATATGAATAAATCACAAGTCAATTTTATCAAATTAATGGCCTTTTACAGTTGCGCCGTCTTCCTAATATACTTAGCCTTGTTAATTACACATGTGGTCTATGCGATTCCAAACAACGTGAACCTTTTAAATTGGGACTCGAATTGGTATAACTCGATCCGTAGCTTTGGCTATGAATATGTGGAAGCTGCTCAGTGTAATCTAGCTTTTTTCCCCCTATTCCCAACAATCTGGAATCTAACAAATCTTTCCCCAATAGGTATGGCGATATTCAATGGCTTAATATTTCAACTGTCATTTTATTTTCTATTGAGGAAAGAAAAATTCAACTTTTTATTTTTTTTGTTCATTCTCTGCACCCCGTCATTCATTTTTTTCTACCTGCCGTATTCGGAATCCATTTTTTTTCTATGCAGTACAATTGCCTTAAATGGCATGCGAAACAACTCCCCCAGCATAAAGCTCATTGGATTGTTTTTTGCCTCCACAGCAAGGTCCGTAAGTGTCATTTTCGTACCCGCTCTAATTATTTGCGAACTCGTTTTCTCCAGTTCAGCTGACAATTTCAAGACGCGTTCTTTAAGGACCGCAATCAGTTGTCTCGCCAGTCTTTGTGGACTATGTGTCACGATCGTTTTTCAAGGCCTGCAAACGGGCAAATGGCTATACTTCACATCCGTAATGAAATATTGGGATAGGACATGGATTTTTCCAAAATTCCCACTCACGACCAGTAATCCAACCAGTATCCTATGGTTAGATGCCTTGGCTTTTATGGTTGGAATTATAGCAATGGCTTTTTGCTTTAAATGGGTTTTTCAAACATTTATTAGCAATGAGGGCATATTTAAAGTGGAAGTGCCCCCGCACATTTTTTTTTCCGCTCTGTTCCTATCGGCTATTACAATTCTGGATGTATGCCTGACCAATACGCTGAACAACTCGACTAATATCTGGAGCCTGAACAGACATCTTAGCGCCACAGCGTTTTCCGTAACCTTCTTAGTATGGCTACAGAAATATCCTGTAAGCAATAAAGAAGGATTTGCTTTAGTTATACTTTTGGCTCTTGGGATCTATCTAACCGGTGTCTTTCAATATCCACTACAGACAATTTATTACCTGAGCTATGTTATTACATTTATATTATTTAAAATAAAAGTTCAACCTGCGAACTGGGTATTCTTAGTGACTATAACTTTGCAAATCACCCTACAGCTAACTACGTTGGAGGAATTTCTGTGGTACAGATGGGTTGGATAGAAACTCACCTAATAAAATGCTAAACTAATTTGGCGCCGCCTCTATAGATGGATTGATGGCCCTATTTTAATCGATGCTCGTTTAAATACTCAGTTGGGGATAGTCCTGTCACAATCTTGAATACTCTATTAAAATTAGTGACGCTATTGAATCCAACTCGGTATGCAGTTTCTGAAATTGACAGAACGTGACCATTTGAGATGATCTCCTTGCAGGCCATGGTTATACGAGTTGTGTTAAGATATGTTATAAACTGACAACCGCATTGCTGCTTAAAAAATCTGCAAAATGCATTCGGTGTCATATTTGCAACACTGGCAACCGTTACTAGATTTATGTTTTTACCTATATTTTGCCGAACGAAAGCCAGCACTTTTTCCAAACGCCTATTCTCATTATTTTGTGCTGAGGCAAATGGCTGAAACTGTTCAAGAGCCTCACTGTTACTCAAAACACTGACTAATTGAAAAAACTTGAATAAAAGGTCGGGACCTGAAGTTCCGTTAAGTTGATCAAATAGAAGAGGAAAATGGGTGGACTGATTTTTCTTTAAAATAAATCCAAATGAGTACTTTTTAAAAAATGCTTTCAATTCAAAGAGCTCAGGGATATCAAGCAACATTTTAATATAATCGGGTATAAAACTCACAGCGATCGCCTCTGATGGATGATCGCTTTCATTGGGTGGGATGAAAACGTAATGTACGTTTGACCCGATGAATATAAGATCTCCCTTTTGGTAGGGAGTTATAATATTTCCAATGAATAAAGTTCCTGCGCCACTTACGATGTAAATAAATTGTGCCGTCGTAGAAACTGATGTGGACTGGTTTTGATGGGTAAAATATAAACTCTCGAGAGCGATGCTTCTAGGTTTGGAATCTGTAGGGACAAATTGTATCATAATAAGAGTGTTAACGAAAGCAATATAACGATTTAGTTAGACAATACGAATACGAACGGGGAATAAAATTCACAAATTGGGTTATTGGGTATTATTTTACACACTCTGAAACTATCTATTTATTCTCAACATACTAGCAAAGAAACTATTGAAAATTACCTGGATTCCTAACATTAACAGTGTAATTGACGGAATAATTATACGCAGCATCCTAGAAGGGCTTAGGTCACCAAAAGATCGGTCTGTCCATTGGCTAATTGCATATATTGACAATATGATACCAAACCCTATAATCACAACACCAACGATCAATGCGCGTTCCAGCGAATATGAAGTATATAGACCGAATATACCCGGAGATGCGTATTTTTGTTGTTTTCTATTTGCATATATGGTCGAAAAACAGTAGAATGAAATCATTTGGAAACCGGTCAGGATTAAAAACGAAGAATACAACATTGTATGCACATCAAAAGTTATGAAACCCAAATGGAATGGTTGTGGAAGCAATATTATAGAAACAACCATTCCAACAGTCGAAAAAAATATTCCTGGATATAAAAACAACCACGCTGGGCAGTATAATAACAAAAATCTCAGATGCCTCCACCCGTCGTTCCAAGTCTGCAAATGCGGTGACCTAGACCTACCATCCTGATAAAGCTTGATGGAAATTTCAGATATTTTGTGATTATTTAGGGATGATTTCACCACCATTTCAGATGCAAACTCCATCCCAGTTGTAGACAATTGTATATCAAGCATAGATTGACGATTGAAACCCCGAAAACCACAATGAAAATCGCCAATTTTCACCTTAAAAAAAACCTTCCCAATTGTAGACAAGACTGGATTTCCTAGATATTTATGCAGAAATGGCATTGCATTTTTTTCGATTCCACCTAAAAATCTGTTTCCCATAACTAAATCATCACCTTCTCTAAGTTTTAAAACAAATTTATAAAAGTCATTAAAATCGTAACTATCGTCTGAATCGGCCATAATAATAAACTTCCCTCGAGCATTCTCAATTCCAGACCTTAATGCACTACCATATCCTTTCTCCTCCACCGAAATCACCCGAGCTCCGAGCTGTTCAGCTATCTTGATAGAATTGTCTGTACTTCCGTTGTCAGAGACTAATATCTCTGCATCCAGATTGTTAATTTTGATAGTATTAAGTGCTTTCATAATACAGGTACCTAAAGTAGCTTCTTCGTTTAGGCAAGGCATGAGAATGGTTAATTCCATATTTCTATTTGGTTAGGGTGAATAACTTAGAGTGTATGCTTCTTGCTCGGCTGTTAAGATTCATAAAAAGGAACAAGGGCAGTGGTAATATCCATGCTACACGAGCTTGATATCGAGGAAAAACTCCTGAAAGAGAGCCACAAAGGGCAGCATTGACTATCAAGACAACACAAAAATAAATGAGGAGATATCGTTGGGCAATTGGAAGAGGGAAATATAATAGAGATAAAATATTTAAACTGAAGCAGAATCCAAAAATCACAATCTGGGAATAATTCACGAATCCAATATTTAAATTTCCATGATATTGGGAGGACTTTTCATGATCAGGAATGTCCCTAGGAAACATGGTCTTAACAGCCTGAATAACATACTCCCCATGTTGAACGTTATCTGACATATCGTTATTAAATATTTGCTTAATACTATAAATAGATGACTTATATATCACCTTAATGAAAAATTTTGAGAAAATTATTTTCCTATTTATAACAGAATACTCATCAATATTTTCTTCCCAGCCCTTACCTTTATTGATTGGACTTTTAGAATCCCATAAGAAATTGTTTGGAAGTGAATCTTTGTATTTGCAGATGCTATACTTTTCCAATGGACAGGCGTGATCTAAGTATTCATCCATTATCCCCATCTCAACGAGATTGCTAAAAAGAAAAGCGTCCCCACCCCTAGGACCCTTGGAATACCCCGTATAAAAATACTGTACCCCAATCAAAAATATATTTCCGACAAAAATTGTCAGCAACAGCACAAGAAGTTTTGCGGATTGAATCTGAAGTTTTGCGTAGTCTCTTCGGACTGATTTAAATACTTTAAGGCAAATAAAAATCAGTATGCAAGCTAGGAAAATATAAAAGTGGGAATTATGCATTCCCACAGAAAGGACGATAGAGCCATGCGCTATGATACTATCGAACCGATTCATCTTTGGTGTGAAAAGTATGAGTCCAACGCATAACGCACATATCGAAGAAAAAAAATCGGGCATTATCCAGGATGCTTCGAAAGATAGACTTGTAAAGAGAGAAGCAAAAGCGACAAAGGAAAGATATCTTGCTCCAAGTCCCTTCGGTGGACTTAAATATTTAAAATATAAAAAAATAATGAAAGACATGGCAAATGACTGAAAAATAACAATGAACCACAAAGAATACATGCGACCAATAAAAAAAATGAAAACTGCGTAAAGTATTGGCCTATCTGGGAGATTTTCACTCCTAAGACCTTGAAAAATATACACGGCACTGTCATGATTAAAAAATAGAGGATATCCGTTGTAGATTGCCATAAAGGATGTGATAAGCATGGCTGAGAGAATAAATCCTATCCTCGAGGCTAAATTTCTAATTCTCTGAGATGTCATGACAAGTAGGATTTTTTCTAGTTACTAGAGAAGCCGTTACTCTCTTTAAAAAGTTGCTCCTGGAAAACTGTATCAAGTATGGAATGATTATCAGCCAACATATTTGATTATTCAGACTCACTATTTCGCCATCCGCCAAAGAAGTAAAAAAGCTCTGCATAAAATATGCGAGATATGAAAACAGAAAGACTGCGCCAATTTCAGTTTTCAATTTCGTTAACAGCATAACGAGACCGGCCAAACAACTCCCACCGAGCATGATCAGTTGCATATAACTTAAGTATCTTAAATCTAACCAATTTTGTAACTGCCTGGTGATTAGGTATTCTCTTGACTCCCAATTAAACCAATGATAAATAGATTTAAAACTCTGGGAGTTGTGGTATGGAATGGGATATAGCTCAATTGGGATATTTAATGACTGTTTACCGAAATTCTTGAGTATCGCTTTTATAAGTGTATAGTTGAAGCCTTTTTCGGAACGCATTTGATCTATGGCCGCACTTAATAGCAAAACGTCGCTATGTGAGTACCCGCTCTTGATTTCAGGTTTACCGGACAATGTTATTTTTAAACCGTTTTTATTATTATCATGTTTGTTCATGGAATTTACATAGCCGGTTAACAGACCGCTATTCGTGAAAAATTCAATCTTTCTGACTTTCCAGTTTTCATCTTTAGTCCAATTCCGGTGTTCCCTCTGGTAATAAGAAAGTAGTATGACGCTGCCGATAGCAGCGAGAACAATCTTTTTTAAACGATTTTGTCTGGCGTTGCTGACCTTAAATTTATCACGTCTAAACAAATTCAAAATTGACCTTGAAAACATTAGAGAAATAACACAGATACCAGTGCCACTGTCAATAAGTACGCTGATCAACAAGATAATCACAGTAATCCAGTAGTCCTTCCCCCGCAGGTCATCAGCCATGAAAAGTAAACCAGCGGAGAGTATGCCAATGCCTTTGAAGATACCTGGATCTATCGTAGAGGCGACAACAGAACAGCTCATGCAAAAGCTGACTACAAAAACGCAGAATACATAAATAATGTTTCGGGTTGAATCTATTGAAAAATACTTGAACCAGTAATATATTAATAATGACACAAGTGCCGATTGGGTTAATATCACTGGCCATAATGACCTGCCCCAACTCGAATGGGCGATGAAATAGCTATATATGTCCGAGAAATTTTGCTTCGAAAAACCCCCGTTTATATACTCCCCCGACTCCATTGTTAACAATGGGAACTTGTTATAAAATGCAATCATCGAAATCAATATTGTACAATAAGCTATTAGAATTTTTGTCTTATACATCAGTGAACAGTTTGGATAAATTGAGTAATACCACCATTAGAAATCGCTTCTCGTAAACTCCATGGAATCCGCAAACGCATTCGGACCTTTCCAAGGATTTCCTTTTCCGGCAGGAATCCCCAATACCTCGAATCAACAGAAATCCCACGATTATCTCCCATTACAAAAAAATAATCACCCTTGAATTTATATCTGACGATCGGCTTCTTATCTATAAACACTCCAGTTTCATTGACAATCAAATTATTATGCTCGTGGATACGGATTATATCTGCATAAAGGTTGATGTTATCGAGATTAAGTGGCACCGAGATACCTTTTTTAGGGATAATAATTGGCCCATAATTTTCATTAGTGTAGTTGTAGTTTACGCTAAATGGAAAGAGATAAGGGGAAAATGAACCTTTAGGGAAGTCTTGTCTTTCCATCTTGTATATCAATTTAGATTTTTTCAATGAATCTGCTTGGCGTTCGGTGATAGTAACTAACGAATGCTTAAGATCACCTTCTATAATTCTCTCGCTGTCAATGTTGAAAACACGAGTAATCTCCTTGGTAGAATAGTTATTAGTAGTGTAAATGGTGTATTTATGCAAAGCATCGGCTGGCGGAGTCTGAAGCACCGAATTTACATACGTTTGAGCATGGATAACTGCAATAGTATCGCCAGGCAATCCGATGCACCTTTTTAAAAGATATTCTCCACTACCTCCGCGTTGAAAAACAACAACATCTCCCATCTTAATATCCATAATGGACAACACCCGAACAGAGTTCCACTTTGTTTTCGATGCCCACGAGTGAATGCCCAAAAAATAACAAAAGGCTCCTAGAAAAGGAATCTCTATTGGCCTAGAAGGAATCCTTATTCCGTAAGATAGCTTATCAACAACTACAATATCTCCCTTAAGTAATGTCCCCGACATGCTTCCCGACTTCACAGAGTAGAAACCCAATACGAATATTCGCATCAAAAGGGCAGCTATGGCTATATATACTATTGTGGAGTATCGTTTTAACATTAGTGCATTTTCTTTGAATTAACTTGATTAGTTTGCTATAGTTTATTTGTTAGCTTTCTTATTAGCTTTAGAACTGCCAAACTTTCTTGGGTAATACGCAATTGCCAGCAGAAAATAATTCTGCAGTACATTCACTTGCCCAACCGTTATATTGTTATTAGTTCCATAATTAACGATATTCGTATTTTGCCTCAATAGATCGAGTGCAGAAAATTTTAATTCAGCCTGGTTTGTCTTCAAAAAGCGATACAATAGTGTAGAATTCCAAATCGTGAAGCTTTTTGGATCAGGCTGCGACGTTGATGATGTCCTATTGAGAGATGCGTTACTACTAAGAGTTAATGTTTTTACAACATTGATACTAAAACTCAATATGTGCTTTATTGTGTTGTTCCGATATCGATTATCTAGTGAAGGGCCTTTAAGCTTTGATAAGTATTGTGAATATTCACCGGAATAGCTGAATGCAAGGAAATCTCTTACGGTATACAATGCACTCAAAGAACTGTTGGAGTAAATGCTAGATGTCATGCACAAAGCTCCGTTAGAGTAATACGGATTGTCTGCAATTGTAAAGGATGTTTTTCCACTAAGCTGAAGTTGGTTATCCTTGTATTTGAAAGCCTTGTAAACTTCGCCATTAGTTATGAAATATTTGGCTCCCTCAACGTTTGTGAGGTAGCCTAGAGCTCGCCCTGCATTATCATAGTTTGTGCTATCTGCAATGTTATCCTTTGTGAAACCGGTTTTGAGTGTAAGAGAATAGGTATCAATAAAATTTCGCAAATGAAAGCTAGTATAATCCAAGTTAAGAATTACCTCCTCAGTTATGGAAGGTCGCAACCCCATATTTCCTAAATATTGATAGTATCGGTTTACATCATCAGGTAACGGAGCTCGCTGGTCTAGAGTCGGGAATACGGTGAATTTCTTATACTCAAGCCTAGCTGTTGAATGGTGATCCCCGTATTGATCATTTGCATAATAAAGACTGCCGTTTGGAAGGTAATTTCCGTAGGTCTTATCAAAAATCTGGGTATTAATTGTCGAAGTAGAGTTTTGACGAAAAGACTGGTAAACCAAAGCGCCATATACGTAAAGAGATTTGCGATATCTATTTACAAGTTCTTTAATGAATAGTTTATTAAAAGCAAGTTTTGGGGATATTTCGAGGTATTTATATTGATTTATTACCGATAGCTGGTCGTTGCGCGTTACAGTATTGGTTAACGAATCTGCGTCACTTACCTGGTTATCCCGATTTTTATGTTCGAACTTAATTAAGCTTTCCATCTCGAGATTTATTCCCAGCAAGTTAACTTTATTCAAAAAAAGCTTTTTAGGATCAATTGACGCCTTTACCTCATTATAATAATCAACATTTGAGTTTTTATAATGTCTATTAACATAAGAATTGCCTGACGGAAACTGAAGGTCAGTAAATTTACTTTGATTGGTTTGATTCTCCATCAAATTATAAATGGATGATGTGTAATCAAGTTTGTAATAACCACGGTTAAAACCGGTTTTTATCAGAAAATATTTATCATTTTTATCTTGGTATAAGTCTCCAGTCTGAATACTTCTAGTTGACGTCAGGTTCTCGGAAGATTTACTTTCAAAGGTCGACCTTGTGGAGCTACGACTTAAATTGAGCTTAGGACTGAAATAAAAATCATATTGATCATTTTTTTTATTGTAATTTGAGGAAAGGTTTTTATTTATTTGTCGATAAGACCCAGAATTTTTATAATCCTGGATTAGTTGTTGACTCTCCGTCACGGCAATTAATGTCTTCGTTATTTTCTCTAATTCCCTGGTCTGATCGTTTAAAAAAATGCTGCCATCCAATCTGTTTTTATTTGTTGGAGTCGGAAGATCAATAAAATCATGCTGATAATTTATACCTACCGTATTAGACATGTGCTGACCTTCTATAGAAAAGTCCGGCTGAAACTCAATATTGACACCCACTCCCTTGAAAGAGCTATTATTAATCATCGCATTAACATCTTTAGCTAACACATTTGTATTATTACTCGATCCGGCTAGACTCAGTTGCGATCGTGTGTTAAATAGACTTAACATTCCTTCCCCATTACGCCTATTTCTAGTTCCGTACCCTCCCCCCAGTTTCCCAAATACTCCGACTTTTTTATTATTTTTCAGTTTTATATTTAAATTCAAAAGAGAATCAAGAGGGCTTGCATTGGTGTTTCTGTCTGTGTAAACTTGGATTTTTTCCACAGCGTCTTTTGGTAGGTTGTGCGTTGCAACCTTTGTCTGGCCTCCGAAGAACGGCTTACCTTCAACGAGCACATTTTTCACTGTTCGACCGTTAATTGTGATTTTTCCGTCTCCCCAAATTATTATTCCTGGCAGCTTGCGCAATAGGTCCTCTACAACAGCATTTTTGTCCAGTTTAAAAGCATCTGCATTAAACTCTAATGTATCGCCATTCATTTCAACTGGTGGTTTATAGTTAGTGATCGCAACTTCGCCCAGTGTTATGCTTCTCTGCCTTAATTTGACTTCTTTTAAATCAAAAAGCTTTGCCCCTTTTCCATCAATAATAAAATTAACGGTTTTCGGATGATAACCGACATAACTTACGGTAAGTCTTAAAGGCACATCAACCAGCAATTTTCCTATTCTAAAATTACCGGCATTATTTGTTAACAGATAAGTCACAAGAGCTGAATCAGATCTCTTATAAATAGATATTGTAGCAGCTTGAATTGGATGCAAATCTGAAGAGTCGCGAACAACTCCTATAATTTGCCCAGACAAATCTTTGCCTGGAACTTGCGCCATCGCTTGAACGACTGAGCAACAACAAATAAAGAGCATTAAAACCGATTTGAACATTAGTACAAATGCTTAGGACGTAACCTGACTATTACCGGATTGTCAGTGCGACTTCCTTTATTGAATAGGGTAACTAAGAGCGGGGCATATTCCTGTTTCTTATTATCTCGTGACTCGTAGGCCTTAAATAAAGCGGCGGGGGGGATCGAGCAATAAATGCATGCTGTATCTACTGTAAGAAAATTCCTATTCATAAACTCGGTACCCGATGTAAAGTCTGTGATTGGAAGAAAACTTGTCAACTGATCCCCTGAAATACTGCCAGTGCTAACTACGTTCCCAGTTTCAAGATTATATATGTATGAGTCATGAATTGAGGAGTTATAATCATTGAGCTTGAAAAAAAAGCTATTCTTCAATGTATATGTAAACGACAACCCGTTAACTTTTTCAATATTTCCTTCAAAGAAACTTCTCAAGGTTCCCTGCTTATAGTGTCCTGAGGTGAGGAGGCTATCAGGAAATGTCAAAGACATCGGCAGCACCAATTGATAAACTTTCTTGACTCCACTTGGTGTGATTTGAAATACTCCATAATCATATGGTTTACAATAAAAGGCAATGGAATCTGCAGAAGTATCATAGAACGGTTGATGATTTACGGAAAGCCAGTCAAAGTTTCGAACTACATTATTTTTCATGTTGTACGGTAAAAATTCCGCTCGACGGATTCCATCCTGAACAATATATAGTTCGTGATTAACTGTATCAGGTAAGTGTTCATTACTTACGCGATAATCATAATACACGGTTGTGTTCTTCGTCAAAAAATAAGGCACACCAATGTGCGGTGTAGGCAGATTACTTAGAAGTTCACCTTCCAAACTATACGCCAGAAGATTGGATCCCTTCGGTACCATTATACGCTCCCTCGGACGATCAAAGTAGATTTTTGGACCACTATACGGATCTTTCAGTATCTTCCGAAGAAACCTCCCGTTATTGAGGAAAATCAAGATAGCACTTGTAGTTTGATCAAAGATAATAAAGTATTTATCTGTACAATAAAGTTGCGAAATAGTGCCAAAAGCACTTTCCTTGGTCGTTTCTAAAGGTATGTATGTCACCTGGTCGAAGATATCCGAAGCGGGTAAACCTCCTGCCATGGCTGGATC
Organism: Pedobacter sp. GR22-6; assembly: GCF_037402555.1. Classification (NCBI taxonomy): domain Bacteria; kingdom Pseudomonadati; phylum Bacteroidota; class Sphingobacteriia; order Sphingobacteriales; family Sphingobacteriaceae; genus Pedobacter; species Pedobacter sp. GR22-6. The sequence goes on from NZ_JBBEUC010000007.1 coordinate 205,777, forward strand.
AAATCTGATTTCCATTGGAGTTGCCTGAGACTTGACTTCCGTAGGCAAAGTTGCGAATAAGAGCAATAGTATACAGTTAAAGATCTGACGCATGTTCTATTTATTAGTTAGAGATTTGGATAACGTTACTGTGATCATTAACAAACTGACCTGTGTAGACCTTCCTGTTTTTAATCGATTTCACGTAGCCTTCAATTTTACGGATGTAGGTAACTGTCAGGTCTGGATAATTATTATCATGAGTATATTTTAAAACGTTGACACCTCGAGCCTGAACGAAAAAAAACGGTGAATTAGATTGAAAAAAATGATCGTTTTTGACAAACTTAATTTCAGCACCTTTAATATCAAGTTGTCCTACACCATTCTTAAACTGATCATCAATAAAGAAAATCAGATCCGATAATTCGAATTTCTTCTTTACAAATGCTATTGTTTCCATATTGCATTTCCCACAGGTCAAAAGGTTCAAATAGACTCCAACTTTTATTTCTTTTAGTCCACTTTCAAGGTCGAGATCAAGTGCCTGCTTGTAGGTCGCAAGCATATACGAACTACGTTTAGTTAAGGCCGTATTTTTCGATGCCAATTGGCGTTCACTTTTGTTCTTTTGTAACAATGTATAGCACAAATAAAAGTTAACGGCCAGTAGACCGACCACGCATATTGGCATAAGGAACTTGTTAAATGACATTTTTTTCATCGGTATAAAATAATAAGGTGGAAAATTCTGTGGGCTCGACGTCATAATTAGCATTCAACATTTCTTTATCCTCGGCATTTAGAGTTAGTGGATTTATCATGAAAAACATTTTACCATTACTTATACCCACAGGATTGGATAATAACGGCTGCTTCGTTACCGCACTGATTCCGGATAATTTCATTTTTCCGTCTATCATTGAGCATATGACAGAATATTGATCCGAAAACCCAAATGTGTAGTACGATGAAATAAACGATATGTGGCTATCACCAATTTGTAACCGTGTTTTGTAGCCTGGATAAAGCTGCTTAGATGTATAAACTTCATCGTCAAACTCTTTTCTATTTGTTATGGTTTTTAGGTGATCATAAGGAAGCTTTTCAAGCCCATAATTCAGATAGATAGCTGGCTGAACATCTTTTCCCTCAATTCTGTATATGATATCACTAAAACCATAATTGAAGTAAAGTTCACCTCTGGAATTTGTATGGAAGTTGTCATTAGAATTTAAACGATCATAAAAATTTTCCGACTCACAATAGGATTCTTTTATAGACTGCAAATCCTCTGAAAGAAGAAGTAGATTGGACTTATTCCGAGTGAAAGTAAATAGACTGCGCTTAATGTTGGATTCAAAGCAGCCATAAACCCAATATCCATCTTTCGTTTTGTGCATGGTTAAAAAATCATACTTACTGCTGATCTCCCGTTTTAAGGTTCCCTCCAAGTCATATATTTTTAGCTTTCGTTCCGGGAGCGAAAAAATTTCAACTTCGTTTGTCTCTTCATAGAAGTTTACATCATTTATTACTGGTTTTTCGCCCAAGCTACTTTTCGGTGTCCCGATATCACGTAAATGCTTTCCTCTGTGGTCAAACACTGAAACCCTCGAACTATATTTATCAAATATTATTATATACTTATCAGTTGAATAGAGTTTGTCGATATAGGAAATACGTTCATTTGGAATAGATAGATTAATGAGGGAAAGGCCTTTAATAAATTTCACTTTACCTTGACCGACGGAGTCAATATCAAATGTTAACGGGTTGATTTTGAAGTTAGACTTTCTTTGGCACCCTGTTACAGCAGTTATGAGTAGTAAACCACAAATCAAGGTGAAAAATTTAGTTGAACATTCTTTAATGTTGTAATACTTAGCAGTCAGGGAGTCACGCATTGCTTTCATCTAATTATTTATTTGATTAATAAAATGGGCGTTAGCAAGTAGGAAAATCACATCTATCAGTTCCGCCTCGGCTACAGCACTTTAGGGTGAAGGTAGAGGTAAATGTGATCGTCCGGGTTATAGTACTGCCATTTCCGCTTGGATTGCCAATTGTGAACCCTTGTCCAAATAATGAGGCATTGAAGGCCCATGTCGTGCCGCCGTCCTTGGAGATATCTTGAATAGTTTGTCCAGCTGACATTGTTACGGGAAGATAGTAGTAGTATAGACCGGTCCCAAAAGGATTGCCAGATCCCCAGGAAGAAGGAGGAGGTGGCATGTTTGGATAGGCATTTGATCCACCTGCGGTACTTGAAGTCGTACTGGTAACAGTACTCGATGTTGCACTACTGGTAGCACTTGAAGTAGCACTACTTGTGGCACTACTTGTGGTGCTCGAAGTCGTACTGGAAGCTGTCTGGGCGAAAACATCTGAAATGGCACTAAGCTGAAAATTTGATTCAGCTTCCGTGTCCATCACGACATTGATGTTCAGAAAAAACATTGCGGCTGCGAATACAACTACAGATATTTTAATTAGGTTTTTTTTCATAACATTGGGTTTAAATTAAATTATTATGTAATTAAGCACTACGTGCTCCTTGATGCTAATGAGGAAAAATTATGAGCTTAACAGAACTTTAAAATTATTATTTGAATTAATGGTTTGCCTGTGCTAAAAACTGATTCTCCAAGACAAATAATAGCAATTCGATATTCATACAGCAGACATTTCAGTCCTGTCCAAAGTTCAAACCTGACTTAGGTGGTCGAAGAAGATACGAGTATATTAACTGTAAGGGAACTGAGCAAATTTAATTTCCAGTGGGAGTTAGCTAAATCATGGACTAGCGTCAAATGAGTAAGTTTTCATATAATAGGGTTATAATTGGTGATTATGTAATTGTTAGAGCTGCAATATTTGAATAGTTTAAATTTAACTAAAACCATCGTTCAAGTCTTCCTAGATTCTACCATGTATTTACTCGTTTCTACCCAACTTAAAAAATACTAAAACAGCAATCTAATCGGTGATACAGATTAGCGATAGCCTTTAGCCTACGCTTGTGATCACAAAGCCGTAGGAATTTATATCAGGAAAACTCGCTAAAACCTTCAATTAATATAATTCTCATAAGTTATCTATCAACCTGTCTTACTTCGTTGCAAACTTAAAGACTGAGCTATGCTCGCATAAATGTTCAATCGACTTATAATCAGAAACAATGGTAAAGGTAACATCCAAACCACCCGAGCTTGGTAACGAGGGAATACGCCCGAAAACGTCCCACATATCCAAGCGTTGATTAACATCCCCATTAATATGTAAAAAAGTATTAAGTTATCGGTGCTGCGTATTTTAGTGAATAAAAATATTAATACGTAGCAGGACAAAATGACACCAATGATGAGACTCTGCAGGTAATGCATGAGGGCAACATGTAGTTTGAAATTAGTTTCTTTAGTACTCATGTGCAATGGATACTCCTGAGGGAAATGTAATCGTATGGCGCTGTTTATCCGCTCACTAGGCTTCCATATATCGACGAAATCAAAATTAAAAAATTGCTTGAAAGTGTAAATAGTAGATTGATATATTACCATTTTAAGATAGGGTGGCGTTGAGATAATTTCCTTAATAATAGCGGAGTATTCAACGCGATTAACCTCCCACCCGCCAGTTTTTTTAATAGGGCTATTGTAGTCCCAAAGGAAATTATTAGGTAATGAATCTTTGTACTTACATAATTTATAGGAGTGCTGGTCACAATTATCATCCAAATATATATCAACAACCCCCATTTCTATAAAATTGCTCAAAATAAAAACACTACCACCTCTGGTAGTCTTAAAGTGGCCGTCGTTTAGATAGTGAACAGCGCCCATAAAGAAATAACTAAATAGAATCAAAAAAAAACAATAGAGGCCTTTTGAGTGCTTCAAACCTAATTTATAATAAAGTGTTCTCACTACTGGGACGAAAAATAAAGCGTAAACAATCATTACTAAAAGTAGACAAATATAGAAGTGGGAGTTATGAACGCTTATACTAAGCACAACTAACAGAGAATTGATAACTGCGTCACGCTTCGTAATATTTCCAGCAAAAAGCAACAACCCAAGGGATAATATAGACACTGAGGTGAAAACATCTGGCATAATCCAACTCACCTCAAACGAAGCACTTGTACCAAATGAGATCGTTGCCATGAACAGTAAGTAGGTGAGGTGAAATTTTCCAGTCGCGAAGTATTTAAAATAGTACCATAATACTAATGATACTATCAAGGCTTGTACAAAAACTACAAGCCAAAGAGACCTAGCTAAACTCGAAACCAAGATAAATAAACCGTACAACTTAGGCCGGTCCGGAGCAACCCAGTTGTCGAATGCATTCTCTATATACATGCCGGAATCGTTATTAAAAACAAGGGGATAACCGTTGTAAATAGCGAGAAAACATAGCATTAATGTTGAAATAAGTAAGCATAAAATTGCACTCACCTTTTTTGATATACACACGCTGATATTCTTGAATAGTATCATGTGCGACTCAATCAATTTGTTCGCGCTCTAAAACTGCTATAAATTGCCATTCAGGCTTTGTAATTCGTGCAATCAATGGTAATGTTTTGTACAGGTTTATGCCAATTTGCATGCTGAGTATTTTGAATCCACATTCTTTACATAGCTTTTCAAATGATTCTTTCGAAAAATAGCGCTTTGGAACATTTACGTCGTAGGCCCAATTACCATAGAAATCCATCAGTTGTAGAAGCGTTCTTGAAACAAGCCCGTACTCTAAATGATCTTTGACAATGATATAAGGTGTTATCCTTCTCGCCTCATTCAAAGTGCCCGTAATATCTGTACAGTGATGTAGTACATCTACTAATATTGCAGCATCGAAAGAGTTTTGTTCGTAGGGTATTTGAACCCCGTCATATTGCAAATAATTATCCCAGTTGATATCAATTCGATTTTCAGGTTTTGGGAATACATCGATGCATTTGAAATTAATCTGGCTGGCCTTCTGCGATATAAGGCTAGAAATCTTCATGTCACCGCATCCAATATCTAAGCAATTCCAAAGAGAATGATTACTGAGTGATGACATATTAGTGGCTAGAATATCAGAAAGGATTTCTATTCTTTTCCTATGAGATACTTCTTGATGAGACTTTCGCAGATAAGCTTTTAATGATGACTTTTTCATATGTTCGTTTTTTAATAGAATGACTTTTTGCTTATCAACCTACCCACAAATCATTCAAGAATGAATGATAAAATTTAAGGAAGATGACGATGTTTGTAATATAGAAGGTACCGAGGATTAGTTTAGAAAATGGTATGCCTACCTTTCTGGGGAGTAGAAAGGATGGGAGAAATACGATGAAAAATAACACATAATAGAATAAGTGATATGGATATTGAAATAATGACGTCAATAAGATTCCGCCAATCAAAATTATAATCATGGCCTTCCTGTCTATTGAATCAGGTCTATGCTGGAATAACCAAATCAAAAAACAAACAACAAAGGGTGTGCAAAAAATATGCCTGTTCATGCTCCATATCTTAGTCCTCTGATCAACTGCATCAGTAAAAAAGCTGTCTAGAAATGCGATGGCTGCAAGATATAACATAGAAAATACAACTTCGCGTGGGAGTCTCATGGTCAACATTGACGTTGAGGATTTAAAATGTGGCAAAAAGGCGGCAATAATCCACCTGAACAGAAAAAACATTGCGCAAATCCCAATAACTAGCGCAATCGAATCCACGCCTAGCACTCTCTCCGGAGACGCTGTAGTGAAAGGAAGCTGCGGCATTTCGAAATGCCGGCCCCAAAGTTTTTGAATTTTCAAGAAATAGAACCAGTGCCCGGTTTGTAAAAACTGCATACAAGATACGGCAGAAATACTGATCAAGCAGGCAGATGAGTATAAAACGGAACGTTTTATAAATACGGAAAGCTGAACATTAATACGATTGCTGCGATAATTAATATATTCAGTCAAAATTATCGCAGGTATGAAAAATGTGGACACGGAGCGAGTTAATCCACATCCTAATAACCCGAGAAAAATAAGATAATTATTGTTTTTTTGGTACCCGGTAATCAAAATAACTCCAAACAAAAAAAATAATGATTCAGAATAAGGGAGAGCGAAAAATATGAAGCTTGGCATCGAACAAATCAAAATCAGGTACGACCAATGATATTTAAATTTACGCATCAAAAAACTATACGAAATACAGAAAATCATCAGATTCAAGATAGTGATACCTAGAGAATTCAGGTTGCTAATCGACCAGAAAACTGGAAACAATGGAAAATATGCCATGTTACACATCTTGTTCGCAATGAACTCATAGCCCCCTGTTCGCATATCATTATACCAATAGGCATCGCATAGGTCAAGATTAGCATGCAGAGGAGACAGTGCTAGAAATTTAAATTGATGCAAGAGGAAGAAGATCATACACACTAAAGCGTAGTGGAGAAAAGTAAGTAACGCAGATTGCTTCATTATCATAAGTTAAAGTAATAGGTCATGATTTCTGTCAAAGTTCATCGGGAGCGACAACGGGTTTATTTGCGTGCCAAGACTTTCATTTGACGTTTTTTAATTTCTGCTAAACCGAGGAAAGCCTCGGCAGATTTCAAATCTGAATCTGGCCACCACAGACTCAGTATCTAAATGTATTATGACACGTCGGAAAGTCGTGAACATAGGTAAATGTGTAAATCACATAATAATTTACTCCCGCAACTGAGTTACTGTAGATGAACCAAATAAGTTCTTTCTGATTGTTTTTTCATACGGTTATTCTTGGTTAAAAATTGTGAAATGATTATTTCTGGTTATTTTTAAAATTATCATATTTCTATCTATAAGTTGAATTCAATCCTACCAACTCCTTCTTAATTTTTACCTAACTTTCGAGAGGTCGTAATTCAAAAGTCCCAATTTGTATGACGAACTAAAATCCAACAGACGCGGAAAATCTCGGCTCGTGACCACCCTAAAGTGACAATAACCATATCCCTCACCCTGAGATGTCCGCAGTTAATCTATCAAAATCATTGTGGCTGCAGACATGGCGAACATTTCCACCAGGTGAGAAAGTAGAATCTTTTTAAGTTTCATCTAGGTAAATAGATTCTTTTCACTGTCATCATAACAAATCCGTTAACTGAATAGGAATAATGACAGATGAAGAGGCTAAGCTTTTAATTAAAAAATATAATGCGGGGGAATGCACTGAAGAAGAGGTTGCATTGCTGGATGACTGGTATATGCAGCTCCAGCACGAGAGTGTTGGGGACTGGCAGGAGAAGGTTGAGCGGATTTCCGCTGTGGTGAAGGCTAGGCTTGAACAGATGCTGGAGGATGAAAGAGGTGCGGATCGTAGTAGAAAGGTGGGCTTTTTGCAGCGGCTCCCCAGATTGGATTCCTGGCTGATTGCTTCAGCAGCTGCTTTAGCAATTGCCGCTGCTGGATACCTGATTAGCAGGAACGATTTGCTGAATCGAGATTCTAAACCAATGACTGCTACTGTTATTCAGCCGGGAAGCAATAAAGCCAGCTTAGTGCTAGCGGATGGGAGCACGATTGTTTTGGATGGTAGGAAAACTGGAATTGTGGCTAGTGGGGAAGATATAAGTTATCTTGATGGCTCTAAGGTGAGCGCTGGCGCTGCTTCATCTTCCCCGCTGCCTGGTTTGCAGGTATTGCGGGTTCCAAGAGGCGGTCAGTTTAATCTCGTATTGCCGGATGGTACTGAGGTCTGGCTCAATGCGGAATCGAGCCTTAAATTCCCCTCTTCTTTTGCCGGGGTTTTGAAACGCGAGGTTGAGCTTTCAGGTGAGGCTTTTTTTAAGGTGAAGCCGGATAAGAAGCATCCTTTTGTAGTGCGTTCAGGTGGGCAGATGACTCAGGTTTTTGGGACAAGTTTTAACATCAGCTGTTATGCGAATGAGCCGGTTATCACTACGCTGGTTGAGGGTTCTGTTAGTCTGAATATGGGGAAAATTCTTAGGCCGGGTGAACAATCTCATTTTGAGAGGGATGAGTTTGTGATCAGGCAGGTGGATACTGATATGGCTGTTGCCTGGACAAAGGGGGAGTTTATTTTCAGAAAAGAGCCTTTAGGGAATATTTTGGCGCAGATCTCCAGGTGGTATGATGTGTCTTTCGTTTATGGTGATCCGGAGGTTAAACGTCAAATTTTTGGGGGTGCTATATCAAGGTCTGATCAGATCATCGAGGTTTTAAGTATGCTGGAGCGTACTGGCGATGTAAAATTCAAGATTGAAGGAAGGAGGATTGCGGTGACGAAATAAAGGTAATAGCTTCAATCCGAATTAGATGGCAAAATTCAGGAGTGCTTGGGGGCACTCCTGGCGATCGGTTCGGATTGTAAAAAATTTGGATATCATACTATAACTAAACCAATCGATTCAAATGTATAAAATTTATACCAAAAATTTGGGTGAATGCTTAAGGCATGCGCTATTCCCGACGGGATTTGTGCGAATAACCACCGTATTGATCGTCGTTCTACTAAGTTGTTTAAGTACGAAGCTGGCTGCGCAGAAGCTGGATTATATTAATAACAGGATTAGTATTGCTCAGCTTTTCAAGGAAATCAAAAAACAAACTGGTTACAGGGTGACCTGGAATGAAGCGAAATTAGATGGTGACAAACTGATCGCCGCAAATTTTAAGGACTCTCCCATTCCCGAAGTAATGAGGGTAGTACTATCAGGTACGGAGCTGGAATATAGTATTGTCAATAAAACGATCGTGATTAAAGATAAGCTTGCGCAAAAGCGCCTGGCAAATCCATCTAAGCAGATTGAAATTAGTGGACGTGTGTTAGATACTGCTGGTGTTCCACTGTCAGGGGCAAACGTGACGATAGATAATACATCTTTTGGGACTGTAACAGATGAACAAGGAAACTTCAGATTGATGTCAGATGTTTCTGAAGGCGTTTTAATGGTAAAGTATGTTGGTTACGAAAGTACTTCAATTATATTTAACCCTGGAAACCTGGGGCCATTTACGATTACGCTTAAAGCAGGCTTTGATCTCCTTTCAGAGGTGGCTATAGTAAGCACTGGATACCAGGAAATCCCAAAAGAAAGAACTACCGGATCTTTTACTGTTATCGACAATAAGCTATTAAACCGGACGGTATCCCCGGATCTAATAAGCCGCTTAAAAGGAGTGACAAATGGTCTTTTGTTAGATAACAGCACGGGCAATTCAACTCGTCTTAGCATCCGCGGGCGAAGTACAATTTTCTCGAATACCACGCCTTTAATTGTGGTTGATAATTTTCCTTTCGAGGGTGATTTAAATGCAATCAATCCTGATAATATTGAAAATATCACCATACTTAAGGATGCCGCAGCCGCGTCTATTTGGGGCGTTCGTGCCGGAAATGGTGTGATTGTAATTACTACAAAAAGAGGCCTATTGAATGCTAAAGCTTTGGTCAGTGTAAAAACCGATGTGACTATTGGTGAAAAACCGGATCTGTATCATCAGCCCCAGTTAAATTCAAGTGATTATATTGACATTGAAAAATTTCTGTTCGAGAGGGGTGCATTCAATTCGACGATCAATAATGGTTACGCAACCATATCTCCAGTAGTTGCACTGCTACAAAAGCTAAAACAAGACCCAAGTTTAGCGAGTCAGGTAAATGGAGAAATTGAGGTTTTCCGAAAGTTGGATTATAGAGAGCAGCGGAGCAGATATTTTATCAGAAGGAGTTTGCAGCAACACTACTCCACTGACATTGCGGGCGGTGGTAAAAATCAGTCTTATTATTTTTCCGTCGGTCTGGATAAAAATAGGCCGAACGCCGTCGCCCAGTCTGACTCGAGGATTACGCTAAAAGGCGCGAATACCTATAAATTTTTGAATGATCGTATTAATTTGACTACAGACCTGAATTTTTCTAAATCCAAGTCTGATAACGCATTCACCTATAACAGGACTGGGTATTTACCTTACGAACAGGTCGCCGATGAGAACGGCAATGCCTTACCAATTGTAATTAATTCTGGTTTACGCTCTTCCTACACAGACACTGCTGGCAGGGGTGCGCTACTCGACTGGAAATATCGTCCACTCGATGAGCTGAAGTACGGAACATCAAACCAGGAGCAAGATCTAACCGATTACAGACTAAATCTTGGTATCAGCTACAGGATTATTAAAGGGCTTACATTTGGGTTGAATTATCAGTTCTATTCTGCTAATACCAAGGCAGAGAATACATACGGCAAGGACTCGTTTTATACCCGGAACCTCATAAACAGCTTTAGTAAGGTCAATTCCAATACAGGTGTAGCTACATTACCAATTCCAACCGGAGATATTTATACTCCTACATTTACGGCCAGAAGGTCGAATTACGGCCGGGCTCAGTTAAACTTCAACTCTACCTGGAACCCAAAACATTCAACCACTGCAATAGCGGGGTATGAGGTTCGGGACGATTCATTTTCTAATAATTCATACACCCTATATGGATATAACGCTGAAACAGCTACTAACATAGCAGTGGATTATGTCACCCAATTCCGAAACTATTATAACACGGGTTTGTCCAGAATTCCCTCAGGTATGGTCCAGTCCGCCACTAAGAACAGATACCTATCATTTTACGCCAATGCCACCTATATTTATGATGAAAAATATACCATTACGGGCAGTTACCGCCGGGACGAATCGAACCTTTTTGGCGTAAAAGCAAATCAAAAAGGCGTACCGTTGTGGTCATTGGGATTAGCCTGGAACCTTCAAAAAGAGAATTTCTTAACTGCAGACTGGTTGTCTGCCCTTCAAATAAAAGCAAGTTACGGATATAACGGAAATGTCAATAACTCAATATCAGCATATCTTACTGCTGTCCCGTCGTTTACAAATCAGTTTACCAATTCACTTTATTACACGATTGTCAACCCTCCCAACGAAAGTTTACGCTGGGAACGGGTGAAAAACATAAACTTAGGTCTATATTTCGCTTTAAAGGAAAATCGAATTTCGGGAAGTGTTGAATATTATGTCAAAGACGGCCTCGATTTGATTGCGACTAGCCCAATCGCTCCACAAACTGGGATATCGACCTTTACAGGCAACACTGCCAACACTCACACCGCAGGAATAGACCTGCAGTTGAATACGAAGAATATAAATCGTTCCTTAAGGTGGGAGACGAATTTCATATTAAACTTCGTCAAGGATAAGATCACTGAATATAAAGCATCGATAGGCAACAATGGAAGCATAGTGAGCTCCAGTACGAATAGTTTGTCTCCCCTGGAACAATACCCAATAAATTCCATTTTCGCTTACAGATGGGCAGGGTTGGACGCTAATGGAAACCCCCAGGGATATTTAGACAATCTCGTCAGCCTGGATTATACCAAAATAAGAGGTTCTCAGGATAGAAACCAGCTTGATTACTTTGGTTCTGCCACTCCAACATCATTTGGTGCGGTGAGGAACACATTTCAATTCAAAAATTTCGAGCTTTCCTTTAATGTGACCTACAAGATGGGTTACTATTTCAAACGACTGTCTGTGAATTATTCTAACCTCTATGTAGCGGGAGGCTCGTTTATTCAACCTGATTACGAGCAGCGTTGGCAAAATCCCGGCGATGAGTTGAAAACAAACGTACCTTCGGCTGTCTACCCCAACAATTCCTCCAGATCTGCATTCTATACAGATGCAGCAATACTGGTTAGCAAAGGAAATCATATCCGGCTTCAGGACATTAATTTCAACTACTCGCTTCAGAAAAGCCAGTTAGGGAAACTGCCCTTCACAAGTTTAAATATTTATAGTTACATCACAAACATCGGTTTGCTTTGGCGTGCTAATGAGCATGGAATAGATCCAGATCAGAGATCAGGATATCTTACCCCAACATCTTTTGCCATTGGCCTGAAAGCATCTTTTTAATTTCAACAAATGAAAAAGCAACTTATAATAACTATCGTGTTCATGGTGGTATTTACAATCATAAGCACAGGATGTAAAAAGGATTTTCTAGACATCAAACCTAGCACTCAAATTATACAACCGACAAGCTTGGAGGAATTTCAAAAGCTTCTAGACAATACCGAGATCATGAACGTCGGTATAGGACTGGGTATTCTAGCTTCTGATGAATATGCATTCAGCAGTGACCTGCTATGGCAATCTTCTTTTACAGCGCTTTCCAGGAATTCTTACATCTGGTCAAAGGATCTTTATGAAGGGGAACCATGCCTTCACTGGAACTTACCTTATTCCACAATATTTTATGCGAATAATATCGTCTCAGGACTGGAAAAAATCGAAGTCACGAACCTCAACAATAAAGAATGGAGCAGGGTCAGGGCTTCTGCTCTTTTCGTAAGGGCATTTTCTTACCATGATCTGGTGAGTAATTTTTCTAACACCTATGACGCAACTACTTCTGCGACTGACCTAGGCGTGCCCATCCGGCTCAAACCTTCAGTGGATGAGCTTCGGCCAAGATCGACAGTAAAAGAAAATTTTGACCAGATTTTATTGGACCTATCCATTGCCAGCCAACTATTCAATAATGACCTGCCATCAGCAAGAACACGACCATCAAAAGCGGCTGTACACGCGCTATTATCCAGAGTCTATTTAAGTATGAGGGAATACGCTTTAGCCGAGCTTCACTCAGATTCATGCCTGCTGTTATATAATAAGCTAATTGACTACAAAACCCTGAACAAAACTGCTACTGCCCCCTTCGGAAATAATCATGACGAACAAATCTACGCGCGATTGGCGATAGCAGACGGAACCTATACCTCAATAGGCAACAATACATCCATAGAGATGTCTAAAGAAATAATCAGTATGTATGAACCCAACGACCTTAGACTGCCGATTTACTTTAGTAAGCAATTAGACGGGACATATGATCCAAAGCGAACGTATTACGGAAATGGAGGTGCTTTCCCTTTTGTCGGTCTGGCAACGGATGAAATCTACTTAATTAAGGCTGAGTGCCTGGCGCGCAGGAACGAGGTTTCTGAATCAATGAAATTCCTAAATCAATTGAAAATAAAGCGGTGGGATGCCAACGCTACAATACCAGCTAAACCTTTCCAAGAAATTATTTCCACTACTCCTGAGGAAGCCCTGGCGGCAGTTCTAATAGAAAGGCAAAAGGAACTGGTATGGAGAGGTTTACGTTGGACTGACCTAAAGCGTCTGAATAAAGAGGGGGCAGCAATTACACTCACACGAACAGTCAATTCCAATAAATATACACTGGCTCCAAATGACAAAAGATACGTCTTTCCCATCCCTGACAATGAAGTTTCGCTTTCAGGAATACCACAAAACCCAAGATAAAATGAAGAAATTACTATTCATGTGCCTGGCGCTTCTGGCGAACTTTGCCAGCGCCAGTATTATTGAAAAAAAGACAAACGAAGGCCAAGTAACCATAGAAGGCCGGATAACAGATGCTGCTTGGAACTTGTTCCCTGAAAAAGAGATCAAGGTTACAGTTAACATTTCAAGTTTTTCCAGCAATCCTACAATCGCACCTATTACATCTTATACCCTCGAAACCAAGTACAACAAATTATTCAAATTCATTATACCTGCTCCGGCTGAACGTTTTTACATGACCTTATTCTTTGATGGATTAAGAGGCATGGAAAACTGGCAGTCATTTGCCAACGTCTATATTCTAGAGGAAGGAGATGAGATTTCATGTGAACTATCTGGTGAGTTCTTCTATTTTTCCGGAAAAGGTTCGGAAAAACTCCAATGTCAAAGTGAAATGTATAAGCATCAATTTACGTTCGACAATACATCAAAAGACCTAATAAATTCACGACAATTTAAAAAACACATCGCTTACATCAATGCTAAAGCTGACTCGGTTCTCAAGATTAGAATTGCTACAGTAAATGGGTATTCTACCAAACTACCTAAAGATATATTGGAAGTCCTCTTGGCAAATTGTTATGGATTGAGGTATTTTTCATGGTTCTGGTCTCAGTTCCTGGTCTCTGACGACCCTGAGCAAGTCCTGGCTTTCCTCGAAAGTGAAGAATTTCAGCAAGCTCCTACTTCCATGATCAGCAGGGTGCCTCCTGAATTTATAATTGCATCGCCCAATTACTGTGATTATCTCTTTGAAAAAATCAAAATGGAGAGTGTTGTATTTGATGCTGATGGCAAAGTAGACAAAAGTCCTGAACACAGAAAAAGGGTATTTCAAAGGATCAAAACGAATTATACAGGAATCATTAGAGACAAGTTGCTAACGATGTTTTTTCTGTGCTATAAAAAACTGCCACATACTGATGATTACATGGACGAAGCACTCGGTATAGTAACTAAAACTGACTACAGACATATTTTGCTGGAACTTGAAAGAAAATATGGTAAAGGAATTCCATTTCACCCTTTCGCCTTAGCCGATGAACAGGGAAAAGTTTATACACTTAAGGATTTTGAGAGCGACATAGTGATATTGGATTTTTGGTATACTGGCTGCATTAATTGTGTGAAGCTAGCGAAAATAATGACCCCGGTAGTAGACCGCTTTAAGACCAATCCTTATGTGAAATTTGTATCAATTAGTATTGACAAGGACAAGACAACTTGGATTAAGAGTATAAAGGAAGGGAAGTACACGCACCCGTCATCAATTAATCTTTACGCTGGAGGGAAAGGTAGTGATACCGGATCTATCAACCCGCTTATAGCGGCCTATGGGATTCAGGGCTACCCGACAGTTTTTATTCTCAACAAAGGAAAGATGTATGAGGCAACACCTCCGTCTGATAACCCAACACAAATGATCAATTTGATTCAGGAAGCTTTAAGTAAATAGTGGCTGTAACGAAGGCGCCCTAATTAGGGCGCCCTTGTGATTTAAAATGGACCGATGTAAGTGCCATCTGAACTAGGACTCAGTTCCAAGTCCTGAGCTTGGTTAATCGTAAGTACATCACCATGATCATTGGTGTCAGAAGCGGGCTGAACAAAAACGCAAGGTGAACTTGACGTAGGCGTACAGTCTGATGAAGGATTATAAGCTCCCGGATTGCTAATTCGCTGATAGGTTCCCGATCCTGTTTGAGCATAGACATCTCCAGCTGCGGCTTTTGCATTGGTGAATGCACTGAAGCCGAATGCTAACATACCTGCTACCAGGCCGAAAGCGATGTTTTTGAAATTTTTCATTTTACTTTAGTTTAAATTTAAAATAGAGCCGTATTTTCCACAGGATACAGCATTAACCTGATCTACGCGCATAAATATCATTTGTCCGTTGAATTGCTCCGGTGAAGAAGGATTCCCAAACCGGCTATCACGATAAGAAGGATGTTAAACCAAATATGTTGGACCCAACTAAGTTTACTAATGGCTCCCCCACAATGGCAAGGCAGGTGCTCAACTGTCATCTTCATATAAACTAGATAACCAGTAAAAGCGATCATCAATATTCCTGATGCAAGTAAACCTATAAACCGTGTCCTTGGAAAAAGCAATAAGAGTGAGATGAGTATTTCAATTACTGGAATAGACCATGCGATAATCGCTGGAGCGAAGTTTAAAAATTCCAGTCCATTTATGAACTTAATGAATCCTTGGATTGTAAATAACTTATCGGAAGCTGTATAAATAAATAGCCCGATAAAAATCGCTGAAATAATATCTACGATTATCCCTTTCCTGCCTACCGCTGAAGTAATGTTTCGATGCTTCAATTTGATAAAATTCATTGTCTTAAAATGAGCGGTTAGACCTAAGACCAGTTAAAACAGGCAGCAGGGCTTGCCACTACCTGCCTTAAAATAAACATTATGAAAAAAGTTTCTTGTGATTGATTTGGAGTGATTTTCATAATAGGGTGATTTGATTAACCTAAAGTTCTGAAAGATTTTCTTGCAAAAATTCCACAGATGTGGAAATCTGATCCACAAATGTGGAATTCGTAGGATGATTATTTTTTCTGGGAATATCTGTCCAGTCCTTTGTCCCTGATGCCCAGGAAACTTGCGATGTGTTTGTGGTTTAGGGTAGCTAAAGCTTTTGGTCTCCTTCGAACGAATTGATCATATCGTTCCTGGTTTGTTGAGGCGGCTAGAGCGAATGCGTGCGCTTTTAGCAATTGGTGATAATGGTCGCGGACACGTTCTGTCAATGGGCGTAACTCTCCGAACTCTGATTCCAGTTGATCAAAATGTTCTTTTTCGACATAAAGAAGAATACTTTCTTCCATGGTTTCTACCCGGCTTGCTGAGGGTTGCTGGCTAAAAAAGCCAGGCTTGGTATACACAAAATCTCCCGGAAACCACATCCATGTGGTTTCGGCATTTCCTGTTTGGGGATGTATGGTTACTTCCCTGGCAGATCCGGAAATGATAAAGTACAATACTGGGTGCTGGGTTCTGGTACGCAGCATGATTTCGCCTCTGGGGCTTTCTGTTTCATGAAGATGAGTTCGAAGTTTTTTGTTCAGCAAGGGGTCCAGGGCCTGGAACTTTTCGAGGGTTCTTAAAAAGAATCTGAAGGCATGTTCGGATATCATGACAATTGGTTTGATTGAAAGTGATTGAACTTAGCTCTTGCAAAGGACAGTATTGAACGGGTATTCCTCTACTCAGCTATGGGCGTGTTGATTCCAAGTTGAAAAAATAAAACCTTTCGTTCCTAAATTTTTACGCCACCATACTCAAGACTTACACTTGCACGACTTTTACTTACACCAAGCCTGTTACGACAGAATTTCTTGCAGAAATAGTCGATTTCGTGTAGACTAATCCTGGTTTCGTGTAATCTTTTAGGCCAATAGGCTGGCTAAGGCTAGTTTGGCCCATGTGACAAATAAAACAAACTATAATATTCGGTTGCATTCAACAGCAATGCTCCGAACTCCCCTCCTTCCGGTTCAAGCTGAAATGTCTGATAATCTCCAGGAATTGAAAATGGCTATTCGGTCCTCCTCTGAGGATTTCTATGGGCTGATTAAGGACTGCGAGTATGCTGATCTAGATCAGCTGCCGACTCGTGTAAAGTTTACTCTGTGGAAGTATTTTAACCGGGCAAGGTATCGGTGTACACCTTTCGCCAGTTTTGGCGCAGTCTCTTTGGTCAAACATCTGGGCACGAAACACTCAGGACGGATAGTTATCAACCGGCAACAACAGCTCCGCAACTTTGCTGACTGGAGCGCTGTGGGGGATTCCCGAAATCGGTACGTTGTCGATGATGAGCCGGGAGTTTTACTTTTTACCAACAGCAGTTACTATCGCATAAAAGGTAAGATTCGTGTGATCACATGTCTAGACCAGCAGTTTCAGATCTCAGAGTTTAGAAGTTCTGAGTTGATTCTGAAGATCTTGAACTTATGCGCAGACCCGATATGTGTTAAGCAGATGATGACATCGCTTTCAGTTGAAGAGATGAGGGTGGTACTGGCTGAAGATCTGCTAAATGGAATGATACAGGTTCAGCTACTCTTTTCCTCCCGGCAGCAAAATATCATTGGTAGAGATTACTTAAGGGAATTGATTCCCCAGGTAATTGCCGAAAAGAGATACGTAATTGCTAAACGAGAGCACTTATCTGGCAATATCAAGCCAGTCTTAGTTAGGCATTTAGTTCCGATGATTAAAAAACTGGCTAAAATCTCCCAGGGAAATGTGAGTGTGGCGCTTTCAAACTTTGCATCCAGATTCTATGCTAAGTTTGGCGACCGAGAAATCCCTTTGATGCAAGCCCTGGATATCGAGTCTGGTGTTGGGTATGATGACCTAGAGATGGTTGCGGAGGCTGATGCGCTCTTCTCCAATTTGGATCGTTCGAAGACTGAAGAGCGGGCAGATCGACAAATCAAAAATATGCTGCTATCTTCTTTAACTTCAGGTAGGGAGTTTAGTAAGAATGGTATTGACTTAGCAACTGTAAAAACGGAAGGCCTGTTTAATGTACATGCTTTTCCAAATACTTTTAATGTTATGGCTGTTACCAGAGCCGATGATTTATGGATCCAATCCATTGGTGGAAGTACAGCAAATGGCATCTTTGGTCGTTTCAGTTTGGAAGATGAGCAGTGGACTGAGGCTTGTAAAAATATCGCGGATATTGAGCAGCAAGCTAATCCTGATGTGATTTTATTTGATGTCGGATATACCGGGGATCCACATACGGACAATATCAACAGGCGTGCATCAATTTATACTTATGAGCTGAACATCCTGAACTTCGACCATTCTGAAGATCCTGTCCTGATATCAGATATCATGGTACGTGTCCACGCGGGAAAAGTATTCTTGAGATCTTTAAGACTCAAAAAAAGATTGATTCCGAAGATTGCCAGTGCATATAATTACAAGAGATCTGATTTGTCGCTTTTCCGGTTTCTATGTGATCTGCAATCTCAGGAGATGACCACTAACCTGGAACTTGATTTACAGCAAATATTTCCGAACCTTAACTTTTATCCGAGGGTCTATTTCGGTAATATTATCTTGTCCCCGGCGAAATGGTTAATCAAACTGGATGATGTTAACATGGCTTCTGGTGATAGATTAGAAGAGTTTGTGATCAGTCATTTTATGAAGAAGGCTATACCCCTTTGCTTTAAAGCTGGATTCGGTGATCAAACGCTTTATTTTGATCTGGATAATCGCGCTGACACCTCGGCCTTCTGTCTATACCTGAAAAAAAACAAGGCATTTTACGTTTCAGAGGTAGCTGGAGCTACAGGTGGCGCTGTTGAGGACCAAAACGGGGATAGTTATCAGGAGGAGTTCGTATTCACCCTTTTTCATGATTCAGAAGTTTATCTGGGGCTGACAGAGGAATTAAATCAGCTTCATGTTGGGGAACAATCCATTATCCCTCCCGGCGGCGACTGGTTATACTTTGAAATTTACTGCCATCCAAATTACATGGATGAGTTGATGCTGGAAGTGGTTAAACCACTGATCGCAAATCACACACAACGTATAAAAAACTGGTTTTTCGTCCGTTATAATGAAGACGGAGATCATTTAAGACTGCGAGTGCAGCTCCATGATCCTTGCGATTCAAGCAAGATCGTCCCTGAGCTTTCAGCAAGTCTGCACTCCGATTTGGAATTGGGTTTAGTTTCGGATTTTCTCATCAAAACCTACAAAAGAGAATCTGAACGCTACCGTGACCTAAACATGGAAATGGTTGAAAGTCATTTCTGTTTTGATAGTGAATTTGTCAGCTCCATCCTGCCCCTCAAATTCAGCAGTGGCCAGTTATTCAAACTGGTCGAATCAGCCATCGTGCAGATTCTGAAATCTGGAGTTGTTCAAGCGGATTATTTGAATGCCTGGATCAGCACTACGTCGGAATGTTACAACGCTGAGTTTGAATTGAAACCTTCAGATTTCAAAGTGATGAACCAGGCGTGTGAAAGATATTATGAGATGGAGTTTCCCAAGTTAGCAGCCTATGAAAAGTCATGTTTTGAAAATTTTACCACATCATTCATCAGGTGCCTGAGTAAATGTAAGGCTTCTAAACGGCAAAATATCTTCGTCAACTTCCTACATATGCATTTCAACCGATTATTTACGACCCGACAGCGGGAATATGAGATGAATTTCTACTTCCTCATGAATAAAGCAAATGATAGGGCTGGTGTTTCAGTCAGAAATAACTAAAAACAGCTAAACCAGGATTATTATTAGTCCATTTCTATAATTTTTTACCTATTTTGCAATCCCCCTCTTGTTATGAATAAAAAAATCAACTGCGTCATTATAGATGACGACCGCTTTGCCATTGATACGCTTGAAGATTACATCAAGCACTTACCTAAGCTACAGCTCTTAAAAACTTACACGAACTCGATTGAAGCTGCCAGTGAATTATCTGTGATGCAGACAAGTGTATTGATATTCCTGGACATTGATATGCCGCATTATTCAGGTTTGCAGCTGGCCCAGAAACTTAAGGATAGAAGTTTTCAGATTATTTTTACTACTGCCCATTCAGGTTATGCGGTAGATGCGTTCCGGGTCAGAGCACGTCATTATTTACTTAAGCCCATAGGCCTAGGTGAATTCGTGGATGTTGTAACCGATGTGATCGCACATACCCCTGACTGGATGATTGAACCCTATCAGGATGCAGAAGCTTTGTTCCTGCGCACAGGGGAGCGCAACAAGCTAACCAGAGTCCTCAAGAAGGACATCATCTACATCCAAGGTGCCGGCAATTATGTCGATGTCTTTCTCGAAGATTTGAGGCTGTCCACTTATATGACGATGCTGGAAATGGAGGCCCTGCTTGAAAGAGATCAACGTTTTTACAGGATACAGAAGTCTTACATTATTAATGAAAGGCATATAAAGAAGATTGACGGGAACACAATTTATCTGCTGGGGCACAAGGTTTCCATGAGTACCAACTACAATGAAAAATTTATCAATTATTTAAATGCCTCTACCCTCAGATCAAGCCGGATTAATTCGGCATGATCAACTTTTGAGTTTCAAATTTGTCTAATCTTGTTCCTGTCTTGACGACGGTCAAGGTCCCCAAAGTCGGATCAGATAGGTTTATCATTTTCTGATGATTTGACTTAAAAACGTATACAGTTTTGGATGTCAAAAGAAGGCTCTTATTTTTTTTCATGATTAAAAATACCTGCTTTTGACGCTTAGCAATTAAAAATTACATGACCAACCCTTTCACTTACACGAAACCGATAAATTCTTTTAGAGATGAACTTGACCGCTTTTTCCAAAGATATAAAGTGCATTTTTTGGTTTGGTCTTGCTTTATCCTGAATGAAGTATTCGCTGCCGGATACGCCTCAGGCGAATTTGGACCGCCAATAAATTACATTGCATTCTACGGACTGAACATCGGCCTGTTTTATTTCAATGCGCTGGTCATATTACCGATAGTCTTCCAACAGCGAAGACATGCCTTTTGGCGTCTACCGGTTTTGATGATACTTCTAATCTGCGGTTATTTGATAATAGCATATGCGTTAAAGAATATGTTATTGTCAAAGCAGATTGCCGATGGACTGGTAACAGTTAACTTCGATAAAACCTTCGTTACCGGGTCACTGTGGAGATCGAGTTTCTATATCGGGCTGTCTTTCGGCTTCTATTTCCTAAACGCATTTGTTAAAGCGCAGTATGAAAATAGTAAGTTGGAACGAAACGCACTAAAGTCAGAACTCCGGGAACAGCAAACTGCTGTCGAGCTATCAAATGCTAAAAACGCGTTCCTTCAAGCTCAAATTAGTCCGCATTTTCTGAATAGTGCACTGAATTTCCTGCACAGTCACACTAGGAAGTTATCTCCGGCAGTTGCTGACCTGATACATTTATTGTCTAAGATCACACGGTTTGCAGGCAGTGCTGAATACACTTCGATTGTTGTCCCATTAAAAGAGGAACTTCAACAAGTATCCTCATTGATACAACTTTGGCGGATCATTAAAGATCACAGGATCTACATCCGCTTCGAGTACAACGATGCCGCGATGGAGGTTTTGACAATCCCGCTGCTGCTGCTTACCTTAACTGAAAATGTATTTAAACATGGTGACATCTATAATCCGGAAAGCCCTGCAAGGATCTCTGTTAAAAAATATAATGATGCATTCTTAATCATAACGGAGAATACAATTCATGAAGGACGTAATGATTCCGGAAATCATTCTGGCCTGGTTAATATAGAACACAGGCTGAATTACATCTATGGAGAATCAGCAATGATCAATTATGGCCCTGTCTCCAAGAATAAGTTTGTCGTCAGCGTCTTTATTCACCTAAAGTCATACCAGAGGCCAAGCTAAAAATCATTCATTCCCCAAAATAACTCATCTACCTGTTTCGCAAACTGGTGGAGGGGCAAACTATTGCCTGAAATTAATGTAATCTAAAAATTATTCCTAAATGCATAACTATTCAAAAAACTTACAACACTTCGTAGCTTTTTCCATCGCTCCCTCAAAGCTCATGGAAAGAAGCCTAAACATGGCTGATTTCAAGATATGGAAAGCCTCAGTCAGAAATTTCACAGAGGAACTCAAATTCCGGCTGGACACCAGGTTCTTAGGAGAGGATGCTGATGAAGCTAAAACAAAATCCATGAGAAACCTGCAGGAACTGCTCGTGGCTCAAAACGACAAAATCAACGATTACCTTTTTACGGAACGGCCACTTTGGTCGGGCCATACCGATTTCAGGGAAATTAAAGCTATGTATGCCTATTCTCAAAGTCAGTTGGATCACTTGTTGAATTACTTGGCGACAAATTATTCCCCCTACTTCAATAATCAGGTCAAATATTCCAGCAGCCAGCTTCGGCTGGTAATCCCGGCAGCCAAAAGTAAAGTGTATACTTTAAAGCACTTTTTGGGCATGCACCTGGTAGATCCTGACTTAATTCATTTGATGTCTAAGGATATATTACAGCTTTTGTTTACTAAAAAATATTCTCCCGAGAATCACCATTACGTGCTATGTATTGCAAATACACTTTTAACCACCCAGAAAGTTTCAACGAGCGCTTTGATTATGGAACTCATCAGACACAATTTCAATACACCCGCTTTTTACAAATACATCACAGAACGCTTTCATGCCAGATTACTAATGCTTGGGGGTCTTCATAAGCAACTTGAATTAATCGTACTGGAAAAAGATGAACTGTTCCGGGCCAGGGAATTCACTGATTTAAAGTTCACAAACCAAGGCCCCGCGATCAGCTTAGATTTTCTAAATTATTTAAATGAGAAATATGAGCATACAAATGCGTTGATGGAAATTAAAAGGCATGAACTAAAAGACAGGTTTGAGCCGGATCATTTGCTGAGGATATTATTGAACACCTCAGTTCCTCAGCTTGGCTTATTTATCCGACTGCTTGTTGAGAAAGATATTGTCCAGCAAGCTAAAATGGCTGATTTGTTTAAATTTTTCTCTTCAAACTTCTATACTAAGAATGCAAACTTCATCTCGGCAAAAAGTTTACAGGATAAATCGACTTCTGTCCGCCTGCCTGATGCCCTGAGATTGTACCGGTTTTTTAAAAGCAGCATGGAATGGTTAGAAGTAAACTTTCATGTAAAAGAACATAACCGGGCAATGAGGTAAAAAAATAAATTTATTTTCGTTTAAAAACGCGCTCTAGACCTATTCAAGGCGGGGTGGAATTTGATTTCCACCCCTGTACACTATTTTGCCTACTTAAATTCCGGTTGATTTGCAGCATGAGACTAAAGGAATTGAGTTTTATAATGCTGGATGCAGTGAGTAAAGGAACGGATGAAGCCTTGCAGGCGACACATGTGCTACCTGATACGCTTACCAAAGCTCAGGCTTACGGAATCTATGGCCGGTCTAATGTGGATCGCTGGATTCTGGAAGGTCTGATCCATCCGGTAAAGAAACAAAATTCCAGCTCAAAAAAATTTATTGACCGGTTAAAGCTTGAGGCAGTAGCCCGGGCCAGTAACCGGGCTAGTTATCTGCCAGTGGCAGATAGATAGGCGTAGTCGTCTGCGAAGTACTGATTTCTATTGGATCGAAGCATTTACCCGCGAGGAGTGGGTAAATTATGTGAATTTGTTTGCTCACAGGTTTTTTTATGATCACCTGGAACCAAGCATTGAACCGTAGGCAGCTAGTTTTGGCCGGGGAGGTAAATCCCTGACGCAGGTAGATCCGAAAGAAGCAAAGGGGGAGGCAGTTTAGCTGTCTCCCTCTTTGTGTTTAAGCTCATTCCATCTCAGGCTAGGCTTCTCATCCTTGGATGGAGAAGTCGAAGAGGCGGGAACTCAACACGACTTCGTATTCACTAATTTTTTTATCATGGAAATCAGCTTGCATATACTGGAATTGCTACTGCAGCAATCGGCCAGACTCGGCGCTTTGAAGACGCTATGCGCCTGCGGCAAAATACGGCCTTATATAAAACAATCAGAAGCATTCCGCCTGTACGGCAAAAGGACAGTTTTGGGCTGGCTTGATGAAGGATTGATTACACCGTACAAGGATGGCGATTTAAATGCCAGCTGGAGGCTAGACCGCATACAGGTGGCTAGCCTAAATGCTTCACTGGAATTGATCAAACATATTCATTATGGACAACTCATTACTAAGTCGGATTGACCGCGCGGTTGCTGACAATATCCAGGACATTCAGCGTTCTTTCGGCGCTCAGGCTGGGATCGTTCAGGACTTTATCGTGTTTATTTCGAAACGTCTAAAAACCGACCTTTTCGGGTATACCCGTTTCACTATCCAGGATTTCTGTAAACACACAGGCCGGCGGCGGCAGGAACTGGCTTTGATACACCCTGACTTTGTTTCCGGCAAATCTCTGCCTCCTGTTATCCAAGGATTTGCTTTCCAGACGGTATTGGATTTCGCTTTGTACACGATGCTGGAGCGAAACTTGATATTCAGTTCATCCTATAGCTACAAAATGAAAGATGCTGTTGTTCAGCTTCACAGTTTTCCTATTCTAAAGGATTTAAAGCTGAACTTTGTACGCAGTTCAAATGAGCAGAAGATCTATGATATCCGGGTATCTGATGAACTGATGAATGGCTTTTTAAGCCGCTATTATACGTTGAATGCAGAATGCTATAGGATTGTTGGCAAAGGTCGTGGTGGGGATAGCCGAAAAAAACTGGTCATGTACCTATCCAAACTGGCGCATGTACTGGCTTCTTCGGGTACATTTGAAACTGTGGTTCCATTGGACCGGTTATGCCGTTTCGCGGACATTAATGACCTTCGCCCTGCCCATAAGAAACAAAACCTCGCCCGGATGCTGGCTATCATCGTAGGTTCCGGTGGATTCGGCCTTGATTTTTCTTTTGTCAGTCAACCCGCATACGCTGTCAAGCTGGTTTTCAAACCTGCCGTTCCCGGCAGAGTCCTGCAGGTAGAACATCTTTTTTATCACAGGCTGTTGACCAATCTGAAGGCCTTGTTTGATTCGTTGTATAGTAAGGGCAAGCACATTCCCGGATCAGCATTCGATGAGGATCCTTTCCAGCTTTGGCTGGTCAGCAGTTCAGCGGATCCTGAAGCCAAGGCTCAGGTACTATCGCAGGCTTATTACCTGGCGCTGAATCTAAACGTGAGTACCAAAGATGCCTTGTCGATGATCAGGTCCGGCAATTTTATCGCTCTTCTTGCCGTCCGGTAGTTCGATTCTGCTGTCCGGTATTTCCACTCCGCTGTCCGGTAATTCGGCTTAATCAGTGATTTTGTTTATTTCATAGGCTCATTGCTGTCCGATGGTTTGATCTTATTGTCCGGTGGTTCGACTGCTGGTTACACAATCGGGCATCAGCTCATTTGCTGTCTGGTGGTTCGGCTTCGGTATCGGGGATTTTATGCCATTGGACCCTGTTGGCTGTCCGACATTTCGATCAATATAATAGTTAAATAATTTAAATAAAATAGCAGCGATCGCTTTCAGCTTCCGCTGTCAAAAAAAGAATCAAAGACTTATGGATTTAATTGCTAAAAGAGCACGGGAGATCAAGGATACGGTCTCCATGATCGATTTTTTAAGCCGGCTGGGTTTTCAGCCTGCCAGTAAACCCTCCAGGGAAACAAAGTACATCAGCCCCTTGCGCGATTCTGACAAGGATGCTTCCTTTTCGGTGAATGATGCCAAAGGCTTTTGGCGGGATTACGGCACCGGGCAAGGGGGCAATATCATTGACTTTGCGATGTTGTATTGGAAAGGACTTAGGTTTACGGAGGCACTGGACAAAATCACCGAAGTCTGCAACCTGAATATTGACGCAGGAAACGTACGCCCTGAAGGACGCAAACGCATCCGGCCTGCTATCCTGATCCCAAATTATAAAGTCGAAGAGGTCAGGCCGTACGGCGCTAACCCGGCGATCAACAGTTACCTCAGCACACGGGGTGTACTGAAGGCGGCGGAAGGCAGGATTTCCGAAGTGTATTATTACGTGAAGGATGATAAAGGTCTCCGAAAAGATTACTTCGCTTCCGGATGGCAGAATGAACTTGGCGGATGGGAAGTGCGCAACAAGTATTTTAAAGGATGCCTGGGGAAGAAAGGGCTGACTTTTATCCCTCGTGATCCCAAGCAGCTTGTGGTCTTCGAGGGCTATATGAATTACCTGAGCTGGGTAAATGATAACCGGCTTTCAGATAAAAGTGTGCTGGTGCTCAATTCGCTGGCGCTTTTGGAATCTGGAATTAAGAAAGCCTCCGGCTTTTCCGATATTGATCTGTACATGGATCACGATAAAGCTGGTATATCTGCAACGGTTGTGTGGAAGAAGGCTTTGCCCTATTCTGTAGATAAATCTGCTGTCTATACAGGTTATAACGATTACAACGAGAAAACAATGGCGGAACTGAAAGAAGCGAAATTGCACACTTCAATTGCAAGGTAATTGCAGCAGGATGTCTTGGCTAATCATTTTTATGCGGAGGATTATAAATATCAAAATATAACCTCTCTACACGAGGATCACGATTCAACCTTAAGTAGTCTTCCAGATTTGAGCGAAGAGTCGGATGCTTTCTGAATTCTTTGAAATAATATTTAGTTGGATAAATTCCGACCCATGCAGGATTAAACTTGCTGTAGTCAAATGCTGAAATATTTATCAACCAGTCATAATATTCGCCGAAACCATGATAATTTCGGCTACTAAGGTCTTCAACCGATAAATTATATTTAAAGCATAGATTCATTAGGCCATCCAATAAAGAAAATTCGTTAACCTGAGGCCCGTAAAAATCATTTCTAAAATTAAACTTCGAAGTGTCTGGATAACTCTTTACAAGAAACTGTTCCATAAACTCAGATTTTTTAAACGGCAGCATTCCGGTAATTGCAGAATAGTAAAAATCGTAGGCATCAAAATCAATCTTTAGTGCCTCTCCAATACTTTCGCTGATTTTCGCTTTAAAAGTACCATCTGAGATCTCATAAAAAGCAGCGAGCGTACTGAAATCACGTTGCTCATCTCGACCAACGGCATAGTTTATCATTCTATCTTCTTCCTCACTGGACAATATAAGATTGTGCTTACGAGATTTCAATTCATCTGCAAGACCCCGAAGCCTTGACTGTAAATGAAAATCATTGAAGGAAATAAAGAAGGTGATCAATTCCTTCAAGAGATCAGTGTTAATCTGCTTTCTTTTTCTTGAGAAAAAAGCATTTACCTGCTCGTAGGCATCTAGCGAAGGTAAGTCGGCAGCGCCATAACAGGCTATGATCGCCCTGCTTACCTGATCAACTTCTTGGTTATCCATCTCAATGATTGCGGCCAGGCAAAGGCTATTGCAGAATAGGTCATCATAACGATTTCTCCAAGTTATTCCCTCCTCTGGTGAATAGGTTTGATAAGCGGACTTTACCAAATGATGATTTTTCAATAAGTTCAAAACTAATATTGAAAGCTTGTGATCGTCATCAAGGCGGACTGACTTTAAATAATACTTATCGAAATACTGCCAGGTACTCTTGTGATTTCCATCAAAAAGCAACATATTCAGATGGTAACTATTTAGTTTGTTAATGACATGACTATTTGTTTTCTGAAGGGCAAGAGCAGCAAAAATACTCTCTGTAAAGGACTGAGATAAAAGGCTGTATTCAACATTGCGGTCGTAAATGATAAAGTTTTTGCTAATGAATGAACTTAATTGGGCGTAACTGTTTAATACTTGGTCATAGTTGTGGGTCACAAAATTACTTCCCCTGAGAAAAGCCTGGTAATCGGCCCTGAGCTTATTTGTTCCTTCTTGTATTTCAAATACACCGTCAGTATAAAACCTAGTTTCCTTAATATAGCTGAATAAGTTGCTGTGATGGCTTCTTTTAGGAGCCGTGTAAACTTCTTTATCTAAATTAATACTCAAAAGCTTAGTAGCCAGTTGAACGTTATCTTGATTAAAATAGGTGTTTTTTATAAATCTCCCTAGCCTTAGTAAGTTAAACTGAGCGATTAGGCGTAAAGTCTTTTTCTTTTGTTTACTGGCCAGTATCGATATTCTCTGAAAGCCCTCCGCGGCCTTTAAAAAGTTGCCTAATTCATAATGCATATAGGCCAATTTCATCTGTTCTGGTAAGCTTATTGCATCGGTACACTCTGCAGCTTGGATTGCTCCCAGTATGTCCAGCCGGTGGTACTTGCAGACTACACAATCACATGTTGATTGAGCGAAAAGACTTATTGTAACCTGTTTCCTAGTTTTGTTGGAGATTAAATAGTAAATATGATTTTGACTGAGTTGTTTTAATATTTCCTCCGCCTTTCGCTCGTAATCGACAACCCCATTTATGAAAGAAGGATCTGTAAATTGTATTGTTCCGTCTTCTTTAATTTTGAATGAGCTGAACATATTAATCAGCTGTTCATTGTCTACATACAATTTAAATTGGTGGTAATAGGGCCTATAATTCTCCGACGTTTTAAAAGGATAATGCTGAGTCAATAGTTGAATAGGAATATATTGCAGTTCTTCATACAGATAGTCCATGAGGCTATATAACTGATCTAAAAGAGGAAGATTTTTATCAACTTCAAACTCTTCTACCCCAGTCAATGTCTTTGAAACGGTTTCTATGGTTCTATGATATTGCATATTTTTTGATGTCACAGCATCACGGACGAACTTCATGAAAGTTTCAGGTCCCAGTATATTATCTGAGTCAATGTAAACTTGCAGGCTATCATGATTGTCGGCTTCAGACTCAATCATTCTGTCTTCAAGGGAATCATCCAATTGGATCGCATACCAATAAACCAGTTCAGATTTGATGTCGACAAGGACAAAAAGCAACGGCCATGGTATTTCGTCTTGATAGTATCGTATATGCCTATGGCTCAACTGAAACGAAATGTAACCTTTGTTTTCAGTTATCTTCAAGGGGACGACGCCCTCGTCGGTAGCTTTCACTTGAAGCTTAAACATATCAATAGTCTGGTCACCAGCTTTATTGACCAGTTCAATTTGGAAGTCCACTCCTCGGTCTAACTGATGTTCTTCCGATGTCTTATTGATCTTAATATCAGAAAATTCTTTTCGAATTTTTCTAAAAACGTTGTCGAGGATGATGTTTCCCTCACCTTGAATCTCAGTGCTATCACTGGTTTTTGCTGTGGCCTTACGCGATCCCATGTTTTTAAATGCTAAATACCGAATGTACAGTTTTACACGGAGGAAATGATATGGAACCATTCAGGTGACCAAACGGATCGGTAATCAACTTGCGATTGAAAATTCGCTAAGTCTAAATTGAATAACCTTGACACTTCTTTGATTTAATCCCTGCAAGAAGTCTTTTTGTCCGACAATATTCCTTCGGAACATCTTCGACCAAAAAGTTTCTTGCCTTCATCGCCTTCGGCAGATTCAGGAGTTAAGCCATCTCGCAACTCGATGTCTTTTATGAAGCAGAAAGAAAGAAAGCCTAGTGGCCGGAAATTGGCGGGAAGGCCGGTGTTGGAGTCTGGTAAGCGGACTCGAAAGATTGATGTCCGCTTTACTGAAGAAGAATACCAACTGATCCAGGATATGGAAAAAACGCTGGACATAAAAAAGACCGATATCGTACGAATGCGGGTGCTTGGATCAGCTTCGAGCCAGCTGTTGAATGCAAAGGAGTTAATTGCAGCGCTGGATAGCGTTGGCGGAGAGCTTGGCAAAAGCGGAAGCAATATTAACCAGCTTGCCCGGTACGCAAATGTTCTACAAAACCGAGGCATGCTTTCAGTGCAGGTGTTGGAACAGTTCAATTTACTTTTTGAGAAATACCTTTCCAATCAGCAATTGCTGGAACTGACCTTACGCAAGATCATGCGCGCATTGATCAGGTGAATTTGTTCATTCTTCATGCAGTTCAATGGTTCATCAGTTATCGGATTCATTTGCGCTAAGCGAACTGTGTAGCTTGTTACTGGGATGCCTGGTTCATCTGATCAATTGTTGGTATGTTCATAAGATTGTTAATATCTGGTGAACTAGCTCTGTCGATCATTGGTTCCTATTGATCTTCCGCTATCCAGCTCAATTGTTCATCCTTTCATTAGTTCATCATGATTGTAAAGTTTCTTTCTAAATCGGCTTCCTTCAAAGGTGTCAGCTACAATACCCGGAAGATAGACAGGAATAAGGGTGAGCTCATGAAGGTCTCGGGATTCGGGCCGCTTCAAGCCATGAATGGCTTAAGGCCTAAAGACTACATCAATTACCTGAAGGCAGTTTCGGCGCAGAACACTCGGGTGAAACTACCGCAGCTTCATGTGGCGATCTCGACTAAAGGGCGTTCACACTCAGGCGAGCAATTGACTGAGATTGCTGAGCAATGGCTTAAGGAGATGGGCTATGGCGATCAGCCATACCTGATCATTTTTCATAAAGATACCCACAATAACCACGTACATGTGGTTTCAACCCGCGTCGATAAACAGGGTAAAAAGATCAGTAGTGCTTACGAAAAGCTTCGAGCAATGACTGCTTTGTACCGAGTGTTGAAATTGGATGAGGCAGAGCAGGCGAAAGCTGACCTTGCTGTTGCTTTGAGTTATAATTTTAGCACTAAAGCCCAGTTCATGCTTTTGCTTGAAGCTAAGGGTTATGCGGTCCGGGAGTCTACAGGCAAATTCCAATTGGTCCGATCGGCTAAAGTGGTTCATGAGTTTGATGCAGCTTTAGTTGCTGATCAAATGAAGTCGTATGTTTTTCCTGAGTTGCGCCAAAAGCAGATGAGCGCTGTCTTTCACCGTTATGCATGTTTGTATGATACGACTTTGGTCCCGGATTTGGTTTCGTTGCCCGGAGGGCTAAAGAAAACAAGTTCGGATTATCATTCAGACCTCTCGGTTTACCTGAAGGCATCCTTTGGATGGGAACTGATCTTTCATGGGAAGCAGGGAAAGCCGGCCTACGGTTATACGATCATTGACCATGAGCAAAAGCAGGTCTTCAAAGGTAAACAGGTGATGGACCTCAAGGAACTGTTAGCTTTTAGAACGCAGGTGAATCCGGATCAGTTGCCTCTGGGATCGGATGCGATCCCGGAAAGGTTTGCGGCTGCCGGAGCTCAGAATAGTCCGATTCCTGAAAATGATACTGGTGCTGCATCTCATATCTCCATTGAATGGAAGCCGGATGCTTTTGCTGATCATCATCCTGGGTTTTCCACGCCAATTGACATTTCAATTTCCGATGACATAGACGATGAGGCGACACACGGGCGGAATCGTCAGCGCAAGAGACAGGCGCGTACCAATACCCGCTGAATTATAATTGTTCATTGTTTACTTATTATACAATTTTTTTATGGTCATTATTATCGGCAACCAAAAGGGTGGCGCTGGAAAAAGCACGCTGACCCTACTGCTGGCCAACTACCTGACTAGGGTCAGGCAATCCAAAGTTACTGTCATTGATATGGATTACCAACAGTCTATCTCCCAAAAATTCCAGAAGGCGAAACTGCTGGAGAATGAAGAAGCTTACCAGGTGATGGCCGCGAGTCTCGAGCAATACCCGGCAATGGAAAGGGTATTAAGTGAAAATCCCAAAGATGTTGTACTGGTAGATCTTCCGGGTAAGCTTGACGATGATGGACTGATCCTGGTCTTTCGCTCTGCTGACCTGGTGCTTTGCCCCTTTTGTTACGATGAGCTCAGTTACGATTCAACAGTGCTGTTTTCATTAGTTTTAAGAAACATCAATCCTGAGGTAGAGATTACGTTTATTCCGAACCGGATTAAAGCGAATGTGCGTTATGAAACGAAGATGGAGATCGATGCGCAGCTCAGTCATTTTGGTACGGTCATCTCGGCTTTACCTGATAGGGTACATTTTCAGCGGGTAACTACCTTCCGGACACCGGAGGAAATCCTCGATCTGGTGAACGGGGTGTTTACTGAGTTTTACAACAACAGCCTGGCGTTTCTTTTGGACGGATTGACTGAAGAAGAGCTGGAGGATGAACATGACTGAAATGAAATCCCTGGCGGATAAGCTCAGGGCAAGTGTTGCTGAGCCGGCTATTGTGAAACCAGCTGCATCTGGAAAAAGTACCAGGAAAAAGTCCGGTCCAGGTCCTGATCTCAGTAAACATGCTGCTCCGGAGATTCTGCAAAAAATTCTGGACTATGATACTTCCTCACATAAAACAATGGTGCATGCCCGCTTCGATGCGAAAACGGCAAAAATGCTGGGGCATTTCAAAATGGCTACTGGTGTAGAACATACGCGGATCGCTGCCTTTGCGGTGAAGTATCTTTTTGATGCCCATCCTGAACTAAAAACATTGATAAAAAATTATATTGAAAATTTAGAATTATGAGCTTTTTGACTTTTACAGCCGCCCTGTGTGGCATTTATCTACTTTATTATTCAGTGATGATCGGAATTGACCTGATGGGTGAAGCTCAGACTTTGGGCACTGCTTCAAAAACGCTGGTGATTGAGGGCTTGGAAAGACCTGAAAAAGTCAGCCTTACCGATGTCGGCTTTAATAAGCTTGTCAAATCGGATTTAGTCTCAGCTGCTGCTGCTGTGGGTTTGGGGGGTGTTTCATTGAAAGAGGTGTTCGAATTGTCCCGGGCGAAGGCTTTGGAATATACTCGTCCGGTAAGTTTTTAAAGATTTGCCCATGATTGATCCCCTCTAATTGGTGAAGGATTAATTAACTTTGTCCAATCTAAATAAATAACGCCAATATGAGTTTGATAATTGATAAGGAGATAGACCTAAGTAAAGAGGATTTATTGGACACCAAAGTTTACGCAGCCACGCTGAAAAAGTTAATTCTTACTTCCCCAAAAAACGAACCTCTAACCATAGGACTTTTTGGACCATGGGGCTCTGGAAAATCATCAATAATCAGAACGCTTAAAAATGAAATCGGTGTTGATCTTTCAAATATTTCCGAAGATAAAAATCCTAAAAAAAAGAATAGTCAAATTTCAATCGATAACAAAGTTGGTTTTGTAATCTACGATGCCTGGAAATACGCTAATGATTCCTTTCGTAGAACTTTTCTGTTAACGCTTATGGAGTCCCTTCAATTGAAAGAAACAACTGAAATGAATAACTTCTATGCTAGCAACAGCGAAGAGGTTGATATAAAATTCAAATTCAATATACCTTTTATAATACTTGTTCTGGCTGTATTCATAGCTATTATTTATAATTTCTTTGGACAACCGTCCCAAACTTTAGAAAAGTGGACATGGGCAGCTATCGCCAGCTTTTTGAGCTACACGACTGCAGTGTTATCTAAAACATTTATAGAATTGAAAAAATCCGTTCAACATCCAATAATTTCAGCACCTGAGCTTTTTGAACGATGTTTTAATAATTTGATAAAATCTGCTTTGTCGTCTAAAATCGTCAAATCAGGATGCTGTTTAACAACGGTTAATGCACCGAAATTTGATAAGATCGTGATTGTCCTGGATAATATTGATCGCTGCTCCAAAGAATCTGCTTATGAACTCCTTACAAATACTAAAAATTTCATTGAATCTAACTATTCTGTAATATTTCTGCTTCCAGTAGATGATGAAGCGCTAAAAAGACACCTATTTAAATCAGAAGGGGAAATTTCAGGGGATCAAGCGGAAGAATTTCTAAGGAAATATTTCAATGTCGTTGTACGCATGAAAAATTTCAGGAACACAGAGATTTTTGACTTTGCTAATCAGATCAATGAAAAATATACTTTGAATTTGAAAAAGGACACAGTTAACATAATTGCTCGGGAATATGCAAAAAACCCGAGAAGGATCATCCAGTTTTTCAACAACTTAAGTATAGAACTCAAGATGATGAACTTAAAACATGGAGCTGATTTTTGTATACCTAATGAAGCCGCAATTTGTAAGCTATTGATAATAAGAGAACAATGGCCTAACGAATACAGAAAAATATGTGATGATCCAAAAGCTTTTTTAGATAACAGTGTTAACATTTATCATAAGATGCGCAAAACGCAGGATAGACAAACTATTGCGGCAGAAAGTTTCGAATCGTTTCTGAACATGACATATGTCAGTACTAGGAACCTGGCGGTGATTGATCTCCAAAAAATTCTAATGAATTCTAACAACTACGAAACCTTGCCGGACGAGTTGGCTGATGTAATCGCCGAAGGTGATTCAACGAAGATAGAGATAATGTTATCTAAAAGTGGATTCTCAAAAGATAGAGCATTAAACCACCTCTTATTTAGACTTCAAGGTGCGCTTGGTGATGAATTGTACAATACTGATGTTTCTGAAACGATGAATCAAATAATGGGCTTTTTACTTGCAGAACCTGAGTCTGACTTCAGCTATTTTATTCGTCTTGAAGCAACTATTGATGGTCAAATTAGCACACTAATTCCCTCAACAAAGTATTTTGAGCGCCTTATTATTTTCAACAAATTATTCGTGAGCAAAGGGTTAATATCTATAAAATCGGGTATAAAGGCTCATTTGAAATATTTCAGTCCCAAAGCAGATGACAAATTCAAAGAGTCCGATTTTGAACTTTACCATCAATATCTCAGCGCTGCAGATGATGACGACACAAGAGAGGCTTCTGGATTTTTCCCAATTTTCTTAAAAAACAGACCCTGGGACAAACGGATACTTGAGGACTTAAGGACGGATCAATTCGATATACTATATAACGCGTTTACGATAGACCAAGTCTTCTTTGATGGAGAAACACCTGTTTGGTTAGACCAGAACTTTGATCACTGGATGGAGCTCCTTGACAAATTAAAAGACCAGGTTAGTTTTGTAAAACAACTTTTAGGGAGAGCAGGTTCAAGTCTAGAAGTCTATCATGAGGGAACGGACCGTTTTGTTAGCAAATTTAGAGGAATATTGATGACAATTAAGGTTAGCGGTATTGATCCATGGGGATTAGAGCAATTAGAAAACATCAATAGGCATATTTTCATTTTGGAGCCTGGAAAGTCGGACCTTTTCATGACAGCGCCAACTGAAAGCCGGCCTGAAATATTTAAGTATTTGCTTGAGACCTTTAGGCTAACAAAAGGAAGCCCTTCGAGTATAGAATACATCATGAGATTTTTTAAACTCGAGCTCTTGCCTCCATATGCGGACTCCCTTGCTCACTTTGTCTATAAGAACAAATTCGATCTAGATTTCAGTCCACTTAAGGAGTTAGTGATCTCTGTCCCCTTTGTTGATGATGGAATTCATCATTTGCAGATGCAAATGCTGTACTTGGAGGTAGATAGAGAGCCCATCTTCAGCGATAAAGAAATTGTTGCTGTACTCAATGAATTAGTAGGCAATATTACCAACTACGAGGATTATGCTAAATACCTTAAAGACCACGCTACAACGGAGCGAGGCAAAGCTCTGTTTTCTGATATTGTGCGAAATACCAGCAAAAAATCAATGCCTGCAGCAATCGAGAATATTCTAAAAGGGGTTAGTTCGCAAGAGAACGAATAGATTACAAATCTTCTCATTGCTCAAATCCCAGTAACATCCGGTGGTATTAAATTTTTCAATATTCAATTTTAGGCTACTGATGCAAAAAAATATCTTACTATTTTGGGCGGTCGTGATTTTGCTGGGAATGGTAAATCAAATTTATGCCCAGCCTGGGATCTCCGAGTTCCAGCAGGTCAATTCTGACTTGAAACGCTCTTTCTTCTCGGCATCTGATGCGACCTTTATACTGGCTGCAATCTTTGGGATCTGCGGTGCCCTACGGATCTACTACAATATGCAGATGGGTAAGAATAAATTTACGGCTGATGTTTCGGCCTGGTTCCTCGCCGCACTGTTCATGATACTGATGGGGCCGTTTTTGCGTGCCCTTTTTGGTCTGTAAAGCGCCAGGTCTGGCCTTTGCACCCGGCTGCTGTAGCAGCCTTTTGGTTACCTATTATTCATTACATGTCTTACAAAAAAAAGCTGGTGCTGGCACTGTTAATTGCCATCACCCAAACGGCTGCTTTTGCACAAAGTGGCGTCAACGGTTTAAATACCGCAACAACTACCCTTAAAACTTATGTTGGCCCGGTGACCAACACGACCCTGGTGATCGGGGGCATCGTTGGCTTGGTCGGTGGCCTGCGGGTCTATTCCAAATGGAACAGCGGCGACCAGGACATCAACAAGGAACTCATGGGATGGGGAGGTTCCTGCCTCTTCCTGGTGCTGTCCTCGCTGATCGTGAAAGCCTTCTTCGGTCTGTAAATGCAGCGGAGCTTTAATGTATACAAGGGGCTGGAACGGCCGCTTGTATACAGGGGCTTCCAGGGGAAGTTCATTTACTGGGGAATTAGCTCGGTACTGGCCGGACTTTTGGTTGGGGCCTTGACGATGGCGATCTTCAGTATGCTGCTGGGAGTTTTGCTGCTTGCTGCCTGCATCGGTGGTGGATTGATGTACACGCTCTCCATGCAGAAGCAGGGTCTGCACAATAAGCGCCGGTCATCCGGATCGGTTTTTATCCACCAGAGCCGTATCGTTCCGGGCTTTAAAGCAGTTTGCCATGTCTAAGCATCAGGTGTTCAAATTACCTTACATTGGTATTGACCGGTATGGGGAAATGGATTTACTCTACGGGCTGAATGGCGAGTTTTCTGTCATCATCAGGATGACGAATCCCGTTCTGCAGTACAGCGGTTCTTCCGAGGCGTACCATGAGTTTCATAGCATGTTGAGTAATGTAATCGCCATTCTGGGGAGTGGTTATTTAATCCAAAAGCAGGACATCATTTCCAGGTCTCCTTACACTGGCAGCTCGTCAAACGATTACCTGCAGGAAAAATACAACCGGCATTTTGAAGGCCGGGACGCCTTGAAGATTGTTACTTACCTGACCATCACCAGGCCGGTCCTTAAATCATCACGCAATGCCTTCAACCCGGCAGTGTTGCGGGATTTCAGCCAGTCTATCGGCAAAGTGCTGGGTGTTCTGGATGGTTCGGCTTGCCAACCTGCTTTATTGAAAGCTTCTGAGATGAACGAGCTGCTGATGCGGATGCTGAGTATGAACTTTAGTTCCACTCATTTGAGCCTGGAGAATTTCTCTCCCGAGGATACCCAGCTGAATATGGGCTCGCAGGCGGTCCGCAGCATTTCACTGGTCGATGTCGATCAGATCGAACTTCCTTCCGCTTTGGAAACGCATACCGTGCTTTCAGAAAATGATACGGTACGGGGATTCCCGATAGACTTGTTCGCCTTTTTGATTAAGGTTCCGGATTTCAACTGCATCGTGTACAACCAGCTGATCCAGGTTCCGGATCAGCCTTCTACCCTGCGTAAGCTTACCGTGAAACGTAAGCGCCATTCCGGAATACCCGATCCTGCGAACAACCTATGCGTGCAGGACATTGACCTGCTGCTGGACGATGTGGCCAGGGATGGATTACTGCTGGTGAATGCGCATTTCAATATCCTGGTTTGTGCAGAACAGTCCAAACTACAGGCTGCCTGTAACATCGTGGAAAGCGGGCTGTTCCAACTGGGGATCACGCCGGGCAAAAATGCCTATAACCAACTGGAACTGTTCCGCACGGCACTGCCGGGAAATGGTGTGGAGCTTAAAGATTACGACTGGTTCCTGAGCAGTAGTGATGCTGCGATTTGTTTGCTATACAAGGAATCATTCTCCGTAGATGATCCCTCAGATTTTCTAATCAGGTTTACCGACCGTCAGGGAATTCCCATTGGCGTTGATCTTTCAGACCTGCCCATGAGTACAGGAAGGATGAGTAACCGCTCCCGCTTCGTGCTGGGCGGTTCAGGAACGGGCAAATCTTTTTTCATGAACTCGGTTCTGGAGCAGTACATGCTGTATAACATGGATGTGGTGATTGTGGATACGGGTAACTCCTACTCGGGATTATGTGACTATTTTGGCGGCAGGTACATTACCTATACCGAGCAGCAGCCGATTACCATGAATCCCTTTGCGATGTCAGAAGCAGAGTTCAACATTGAGAAGAAAGACTTCCTGGTCACACTGGTAAGTCTGCTTTGGAAAGGCGCTGAAGGTGTTTGCTCAGGTATCGAATATGATGTGATCGCCCAGGTCGTATCCGCTTATTATGCGGTCTATTTCCTCAGGGACTTGTCTGATGAGTTTTCAATTGCAGAATTGAGTTTTAACTCTTTCTTTGAGTTTGCTTTAGTCCGCATTCCGCAGATCAAGACTGAAGAACAGATCCATTTTGACCTCGAGGAGTTTCGGTTCAGGCTCAAGAAGTTTTACAGAGGGGGCGAATATGAAAGTATCCTGAATGAAAATGCGGATGAGTCTTTGTTCTCCGCTCCCTTCATCGTTTTTGAAATCGACAACATCAAAGAGTCAAAAATTCTGTTTCCTATTGTTACGCTGACGATTATGGATGTTTTTCTCCAAAAGATGCGGCACCGTAAAGACCGGAGAAAAACCTTGGTCGTTGAAGAAGCCTGGAAAGCGATAGCGTCTCCCCTGATGGCTTCATATCTCGTCTACTTGTACAAAACAGTTCGCAAATTTTGGGGTGAGGTCATCGTGGTC
Source organism: Pedobacter sp. GR22-6 (assembly GCF_037402555.1). Taxonomy (NCBI): domain Bacteria; kingdom Pseudomonadati; phylum Bacteroidota; class Sphingobacteriia; order Sphingobacteriales; family Sphingobacteriaceae; genus Pedobacter; species Pedobacter sp. GR22-6. The sequence goes on from NZ_JBBEUC010000007.1 coordinate 244,321, forward strand.
ACGCAGGAGCTTTCCGATATTCTAGGGAACCCGGTGGTGAAGGATACGATTGTCTCAAATTCAGGTACGATCTGTCTTTTGGACCAAAGCAATTTCAAGGACAACTATGATGAGATTGCCAGGCTTCTCTCTATATCGGATACTGAACGCAGGAAGATCTTTACAGTCAATAAACTGGACAACAAATCCGGTCGGGGACGCTTCAAGGAGGTATATATCCGGAGAGGTACGGTAGGAGAAGTGTATGGCGTAGAAGTTTCGATCTATCAGTATTTGTGCTACACAACAGAGAAGCCGGAGAAATCAGCAATTGAAATGTATGTTAACAAATTCGGAGATTATCCGAAAGGACTGGATGCATTTGTCTCGGATTTCAAGGACAGTGGTCTGCCCTTGTCCAGGTTTGTTTCCGCTGTAAATTCAGGTTCCGGATTCAGTTAAAACCGTTTATTCATACTTGAATTCGAATGGCTGGTAAACCCTGCACCTGACCGGCTCCCCGTCGCGTGTTCCGGGCTCGTATTTAACTGTCAGCTTTAAAATCCTGACCAGTTCGTTTTTCATGGTTTCCGGCCCGGTTCCTTTAACAGTGTATCCGGAGACGCTGCCATCTTTTTCAACGAGGCTGGCGACCTCCACTTTTGTATGGATCTTGTTCTTTTTGAATACTGCTGAGGCAGCGAACTCTTTGTTCATGATCTTGTACTGAACCTCCCAGCCAGGGATTGGTTGAGGCAGCTGAAGATCATGCCCATTGGATGGCGTCTTGTCATCATAGATAGTCGTATCATTAGCCAGCGTTTCCTTCGAGGTACTTTGGGCTTTGCTGATCTGATGGATGCCATTGAGGCTGAGGGTGAGGAAGGTGAGTAGCAGAATTCTGTGCATGGGTTCAGTGTTTGGCTAAAGTTAAACGAACGAACCCATTTTTTTAAATTAAATCTTTAGCTATGTATAAAAGAATTATGCTTTTCTGGCATTTGTTGTTTATGAGTCTGTTTTCGCAGGCACAGACCTTATATGTGGATCCTGCAACTTCGGCTGCGATGTATGCGCACAGTGCAACCATTGACAATCAACTGAACCGAACGAATAACAACCTGACGCTGATCCAGCGTGGGCAATTGGCGGTTTCAGGCCAGCTGGTGATCGTGAATGATTTGCAGGACAGGATTTACCGGGGGCTTTCAGAGGTCTCCGGTATTTTGCATGGCCTTTCCACGATTAAAGAGATCGCAGACATCGGGCTGGATATTGTGGATGATGTGCAGCAGACGGTAGTCATGGCAAGATCAAATCCAGTGTATTTACTTTTTGCCGAAGAGGGTGCCCGTGAGTTCAAGACCCGGGCTACCGCCCTGGCAATTGAAGTAAGCGGCTTCGTTTTGAAAGGCGGTAGTTCGGTTCTGATGGATGCGGCTGAGCGGGCAAAACTGCTGAACCACATCGCCTCGGAATTGCGAATCCTTCGCGGGATTGCCTATGGAATGCATCGGGCAATGTATTGGGCGAAAATGCAGGGGCTCTGGCGATCGCTGAATCCCTGGGACAACTGGATCAATATGGATGTGCGGATTGCTAACGATGTCATCCGGGAGGCGAAGTATTTAAAGAGATCACCATGAGAAAGTACCGTATTATTGTGATAGGCTCTGTGCTGTGGTTTGGGATGAAGTCCATGGATGGATTCTCCCAATCAAAATCCCTGAACATTTCCGGTCTGCATCAACTGGTGGCGGACTCCAAATCTGAATACGAGCTGCAAAATGAATCCCGCAACCGCCAGGCGGTGACTACGGGGAATGAGCAGGCAAATAAGACGATGTTGGCAAAACTGAAGTTTAAATACCGGCAGTTGCAGGAGCGTTACCATTCCCTGGGAACAATCCTGGATGTGGCCAATGTGGGGATGCAGGCTTCCCCGATGCTGTCCAGGATTATTCAGAACCAGGCTGGGATTTACGCTATAGCCCGGAAAAACCCTACATTTCTTTCCATCGCTTACCAGGCAGAACTGGAATTTGCTGAAAAAGGACGCTCGCTGTTTAATTTTCTGTCCGGGCTCTGTGCCTCCATTGGTCCGGTCAACCAGATGAAAGTTGCTGACCGGAATATCCTGTTTGACCACGTGCTGGTGGAACTCAGCAACTTGCAGGACATGTCTTTCAGCTTACTTTGCAACATGCAATACGCCCAGGGCATGGGGCTGGCGCGGTCCTTGAATCCTTTTCAAAATTACATCGACCAGGACAAAGAGATCATTAAGGACATCATGAGAAACGCCAGCTTTCTTAAATGAGCTCCTGCAATTCGCATCACAATTATTCATTTTTAAACGTTCTATATGCAAAATACCGCATTGCTTACCCTACTGCTCAGTGCTGGGCTGATGAACCTGGCAGATGCACAGCGCGTGGTCTACGACAAAAAACACTTCCAGACGGTAAATGAGAATGCAGTCGTCCGGCAAGCCGCTGAACTGAGCCATAACAGTTACCTGGAGAAGATCGACCAAAACCTAAACAACATCAACCTGAATGTTGCTTCGGTGGTGACTGCACAGACGATCATCTATGACGGTTTATCCAATGTGAACTCCGCATTGAAGAACGGCCTGGCGGTTCGGAATTTAGGGGTTATTATTGCAGACCTGGTGAATTACGCTAACCAAATGGCAGCAATGGCCAGGGCTGAACCTTACCTTTTGCTCTTTGCTGAGGATTTTGCAGGCCAGATGAAGGAACGATCGTTACGGCTGGTAAATGATGTATCCGGCTTTGTGCTCAAAGAAGGTAGTAATATCCTTATTGATTACAATGGACGCGATCAATTGATCCGGCAGATCACGCAGGAATTGCAGATCATATCTTCACTGGTTTATGGTGCCTGGAAAGCCATGTTCTGGGCGAAGCAGCGCGGGATCTTCCGTTCTGTCAATCCCTTCCAGGACTTTATCGTCCAGGACCGGCAGCATGTGGCTGATATCATCCGGGAGGCGAAATACCTCAAATAGTTTTTTCTTTCATTTCTAATTTCACAATTTATCATGAAAACATTTCTTTTCCTTCTTTTATGTTGTGTTGGCTTTAACCGGCCAGCCTTTTCTCAGAAATCCATTGTGGATGAAAGCATCCGCTACCAGCAGGAACGCATGGTACACAAGCAATGGGATCGCAAAAAATTCACGCCGACTTCTGGCTTTCTTAGCCTTAACCCCTATTATTGGTTGACCTGGGGCCTACACCCCAATTATCCCGACACAGATCGAAGGCCGCTCAGTGCCTGGGGACCGCAGACTCAGCGCCTGGGTCTGGCCGGAGCAATGAGCTCAGCTTCGACTGCTTATAAGCTGGAATCCGACACTTTACGAAATACTTCGCTTATGGAGATCAACAACCAGTTGGCTGCGCTGAGCGCAACTGATCCGCTGTGGCTATTGTACTACAGCAAGGAACTTCGCCCGGTATTGGAGCACTCCCCGCAGAACATCCTGTCAGCCTTGCCTGCTGCTGTTCGTGGAAGGGTGATTGCAGAAGGCAGTTATTCCTGGTATGTTAACGAACTTGAGATGCTGAAAGAGCGGATCGATGGGGCCAGAACTGCAAACATGGACCGGGGATCGCGGATATTAGCGTACCACCGCTTCCTGATGGAATACAAAACGCTGTCATCAACTTGGGCGACCCGTACGGCAACAGCTTCGGCAAATATGAAAAACACCGCTGTTCAGTCACAGCTCAATGCTGGCCAGGTAACTTTGCCGGGCTGGTCTCCAGGTTCTGATGTGGATCTTGCCAAAGAGGTTGTTAGAAATAGAAAGTACTGATTGGATTTTTGTTATGCGGCGCGTTTTTTGTACATTTGTATACATGGAAAGTCTTGTAATACATACTGAAACTGCAGAACAGCTGAGAACAGTTAAGGCTGTCCTTAAAGCACTTAAAGTCCAGTTTGAACCTCAGGTTAAGACTGAGAAGTTACCTGCACATGTTCTAAAAGGAATTGATAAAAGCCTTGCTCAGTTTGAGGCCGGCAATTCGATTTCTTCAGAGGAGTTCGCCTCAAAACACCTAAAATAGTTTTATGTCGCTTCCAATCAGGTTTTCTCCGGAGTCCGAAGAAACTTTTGAAACGCTGGTGAGCCAGCTTTCTGAGCAGTGGGGTGAAGCATACGTCGCGAAGTTAAAAGCCAAAGTCTCAAGAGCGTTAAAAGCAATTGCGAAAAGTCCCTATCTATACGCGCTTGCTGATGAACAAAGGGAGATCAGAAAGTGTGTGCTCCACGGCAATTGTTCCATGTTTTACAAAGTAGGTGATACCTATATCATGGTTCTTTATTTTTGGGACAATAGACAAGATCCGCTTCTTTGACCCGTTTCACTGAATTAATTATTGTACCGGAAATCCTTCCGGTTTTTTTATGCCTGCCCGGCAGATTTTTTCATAATAACTTATTCTATGTATAAAATAACATTGACAGCAATACTGCTGCTTTCTGGTATCGGTTTGTCTGCTCAGACTACCAACCCGGATTATAAAAAGTCCCTGGAGTTCCTGCAGGGCAATGGTGTCTACGAAGAAGGTGTAATGGTCTTTCTCAAGGAAATGAAGGATTCCATCTGGACACATTTTGATTTGTTCATTACGGATGCCAAGGCATTGGCGGCAATTTTCATGATCATTTTCTTCGCCATCAAATCCTATGAGATGATGGCTGGTGATAAACAGCTGGAGGTGATGCCCCTGCTCCGGCCATTCGGTTTGACGATGGTAATACTCTGGTGGGGCACATTTGTCAAAGTCATCGCTTTCCCCACGGACTTGGTTGCGCTTAAGACAGAGGAGATGTTCATGTCTGAACAAAACAACATCAACAATTTGCGGCTCATCAGGGCAGACCTGATGGTTAAGACCGCCAATTCAATGTACTGGTTCCAGGCGCAGAGCGAGGTGGCGGAAAAAGAATCGGACACCTGGTATGGTAAGGCCTGGGATGCTGTGACGAGTACAGTAAAAGAGGGAATTTCCACTGTTGTTTCCCCCCTGATTGAGTTGAAGAACAGACTTGCCATTGGGATGCAGTTACTCTTGACCCAGCTACTGGAATTGCTTGGTTTGTGGATACTGCGGATTGCGGTGTACATTGTGTTTATCCTCCAAATTATTTATTCTTCAATCCTCATTATCCTGGGGCCTTTCGCGGTTGCGGCGAGTATCCTCCCGGCATTCCGGGACAGCTTTTCAACCTGGATCGCCAGGTTTGTTTCTGTTAATCTGTATTCCGGAATTGCATACCTGATCATGTATATTATGGGCTTGATGCAAAAATATGCGCTCAGTTCGGAGATTTCTAAGTATAAGGAGTTGGTCGGACCAGACGGTGCAGGCAGCATGGAGAAAATGCTCTGGTTTGCTTCCAACGGCATCCTATCCTTTGGAACCGTGATCATCGTGTTTTTTATTGGTGCGATCTGCATGTTCACCGTACCCAGCATCTCTACCTGGATCATTTCTACATCTGGCATTACGTCGGCTGCATCGAGCTTCGGCCGCGGATCGGTAACTGTATCCTCGGTCGTCAAGAAGGCTGGAAAGCTGTTGTAGTTTCCTGACGATTTATTTCATTTCTTAATCCCATTTTATGTTAATCAAAAGCATTGAGGGCAAGATCCGCCTGGCTACCACCGTGGCACTGGGCAGTCTCTTGCTCTGCGTTCTGGTCTGTGGTATGGTGGCTTTTTCTGCGTACAAGCAGGTAGCCCTCGCACGCCAGAGCGTTTACATCCTGGACAACAACGTCCCCATCCTTGCCCGGCAGACGGACATGCAAATGAACCGGCCTGCCGAATACAAAGCCCACGTCGACCTGTTTCATTCCATCTTCTTTTCACTCACCCCGGATGACAAGTACATCCAGTACCAGATGAAGAAAGCCATGTACCTGATCGATGAGTCCGGTATCTTACAACTCAATAATCTGAAAGAAAAGGGCTATTTCAATTCGGTGCTTTCTTCAAGTTCCGTGCTGACCCTGGAAACTGATTCGATCTTGCTCGATGTGCCTAAAAAGTACTTTCGGTTTCATGGTAAGCTGAAGATAGACCGCCGCAGTGCCACGCTGATTCGTTCTCTGGTGACCGAAGGACACCTGAAAGATATCCCCCGCAGCGAGAATAACCCGCATGGCCTGCTGATTACGGGCTGGAAAACCCTGGAAAACAAAGACCTCGAAAATGTTCAAAAAAATACACTCTAACCGGCCCCCGGGAGTTACGCTGCTATCGGAACTCAAAAAGGAATTTGCTCAACTTTCGACGTCTGTCTATGCTACACTGCTGATTTTTCTCCAGCGCAGGCCCAGGTTTGTGTTTGCCACTATGATCCTGCTCATGCTGTCTTCGATGGTCCTATCCTTTTATGTACTTAGGCCCGGTATAACAATTACCGCCGGGCAAAAGCCATCAGTGGTCAGACCTATTTCGGATGGTTTCGGCGAGATTGTCCGACAAGGCGATGCGCTGCGCCGGACCATTGCCATCAAACAGGAGATTGAGCAGATGCTGGCTAAGGATAGCCTGAGCGGCGCAGACAGTCTGCGCATGAGTTTGGCAATTGACGAGTTAAAGCGCCTCAGTGATTCTCAAAACTTAAATCCCAATCCCAAATGAAGATCAATTTTAAACAACCCAAGTACATCTTTCCGCTGATCGCATTGCCTTTCCTCTTCCTGTTCTTCTGGGTTTATACGCAAAGTTCATCAGCGGAAGAGCCGAACTTGAAAACACAGGAAGGTATGCAGGACCAGATTGGTAGCGCATCATCTGATGTGCAGAAAAAAGCTTTCGACGATAAGCTTCAGGCCTACACCGATCAATATAAAGAGGCTGATGGCATGACCGCTGTTAATCCCATTGATGATGCCGCTGAAGGTCCACCTGGTTCAGGTTCTTCCTATGACACTTTTGAAAACTCAGGATTGGATTCGATTGACCGCCGGATGAAATCACGTTTTTCCGGGACCGGGCTTCCTTATGCGGACGGACCATCTTTCGCTGCACTTGGTAACCGAAGAATGTCCGCCCAGGATCGTCAGTTAGCGGAGGCATTTTCAAGCCTGAACAGGCCTCAGCATCCTGGGTATGATTCCTACCCTGTATATCCTAAGCCTTTACTATCTCCGGATGCTGCTGCGCCTCCAGTTAAGGAGAAAGACCCAATGGAAATATTCAAATCGCAGATGGCTTACATGGACAGTGTGGCCAAGGCTTCTGATCCGGAATACAAGGAGGAAATGAAACGTCAGGCTGACCTGGCAAAAGCGGAGTCTTTGCGCAAAAGCCAGCCTAAATTAGCAGTAGTCAAAGAGCAGGAGTTCTCCGATGTATTCAATACGCTGCTGCCGGGTAAGAAGGAGTCATTCATCACGGCTGTCATTGATGAGAATGTGACTGCCTACGCTGGTTCACGGATCAGGTTACGTTTACTGGAGGATATTCGGGCCGGCAACCTCCAGGTTCGCAAAGGTACTTACCTGTACGCCCTGATCTCAGGATTTGGTGATCAGCGGGTAACATTAACTGTACAGTCCATATTGCAGGATGGGAAGATCCTGCCCGTGAAGCTGGATATCTATGATGCGGATGGGCTGCCCGGCTTATACGTTCCTGAATCTGCTTTCCGGGAGTTCACTAAGGATCTCGGTGGAAACTCCATGCAGGGCGTAAATTTGCAGGGCAGTTCCACGGGAAACCAGTTCCTGATGTCCGGCATTGACAAGGTATTCCAGTCCACATCCTCAGCCATCGCTTCGATGATCCGGAAGAACAAGGCCAAGGTCAAGTACAATTCCTATATCTATCTCATCGATCCTGAAGCGCTTCAAAACGCACAGAAAAATTATTAATCATTCATCCCCTGTTTATGAAACTCTTATTCTTAACGGTAGTTTTTATTTGTACTGCCCTATTTTCTTATACTCAACAATTGCCTGTTGTATTATTGCCGGGCTTATCTACTTTTCACTTTATTTCTCCCGAGCCGATCCAATATGTGGACATTTCAACGAAGGGTATTGTTGCTGACCTCCCCCTGAAAAATGTTTTGCGCATCAAACGTGTGCCAGATTCCCTGAAAAAGGGTGCTGATCTTAGTTCGGGTGCTGTAGTGACTATTGCCGGAGAAAAGTTTCTGGCTTCCTTTCGGGTCGCTTTCAGCGAGGAACTTCCAGGCAGGGAGTTTCTAACGCAGATCGAGATTCTTCCCGGACATATGCGCCCTTTAGAGCTATCAGGATTGTCATTATCGAAGAACCAACTGCGTAATCTGGCAGCTCAGATGTTGGCTAAAAAGAAGCAAAAAAATATAGCGCATAGTCAAGCCTTTGACATTCGTGGCAACATCAATCATTTGTCTACCATGGGTGATTATGTATTTCTGGATATCGGATACACCAACTTTTCCAATCTGCGTTTTGACACTGATGAAATACGGTTTATGATTGAAGATGAAAAGATCAATAAGGCCTCTACGGTTCAATCTGTTGAGATCAAGCCGGAGTTTGTTCTGCTGAGCCATCCTGCTTTTAAGCGGAATTACCGGAACGTATTTGTATTTCGGAAATTCAGTTTCCCGGGTCATAAGCTGCTGAAGATCGAGCTTTCCGAAAAGCAGATTTCCGGAAGGGTAATCGAATTGAAGCTCAAATACAGGGATGTTTTGGAAGCGGATGTGTTGTAGGAAGAAATCCTTTAACTTCCAAGGCTCCTACCAAAATCAGACTAGCTCTGAAAACTGACCAATTCCTGCCTAGCGCGGATTAGATCTATCTGTTTCATTTAAGATCATAGTTATGGAAGAAACCCATGTACAGCAGAAGCTTCATGGCTTCCTGCAATGTGCCATTTACCTATCGGTAATCTTCGAGATCACCGTTTTGGTTTATACCAGAGCCCCTTTTCTGGGGCTTTTTTCATTTGTAGTGGAAAAGCTTTCGCTAATTCCGATCTATCAGCAAATGATATACAGCAAATTTTCCACCCTGACGCTAATTTGTTTGGTGAGTATCGGCACGCTGGCTAAAAAGAAAACCGATCTTGACCCGAAGCGGCACATTGTCATCCCACTTTGTCTCGGTTTCCTGCTTTTCTTCGGCAGCCTCTGGCTTTATGGACAGCCTTCTAAGTTTGTTTTTTCTTATACCACCTGGTTTGATCTCTGGTACATGCTTTCCTCGCTATCCGGATCCTTACTGCTGAGTATTTCACTGGATAACATCTCCAAGATTATCCGTTCCGGGCTGGGTAAGGACAAATGGAATGTGGAGCAGGAAAGTTTCATGCAGCCTGAAAAGCGGATCGATACGGATTGCTCGGTAAATATCCCGATGCAGTTTTATTTCAAAGGTAAAGTGCGGAATGGCTGGATCAATATGACGAACGTATATAAATCCTGCATGGTTGTTGGAGTTCCGGGATCAGGTAAGACCTGGTCCATCATCAACCCGGCAATCCGCCAGCTGATGGCCAAAGGTTTTACGATGGCTTTATATGACTTTAAATTCCCTGATCTGGGTAAGATCCTGTATTACCATTACCTGCTGGCAAGATCAGAGGGTAAGTTTTTGAATTATGGGTTTAATGTGATCAACCTCAATGAGGTCGAGAAAAGCCGCAGGATCAATGTCTTCAAAAAAGCTTACATCAATTCCCTCGCCGATGCCTCTGAGACTGCGGAAGGGCTGGTGGAAGCCATGAAGAAGGGCGACAAGAGTGGAGGAGCTGACCAGTTCTTTACCCAGTCGGCGATTAACTTCCTGGCGTCATGCATCTTCTTTTTCCGCAAGCATGAGGATGGCAAATTCTCCAGCTTTCCGCATGTACTGGCATTCATGAATCGCAGCTATGAGGAGATCTTCCGGACTTTGTTTTCTGAGCCGGAGTTAATGTCGCTGATGTCCCCTTTTCGCAGTGCTTTCGATTTGAAAGCTTTTGACCAGCTGGAGGGTCAGATCGGTACGCTGAAAGTATTTATCAGCAGGCTTGCCACCAAGGAGACCTTTTGGGTTTTCTCCGGGGATGATTTTAACCTGAAAATCTCCGATCCTGATGATCCGTCTGTCCTTATACTGGCTAATGATCCCAATACACAGAATATCAATTCAGCCTGTTATTCTGTCGTATTGAACAGGCTGACCCGGCTCATCAACAGCAAGGGGAATCTGCCATGCGCCATTGTAGTGGATGAGTGCCCGACTGTTTTCATCCACCGGGTGGAAAATCTGATCAGTACTGCCCGATCCATGAAGGTAGCTGTCCTTCTGGCATTGCAGGAATTGCCGATGCTTCGTCAGCAGTATGGTAAGGATACCGCAGCTGTGCTTACTTCTGTGGTGGGCAACATCCTTTCAGGCGCTGTCCGCCATAAAGAAACACTGGATTGGCTGGAACGACTGCTCGGTAAAAGCAAGCAGATCTCCGAGAACCTATCCATCGACCGCAATAGGACTTCTACTTCCCTGAATGAACGCATGGAGGTTTTGATCCCGGCCGGCAAGATCGCCTCGCTCAACACCGGCGAGATGGTCGGACTGATCGCTGCTGATCCTAAAGTCTATTATGACGGGAGCTTTGAGACCTCTGCGGTCAATTGCCGCATCAACCTAGATTTGAAGGAGATCAAGGCCGAGGAGAAGCAATACCGGGAGCTTCCCGTATTTTATGATTTCGGGGATAAGAAGGAGCAGATCCTGATTAATAACTTCTTAAAGATCAACGCAGAAGTCGAGCAGATCGTCAAAATATTCATGAACCCTAATCCATTTTAAGCGATGAAGAATTTTAAATCAATAGCTGAGCAGATCGGAAATAAGATCCTTGTCCAGCTCGAAAAGTACCTGAAGTCCCCTTCAGATGAACCTTTTGCTTTCCAGCCTTTGTCTACGCAGCCTGTAAATGCCTCGACCGGAAAGAATTATCAAGGACTGAATGCATTATGGCTTTCGATGCAAGGCCATGAAGACCCGCGTTGGGTAACGCAGCTTCAGGCCAGGAAGAACGGCTGGGAGATTGGCAAATCTGCCAGGCCGGTACTGATTACCTTCAGCAGTTACTCTGAACGAAAACCGCTAAAAAATGGGGAGGGAAAAAACCTCAGGGATGAAAATGGAAAGGTCAAATATGAGCGGATCACACGTCCGGAGCCTGTTACAGAAAAGGCATGGGTATTCAACGCCAGCCAGATTAATGGCATGCCTGCCCTGGTAGAATTTATGCGCAAACAACCCGAGCAAAACAAGATCAGTACTGAGCGAATCGAGAAGCTGCTATCCTACAGCGTAGGTCATGATGACCAGGACATTCGACTGAAAAGGCAAGGTTATCAGAGTAATGAACCGATGAATGCCCAGCCGGGCAGCGCCGGCTTCGCTGCTGAAAACCTGCGTGAACTGCTTTCCGCTATGCTATACTCCACCGAGCTGAAGACTCCGTATGGATTTGAAATAGACAAAGCAGATGCGAAGCACTTGATCTCTCATCTCAAAAATGCACCGAATGCGGTACAATCCGCAGCCGAGGAAGCCAGGAATATTATTGCTTACACCAAGAACCTTGAAACGCAAGGACTTCAAAAAGAATCAGAAATGAAACCCCTCCAAAAGCAGTCAGATTTCGCATTGTCTGATCAAATTTCCTATAAGGACAAAGTGTATGAAGTGACCCGTATCTATAAAAATGGCCGGGTAGAAGTCCAGGATCAATCATCTAAACAGAAGATCAAGATGGAAAAGACCGACGGCTTATATCGCAATCTGCTGGAATCAAAAGCACATCCTGCATTATCGGCCACTCTGAAAACTTCTGAGAGAAAAGCCGATACTGGCACACCAAGCACTCCTAACGAACAGCAACTCTCTTCCCTAACCAAAATCAAACGTTAACTTAAAATCTCTAATATGAATATCCCTATCATTCAGGAAAATGATCCCCGCTTCCAGCATGTACTCGCTGAACTGCAAAAACTTGGCCTGGCCAATGACGGAAAATTACACTTGTCCAAAACAGACCGTGAAGCCCTGCTTAGCGGGGGACGTACTGATCTCATCAGTCTGCATGACCTAAAATCGGAAAGCTACCGGATAGACCAGCTTGATGCCAAGCTCTCCCTTTCCTGGAAATCCAATGGCGAGGCTGAACTGAAATTGCACCCGATTTATAAAGAAGCATCCTACCCACCCGGACTGACCGATGAGGAAGCGCAACAGCTGCAAGTTGGCCAGACGAGTTCGATCCTTAAAAGAATCAAGGAGGCCGGTGAGCAGCAAAAAGATTACCTCTTTGAGTTTGATCCTGATACGAGGGAATTTATAAAGACAGAGACCGGCAAAGTCAAATCACCGGATTTAGTCAATGGTGAAAAACTAAACGAACAGCAGAAACAAGACTATCAGGATGGCAAAGAAGTCGAGCTCTCTGATGGCACCAGATTCAAATACAGTGGTGTGGAGACTCAGGGGATCCGGTCAGATAAAGCTTTCCTGCTCGCTTCGGTATTCCTGGACGGAGGTCTGACTTATGTGATCTACCATGGACTGAAGGCCTTGAATGGATTGCGCAATACTGATCCTGAAGCCCTTGCCATGACCAAAGGGTTCATCAATGCTAAAAAGGATATGGAGTCTGCTGCTGAGCATCAGAGACCAGCAACTGAAGAACTGGTTCTGGGTTATTCCCGCACGGGTAGATCCAGATGACGACGGACCTTCTTAGTCAACTTGGTATCAGCCCGAATGTCCGTGATTTCTTTCTAGCTTATGCAATCCTTGACTTTGCTGACCAGTTATGTTTCAATTACGGATCCGACAAGGAACTATTCAGCTTAGATCAGCATCTGCTTCCTATAACCGATAACTGCTGGTTTGCCGGTGACCGTAATCCAAGCCGGATAAGCCATGTTTTCATAGCTGAATGTGCTATGGAACTGATCGCTTTCTTGGAGCGAAATGCACACTTCTATAAAAATACAGACCAGTTGCTCTTTATTGCAACTGGTCTTTCACCGGGAAACCGATTACTTGCTGATATTGGACTGTTGTTCAAAAAAAGTAAGTTCACAATTGTTCATGGCAACGATTTTTTAGGCAGGATTTGGACGGTTAAAGTAGCTGGATGGCTATTTGGCAAAGAGTTCGACATCACTTACCTGTCGGGATCGGTAATATGGATAGCTTATTTAGATCGCTCTTGTTGCCTCGCTGAGCGTGAATTCAACCTAAATCAGGTCCAGCTTGGACTCGGTCTGAGACTCAAAGTCAAAACGGTCTACCCAAGCGCAGGTAGGACTTTTATCCAGCAAATGCTACCTACGAATCTCCTTTAATCCCTGCGCATCTCCCTCATCTGCCATTGCGCAATCCTGCGCTCAAATTCCTTTTTTTTCTTATACTGGTATCTCCAGGCAATCAGGCCCAGAAAGCCAAATGCCGCCAACTGCATCGGCACAGGCTTTTTCATGGTCAGCGCAGAGAACATCATTCCACAAAAAATAAAACATACCAATACCACTCTTATTAGCGTCTTCATATTCTTAAAATTTAAATGTAAAATGTGGATCAGGCTGTTGCTCAGCAGGACTGCTGATTAGCTTCTTCGGTTCTCACAGGACCCCCTTGAATAATACAAAGATAAGAATTTTTTAGGCATAATGAATCTCAATTGACTTACTTTGTGATCTTTATGTTTCTAAATATCGCTTTTATTCCTACTTTCGCCGCTTATTAATTCATATAGATAATGGACAATTTCAAAAAATTACAAGAAGTCGTAGCTGCAGCTCAGGTAGACGCAGAAAAGTTCTACAACTCCAACAACAGTGCAGCTGGTACTCGTTTGCGCAAAGCTTTGCAAGACATTAAAATATTAGCAGGAGATATCCGTAAGGAAGTTACAGAAATTAAAAATAGCAAGTAAATAAGCGTGTTTTGGGGAAGAGGGAATGGCGCTTGTCATTCCCTTTTTTGTTATAGTAATTCTGTTTAAGCAATGTTTATTCAACCTGATCGACCTGAACCACTAATAAAACAAAGCCATCCTTAATTTCCAGATAGCCCTGGTCAAAACAGAATTTATAGGTATCAAGCTTCTGGGTAGTATGATAACTAGTCAGGTATCTGAAGTTGAAGCCCATGCCTTCCATCCTACTCTTCTTCACTTTTGTCTTACCGTTTACATTTAGCTCCTTCAAAATCTTCCAGTTCTTCAGGATTGCTTTAGGGATGGTGTCCAGGAATTCTGGCCGCTTTTCCTTCGCCGCCTGCCGTTTAGCATTGTTGAATTGGCTTCTGCACCTGTCGCTGCAGAATTTCTGGTCAGCCCTACCGGGTAATTTACCAGAACATTCAGGGCACTTCCGCTCAGAGATAGTTAATTTGTCGATCATCGTCAATATAATAAGGAGATCGACTAATTTATATAATCTATGTCAACAGCCACAAATCCTCTCCCGAATTAGTAAGAAATAAACGTTTAATGAGCGTTTAATCGGCTGTATAAATGATTTATTCTTTCGTTCGACCCGATGCTTTTGATTGATTAACCGGTTAAACCGGATACTAACGTTACTAACCAGCTATTATAATGAGATGTGATAGACACTTTCCGAGTTTTGCTACCACAAATCTCTAGAACATGAAAACAGTAATTTTAGAAAGCGAGACTTTCGGATCAGCAAACAGGCATTATTTCCTTGATTTCAAGCGTGCCAGTAACAATAGCAACTATATACAGATCACCCGTAGCGACCGCCTGGCGGACAATACATATAAAAGATCCAGCGTCTGTGTGTTTGAGGAAGATTTCACCTTCCTGATTGAAAGCTTTTCAATGCTCTTCACCAATGTTATTCATAGAAAAGAGATATCCGAGCGGAAAGTATCTTATCGGGTTAGAGGCATCAAAGGCTGGGAGCCGGAAAACCGTTCGCGTGAAAAACTAATGAAACTTGGTGCCGATGCCCTGTCTGACGCGGAACTGCTGGCGATGCTCATCGGCTCCGGAACTCCGGATGTAACAGCCGTTGACCTTGCGGCCAGAATTTTAGCAAGCGTAGGCAATGACCTTGAGGCTTTGGGGAAAATTAGCATAGCGGAGCTCAAAAAGTTTCATGGGATAGGCAATGCCAGAGCGCTCTCGGTCATTGCCGCTCTGGAACTTTCAAAAAGGAAAAGCAAGTCGATTGATTCCCTCTTTCAATTGCGACTTGCTAAATAAGAAAGCGTTTTCGTTACCTCATACACTTTCCTGCAGATAACTTGGGTTAAAAGGCAGCTAAGGTCGTAGAAGATTCCCTTCCTTCGAACGCATAATGCTGGCGCACCCTGCGGGACTTATAGTTCATCCGGGCGAAAATCTTCATCGCTCTATCTGCTATTCTTTTAAACCAAGCCACCTGCCACAAAAAAGGGGCTGACGAAAGAAAAATATTATTCAAATAAATTATAAACCATTAAAAACAAAGTTATGCAGATCACAGGTAGAATTACATCGGATGCAGTAGTGAGAAACACTAAATCGGACAAAAAAGTAGTTGGGTTCAATGTTGCCCTGAATGAGAATTATGTCAGTAATGGCGAGAAGAAACAGACGACGACGTTTTTTGAATGCTCCTATTGGAGAGGCGAGAATCTGGCGCAATGCCTGATTAAGGGAACACTGGTGGAGTTAACTGGTTCTGTAGGAGTAAATGCCTACATGAAGAGTAATGAGCCTAAAGCAAGCCTGACTTTCAGGGTGAATGAGATCAAACTGCATGGCAAGTCCAATGCGAAGGTTGAGGAACAACCGCCTGTCGTAGCAACTGAGGGTGCCCCGTCATTCAATACAATTCCTGTACCAGAAGACGACCTTCCTTTTTAATTCGGACCAGCGGGGGCAACCCCGCTTATTTTTCCAATTTTTTAGATAGATGCCATGAGATTATTAGCCGATCAGACAGAGAAAAATGCCCTTTACGAAATTGCAAAATGCTTTAAGTTTTTAAAGAACCTTGATGGTTTGAAGGTGTCCGCGGAAGACGCCTCTCGGGTTCGCCTAGCGGAAAATGCTTTACTATGTGTAGTCGAGAGCAATGGCTATCAGGTCAATCAATCCAGGGAAGACAACAATCCTTAAAAGACTTAAATATGAAAACTAACTCTTCAAATTATAGCCCATTTAAAAAATATAGGCTCATGGACTATCCATATCAGCCCTGACAGAGGACAGGCTGATCGTATTAGGTCTGCTGAGTGACACCATATCAATAAAGAAGGGATTAACCTGACTCCAAGGATTTTCAATGAAACACCGAAGGTGTTAGATGAAACGCTTTTCAGCTTGCTGAGTTACGTTACCTTCAGTATGGTTGGTGCTTCTTTTACACCCAAATACGGCTAAGACAAGGACAGTAACAAGTTGACTTTCAACCTAAACTTTGACTTTTATTGTAATCAAACGTAATTTATTTTATCTTAGCAAAGAGCTCAATCAGATCCATTTATTTTGAGTAGTTTTAAATCAAAACTCTCTGACATGAACACAATTTATTACTACCACTTGGAACTCATGGTCATGCCAATGGCAGCATACTAACATCTTAGATATGAAAAGACATATTTTAACTCTTCTAAGCCTCATTGTCATTTGTGCTAGTTGCAAAAAAGACAAAGCTACTCTCGACATAACTTCAGACGCTAAGTATATTCTCAAATCAGTTGAATCGAATAGTCCCGTAGATTTAAATTATGATGGAACATCAAATCGTAATTTGATGGAAGAAATACCAGTTTTGCGAGATCTAGGTATTTTTTTGACGCTTGATAAAGAGAAAACTGAAAATCACTATATCAATATTCTTTGGGTGGAACCTAGAGTTGATGATGAGGTGCTATTTAGTCACTTACCTGAAATTTATAGTCCAGATTTATCGATTGAATATCTGCCTGTCGACAACCAATATTATTTTGACATTGAGGAATCGACTAAAAGCTTAAAAATAGGATCTCGAATTGTCGCTATCCAAAGCAACCATACTTTAGAACAACCTCAAAGTTTAGAAGTTAACTCTCGAAACCAAACCATAGTGTTTAGAGGTCGACAAAAATTCCTCACAATTTCAGGCATTTCTACGATATCGTTTACAGCAATTTATCAGAAAGATACTTCATATATTGCTCCATAGTCTCTTATCTCCAGATTGCCAATATATTTAAACCATACCTAGACCTCAGTAACTAAACACACCCAGGTAAATATACTTACATCTCTGACAACTAAATTATCAATATTCTACTCCCTATCATGGAGTATATCCTTCAAATAAGTAGGAATTCCTTGGAAGACTCTTGTAGTTTAGCCTAGTCAAACTGAGGCAATTATCTTTAATCGACCGATCAATTTTGAAGCTTGTAATTATTCCTAGACTCGTGCTTGGTTAAGTGAATCCATTAATTAGTTCACAAAAATGCTTTCACCGACCATTGAAAGGTAGTATCAAAAAATTGGGTATCACCACGCTAGTCTGGTGACGCGCCGCAATTTTTTCCTCTCCACCTTGCTTGAATATTGGTCAGGGCTAGCGAAAACGTGAAATAATTAAATGTTTCACTTAAATAACAATCACATGAGTACCATGAGAAATGTAAACGAAGAACTTTCGCAATTCACCGGAACTAGCTGCTATTTTAAACACCCTGTCTTTGGTTTTAACTACACTGAAGGCATACAGTACCTTGCCCAGGAATTCAAATGCTACTGGCTACTTAAAGATATAGCCCTACACAACCATATTTCTTTAATACGGATAGATGAACCCTTCCAGGTCTGGAAGCTACAACGCAACAATGCCCCCGAGCATGGCTTTAGTCTCCACTGCGGAGATGGCAACTACAACGAGGTTTTCCGAACAACAATACCCACTTCAGATTTTGCGGGAGATGAGGTCACCATCTGGTTTATAGATGAAGTCCTGCTACTTCCTTCGGAATACTAATCAAGAATCCCTGACGGAGATTTCGTCAGGGATTCGATGTTGATTATGCAAGCGCCTTAGGCCACTCACGTCCCAATATTCGTTCTTTTTACACTAAATATCCCAGCCGCAAAGAAATCCGTAAGCTTCTTATCTTAAATATATTTTGAGCACTGCCGGCTGGATGTCATTCACAATCTTCCAATTTTACCATAAACTTATTTTCAATCTATCGGAAAATCTGCCTCGCTGCTCGGAAGTTCCCTGAACCATACCAGAATCTCCATCTAAGAATTTGGGCTATAGGCACTCGTTAAACTAAGCCTTTTTCTGACTTCCGAAGCCCATCTTTGATTTTTTCTAGTCCACCTACCCAGTAACTTAATTACTTTTCCCTGCAGTTCATCTACAATCCTCCAATCTTTCTCGATATAAATATCGGTGGTTTTCTTGCCTTGGTCTACGTGATTCAAAGCAAGTCCAATGTCGTCGGTGCTCATACGGCACTTATTCCTGGCAACCGTTCCTACTGAATGACGGGCCCAATAATAAGTCACCCCCACTAAATTGTTTTTGACACATAGGTCTCTCAAACCATGGCTCAGCGCTTTGTTAAGTTCACCAATTGTGGCGTAGCGTAACTGTAGCTTTCCGAGATACTTGTCTAGTAACGGCTTGGCCTCATTAACAATTTTGATACTGATAAAAGCATTGTCTTTCCGTTTGTCTCTGGTTTTAGATCGGTTGTATTCCAGTCGGCCTTTAACGATATTAGAATTATCAATTTGGAAAAGATCTGCTGCATTTATGCCACACATATAATAGGACAGCATAAAAAGATCCCTGGCCATTGCAGCTCTGCTATCCTTTTTTGCTCTGCTAAACCTGATTCTGTTTAACGTACCAATTTTACAATTTCGCTTTTTGGTAATAGGTGTACGAATTATTTCATATTCATCAAAAGGATAGTGTTCAATCCGTATTAGACCTAGCTTCTTTTTATTGTATTTCTTCCTTGCATGGTTGAACAGTCCTCTAAGGTCGCGCATGTAATTGTGGACACTTGCATCTGTACAGGGAGACTGAGTAGTGATCACCTCTTTCTGGAATTGGTTAAGCCTAACCATTGTCCTTTCAGTGCGCAGAAATATTTCCCAGTCGACAAGCAGGTCCACATCTATTTCAGAAATTCCAACTTTTGGACGCCTAAAAAAATCTGTCAGGCTATTTTTTATGGTATTAAAATTCGCTGCTGTCTTGCTTTTACCGAGATCTCTTAGACCTTGTATATATTCTGTACAGAATGCGATGAAGTCAATCTCTTTGTCAGCCCCCTCTAGATAATCTCTTAGTTCCCCACAAGTAAATAATTCTAATTTTTCACCAAGTCCACTTATTTTCTCCCTATAATCATCAAGCGTCCGGTTCAATAATCTTCGTACAAACTGATCGGCAATGATCAAATCAGTTTTAGACTTAGGGTCTTTTTTAACTTTCTTTGCACTGACGTAATGTTCGGTTTCAATAAATTTCCTTTCTTGTTTGTGGAAGACACGAATCTTCACATTGTAGGTGCCGTCGTTTTTCAAATGATGGCTGAAAACTTTTGCTTCAACTGTTGCCATGTTGATGTAGGTTTAAATGGGTTAAAGGATAAACCGGAAGGCCTACGAAACGAAAAAGACTGTTACGTATTTGTGACGCTTTTTGTTCTAAGTTGAGCAGAAATAGCTGCTGAACTTAATTAAGCGATTATCTGATAAACAGCTGGATTTGGGCAGGAATGCTTCCACATGCATAAAAAAAGCCCATTTCCTTGTAGAAAATGGGCTTTTTAACTTGCTCCCTCTGCTGGGCTCGAACCAGCGACCCTCTGATTAACAGTCAGATGCTCTAACCAGCTGAGCTAAGAAGGAGTGCTGGTTGCCAAAACGTGCTTTTGAAGGCTTTGAGAACATATATTCTCGTTCGTTTTGGGAATGCAATATTAGGGGTTTTAATTTATTTATGCAATATTTGCAGTGAAAAAATTTAAAAAAAATTTTAATTAATTTATATGAGCCTGATAATCATAGGTACTGTAGCTTTCGATGCTATTGAAACTCCCTTCGGAAAAACCGATAAAATCGTAGGTGGAGCCGCAACTTACGCAAGTTTAGCTGCGTCTTACTTCTACGATAAAGTAAAAATTGTGGGTGTAGTGGGTGATGATTTCCAGAAAAAAGACATCGACACCTTCACGGAGCATGGTATTGATACGGAGGGACTGCAAATAAAAGCAGGAGAAAAATCATTTTTCTGGTCAGGAAAATACCGCAATGACATGAACAGCCGCGACACTTTAGCGACTGAACTGAACGTATTGGAACACTTTGACCCGATTATCCCGGAAAGCTATCAGGACTGCGAATACCTCATGCTGGGCAATCTTACTCCAATCGTCCAGCAAACGGTCATCAAACGTCTTAAAAACAGGCCTAAATTAATTGTATTGGACACGATGAACTTCTGGATGGACATCATGATGCCAGATCTGCTGGAAACCATTAAATTGGTAGATGTGCTTACCATTAATGACGCGGAAGCCCGTCAGTTGTCCGGAGAGTACTCTCTTGTGAAAGCAGCTCAAAAAATTCTTGCCATGGGACCAAAGTACCTGATCATTAAGAAAGGTGAACACGGCGCATTGTTATTCCATGAAGACAAAATCTTTTCAGCACCTGCATTGCCGCTCGCAGAGGTATTTGATCCTACAGGAGCTGGCGATACTTTTGCAGGTGGTTTTATTGGCTATCTGGCCAAAGTAGGCACTGTAAACTTCAATAACATGAAAAATGCGATCATTTTCGGATCTGCATTGGCTTCCTTCTGTGTAGAAAAATTCGGAACAGAGAAAATAATCAACCTGAGTCCTGAAGAAGTTGCAGGACGTATCCAGGAATTTGTGAACCTGAGTTCTTTCACGATTGAACAATAGTAGAAATAATAAAAGGGCTGAATTCAGCCCTTTTATTTCAGTACCCCTATTGCCTTAAACTTTTCAAATACTGTAGCGGTATGCGGTGCATCAGGCAGTTCATCGGTCAGATCCTGGCCTGCCCAGTGCTCATAGTGCTTTCCGTTTCTCCAGAGCCTGCTTTCTGTGACATCATAAATCAGTCCCTGGTAAGCCACCCAGATCTGGGGCTTGTCCTGACCATTTCTCAGGGCCAGTTGCTGTTTGCTATAAGCCGGCAGTTCCATATTTTCCATTTTTGCTTTTGAATAATTCAAACAAGTAGATACCGGATAACAACATACCCATAAAGTAAAAATAGCACTCAAACGGGATGCTTCCAATATTCAGCTTCATGGTTTCCTCCGCCTGGTAAGAAATGAACTGATAATGGATCAGCATCGTATAAGCCGGATAAAAAACCAGAAGACCAGCAAAGTAAGCCCGGTAAAAGCGATACATGAACCGAAGCTTATTGACATATTCTACATAAAACAACAGCAACAACAGTGGGAGAAATGCAAGTAAACTGAGCCATTTCGTATAGGTAAAAAACAACATTCCAGTGCCGATTCCCAATAGCAAATTACTGAAGGAGAGGCTGAATTTTTCTAAATCATTATTGGGAAAACTCACATTTAAAAAATGATACACCAGCAGACCAAGGAGGCACAACACAGGATAAAACAGCAGCTCCTGCCAGGAATACCCTATTGTTTGAACTCCCAATAAGACGAGCAGCCAGGCGATCAATGAAAAAAACAATCCGGAGATGAGCGCTGCAGGAAGCATCAGCATCCATTTTACCGATGAGTTTTGAAGATAGGTATTGTCCATTTTGATATTATCAGCCTCAAAAGTACCATTTTCAAAGGGTTTAGCGTAAACAAAAAAAGCCACTGAATAGTGGCTTTTTAGTATAAGTTGAATCGATCTAGGCTACATCCGCACCCAGGATCTCCTTCGAATAAGTTTTTAGGTATTTTTTTAGGATCTGACGGGCCACATGGATCCGCGTTTTCACAGTTCCGATTGGAATATTCAGTTCTTCTGCAATTTCATGGTATTTAAAGCCTTCAAAGTATTTAATGAAAGGCACATAGTATTCCGGCTGAAGCGTAGCCAATGCTTTATTGATATCGCCAATGATAAACTTACTTTCACTGGAATTCTTAGATGCACTGTAATGAAGATTGGCAGAGGAAATATCTTCAGACTGGGTAATGATAGAATTTGTCTTTACCAGGCGTCTGTAATTATTGATGAATGTATTTTTCATGATGGTAAACAACCATCCTTTCAAATTTGTACCCTCTTTAAATTTGCTGTAATAAGTTACCGCTTTCAACATGGTATCCTGAACGAGATCATTCGCATCTTCAATGTCTTTGGTGAAATTTAGGGCAAATGACTGTAAAGAGACTGAGTGGTCGTTGAGCTGGAGGTTGAATTCATTTTTTGTCATGATGTTTAAAGATTTAGGGTTCAACATTCATCAAACAAACAATTTAACAATACGTGGCGATCATAAAGTTTGTTTAATCTTATACATCAAACTATATACAACATGCGTACCAAAAACCCCAGAAAGCGGCTACATAATTAATTTCCGGCCTATACACAACTTTAAACAATATGTCACAGAATATTTACCTCTCTTTCCAGTTTCACACCAAACTTGGCATCCACTGCTGCTATAATCTGTTCCGAAAAACTATACACTTCCTGACCTGTGGCATGACCATGGTTGACCAGTACCAAAGCCTGGTTCTTCCAGGTTCCTGTTTGTCCTGCTATCACCCCTTTGAAACCACATGCTTCGATAAGCCAGCCGGCAGCTAGCTTTACCTTTCCGTCTGCCAGAGGATAATTCACAACCAGAGGATGGTCATGGTAGACTTTTTCAAATTGATCCTTACTGATTACAGGATTCTTAAAGAAACTACCGGCATTACCAATTGTAGAAGGATCCGGCAATTTACTGACCCTGATTTGAGCGACTACTGTTGCGATGTCTGCAATACCGGGCTGAAGAATATTCCTTTTTCTAAGTTCATCCTGTATTGCACCATATTGTGTATTGATATTGGCTTTCGTGCTCAACTTAAATGTAACTGAACTTATGATATAACGTCCTTTAAGTGTCGTCTTAAAGACACTGTCGCGGTAAGCGAAACCACAATCCCCGAAGTTAAAAACGCGTGACTGTGCAGTAGCAATTTCGAATGCTTTACAGGAATGAAATACATCTTTTAGTTCTACACCGTACGCACCGATATTCTGAACCGGAGCAGCCCCTACAGTCCCCGGAATCAGGCTCAGGTTCTCAACGCCTGCATAGCCATGGGAGACGCAATAATTCACAAAATCATTCCAGACTACACCGGCACCTGCTGTAACCAGTACCTCGTCCCCATTGGCTACTGCCGAAATCCCGGGGATACCGATCTTCAATACCAAGCCATCGAAATTCTGAGTGAACAGTACATTACTTCCACCGCCCAATACCAGTAAAGACTGGGAATGGATCAGATCGGACTGCAGCATTTCGATCAGCCCCTCCTCTGTTAAGATCTCAGAAAAATAGCGGGCTTTAACATCGATTCCAAAGGTATTGTAAGCTTTTAGAGCGGTGTTTTCTTGCAGTGCAGACATAGAATTAGTGTTGATCAGGCTACAAATGTAGCGGATAATGACCTGTAATGAATATGTTAAAATTATTATTTAAAAAAAATTCCTATTTTTCCTCTCGATTGTTAACAAGTTAGACATCCAGGGGAGGGATCAGGCGGGACAGCAATTAAACATGTATGGAAAATCAGGATAAGAAAAGAGTACTCATTATAGAAGCCGCATTAAAAAGATTTGCGCATTACGGACTGGCAAAAACTACAATGACCGAAATTGCCAAAGACATTTCTTTCTCAAAAGCACTATTGTATTATTACTTTCCTGACAAACTGAGCTTATATGTAAGCGCTATAGAACACCTGATGCACATCATCAGTCGCGACCTGGTCAAATCTGTCGACAAAACAAGCAGCTCAACTGAGGGCGTACTGAAGTTGCTGCAAAAGAGGCAGTCGTACATCCAGAAATACTACAACCTCTTCGAAGAAAACCAGATCATAGGTAATGAACTGCCTGAAGGGCTCTTCGAAAAATTTCAACGGGCCAAGACATTTGAGGCCATTATCATCAGTTCACTCTTTAGCAGAGGTATCAGCAGCGGCGAGCTGGCTATGGAAGACCCTAAACTGGCTACCGACATCTTTATGGATGCACTTTCCGGTATACACTTCAACATCCTTGCTAAAGGAAAAATGATGTTCCCCGGGAAGGAAATGTTCAAGCAAATTTTTGCCAAGGAGAAGATGTTTGCCGATATTTTCATGGAAGGCTTAAGAGCAAAATAAAATTCTCGTCATTTTTTTGTAATTTTAATCTAATTTCATTGGAAGAATTGGGGATACTGAATAATGGCAGTATTTTTGACCCTTGATAGAAAAAAGTCAAAAAGTAAAAAAGTAGAATGGTAGAGACAGATAAAAAAAGAGATGCGATTATTGAGGGGGCGATTAAACGTTTCATGCATTATGGGATCAATAAGACCACGATGAATGAAATTGCGGAGGACCTCTCAGTATCTAAGCCTTCTTTGTATTATTACTTCCCGGATAAGAACAGCCTGGTATTCGGAGTGATCGATAAAATCTTTTCGGATTATTTTGCCCTGATGGAAAAGATTCCATACACCGACATTTCTCTTAGTGACCTATTGGTATCTTTTATTGAAATCAGGCATCGTTTCTTTCAAAAGTATTATATGCTCCATCTCTCCGGGGGCAGTCCTGATTCCTCATTGAATTCGGATGAGCTGAAAAAACACTTCATGGAAATGAAGGAGAAAAACCAACGGTATCATGCAGCCATATTTGAGCAAGCTATAGAAAAGGGTGAGATTGGAATGATCAACACAGAAAAAATGGCAGAGCTTTACCTGGAATCTATGGCCGGAATTACTTCGCTTTGCATTCTTCATGGCAACAAAGAGTTATTTCCGAGTAAAAAAGAGATGAAAACCATGCTTGAAAAACAAATCGACCTATCAAACATATTCGTCAAAGGATTAAAATAAATAGAAATAATACCATATGAATACCATAATCAAACAGATAAAAACAATTCCATTACTCTTGCTGGGATTGGTACTGTCCAACGCTGCGATGGCGCAACAGACACTGACGCTGAAGGAGGCTCTAAATTACGCCTTGCAAAACAGTGTAAATGCACGCAAAGCGAAATTGGATATAGAAGGAGGCAGATATAAAGTGGAAGAAGTCAGGTCCCAGGCTTTACCTCAGATCACAGGTAATGGAGGCTTGACCTACAACGCCATCATAGGTTCTCAGGTCGTTGATTTTGGCGGGCAAACACAGACACTTAAATTTGGTCAGAAATGGAATTCTTCTGCCGGCGTTCAATTGTCCCAGCAGCTGTTCAACCAGCAAGTATTTACTGGATTGCAGGCGGCAAGATCAAGTGAAGAATATTATAACCTTGTTGCCCAGCTTACAGACGAACAAGTGATCGAGTTGGTTGCCAATAATTACTACCAGGTATTGGTCAACAGACAGCAATTGAATGTTGTAGACACCAATATTAAAAATGTAAGGGTCATTGAAAAGATCATCTCTAATCAATACCAAAATGGTCTGGCGAAAAAAATCGATGTGGATCGGATAAAGGTCAACCTTACCAATCTGGAAACTCAGCGTGAGCAGACCATCAATGCAATAACGCAACTGGAAAATCAATTGAAGTTTTCTATGGGCATGCCGGTAAAAACCGACATTGTCCTGCCTAAAACGGAACTGACGGAAGTAACCAGATTGCCAGAGCTTGCGGACTCCGTAACCTTGAGCAACCGGACAGAATTTAAGATCCTTGACATTCAGGATAAACTACTTTCCCTGCAGCGTAAGGCTTATGTTGCTGAATACTACCCTAATTTATCTTTAACAGGTAATTATACTTATTCCAGTCAAAGTAATAGTTTCGATTTCCTGACCTCCAACAGAAATGCGATCGGATTCGATGCCTCTGCGATAGGAGTTACATTAAGGGTCCCTATCTTTAATGGTTTTCTAACCCGCTCAAAAGTCCGTCAGGCAGATGTGGAGATTAAAAAAGCCCAGGAAGACAGAAGACAGTCAACGAACTCCTTGAATTTAGCTTATGAGAATGCAAAAATTCAATTGAAAAATAGCATCAACACCATTAATGCTCAGAAGAAAAATGTGGAGCTTGCCAATGAAATTTACAGAAGCACGCAAAACAATTATAACAATGGCCTTGCCAGCTTAACGGACCTGCTGGATACAGAGAATGCATTGACTTCTGCTCAAAACAGCTATAATCAGGCTTTATTGAATTATAAAATCGCTGAAATACAATTAATCAAATCAAACGGAAATATTAAATCGCTAGCACAATAGAAATGAAAAGAGTAATTATCATAATTGTTGTCGTTATTGTAGCCTTGGGCGCAATAGCTTATGTCTTAACAAACAACAAAAAGAAAAACGAAGCAAAAACTGCCTACATTGCACAAGGTGGTGGTGCAGTTGCCGTTCGGATTGCAGCGGTAGAGAAAAAAAATATTGACCTCGATTTTAGTGCAAACGGTAATTTCATCCCTAAACAGGAATTGAACTTTCTGTCTGAGAATTCAGGAAGGGTGAGCAAGATATATGTAGATGAGGGTGACCGCGTGAGTAAAGGACAACCTTTGGCGCGCATTGATGCAGAGATCATCAACACAGATAAAGAAACTGCAGAGGCAACTTATCAGAATGCGGTTAGAGATGAAGCCCGTTATCAGAGCTCATTTGAGACAGGCGGTGTGACTCAACAACAATTGGATCAGGCTAAACTGACTACCAGAAATGCAAAATTAAAATTACAAGCTTCTCAGCGTAGGGTTAGTGATGCCAACATCAAATCTCCAATAAACGGTATCATCAATAAACGTTACATCGAAGTTGGTGCTTTTGTCTCAGGTACACCTGGAACCCAGCTTTTTGAGATCGTTGATGTATCTAAATTGAAGCTTAAAGTGAATGTCAATGAGTCTCAAGTTGCGAACCTTAAAATTGGTGATCAGATAGAAATCAAATCTTCTGTGTTCCCAACAGATAAATTCTCCGGAAAAGTAACCTTCATCGCTGCAAAAGCTGATGCTACATTGAACTTCCCAATAGAAATTGAAGTAGAGAACAGCAATAAGAACACGCTGAAGGCTGGTATGTACGGAACTGCAGTATTTAAATTCCCTAAACAAGCTCCAAGCATCCTGATCCCGCGTACTTCTTTCGTTGGCAGTGTAAGCAGCAACCAGGTATTTGTATACGATAAATCAAACAACACTTCCAAAATTCGTAAAGTAGTTACGGGCCGTATACTTGGTGATTCAGTCGAAATTTTGGATGGCTTGAATGAAGGCGAAACAGTAATCACCAGCGGACAGATTAACCTCGCTGAAGGCACAGCCGTGAGCATTGTTAAATAGTCAAGAACTCATAGAAGTCAATAACGCAGTCTGGAAACTACTGCAATAAAAAAAGAAAATGAAGATAACAGACATATCCATTAAAAGGCCTTCTTTGGTAATTGTGGTTTTTACCGCACTTACGCTGTTGGGGCTACTGAGTTACTTTTCGTTGGGTTATGAATTACTTCCAAAGTTCTCGAACAACGTAGTATCTATCTCGACGATCTATCCAGGCGCATCTCCTGCGGAGGTCGAAAATACAGTAACCAAGAAAATCGAGGATGCCGTATCCTCGATGGAAAATATCAAGAAAATAAATGCCGTTTCATTTGAGAGTTTGTCTACCGTTACCATTACCCTAACGGACAAAGCAAACATTGATATCTCTCTGAATGATGCACAGCGTAAAGTAAACGCCATTCTTTCTGATTTACCAGAAGATGTAAAAACACCTTCCCTGAGTAAATTCTCTCTGGATGACTTACCGGTAATTACCATGACGGCATCTGCCAACATGGACGATGTAACTTTTTACGATCTCATTGACCAAAGGATTGCCCCGGTAATCTCCAGGGTAAGTGGTATTGCCCAGGTAAACCTGGTAGGTGGTTCAGAGCGTGAAATTCAAGTCTCCCTGGATGCCGATAAACTGCAAGGATACGGCTTGGCTGTACCTCAAGTGCAGCAAATGATTTTAAGTTCTAACTTAGACTTCCCTACAGGAAGTGTTAAAACGCAAAATCAGGATGTGCTCATCCGTCTTTCCGGGAAATACAGAAATATAGAAGAGTTGAGAAACCTGGTATTAACGACATCTAAAGACGGGGCTCAAATTCGTTTAGGTGATGTAGCCGATGTTCAGGATTCTCAAAAAGAGACCGTAAAACTAGCGCGTATCAATAGACAAGCCTCTATCGCTATACAAATCATCAAACAGAGTGATGCGAATGCGGTAGAAGTAAGTAAGGGTGTACATACCATTATCGAGAAACTAAAAGGAGACTATGCCGCAAATAAGCTGGACATAAAAATTGTCAACGATAGTTCGATTTTCACCTTAGAATCTGCTGATGCGGTAATCCACGATTTGATCCTGGCGGTAGTATTAGTTGCCTTCGTGATGTTGTTCTTCTTACACAGTTTACGTAACGCTTTGATCGTAATGGTATCCATTCCGGCATCATTGATCGCGACATTTATAGGAATCAGTCTTTTTGGATTTACATTAAACCTGATGTCGCTCCTCGGCCTATCCCTCGTGGTGGGTATCCTGGTGGATGATGCCATCGTGGTTTTGGAAAACATCCAGCGACATATGGAGATGGGCAAGAACAAAGTAAGAGCAGCCTCCGATGCAACCCGAGAGATTGGTTTTACAGTTGTTTCTATCACCTTTGTAATTGTAGTTGTGTTCTTCCCGATTGCAGTAAGTTCGGGTTTGGTATCCAACATCCTTCGCCAGTTCTGCGTAGTGGTAATCATTGCCACATTACTTTCTCTACTCGCTTCTTTCACTATCGTTCCCCTGCTATTCTCAAGGTATGGAAAGTTGGAGCACATTGAAGGCAAGAACGTATTTGGACGCTTTATTCTATGGTTCGAAAAACAGTTAAAGAAATTTACCTTATGGATTACCAATATCCTGAACTGGTCGTTGAACCATAAAGCAATTACACTGATCGGGGTATTTGTTCTATTCTTGAGTTCATGCGGATTATTAGGTGCTGGTTTCATTGGATCTGAGTTTTTCCCTAAATCGGATAAAGGTGAATTCCTGGTTCAGATTGAGTTACCGAAGGATGCTCCATTAGAGCAAACCAACTTCTTTACCCAAAGAGCAGAAGCATTTTTAAGTAAACAACCAGAAATCACACAACTGATCACCACAGTGGGTCAGGCGAGTGGCGACTTTGGTGGTACACAGGCTACAGCGTACAAGTCGGAGATCAACGTAAAATTGGTAGACCGTAAAGAACGCGAGGGCGTATCATCCGATATCTTCGCTACTAAAATGAGTCGTGCGCTTGCTAAGGAACTTGTTGGTGCGAAAGTAAAAACCGTACCTATCAGTATCTTAGGTATCGCAGAGAATGCGCCAATCAGTCTGGTCGTAATGGGCTCTGATCTGGATAGCGTTTTACGCTATGCACAAGGTGCTCAGGCCTTGTTGAAAACCATTCCGGGTGCTACGGAGATCAAGCTTTCCGTAGAGAAAGGAACACCTGAGATCAATGTCCAAGTGGATAGAGATAAAATGTCTGCTGTAGGCCTGACACTCTCAACGGTAGGTTCTACGATGCAAACCGCATTTGCCGGAAACACCGATGGTAAATACAGAAAAGGAGAATACGAGTATGACATCAATATTCAATATCAGGATTTCAATAGAAAAGATATTGATGATGTGCGTAACCTGATCTTCGTAAACGATAAGGGTGCCCAGGTTAAACTGTCACAGTTTGCAAATATCACCGAGGGCTCTGGTCCAAGTCAATTGGAACGTCTGAACAAATCTACTTCTGTATCCGTTCAGGCTCAGTCTATAGGTAGACCTACGGGATCTGTGGTGACCGATTTCCAGGCAAAACTAGAAGAGAAACAGAAGGACGGTAGCCTAAAAGCTCCAGTAGGTGTAAGCTATACCTGGGCCGGTGATCAGGAAAATCAAAGTGAAGGGTTCGGTACATTGGGTATTGCCTTGCTTGCTGCAGTGATCCTGGTATATCTGATCATGGTAGCTTTATATGATAGTTTTGTGTACCCATTGGTGGTGATGTTCTCTCTACCTCTGGCCTTAATTGGAGCCTTGCTGGCATTGGCACTGACCAACAACTCGATCGGTATCTTTACGATCCTGGGTCTGATCATGCTTATGGGTCTGGTAGCGAAAAATGCGATTATCCTAGTCGATTTTACCAACCACCTGAAAGCGGAAGGTAAAGACACTAAGGAAGCATTGGTATTGGCCAACCACGCCCGTTTGCGTCCAATTTTGATGACCACCATTGCCATGGTATTCGGTATGCTTCCAATTGCGTTGGCCAGCGGTGCCGGTGCGGAATGGAAAAATGGTCTTGCATGGGTTATTGTAGGCGGTCTGACCAGTTCTTTATTCCTGACTTTGATTGTGGTGCCGGTAGTGTACCTGATCTTCGACAGGATGCTGGACAAATTTGGATTCAACAAAAAAGGAAAAACCATTGATGAATTGATGGTTGAGCCATATGATCACAAGGACGTACTGGAGTACGATCTTGATCACGGCCATTAATCTTCCAACATCATACTTTTAAAAGAGGAACCCTAAAAAGTTCCTCTTTTTTATTTGGGTCTAAAACAATTATAATTATTTTGTTGTCTTAAACTCATCATGCTGAAATACATTCTTTTAACCACATTTATATTTTGCTGCACACTTTTTTCCCAAGCCCAACATCCTCCGGTATTTGAAGGCATCCAAACCGACACCTCGGTTATCCAGCTCAACAACCTCAAGATCAACCTGGTCAAATACAGCTATGGAAAGCCAAACATCCATTTTCTGGCCATTCATGACGATGAAGATACCGGCATCAGGGCCGCCTTTGAATACATTAGATTTAGCGGAGGCACAATCATTGACAGTCAGTACGGAAATACCAGAAACTATAAGTTTGCCCATAAAGGGTTGAACTTTCAGACGGATCCCAATAGCATTTACTCCTACGAAGGAATCGTAATGGGTCTGGAAAAGTATGGCAATATAGACAGCGATGAGGTAGTAGAAAAACTACAGGAGACTTCCAGGTCTGTACTGGATTATTACCGTGCCGATCAGCATGGCTACATGTTTACCCTCCACAACAATGCAGACGGCGGCTTTGGCATCACTTCTTATTTGAAAGGTTATCCCCTGGAAAAAACAGCAGATTCGGTGCATGTCAACTTCGATATGGATCCCGATGACCTGATCCTCGTGACTGAGCTTGCATTATTTAACAACTTCAAGAAGCAGAATGTGAACGTGGTCTTACAATCGGAAGGTGGACCAGAAGACGGTTCACTCTCTGTATATGCCATGTATAAAAAGATCCCGTACATCAATGTGGAGGTACAACATGGTCACGACTACGAGCATTTGAGGCTGATTGAAATCGCCATCAAAGTATTGCATGAAACTTACCCTCATTTAAAGCAAAAAGCCACAGAATGATCTGTGGCTTCAAAAATATTGTAGAATATTTTAAATATGTATTGCCCTGTTTTCAGTAGCGGCCATTGCTGCTTCTTTAAGTGCCTCTGTATAAGTTGGGTGAGCGTGGCAAATCCTGGCGATATCTTCTGCTGAAGCACGGAATTCCATAGCAACCACTGCTTCTGCGATCATGTCTGCAGCACGTGGGCCAATCATATGTACGCCAAGGATCTCATCTGTTTTGGCATCTGCCAGCACTTTGACAAAGCCATCTGTATCCATACTCGCTTTAGCACGGCCACTCGCTTTGAAAGGGAATGATCCTGCCTTATATTGAACGCCTTGCGCTTTCAATTGCTCTTCCGTATAACCTACAGCAGCAACCTCCGGCCAGGTATACACCACACCCGGGATCAGGTTGTAATTGATGTGCGGCTTTTGTCCGGCGATGCGCTCAGCTACATATACGCCCTCATCTTCTGCTTTATGTGCAAGCATTGCTCCTTTGATGACATCACCGATGGCATAAACTCCAGGTACTGAAGTTTCCAGGTGATCATTTACAGGGATTTTATTTCCTCTTTCTTCAGCTTTGATTCCAATGTTTTCCAGACCAAGACCTTCAGTATACGCCGTACGTCCTACAGCAACAATGCAATAATCGGCATCAAATGTCACTTCTTCACCTTTGGCATTGGTTGCAGATACCGTAACTTTTTCACCTTTTACAGTAGCACCAGTCACTTTATGTCCCATAAAGAACTCCATCCCCAAAGACTTTTTGAGCACGCGCTGAAGTTCTTTACCTAAACCAGCATCCATAGTAGCGATGATAGAAGGAAGGAATTCGATCACAGAAACCTTAGTGCCCAATCTTGCATATACAGAGCCCAGCTCCAGACCAATTACACCACCGCCGATGACGATCATCTGCTTTGGCACCTCAGTGATATTCAAAGCCTCGGTTGAGGTAATGATTCTCTTTTTATCGATTGGCAGGAAAGGAAGTGCCGTTGGTTTAGATCCTGATGCGATGATCACATTTTTCGCAGTTACGGTCTCGGTAGAGCCATCTGCTTTAGTCACCTTAATGGTGTTCTTATCTACAAAAGATCCTACGCCTTCGAAAGCATCGATCTTGTTCTTTTTAAACAAGTATTGTATCCCTGCGGTATTTTGCGATACGACATCATTTTTACGGGCAATCATCTGTGGCATATCCACTTTCAGGTCTTTCAGGTCAATGCCATGTGTCTTAAAAGTGTGTGCAGCATTATGGTAATGCTCCGAAGAATCCAACAGCGCCTTGGAGGGGATGCAACCTACATTAAGGCAGGTTCCGCCAAAGGTTTTATATTTCTCTATCACTGCTGTTTTTAAGCCTAACTGAGCGCATCTGATTGCTCCTACATAACCGCCCGGGCCCGAGCCAATTACAACTACATCGTATTGCATATTAAGGATATTTTTTGTGCCACAAAGTTAGTAAACCTATCCCGAAATACGTTGCTAATTGCAAAGAATGTAAATCTTCCGACAAATTACGACAATCTCTGCTGAAAGATTTTCATTTGCTATATTTGAGTTTTAAGCAACCAACACCATCATCATGACTTTTTTCAAATCTCTATGGCTTACTGCTGTCTCTGTATGCACATTGTCGCCCCTTTTCGCGCAACAGACAGATTCAGCTTACGTTCGTGAAAACTACACGAAGATTGAACGTTACATCACTGTACGCGATGGCATAAAATTGTTCACTTCGATCTATCTCCCGAAAGACCAAAGCAAGAAATATCCATTTTTAATTAACAGGACCCCATATACCTGTGCACCTTATGGCGAGGACAAATACAAGACCAGCCTGGGGAATTTTCCCGCGGAAATGCGTGAAGGCTTTATCTTCGTTTATCAGGATGTCAGGGGCCGCTGGATGAGCGAAGGCAATTTTGATGACATCAGACCTCATGTAGCCAATAAAAAATCAAAAAAAGACATTGATGAGAGTTCTGACACCTATGACACCATTGACTGGCTGGTAAAAAACATCAAAAATAACAATGGAAAGGCGGGAATCTACGGCATCTCCTATCCCGGCTTTTATTCCACAACATCACTACCGGGCGCACATCCTGCTTTGAAAGCAGTTTCTCCACAAGCACCGGTCACCGATTGGTTTATCGGCGACGATTTTCATCATAACGGGGCTTTGTTCCTCATGGACGCCTTTGGCTTCATGAGCAGCTTTGGTGTACCACGACCAAAACCGATCACCCCGGATAAAGGCCCCAAAGGTTTTCAGTTTCCCATTGCAGACAACTACCGCTTCTACCTGGAATCAGGTTCAGTGAAAAACCTGAAAGAAAAATACTTTGCCGACAGCATCCGCTTTTGGAACAACCTCTTTGCACATCCGAACCTGGACACCTTCTGGAAGGCCAGGAATATCCAGCCGCACCTGAAAGGTGTTAAGCCCGCGGTAATGGTTGTCGGAGGCTTCTTTGATGCTGAAGATGCTTATGGCACCTTTGCAACTTATCAGGCGATAGAAAAACAAAATCCGGGAGCCAACAACATATTGGTAGCCGGCCCATGGTTTCATGGTGGCTGGGTACGCAGTGATGGTTCCAGCTTTGGGGACATTCCTTTTGGGCAACCGACAAGTATCCAGTACCAGGAGAAATTCGAACTGCCATTTTTTAAGCATTACCTGAAAGGTGATGGTGATTTTAAAACTGCTGAAGCAAATATCTTCATTACCGGCAGCAATGAGTGGAAGGGATTCAATACCTGGCCTCCAAAAGAAACAGAAGAAAGGACTTTATACCTGCAGCCCAATGGCAAGCTGAGCTTTGAAAAGGTAGGCCGCACAGACAGCTGGGATGAATATGTAAGCGATCCCAATGCACCGGTTCCTTACCAGGACGGGATACAGGCAAAAAGGACACGTGAATACATGATCGATGATCAGCGTTTTGCTGCACGCAGACCAGATGTTAAGGTCTTTCAAACAGACCGTTTGACTGAAGACATTACACTCACCGGTCCTGTTCTGGCTAAACTCGTCGTATCTACTACAGGCTCTGATGCCGATTATGTGGTCAAGCTGATAGATGTTTTTCCGGAAGATGCCGTTACACCCTCCCCCAATCCAAAGGGAATATTAATGGCTGGTTATCAGATGCTGGTTCGCGGAGAGATCATGCGCGGGAAATACCGCAACAGCTTTGAAAAACCGGAAGCGATGGTTCCCGGTCAGATCACTAAAGTCAACTATACGCTGCCTGATGTCGCCCATACTTTCAAAAAAGGCCACCGGGTCATGATCCAGATTCAGAACTCATGGTTTCCCCTGGCGGACAGAAATCCACAGCAGTTCATGGACATCTACCAGGCTGAACCGGCTGATTTCAAAAAAGCCACACACCGCATTTTCCATGATGTCAACAATGCCTCTGCCATTACCGTATCTGTATTAAAACCCTAAGACCGTGAAAAGAATATTCAGTATAGTCCTGACATTGTTGATGAGTCAACTTGCATCTGCACAACTTATGGATGGCAGGCATAAGTACACGAGGGCAGATTCACTCAGAGGCGCATTGACACCCCTCAGAACCTGCTACGACCTCAATTATTACCACCTGGACGTTAAAGTAGATATCGACAATAAGTTCATCAGCGGGAGTAATGAATTTCGTTTTACTGCAACTCGGGCATTCGACCAGCTACAATTTGACCTCTTCAGTAACCTGAAGATAGAGAAGGTTGTTTATATGGGCGCAGAAATTCCGTTTAAAAGGGAATTCAATGCTGTATTCTTGACTTTCCCAACAGCAATAAAAAAGGGCAGCCAATCGAGCTTCAGGGTGTTCTATTCGGGAAATCCGGTAATTGCCAAAAGACCGCCCTGGGACGGCGGCTTCATCTTCAGTAAAGACAGGTCAGGCAACCCCTGGGTATCAGTAGCCTGTCAGGGTTTCGGGGCGAGCTCCTGGTGGCCCAATAAAGATCACCAGAGCGACGAAGTCGATAGCATGATGATCAGCATCAGCGTCCCTAAAGGCCTGCAGGATGTGTCCAACGGACGACTCAGGAATGTTGTCGAAAAACCAGAAGGCTACACGCAGTACAATTGGTTCGTCTCCAATCCCATCAACAACTATAATGTAACACTTTATATCGGAAAATACGCGCATTGGAAAGACCAGTACAAAGGAGAAAAAGGAAACCTTTCCCTTGATTTCTGGGCATTGAAAGAAGACAGTACCCAAGCCCGTCCGCATTGGAATGCAGATGTAAAACCCATGCTAAAATCATTTGAGCACTGGTTTGGCCCCTACCCTTTTTATGAGGATGGCTACAAACTGGTGCAGGCACCACACCTGGGCATGGAACACCAGAGTGCAGTCGCTTATGGCAATCAGTTCAAAAAGGGTTATTTAGGACGTGATCTCTCCGGCAGTGGCTGGGGACTTAAGTTCGATTTCATTACCGTTCATGAAAGCGGACATGAATGGTTTGGCAATAACATCACCTCCAAAGATATCGCCGACATGTGGATTCATGAGAGTTTCACCAATTATTCTGAAGCCTTGTTTATCGAAAGTCTTTATGGTAAAAAGGCAGCAAATGAATATGTAATCGGCATCCGTCAAAACATCGCCAATGACATTCCCATCATTGGGGATTATAATGTGAATAGCGAAGGCTCTGGTGATATGTATTATAAAGGGGCAAATATGATCCACAACATCCGTCAGCTCATCAATAATGATGAAAAATTCAGACGCATCTTACGCGGACTCAACAAAACATTTTATCACCAGACAGTGACGACCAAACAAATTGAGGATTACATCATCAAGGAAAGCGGATTAAAGTTACAGCCCTTATTCGATGAGTACCTGCGAACCACTAAAGTTCCGGATTTCATCAAGACGAAATAACAGCATAAAAAAAGGTCGTGAATCACATCACGACCTTTTTTTTATTATGAATAAACTGGATTAAACTCCCAAAAGCAATCTTGCAGGGTCTTCCAGCAATTGTTTCACCCGAACCAGGAATCCAACAGATTCCCTTCCGTCGATGATCCTGTGATCATAAGATAGTGCCACATACATCATCGGGCGAACCACAACCTCACCTTTTTCAGCGATCGGACGTTCAATGATGTTGTGCATACCCAGTATTGCCGACTGAGGGGCATTGATGATCGGAGTAGACATCATAGAGCCAAACACACCACCGTTGGTGATGGTGAAAGTACCACCTGTCATTTCTTCAATTGTCAATTTACTATCGCGTGCTTTAGTAGCCAGCTCGATCACTGTTTTCTCGATCTGCGCCAGGCTCATGCTCTCTGCATTCCTGATGATCGGAACTACCAATCCTTTAGGTGCAGAAACTGCAATCGAAATATCAGCAAAGTCATTGTAAATGATGGATTCACCATCAATACGTGCATTTACCGCAGGAAAATCTTTCAATGCCTCGCATACCGCTTTGGTAAAAAAGCTCATAAAGCCAAGACCAACACCGAATTTCTCTTTAAACTGATCTTTATATTTACCACGCAGATCCATGATCGGCTTCATGTTTACCTCATTGAACGTGGTCAACATGGCTGTCTCATTTTTCACCGCTACTAAACGTTTGGCTACCGTTTTGCGCAATGGCGACATTTTTTCTTTACGCTCATTTCTGGATCCGGCCACTGCTGCAGGGGCTGCTGCCTTTGGAGCCTCCGCTTTAGCTGCTGGCTGTGCCGCTTTCTGTGCGTTTAAGGCATCTTCTTTAGTGATGCGTCCATCTACACCTGTTCCTTTTACAGATCCGGCATCTACTCCTTTTTCAGCAAGGATTTTGCCAGCAGAAGGGGAAGGGGTACCAGTCGCATAGCTTTCGCCAGATTTCTCTGCTACCGGTGCAGCAGATTTATCCGCAGCGGCAACTGGTGCCTCAGCAGCCGGAGCCGCCTCTTCTTTGGCTTTTGCCGGTGCGGCGCCACCATCTTCAATTTTGCAAACTACAGCACCAATGGCAAGTGTATCACCTTCCGCTGCTACTGTTTTTAAAGTTCCGGCCTGTTCCGCAGTTAGCTCAAAGGTCGCTTTATCAGATTCTAATTCGGCAATCACTTCATCCATTTCTACTGCATCACCATCGTTTTTCACCCAACGCGATAAAACAACTTCGGTTATCGATTCACCTACTGGCGGAACTTTTATTTCTATACTCATAACTGATGTATTATTTTTTCTAATCTACATTATATACTTTACTCACGGATTTTTTAGAGATCTTCTGCTCTTTTTCGGTAACCGGCACCTCAAAAGCCTTGGCCAGAATGTAAGCCTGCTGATCAGCATGCTGTCTTGCAAATCCAGTTGCCGTACTGCTGCTTTCTTTTCTCGAGATCACTTCGATATCATTAAAAGAAGTTTTTCTCAATCTGCGCAGCAGGTATGGCCATGCACCCATGTTTTCAGGCTCTTCCTGTACCCAAACTGCCTCTTCAGCATTTTTATATTTTTTATAAACAGCTTCCATTTGTGCTACAGGAGTAGGATACAATTGCTCTACACGTACAATGGCCACATCCTTGATCTCGTCTTTAGTTTGCTTCTCCAGCAGTTCATAATAGATCTTACCTGTACAGAACAATACCCTTTTCACTGCCGCAGCTTTTACATTTGCATCATCAATCACCTCCAGGAATTTACCATCGGTAAAATCTTCCAAAGGAGATACACAAGCAGGATGACGCAAGAGACTCTTCGGCGTAAACACGACCAAAGGTTTTCTGAAATCACGCTTGAACTGTCTGCGAAGTGCATGGAAGAAGTTCGCAGGTGTTGTACAGTTGGTTACCTGCATGTTATAGTCAGCACAAAGCTCCATAAAGCGTTCAATCCTTGCAGAAGAGTGCTCAGGACCT
This sequence comes from Pedobacter sp. GR22-6, assembly GCF_037402555.1. NCBI lineage: Bacteria > Pseudomonadati > Bacteroidota > Sphingobacteriia > Sphingobacteriales > Sphingobacteriaceae > Pedobacter > Pedobacter sp. GR22-6. Next base: position 282,986 of record NZ_JBBEUC010000007.1, read on the forward strand.
TGTCCCTCATAACCATGAGGCAATAGCATTACCAAACCATTTTCACGTTGCCATTTGGTTTCTGCACTCGCTATATATTGGTCTACAACAATTTGAGCTCCGTTAAAGAAATCTCCGAACTGTGCTTCCCATATCGTCAGGGCGTTTGGATTGGCCATCGCATAGCCGTATTCAAAACCAAGTACCCCGTATTCCGATAAATGCGAATTATAGATATCAAAAGGAGCCTGTTGCTCTGAAATATTTGCCAATGGGATATACTCTTCTTCCGAATCTTCCAGGGTAATCACCGCGTGGCGGTGAGAGAATGTACCACGTTCCACATCCTGCCCACTCAAACGAACCCGCTTTCCTTCCGCCAATAGCGTACCGTAAGCCAATTGCTCTCCCATAGCCCAGTCAAAAACATGACTGGTGGTTGCCATTTTACTACGCTCCTCAAAAAGCTTTTCAATCTTCTTAAAGAATTTTTTATCTGTTGGAAGTGTACTGATCCTTTTCGCGATTTCCAATAAGGTTGTTTTCTTAACCGCAGTATTTGGTGAAGTTTCAAAATCCTGAGGGGTTGCAATACGCATGTCTGACCATGCCCCACCGAATTTAACATCCTGATAAGTAGAAGTAATTTCTTTCGCTTCGTTCAGGCGCTCCTGTAAAATGCCACGGAATTCTTTTTCCATTTCTTTTGCCAGGCTCGCTTCCATTTTACCCTCACCAATCAATTGCTGGATATAAATGTCACGTGGATTTGCATGTTTTTCAATGCTTTTGTATAATAATGGCTGTGTGAATTTAGGCTCATCAGACTCGTTGTGTCCGAATCTTCTATAGCAAAGAATGTCGATAAACACATCATTTTTATATTTCTGACGGTATTCCATTGCCAGGTTAATGGCATATACCAAAGCTTCAGGATCATCTCCGTTCACATGGAAAACCGGTGAAAGGGTCACTTTAGCAATATCTGTACAGTAGGTACTCGTACGCGCATCTTTGAAGTTTGTGGTGAAACCAATCTGATTGTTGATGACCAGGTGAATGGTACCACCAGTTTTATAACCGTCTAATCCAGCCATCTGGATCACCTCATAGACAATCCCCTGCCCGGCTACAGATGCATCACCATGGATCAGGATCGGCGCAATGCGTGCATCATCGCCACCGTATTTGAAATCTATTTTAGAACGCGTCATGCCTTCTACCACACCATTTACCGTTTCCAGGTGCGATGGGTTCGGACACAAGCTTAAGTGTACATTTTTACCGTTATTGGTTGTAACGTCTGTCGAATAACCCAGGTGATATTTCACATCACCACCAAAAGGAGATTCTGCACTGTAGCCCTTACCCTCAAATTCAGCAAAAATATCTTTATAGGTCTTTTGCATGATATTAGCCAGCACGTTCAAACGTCCGCGGTGCGCCATACCAATTACAAATTCCTCAATGCCCAGTTCAGCACCTTTTTCAATTACCGAATCCAAAGCTGGAATCAGCGATTCTGCGCCCTCCAGGGAAAACCTTTTTTGCCCAAGGAACTTGGTGCCTAAGAAGTTTTCAAAACTTACAGCTTCATTCAGTTTTTTAAGGATTCTTCTCTTCTCATCAATCGAAAAATTTGGTGTATTGCGTACACTTTCCATTTTTCCCTCAATCCACCTCAATACCTCAGGCGTACGAACATATTTATACTCCGCTCCGATAGACCGGCAATAGGTCTGTTTTAAGAAAGCGATGATATCGCTTAATTTCGCAGCACCGATTCCGATTTCAATTCCTGAATTGAATACAACATCGAGGTCAGTTTTCGACAAACCGAAGTTCTCAATATCCAAGGTTGGCAGATGCTGACGTCTTTCCCTTACCGGATTCGTCTGTGTAAACAAATGCCCGCGTTGACGGTATCCATTGATCAGGTTCAGTACGTTAATTTCCTTTAGAAACTGTTCAGGAGTATCTGCACTGACTTCATTCCCGGAAGATCCCCGACCGAAGTCAAAGCCTTCAAAGAACTTTTGCCAGCCAAATTCAACTGAATTAGGGTCTTCTGTATAAGATTGATATAAGGATTCTATGTATTCGGCGTTGGCGCCATTGAGATAAGATAAATTATCCATTATGTATGAATTGGTATAAGTGTTGCAAAATTAGGACTTTTACCTTTAATAACAGGCAAACTTCTTTATAATTCTTCAAGAAACTCGACCATGTCACAGACATTTTTGAGCGGTGTAAGTCGATCTTTTACAAGAATATCAAATTCTGATATCAAACTTCCTGCCACCAACAGCGGCACGTTCAGATTATCCATCACTTTACCGATAATTTTATTGATATCCCTTCCAAGATTTAGGGAGGTCAGGACTATAAATGCATAGTCAGGATGATAAGATTCCACCACCTTTTTCAGGTCGGCATAAGGCACTTCAGGTCCGAGGTAGAGGGTATCCTGACCACATTTTTTCAGGAGGTACCGGGCGAATAACAAACCCGTTTCGTGCATCTCTGCCTCTGGTAAGAAAAGCAGAAAACGTTTTGGATTCGCAATTTTTGGTTTTTCCAGTTTATCAATCTCCACAATGATCCTGTCTCGGATCAGGTTGGCTGCAAAATGCTCATGAGAAGGCTCTATCGTTCCTGTCTGCCAAAGCATCCCTACCCGCTTCATAAAAGGGAAGAGCACCAGATCCATGGTTTTGATCAGGCCCATTTCCGAAATACATCCGGCGAGAATAGCGGAGAATGCTTCTTCATCATAAGCAATGGTTGCCTTAGAAAGACCGATCATTTGCACAGAATCATTGTTCCAGTCCGATTTTAGCTGAGTAACCAAATCTGTGATCTGCGCTTTGCTCATTTTTGCAATCTTGCTGATCTTATAACCATTCTCATTTAAAGCAACCACATTTAGGAGCATCTTCAAATCTTCCTCATCGTAATACCTGATGTTGGTCTGCGTTCGTTTTGGTGGAACAAGGCCATGACGCACCTCCCATGCCCTTATGGTATGCGCTTTAATGCCTATGAGGCCTTCGATATCACTTATAGAGAATATTTTCACACTGCTATTTACAACAAAAGTTAAACAACTCCTTCAAAAAAGCAAGTTTTGTTTAACTTTTTGATTTATGATGATCCCAAACTGGCTTTCTAAACAACTGCTGTTATTGCAACATCAAGAATTTTCATTTGTTTTTCCAGATCAAAAGTATTTTTCGATTTGAGGTCTAAACCTACCCCTGCAACACTGGCCCAATTGCCCCAGTTGCTTGCCGGTGAGTAGTCGATCAGCTTTTCCTCAAAATAAGCAGCTCCTTTTGTCCAGTGTATTTTAAACACATGAACAAGGAAAGTGGCTACCAGCAACCTTGCCGGAAAAGTAATAAAACCGGTTTCATTCAGTTGTTGCATATAGCGGTCTACCAGCAGATGCCCTGTACTGGCCGCTTTCCATTGCAATGTAAGTTCGTCATCCGCAGCTACAGGCGCCTGGATCAATTCCTCAAAATCGCTTTCCTGAAAAAACTTCAAGCCATGTTTTTTAAACATAAACCGGTAATAGTCCCTCCAAAGCAGACCCAGCAATACCTGGTTAAAATTTGGATGGCTACCATGCAATGCTTCCGCCTCTTTCACCTGCCAGTAAACTTTACGCGGCGATAAACAGCCAAAAGCCAGCCAGGCCGATAACCTGGAGGAAAAACCTTCTTTATCCGGAGTATTTTTAACCGGTTTGTTGTAAATAAAAGATCCCGTAGCGAGCAACTCAGTCAAATGCATCAATGCCTGGTCCTCTCCACCTGTACTATAACACGCTGCAGACAACTCTTCTTCAAAGCCCAGGTCAGCAAGTCCGGGTACCTCTCCCCAAACCGCATTCTCCACAAAAGCAATCTGCTCAGGCACCTCAAAACAAGCCTTCACGATCGCATCCCGTTCAGTTTTCTTTTTAAACTGGGCAAAAACGTCAGGAATATCTTTAATGGGAAAAGGCAGGTCTTCTTTATTATATAAAGTATGCCCTATGAAGTGCTTCAGGTTGATGCGTTGTTTCCAAAGCACATCTTCTACACTGGCCGACACCGCTGTCTCTTCCGGACTTACCTCGCGGTGGTGGTAGACTTCAGCAATCTCAAAGCGTTCCACAAGTTCAGAAAAATGATCTTCCGGCTTACCCTGTATCAACAGGATATCGCCGCCTTTTTCCTGAAAAGCCTTTCTCAGAGATAAAATACTTTCCAATAGGAACCGGGCCCTGATCTTTCCGGTCTTCGCGGTTTCGAAACTGGTATTAATGAAATAGCGTGGATCGAAGAAATAGACGGGAAGAATACTGTCCGACTTAGCGATCGCCTCAACCAACATTTCATTGTCGTGTAAGCGTAGATCATTCCTAAACCAAACCAGTATTTTCTTAGACATGATAAAATTCCCTGTAGCGCTGTTTAACTAATCAACAAAAATATAGGTTTTATTAGCTTAGGGCGAATCCCTTATGCAATATTTACATAAGCAAAACAAATTATTGTAATTTAACCCAGCTTTTTGAAACTAAAGCACAAACCTCAGGTTATTTTAACATGAAGAAGCAAATCTTAATTACCGGTGCTACCGGTTTAGTTGGCAAGCAACTCATAAAAGCATTACATGGATTGGGGCATGACATTTCCATTCTGTCCAGAAAGAATGCCCCTGTAAAAAACGCGAAGGTCTTTCTTTGGGACGTGTACAACCAAACGATAGACTCCGCCTGCATGGCCGGCATAGATACGGTCATCCACCTGGCGGGTGAACCGATCGCTGAAAAGAAATGGACGAAAGAGCGCAAACAGCAGATCATAGACAGCCGGGTCAAGAGCACCGAATTGTTGTACAAAACCATCAGGGAACAGGGCAGCCAGGTGAAAACTTTCATCTCTGCATCAGCTGTGGGTTATTATGGCGACCGTGCCGACGAGATCCTCCAAGAAGATTCCGGAACTGGTACAGGCTTCATGGCCCGCTGCTGCAAACTATGGGAAGATGCCATTGATGAAGGTGAATCGATGGGCATCCGGGTCGTCAAATTTCGCATTGGCTTTATCCTTGCAAAGGGAGAAGGCGCCTTAGCTTCAATGGACAAACCCATCCGCTATTTTGCAGGCGCAGCGCTGGGTACAGGCGCGCAATGGATTCCCTGGGTGCATATAGACGACATCGTCAACATGTTTGTCGAGGCAGTAAACGAGCCCGGCTACCAAGGTGCGTACAATGCCTGCGCAGCTTTCCCGGTTACCAATGCTACCTTAACAAAAGCCATCGCAAAGGCGCTAAACAGGCCGGTATGGCCTTTGAAGGTTCCTGAAAAAGTATTGGAAATGATCCTAGGCAAGATGAGCGCAGTGGTCACACTCAGCACCAATGCTTCTGCCCAAAAACTGCTCGATGCAGGATTTATTTTCAAATTTACCCGTCTTGAAGATGCTTTAGCCGATATTTACAGCAAATGAGTAAAAAAGAGATCAGCATATGCTGGCTGCGAAGGGACCTCCGCTTAGAAGACCATGCAGCCTTATACCATGCCCTGAAGGCACCCTACCCTGTCCTGTTGTTGTTTATCTTCGACACGAAGATCCTTGACAAGCTAGACAATAAAACCGATCCCAGGCTCGCCTTTATTCACGACACCGTACACCAACTCCATACGGAACTCCAATCTCTGGGTTCTTCCATTCTGGTAAAGTACGGAAGTCCGGAAGCGGCCTGGCAGGAAGTGTTGAAAACATACCAGGTCAAATCCGTATTTACCAATCAGGACTATGAACCTTATGCCAAAGAACGGGACGATGCACTTGCAGAATACCTGAGTTCAGAAGGCATTAGTTTCAAGAGCTTTAAAGACCAGGTGATCTTTGAAAAAGAAGAAATCACCAAAGCCGATGGGAAACCCTACACAGTTTTCACGCCTTATTTCAGGCAATGGCAGCAAAAGCTGAACGATTTTTATGTCAAGGAATATCCTGTAAAGAAATACCTGAACAATCTTCTTCAAATCGGCCCATTAAACATCCCGACACTGGAACATATGGGTTTTGAAAGGTCGGCAATGAAATTTCCTTCGGAGGATTTCGCGGCTAAACTCCAGGGCTATGAGGAGCGCAGGGACTTTCCTGCCGATGATGCCACCACCCACATCGGCCTGCACCTGCGCTTTGGAACCATCAGCATCCGTCATGCTGCCAGGGAAGCCCTGAAACAAAAAGCAGACAAATGGCTGTCGGAACTGGCCTGGCGTGACTTCTACATGATGATCCTCTGGCATTTTCCGCATACCACAAATCAATCCTTTAAGCCGGCTTATGACAACATCAAATGGAGAAACGACGAGCAGGAGTTTAAGGCCTGGTGTGAGGGAATGACCGGATACCCGATCGTGGACGCAGGCATGAGGCAGCTCAACCAAACGGGATACATGCACAACCGGGTGCGCATGATCGTTGGCAGTTTCCTGACCAAGCATTTACTAATCGACTGGCGCTGGGGAGAGGCTTATTTTGCGGAGAAATTATTGGATTATGAAATGGCCAGCAATGTGGGCGGCTGGCAATGGGCCTGTGGCTGTGGTAATGATGCAGCACCCTATTTCCGGGTATTCAACCCGGAGCTACAGACAAAGAAATTTGATCCCGATTTCAAGTACATCAACAAATGGCTGCCTGAGTATCAACAAAAAAAGCATGTCCAACCGATAGTTGATCATGCTTTTGCAAGGGAAAGGATCTTAAAAGTTTTTAAGGAAGCTCTGGCTTCCTAAACTTTTTTATTAATTCGTTACTTCTAAAATTTCAATATCAAAATCCAGAATGGCATTAGGTAAAACACCCGTTGTGCCCGCGGTGCCATATGCTTCTGAAGAAGGGATAAACAGTCTTACTTTTGCACCTTTAGTGAACTTAGTAAGCACCTCCCAGTTGGCAGCCAGTGATCCTAAAACAAATGAAAATGTTCCATCTGTACTCGAGTCAAACACGGTTCCATTCAAATAACGGCCGGTATAGTTTCCTTTCAGGGCAGTAGTCATGTTGATAGGATCAGTTCCGGTACCTTGTTGTACAACCACGTAGTACACACCTGATGAATCTTTCGTTGCAGTTAGTCCTTTTGCTGCGATATACTGACTGATCAGGCGATTATCAAGCTTCCTTTGTGTCCTTTCAGGGTAGGTATTTACCAGTACTTCCAGGATTTCATTGGAAGGTACGCCATAGCTTGTATTTCCATTTTTACCAAAACCCAGGTAAGAAGGCAATACGATCCTTGCTGTGCCACCAGGTTTTAGTTCCTGTATTGCACGTCTGATCCCGCTGGCATTAGCCAAGCCGATCAGACCATTGGTGTATCCCACGAAAGTTCCGATATTGGTGTTTGCAGGCGTACTGTAATACACCGTTCCGTTTAGCAAAGACTTAACGGTTACATAATACAATACGGAGTCCTTGTTACTGAAAGTAGTGCCCGTTCCCGGGGTCAGGATTTGGTAGTAATATCCTGATCCGTCCGGATCCGGTTTTGCCGTAATGTTGTTTTTCGAAAAATACTCCTGGATTTTAGCCTGGTCTATATTTTGAATTGACTCATAATCCTTCTTGCAAGAACTCATCACAACGATCATTCCCAATAAGGCGAAGGCATATGAGGATATTTTATTTAACATATTCTATTTTAATTATTTACTTTTTATACTTTACTTTTCTCAGGTTGACACTGAAATCCAGTATCGAATTTGGGGGCAGGTTCTGGCGATATAAAGTTCCGTAACTTACCGGTATGTTTCGGTAAGCCAATGTAGAGGGAACGATCATGCGAATTGCCCCTCCCGCTTTGATCAAAGGCACCACCTTCTGCCAGCCGGGCATTACGGCATTCAGCACAATCCTGGAGGTATCCGTTTCCGTCGAAGCAATAAACGAGGAATCAGCAGCCAGTACCCGGCCTTCATATTGCACTAACAAAGTGTCATCCACTGTGATCGACTTTGTCCCTGTCCCGGACCGAATTACCTTATAATAAACTCCACTTTCATGCTTGGTAAAAGTGACCGTATCTTTGGCAATCCATGCTTTTATGGCCGCATCATCTATGGCAAGCTGGGCACCTTCATCGTATGGAACTGCCTTCTCGCAGGCGACAAACATGCCGAGCGCTACAGAAATCCCCAATAAAAGCCTGCTTTTGAACATAAGGCACAAAAATACTCTTTTATTAGGGACGGCGCAATTTTTAACCATTTTTAACAATTGCATAAAAAAACGCCCTTACAGAGGTAAAGGCGCTCAGTTTAAATGAATATCGTATGGGTTTAATAGCAATACTTATTGGCAGCAATCATTTGTTGCGCCACTTTTTGCCTGGTTTCTTTCACGTTGAAAGCCTCCATTTTAGTGAACCTGCGCAGGCCCACCAGCATCATGCGCTGTTCATCGCCTTCTGCAAATGCCCACAGCGCTTCCTTACCCGCTTTTTGCACTGCATCTACAGCTTCCACAAAATACATGCGCATCAGGTTCAGCTGACCTTCACAAGCAGCCTCTCCCCTCAGGCTCACCAGCTTCTCCGTGCGGAGCATGGCCGATTCTGCCACATAAACATAGCTGGCCATGTCGGCAATGTTCATCAAAATTTCCTGCTCTTTGGAAAGGCTCATCATGAGCTTCTGTACCGCTGCTCCCGCTACCATCAGGGTTGCCTTTTTCAGGTTCCTGATGATCTTTTTCTCTGCAGCAAATAAAGTGTCATCTTCCTCACCAAAATCAGGTATCGACATCAGTTCAGCCGCTACCGCAGTAGCCGGGGTCATCAGGTCCAGTTCACCTTTCATCGCACGCTTCAGCATCATGTCTACGGTCAATAGCCTGTTGATCTCGTTTGTACCTTCAAAAATCCTGTTGATCCTCGCATCCCTGTAGGCCCGGTCCATTGGTGCATCGGCTGAAAAGCCCATACCGCCATAGATCTGCACCCCTTCATCTACCACATAATCCAGGGCTTCAGAGCCCCATACTTTCAGGATGGCGCATTCAACTGCAAATTGCTCTGTAGATTTTAGTTTTGCCTTAGCTTCGTCCATGCCGCCTGCCACAAGTGCATCGTAGGCATCGTCGATGTTCTGTCCTGCACGGTAATTTGCCGATTCTACCGCATATACCTTTGCCGCCATTTCAGCCAGTTTAAACCGGATTGCACCATATTTGGAAATCGGACGATCAAATTGGATCCGTTCATTCGAATAGTTCACCGCAGTATCTATAACAGCCTTCGAAGCCCCTATAGCCGCAGCGGCCAACTTGATCCGACCTATATTCAATATATTTACCGCAATCTTAAAACCATTCTGGCGCTCAGACAACATGTTCTCTACCGGCACCGGGCAGTCGTTGAAAAACACCTGCCTGGTCGAAGAGCCCTTGATGCCCATCTTGTGTTCTTCAGGGTTCATGGTAATCCCGCCAAATTCCTTTTCTACGATGAAAGCCGTCAGGTTGGCATCATCATCTATTTTAGCGAACACGATAAATACATCTGCAAAACCACCATTGGTGATCCACATTTTCTGTCCATTGATCACATAATGCTTGCCGTCTTCAGACAGTTTGGCTTTGGTCTTGCCCGAATTGGCATCCGAACCTGAATTAGGCTCTGTCAGGCAATATGCCGCTTTCCACTCCCCGGTGCCCAGTTTGGGAATGTATTTGTCTTTTTGTGCATCATTCCCATAGTACAGGATCGGCAAGGTACCTATCCCGGTATGTGCAGATAGGGCTACGGCAAAAGAATGCCCCGCACCGATCACATCCGCAACCAACATTGAGGTATTGAAATTCTTACCAAAACCACCATACTGTTCAGGAATGGAAACCCCCAAAATTCCCAGTTCTCCGGCCTTGTCCATTAAGGAAGGCATCAGGCCCTCTTCCTGGGTATCAATCCGGTCTAGTTGCGGATAAACTTCCGCTGCCAGAAAATCCCGGCAGGTCTGGGCAATCATCCGTTGTTCTTCATCAAATTCTTCAGGAATGAATACATCCTGGTAAGCGGTTTCTGAGATTAAGAACTCGCCGCCTTTAATTGTTTTTTTGTCTGTAGCTTCCATCTTTACTGTTGATAATTTTAAGTCCTGAGCTTTAAGTACTACTTACCACTCTTTTATAGCATTTCAAAAATACCGGCAGCTCCTTGTCCACTACCCACACACATGGTTACCATGCCATATTTTTGATCTCTGCGTTTCAATTCATTAAATAACTGCACCGATAATTTGGCACCTGTACAGCCCAGTGGGTGCCCCAGGGCAATCGCTCCACCATTCACATTCAATTTTTCTGGATCCAGTCCTAAAGTCCGGATGATGGCCAGCGACTGTGATGCAAAAGCCTCATTCAGCTCGATCAGGTCCATCTGCTCCAATGTCATCCCGGCTTGTTTCAATGCCTTAGGTATCGCGTAGATCGGGCCGATGCCCATGATGCGCGGAGGAACACCCGCTATCCCATAGCTGACCAGTCTGGCAATAGGATATACCCCCAGCTCCTTCATTTTCTGTTCAGAAACCACCAGTACGAAGGCAGCGCCATCCGAGGTCTGGGACGAATTTCCTGCAGTAATGCAACCATCGGCTGCAAATACCGGTTTCAATTTCGCCAGTTTCTCCAAAGTAGTATCTGCCCTTGGCCCTTCATCTGTATCTACCACATAGCTGCGCGTCTTTTTCTTCATATCCGCATCCAGGTAGTTTTCATTGACCGTGATGGGCAGTACCCCTGCTTTCAGGTGGCCATTTTTGATGGCCTCCACCGCTTTCTGATGTGAATTGAAAGCAAACTCATCCTGATCTTCCCTGCTCACCTGATATTCTGCAGCCACTGCCTCTGCAGTAAGCCCCATGCCCCAGTACCAGTCCGGATTATTTTTCGCCACATCAGGGTTCGGCACCACTTTCCAGCCTCCAAAGGGCATGCCCGACATCACCTCTACGCCACCCGCTATAATACAGTCGGCCATGCCACTCCTGATTTTTGCCACTGCAGTCGCGATTGTTTCCAATCCCGATGCACAATACCTGTTCACCGTCACGCCCGGCACCTTGTCCGTATCCAATCCCATAAGGGAGATCATTCTCCCGATATTGAGGCCCTGTTCTGCTTCCGGAGTTGCATTTCCCACGATCACATCATCTATTTGCTCCTTATCCAGATTGGGCACAGCAGCTACCAGATGCCTGATCACTTCCGCAGCCAGGTCATCTGCCCTTGTAAAACGAAATACACCACGTGGCGCCTTGCCCACAGCTGTACGATATCCTGCTATAATATATGCTTCCTGCATGTCATTAATTTCTTAAAGGTTTACCCTTGGTTACTATACTCTGAATCCGTTCTAAGGTCTTGCGTTCTCCGCAGAGCGATAGGAATGCTTCCCTTTCCAGATCCAGTAAATATTGCTCTGTTACTTCCGTAGGTGCCGATAGATCTCCCCCGCACATCACCCATCCCAGTTTCTCCGAGATTTTCTTATCGTGTTCAGAGATGTAATGTCCCGAATACATGGTGTTCGCACCTGCGTAAACAATACCCAGTCCCTGCTTGCCCAGCACTTTAATGTCCTTACGGCGCACCGGCTGGGTATAGCCTGCTTCTGCCAGTTCTATGGCTTTGGCTTTGGCATCTGCGATCAGGCGGCTCCTGTTCATGCTGATCGAATACTTGTCCTTTTGCAGGTAGCCCAGTTCAAAGGCCTCCACTGCCGAGGTCGACACTTTGGCCATACCGATCGTCAGGAAACGGTCTTTCAGCACCTGCTGAACGATCTGATCGTCCTTAAACTCGTCGGAAGCACGAAGTGCGAACTCCTTAGTTCCGCCACCTCCAGGGATCACGCCCACACCAAACTCCACCAGTCCCATATAAGTCTCTGCATTCAATTGCACATGGTCGGCATGCAAACTAAATTCACATCCCCCACCCAGGGTCAGGTTATGTGGTGCTACCACCACAGGGATCGAGGAATACCTGATGCGCATCGATGTGTTCTGGAACATGCGGATGGCCAGGTTCAATTCTTCCCATTCCTGCTCTACCGCCATCATAAAGATCATCCCCACATTGGCACCCGCAGAAAAGTTTGCGCCATCATTGCCGATCACCAGTCCCCTATATTCTTTCTCCGCCAGATCTATGGCTTTATTGATAGCCTGCAGCGTGTCGCCCCCGATGGTGTTCATTTTAGAATGAAACTCTACATTCAGGATGCCATCGCCCAGGTCAATGATCGATGCACCGGCGTTTTTCCAGATCACCTTATTGGCAGCCCTCAGGTTGTCCAGGATGACGAATTCATCTGTGCCCGGGATGGCTTTATAGCTTTTTGAGGGGATATCATAATATTTTTTAACCCCCTCTTCTATTTTATAGAATGAAGTATGTCCGGCATCCAACAGCTCCTGTACCCAGGCGGCAGCTTCATGTCCATAGGCTTTCATGCCTTCTATGGCGGCTTTTACACCCACAGCGTCCCATACTTCAAACGGGCCAAGTTCCCAGCCGAAGCCAGCCCTCATGGCATCATCTATACGGTACAGCTCATCGGAAATCTCGGGGATCCTGTCAGACACGTATTCAAACAAACCGAAGAACGAAGCGCGGAAGAGTTCCGCAGCCTTATCCTTACCTGCAGCAAAAACCTTCATGCGGTCGGCCACCTTGTCAATGGATTTGGTCAGATCGAGGGTTGCAGATTTCACCTTCTCCTGCGGCCGGTATTCCAGCGTTTTCAGGTCGAGGGCCAGTATTTCAGTTTTGCCTTCGGCAGTTTTTGTCTTTTTATAGAATCCCTGTTTGGTCTTATCGCCCAGCCAGTTGTTGGCTTCCATCTTTGCCACATAGTCCGGTAAGCGGAACAGGTCATGCGCTTTGTCTTCAGGAAGGTTATCGTGCAGACCTTTCGCCACCTTGATCATGGTGTCCAGTCCTACCACATCTGTAGTACGGAAAGTCGCAGATTTTGGTCTGCCCAATGCCGGACCTGTATATTTATCTACTTCCTCTACGGTAAGTCCCATTTTCTCCACCAGGTGCAGTAGCGCCATGATCGAGTAGACCCCTACCCGGTTGGCGATGAAAGCAGGTGTATCTTTGCAGAGTACCGTCGTTTTGCCCAGGAACTTATCTCCGTAGTGCATCAGGAAATCTACCAGCTCCGGTTTGGTATGCGGTGTAGGGATGATCTCCAGCAAACGCAGGTAGCGCGGCGGATTGAAGAAATGGCTGCCACAGAAATTGGCCTTAAAATCGTCGCTACGGCCCTCGGCCATCAGGTGGATCGGGATACCCGAAGTATTCGATGTCACCAGCGTACCCGGCTTACGGTGTTGTTCCACCTGGTCAAACACCTTTTTCTTGATATCCAGGTTTTCCACCACCACTTCAATGATCCAGTCGACACCGGCAATCTTTGCCATGTCATCCTCAAAATTACCAGTACTGATCTTATTCAGTACTTTTTTAGAATAAACCGGTGAGGGATTCGTTTTCACTGCATTTTGCAATGCTGCATCCACAATGCTGTTTCTCGCCCCTTCCTTCGGCACTATATCCAACAACAAGACCTCAACGCCAATATTTGCAAAGTGACAGGCAATGCGCGACCCCATAATTCCGGAGCCCAGTACCGCGACTTTATTTATCTTTTTGTTCATCATGCTCAGTATTTGTATATGCTAAAGTGAGTTTGTTCAGCTTTTGTAATGTCGATATCAGGTTATTTTTTTCGCTGGACGTCAAATTCTTGTTCAGGTAATCATTGAAGGAGATCACCACGTTCTTTGCGAGGTGACGCTTCTCTACACCAAAATCCGTCAGGTAAACTTTCACAGAACGCTTGTCGCCACTAGCGGTTTCACGGTATATTAACCCCAGATCCTCCATATTGTTTAGCATCCTGGACAGACTGGTCGCCTTTACACCGAGTAGTGCCGCAAGCTGAGAAACTGCTGTTCCTTCTTTGTCGATGTTGATAAGCACATACCCTATTGCCTGGGTAATGCCAAAGCCAGAAGCGATCTGGTTGTAGGTGTTGGCCATGTTCTGCCATACCACCTTTAAAAAATAATCTACTGTCTCCTGTTGTTTCATTTTGCTATGCTTGCATAACAAAGCTATCGAAATAATGTTTATAATGCAAGCATAATTATGCGGAAATATTTTCTTTTTTTAGCCTAATGCTCCGGGCCCTTATATCCCTCTGCATCAGCGTAGATCTTTTCGATGACGGCTTTATTTTTCTCGAGGATCACTTTCCTTTTCAGGCTCAGTTTTGGTGTAAGTTCGCCACCGTCTATGCTCCACATTTTGGGCAGCAGGGCAAAGCGCTTTACCTGCTCCCATTTACCGAAATCTTTGCAGCTGAAACCCACGATCTGGTCAAATTTTTCCAGCACCTGCGGGTTTTTAATCATCTCTTCATCCGTGCTGTAGGCAATTCCTTTTTTGGCTGCCCAGCTTTTCAGCGCAGCGAAGTTGGGCACGATCAAGGCCGCAGGAAATTTGCGGTTCTCGCCCAGTACCATCACCTGCTCTACCAATGGGGTTTCTTTAAATTTATTTTCTATGGTCTGCGGGGCTACATATTTGCCACCTGCAGTTTTAAAGATCTCTTTCTTGCGGTCGGTGATCTTCAGGAACTTGCCATTGATGATTTCCCCGATATCTCCGGTATGGAACCATCCATCCGCATCTATAGTCTCTGCAGTAAGGTCATCACGCAAATAATAACCCTTCATCACGGCATGTCCGCGCACCAATACCTCACCATCATCTGCTATTTTGATTTCTACACCTTCAATCGCAGGACCAACCGTACCGAACATGGCGTTTTCAAAATGGTTTACGGTGATCACCGGAGAAGTTTCCGTCAGGCCATAACCTTCAAAGACCGGCATACCCGCAGCCCAGAAAATCCTGGCCAGGCGTGGGTTCAGCGCTGCGCCTCCGGAAATGATCACAATGATGTTTCCGCCCAGGGCCTCCTGCCATTTTTTAAAAACCAGCTTCCTGGCAATGTTCAGCTTAAAGTTATAGAACCAGCCGCTTTCAATCTCATATTGCTCTGCCAGTGCCACCGACCAGAAGAAGATGCCCCTTTTGATGCCGGTCAGCGCCTTACCTTTCTCCATGATCTTTTCGTAGACCTTTTCCAGCAAGCGGGGCACAGTAGAAAATACGCTGGGCTGTACGGACTGGATATCGGCTACGATGGTATCCATGCTTTCCGCATAATACACCGCTACTCCCGAATACATATAAAGGTATACCACCATGCGTTCGAAGATGTGCGACAGTGGCAGGAAGCTCAAGCCCTTTTTGATACCTTCCGGCAGCAGTACTGCAGAATTCTCAAAGTTCTTCACCAGGTTATTGTGGGTCAGCATTACCCCTTTCGGTGTGCCGGTAGTACCCGAAGTATAGATCAGGGTCAGGATATCCTCCGGGCTTATCGCATCGCGGTAGCCTTTCAGGTCCAGATCTGCTTTTCCCGCTCCTGCTTTCAATAAAACAGACCAATGTTCAGCTCCCGGCACCTCATCAAAAGTATAGATCTTCACCGGCGATTTCAGCTGCGGGTTTACCGCTTTTAGTTTTTCGTATATGGCAGCATCGGCAGCAAAAACCACCGTTACTTCGGCATTTTCCAGGATGAACTGGATGTCGTGTTCCGCCAGCGTGGGGTATAAGGGGATCTGGTAGGCGCCGATCTGCATGATCGCAAAATCAGAGATGTTCCATTCCGGCCTGTTGTGCGACATCACTGCTACGCGCGAGGCCTTGCCTATTCCCAGTTCGATGAGTCCCCTGCTCAGGGTATCCACCGTTTCGCAAAATTTTTCCGTACTGTATTTGACCCAGGCACCGGAAACCTTGCCGCTTATAAATTCTTCTTTCGGAAATTGCTCTAAGTTGTATTGAAGTAAATCGAATACTCTGGTGATCGTCGCAGCCATACGCTTCAGCTTATAATTTGGAATTTGGTTAAGAGGACAGCCTCTTCTCAAACTTAATTAAAAATAACTTAATTATTATCACTGAAAAACCATCTTCAACAGCAGAAAGTTTTAAAAGCGCGTATATATCGCCAGCTGCACAATATTGTTACTCGTATTATTGGCTGCCCCTTTGAGCGATTGGTTCATGTATCCCAGTTCGGCATCCATCTTTTTGCTAAAGCGGTATCCCGCGGCCAGGTAAGCACGGTTTTGGTCAAACACATGCCCGTTCAGTTCATCTTTAGCCTGTACATTCAGGAACACCTCATTCTGAACTGCGACGAAAGGCCCTTTTTCAAAAGCCCCGTCCTGTTTCTGCAGGGGAACTATTCCGCGGATAAAATACCTGGCCCTCTGGGCAAAGAAATCATCCCCTCCGATACGCTCTATGAAACGTTGCTCCAGCCTGAATCGGTGACTGATGTTCAGCCCTGCCAGTTTATGCTTATAGATGTACTGTTGCCAGATCCGGTGTTCGGTAATGCTGGATTTTGCGATGCCGTCCAGTTGCAGGAAAGTCGGGGTATAAAGGTAACCCAGGGTCACATCCGAACTTCCGTTGATGTAGTAAGTCAGCCCGGGTCTGATGAGGAGATTCCTGACGCCGTCCCATGCATCATTTGTACGCAGCTGCACATCCATGTGCATGCCCCATTTATCGTTGAATTTAGTCGTATTCATCAGGAACAGCCAGCCACTGTTTTGAATTCGGGTTTGCGCATTTGCGGCGATCGTGCAACAGAGCAATACCAGGACTGTAAAAACTTGCTTCTTCATGTTTGGTTATGTTTTGTGTGTCCGCTAAAATAACAAGAATTACCAGATTTACCAGTCCGGGAGCCTCAAAGTGCAAAAACGTATTCTTCAAGGTACGATTTTTAGCTAAATACGTACCTTGAAAGATACGTTTTTGCATATAAATTGTATCTTTGGTGGTACGATGGAAGCATTAGTTAACAAATTCAGGAGATTGATCAATAGTCACCAAACAACCTTTACCAGAGGTTTGAGTCAGCAAATCAACTGGGATGCCAGGGGAATATGCATCGAAGGCGCCAGGGGTACTGGAAAATCAACCTTAATGCTTCAGCACATCAAAGCGCATTTACCGATAGAAAAGAGCCTGTATGTTTCTTTAGATGATTTATATTTCCGGCAAAACAATTTACCTGATGTCGCAGAACAATTTTATGAATTGGGTGGCCGAAACCTGTTTCTGGATGAAGTACACAAGTACGATGATTGGCAAACAGCAGTCAAGAACATTTACGATTTTTTTCCGGAGATGAAACTGGTGGTGTCCGGTTCATCAATACTGGCCCTCCAAAAATCCCGCGCAGATCTGAGCAGGAGAATCCTTCATTACCATCTTCCGGAGCTCTCCCTGCGTGAATTTATTGCCTTAAGAAGCGGTCTGGAATTACCTGCATACAGTCTAACGGATGTCCTGACCAGACATGGCGAGATCAGTTTGCAATTGCAGGAACAACTGGTTTCCCCGCTGAAATATATGAAAGAATATTTCTCCTACGGAGCCTATCCATTCATTCTCGAAGGAGAAGCAGATTATTTCATGAAGATCAATCAGTTGATCAATGTCATCATAGATTATGATCTTCCTGAAGCAAGGGCTTTGGAAATCGCTACCCTTGCCAAACTAAAAAAGCTCCTGTATGTCATTTCCACATCTGTTCCATTTCAGCCCAACATCACTAAGCTGGCAGAGCAAGTGGATACTACCAGGACGCGGCTTTTGGAAATGCTGCACATTTTAGAACAATCCCAGCTCATTCATAACCTCAGGTCGGCGGCTCATGGGATCAGTTTGATGAACAAGCCGGAGAAAATTTTTCTTCACAACAACAGCCTGATTGCTGCGCTTGCGGAGGGAAAACCTGAAACAGGAAACATGCGCGAGACATTCTTCCTATCCCAGGTTGGAAATTCAGGAGCCATTGTTACCTATCCAAAAGAAGGTGACTTTCTGGTCAACGGCAAATACCTGTTTGAGGTAGGCGGCAAGAAAAAATCACAAAAGCAAATTAAAGCCTATGATGACGCTTTTGCAGTTGCAGATGACCTGGAGCATGGTTTTGGCAACAAAATTCCATTATGGTTATTTGGCTTCCTGTATTAACCCAAACCGCTTTCCTTCCACCTTCATTTCACCCAGATACTGTGTTGTACTTACTTCATCACCGGTACTGCGCACATAAAAAAGATACAGATGTAAAGCGTCCCGTGCAAAGTAGGGCGGCAGTTCCAGCAACACTTCCCCATCAGCACGCATTGCCGCATCTTTAAAACTGAGGAATTTTTTCTTTTCAGGATTGTAAGCGATGAAAGTCGCCCGGTCAGTACCTGCGCAAAAAATCGTTTCCAGTTGATCTTCCCATCTGATGTAAAGCGAAGCATTAGATTTCCGGGAGATCTCCCGGATCACAGCTGGATGCAGCGTACCCACACTAAAGATGGCTTTCGGGAAATCGATCTGAAAATCCGGAGCATCACCTGTAAGCGCCTGTTTGATGTGGTAAGACACTGCCGCATTCAGCGGTGTCTTGGCCGTTTTTACCGATTGAAAGCCGATGTTGATCAGCGAAATCAAGGGCTTTACCCAGCCCATGGCCACAGCAAACCGTTGGCGTTGGTTCAGTTGTGCCGGTGATGCCGGCTTGGTAACTTCCCAGGTACTCCTCAGGTAATCTATCCCCCGCCAGTTTGCGGCAATAGCATTACCAACTTTGCCTTTTATAGGCCCGTTTATTCCATTATTATATCTTGCCATTTTTTTAAGTTTAGTTAATAGTCATATT
>NZ_JBBEUC010000008.1:0-93964 GCF_037402555.1 Pedobacter sp. GR22-6
GGTATATATATTTAAATCTATGATATGAGTGAGGAACTACTTTCAAAATCCAGATACAAAACGACATTGTCGTGCCTGGTCAATATAGTGGATGGATATTCCGAACAGACTTCCTGTTCAAAAGTATTTCTGACCGCCCTCGCCTTAGTGGAACCCGGAACTACACAACTGATGAACTGGGCCTTCATCAGAGCAGGTATGGTAAGTGTAAGTGCAGAAACCGGAACCTGATCAATGTGCTGAAAACAACCATCATTGACTTGCTGAAGCCTGCATGCCTGATCGAGAAATACCATCTTAACCGTAGCTGTATCTTCAAAATCGGCTACAGGTGGATCATTAAAGGCCAGGTGGCCATTTTCCCCTATTCCCATGCAGACAATATCGACCGGGTGGCTTTCCAATAAACCGGTATACCGCAAACATTCAGACTGGATGTCGGCCGCATTGCCATTCAGGTAATGAACGGACTTGAAGTTATATTTGCTGAAGAGGCGTTCTTTCAAAAAATTGCCAAAGCCCTGTGGTGCATCCGCCGGCAGTCCAATATATTCATCCATGTGAAAGGCGTTTATCCTATGCCATTTCAAATTGTGCTCAAAGAGGTAATGCAGAAACTCATTTTGGGAAGGTGCTGCCGCAAATACAATGTTGATTTCCTCCTTAAACTGCAATAGTCGGTCAACTTCCCGTGCAAAACGCTCTGCAGCAGCGGCGCCCATCCCCTTTCTGGACTCATAAATTCTTACATCGATGTGGTTATTCATGTCAAAAGTTTTGATATTAAATGATATGCTCTAGTACTTCTCTGTTTTTCAAATAGGATTTTGCTAAAGTAATCATATTTTTCGTGTACGTACACGAAAAGATTATTTTTTTGTCTATATTCGGTTTTAAGTTTAAAAAACCAACATCAAAATGACCAAACCAAAACAACTGACCACACAGCGAAATTTACCTCTTGACGTATTGAGGGGGATGACTGTAGCTTTAATGATCACCGTAAACAACCCGGGAAGCTGGAGCGCTATCTATGCTCCTTTCATGCATTCGGAATGGCATGGATTCACCTTAACCGACCTCGTATTTCCTACCTTTTTATTTGTAGTGGGAAACGCGCTAAGTTTCGGCTGGCAGAAGGCAAGCTCCACTACCGCGCAAGCTTTTTTTAAAAAGGTATTGAAAAGAACAGCGATCATTTTCCTGATCGGCTTGCTGCTAAATTATTTCCCCTTTGTTGAATTTGAGAAATCTGGTATGAAATTTAAAGACATCCTGGAGTTGAGGATCTGGGGTGTATTACAAAGGATTGCGGTCTGTTATCTTCTGGCCAATGTGATGCTCTACTACCTTAACAAAACCGGGCTCATTATATGCAGCATGATCATTTTGCTGGGCTACTGGGCTATACTTTACTTCCTTGGCTCAGCAAGCGATCCTTACAGTTTGGAGGGTAATTTTGCAGGTATGCTGGACCTGAAGCTATTCGATCCTCAAAATCTATACAGCGGATTTGGGATTCCATTTGAGCCGGAAGGCGTACTGAGCACCTTCCCCGCGACCATAAATGTGATTGCGGGATATGCTGCAGGCAGGTTCATACAAATGGGGGGCAGTCATAAAATCACAGCTGTTAAAATGTCGGCAGCGGCACTACTGATGTTACTCATTGCCAGCGCATGGAACATGGCCTTCCCTATCAATAAACCGATTTGGAGCAGTTCGTATGCGCTACTCAGTATAGGTTGGGATTTACTCATCCTCGCCTGTCTGATTTTTTTCATAGATGTCCTTAAATTCAAAAAATGGACCTATTTTTTTGAGGTCTTTGGTAAAAATCCTTTATTTATCTATATCGTCTCCTGGGTGGTTATTGATTTACTTTACCTGATCCCGATCGCTGATACTACAATAGCATCCTATGTACATAAAAACTTTCTCCTGAGCTGGGCGGCGCCAAAAGACGCCTCTCTCCTTTTCGCCCTTTCTTACCTATTACTGATGTGGCTGACGGGATTCTTAATGGATAAAAACCGGATCTACGTTAAAGTCTAATCGTTTAAACCTACTGCTTATATATGAAACTTAATCTCTTTAGTATCGCCCTGCTGCTATTCGCATGCAGCTGCTTTGCTCAAAAAAACAAAAGCCCATTTGCCGGTAAGCTGACCTTAACCTGGAAGGTGCTCCAACAGAACTTCAATGCGGACGGGGAAACGCTCTCGGAACTGGTTCTCTCAAATTCCGGGTCTGCTACACTCCCCGAAAAAGGCTGGAGCATCTATTTTAATGGGCCTGATCCGATAGTACTCGATACCAGTAGCGCTGCAATTGGCATAAAACACATTAATGGCGACTTTTTCAAAATGTTCCCCCACTCGCGATTCAAAAGAATGGGAAGTAATCAGGAATCGAAATTTAAGATACGTTCCAGAGCGATAAAAAACAAGACTGACTACGGCCTTGGTTTCTATCTCATCCTGGACAGCCAGCCGGATAGTCCCATTGACCTGGTTTTAAAAATAGATCCGTTGAGCCCTATCGACAAAGAGAAACAATTGTCAAACGCCCTCTACAAGCAAAATGAGGCTGTTGCGCGGATGGCACCCGGACAAGTGCCTGCCATACTTCCAAGTCCTTTAAAATCAAAGGCAGGCAAAGGTACTTTTTCGATCACTGCTTCTGTAGGAATCTCTGCCGATCCGGCCTTCAGCAGAGAAGCAGTTTACCTGAGCAATGAGCTAGATAAAGTGCTGGATAAAAAGCCCTTAGTAGGCGGACAAAAACAAAAAAACATGATTGCACTGCAGCATATGGAACTAAAGGGGAATGAGGCGTACCAGTTGCAAATTACAAATGACCTCATCACCATTTCAGCACCTGATCCTGCAGGGGCATTTTATGGCATCCAGTCCCTGAAAATGCTTTTCCCTGCAATTGCATGGAAAAGCAAACAAGCTCAGATTACCGTTCCGGCAATGGAAGTGCATGATGCTCCACGGTTTGGACACCGGGCTTTTATGATGGACATCGCCAGAAATTTCCAGCCGAAACAGGAGATCCTGAAAACCCTTGACGTGCTATCGCTTTACAAAATCAATGTATTTCACCTACATTTTAATGATGATGAGGGTTGGCGCATAGAAATTAAGGGACTACCGGAGCTTACGGAAATTGGTGCCAAACGAGCACACACTATAAAAGAAGAAACTGCTTTAATCCCTTCCTACGGATCAGGCCCCCTGGCCAACCGAAATTCAGGAAGCGGATACCTGAGCCGTACAGATTTTATAGAAATTCTGAAATATGCTACAGAGCGGCACATTCAGGTGATTCCGGAATATGAAACTCCTGGTCACGCCCGCGCAGCCATTAAATCGATGGATGCCCGTTATGCCAGGTTAATGAAAGCCAGGAAGCCTGAGGAAGCTAAGGCCTATCTTTTGCGCGATCTCAATGACCAGTCCATCTACCGCTCTGTGCAAGGTTTCAACGATAATGTGATCAATCCTGCTTTACCTTCAACCTACCGCTTCGTGGAGAAAATTATAGATGAAACCATTTCCATGTATCGGGATGCAGGTGCTACGTTAAAGACCATTCATTTCGGAGGCGATGAAGTTCCGGCTGGTGTGTGGGAGAAATCGCCAGTTGTGGTTCAACTGCTGAAGGAGAATTCCAATATCACTTCCGTAGATGATCTCTGGTATCATTATTTTCAGAAGGTAAATGGAATGCTCAAGTCAAGAAACCTGTACCTGTCGGGCTGGGAAGAAATTGGCTTGCGTAAGGTCCGAACCGGAAATAGTTCGAAAATGGTGTTGGATCAGCGGGCTGTTCCTCAAAATTTTCATACGGATGTATGGAATAACCTCAGCGGAAATGAGGACCTTGCTTATCAGCTTGCCAATGCAGGATATAAGGTGGTATTGACCAATGTGACCAACATGTACCTGGATTTGGCTTATAACAAGAGCTATTTCGAACCTGGTCAGTACTGGGGCGGCTATGTTGATGTAGATAAGCCCTTCAGTTTTATTCCTTTTGATTACTACAAAAATCAAAAAGAAGATAGCCAGGGTGATCCATTGCCGGAAAATCATTATGATGGAAAAGAAAAGCTCAGCGATGCCGGGAGAGCGAATATTATCGGTCTACAGGCCCCATTATGGAGTGAAATTATCACGGGAACTGAGCAATTTGAGTACCTGCTGCTGCCAAAAGTTCTGGGGCTTGCAGAACGGAGCTGGGCAGCTGATCCGGACTGGGCGAAGGAGCAGGATTCGGCAAAAAGTAAGCAATTGTATGAAAAGGCATGGTCAGACTTTGTGTACCAGATCGGTAGAAACGAACTACCGAGATTAAATTACTATGCCGGTGGCTTCAAATACCGCATCCCGGCAGCAGGTTATGTGGTTGATCAGAATTTGGTGAAGGTAAACCTGCTCTACCCAGGATTTAGCATCAGGTATACGACCGACGGAACTGAGCCAGACACAAAAAGCCCGCTGTACCATCAGCCAATCCCTTATAATAAAACTTTAAAATTGAAGGTATTTACGGACACACAACGTGGTGGAAGAAGTATCGATGTCTATAAGTAGTCATAAGCATGGGCTTCCCTTGATGGAAGCCCATGCTTATAACTTACAGGAATTCGAGCTTACCAAAGCTTTCGAGCCTGTGGAAATCAGGCTGGTCAGCATGTACCATATTCCAACTTAGGAAATGGGGTTCTGGTAAGCCGTCACCACATTTATAAAAATTGCCCCGGGCCTTTACCTGGTCAAAGGAAGAAATCTGATGGTACACAAAAACCTCTTTTGGAATCACCAACAAAATCTGCCAATCGAAGCCGCCATTTGAAGGCTGGAGATTGGAGTTGATCCTGGAAGAAAAACCAAGCTTACGGATCACCTCCAATGCAAGCAACTGCCTATTGATACGTCCGTTTCCGTAACCAATTTTAGTAAAGCCCAGACAATTGAATTCCAGGTTATAATAATGCTTTTCACTGTTGAATGCAATGAAAAATTCTACACAACTGTCGTTATGAATATTGCCATTGTTGACCTCATTGGCAATGAGGTATTTTTCGCTTATTTGGTATTTCAGCAGAATGGAATTCCGGTCGTGTGCAATACTAAACCCGGCTTTGGTTTCCGAGCTGAACTCAGGCCAGGGTTTGCAGGATATCGGCACATTCTCCAGGCCTTCCATTTGGACGATCAGCTCATTGACGTCTTTGAAATGGCTGCTATTAATATAAGGGATTTTTAGTTTCTTCACAGAGGTGCTGATTTGTGGGATGATGATGAGTTGTGTACAATTCTGCCGCCGACAATAGTAGTATCGATCCGAAGATTTTTGTCGAACAAAATGAGATCTGCGTCTTTACCTTTGGCAATGGTCCCTTTTTGATGCTGGAGGTTCAATATCCTTGCAGGTGTTTCAGTCATCATGCGGACTGCATCCGGCAAACTGACATCAGCCAGATCGATCATATTTTTAACCAGTTGATTGGCAGTAGCTACGCTGCCGGCAAAGGCCGAACGGTCAGGTAGTTTGGCTACCCCATTTTCTACGATCACTTCCATACCAGTTTTTAAACTACCTAGTATGCTTTTGCCGGCAGGCATTCCCGCTGCCCTCATTGCATCCGTGATCAATGCAATATTTTCAACACCTTTGATCTTGTAGACCAGTTTCAACAACGCTGAAGGAAGGTGTATGCCATCGGCAATGATCTCTACGGTCATCTCGTCCAGCAAATAAGCGCTTTCGATCACCCCCGCATACCGGTAGGCATTTCTCCTGGATACGCCTGACATGCAGGAATAAAAATGTGTGGCATGGGTGTAACCAACATCCCAGGCTTCCATTACTTCTTCATATATTGCATTTGTATGGGCAATCGCTGCCAGAATACCTTTTTGCTTGAGTTCCCTTCCAAAATCCAGGGCACCGGGCAGTTCCGGAGCTGCACTCCAGCGTCTGATGATCGCTGTACCTGCCAGTATTTCCCGGTATTCAGCGGGATCCGGATTTCTGATATATTTTGGATCCTGTGCACCTTTCTGGGCCATGGAAAAATAAGGCCCCTCAATATGCAGCCCCACAAACTGCGCACCACCGAGATTCAAGGGATCGGCTCTTTCATATGTTTTGATGGTATCGATGAGGTCTTCCTGCTCGCAACTGAGCGTAGTGGGCATCAATGCTGTAGTACCATATTCAGCATGTTTTTTAGCTATAGCTAAAAAGGCATCAACAGTATTGTCCATGAAATCATGACCTCCGCCACCATGTACGTGCATGTCTATGAAACCCGGACCAAGGTATTTTCCCTTTGCATCTACAGGAACAGCAGCCGGGATGTCTATATTTTTGTCGCTTATTTCTAAAATTTTCCCGTCAAAGATTACCAGGGTGCCTTCTTTAACTGTTCCTCCGGGTGTAAGGATATTCGCATTATAAATTTTGATATAGTTCATAGGAATGATTATTTCCCGGACTTCCAGTATTTCAAACTGTGCCCGTAGAATGCATAAAAAATAAGGTATAGGTAACAAGGTATCAGTATCCAATAAGCTTCACGAAGTCCATGCTGATCGGCCCAGTAGCCATAGATCAGGGGCATGATGGCATTTCCACACAATCCCATGATGAGTAATGAAGCACCTGTTTTTATAAAACGTCCCAAATTATCCAGTGCCAATGGCCAGACTCCCGCCCAAATCATGGAGTTTGCGAAACCAAGTAGCACAATAAACCAAACCGATAGGTCTGTCTGGTGTCCCAGGAATTCAACCCGCCCTGCAAATAACAAAATGAAACAACTGAGTACCAGTCCCAGGACAGTACATATTTTGAGCGCTGTCAACTGACTGATCAGTTTAGGAATAAATGAGATACCCAGAAGGTAACCGATGATGGTAGCTGTTAAGGTGTAAGAAGGAAATGTTTTTGCTTCCAGGAAGCCCATTCCATGGTGTGAAGCATAGTTGACCACACTGTCGACTGCGATAACCTGGGAACCTACATGAAAAAAAATAGCGACCGCACCCAACACCAGGTGCGGGAATTCCAAAATGCTTTTTTTGCCTGCATTTGTAACCAACAGCGTTTCGTCTTCATGTTCAGTATCGATTTCCGGAAGTGGTGAAAACCTGACCAGAAAACCCAATAAAAGCAGAATTACAGCGACAACTGCATAAGGCGCTACTACCCTGCTGATGATTTCATTGAGTACCTGTTCTTTCTCCGCACCCTGCATGAGGGTAACCTGTTTGAACAGTTCATTGTCTGTTTCAGGCCTTAATATCACCGCAGCAAAAAGCAAGGGAGCAAGTATTCCCGCCAGCTTATTGCAAATCCCCATGATACTAAAACGCTGCGCGGCCCTTTCCTTTGGTCCCAATATGGTGATGTAAGGATTTGCAGCTGTTTGCAGGATGGCGAGGCCAATTCCAATCGTAAATAAGCCCGACAGAAACAAAGGATAAGTCCTGCTGAGACCGGCCGGTATAAACAGTGCAGCACCAAGGGCCATTGCCCAAAAGCCGCACATCATCCCTTTTTTGAACCCGATCCTTTTCAAGAGGTACCCGGCGGGTAAGGACATCACCAGATAGGCGATGTAGAAGGCAAAGGCCACCAGGTAGGACTCAAAATTGTTCAGTTCACAGGCAATTTTAAAGAAGGGTATCAATATGGCATTGATCCAGGTCACAAAACCAAAAATAAAGAACAACAAGCCAATGATGGATATGGAGATCATCGTGTCCTTTCGAGTCATCGAGGAAGCTTGTACGGTTTTTTCTAATGCTGCCATCTATATGTAAATTGTATCGGCTAAATTTTAATTAATTTGTTGACTTAACTTTCGCCTGAGTAATTCCAGTCTCTCGTTCCTGAGCTTGTTCTCTACATTAATTTCGTCCTTAAACAACAGATCACTGTTCAATTCCTCAAACCTCTGGTTCAATTCTTCTGCATCCAATCCCTGGAGAACCTTGAGTAACCCGGAGGCCTTACCTGAATTATAATCGGTTGAATTCATTTCACTTTCTACCCAAATGCAGGTCAGGTAAAACGTCCTGATGTCAGCCATCAATACGTAATGTGCAAATTCCCGTTTATTCCTGGCAGCTTTCAATGAATGGAGGTCCAGGGCACTCCGCCTCGCGCTGTCCAGAAGATTGACAACATTCAGGTCAGCCTGGCTGACCTTACCCTGATTGACTTCAAATGGTGCGCGCTGGAGTGCCTTCCAAAACAGAACCGACTGACTCTGATTGAATCCATAAGTTTCCTTCGCATAATCATGAACAAAACGGTCGATATCAAAAGCAAGCGAACTTTTCAGCTGATTAAAATATGCTGCGATGAGCATACGGAAGCCCGAGATGGGATAAACCCTTCTGATGGCCTGCAGATCAAGCAGGTCTGTAGTGCTCTCCTGTATACCTGAGTACAAGCCGGAAGTAGACCAGGAGGTCATTACCATTCCCTTATAGCCCAATGTTCTGGCCTGGGGGATGAAAGTCCGGATGTTCTCGAAGTGCTTCTTCCATTCTGTAAGGAAGTAATTGTCGGGATGACTCCTGATGGCCGGAGAACCCCAGATTTCAAAGCCACTTTTCATGAGTTTTTCATGATCGCCAAAGCGGTCCAGAGACCAGCCATAATTCCAGTCGACAAAAATCGTTTCTTTAGGCAAGCCTGTTAACGCATCCGGATAATTCAGCGCAATATCTGCCCACACAACAGGCCTTTTACCTAAGCTGATGACCAGGTCACATAACATTTTGATGTAGTCGCCATACAACCTGCCCTTCCCCACTGCAGCCACCTTCTTTTTTGACTCTTCCGAATGGCCCAGCAAATAGGTTTCATCCCCACCGATATGAATGTAAGGAGAATCATGAGTGGTAATCATGTCTTTAAACAGGTCTGTGAACAATTCTTTGCAAAGCGCTTCCTTTAGGGGATTTACCTGTGAAAAATCCTTTTTGTCTTCTCTCAGCTCCTTGTAACGATAGTGCCTTAGGATATACTCGACATGTCCAAAGCTCTGCTGCAATGGAATGACATCTATATTCAATGATTTGCAATAGGCAATGAAAGTCCTGACTTCGGTTCTGCTGTAGGCATACTGACCGGTAATCACACTGTGCTTTTCGTATGGATAGGCAGCTTCCCACTCCATGATCAAGGTGTTGATGCCATTCCTGCTGAGCTGCAGTGCAAACTCCTTAAGTGCCGGCATCTTCATTACCTGCACCCTGAGGTCCAGGTGAAAGCCCCTGATCTTAAATGGCTCCTTGGGTTCTATTGGTTGTGCATAGCTATGGCCTGCAAAAAGCAGGGCCATAACCACAACCATCATTAGCAGCGAACCATTCCATTTTATTCTTATTGATCTCATAGCTGAATTTATCCTCCTGTCAGTGATTTA
Organism: Pedobacter sp. GR22-6; assembly: GCF_037402555.1. Taxonomy (NCBI): domain Bacteria; kingdom Pseudomonadati; phylum Bacteroidota; class Sphingobacteriia; order Sphingobacteriales; family Sphingobacteriaceae; genus Pedobacter; species Pedobacter sp. GR22-6. Next base: position 9,461 of record NZ_JBBEUC010000008.1, read on the forward strand.
ATTTTAATGTTACTTACGGAGAAATTTAAGGTATTTCCGGTACTGTTGGCTCCTGAAAACATAAAGGCATCAATTGGTGAATAAGAAAATGTCTCTCCGGTTGATGCGATATCTGCGGAACCAGCATATTTAACCTGAACACCATTTACAAACATATGCAGGGAAGTGGCCGGTAAGGTATAGCTGAGCCCAGCTCTCTCGTAGACTTTGCTTACTTCCGTATTGTTGCAATATACCTCGATGTCCAGATTTCCGCTTCTGGCGAAAAGGTTGGCATCATGTGACCGGTGAAAATACGATGTACCGTCCGCATACCTGTATTGTGCATTAGTAGAAGAATTGCCTACTAAAAAGCGGATCGCGGCGAACTGTCCCTGCTGTTTCAGATTAGAATAAGCCGCCGAGTTTTTGTATAAGCTGCCTTCTGAATTGCCAATACTTAAAATTGCAGTTCCATTTGTACTGTTGTTGAACGATAGCCTGAACGACACACAGGCCAGCGATGAAACTTCTTTGATGTCATAAAATGAAAACTTATTAGGTACATCGGCATTGCTGGCACCAAATTGCAGCACTGAGCTGGTTAGGCTAAATCCTGCTCCCGCATTGGCCGCCAATACCGTTCTTGCGGTACCATTGGTGGGATAAGGCAAAAATCCAGGTGTTCCGCTTTTAGATTCTGAAACCTGGATACTGGAACCCGGGCTGATCTGTGTAGATGTGCCTGTTCCCGAAGCCAAATTGTATTCCCATTCCCAGGCAGGAAAGTTTCCCGTCCAATCGTCGGCAGGACTACTGATGCGTGGCCTGATCCACAGGCCGGACTCCTTGAGATTGGCATCTGTCCAGGGTCCATTGGGACAAGTACCAGTCTTCCATACTGCTCCGGAAAGCGGGCTGTCCGAATAATTCCAGTTACACCAGGAAATCTTTCGCTCAGCCAGAAATTTCAGCCATCTGGCAGACATTGCAAAGTCATTTGCACCGTCACCCCAACCATCCTGAGTGCCAAATTCAGTCACAAATACGGGTATTCCACCTGCGATAGCCTTGGAAACATAGCCCATTCGTCGACCCTGATGGTTCGTTTGCCAGGAATCTGCAGCATAGAAATGCATGGTGTACATGAGGTTATTGTAAGCCAATGCATTGCCAACAACAAGATCCGGTCTTGATGCGCTTTCCGGGGTACCAACGATGATGACAGAATTGGGATCATTTGCCCTGATGATTGGGATAATCTGATTTGCGTAATTTTTGATCATGGGCCAGGTCACCACCCCTTCACTGTCATTGGGTTCATTACAAATTTCGTAGAGGACATTTCCCTTGCTGGCGTGTTTTTGAGACACATGCTGAAAAAACACTTTGGCGAGTTCGGTATTGTGATTGGGATCTCCCGGATGAAGCATATGCCAATCGATCAATGCATAAATTCCCTCGCTATAACACTTGTTGACCAGACTGTCGACAAAATTAGTATAGTAGACGGGGTTGCTCTCATAGCCACCTTCCTGTATGTACATTGATATTCTAAGAATATCCGCACCCCAGTCACGCATCAAAAGATTTAAAGAAGTGTTGTTATAACAATTTCCCCGATATTGCAGGCCATGGGTACTCATGCCCCGAAGCTGGATCGCCTGACCGGATTCGTTGGACAGTTGTGTTCCTACAACTTTTAACCTGCCGTTCAAGTGAAAGGCGCTATTGGAACTGACAATATTATTTGTGCTGTCACCAGCTTTCATCAGCATATCGCCTTTGCAGGATAAAAATACCAGCAAAAACAAAGTGCAAACATTCAAACTCATTTTCATATTATCTAATTTAGTTAAAGGGCTTTTCTTAAATTTTTAAACTACTGCTATAAAGCAGGTTACTCTTTCACTGTTTCATTGATTAATTTCAGTAAAGAATGTTCATCCTGTGTATCGTACATCAACTGCCAGATCATCACACCGCCTGCCTCTTTAAGGGCCAGTTCTGTTTTTGTTCTGACAGTCGCTTTACCATTGTAATAAATAGTACCAGCATTTTCCGGTAGGTTGATCTCATCTAGCTGTAATGAATCGGGGAACTTTTTCACAATGTCCTTCCAGCCCATAGAGCGGAACGCAGCATCCTTCCGTGGTAAATCCCCGAATCCATAGCCGTAGAAAGGTAATCCAAGATTTAGCTTTTCCTTCGGCATGCCCCTCTCCTCTTTCCAATACTTCAGATGGCCGATCGCATAATTCAATGGAGCGTGCTGACCAGGAGTTTCGGGTTTCCAGGGACCTGTTTGATCATAAGCCATAATGTTGATAAAATCAAACTGTCGTAAAGCCTTGTCGGTAATCCTGTCCCTCGTCCACCAGGCGACAGCGGCTGTAAGTAATTTGTTTCTTTTTGATAATGCTTTCCGCAATTCAACTACAAAATCCTGATAATTTTCGTCAATGTCGTCACCTTCCAAATCTACATCGATCCCATCCAAGTTGTATTGATCAAGGATAGCGATGAAACCTTCAACCAGCTTTTTCCGCTTATTTCCCTTCAGCAATTCTGCGTAATAAGCATGACTACCACCGCCGCCGCAAGACATTAGCACCTTTATATTCTTCAGATGCGCGATCTTAACTGCCGTATCTATAGCGGGCAAAGCTTTAAAACTCCCATCCGGTCCTGGATTGACAAAAGCAATGTTGAGGTGGGTAATCTTCTCAAGGTCTATATTTTTCAAATCCTGCACCATATTGGTTTTGGACCAGATGTAGCCCAGCACTTTAAACTGCGCATTTGATCTGCCTGGCAGGACCAGACAGACCAAAGCAAAAAGAATATAATTCAGCTTCTTCATCAAGACTATTTTAGGGCGTTGCTAATCGCCAGGGTTAATGAATTTGGTCCGTTAACATCGAAATCCCCTTGCCAAATGTAGGCGCCCAAATAACCTGTCGCTTTAATGTATTGCGCTTTTTGAGTGACCATTGGAACTCCATTGTAATAAATAGCTAAAGGTGCTGGTGTCAGGTCCAATTTCTCTTTGTCAAAAGCTGCAGGAGATAAGGCCAAAATGTCTTTATATGGAATATAATTGAATGAAGTAAAATTGAGGTTATTACCATTTGCATCCACGGCAGTATACCTCAGACCCATTGCCGGAATGCCGATAACCAATTTGTCAGCAGGCATTTTCGCCTTCCAAATTTCGGCACTCGTAACCATGTACTGATATCCCGAAGGATTACCTAAAGGTCTACCAACTCCGGTATTCAGACCGCTTTCAAATGCACGGACATTCACCCAGTTTACGTTTGTTAGATTTGCCGCCGTATAATTGCTGTGTGTGTAGTTAACCGGCACCGTAAGTGTGATAATTTTAGAGGCCCCTAAGGCAGCACGCAGTTCATTGATAAAAAGTATGGTAGCAGCTATATTGGCTGTGGTGGTTGCCTCTACCGTATTACCCACATCAGCCATCATCACATCCACACCATCCAAGCTTCTGTCTGTCAGGTATTTTTTAATGTCCTGAACCAATACCCCCCTTTGAGTAACGTTTTTCAGCGCCGTACCGAAAGTATTGCTATCATAAACGTTCCAGCCATTTGCAGATAAGGCAGCGCTTACACCTAACAATGCGTATACACCATTCAAATGCGCTTTTGTTGCTATTTCCTGCGTCTTGCGTCCGGTTTCACCTTTTGACAAATCCAGTATTCCGGCAGCATTGACCAGTGCTGCTTTGAACGTAACATGGGTTATGTTATTCCAGTTCATGGCACTAATGTCTCCGTTCTCGCCGATGTAAGACATCGTCACTTTATTATAGGCTTTTGGTGTAAATGCAGCTCCCGCAGCAGCCAAGACAAAGACGTCTTTGTATCTGCTTACCATAGTTCCATTGTAAGAAGCTTCTACTTTTATCCTGTGGTCACCAGCGGTTGTAGCGGTATAAATATACTTTTCGCCGGTCGATACCTGTACATCGTCTACTTTCCAAACTACGCTTACTTTACCAGCGGGGGAAAATTGAACCGCGCTGAAATCAACTTTCTCGCCAACATCCAATACCTGACTTGCATTGGGATTTGGAAATAACGATGCGATGTCTCCGCCAAGAATCCTCGGTGTAAATGCATGGTCCCTTTCCTGTACTGCGACCTCATCTTCCTTACATCCTATAAATAGTATAAATGAAAATAAGATATAGGCTAATATTTTAATTTTTTTCATCCTTTTAAATTTTATCAATGTGATACCATTACTTCGTATTCATCAGATCCACGACATGAAATTATTCCTGATCCCACCATACACGTTTTGTCCAGTCATCCGTACCAATGATTTGAATAGCAGCGTTTACATTGGCCGTATTTTGCTGTTTCTCAGTCAGTGGATATTCGAATCTTCTCGGGATGGTCTGCGATACAGACTCCGTAGTTGGTGAGGGTGTCAACACAGGAAATCCGCTCCTGCGCCAGTTGGAATAAGTTTCATTTCCATTCAACAACAAAGCGATCCAAAGTTGCGTATTGATTTGCTCCAGTTCTCTACCAGCAATTAATGGATTGGCAGTTTTAAAGTTGTTGATTTCGGTTGTGGTTACCACTGGACCGTTAGGATACAGGCTAAGATGCTGCATGGCTGCTTCAACCCCTTTGTAGTAATGATCCTGAGCTGTACCACCCAAATTGAGTCCAAAACGCTGCGTTGCATCCGCCAATAACAGTTCCACCTCTGCATAGGTAATGTGAAAAAACGGGGCTTCATTTCTCAATAAATTATGATTGAGTTGTGGTTTGAGATCTATACTTCTAGGTGTGTAGGACGTTCCATTGGCCAATATAATTGCAGTAGTACTCAATACATTGTCAGAATTATAAGCGCCGGGGATTCCTCCAACAAGGCCTATCTTCGCCCTAACTTGTGCGGTGATGTCTTCTCTTTCTAAAAATCTTGTAGGGGCAACCGGATTAAATTCCCTGTAGCATTTGATCAAATGATTTACACGTGGATCGGAGGTACTGGTTAGTGCATTTAAGAAAGTGTTCACTACACGTCCCATTTCATTTTTAACATTCCAGGACGCCGATATACCGTTGGGTCTTTGATCTTGATAACTGTTGGGTATATTCTCATGTCTGGTCATACAGATATCAGCATTGCTGGTAAAGAGACCAGCGGTATAAGCTGCCTGAATTTCTGCTTTTGCTTTTTCCGGATCCCTCTTTGCTAAACGAAGCGCTAACCGTAAGCGCAGCGAATTGGCAAATTTCTTCCAGGCAGGAATATTACCCTTGTAGAAGTATTCCCCGGGTACAGGATCTTTTGAAGCATCTAATTGCGCAGAAGCTTCGGCGAGTTCCTTAAGAAAATCATTATAGATGTCTTTTTGTGCATCATATTTTGGTCTGATCGTCCCAATGCTTCCCTTACCTGCCTCGAAATAGGGAATATCTCCATACAAGTCCGTTAAGCGGGCAAAGGTGTAGACCTTCATGATGCGGCACATCGCATTCAAATTGGTTTTATTTGCCACTCCTTTCGTACGTTCTACAGCATCTACAAGATTCAGGATGTCATTTGGATAACTCTCATCGAACATTCTCCACAAATAACTGGGCGTTTTTTTATATACTGCACCGAAACTCATATTAAAAGCACCAGCAAACTGCTGCATCATGGGGATGAGCATAAAGTAGTTTGTTCGTTCTTGTATGCCCAAATCTCCCGAGAAATATACTTGAGCATACATCAGTTGCGCTGCAGGATCCAGGGATGTAGACCTGGTCTTATCTGTGTTCATATCACCAAATTTCTTGCAGCCCAATGAACCCAGCCCCATTGCGAGTAATAAGATATATGTAATTTTTTTCATCTTCTTATGATTTTAATGTGTACACATTATTTGATATCGCATTTTTTCTTTTTAGAATTTCACATTAAGGTTAAAACCCCAACCTCTCCTTGTAGGCAATGACCCGTATTCCAATCCCTGGCCGTTGCTATTGTTATAGTTTGAGTCTGGATCTACATTTGGTACATCTTTATACAGGATAAATGGATTTCTGGCCACGAAGCCCAGGGATGCACCTTTTAGCCCCAATTTGCTGCTAAAAGCGGGAGTTAAAGTGTAGGTAAACGTCAGCTCCCGAACTTTTACATAAGTGGCTTTATATACAAAAGGTGTAGCGATGTTGGAACCATCCGTTGCAAAAGTCTGCCAATATAGTGTGGGGTCCATTGCCCTGGTATTGGCAGTATAAATTGGATTAGCGGCTGTTCCCGTGTTAATTACACCTTTAGGTACAAACCCCCTCACTCTACCTTCAGTCTGCCATTGCGCAGCCGTTTTCTTTTCCGATATGCGTTGCTCTTCAGATGAAATCCATTCTGCCCTTCCCTCTAATGTGGCGATAGCCGATCCCCTTGAATGCATAAACAGGTTGGTCATAGAAAATAGGTCTGCGCCATATTTTACGTCGACTGCAGCATTTAAACTGAAGTTTTTATAAGAAACACGACTGGTAAAACCGCCCGTCCAATCGAATACGCCCTTACCCAATACTTTCATGTTTGGGTCTATGATCGGCAATAAACTGGCAGAGTTTAATACAACATTTCCGTTTGGATCCCTTAAAAAGTCGTAACCCATCAATGTTCCATACTGCTCTCCTGGCTTAGCTACCACGCGTAAACCAGCCCAACGTGCCTCTGACAACGAAAGATATTCGCCGACACGGTCAGACAAAGATTCTATTTTACTCACGTTTCTGGCGAAATTGATACCCATATCCCATTTGATTTTACTGTTGGGCGATAGCGGGCTTCCTGAAAGCAATAACTCGATTCCCTGGTTAGCAATGACACCCGCATTGATCAGTTGCTGTGGAAATCCGGACGAAAGTGCTGCCGGAACAATGTTGATCTGATCTCTTGAATCCGAATTGTAATATGTCGCATCGAAATTGATCCTATTTTTGAAAAACTTCAGGTTTGTACCAAATTCATATGACCTGGTCCGTGTTGGCTTTAAATCTATAGGCGGTATAACTTTCGATGAAACTTTACCATTCAAGGCCCCGTTAAAAGGAAGTTGATTTAGCGTGTAGTACAGATCTAATAAAAACGGATCAGTATCATTTCCGACTTCTGCTACGGAAGCCCTTAACTTACCGAATGATAAGATGTCGCTTTTGAATTTAAAGGCATCGGTAAAGACGAAACTGCTAGATAAAGATGGATAAGTATAGGTATTGTTACGCTCCGGCAATGTTGATGACTGATCCCTTCTGATAGAAGCGTCTAAAAATAAATAGTTTTTAAAGCCTACAGTTGCCAAGCCATATACCGATCTGATCTGACGGGGAATGTCGTTAGGTATCACTACCTTATCCAAATAGCTTGTTGCGCTGATGGCATCTAAAACAATCATATTTGAGAAAGAAGAATTTGTTCCTTTGCGAATACGGTCGTTGATACTTCCACCCAGTCTTGCAGACACATTGAAATCTTTACTTACCTGCTTGGTATAGCTGGCCAGAACTTCAACCTGATTGGTGGTATAACGTTGGTTTACCTGATCCAGCTGGCCCCCCAAAGCACCTGGCGTTGTTTTAGGACGGTAGCTTTCATAGTCCAGAAATGTAACATCGGTAGCGGCCTTTGCATTAAGACTAAACGATTTTGTAAATTTATATGTTGCATTCAGAGCGCCTGTAAGCCTGTCTTTATTTGTTTTGTTATACATTTCATTGATTACCCAATATGGGTTGATGCGGTATTGGCCACCGCCCCAATCCAGATAATCGCCCTGCGCATTTTTATAATTCGTTTTGAATAACTCCTGATCGATATTATTGGCCAGACCATTGAAATTCATTCCGATGTTAGAAGGGGAATCACCTAATCCAGCTCTGTTGTTTACATCTTCGTTTAAATAAGTAGCCCTCACTTCGAGCGACAGTTTTTCTCCAAACTTCGAACGTCCTGAAAAAGTGTAGGTATTTCTCCTCACATCACTGGTAGGTACGATATCCTTATACCGCAGGTCTGCTGCAGAAAATCTAAAACTTGATTTATCTGTTGAGCTGGATAAGGCGATGGTATTATTAAATGAAGAGCCTGTTCGGAAAAAATTTTGAATGTTGTCTTTCACCAGGGCATAGGGCCTGGTTACTCCGTCAAAACCAACGTAATTCACACCCGGATCCAATCTTGCGCCGAAGTTGATGAACAAGCTGTTAAAGGCCTGTGCCTGATCTGTTGGTATGAGTTGATTTCTGCCTTGCCCATATAAATACTGAACATCATCGTACTTTGTCAACTGTGTTTCTATGGTATTCGTACTGTTAAAATCAATACCAAGTTCTTTGTTGTTTGTGCCTTTTTTGGTGGTGATTAAAATCACACCATTGCCAGCAAGACTTCCATACAGCGCAGTTGCCGCTGGCCCCTTCAATACGGTAATCGATTCCACATCATCCGGATTGATCGCCGATATGGCATCTCCCATATCCACACCACCAGCGAACGTATCACTTCCCACCTGACCATAATTTGAATTGTCCATCGGGATACCATCTATGACGTACAAAGGCTGATTGTTACCTGTAATACTTGTTGCCGCCCTGACGATCACCCTGGATGAACCAGCAGGACCACCGGCGCCGCTATTGATGACCAAACCGGCAACCTTACCCGAAAGGGAGTTGATCACATTGGTTTCCTTTGCTTTATTGATATCATCTCCATTGACCTGGGTAACAGAATATCCCAATTCCTTTTCGCCTCTTTTAATATCCAGTGCCGTGGTGATTTCCACGCCCTTCAGTTGTTGTACATCTTCCCTTAAGAATAAATCTACCCTCTTTTTTGTGTCTATGGCCAGAAATGTTTGCGTAACGTAGCCGATCATTTTCACCTGAATCGTGTCGCCATTAACCGCCCTGACGCTGTAGCCACCATCGACATTGGAGGCAACGGACTGTTTCGTTCTTTTATTCAACACACTGACACCTGGCAGCTTAGTTTTGCTTTGATCTGAAATTATCCCGGTCTGGTTAAAGGCAGCTGGTGTCTGCGCATAACTGATCTGGCTACAGACCACTACCAAAACAAGGAGCATCAAAGCACTGAGTACTTTGGCCGATTGTAAATTTTGTTTCATTTCAATAGTTTGTTTGGTTAAATTTAGTTGATTGTTTTGTTGGTCGTTTTTTTGGTTGATCTGATTCGTTGTTTAGTCCTATACCATCTATTTTGTTTAAAAGGTTCATCACCGATACATTCCTGTTCATACCCTGTTAGACTACCCTTATATATTTACGTTAACGTACACGTAAATTGGGTAAAAAAATTGAAGTATTCGGCTACTTCAATGGATTTTTTGCAGAAAAGATCAGTGCTACTGTTTCGTTAACGTACACGAATATATTTATTATATTTTAAAAAACAAATATTTGGCCAACATAATGTGATTAATTTCGGTAATAGCTATAATTTTCTTTTGTAATGATGTCAATAGGCATGTATTGCAGCTGTTCTACCAAGGAAGAATTCAGGAGATGCTGATAGATGGACATTAAACCTTTATAGCCTTGCTCCTGTGGCTTTTGGCAAATGAGAAAATCGATGGTGCCATTTTTAAGGTAATTGATGTTTTCTTCGAGAAAATCGTAGCCAATCAGTTTTACTCCTTCTATATTGGTTTCCTGAAAGAACCTGGCGACTGATGACACCCTCGAGTTGGTCACAAACACCAAGTCCGGTCGTTTAGAAAGGAACAGTTCACGCAGATTTTTTTGTACCGATTGATAATCTGTTTCCTTGATGTCTACCTTTTCAATATGTATTGAATTGCGATGCGTATGAAAATAATTCTTAAATCCCTCCTCTTTCTTCAACAGGTGATGATGAAGATCTATCTCCCTCGAGATATTAACGATCAGCACGGTTTGTTCCGCTTGTAGTAGGTATTTAGTCAGGTGTGCTGCGAGGTATCCGCTTTGAAATAAATCGGGTCCGACATAAGCAACCTGGGACTGATTCTCCAAATCGGAATTGATCAGCACAAAAGGCAAATTGTTCTCGCGGCATTGTGCGAGAAAATCAATAGCTTCATTTTCAAACATCGGCGCCAGTAACACCCCATCATAACCATTCCTTAGAATTAAGGCCGCCTGGTCTATAAAAGTCTGCTTTGAGTTCTGATCAAAAAAATAAAGGTCTACTGACACGCCAAAGTTTTTGATCTCTGATGCGGCTTCATTGATTCCCTTTAATGGTGCATTCCAATAACCTGTTTCATTAGATACAGCTGGAATTAAAGCGGCAATTTTGATGACCTTCTTTGAAGCGAGCATGCGGGCCATAATATTGGGCTGGTAATCCAATTCTGCAATGATCTCCAGAATCCTTTCCTTAGTTTTTGGTGAGACCCCTGTACGGTTATTAATCACCCGATCGACCGTACCTATGGAAACTTTGGCGAGTTTTGCAATTTCTTTAATTCCCTTATTATTTTCCTGTTCCTTTTTCATGCTGACAACAAATGTAGATATAATTGGGAACAGTGGAATCATAAAAAAAACGACAAGACGTAATTTCTACGCTTGTCGTTTCTGTGCCCGAAGAGAGACTCGAACTCTCAAGGATTGTACTCCAACGGCTTCTGAGACCGCAACGTTTACCAATTTCGCCATCCGGGCATGGTTGTTTTTATTCGGTGGGCAAACATAAAAAATCTAGCTTATTAAAGCAATTATTCTGTTGCTTTTATTTCATTTTTTTTAGATCCGGCTATTCTCCAACCTATTATTGTATCATTAGGGTTTTGCCGGGTTGACCAGGCCAGATATTCCTGTACTGACTTCCTCTTCTTCAGCTGAGTTCTTTTTCTTCTTATTCTTTTTCTTTTTATTATCTCCATTCAAACGATCCTCCAGCAACTGATCGAATTGAGCAATCTGATCACCCTTCAATATTGTTTTGATGTTATTGTTGGTCTCGTTCTGAAATTTATAGAACTTAGTGACATCTTCTTCTTTTGAAGTACCCGCCTGCTGGCGTTTGACCAGGTCTAATTGCTGTTTGTACAGTTCAAAAGTATAGTTATAGATAACACTCCGCTGTGTGGCACTCAATTTTAAGCGTTCTACCATTTCATCTATACTTTTCACGGTCAGTTCCTGTGCAGTAGGCATTTTTTGAGATTGGGCCTTTGCAAAAGAGTGCATACAGGCCACCATTGCGATAAGGATTATGTATCTTTTCATGATCTTACTTTAAAGGCTGCAATTTAGAAATTATCGGACGTACCTGCAAGCTGCTTACCGGATTCAGAAGAAATCATCGCTACAGTGATAGCTTAGTTAATAAAGTCTTGGGCAAAGCGGCTTTTGGAATGACCAGGCTCATGGTATTGATGGCAAAATAAGGCTCTGAAACTTCAATATAACCTTTAAATGGTCCAACCTCACCCCAGGAATTCTTAACCTTAAAAAACACCTTGCCATCTGCTGATTCGTCAATGCCGACCAGGTGCATCAGGTGATCGTCCTGAGTGCTAAGGTTTTCATACAATTGCTGACGGATCATCGCATTGAATGTCCTTTCCTTTGCTGCAGGGTTGATGACAGGAGCCTTAGCATCTGCTTCGTTTTCAAAACACATTGCGTAACCCTTGTTTTGTTGAAAATCAGGATTACTGACATCAGCGTCCCACATGATGCTATACCCGGATTTTAATGCATTCTTGCTGACGGCGATCAGGTCTTCCAATGGTATATTGTAAAAAGAACCGTTGGAAAAATTATCCGGAACTTCAAGCACAAAGCTACTAAAATAGGGATGATGGCTAAACGAACTTAGGTTCACATAATCCGCTGCATCAAACTTTAAGACATCTTTCGCAAAAGTCTGTGGAGTGTATTTTTTACCCTTGTATTCAAAATCCGAAGGTGGCAAGCCTATTTTTTGATTCAAGATCTCAATATAGCCTTTCAACCAATCTGCATCAAATGGCTTTTTGGCCAACGTCGCATCAAGATAGGTTTTCAATGACTGTTCCAGTCCGCTATGATTGGGTATGCTACCGTGTACACCCTGAAAGGCTTCCTGAGGCATGGCGCCATATTTTGCAGTCGCCTGAATCAGGTCATGCCCGAGGCCACCCTCGCTAAATTGTGCTTTCCCCTGACGCAAAATGTAATTCTGAGCTTTTTCGATGTAGACATTTCTTGTTGTATACATTTCTGAGAGGTTGAACTCACCAAGCCCTTTACGGATACTCTCCGATTCAATCAAAGATGTGGTGGAATAATTCCAGCAGGTTCCGGATTGTCCCTGGCTTTTCACAGGAGTGACAGCAATATTTGTGAGGGGTTTGAATGCTGGCTCTTGTGCGATTGCGGATAAAGCAGTCAGTACAAGACCGGTAAAAATTGACATTCTTTTCATAAATCAATAAGTTGTGTGGTGTTTGTTGATCAAATATACTACTTAGGCAGTAATAAATCTATGGTCTATGGCAAATAACGACCATGAAATGAGTCAGATATTCACTCTGTCTATGGTCTTAAGACCAGTTTTTTCGATATATTTGTCATACTTAGAAAGAAACCTGATCAAATGACGAACGCTCTAAAGCTGTTGTACTACAAATTTATCGGCGATACTAAAAATACGATCCTGCAGGCAAGAATATTTCATCAGGTCTGTGTCGTAGTCTTGTTTTTCTTACCTTTCGCGATAGTGTCCAATATCTTTACCAAGGTTCCTCACACGACGCTGGCCATGACAACGCTCTTTCTGTTCACAGCAGCGGTGTACTATTATTCGAGGGTGCATGGCAGACTGAAAATCAGTACCACGCTGTTCACCCTGTTCGTGAACGGCTTCCTCGCTACTAATTATTTCCTGAATTCCGGAATTCAAGGCCCCACATTAATGCTGTTTATTCTCTCTGCGATCTTCATTATCGCAGTGATGCCCGCCAGGGCGCATGTGTTCTGGCTCAGTTTCAATTCCATCACCGTACTCTCCCTGCTCAGCTATGACTTTCTAAATCCCGGGGCAATTGCTTACACCTATGACAGCCGTGCAAGTTTATTTACGGACATGGGGTTCAGTTACATTGCGGGCACCACTTGCATTGTACTGATCATCACCTATATTTTAAGAAATTACCGCAGGGAAAAAAGAAAAGCGCAGGATGCTTCACTTGCACTTGGGGAAGCCAATGAAGCCAAAATCAAACTGCTGTCTATCCTTTCCCACGATTTGAAATCACCACTAAATTCCATACAAGGCTTTCTGGAACTTCTTGTGGCTTACGACCTGGAAGAACATGAAGAGAAAGCCATCAAATCGAGCCTTCTACAGGAAACGAAGAATACGCAATCGATGTTATTTAACATGCTCAACTGGACGAAATCTCAAATGGATAGCGGAGTAAAGGTTAATTTGGAAGAAATAAACATTTTCGAGGCCCTGAAATCGTCGCTGAATGCCCAAAAAACTGTTGGACAGGAAAAGAACATCAAAATTTTCGATAACATAGATCCGGATCTACACATCATAGCTGATCTGGAAATGCTTAAACTAGTGGTGAGGAACCTCATTAACAATGCCATCAAATTCACCCATAAAGGCGGGGAGATCAATATCAGTACCGCCTTATCCGGAGACATTGTATCCATTAAAGTATCCGACAACGGTATTGGTATCAGTCCGGAGAAACAGGATAAGATCTTTACACTCAATACAGGTGCAACCTATGGTACCAATAATGAAAAAGGCGTAGGATTAGGCTTACTTCTCTGCAAGGAATTTACGGAACTGCAGGGTGGAAACATCCAATATAGCAGCACACCGGGCGAGGGTAGTATTTTCGAAATTCGTTTCCCCCACTGCCAGCCAAAATCAATAACTTTAGAGACACAAAATAACCACCATACATGAACAGAAACTGCTATCTACTATTGCTTTTTATTTTCCTCTTTACAGGATCACTGGACGCACAGACCTTAAAAGTTGCAACTTTTAATATCCGTTACGACTCAGACGGTGACGCCAAACAGGGCGATGGTTGGAAACAACGCCAAACTCCACTCACACAACTCATACGTTTTCACGATTTTGACATCTTTGGTGCACAGGAGGTCCTCAACAATCAACTGGAAGTTATGCTGAGGTTATTGCCAGATTATACCTACACCGGAGTAGGTCGGGATGATGGTGCAAAAAAAGGAGAATATGCACCTATTTTCTATAAAAAAGATAAGTTCAGTGTGCTAAAGACCGGAACCTTCTGGCTTTCGGAAGATACCAGCAAACCCAATAAAGGCTGGGACGCAGTGTTACCACGAATTTGCACATGGGGATTGTTCCAGGACAAAAAATCCAAAAAGAAGTTTATGTTTTTCAACACACATTTTGATCATGTGGGTGTGAAGGCAAGGCAGGAAAGTGCTAAACTGATCATGGCGAAGATCAGGGAAATTGGTGCAGATAAAATCCCTGCAATCCTTACCGGTGACTTTAATGTAGACCAGAACAGCGATAGTTATGCCGTCATCAACAATTCAGGTCTATTAAAAGACGCATTTGGCCTGGCGGAGCTCCGTTATGCAGCAACCGGCACCTTTAACAGCTTTAAAGCAAATTCGGTAACCAATAGCCGCATCGACCATATCTTCCTCACCAAAACATTCAAAGTAAGCAGATATGGCATATTGACGGATACTTACCGGGCACTCGAAAATTCTACAGAGGCTTTTAATCCGGCCAATGCGCCGGGGGAAATCAAATTACAAAATTCCCCTGCAAGAACACCTTCGGACCATTATCCTGTGATGATCATTACCGAACTTTAATCCATAGGATGTTTGTTTGAACCCGGATTGGTGCCATCCAGATCAACACCTAAACTGTCGGGCTCGTCTGAAAGACGTGCTTCTTCGTCCATATGTTCATTAACAACAATCACGGAACCAGCTGAAGGTACAGGTCGATTTACCCCTGTACCCTCAGTACTGGTATGATGTAAAAATTCCAATCCCTCTGGAGTTATGGATGCCGCATGCTGCACACTATGCCGATCAATGACCACATAACCTAGTCTTTCCAATTCTTCATATTGATCTTCCATACCGCCAAGGATAGAAGAACTTACCTGCTGATCAATGATTTCAAGCAGGGAGATAGTTTCTTGATGTGTCATAATTTTATTTGTTTAAATAATGGTATTAATTGAACAATTGATCTTAAGATAAGTTTCCATCCAGACCGGATTATCCAAACCAAATGTGGGATCGGTCTGTTGATGATCTGACACTAATTTCAAATACCATGAAAAACATAAAATTAACACTAGCCCTGCTCCTCTTGCAATTGCTGGCGCTAAGCAGCTACGGACAGCGCACCCTACACAACTCAGTAAAATTTCTTCAAGAGGCCGCAACTTTAGGCATGAATGCTGAAGCCCTGGCAAACCTTGGACAGAAACAATTGGAAAATCCTGAAGCAAAGGCCTACGTCCTGGAAGTATTAAACCATCAAATGGTAGCTAATGCCCAGCTCAAGAGTCTGGCAAAAAAGAAGAAAGTAAAGTTGCCTGAGCCGATGTCTATTCCAATAAACAGCATGCAAACAAGAGTGGACACCAGTGATTTCGATAAAGAATACCTTCAGATGATGATAGAGGATCAGAAAAAAGCGATAACGCTTTATGAGAGTGGGAGCAAATCCTCTGATCGGGAGATAAAGTCTTATGCCTCAAGGTACCTGGCGATCTACAGAAAGAACCTTCAAGGGGCTTTAAAGCTCAATCAGGCACAGCCTCCAAAATAATAATAAAATATCCTGCTGATTTTCAATAAATTAATTGTACGTTTGTGCATAATTTAAATACAATATAATGCAACAAGGAACAGTAAAGTTTTTCAATGAGACAAAAGGTTTTGGTTTTATCATCCCGGCTAACGGAGATAGCGAAATCTTTGTACACACTTCAGGCTTAATCGATAGCATTCGTGAGAATGATTCAGTAAGCTATGACGTTGAGCAAGGTAAAAAAGGCTTAAACGCAATTAATGTTAAGATCAGTTAATTAAACTCATTTTATAAATTAATAAAAGCATCCCCTTAAAAGGATGCTTTTTTATTTTAAAGCTAACTCAATTAATGTTTCTATTGTGGGTAAACCAGAATTCGTGCAGTGACCTCATGCAACTCAGCAGATCAGAATAACCTGAGGGTTTAGTCACAAATGCATTCGCTCCAAATTCATAAGATGCCTTTACATCTTTTGGATTGTCAGAGGTAGAAAAAAGGATCACGGGCACATATTTCAGAAAAGGTATCTCCTTAATTTTTTTCAGGACATCAATTCCTGATAGACCTGGAAGATTCAGGTCCAGCAGTATCAATTTTGGCTTATGCTTCTGCTCCACCAGCTTTTCTAGCGTTGCAATCGCATTTTTACCATCATCAACCACCTTCAAAGTAAGATCTTCCTTAACCTCTCTCACAGCATGCTCAAGGATAAATGCAAAATCTTCATCGTCTTCTACGTAAAAAATATCCGGGGAAATCATATCTTATTTTTTAAAGGCCAGGTAAAAAACAGTTCCAACATTCAGTTCACTTTCAAACCATATTCTACCGTTATGACGTTCGATGATGCGTTTGACTATTGCGAGCCCCACTCCTGTTCCATCAAAGTCCTTTACGTTTTCCATGCGCTTGAAAAGTTCAAATACCCGATCGTAATACTTAATGTCAATACCAATGCCATTATCGGTGATTTTATAAATAATTTCATCGGCCTCAGCAACACCTTCTATGCTCACTTTAGGATTCACTGATTTAGCGCAGTACTTTACAGCATTGGAAATGATGTTGGTAAATACCTGAGTAATGAGGGTAAAATCACCATCTATATCCGGACAATCACCAACCTGGATCTGCACATGACTGGCTTTCTGTGCCGCGCTGACTTCGGTAGCAATGTCTTTTATAAGCGTTTCCATACTTATTCTTACCATTTCTACGTCCGAACGACCTACCCTGGCCAACTTCAGAATCTCATCTATCAGGTAGCCCATTTTATCTGCACCGATCATCACCCTGCCAAGCAGCTTTTTACCCTGCTCGTCGAGATCTTTATTTTTCAAAAGAAACATTTCAGTATAGCTTTTGATGGAAGTAAGTGGTGTTCTTAGGTCATGTGAAATGGTGTAGCTAAAAGTATCCAGCTCTTCATAAGCTAATTTCAGTCGCTCGTTGAGCAAACGGATTTCGTTTGCCTTTTTGTTGACTGTGGTCATGATCTTCTCCCTGAGTTTCAGGACACCTGAAATCTCGGTTTTGGTCCAACGCTCGGACGTATGCCTTACAATTTCTGCGAAGCTGGCAAAGGAATTGCGCGGTGAAAGTGATAAGGTACCATCCGCTGCAGGCTCCATTGCTTTATCTGGATTTCCAGCCCAGTGAATCGTCTGCATTTTCTCAGGTTTGAACCATACGATCAGTTCGCCCATATCTTTAGACAACATTGCGGCCAGTATCCCGCTGGCCTTATCTGTATACTTTAGGGCAGGTCTGTAAACTGCAGATAGTTTGGCCGAGTGGTAAACAGATTCGTCCATGGTTAACTTTAGCCAATTGAATAGCTCGAGCAAATCAGATTCTTCAGGAGTACTGCCCAAAGTATATATCCGATCTTCAAAGAGAATGGCTACTCCGGTACTATGAGCCATATCCACCAATGTCTTCTCATGTTTAGTCAGCGCTGAGATGACATCAGCATCCCTATCCAGGTAAACAGCCAATTCGTTTACAGCCTCGTTCAACAAGGTATTTTGTTCGTTATCTTCCTCCACCTGGCGGTACTCCAAAGCTGAAGAAAGGATTTGCCCAATCAGTTTAGTTCCTTCCCGCGCTTTAAAATCGATGAACTTAGGCGTATAATTATGGCAGGCAATCAATCCCCATAACTCACCATGTGCAAGCAATGAAATACTGAAACTGCTTGCTACCCCCATATTTTTCAGGTATTGAATATGTATGGGTGAAACAGCCCTTAATGTGGAATGTGTCAGGTCTAATGTGATCCCCTCTTCGTAAGCCAGTATAGCTGAAGCCTCGGTGTTCACGTCTGCAATAATCCGTGTCATATTGAGCTTATACAATTCCCTAGCCTGCTTAGGAATATCAGACGCGGGATAATGTAAGCCAAAAAATGGTTCTAAATCCTCATTTTTAACTTCCGCAACCACTTCGCCATGCCCATCTTCCTTAAACTTGTAGATCATGATCCTGTCGTACTCAATCATACTTTTAATTTCCTGTGCAGCGCGGCTCAGCAGTCCATCCAGGTTTTTATTGGACAAAATCTCGGATATAGATTTGCCTATGATATTCTGTATGTCGTATTGTAGTGTCGCCTGTTCAAATTCCAGTACAAAATGTGCTTCAGACCGGTGGATGATCAGGTAATAGTGAACTTCGCCAATCATCAATTTATAGGGATTGATGATGTCAAAGTTCCCCTGTAATTTACCCAGTTTCAACAACTGTTTCAGGTCGAAGTCATCGTCCCCAGCCAGCAGCATGTTTAAATCTGAGATATTTTTATCAAGTAACGCAGCGCCATCTAACCCCAGATAATCGCCTACATTGGCACTCGCAAAGCTGATTTGGTAGGTCAATGCATCTACAGCGAGCAAAAATCCATGTGACTGTATTTTTCCGGGTATGTGTATAGGTTCTCTGTCACAGTTGGTAAGGTCAATATTAATCATAAAGGTGTGGATGCAAAATTATCGCAGGTTACAAAATTACTAGATTTTTACTTTTTTCAACTATCTTGCCAATGTTTCGTTATTAGACATAACATAGCCCTCCTTATGACTAAAAATATATTTATAGCCTCCGCAGAACCTTATTCCGGCAAGTCGGTGATTGCCTTTGGTTTGATTAACATGTTACTTGCCAAAACTAAGAAAGTGGGGTATTTTAAACCCATAATTGCACAGGATGACCCCAAGGAAAAAGACCTTCATGTGGAAGCAATGCTGGATTATTTTTCACTGCCGGTAAATTATGAAGATGCATTTGCTTTCACCAGACAGGATATGCTGCATTCCGCGAACGATGAAACTGGCGAAATCATCAATACCATCATCAGCAAGTATAAAAAGCTTGAAGACAATTATGATTTTACAGTGATCGAGGGCAGTGATTTTTTAGGAGAAGGCATTGCCTTTGAATTTGAGTCCAATGCACTGATGGCCAAAAACCTGGCGGCACCCGTACTCATTGTTGTATCTGGAAAAGATAAAACAGCCAGTCAGACATTTAAAACAGCAATCAACATCTACCGAAACTTTCTATTGCGTGATGTTCAGGTACTTGGAGTAATTGCCAATATGGTCAATCCGGATGAAGCGGAACGCATAAAGCAGGCGTTGGTCAACCAGCTTCCTCCAGAGCTGATGATCGCGGTAATTCCAATGGAAAAAGGACTTCAAAGTCCAACGATGCAGGAAATCACCAATGAACTTAATGCCAAGGTGTTGTTTGGGGAGGAACTCATGGCCAATCCGGTTGACAACTTCGTAACAGGTGCGATGATGCTTCCTAACTTTTTGAACCACATCAAGGAGAATGTACTCATCATTACCCCTGGTGACAGAGGAGACATTATCATTGGTTCATTACAGGCAAACATCTCTGCCAACTATCCTAAAGTAGCTGGAATTGTTCTTACCGCAGGAAGTCTGCCGGACGAACCCATGCTGCGACTAATTGAAGGTCTGCAGACCGTGATTCCGATCATCTCGGTAAATTATGGGACTTTTGAGACCTCTACCAGGATGGGAAGTATCCATTCCAAGATCACGAAAGAAAATACCAAGAAGATCGAACTGGCTATAGATGTGTTCGAGAAATATGTGGATATGAAGGCACTGGATGACAAGATCATTACCTTCAACTACACTGGAATTACACCCCACATGTTCCAATATCAACTGGTAAAATGGGCAAAGAGTCAGAAAAAACACATTGTTCTTCCTGAAGGCAACGACGAGCGGATCCTGAAGGCAGTAGAAAAACTCATCGCCCAGGACATTGTGGACATCACATTACTTGGCGATCAACTGGAAATTGGCTCCAGCATCAAACGTCTTGGGCTGAGTCTTGATATCAACAGCATCCACATCCATAATCCAGCGAGTTCTTCCAATTACACTGATTATGTAGAAACGCTATACGAATTACGTAAGAACAAAAACGTAAACATGGAAATGGCCAGGGACATGATGACCGATGTATCTTACTACGGAACGATGATGGTCTACAAAGGGCATGCGGATGGAATGGTATCAGGCGCCGTGCATACCACCCAGCATACCATCAGGCCCGCCCTGCAGTTTGTGAAGACCAAGCCTGGCGTATCTGTCGTTTCTTCTATCTTCTTTATGTGTTTGCCAGAACGTGTAGCAATCTTTGGCGACTGCGCCGTGAACCCCAACCCTACGGCACAACAACTGGCAGAAATTGCCATTTCCTCAGCAGAAAGCAGTGCCAGGTTTGGCATAGAACCCAGAATAGCCATGCTTTCCTACTCTTCCGGAACTTCTGGTGAAGGTGAGGATGTGGAGCGTGTGCGTGAAGCAACGGCAATTGTGAAGGCCAGACATCCCGAACTGAAGATAGAAGGGCCTATCCAGTATGACGCAGCAGTAGACCCGGTTGTCGGCCGACAAAAACTCCCCGGCTCTGAAGTGGCAGGCAGGGCAAGTGTACTGATTTTCCCGGATTTAAATACCGGGAACAACACCTATAAAGCAGTACAAAGGGAAACAGGGGCATTGGCCATCGGACCGATGTTACAAGGATTAAATAAACCAATTAACGATCTAAGCCGGGGATGTACGGTGGATGACATATTCAATACCGTGGTGATCACCGCCATACAATGCCAGGACAATTAAGCAGATACCCATGAATATTTTAGTGATCAATTCAGGAAGCAGTTCCCTGAAATACCAGTTATTTAGTATGCCTTCGAAGACACCAGTTCGCAGCGGACTGGTAGAACGGATCGGAGAAAAAGGAAGTGAAGTCAAGGATCATTCTATTGCATTGAAGCAGGTATTGGCAGCACTATCCAACGGGGCGGAAGCAGCGATCAAAAGCACGGATGACATCCATGCTGTGGGCCACCGTGTAGTACATGGTGGAGAACTGTTCTCTGCCGCGGTCATCATCAACGAAGCTGTAAAGACCCAGATCAAGAAACTATTTTCCCTGGCCCCGCTGCACAATCCCGCCAATTACACATGCATAGAAGTAGCGGAAGAGACTTTCCCAAATGCCAGGCAAATTGCCGTGTTTGACACCGCATTTCACCAGACCATTCCCGAGCAGGCCTATCGTTATGCCATTCCGGAATCCTATTATAAAGAACACGGCATTCGTGTATATGGTTTTCATGGTACAAGCCACAAATATGTGAGTGAACAAGCTATGCTGTGGTTAGATAAACCAGATGCTAAACTCATCACGATCCACCTCGGTAACGGCTGTAGCATGACAGCGGTGAACGCCGGAAAATCTGTAGATACGACCATGGGCTTTGGTCCTCTTAGTGGCCTGATGATGGGCACGCGTTCCGGTGACATCGATCCTTCTGTCGTCTTTCACCTGATGGAACATTCCGGTTATACCCTCAGTCAGCTCAGCAACTTATTGAACAAGCAATCGGGTTTATTAGGTGTAGGTGGAACCGGTGATATGCGCGATATCAGAAAGAAAGTCGAACAGGGTGATGAAGCTGCCCAATTGGCCATCAAACTTTACGCCTACCGCATTAAAAAATTCATTGGTGCCTATGCTGCGGTATTAAATGGCTTAGACGCCATTGTGTTTACCGCAGGCGTTGGCGAAAATGACGTCGCCATGCGGGCTGAAGTTTGCCGTGAACTGAATTACCTTAACATCGTCCTTGACGAAGAGAAAAATGGGCAGTACAAAAAAGAACTGCTGGCGATCCATAAGGAAAGCTCAGCAGTTCAGATATTGGTCATTCCCACTAATGAGGAATATGAAATTGCCCATCAGACATACCACATGCTCAGGGAAAAATAATGGATCAGGTGTCTTATTTTGACACCTGTCCTTTTGCGTATTTTGCAGCCAGCACCAGTGCGTCATAAGCATTGACAACGCCTCCCGAACTGCACAAGTCGGTAAAATCTACCAGATCATCAGTACCTGGTTTTTTTACTTTATAATTGACTTTCACCACCGATTTAACGATAATCTCTTTTACCTGGCTGGCAGTTAGCGCTGGATAATATTCGCGTACCAGCGCAGCGATACCCGCTACTACCGGAGAAGCCATACTTGTACCATCATGATCTGCATACTTTGATCCCGGTGTGGTAGAATTGATTTTTACACCTGGAGCAAACACATCAACCGTCTTAGCACCAAAGTTCGAAAACGACGCAGGCAGCGATTCATCATTTGACCAACCAGAAGCACCTACTTCGATCCAGTTTGCAGCTGCATCACCGGTGTTCAAATAAGCTGCTCTTGGGAAATTGTTTTCTACATCCACGTTCTTGGCATCGTTACCAGCAGCGTGAACAAACAATACATCTTTGCTAACCGCATATTTCACCGCTTTATCTACTGCCTCCTTTTCCGGAGAGTAGCCTTTACCGAAGCTCATGTTAATGACTTTGGCACCATTGTTTACTGCATAATAGATGGCATTGGCAATGTCTTTATCGCGCTCATCACCGGTAGGTACTGCGCGAACTGGCAAGATCAATGCTGCATCTGCGATGCCATCAATCCCCAATCCATTGCCACGCTTTGCCGCAATAATTCCGGATACATGGGTACCATGGTCGCAATCTGGTGCATCTACAACAGCATTGCCATAGATTTTCTCATTGACATCGGCATAGTTATCGCCTACGGTATCCCGGGAATTGTAATCTACATTGAGGTTGTATTTCAGTTCATCTTCAAAATGCTTCAGATCAGACGCGATCCCATCTTTAATCTCCGGGTAAGTAGCCCCACCCTGCATCATTTGATAGATGATCCTAGCAACCTGAGCTTGCTGTCCATCGGCAGATTTGAAATTCTTAAAAGCAGTGGAGTCAGGTGTAGTACCTAGCTTCGCTACTACCCCATTCAGGACCTGCTGAAAACCGGCAATATTGCCTGCATTCATTCTGGCCTCATTAACCTTTTTTGCAAGGGTATCTTTTAAAGGCGAGTTTGGATTGGATTTTACAATACGTGCAATCTCCATGTTGTCATACATGACGCTACCTTTTGCAGAACCCAGGAAATTCCAGCCATACACATCATCAGCATAACCATTCTTGTCGTCGTCCTTTCCATTGCCTGCAATTTCCTTTTTGTTTTTCCAGATCACATCCTTCAAGTCTTCATGTTTGTAATCTGCACCTGCATCTATCACCGCAACAATCACCTGTTTTGGCTTCTTGCCTTTTAAGAGTTCTTTATAAGCCTTGTCGGCACTGATTCCAAAAACAGAATCCGCTTTTAAGTCTTTGTGCAGCCATCCTGGCTGTTGTGCTGAAGCTGTGGCAGCAAAGGCCACAGCCATCAATAATAAGTTCAGTTTCTTCTTCATGCTGATGTTTGGGTATCGTCCCTAGCAGACAATACAGTTTTTATTATGAGGCGCTAAATATAGACTTTCGGTCAGGAAAAACAATAAACTATAACATTATTTAACAGTTGCGATGCCATGTCCACTTAAACCGCCAACGCTTTTCTCACTGCAGGGGCAATCTGGGTTCCGAAGATTTCAATCGATTTCATCAGCTCTTTGTGTGATGGATCGCCTACATCCATATGTCCGATAAATCTGGTAATGCCAAACAGCTCCTGCATATACAGGATTTTATCAGTCACTTGCGCTGCATCTCCCATAAATAAGGCACCTTCTTTGGACCGGCCACCGTCAAACTGTTCCTTTGCGTAAGGCGCCCAGCCGCGTGATGCGCCAACCCGATCCATCTGCGCAGCATAGTTGTAATAATACTGATCAATATCCGATTCATTATTGCTCACAAAGGAATGAGAATGGATCCCAATCTGCATCTTACCCAGGTCATGTCCATGCTTCACGTATTCCTGCTTGTAAAATTCAATCAATGGCTGAAACTGTTTTGGCATTCCTCCGATGATCGCAACAACCAAGGGCAAGCCCAGTACAGCTGCGCGCAATACGGATTGAGGAGTACCACCTACTGCAATCCAAATGGGTAATTTCCCATTGTTTGTAGCCCTCGGCAATACCGTTTGGTTTTGAAGCGGCGCCCGTAACTTTCCTTCCCAGTTCACCACTTCATGCGCATTGATGGCCAACAACAAATCTAGTTTTTCTTCAAACAGTTGATCATAATCACTTAAATTGTAGCCGAATAACGGAAAGGATTCAATAAAACTTCCACGTCCGACGCCAATTTCTGCACGACCATCAGAAATCAGGTCTATGGTAGAGAAATCCTGATATACTTTTACAGGTTCAGCAGAACTCAGTACCGTAACCGTACTCATGAGCTTGATGTTTTTGGTAATGCTGGCTGCTGCAGCCAATACAATCTCGGGGGACGAAACTGCATAATCCGGCCTATGGTGTTCGCCAAGACCAAACACATCCAGACCAACCTCATCCGCCAATTTGATTTGCTCCATAATCTCCCGCAACTTGAGCCCGGCCGGGCGCGGTTTACCTGTTTTCGCGTCAAAGGACAAATCACCGAACATTCCTATACCTAATTCCATAATCTTCTTATTTTTTGATGGTCAAAAGTAACAAATGCAGTGAGCCTGAACCTTGATATAGGATAAGAAATGTATTTTTGAGTATGAACATAGAAGAATTAAGGGATTATTGTTTACAAAAACCGGGAGCGAGTGAAGACCTGCCTTTCGGCGATCAAACTCTGGTATTTAAAATCGGTGGCAAAATCTTTTTACTCGTAGGTTTGGAACGGGGCGATCGTTTCAATGCCAAATGTGATCCTGAAAGGGCTATTGAACTACGCGAACAACACCATGAAATCGTTCCTGGCTTTCATATGAATAAAAAGCACTGGAATACGGTAGCTATGGACGGTGGACTGAAGTTCAGTTTTCTAAAAGAACTCATCGACCATTCTTATGACCTGGTATTGGCCAGCCTGTCTAAGAAACAACGGGAGGAGCTGGGAAATATAGGCTCTGATTTATCGTTATAAACCAAAACACAACAGATTGAGAATTCAGCACATCATCATTAGTTTATCCTGTTTCATGTTCGGCATCCACAGTTTGAGCGCGCAGGTAGTACCTACGCCGGATACTTTAGTGAGGGATAGTTTACGTCAAAAACCCATTTCAGATCAATACGATGTCGGAGATCTGTTTAGGAACCTATTTCACCCGGGAAGACCCGCAAATACCAAAAAGCAACCCTCCGGAATCACCATCATCCCCAATTTCGCCTACAACCCAAGTATCGGCGCCCAAATTGGCATTAAGGCGGTTGCAGGAAGGGTTTTGGGTTCAGAACCCAATACGTTAATGTCAATCGCTGCCACTTCAGCGTCTATTACCACCAAAGGCATTCTGTATTTTTACCTGAACCACAACATCTATACACCCGCCAACAAGTGGAACTTGCAGGGAAGTCTGGTCGCTGCCAAGACGGTGACCCCGGATTTTGGACTGGGAATTGGCAATGCCGCAACTGGTTCTGAGGCTAATCTGGCACTCAGCAATCCGGACCGAAAGGCCTACGTGCTCCATGCAGAATACTACAATTTTAGAGAAAAAATTTACAAGCAGGTACAAGACAATCTGTTTCTTGGCGCTGGCGTCTCTTTTGAGATCAGACGAAATATTGAAGACCGGGGCGCTACAAATGAGCTGACTCCCTACAACATCTACAGCGATCGTTATGGCTTCAACAGAGACCATTACCAATCAAACGGTTTTCTTTTCAACGTACAGTATACTACCCGGGACAATCAAAACCGGGCCTACAAAGGGATCTATATTGATGCGGGTATCCGTGCCAATCAGACCTGGATCGGCAGTTCCAAGAATGCAGTACAGGTCACTACTGACTTCAGGAAGTACTGGAGCCTATCAAAAACACATCCGGAGCATGTGATCGCCTTCTGGAACTGGGGTTCCTATTTAGTGAGTGGGAAACTTCCCTACCTGGAATTACCGGGAACGGGCAGGGACAGTTATTTCAGAAGTGGACGGGGTTATACTGTTGGTTACTTCAAAGCACCACAGTATTTTTACTCGGAACTGGAATACCGCTTTCCGATTCTGAACAATAAATTCCTTAGCGGCGTGACCTTTTTCAATGTACAAAGTGCCAATGACATGCAAGGTACTGCATTGTTTGAGCGATGGCAGCCAGGTGGTGGCGCAGGTTTGAGGGTTTTATTCAATAAAGCCACCCGCACCAATCTTTGCCTGGACTATGCCTTTGGAAAATATGGTGCGAGGGGATTCTTTCTCGGTCTTACTGAAGCTTTTTAGTCTTTATAGTGCTGGATTGCTACCGTAGTCTGCCCAGAGCTGATCGACCGTCTTGCCCGTATTCGTAGTCCAGAAAGATGGCGTATAAGCGCCGCTGCGCATGCTGCTGTCCAATTTAACCACGATCCCTGCATAGCCATGCTTTTCCAACCAGTAAAAGAAACGGGCCGTAACACGGTAAGCATCCTTGTAAGATTGATTGGCTGAATAATTAGGCAGGCTCCAATTGGCCTCAGGATTACTAAGCCCCATCGTAAAGCGAACATAATCCGCAATACCTTCAGTGACCCAGCCCGCGTCTGCGACATATGGATACGCCTGTACCACATGCATCATTTCATGTGTCGCCACATCAAGATCCTTAGGATTACTTTTAAACCAGGAAGGGTCATAGCGAATTATCGCCCCTCCGAAAGCAGCAGCAACACCTTTGTATAAGGGCTCCATCACGAAGACGACCTTATTGGTTGCATTTACATTATATAAATCTGCTTCTTTCTGATAGTTCTCCTTAAATACATTGATCAGTCCGGCTTTCACAGTAGCAGACAAATCCGGTGATTTGTCTACAAACACCAGTGTGTTTTTACCCTGAACAATTGTTTCCATTTTACTGACAAGTGATGTAGTTTGCTTATTGTCCGGTACCTGGATCAGACGCCATTCTGCAAGCTGACATAAGGCACCGCCACGCAGGTCAGTTACGTTCAATCGGTAATACCGATAAGCAGCAGGATTTTTAAAGCTGATCTTCTTAGTTTGTCCTCGCTCAGGGAAATATTCATAGGGCTGGGTATTGAGTTCAATCCATTCGATCCCGTCATTTGACGCCGTAATGGTCCAGCTTTGTGGATCACGATCATCCGCATCGTCTCCTGAAGTAATGGTGTAGCTGCCTACTTTCTTCGCTTCAGGAAATGTCATCTGCATAAAAAACGTTTTAGCGTAGGAGAATATCAAAAACTTTGTCTTGATGTCATTATCTACCAATTTGAGCGAGCCTTCCTTTGCAGATTTGCCACCGGTATTTTCTATATTGACAGATAAAGTACCCAAATTTGTGATGTCCATTTCAGTAATGGCTTGCTCTGGCTTTTCTTCTTGTGGCGGGATAGCCGATGGAATTTCGACTTCTGAGCCATTTTTCTTACTACAACTGCTGATGACGAGCATGCAGATTAAGCAGCTGACTGCAATAATTTGGTTAGATTTGAGTTTTATCATGTTTATACGGGAGATTTGGTTAAGCCCTTAAGATAACAAATTCTCCCTATGTAAAAAAGACGATTGCCATGGGCAATCGTCTTTTCGTAGTATCAATAGCAGAAAGCTAAGCGGCTTTCTTATTCCTCACAGCGTAGCGCTTATAAGAAACAAAGCCCAGAACCGCCACAGAGGCTACGGTGATGTAAACCCATGATGGAATTGGTACAGGATCTCCCTGCGCATAAGAGTGCAATCCGGTCAGGTAATAGTTTACGCCGAAATAAGTCATGATGATCGTAGAGAAGCTGATCAGCGAGAGCAGATTGAATAAATATTTGCTCTTCAGCTTAGGGATCAGGCGAACGTGCAATACAAATGCATATACGATGACCGAGATGAACGCCCAGGTTTCCTTTGGATCCCAACTCCAATAACGGCCCCAACTTTCATTGGCCCAGATACCACCTAAAAAGGTTCCTACAGTCAGCAAGAAGATACCTACAGTGAGCGACATTTCATTCACGATGCTCAGCTCGGCAATGGATGCTTTTACTTTGGCAGCGATCTTATTTCCATCAATGATATAAAGTACGAGTACCACCGTACCCAATAAAGCGCTCAAACCAAAAAATCCATAGCTTGAAGTGATGATGGCCACGTGGATCATGAGCCAGTAAGATTTCAGTACAGGTACAAGCGGTGTGATCTGAGGATTCATCTGAGAACCACCATGGGCAAATCCCATCAGGATCACCGCGATCAAACAACCTGCAGCCGGGATAAAAGCATTACTATTTCGGTACATCAGCATCCCCGACAAGACACCGATCCAGCTGATGAATAAGACCGCTTCATAACCATTACTCCAGGGCTCATGTCCGGATATATACCAGCGAACACCTAGTCCTAAAGCCTGCAGAGCTGCAGCAGAGGCCATTAGGATCAGGAAGAAGGTCACCAACCGGTTTAAAGTTTTATTTTGCTTAAACAACCTCACAAAAGCCAAAGCCAGGATCACAGAACCCAACAAGGCATAAACGATCATTAGTTTCAGGAAAATGTTCCAGGAATTGTACCTGATCTCCCACTGGATCTTAGCCTCAGACGGCACCACATTCTTTCCGTGCTTCAACTGTAGGCCCTTGATGTGGTCCAGCTTCGCATCCACTCCTGTCCAATCGCCCGAGGTCTGCGCTGCAATCACGCTGCCGAAATACAAGGCCACAGGATTAGAAAGCGTTTCCGTACCGATAGGATTAAAAGGCATCGCTACCCATCTGTTATTGGCATCACCGGCAAGCGGTAAAATCCTCAGGTACTGACCATCCAGCAATTGCTGCATCGCGTATAACTTATCGTTGAGGTCCAGCACAAACTTGTCATACGTGCCCTGATCGGCCGGCTTTTTGGCAAAAGCCTTTTGATAGTCTTCCGCAAGAATAAATTCGGCTGATCCATCGGCACTCAGATTCAGCAGGTTCACCATAGAGGTATAGCCATTTTCATCGGCCTTTAAAGTCTTCAATACTTCAGGTCCACCCTTAGTACTGATTTTCACCAGGGGTACATTCACCCAACTGAAAGGAGCTGTGGACACCGACAATAAAAACTGGTTGGCATCCAGGTTATAAAAACGTTCTTTGCCATGAATCTTACGTAGTACCTCCAGGGCAAGCGTATTGACCGGCTCTATCCTGCCATCTATATTTTGCACCAACAGGCTTCCGAATTGCTCCGCATGCTGTGGATTTATCTTCACCGTTTCAGCAAATGATTTGGCATCTACGGAAGCCATAGACAAGACTTGTTTCACCTCCGCGGTATGTTCATGTCCAGCTGGCTGTTGCTGTGCTTCAGCCTGCGCATCATGTGCATGATCATGCCCATCTCCAGGCGTGTGCTGGTGTGTGCCATCCGTCCCGTGCATGTCGATCTTCTGACTGTAAGCACCGCCCAGAGGCAATAGCATCAGCAGCACCAGGGTCGCCTTAGATTTAGAAAGCGATCTCAACTGCTCATTCAATTTGGAGAAATGGGTGCCTTTCCAGAACAGGGTGACGAACATCCCCAGAAACAGCAAAGTGTAACCGATATAAGTAATGTTAGTGCCCCAGGCATCGTGATTGACCGACAAAATGGTTCCCAATTCATCAGGATCGAAACTGGATTGGAAAAAACGGTAACCGGAATGGTCAAGGACATGGTTCATATAAATCTTGTAAGGCGTCTCTTTTCCTTCGCTTTGAATCATCACATCAGAAGAATAAGCAGAAGGACTATCGCTTCCTGGATATTTCTCCATTTTGAAATCGACCAGTTTCAGTGAAAAAGGTGCAGTATAAACTTTAGAACCATATGCAAGTGAAATGCGAAGTCCTCCAACAGTGCTTTGGTGCTGGAAGTTGGTCATTCCCTTACCTCCGTAAAATGAAACCGTATCGCTGGCCGTACTTGTCGTAATGGCCACTTCTATCAGATCAGGATCATTCTCATGGGTCTTTTTGTCACCCTCATAACGCATGATTCGCGCTGGGGTTGCCGCTTCAGGCACCACGAAAGCAAGCGTTCCATAGGTATATAAGCTCCTCAGATTGAAGGGCTGCACTTCATTATTGCCAGTCACCACCTTACGCTCCTGGGTGGCCATGATCATGTAATTCCCTTCATAGGGCGAAGAAATCTGAAATTTGCCGCCTGCATCCGTAATGTTGATCGCGCCGGTAGTTTCCTTATTGAAACTGAACAACATGTTCTGAATCAGTTGCACATTGCCGGATGGAATGTATTTATTGACACGCTGGCCATTTTCCAATACCACCAGGTGTAAAGTAGGCACCCCGGATGCATCCCGAACGAGTGAGTCCTGGGCACGTGGATAAAAACCGACTACCTTAAGTTTCACGCGTTCGCCACGGAAATCATATTCACCTGAAAAAGTCTTTTTAAACGGCTTCAGATAACTAGGGACACGATCCGAAAGCAAAGTTACAGGCACATCGTCATAAGCAAGGGCATCGTTGTCATTGCCGATCTGCACCTTAAAAAAGGTAGCATCGGAAATGATGCGGTCGCTGGATTCCCCTTCCCTGATCGGCATAGAGCCTTCAAAGCTGATGTAACGCGTAATGAAACCACCGATAAAAATGATCACAAAAGCTAAGTGAAATACCAATAGAGGGAGTTTTTTGAGTTGATAAAGTTTATACCTGCCGATATTTCCGATGAAATTAATCACCAGGATCAGCATGATCAGTTCAAACCACCAGCAATTGTAAATCAATGCTTTTGCCACAGGCGTACCATAGTCATTTTCTACGAAGGTACCCATCGCCATAGAGAAGGCATATAACAGTAAGAGCGTGCCCATCGTACGGGTGGAGAAAAGGATCGAACCTAACTTTTTAATCATTTCTTTGTATTTGGTGTGTATTCAGCTTGCGCCTTCAGCGCGCAAAGTTACACTTCCATTGATTTCCAGCACCCTCTTCCGAAGATAATCTGCAATTGTAGCTTAGAAATGACATACCAGTAACGATAAATTGCCTTATTCGCGGGCGAGCGGGAAGATTTCATCGAGGGTGTAGCTATGTACACCAGGTTTCTCTGCCAATGCCGCGGCGATCATGCCCTTCGCAACAGTAGCTCCGTCAATAGGTCGGTATTTGCGAAATAGTCCGACAGCATTGAGCCCTTTCAGTAAACGATAACCAAATTTTTCCCCGAAACGCTCATCCTTGCGCTTGCCATGCAATAAGCTGGGCTGGAGAAAATGAATTCCTGAAAAATGAAGCCTTTTCACATCCCTTTCAAGTTCGCCTTTGATCCGGCTGTAGAACAACCTAGACTCAGGATCTGCACCTGCTGATGAAACCAGTACATAAAAAGGCACTCCGTTTTCTGATGCAGCTTCTGCAAATTGATACTGGTAGGTGTAGTCAATCTGGTATTGCTTCTCCTTACTGCCTGCCTGCTTCAGTGTAGTGCCCAAACAAGAAAACAAGACATCCCCCTTTACCAGGTTCCTCCAGTTTTCCGGCTGATCAAAATCGATGATGTGCTCTTCCAGCTTGCTGGAGCTGCGTCCTATGGACCTCCGGCTGAACACCAGAACCCGGCTGAATCCCGAATCCCCAATCAGTAAATCTATTAGAGCCGAACCCACTAAACCCGTGGCGCCTATCACTATTGCTGTTTCCATGAATGCTTCGTATAAGGTGTATAAAAATACGCTTTGTATAGCAACAAATCAGCAAAGGGAATGTTAGCTTTTTTCCGAAAAGGATTTAGTTTAGGCTCAGGTAAATAAATACCGGCACATGGTCAGAGATCGCCCGTGCGGTCAGCATATCAGCAAAATCGCTGTAAAAATGAAGGATGCCGGATTTGACAACTGGAAGCTCACTTGACCTGAAAAAGAAGTTATCGTATTCAGAAGCCAGGCAATTATCGGCCACACACTCCTGCTTCAGAGAAGTTTTCTGCCCTACCAAAACCGGTTTATAGCCCAGATCTTTCAATGGATAAAAAACGTTATTCGATTGAGGCAGGTTAAAATCACCACAGAAGATCAGCTTATCGCTGGGGTACCGTGCAGGCAGGAATTTTAAATATTTAATCTCCGTAGCGGGGAGTTTTGATTTGGGGACCGCATGAAAACTGGCCATCGTAAAACTGGCTTTACCAGCGATGAACCGGCAAAAATAGGGTTCTCTTTCGATTTGCTTCTCGTACTTCTGTTCCAGCCAGGCATCCCCCTTCTTCTGGACTTTCGATGTCCGCCATAAGAATGCGTAGCGTTCCCTCGCTTTACCCGTTGTCGGATTGCTGATCGCATAATCCCATTGGCTGCCCATCCGGTTCAGCTCATCTGCAAGACGGGCCACTGCTTGCGGTCCTCCTGCACTGGCTACCACCTCCTGAATGGCAATGAGATCGAATTGGTTGACTTGTTTGGCAATATACGCCATTTCAACATCGTCCTTAGATTTACCGAAGTTCTGGATGTTCCATGAACAGACTTTAAGTTCCTGGGCAAAACTGCCCAAATTGAAAGTAAAGAGGAACAGGAACAACAAATACCTCATCTCTGGTCGTATTGAAATGGCGAAAAAGAAATTAAACTTTTTTAGGAGGCAGGTCGAAAGCAATCGCCTCATGCTCGAAATGGCCATTGTGAGCGCCATCGCAAAATGGTTTATTTTTAGAAAGGCCACAGCGACAGATGGACAAAACCTCCCTACCCTGCAAGCCATATACATTACCATTTCTATCAACGATCTCGAAATCGCCCTCTATTTTCACCGAACCGTTGTTGTTGATTGTTAGTTTTGTTTTTGACATATGAATTTTTTCGTTGGCCAAAACTAGGACAATCCCGCAACAGTTCGGTTGCCGATTTTTAGTTTAGAAACATTATAGGTATCTGCAATCTTTCAATCACTAAGGCATAACCATCGTGAACAAATAAGCCGCGAAAATCACCAAAAGCACGACGCCCTGCTGAATATTGGTTTTGCCATTAGCCAGGGAGATGGTGACGGTGAACAGGGATAAAAACAGTAGTACAGCAGACTTGGAATCTATGCCCAATGTGATGGTGAGCCCCGTCATCATGGAAACCACCGCTACCGCGGGAATGGTCAGTCCAATACTCGCCAAAGCAGAGCCTAGCGCCAGGTTCAGACTGGTTTGGAGACGGTTGTTACGCGCTGCTTTATAGGCAGCCAATCCTTCCGGCAACAACACCACTGCGGCAATAATTACACCAACCAAGGACTTCGGTGCACCTGCGCTGATCACCGCAACTTCAATGTCATAGGCCAGTGATTTAGCCAGTAACACCACAATTCCAAGACAAAGGATCAGCAGCAATAAACTGAATAAGGCAGTCTTCAATGTCGGTGGATCGGCATGGGTTTCTTCATCCTGTACCTCTTTAGGCAAAAAATAATCCCTATGGCGAACAGTCTGAACCAATACAAAAGTGCCATATAAGATCAAGGAAATGATGGCGACAAAACCCAACTGTACTGGCGTAAATGCCGGTCCAGGTTCGCCTGTAGTGTAATTGGGCAAAATTAAAGTAAGTACTAAAATCGCAGTCAGCGTGATCAATATCGCACTTACCCCCTGCAACTTAAAGGTCTGCTCCTTAAATTTCAACGCACCCGTCAGGATACATATACCAGTCATTCCGGTAATGATGATCATCACCGCAGCAAATACAGTATCTCTGGCCAGCGTCAGGATTTCCGGTCCACCGGAAAGCATGATCGAGACAATCAGCGCCACTTCAATAAAAGTAATCGCTAATGCTAGAATAAGCGTACCGAATGGCTCACCCACTTTATGCGCTACCACTTCAGCGTGGTGTACAGCAGCAAGTACGCTGGCAATCAGCACAGCTCCGAGAAAAAATTTGTAGTAATCACCCAATTCCAGGCTAATGCCAAAATAGGCCAGCCAGGCGATAATGGGAGCAGCAATCGTCCAGATAGGTAAGGAAAGTTTCATCATATCCTTATACAACACAAATTCTTCTAAAAGTGTTTTTAAAGGCTGAAGTTAATAGGTATATGATATTTTACTTTGACAACCTTTCCAGAATGAACAGCGGGTTGCCATTTTGGACATCCGGCCAGTGCTGCAACAGCCGCTTCATCGCAACCATAACCTATGCCCTTGTCGACTTTAATATCCTGCACACTACCATCTCTACCGATCGTAAAAGAAAGGTAAACCTTGCCAGTAATACCTCTTTTCCTGGCCTCATCAGGGTACTGAACACTGGACCTCAGATAAGCATACAAACCGTCTGCACCGCCCCTGAATTTCGGTGGGGATTCCATAAAAGTTTCCGCTTTTAAACCTTTTCCCTCTTTGCCCTGAGATACCGGCAAATAATCATTAGAGAAATACTTTGCCGGAATCCGTTTCAGAACTTCCAGGATTTGCGGGTTACGGGATGAGTATCGGATGCTAAGCTCTTCATGGAGACCTAGTTTTTCCCGATTATTCTCAAGCTGCGAAAGGGTCATCTTGCCCCCTACATTGAATTGAAGTACCGCGTAGCTTTTATTTCCTCCTTTTAGCCTCCGCTTAGTATAAGTATGCACTACTTTTGCCTCTGTGCTGAGGCCATAGTGGTCTAGTTCATATCTGATATATGCCTTTCTGAGCTGTATAAGCCCAATCATGAAGGGAACAGCCATCCCGAATGCAAGCATTGTATTTGCAAAGCGATTCCATTTGGAGTTTGGAAGCACTTCGAACCACATCGATTGAAGGGCTACGATAGAAATTACACTAATGATAATGAGAAGCGGCTCCTCAACAGCAACAATAAAAGCGCAAATCAGGCAGCCGACCAATAAGGCCAGGAGGATGCCAGTCCATATTTTCTTTGATTTTGAAGCCTTTATCTTTTCTGGCTTTTCATCTACTATTGAAAGCATATATCAACGTCGTTAATTTATATGCAATATTATCAAAAAGAATTATTTCGGCAATACCAGACGCATTTAACAGGAAAATTATCTTAGTAAATACATACCACTCTCGTAAAGATCAATTTCAATTTATTAACTGTAAGGATCATCTCAAAATCCCGAAAAACAGGTCCTATTAATTTGTAGGCCTCAGGCTCAAATAACTTCCAGGCTGCGCACCCTTGGTATAAATGATCACTGCGACGCAATTCCCCTTGGTATCTACCTCAAAAGAAATACCTGAGGGGTCACTGTATACGGTGTAGCTCTGGCCTCCGACTTTATAAGATTCAGATTTGGTCACATGGTAGGCCTTTTGAATCTCCGCAAGTGTAGAACCCACACCCATGCCATTTTCAGTTTTAAAAGCGGTTGAACTCACACGGATCTGCCTCACCCTTGCAATCGGGTTTTCACCTGTATCTCTTGCGGTATATATCGAAGTGGCATGATCGGCAGCCTCGCCTTTCTGGTGCCAGTAGGCCACCGCTTTGCCCATAGCCGCATCGCCGCCATCAGGCTTACCCATCGCCTTATACACATCCTCTGCATTTTGTCCGATGCTGATCTTCCCAGCGGCGCGTCCCGGCTGCAGTAAACCATCGGTCACTCTGATCGGATCAACTTTTACCACGCTTTCCCTGGAAACATTGTTTGCACGGGCAATCGCCTGATCGGCTATCGCACGGGCATTCGGTTCCGAACCCACTCCATGCTGACCAGAGTTAATACCCGGACTCATCCCATCTCCAGTAGCATTGATCACTGCCCTACTCGGGTTAGTCTCTTTTGGATCTAATCCTTTGACTTTAGTCTTTGTTTTACCACTGCCGACAGACCTATTTAAAGAGCAGGAACAAAGCGAAAAACTGACCAATGTAATAGCGGCAAATACTCGAAGATTTTTCATAACGATTGTTTTAGATATCAAAGAAACTACAAAGATGAAGCTTGAATGTTTTGTACTGTGCGATCTATTTAGGGTCATTTTTTTTGTGGTATTTAAGGTAGTTGGTCATGATAGGCACATCTGCCTCCGCCCAGTCGAGCTCCGGCAAATCTTCAGCCCTCAGCCAGCCATATTTCAGATGTTCTTTCAGCTCAATGCTGCCGGCTATAATCTTACAAATGAACGGGATCAGCCTAATGGAAAAATCCGGATAATGATGTGTATGATCAAGGAGTTGTTCTCCAACAGCTACCAGAATCCCAAGCTCTTCCTGTATTTCCCGCTTTAAACATTCCTCCAGACTTTCGCCAGCCTCGACTTTACCACCGGGAAATTCCCATTTCAAAGGCATCTTCATCTGCTCGCTCCGTTGGGTCGCTAAAACCAATCCATTCTCGTCTATGATAATTGCGCAGGTTACTTCCATCATCGCTTCAACCAATCTTGTTTGCTAATCTCAAACCAGTGACACAAAATGCCTTCGTGCTCCACCTGGCCGGTGATTTTCAATCCTGTTTTTTGTAAAGCATTTATGGAGCCCAGATTTTCTATATGTGCCATTGCATAGATCGATTGCATTTCCATTCTGGAAAAGCCATAATCTACCGAGGCCTTTGCAGATTCCGTCGCATATCCTTTCCCCCAGTGTCTCCGCAACAGGCGGTAACCTACATCATAATAGTTCTGATGGCCATTTACCTCGTCTGTCCTGAATTTCATGCCTCCCCAGCCCACAAATGCTCCTCTCTCCTTCTCTAAAATCGCCCAGCGACCGATGCCTATCTCCTCATATTGTTTCCTGATAAACAGGATATTTGCTACAGCCTCTTCAATTGATTCAATAGGTGAATTACCCAGGTAGCGATGTACTTCCGGATCTGCATCCATCTCAAACATCGCGGCGGCATCTTCCACTACAATTTCTCTCAATAAAATCCGGTCTGTCTCTGCAAAAATTTTCATATCGGCAATGCTTAGTTACGCAAATCTAAGGCTTTTGCGCAAAACCAGACGCTACAATGAGAATGTGTACTTCTGACCCACCTGAGTTGGAAATGTGTATTGATAATCATCCGCAATTGCGACAGCCGCTATTTTCTGAACCGACTTCAGCTTTGAAGGAAGCCGCAATTTACAGTCTGCGCCACCTAACGATTTGATCTCCAGAAGATTGACCTTACCATCTTTCCATTCCAGGTTCAATATCTCGAAATTTCCCCTGGCTTTTAGTCCTTTGACCTTTCCATTTGGCCAGGCTTTTGGCAAGGCTGGAAGTACCTGAATCTCATCGGTCTGACTCTGGATCAGCATTTCAGCGATTCCGGCTGTATAACCGAAATTGCCATCAATCTGAAAAGGCGGATGGGCACAAAACAAATTTGCGTAGATTCCACCGCCATTGTTGTAGTCAATACCTGCTACACCAACAGGTGTTATAAAATTTTGAATGATCTGATGCGCATGGTCGCCATCCTGCAACCTCGCCCAGAAATTGATCTTCCAGGCCATGGACCAACCGGTAGAAGCATCACCTCTGGCCAACAGACTCACTTTCGCTGCCTTGGCCAGTTCCGGTGTTTTTATTGTACTGATTTCTCTTCCCGGATGAAGTCCAAACAGGTGCGATACATGCCTGTGCTGGTCTTTAGGGTCGTCTCTGTCTGTCTCCCATTCCTGCAACTGTCCCCATTTACCGATTTTTGGTTTCAACAAATGTGCCCTCAAATCTGCGATATGGTCTCTATAAGCTTTATCTATGCCTAAAGCATCGGCCGACTCTATGTAGTTGGTAAACAGATCGTAAATGATCTGCTGGTCATGCGTTACTCCATCTTCCGTAGGACCATGCTCCGGCGACCAGCCCATAGGCGCCACCACCGTACCATCAGGCCTGCGCTTGAGGTGATCGTCCCAAAATTCAGAGATTTCTTTCAGTATTGGATAAGCAAAATTCTTGAGATAGTTGAGGTCCTTAGTGAAAGCATAATGCTCCCATAAGGCCTGCGCATACCAGGCACTTCCCGGTGTATTCCAAAGGTAACTTTCCCCACCAAAGGGATTACTTTCTGTCCTCAGCGTCCAGCCCCTAACACCCGGATATTCTTTCTGGGTATTGATCTTCCGGATTTCCCTGATCGCATTGATGTGGTCCAGGTAAGGAATATGACATTCTGAAAGGTTGGCCGGCTCCGCTGGCCAATAATTCATTTGAATATTGATATTGGTATGGTAATCTCCACCCCAGGGCGGATTATTGCTATCGTTCCACAATCCTTGTAAATTAGCTGGCAACCCTCCTTTTCTCGAAGAACTGATCAGCAGGTACCTGCCATATTG
This sequence comes from Pedobacter sp. GR22-6, assembly GCF_037402555.1. Lineage (NCBI taxonomy): Bacteria > Pseudomonadati > Bacteroidota > Sphingobacteriia > Sphingobacteriales > Sphingobacteriaceae > Pedobacter > Pedobacter sp. GR22-6. Next base: position 48,032 of record NZ_JBBEUC010000008.1, read on the forward strand.
GAACAATAAAGCTTCCAGGTCCGCATCTCCACCATTTTTATAGTCCAGCAATCTGCTGAGTGTAGGGAGCTCAACTTTGGCGAGTGTGCTTTTGCCCAGATCCAAACTCATCCTGTTGAACAAGGATTGATAATCTTTAACATGGCGGTCCAGCAATGTAGTATAAGATTTTTCGGCTGCTGCGCTTAAAATTCTTTTGATCTTTGGATCTGGCGATTCTCCCCGCCACTGAGTTGACCTGCTATTACTGAAGTTGGTTGCTCCTGCCAAAAGGATCGTGATTTCATCTGCGCCAATGATCTTCAATTGTGAGCCACCATTTGGATTGGCCTCCACGCTGCTTTTACCATTTTTTAAGAGCACCTGAGCCGAAGCCTGGTAAAGCATTCCATTGCCTAGTTTCCCGGCAAATTGTATCCTATTGCCGGTCACGGTAGGCTGTGCGCCATGTGCGTCTTTGAGCCTGATGGCTCCCGAATAAGCTCCTTTGGTATTTGCTTTAAAACGCAAAACCATCAGCTGATCCGGGAAACTACAAAAATACTCCCTGCTAAAGCGAATTCCCCTTTGCTGGTAACTGATCTGATGTAACGCCTTGCTGATGTCCAGTTCACGGTGATAGTTTGAAAAACCTGCACTGGAATCAAAATCAATGAATAAATCCCCGAAAGCCTGATAAGCTCCCCTGTCTGTTTCATTGCCTGTCCATAACGTATTGTCATTAAACTGAATATGCTCTTGCTCCACTCCTCCGAAAACCATACCACCGATCCTGCCGTTGCCGATAGGATAAGCATCGGTCATCCAAACCTTTCCGGGTTTATCTTCCCACAACTTCAGTGTAGTTGTATTGGAAAGCTGCCGGGTGTTTTGCGCCTGTAACTGCAGGCCCAGAAATACCATAAAAAATAGTAAAGAATGCTTGTTCATTTCGTTGGATCATTTGGTGTACGTGTCAATCAAAACTAAAAGGAATGACCGCAGCATTATTCAGCAATTTTGTCATTATCCTCAGCAAGCTTGTCAAGCCCAGCAGCGAGTTACCAGCCTATGCCGTAATCTTCACCATGATTGCTGGAACCTCCCCATAGACTACCGTGCTTCCAATCAAAATAAATGGCATTGATCGGGCCGCTGGTCCGGTCGTCGAAGCTCAGGATATACCCCATCTTTTTCAGTTCCCCCCGTACTTTCTCCGATGTACCCTCCTGCAGCAAGAGCTGACCAGGTTTTGGCATCCGGTCCGCAGTTTTTGTACCGCCCAGCGATAACCACAATTGATTGGTATTGAAATTAGGGGCCTCAGCGGCCTGCTGCACATTCATCCCAAATTCGGTCATGTTCAGAAAGCATTGTAGCAGATTTTGATCTTGCGTATCTCCTCCCTGCACGGCAGAGGCAAGAAATGGTTTCCCATCCTTCATCGCCAATGATGGAGAAAGTGTCACGCGCGGCCGTTTACCTGGTGCTACCACATTGAAAGGATTAATTGCCGAATCGAGCACGAAACTCTGCATGCGCTGACTCATTCCAATTCCTGTATTTCCGGCGATACAAGCAGGTAGCCAACCACCGCTTGGAGTAATAGACACCACCCAACCTTCCTTATCCGCAGCCTCCACAGAAGTAGTACCTCTCCAAAGCCTGTCTTCATATTCCCCCTTAGGCGAGTAATTGCCCAAATCGTGTTTCGGTGCAAAATTGCGCTTATTAGTATCCAGTTCATAGCCTCGTTTCTTCAGCAGATCGATGTATGGATTTACCTTTCCCTCAAAAGGATATGGATTTCCAGGGCCAATGTTCGGATTGTTTCTATCCAGGCTGATCAACTTTGCACGCTCCTTTGCGTAATCCTTGCTCAGTAGGCCCTTGATGGGTTCATCCGGCCCAAAATAAGGATCTCCGTAATAGAAATCCCGGTCTGCAAAAGCCAGGTTCATAGCCTGGTAGACCGTGTGGATATATTTTGAGCTATTGTAGCCCATACTTTTCAAATCGAAGTTTTCCAGGATATTCAATGCCTGAAGCATCACCGGTCCCTGCGTCCATTGTTTCAATTTATAGACATCGACGCCCTTATAGTTCACCATCAAAGGTTCTTCAGTCAAAGGTTTCCAGTTGGCCAGATCCTTCATTGTGATCAGTCCGCCCTGCTCCTGGCATCCCCTCACAAATTCTTCAGCAATATCGCCTTTATAGAAACGGTCGTATGCTGCCATCAGTGCTTCTTTGCGGCTTTTCCCTTTTTTCAAAGCGGCTTTTTCCGCAGCCACCATTTTGTTTAAGGTAGCCAGCAGGTCTTTCTGAACAAAGATCTCCCCACCTTCTGGTGCTTCTCGTTTTTCGCCCGTATGCGGCAGAAAAACCTTCGCGCTATACGGCCATTGTTTGATCATCTCCTTCTGACGCTCCATGATATTGGCAGCCTGACTCTCAATAGCATAGCCAGCAGCCATTTGTATGGATGGAGCCAGCACTTCCTCCAGGCTCATTGTTCCATAGTTGATCAACATATAGATTAGTCCTCCCGGCGTACCTGGCGTAGTAGCCGCCAGAGGTCCGTATTCAGGTGGAAAATCATAGCCCTTTTGCTTAAAAAAATCTGCTGTTGCACCCGTCGGCGCCACCCCCATGGCATTGATCGCGATGACCTTTTTCTGCTTCGGGTCATAGATCAGCACCTGCGTTTCTCCGCCCCAACTCAGTGTATCCCACATGGTACAAGTGGCTGCCAGCATCGCACATGCAGCGTCCACGGCATTTCCTCCCTTTTGAAAGATCATTGCACCTGCTGTAGCTGCCATGGGTTTGCCTGTGATGGCCATCCAGTTGCTGCCATGTAAAACAGGCTTTTGAGTCTGCTGAGCTGATAATTTAAAGCCGGTAAAAAGGCATAATACGACAGCAAACAGTGCTTTTCTATGTAACATCATGAGCTAAATTTACTCAAAAGCATTGGAAAATCTGTCATTTACCATACAAACCAAACTTAGCAATAACAGATAAATAGTTAACTTTGAAGCCAAACACCAAACGATGCCAAACCTTTCCACTGAAATTCAAACGCCGTTTCAGATTACGTTCTCCTTTGAAGAGGTTATCAAAAAATTAGAAGCCTCTCTGAAAAACCACACTGCCGCCAATCCAGAGGCTACCAAAAGTCTGCTTGATCAGGTCGAAAAGTATCCGCAATTGCGCGATGGAATTACAGATCTTACTGTACTGTTAGAGAATGAAGCGCTTATCGGGCAATTGCTAATCGACTATCTTCCACCGGAACTAACATTAAATGAAATCAAAGCAATTGGTATCCCCTATATCAATACCATTTTCAACCTCAGTGACCGTTTCAAGAACATCATGCGGGCTGCCGGAAAAGATTTTGAAATCGAAATCCGGGATTTTGATGAACACCAGTTTTTCGTCCTGAGCTGTTGCATCATCCTCAATAACGTATATGGACGTCAGCTCGATTTCAGTAAGCCTATATTTTATGATATCCCAACTGCAGACGGCGTAACACGCCACTACCGCATCTTGTACAATGGAGACTTCCTGGACATCCTGCCTACAGAAAAGACCGTACACCTCTCCGAGGCCGAGATAGATGAACTGGTAGACAACTACGATAATATCGAACTCTGGAGGGCAAAATTCCCTCTTGAAAGCTGGACCCTCAAAGGCTTTGCAATCATGACTTTATACGATGCAACTGTAGAAAATGCAGTTTCCATCTTTAAAGAAAAACTACTGGATTTCAATACACCCAACTTCAACCAAAGCATTACCTCCGTCTATCGCTCCATATATCGGATCCCGGATCTGAGAATAGGATTCACACTCTTTAATCAAGACCAGGGCAAATTCAGCACTACCGGACTCGCCTACCACATGGTAAGTCATATCCTGCCCGATAAAGCAGAACAGCTGGACAAAGACATTCTTTGCCTTCCTTCTTACCGCCAGTTGGTCCACAACAAGAAATACTTTGCCGCATCTGATACTCAGGAGCTTCAGCTCAAAAACGCGGCTAGTCCGCTCATGGAGATCATGTTAAAACAAGGCATACGAAGTTTTATTCTTGCACCCATCGTGAAGAATGGCCGGCTTCTGGGCGTACTGGAAGTAGTCTCAGAGCGACCAAAAGAACTCAACAGCATCAATGCCAACAAGCTGGATGTGATTATGCCTTTCCTTACGGAAAAGGTAGACCGCCTGGTCGTAGAACTGGAAAACGCCATACAGGCCCTCATTCAGCTCCGATTCACCACACTTCATCCGAGTGTCAACTGGAAATTCCGTGACCAGGCCAAACAGCTGCTACTCAACCAGGGGCTAAATCAGGAAACAGCACTGGAAGACATCGTCTTTCCCAACATATTCCCCCTTTATGGGCAAATCGATGTCAAGGGTTCTTCGGAAGCACGGAATTTAAGTGTACAGAATGACCTCCAGCTCCAATTGAAAGACCTTTTCCAATTGCTGAAAGGCATCCAGAATGAAGACGCTGCCGATTTCAGTGCGGAGATCGAGCAGATCAGCAGGTTCCGGACCTGGCTCCAATCGCCCATACTAGCCAATACAGAGCATCAGATCGTCAACTACCTGGATCAGAAAATACATGACAGGTTAAGGGACATCAAACACAGGCAGCTGGACCACCTCATCAGAAGTTATTTCTCCGAAAATGAGATGGAAACAGGGATATTTCATACCTACCGCAGAAAGTACGAGAGAACCATCTCCAGGATCAACCTTAAAATGGCCGAGATCCTCGACATGCGTCAGTTGGAAGCCCAAAAGGTATTTCCGCATTATTTCGAAAGGTTCAAAACAGATGGTGTGGAACACAACCTTTACATTGGAGCTTCTATAGCCCCGCAATTTGATTTCAACAGGCAAATATTGAGACAGCTCCGGCTATGGCAGCTCCGCACCATGTGTGAAATGGAACGCGCCCATCAGCAACTGATGCCATCCCTGCCTTATGCACTTCCTGTTACGTCTTTGATCCTGGTTTACAATTCTACCATTGCGATCCGTTTCAGAATGGACGAAAAGCGCTTTGATGTAGATGGCAGTTATAATGCACGATTTGAGATTGTCAAGAAACGCATTGACAAAGCCTATATCAAGGACACCACAGAGCGCATTACCGAATCCGGAAAAATCACAATTGTCTATAGTGATGAGACGGACGAAGCGGAATACCTGGAATACGTTGCCGAATTACAACAAGAACAGATACTCAAACCAGAAGTTGAACGTTTCGATATTGAAGACCTGCAAGGCGTATCTGGCCTGAAAGGTCTGCGCGCAGCCATGATTTATTAACTATGTCCCAGGAATCCTCCCCCAGTATTTATACGCTACAGTTCGGTCTCGTTTGCTTAAGCTCCTTTCTCTTTTCTGCCAGCTTTAACATGCTAATCCCGGAATTACCTGCCTACCTGAGCAAAATGGGTGGTGCCGAGTATAAGGGACTGATCATCGCTTTGTTTACACTTACCGCAGGGATCAGCAGGCCTTTCAGTGGCAAGCTCACGGATACAGTAGGCCGCATTCCCATCATGGCCGTTGGCTCTATCGTCTGTTTTCTATGTGGTTTCCTGTACCCTTTGCTCACTACAGTTGCCGGATTCTTGTTCCTCCGCCTGATCCATGGTTTCTCTACAGGATTCAAACCAACAGCTACCGCCGCTTATGTGGCCGACCTGGTCCCACAAGGCAAATGGGGCGAAGCAATGGGTGTCCACGGTATCTGTTTCAGCACGGGACTGGCCATTGGTCCTGCCATAGGAAGTACCATTACAGATCATTATTCCATCAACATACTTTTTTATTGCTCCTCCCTGTTTGCATTACTTTCCATTGTCATCCTGGCCAATATGAAAGAGACGCTGACCGACAAACAAAAATTCCGGGCAGAACATTTAAAGATCGACCGCCGCGACATTATAGAATGGCGGGTCATACCCGCGGTGATCATCATCTTCCTCAGCTACATCAGCTATGGGGCTATCCTTACTGTTATCTCCGATTGGAGTGCGCATCTCGGCACCAGCAATAAGGGACTGTTCTTCATGGCATTTACCTTCACTTCCTTGCTCATTCGTTTTGTTGCCGGGAAGGCATCGGATAACTATGGCCGCCCCATCATCCTCAAGATTTCTCTATCTCTGCTGGCCCTTGCTATGGCGATGATCGCCCTCGCCAACTCTTCAATCTGGCTGATGCTTGCCTCCGCCCTCTATGGTGTAGCTACTGGTATGCTTTCTCCAACAGCAACTGCCTGGACGGTCGACCTCAGCGAACCAACGCAAAGAGGCAAAGCTATGGCCACCATGTATATTGCTCTTGAAGCTGGAATTGGTCTGGGAGCACTCCTTGCCGGCTGGCTTTTTGTAGATGATATCCGTATGATCCCGGTCACCTTTTTCTACTGTACCGGCATCACACTGATGGCTCTGGTCTACCTGCAATTCTTCTATAAGCCGAAACCCAGCATAGCTTCCTGAAATTTTACCGGTACTTTTTTACCGTTCACCGAGCTTTTTGTCCGCTCTACCAAATACTCCTTTATTCGCGTCGATAAACACCACATCTTTACATTAGTTAATTTCAAACAGACGGACATGGTTATTTTTAAAACATCGGTAAAAGAGTTCAGGGATCTGGGATCCATAGCACCATTATTCAACTTGCTTTTTGGAGAAAAGAAATGGCAGTTTACATTCGAACAAAGAATACTCCGTATTTTCACCAATGTGCCTTGTGAAGATGTAGTGAGTCACATCTTAAGAGAGCAAGGATTTCAATGCGAGCCTTACGCTTTCGCCTAAACGTTTCTATATTTTTTCCCATCTCCAAAAGGAATACCGTCATAAAGCGGTGAAAATTACTGCCATCGCATTAGGCAAAAAACAACAGCATTAATAAAGTACTGTAGCTGTTATGGCCAGATCAGTTCCTTCAGGCATAAAATAGTTATAAGGAACCCACTTTTTCTTCATCGTCATGGCCCAGATGTTTAACCTTTTCCCTTCAATTGGGGAAACACCTATTGCCGGCCTGAAATTGACGGTCTTTTGGTAAATACCCGTTTTTTTATCTATCACCATTGCATAGCCCACGTTCCGGTGGTCCCGCATCCATTCTATAGCTACAAAAAACGAACGATCAGGTATGCGGATGCCGTAGTTATCGAGGTTGATCGATACAGAACGCGAATTGTTACTTTCCATTTCAATCGTATGATCGCACAAGTCCTTTCCTGGTTTGCCGGATGCCTCAACACTGTAGATCCGTAACCGGAAAGTGGTATATTCCAAATCCACAAAATCAGCCTGCGCTTCGTAATCAACATTGAACCAGAGCCGGTTGATCACCACTTTTCCCAATTGTCCACCCGCCTTTTCCACATCAAAACGCTGTGCCAGTTGCAGGTAATCAAAATTCGCTGTAGTGGTATTCAATCCGGCATAATGCACGATCTCTTTAGCTTTGAATTCATTGACCTGGATCCGTTCACCTTTAAGTGCCGTTATAGCCGTGCTGCTCCAGGCTTTCGCAACCAGACTGATGGTATCGCGGCCATACAGGTCCTTCAAGGCCATTTTCGAGGGGAGATAGCCTAAAAGCTCAAATACAACGGTATCCCGCATCTTGCTCAAGTCTCCGGCAATATTGAAAATGCCGTCCTTCTCCGTTGTGATTGACAATTCCGCTCGTAAAATGGTAACAGAAACTGAAGGCACCGCTTTTTTGCTGACCTCATCCACGATTTGAAAGGAATTTACAATTTCCTTTGGCTTAGCAACTTGCCGGGCTGAAGCTGTAAAGTACATTAGAAGGGCTAAAACGGTCAATATTCTATACATTCTATTAATATTTAATCGTGGCAGACAGCGCAACATCTGACCCTTTATTGGTCTTAACCGGCGGGTTCATGCGCCATCTCCCATCTTCTTTCATTACCCAGGACTCCGCAGGTTTCCAGCCATCATATTCTATCAAAGCAGGCTGGTAAAGAATTCTATAATTGGCGACATCCTCCAAAACCTGATTGCCCTTCCTGTTTATCTTGTTTACTTTAGCCGCATACTCCAATTTTACCAGTTCGTTAAATGGAATGTGCAGCCATTCCACCGCAACAAAAAATCGCTGATCTTTCAGTACAATTTGATCTTTGCTCAAATCTATGGCGATCATCAGGCTATTATCCCGAAGTAAGACATCTTTACTAAAAAGAATTTTGCCCGGACCTCCGGTCTTGGAGTCCACTTGCATAATGTGCAATTTAAAGCGCGCCTGGGTTTTTGATTTGATTAATTCACGTACCGGGGAGAAACTCGGGTTGAAGTTTCGTCTTCCAATATCTATCTGATGCAGCATTACATTTTCCTGTGGAGCCACGAAGAGCTTTGCATACTGAAAAGTGGTGGTGTAGGCGCGGGTCCTCACGTCGCCCATAGGGTCTTCCCTGATGTGTGCAAAGGAAAAGGCATTCAGCCGCTCTACCTTTAACTTTCTGACATTGATGTCCACTTGTTCCAGCATGTTAGTACTTTCTGTCAGCAATACCTGCATTCCCACATCAAAATTCGCTACAGGAATCTTTAAAGTGACGTAACCTATCCCCGTAAAAATCAGGGTATCATTGGGCTGTTCTGTGGAGGAACGTAAATTGAAATAGCCCTGATCGTTTGTACTTGTAGCGAGTTTTTCTTTCTGCAATGTCACAGTAACTCCTGCAATAGGCGTTTCAGTGCGCCTGTTGAATACCTGACCTTCAAATAGACTTTGCGCAATGCTCCATGAAGGGCTTAGTCCCAAAAAGATGAGGATGATGAAGGTTAAACAAGGTTTGAACTGAGCGTTTCTCATTTGGTTAGCTTACGAGATGTAATCCATCCAATAATACAGGAAATATGTGAAATTTACAACAGCTTTTCCAAACTGGGATCAGACATCCAAATCCCAGCCCATTAGCTCCATAACTCTCCTGAATTCTTCATGAACCGGTGCTTTCAGGTGTATTGGATCGGCCGTAACCGGATGCTTGAAACTCAGCTCCGATGCATGTAAAAGCATGGTCGTCATCTCCCACTGCTCCTTGAAAAACTTATTCTGCTTATTACAACCATGCTTGCGGTCGCCAATGATCGGATAAAAGATATGTGCAAAATGCCGCCTCAACTGGTGCATCCTGCCTGTAGTTGGCGTAGCCTCCACCAGAGAATAACGGGAAGTCGGATGTTTTCCGAAAGCAACATCCAACTCCGCCCTTTTCAAAGTGACGAAGGCCGTAAAGGCTTCCTGCATCGTACCGTTTTCCTTTGCCAGCGGATAATCTATCTCCTCATGATCAGGAGCATAACCTCTTAAAATAGCCAGGTATTTCTTAGTAACCTCAGCCTCCATAAACTGCTGGTGCATTGCCACTTCCGTTTCCTTATCGAAAGCAAACAGCAACAGCCCACCCGTCTTTCTGTCGAGCCGGTGTACCGGACTCACATGCCGACCGACCTGATCCCGCAGCAATTGCAACGCAAATTCTTTCGCGTCATTTGCGATGGAAGAACGGTGAACGAGCAGGCCATGGGGTTTATTGATTGCGATCAGGTGATCATCCTGATATACGATTTCAAGCATCCGCAAAGATAGCTTTTATCTGCTATTTGACGGTTACTTCCTGAACATCGATGAAATCCGGACCATTTTCTACAGGGTAACCTTCTACCTTAAGGCCCTTAACGGTCACCTCTTTATCTACATAAGTATCTAGTTTAACTTTATCACTCCTCAATGCAAAGATTTTCTCTCCCTGCTTCAGCACATGGGTGCCATATTGGAAAGTGCTCATCTCCAGTTTTTCAATCTTGCCGCTCAGTTGAACAGTACCTGCATTTTTTTTCTCTTTCATAGTGCCACAGCCAGCAACAGCAAAGCCAAGCATCAAAAGTATCAGTGTTTTTTTCATATCATTCGTTTTTCAAGGGTCAGTAGGATCATTATCTGATCAGACGCGGTCCAGATAAATTACGCTACAGCTAAATATACAAATAATCAAAATAAACGAAGTTGAGATTCTACCGGTGGCATGGCATCTCCAAAAATAGTTTTTCCCCCATATTTCCAGGAATCCCTTCTTTCCCTGGCGATCAGTTCATCAAAATTGTCATTCGGGCTAAAACCTGCTTCAGCCTGGTAAGATAACTCACTCAGCTTCCGGATGGCATGCAACTTATCCGAATCACCAACCTTAGCACGGTGTACCGCCTTGCTCAAGACCGAAATTGTCTCATCATATACTTTTAAAGGAACCGGAAAAGGATGACCATCCTTTCCGCCATGGGCGAAAGAAAACCGGGCGGGATCATCAAATCGCGACGGCGTACCATGGATCACCTCACTCACCAGTGCCATAGACTGTAGTGTGCGTGGGCCCATCCCTTCCAATAGCAGCAGCTCTTCGAAATCTGCCGGGCGCTTTTCATGTGTGAGCCACAGCATAGCGCCCAACCTTTTCAGGTCTACATCCTTTGCTTTTACTTCATGGCGATTGGGTAAGATGAGCCGACGTGCCTCCGCAATCATCCGCTCCGGGTGCTCTGAAGTGATCGACAGCATTGCCGCTCTTGATGGTGCCGCGGCCTGAGCCACCAGGTTCATGATGCGTCCCTGATTTTGTCCGCAAATCCCTGTATGTGGTGCATCTACAAAAGAGCGCAATGAAGATGAATGCCAGTGATACCTTCTAGCGGTTGTCCCTCCAGTCTGCATACCTTGCTGCACCACCGTCCACAATCCACTGGAATCAACAATAAAACTATGCGTATACAACTGAAAACCATCCTGAAGCGCGGTGTTATCTACCTTTGCACTTAACCTGCTACATCGGACCAGTTCCTGGCCATTAAGTCCTGTCCTATCCCCAAACCGAAGCAACTCCTCTGGTGTTTGCCTCGACTTATTGCCTTTACCACCGCAGATGTAAATACCCAATTCCCGGTAATGTGGATTCAATGCAGCTTTTAAAGCACCCATTACTGAAGTCGTAATTCCGGAGGAATGCCAGTCCATCCCCATGACCGCGCCCAGGCTCTGGAACCAAAAGGGATCGCTCAAGCGGCGCATCACTTCAGCCGAACCATAATCGGCCACTATAGCCTCCGTGATCGCCAGCCCTAGTCTCGACATGCGTTCGGCCAGCCATTTCGGTACATGACCATGATGTAGTGGTAAATCAGCTGAACCGGATCTTTTCATTACTAACAAAATTAGCAATAATTATCCAGCAAAACAATATTCAAGCGACTTGCATACCGTGTGGTGATGAAATTTAACTCAACTGGCGATCGCCATTTTAGACTTGCAAACCACCATAACGATCAATGACCGTTCGCCATCCTTAAAATTGATCACAAAGTTTTTATTCTCATTTTTCAGGATCAGACTGGTCAATTTAGGGAACAAGACAGACAGTTCCTGGATTTTCGCAGTATCCTCACTGTCTACAACAAGTAAATTCGATGGGTTAGCATTCATCATGACGTTAAGTTTTGTTGGTTAGTTTATACCTATCAGACGCTCACACCCCCTCAAACGCTACATGAAAAAGAAAATAAATTTACTTCAGCAGTTCATCTATAGCCTGATAGGTCATCGGATGATAATTTGGCCTTGCAATCTTGTAAATCTCCCTGGCCAACTTAGCCCCTTCAGGACTGGCCATATACGCTTTATACACCGGGATGATGTGCCACATGCGCCCATTAGTCAGCAGATAGTTTTTGATCTGAGGATCTGCTGCTTTGTAACCATGACGGATAGCCAGCACATACCAAGCCTTCTGAATATCCGTGTTGTGTGAACCTGTGAAATTGAACTCCGCATCCAAAACCTGCATCTGCGCTGCGCTAAGGCCTGCAGGCAAACCGCTAATGAAATATTTACGCTCGTTATTGGAGCTCAGTTGTTTCGCAAGACCTTTAGCCACACCGGTCTTCTTCCAGTCGGCCAACAAAGCATCTATTGCTTTGAAACGCGCCGAACCCACAGCCACCAGATTCGTAGGAATACCGGGGCCGTACACCCAATCGTTCACCTTTATCTTTTCCTCAAGCACTTTATCTCCTTTGATCAGGTTTTGATCCAGGTCTTTTAGAAAATCTTCGGTACTGAGGGACTGAAAAGCATGACCGTCAAAATGGTTACGCAGGAAAGCATCAAACTTTTCACGTCCTACTGCTTCCTCTATCGCCCTCAGGAAAAAATATCCCTTTTCGTAAGCAATGTCATTCGTGCCTTCATCCGGACTTCTATTCGTGTAATCTGTTTTCAGGTGGGTGTCTTTACTCGTCGCCCCCATATCCTTCACGGTCTCCTCCAAAGCTTGTTTGGCAAACACCTCCTGCATCTCCGCTTCCTGCTTACCGAAGATCTCTTCATCTATACGGCGTTCAAAGTAATTCGTAAAGCCTTCATTCAGCCAGAAGTCATTCCATGTCGCATTCGTCACCAAATTGCCGCTCCAGCTGTGGGCCAGTTCATGACAGATGATGCTCACCAACGACCTGTCGCCCGCGATGATCGTCGGCGTGATGAAAGTCAGGTTTGGATTCTCCATTCCGCCAAAAGGAAAGCTCGGCGGCAACACCAGCAGATCATACCTTCCCCATCTATAAGGACCGTATAGCTTTTCCGCAGCAGTGACCATCTTACCCATATCAGCAAATTCATAAACCGCTTTATCCAACACAGAAGGCTCTGCATATACACCCGTGCGACCGTCCACGGCCTTGAAAGTGATATCCCCTACTGCCAATGCCAATAGATATGAAGGGATCGGATGCACTTGTTTAAATTCATAAACCCCCGTGCTATTTTTAGCCTGAGGGTTCTCCGCACTCATCAGCGCCAGCAGTTCCTTCGGTACTGTTACGCGTGCATTGTAAGTAAAGCGGATGCCGGGACTGTCCTGGCAAGGCACCCAACTGCGGGCTGCAATGGCCTGTGATTGTGTAAACAGGTAAGGATGCTTTTTACCCGCAGTCTGCTGAGGCTGCAACCATTGCAAAGCACTCGCACCTTTGCCCGTACTGTAATAAATATTTATCTGTTTGGTATCCGGAGCTATGGCTACATGCAAGGGTTTTCCGAGAAATTCCACTTCCTTACCCAGTTCAAAAGTAGTCTCTTTTTCCTCCGGCCCCAGGGTAATTTTCTGGATGTTCAGCTGGCTATCATCAAAAATAATCTCCTTAGCAGCAGTCTTATTTTCTATCGTCCACACAGCCTTACCAGAGATCTGTTGTGATTCAAATTCAACTTTAATATCCAGGTCGAGGTGTTTGGCCACAGCTTCAGAGGGACGTGCAAAAGAATGCGGATCATTAGCAGAAGCACTGCTTTCAGTCGCTTTTTTTGTGGTACAGGATAAGATCATCAAGATGGGAATAAAGAGAAAAGATGCTTTCATAGGTTCAGTATCAAACCCTGCAAAAATAGTAAATCCCTGCGGATTAATCATTTTGCAAACCAAATACAGCTTGTGTTGTTAGACTAGTACATCCATATCTACTAAAACTTATTCCTATGAATTACAAAAAACTCATTAAATCGACCATACAAGGAAGCCAGGACAATTCTTTAATAGCCGTTGCTGTCGTAACAGGACTGGCTGTTGGTGCTGCACTTTCCATATTATTTGCACCTGATAGTGGTAAAAATACCAGATCAGCCATAGGCGATGCCACGGCAGGACTGAAAAACAAGATCGTAGACAAGCTATCTCCAGAAATCTATGAAGTGCCGGAAGAGCTGAAAGATCATTTATATGACGACTTAAGGGAAACCACACGTGAACATGCAGATCAGCTGCAAGGTCCTGAGAACAAACGGAAAGATCCTACGGCAATCAAAGTGCCTTCAGCAGGAACTACTGCCTGGATGCACGCAGAAGAAGCCAATTAAAAATGAGGATGTCCGAAAAGGTACGTACGTCATCCTGAATTTATTTCAGGATCTACGGACATGCTATTTAAACCATGCTCAAGCGGGGATCCTGAACTAAATTCAGGATGACGAGAAACATAGAATAGTAAATTGCACCTTTTCGGACACCCTCATTTTTAATGTATTAGTACCGACTCGTTTTAATGTTCAAGTACAGCCTCAGCGCTTCAGAAAATAAAGCCTATAGCCCAGGTCAATTTCCTTGAAGTTCAGAAAGCCAAACTTTTCATACCAGGGTACATTTTTGGCCGTAGATGTTTCCAGATAAACAGTCAGGCCCAGGCTTTCCGCATCTGCAATCAGCTCATTCAGCAGGTCAGAGCCAATGCCATAGCCCTTATGAACAGGATGTACACCAATAAACCATAAATAATAAAAATTTCCTGCCGGATGCTGCGCTTTGATCAATGCCTCTCTTTGAAGTACCTTCCTTAGCTTCCTGAGGCCCGTAACCCGTACAATCAATTGCAGGTCCCAAAATAAAGACTGCAGACTAAAAGACTTCGGTTCATGCATCACCAGCGCTGCAGCATTGCGGTCATCAGAAAGAAGTACCTTGCCGAAGGCAGTACATACCTTTACCGAATAATCCATTAGGTGCCTGATCCGCTGCATCCTCCGTCCGTCCTGTTTGATGATATAGTTCACACTTGCATTTGATTCAAAAGCAAGTGTCAGAATCTCTATAATCCTTTCTTTATCAATAGACTGGGCTTTTATCATAAACTATCAGTCAAGTTTATACAATAAATCTGCAACGAAAATCACTGTAAATGCAACGTGTTGTCAAACAAAAGGGGCGCCATATTGCTATTTTGCCCCTAATGTTAATCATCCCTATTGTTTACGAATATATTTAATTTTTATGGAGACAACAAAATCCCAATAAAATTTGTTAAAAATACCCAGTAACGGTGATTAAACTATTTCTTCAAATACTTATCTGGCTGTTTAATAAAGGATTTTTTACATCCTTCGGAACAGAAGCCATAAAGCACTTTTTGATTATCAATTAAAAAGGTAAAGATACATGAACCATCAGCCGGTTTCCGGCATATGCCCTGCCACCGGCAAGATCTTGTGAGCGTATATCCTGATAATTGGCACCCAGGGATAAACCCTTCATACCCATCTCAATCCCCGCAACCGCCGACAAAGAATGTCCACCCGACACCCCCACTTCATATTTTCCATCTTCCACATCCTTCAAAGCAGTCTCGTACAAGACTCCAAGATTTGGCGCTACAGTGACTTTATGCGCAATTCTGAACTTATGGTACACCAGTACATTTGAAGTAAACTTATTGCCATAACGATAGTTGTACTTATTTTCTGTATTGATCTTGTAATTCAGGTTTGCATTGAGTCCCAGGTCATTCCAACGGATGTCATAAGCCGCATTCAGGGTAAAATCTGTACTGGCTGTACCCAATTGGAAGTTATTTGGCGACTCGGACACGGCCAGACGTTCCGTTGGCTCATACTTACCTGTAGGAATTTTCAGCCCTGCTCCCAGCCAAAGCGACTGTACCAGAAGCCTTTCGCCGGCAGTACCCATATTGTCAAACACCTTGTAATAGCCCATCACAGCGATGTCACCCAAGCCATTTTTGTGACCAGTGGAAGACTGGCTCTCCCTGCTGTTGAAATTATAAGGCAAAAATGCCAGCACCCGGAACCTGGACCCTACATTGACACCTCCCCAGATTTCTGCACTTTGGTAAGTCTCATCGGTGCTCAGCGGCGTGCTTTCACCAAACGGGCCCAGGTGGGTCCTCAAGCTTTTGTATTGATACCTCAAACCCAAAAAACGTTTGTTGTATTCAGGCAGAATACCGAGATAATAGCTCCCTACGCCACATCCGCAGATGTCGCAGGCCTTCGTAGTAGTTATGGTCATGATTGTCAAAAACAATCCTATAAACAGTCGCTTCATTTATTGTTCTGCTAATAATGGGTTATTGATAAAATCGGTATCGTTCAAAGTATTCAGGAAAGCCGTCAGCTTAGCCTTATCACTGCTGCTCAGGGCGATGCCCCGCCTGCCGTTTTGGTTCAGCAAGGGATCCAGGTTGGGCGTAGCCTGCACTTCTGAGTTGTAATGCTCCAGTACCCCTGCCAGAGAAAGAAAACGGCCATCGTGCATGTAAGGTGCGGTATACTGCAAATTGCGCAATGAAGGCACCTTAAACTTATACCGATCGGTTTCAATGAGGGTAGCGGCATACAGGCCCTGGTCGTTTATCGGACTGATGCCCAAGCCATTGTTGCGGAAAGAGCCATCGGTAAACAAGGGCTCTGCATGGCAGGAAGCACATTTCTCTTTAAACAACAGGTAGCCGGCTTGCTCCTCTTCGGTAAAACTCACACCGGGGTCTTTACGCAGTACTTTGTCGTATTTAGAATTGCTGCTGATGCACATCAGCATAAATTGTGACAGTGCCTTCATAAACCTTGAGGTAGTCACTTCTTCAGAACCAAAAGCTGCCTTGAACATCGGCGGGTATTTAGCCGTAGCCCCAATCTTTTTGAGCACATTTTCCAGCGTTTCATCCATTTCCTCATGTGTTGTAATGGGTGTGATCGGCTGCAGGTCCAGGTCAAATACCCCGCCGCCCCACATGAAAGCCTTATTCCAGGCCAGGTTCATGATCGGTGGCGAGTTACGCGTGCCCAGCCGATCGTCTATACCGTGACTCACATCATGCCCATGCTGTGTAAAAGCGGAAGACTGGATGTGACAGGACGCACAGTTGATCGTGTTGTTGCGGGAAAGCCTCGGCTCATTAAATAATGCCCTTCCCAGTTCAAAACCTTCCTTGGTTACCGGATTGTTTTTCAGGTTGTAAACCGGCTCGGGAAAATGTACCGGCTTTACAAAACCTACCCAGGAATCGATGGTCTCCTCTTTCAGCCCATTCTCTTTCTTGCAGGCAAGCAGACACAAGGCAATAGAAAGCAGGCTGATCCAGTATTTGCTATTCATCATCGCTAGTTTTCTGTATGGTCATGCCTAAACATACCAGGCAAATTACCTGCGATGGTAGTCGTGAAATTGCTAAACATCACATTTGGATTTTCTGCAATCTTAAATGGCGTTTTTCCATTAAAGACCTTCATCACATCCACAAAAAGATGGATATTGCTCTGGCGGTCTTTCCGGACTTTTGCAATACCTGCAGTACGAAGATCTACATTGACCACCTTGATATTGTTGAGCGTTGGCGCACTATAACCGCCAAAAAAGCCGATATGGTATTTGAATTGTTTGTTCCCGGTAGGATCGCCATTCGCATCGTTGGAAACCACATCCGACTTCCCTTCCAGTTTAAAGAAGATGTAGCCACTGTTCCAGCCCCAGTACATGCCGGCCCCTTCCATGCCTCCTCCTGCTGCCGGATCCAGAACACCGGTACGCTTATCGATGGGCATCGTACTGCGCAGACTGTCAACCCCTACGATGAAACTCAGGCTTACATAATCGCCCTCAGGAACCCTTACTTTCGTAAAACGGGTACCCCTGTCTGCTCCATTAATCATAAAATAACTGCTATCGGGATTTACAGTGTATGTTTTCCCGTCGGCCATTCCAACCTTGATGTTACTGATGAAATACTGCAGACGAGAGATGCTGAAAGGTTCTCCTGCTGCATTTCTGTAAGGGCTTCCGGTATTGTTGAGTACCAGGGTACGCTCGCCCACGATGTTATCAAACTCCACAGAAAGTGAAGCCAGGTTATTTTCATTGTATTCTGGTGAAGTCTCATCTTTTGAGCAAGACGTAAATAGTAAGGCAGATAATCCTATAATAGATAATAATTTTTTCATTTTTAAATTGTTTTTAATACAGATTTCTTCCCGCAACCCGTCAATACGGTCGTCGGGCTAAAATAAACCAAAGCATAACTAGGCTG
This sequence comes from Pedobacter sp. GR22-6, assembly GCF_037402555.1. NCBI lineage: Bacteria > Pseudomonadati > Bacteroidota > Sphingobacteriia > Sphingobacteriales > Sphingobacteriaceae > Pedobacter > Pedobacter sp. GR22-6. Next base: position 65,965 of record NZ_JBBEUC010000008.1, read on the forward strand.
CGCCAAAGTCAGGTGCGACCAAGCGTATAACCAAGAAAATAATATTTAAGACAATTTAAAGGAAGGCGGATGGAAGATCTCCGTACTGATTTTAGGAAGTTTAAAAGGAAGATGTGCAGGTTTCTGCTTTTTGAGCTTCAGTGCCTGAAAAGTGATCACTAAGGGATTGTTGACAATGCAAAAATCCTGAATGCCCTTCTTTTGTGCAGCCTGTTCCTGTTTCTTCTCTTTTTCCTCAGCTTCTTTCAGTTTCTTCATCAAATAGCACTTACCATTACAATGCATTTCAGGTTTGTCCCTGTTTTCACAAAGTTTAGCAGCAATGAATTTTTGATTGAGTTCGAATTCAGCATAAATGAAAAACCGGGATAAGTTGGCACTTACCAATGCTAGTAATAAAGTAAAAGCAATAAATCGGTTGATCATTGGCGGCAAAGGTAGTGAATTAAAAAAAACAAAATGGGGTTAAATCACTAGAAAAGGCCTTTCTAATTTGAAAGGGCCTTTTGCTTCCGGGGAGATCAGCTTTAACCAGTAGGTACGGTTATAATGGAAGGGACTTTAGACCCCTTACATGCTCCATCCAGGTATTACACCTCCTCAACAACATACACTGATCCGTAGTATCTATGCAAGCTCGCGTTCTGTATCTCATGTTCCTGTCCGCATCCAGCAAAAAGTTAAATAGATCCCCATCTTCCTTCCTACTTACCGGAAATACCTCATCGATCATAGGATCGATCATCCTGCACAAAGCAAAAAGATGCTTCAAAGAAAGCTGATTTGGGCGATAGCCAATCTTTTCCTCTATATAGACCAAGCAGATCTGTACCATTGCCTGGCTCAGCATACTCGCCATTACGATACCGTTTTCCTCTTCGGTCACATTATCTGCGGCTTCCATCAATGCTATCGCCCTATTGAACCTGTTGTACCATAGCTGCGCTTTATGTAGCCGCACTTGGTCGGCATCTAATTCGGGTATAGAAAACTCCACTGAATCAAGCCCATAAACCAACTCCCCCTCACGCAACAGTTTATATAAAAAGGGTTGATGATCCTGCAATGCACCCTGTACATCTTTTGTATTGTGCATTAGTAAAGTCACGGTAGCCTCTATTTTTTCATCCTGATTGATGATGCATTGTATATTAAACACCTCCGGAGTACAGGGCTTATTGCAGATTACTAATAAATAATAATGCACTTCGACGGACTGTTTATCGCCATCAACGAACATGCCCAACTTCCTATCTACATTCGCATGCCGCGCCAGATTATAAATTCGCCTTACCGGCACCAGACCTGAAATTTTAGCGATGATCTGATTCAAACGACTATCTTCGGTGTATGCAACCTTAGCAGGAACTTCATCGGATGAAACTGCTGCATTTTTTTCAGCTTCCATCTCTCTAATAAAATGTAGGAATAACGCATGATACATTTTGAGCATTAAATGTTCAATTTGATCCGCTTTGTTCAACAGCCACAACAATTGTTCTTTTTCTATAGCAAAGTCCTGTTCATACCTAACTGCTCTGTAAGATGCATCCAACAAGTCTAGCATGGCCTTGTCTTGTTCACTTTCCAAATCAAAAACAACCTCAAAATTGCCTATGTGACCACGCATGAACTTTTGATGACTGCTAATGCTATGGGATATCTTCTCTTTTCCAACCGAAATTACCGCAATCGTACGATAACTCAACTCCATTACCTGGTGTAGCATAAAACAGGCAAGGGAATAGTTTTCCCGATCATAATAGAACTGAAAGCCCTCTTTAAAGCCCAATACTTTTTTTTGCTCATTTTTAAATCTGTAATCCGCCTTCCGCAGGAAAGCCCTTGGATACGTGTCTAAGGGAAACTCCATACAACCAGGCGCTTTATAAAACAATCGATCTGGTCTGCATCTGACATACAAATCAAGACTTCCCTGATCCAATATCCGCTTTACCTCTGGTGTGGTAAATACCCTGTACAGGCAATCCTCATAATCCTTCATTACCATATCCAGCAATGGCCTGACTTCCGAAGGATGCCGTGTTGCAGATTTTGGAATGAGTATGGTCAGTTCTTTAATCTGCACATCTTCGCGATAACGGTAATTGATGAAAATGCGTTCAATAGGGGTAATTTCGATTAATCTGTTGATGAATGTATGCTGATTCAGCACGCGAGGGTTTTCAAGGTTGTTTTGATTTGTCATAAGCTCATTTTTAATGGTTTAAAAATGAGTCTCAAAAGGATTTAGAAAGCCATGCTTTTTCTAAAGCTAGTTCCATGAAATAGAACTATATATAACGAAAGTGCAAATAGCGCGGGGCTCTAAATACCGTAGTATCGGGCTTACCACAGCCTTGCAAAACGGTTTTACAATAGAGCCCACGACACTATTTGCACCTGCAAAAGTACAACAAATATTGTCATGGGCATTAATCTATTGTCTCGTTTGCAACATTGTGGTAATTTGATACTCGAGACTCTTTGAATTAATACCTCATTTAAGAAGTAATGATATGTTGTTCTATTTCTTTATTTCATTGGCTATATATTTTGTATCTTTTTATTTTTCCAGTTCTAAATAAGGGTAGTCAAGGACTATAGTTAATGGGTGGCCAATTTGTGAACACCTCAACCTTAAATCAAAATGGCTAAAGAGTGCTCTTAGTTACAGCTTTTAGAAACTCACGAGAGCTTTCAACCTTTTCGGGAAATAAAACCCTATCTTTTAATCGATAAGCCACCAACGATAGCAATGCAGACTCTGATATTTTCACCAATTTGTCTGTGTTTTTTTTCTTGGTTTTCATATTACAAAATTAATTAATATTTCTTGAAAGTAATACTGCGTCATATCTCCGACCAAGCACATAATCCTCTATAATAATCTGACTCTCAAGATCAACTCCTCCATAAAACTTAAACGTAATGCTTAATATCTCGTAGTTCTTGTCTACGTATCCTTGATATATTTTTATTCTCCTATGAGATTTAAGACATATATCCTCACATTTTCGTTGACACATTAATTTGCATTGCTCGATAAAATGAGGAGCACTATCACTTCCTTTCACGATCATAATAGCCCTTGGAAAAGAATCGAAAAACATAGGAATAGTATTTAAGACAGAATTAAATACCTTATACACATCTCCGTTTTGGGTGTTTGCTGTATCGTTTATTTGGTTAGTAGTCATATCAAAATCTCCAAAACCCATATTATAGACCCTTCGCCCATTAAAGTGTCATTGAGTAGGAGTAATCAACTGCTTTGATAACATTGTTATTTCCCGTACTCAAAAAATAATACTTAACACCAACTTTAGTAGGAATATCCCTTTTTATATAATAGCTTTCTAATTGCATTTTCATTTGTTCCATCTAAACAACAAGTCAATTTGTGGACATCTCGCAATAAAATATCCAACTCATTGCATTCATTACAATGCCAATATTTGTGCTTTAGAAAGCTTTGTATATTTAGCAATCTGCTCGATATCAATCCCTTCCTTAAGCAACTCCAAAGCGATTTCAATTGCCTTAGTTAAAGCTCCCTTTTCAAGACCTGCTTTCATCGCCTTTTCTGTCGCAAAATTAAAAGCATTCTGATTGTCCCATTGTTCTTCTTGTGCTGTTCTGTACATGTCTAGTTCCTCCTTTGTCAAATTGGCGCATCTTGCCGATTCAAAAAATACGTTCATTTCTTCTGCGAATACCGGTTCCGTGGTCATTTTGCCAGCATTTTTCAAACTGTAAATCCATTTATCCAAACCGGTTTCCACCATAGATTCTGTTTTGTTAAATTTGTCCAGTTCGATATAAACGAAATGAAGTTTATCATTAAAAATTGCACCCGCTCTGGTGTTAATCAAGGAAACATCATGCAGATACATTTCCTCCGCTGTTCCTAAAAAGCTGGATTTTTCAAGCAAGCAAATCACATAAACAGCTTTCAATTCATAGTTCCAATCCTTTCCTTTCGATCCCTGATCACTAATCAATCTGCTGGCATAAAACAGAGAGCGGTCCTTAAAATAGGGCTGTTCTTGCCTTTGCAGTTCCACCAGAAAAGAAACCCCATCTTGATCTTTGCAAACAAAGTCCAACACCGCGCCCCGCTTACCCTTTATCTCTCCCGGGTACTCATTCTTACCATAGGCAATGGATACAATTTCCCTTCTTCCTCTTAGCACTTCATTAAGAAAAGCTTTAGCTACTCCTTTATTCGCCTCGCTCGCAAAAATCCGCTTAAAAGCCCAGTCTACTAAAGGGTTAATAAAAGGGTTACGCTCCTCCGCATTAATATACTCGCCCGCAGATTCAGCAACCGTAGTATCCGCTAGTATATCTTCTAATTTATCCTGGTATTTTTTCATCTGTTTAACCTAAATGACAAGTTGAAACAAATATACCAACAACAACTAAAACAACCAAATGTTTCTCTGTAATTAATTTATTGTGATTAATTGAAGAATTTTGGTGAAAAATTCAATATTTTGAAAAAAAACACAGAATCACTATTTTTGATTCTATCCAAATAAGCCATGAATCTTAACAATGTACAGGCTTTCGTTGCTGCCATTGATCCCTTTGGATCTCATACACAAAATTGAGTTTAGCACTTTCACCGAAATAGGTAACTTCCTGCTCATCAATTTTTACTGCACCGAGGCGGAGAATAGCGATTTGTGACCGGATATTTCCTGCCCCAATATGGAAGTAAACTTTATTTACGAATTGAAAAATATAGTCAAGCATTAGCGCCTTTACTGCCGGATTAATGCCTTTGCCCCAGCAAGATGTGGCATAAAAAGTATAGCCGATAAAAATGCTATTGTCATTCGGCTCATGATCATAGTAGCGTGTACTGCCTATCGTCTTACCACTGGTTTTATCTACGATTCTGAAAGCACCTTTGCTTTGTAAAGCGCCCTCAAAAAAATTACGAAAAACCTCTTTTTTCCAGCGATCTTTATTTGGATGTTGGCGCCAGATTTCCGGATCGGAAGCTGCTGCATACAGCATTTCAAAATCATGTGCGCTTAAAGGATAAAGTGCGATGTGCTCATTTTCCAAAATTGCTTGCAGATCTAAAGTCGCGTTTAACTGCTTTTTCATCATAATATCGGTTTGCTCCTCCTCTCCCAATCTGAAAATATGCTTATCGAATTCGACGAAACCATTCTTTTGGTAAAAGCGAATGGCACGTGTGTTCTCTTCCCACACGCCAAGCCAGACATAAGCAACTTTCTTTTCCAATGCCCGCTGTATCGCTTTTTCATAAAGAAGCTGACCTACTTTTTGTCCATGAAATTGCTTCAACACATAAATGCGCTCAATTTCCAGTGATTGGGCTTCTTTGAGCTCAGTCTGAGACTCCCCGGAGTTAATTTTTAGATAGCCAATGACTTCGTTATTGAACACAGCTAAGTGAAATTCCGATCCTGCATTGCTCAGTTCCGTTCCGAGCTTTTCAATCGAGAAGCCATCCTCCAGGTATTTAGCCATGTTTTCCTCTGTATTTGAGGCGGCGAAGGTCTCATAAAAGGTTTGTCGTCCGATTTGCTGCAACAGCTCTATATCATTTAGGCTAGCAGTCTTTATTTCAATAGGTTCCATCTTTATATTTTTGCTCAATCAATATTCCACTCATAATTCAGCCAGTCGTTGTTCTGGACTGCGCCCAAACGGTGGTAAAATCTCAGCCCAGCTTCATTCCAGGGGGCAACTCCCCATTTAACTTGCTTACAGTTATTTAGCTTTGCTTCCTGCTTTATGGCATGCATCAACCGCTCGCCAATCTTTAGTCCTCTATAGGCATCCTCAACATAGAGTTCCTTCATAAATATAGCAGGTCTGTTTTGGGCGGTATAGGGATGAAAATAATATACCAACATTCCAGCAATAATACCATGATCATCTGCCAGGAGGCAATAAAAATCGGGAGGGCTTTTCTTAAAGCCCCGTTCCCGAACCACCTCTGGAGTAATCTCGAATGAATCGATGTAGTTTTCGAAGATGGCCAGCTTTTGCATTAAAATCCATAGATTTTCGCTGTCTTCTTCCATTGCTTTACGGATTTGTATGTTATCATTATGCATCATTGACTATCTAGTTGCTATGTTATTACAAAATTACGAAGACATTGGATTACATTTGTAGCCCAATATCAAGATAATGGATAGCCCAATTTTATGGAAACTATTTGAGGAAATAGCTATAGATCCCAGTACTAAACGACCAATATACCTTCAAATCGCTGATGGTATGCTGTTCTTGATACAGAGAGGCAAACTGCAGGCCGGGCAAAAGCTTCCAGGTAGCAGGGATTTAGCAACAATACTCAGGCTGAACCGGATCACCATCAAAAAAGCCTTTGAAGAGCTTCAAGCGCAAGGCTGGCTGGAAAGCAAGCTGGGCCGCGGTACGTTTGTTTCCCGGCACCTCACAGATCATGATACGAGGAAGCCTGAGAAACTGGCTTTTGGTGAAACATTCAAAAAAGCTGGCTTTACCATTAAACCCGCAGAATACTTGGATGGCGTTCAAGATATAGACATCCCGGAACTTCATCTGGACGACGGCTATCCTGACCCGGCACTGGCACCGATGAAAGAGCTATACAGGGCATATCGCAGCCAGCTTACCCGCAGGGGCGTATATGAAAAGTTTGGCAGCTATGGCAATCCGTCAGGATCACCATACTACAGGCAAACTATGTCCGATTACTTAAATACTACGCGTAGTTTGAGAACGAGTAGCCGCAATATCCTTTCTACAAGAGGAACCTTAATGGGTATTCATTTGGTCTGCAGTGCTTTGATTACTCCAGGCGATATAGTGGTATCTGGCGTTCCGGGCTGGAAAAGAGTAGAGCATAATTTTATGCATGCAAAAACCAGGCATATCGGAATTCCAGTAGATGAAAATGGTTTGGTAGTTGAAGTCTTGAAGAAAATCTTAAAAAAAAACATCGTGTAAGAATGGTATATGTGACGCCGCATCATCATTACCCAACTACGGTATCACTGAGAATGGACCGACGATTAGAACTGCTCCGGCTCGCCGCTGAATATGGTTTCATCATTCTGGAAGATGATTACGATTTTGATTTTCATTACAAACACCGCCCGCTGCTGCCATTGGCGAGTATGGATGAAATGCAGTTGTGATTTACTGTGGGTCTTTCAGTAAAAGCTTTTCGCCTGCATTTAGAATGGGCTATCTGGTTGCGGCAGAAAACGTGATTGCGCATTTGGCTAAAGTGAGGATATTGCACGACAGGCAAGGCGATCACATCATGGATAACGCAATGGCAGAGCTGATTAATGAAGGTACTATACAACGTTATTTAAGGAGAGCACTGCCAATATATGAGCAGAGACGGAATCTCTTTTGTCAGCTCCTGGCGGATGAACTGCCAAACCAAGTTGATTTTAATATACCGGACGGTGGGATGTCTGTATGGACTAAATTTAATCCCGAAATTGATCTTCAATCACTTGTGACCAAAGCTTACCAAAAGGGACTTTTGCTATCGGATGGAAAAATAGGAACAACACCCATTTACGAGAATGGTTTAAGACTTGGTTTTGCATCATCTACAGAAGGAGAACTCATACGAAGCATCCAGATCATAAAACGCTTGATTTAATAGCTTTGGGAATGTATGTCCATTTCACGGAAATATAAATTAAAAGTAAACTGAGCTCTGGTAGGCAAACAAAAGGGAGCCGGTATCCGCCGCCTCCCTAATGCTATATTTTCGTTTTGTACGGACTAAAGTATATACTTTTACAAGTTCCAGCAATCTTATGCAAACTAAAAATTGATACAACCCAAATATTTACTATTCCCCCTCAACTTCCCATCTGCCGAACAAAAGTCCAGATAACAATGCAAGGTGGCCGATTCAAAACCTTTCGGCAATACTGCTACATAGCCCAAATCCTTCCTCTTCATCGCATTTGGATAAGCCATCCCCTTACCAATATCTGCATTGTATACCAAAAGCGTACCCAGATCGCTGAACTGGCAATAATCAGATTGCACATCCGGAGACCATGTCAAATTCAACTCCTGGCCATTCCTCGACAACTGCGTAATTGAAACCCAATTGATCTTACCACGGCTGTACACCATCTTTGGATAGTTGATCGCCAAACCAGATTCCGTCGATAAAAAAGCATGGGGATAGTTATAACTAAACGCTGCATTCAAAGCCGATCTGCCTTTAGCATAGGCCTTGAAGCCCAGGTTAATCAAAAGCTTCAACTCATTCAAAAACTCCGTTAGCAACGTAAACCTATCCTGCACCACAAGCTGATCCTCCGAAGATGGTTTATTACTCGGGTGGTGCAAAGCCGTAATCACGTTCTGATTCCTTGATCTTCGCCCTATAATCGGTCCGGTTTTTTTGTAAAAGCCACCAAATGGCCCCGACTTTTGTATGCCCATAATTAGGGTTTATTGAAATTTCCTAAGTAAGTACTCAATGCTACACTCTTCCTGTCGGCAGCCACGAAGGATATATACACCTCCATGTATTGCGATTGCTCTTCTTCCTTTAAAAAAAGTATATCCCTGCCTGTAAGCCTGGTGTTGCCGAACAATTTGTAGCTAAATACATTATTTTCAGGAAAATAAGCACAGAGCATTACCTGATCCTGAGATTCCTCCCAGGCCATATACGGATCTGCTAACCAACTAAACTCCAGTCCCTCCGCAATTTGTACTACCACTGGCTCCTGGGCCGGTAAGAGCTTCCCATCGCTCAACTGAATTTTTTCGTATACAACTGCTACATCGGGGTATGTACCACTTAGCGCATGCGATCTATTGTACTTCATCCCCATATTAAATGCGCTTTTATCGGTGCCGACAATCTGCATGCTATAGCCTACCTTAATAAAGGGAAGCACTGCGCTCATCATTTTACTGCATACGGATTGTTCTTGTCTACTTTGGAGCTGAGCCACTGAGGCTGGTTTTGAATTCTGACCTATAGTACGAACGATATTTTTACCCAATCGCTCGTAATAAACCAGGTTTCCTACTTTACCATTTGTTTTGCCATGGAGTCCGTCTTTTGAGATGCCCATAATCTTTGTTCTATAAGGTTAAATATTTGGTTATTGACACTAATATAAATAGAGCTATTGGGAATATCAATACCATAAAGCAAAAAAATTTCAAATAAATAATGAAAAAGTATAGGAAAAGCATTTTATCTATTTAGGTTTGAGTCGGGTTTGATACAGGTTTGATAGGGGTTTGATTCGCATAGATACGACTCAAACCAGTACTAATCATGTATTAAATCCAAGTTTATACAAAACTTTCTCCGAACTTTTCCATTAGATTATCCGGGTTTACATACCAGCAAGGTTTGCGCATAGGAAATCCACGGCGCCCTCAGCGCCTAAAAAAAATAAAAGAAATGTATTAGGAAATTACTTAAATAACAAAGGCGCAAATTCCGAGAGGTAATCCCTCCAGTTGGACCAGGTATGTCCCCCTTCAGTCTCTCTATACGTATATTTCATACCGATCTGGTCCAGCTTGGCGCGGTAGTCGGCCACGTTTTTGTATAAGAAATCGGTTTTGCCGATGGCGATCCAGTACAATTTATAACCGTTGTTTTTTTGCACTTTCAGGCTTTCCTCAAAATTGGCATACACCTTAGATTTGTGCCTTCCATCGGCCATCACCGCTGGTGAAAACAGGCCGATATAATCGAAAGTCTGGGGATAAAAACGGGAGATGTGCAGGGAATGGTAACCACCCATGGACAGTCCCGCAATGGCGCGCTGATCCTTCCGTGCATTTACCCTATAGTTGCTTTCAATGAATTTAATCACCTCCGGGAAAGTCTCCTCCATCCTACCATCCATGGTATTTGGCAGCATCATCCCCGGTTTGTAAAAGCCCTTGGAAGATTCGCCAGGTGCGGCTTCCTGAGATACATTGCCGTTGGTCATCACCACAATCATCGGCTTGGCTTTGCCCTGGGCAATGAGGTTGTCCAGAATTTGTGTAGCCCTGCCCAATGCCGGCCAGGCTTCTTCATCGCCGCCCATGCCATGCAGCAGGTATAGTACAGGATACTTTTCTTTGCTTTGCTCGTAGCCCGGTGGGGTATAGACCGTCATGCGCCTGTTGATTTTCAGCTCCGCAGAACTATACCAGCGCTTGGCAACCGTGCCATGAGGTACTTCCTGCACCTTATAATTATCAGCCTTACCATTGCCGATCAGCAAGACATTGACTACCGAAGCTACATCCCTGATCAGGTATACATTGTTGGGATCACGAACTTTCAATCCATCTACTACAAAACTGTAACTATATAGTTCTGAAGGCAATACCGCTGAGGTATAGCTCCAAATGCTATCGGCATCCATCTTCATGTCTGCGGATCCACTCCTTGGCAGGAAATCGCCCTGCACTTGCACGCGTTTCGCCCCTGGCGCCTTCATCCGAAAGATGACCGTACCGTCTGGGTTGACCTGTGGCGACACCACCTCTTTTTGACGTCCGAAGTTGAGGTTTTCCTGAGCATTGGCTTTGCCAAGGGCGATGAGCAGCAGTAAGATGAGTAGATTTTTCATGACTGGAATTTGAATGTTAAATATGCTGAATATTTTGTAACAGTTAGAATGAAAATTTGCGGGAAATACTTATATATTTGCCACTGTTTTTAATTAATCTAAATAAGATATGAGATTTATATACCATTTAATCACGCTCTCGTGTATAATGGCAACTTCATTGGCGGCCATGTCGCAATCTACGCTTAAAGGACGGGTGGTAGATCAACAAAATAAGCCTTTGCCAGGTGTAACCATAAAGCTGGTAGAGAAAAACCTGCTCCAAACTACTGACCAGCAAGGAGGCTTTAGCTTTGTAGACCTGCCAGAGGGCAACTACACTGTGCAGAGTTCCTATGTAGGTTACACCACAAAAAATAGCAAAATCAACCTGAAGGCAAGCAGTGGCGATTTTACCATCAGTCTCATAGAGGAAGACAATGACTTACAGGGAGTGGAGATTTTGGGCCGTAAAGAACAGGCTTACAAGAATACCAAGTCTTTTTCCGGCACCAAAACGGAAACACCTATGCGGTATGTACCTCAGTCGATCAGTTATGTGACTAAAGAAGTAATAGAAGACCAGCAGGCTTTTAAAGCGAGTGATGTGATCAAAAACATGAGTGGCGCCACTCATTTTTCTTACTATAATAATGACATCGCCCTAAGGGGATTCAGATCCAGCAATGCTTTGATCAATGGATTACGTACACCTACAAGCAGTTGGAGCCAGCCTTTGCTACCCAACGTGGAGCGTGTGGAAGTGATCAAAGGACCTGCTTCGGCATTGTTTGCCAATGCAGATCCCGGAGGTATCGTAAATACGGTAACAAAAAAACCTTTGGAGGAGGCACGTAAGTCGATCAATTTCGCTACAGGCAGCTGGAACACAAACCGTTTGATGGCAGATTTTACCGGCCCTATGAATGAAAGTAAAACTTTGCTTTACCGCTTGAACCTGGCTTATCAGAACGCAGAATCTTTCCGCGTGCTCCAGGGTGGCGAGGACATCGTGATTGCACCATCGATTTCCTTTATTCCCGATGAGAAGACCTCCGTGAACTTTGACTTTGTGTATTCCAAGACTAAAAGCAGGCTGGATCGTGGCCAGCCGATATTTGGTGCAACTGCGGGAACTGATTTGAACTCTACTCCTATCTCTTTTGCACTTGGAAAAAGAAACGATTTTGAAAATGAGCTGAATTTGTATGTGACTACTTCATTGCGCCGCAAGATCAGTGAAAAGGTAACATTCAACGTTTCTTACATGAAATTCTTATATGACGAGGATTTGTTGGAGCACCGTACTTCGAACCGTTATGCCGTGGATGCAGCTGGTGTAGCTGTTCCTACCAAAATGGAAATGCAGACGATCCGCAGACAAGGCAAAAACTACAGTGATAACATTACTGCTTATTTTGTTACGGATTTGAAAACCGGTCCGCTTACGCACAAAATCGTGACTGGTTATGATTACATTCAAAATCAATCACCGATAGGAAACTCCAACTATAATGCAACGGGTTACAGAAAATTGGACGGTACCGTTGCCAACTATAACAAGAATAATGCGGCACAATTTGTCATGAAAGATGGCAATCCTGTACCGAACGTTCCTCATTTCGATTTGGTAAACCCTGATTACAGCATTTCAGAAATTTCTGGTTACATCAATGCTTCCTCTCAAACTGATCCGGCACTATACTATCAGCATGGTATCTATATTCAAGATCAGATCAGCTTTGGACAATTCCAGGCGCTAGTTGGTTTAAGACAAGAGTATTTTACCGATGTATTGAACTACAAGAAAGCTACAGAAAAGAAAGTAGAGCAAAAAGCCCTGTTGCCTAGATTTGGCCTGGTGTACACACCGCTGGACCAAGTCAGCTTTTACGGAACTTACACGGAGGGTTATCAGCCACAGAGTGCGGGAACAATAGGTGATCCAGCCCGTTTTGGTGGCCCTTTTGATCCACTGATCAGCAATATGTATGAAGTGGGTGCCAAAACGGAATTGTTTGAAAAAAGATTGTCAGCAAATCTGGCTTTTTACAGAATAGAACAAAATAACGTATTGGTAAATGCAGGTAATCCCGGAAACACAGATGAGCTTACCCAAATTGGCCAGCAGCGCTCTAAGGGGATCGAACTGGATGTAAACGGTGCCATTATGCCTAATTTCAGCATCACGGCCAACTTTGCGATCAGCAGAAATGAAACTACGAAAAGCGACAAACCCGAACTTATTGGAACACTTGCAGCCAATGCGCCCAAGGCGCAAGGTGGACTGTGGGCAAAATATACCTTCCTGAATCCAGATTTAAAAGGTCTTGGTGTAGGTGCTGGTGTAAACTATACCGGAAAGAGAAACACCTTGAATACGATTCTGGAACTTCCGGAGTACACCTTATTCAGCGCAGCGCTTTATTATAACATTGATAAATTCAAGATCTCCGGAAACCTGAACAACGTGTTCAATAAAACACATTGGGTGGGCGGATACGATTTCAACCGTCTGTATCCTGGAGCACCACGGAATTTCCTGATCGGTATCGGTTATACTTTCTAATTTAGCAACATGAAGCCGAATAATAAGGACAAAAAAGATCAGAAGCTACTCTGGAAAATACACCATTGGTCGGGCCTCTATGCAGGTCTCGTGATCGGCATCCTTTGCTTTACAGGTGCCATTGCCGTATTTATCCCTGAGATTGATAGTTTGATCCAACGTCGTTATTATTCGGTTTATGCTTCCAGCCCCGTACCTGGGCAAGCTCCCAAAATAGACGGGGCATTGGCGGAAGCCAGAAAACAATATCCAAAAATGACTGGCTTATTGATCGATATGCCAGATCAGCCGGGAGGTGTGGCTACCTTCAGTTTCGCGGTAAAGGGTAAGGACAAGGCCTCCAGCAAGTTCTATTTTTTATTTGTAGACCCGGCAAAAGACAAGATTCTCGGAAGCCGGGATCGTCAGAACTCGTTGGCCAATTACCTAAGGCAGATGCATGTGCGCTTGTACGAGGGCTTTTGGGGCAGACAATTGGTCGGCCTTGCGGGTGTGGCTTTTATCGTAGTGACTGTAACCGGTTTTCTGATCTATGGTCAGTTTATGAAAAAGCAGACTTATCCAAATGTCAGGCGCAAAGGAATGCGAATCTTGATGGGCGACTGGCATAAAATATTGGGCATTAGTGCCCTGGCCTTCAATTTTGTGATTGCCTGTACTGGTGCATGGTTGGGTTTACAACCGAAACTCATGCAATGGTTTAATATAAAAGCGCCAAATGACCATGATTTCCCTAAGCTATTGGAGCCCAAAGTGGATGCGGCAACCGTAGTGCATTGGGATGAGGTTTTCCTGGTTTTGAAAAAAGAGTTTCCAGACCTGAAACCTGGCTATATGCGTGCTTCTGAAGACGGAACGGCCACCATCGAAGTGCATGGAAGCATAGATGGTCAGGTGTATGAGAAAAACATCAACGCTTTGGTTTTGGCCAAGACCAGCTATAAACCGCTTTTCAAATGTGATGTGCGAACAATGACTTTCGCTCAGCGCTTTTATTCCGTGCAGGAAGCCCTTCATTTTGGAGACTATGGTGGCCTGGGATTGAAGATCGTCTACACCATTTTGGGATTAACAAGCGCATTTTTGTCGATCAGCGGTTTCGTAGTATACCTCTACCGAACCGACAAAAAGCAACAACGCCGGATGAGCCCCTGGAAAACTACCTTTGTGTATTGCCTCGTTATTTTGATTGTACTCGTGGTGATTGCGCTGATCAGCATGTTTATTGGTTATCGCCAGGCATCTGCGATAGCAGCTTGGCTGGTCAATGGCAGTTTATTTGGCTACATCTTCTACGCCATCGTGGTAGCTATGCTTAACAAAAGAAATTCGACAACTAAAACTATCGGCATATGAAGGAGGCTAAAGTCATTCAGCATACGCTGATTCCCATAGCGCTTATTGCGGGCAATATCGGCCTTGCGCATCTCATCTACCTGCTGGCCAATGGAATGTTCAGCTTACAACTGCCCGCACTGGCCATATCATTGGTGCTTCTGGGAATGGGAATCCTGAAGGCCGATAGGCTCCTTTTGCTCATCGGCACCGGGGCCTATATTTTGATTTTACTTTTTACTTTGCTCAGCTAAAGATTCCTACAACAGGTCATTGGCCAGGTTCGCCAGTTCGCTCCGCTCGCCTTTCGCTAAGGTGATGTGCGCATAAAGCGGATGGTTCTTAGCATTTTCTATCAAATAAGAAAGGCCGTTACTTTCCGCATCCAGATATGGGGTATCGATCTGATAAATGTCTCCTGTAAACACAATCTTGGTGTCCTCTCCTGCCCTTGAAATGATGGTTTTGATCTCATGTGGTGTGAGGTTCTGAGCTTCATCTACAATGAAAAAGATCTTACTGAGGGTGCGTCCACGGATGTAAGCCAAGGGTGTGATCACGATCTTTTCGGTCTTCACAAATTCATCTATACGGGCTTGCATTTTGGGATCGTCGCTATACTGCTCCTTAATGAAGCGCATGTTATCCCAGATCGGCGCCATGTAAGGGTCTATTTTAGATTTTACATCACCGGGAAGGAAGCCGATGTCTTTGTTGCTCAATGCTACGATAGGTCTAGTGACATAAATTTGCCGGTAGTCCTTACGCTGCTCCAGCGCACTGGCAATGGCCAACAGGGTTTTTCCCGTGCCCGCTTTACCTTGTATGGTGACGAGCTTGATGTCTGGATTGAGCAGGGCATGAACAGCAAAAGACTGCTCATGGTTTCGGGGAGCGATCTTGAATATCGACCTGGGTTTGATGGCCGCAATGCGTTCCGATTGGAAATCGTACCAGCCCATTGCCGTTTTGCGGTTGCTTTTCAGGATGCAGAAATGGTTGCCGGTCCTATTGGAAAGCTGTAGTTCGTTCGTTGGGATGCTACCTTCTGTTTTCAGTTCGTGGAAAAGCAGTTCAGGAACTTTGCTGAGCGTGGTCGTTCCGGTGTAAAGTTCATCGAGATTCTTTACCTTCCCAGTTTCGTAATCTTCTGCATGCAGGTCAAGAGATTTCGCTTTGAGCCGGAGGCAGATGTCTTTAGATACCAAGATTACCTTCTTTGCAGGAAACTCCTGCCTGAGGCTGAGGGCCGCATTTAGTATCTTATGGTCTATTTTGCCGGTACCGAATACTGCTTCGGCATCGAGGTGATCGGGTTTGGTGTCCATCACCACTTTAAAGTTGCCTTTCATGCTGCCATTAAAAGGAATCCATTTGTTCATGATTTGTTCTCCGGAAGCTTTGTCCATCAGTCGGATAAAGCTACGCGCTTCCGCATTGCGGGTTTCATTACCGCTCTTCATATTGTCGAGTTCCTCCAAAACCTGGATCGGAATGGCTACATCATGCTCCTGGAAATTGCTAAAGGCATTGTGATCATAGAGGATCACAGAGGTATCGAGAACGAAGATTTTCTGCTGCTGGGAAGATTGTTTTGCGGATTTGCTCATGATGTACTAAAATAGGGAATACAAACAAAAAAAGCAGCCTTGCGGGCTGCTTTTTACACGGGAGCATTGATATTAATTTAGAACAAGAAGTATATTTTGAAACTAGTGTCTTTAAGAAAACCTCCACTGTTAAGAGAAAAGCCAGTTTGTTCAGCTAATTGCGTAGTTGATGAAGCATATTTCTGTTTATAATTAGCATACAGAGCACCTGCCGAAAGCAATTGCGTTTCTATTGCCCAATGCTTTGCAAAAAACCAGCTCAAACCTCCTACAGCATTCAGCTTATAAGTGTCACCTTTGTAATTTCTTACTTCAGGATCGACATTGTATATTACTGTCTGACTTTGATTAGAGCGAAAATAATCTGCTTTCCCGCCAGCATAAGCATAGAACTTACCTACTAAAGGGAAGTACTTTTGGTAGGTGATGCTTGCACCGTAAGTATCTGATTTGCTATCGGAACCTCCTGTACCTGCGCTTTTCTGTTTATTTCGTCCATAGGACAAGTCCAAGCTAATTTTTGAGTTGTCTTTAATGAAAAATCCATAGCCTAGGCCAATATCTAATCCCGTGATTTTTGTGTCAGCATTAGCAGCGTCGGTGTAATCATTTTTGATGGTATTAGAACCAAGAGTAAGACCTAAAGTGCTGGTTCCTTTTGTTTGAGCGTATCCGGAAACGGATAAGAGCATTGCCAGAGCGAAAATCAATTGTTTTTTCATAATTGTTTATATTTGTGTGTTTATGTTTAACGAATATAAAAACGCTTGACATAAAAGCAAAATAAAATAAATTACTTTAACAAAAATTAACAACTAAGGAATTTTAGGGCAAAAAGAAAACGGAGCCTGTCTTCTTTCGATTTCAGTGCTCCGTTTCCAATCATTTCCAGCCTTAGCTGTGAAATGACCATCAATTGCTTCTTGTTACCTGACCTTTCGTAGTTTTCCTAGTTCCTTGGAACTTCCAAACCCGTCTAAATTAAAGCTTCTGGCTCTTTCCGTAGAATATCCCCTTCTTGCTGTTTAATGTCTGTTTTGAGTTCTGCTATTTTGCATTCGCTTCTCAGCTCCTGTCAAATTTGATGTCCCGCTTGCCATGTCTCCATTGCTGCCGGGCCCTTATGCTTCTGCTCTTGAAATTGCCAGAACCCTCTGCCCTTAGGCTATTGTTCTTTTTGGAATTTCTTCAGACTGTCAAAGTACCTGCTAATTGATATATCTAATATACAGACAATTGACTACAATACAAAGCTTTAAAGGCTTTTAGTTATACACCTGTTATCCACAAAGTTTTACACATTAATTTGAGGTTTATACACAGTTTATTCACATATTTACGTACAACATCCGCTTATGAAGATCAATTATTCCAAATTATTGCTCCTTTTTCTGTTTGGTATATTATCCTACCTGCAAGCTTGTCGCTCGCCCGATAGGGAAAAAAAGCAGATTTCCAGGCAAACATTGAAAAAACGTGCCATCAAGGATTGGAACAAAACCATCCCTGGAAACTTTAGCGCTGAACAGGATTTGTTTTTTGATACATTAAAAATTGAAGACTTCCTGAAACAAAAACCTGAACTGGCTACTTATGCCCCGGAAATCAGGAAATTCTACGCAGGTCGCAATTTCGCCTACGCCTGGTATACCAAAAAAGGGCTGATTGAGCAGGCAGGTAACCTTGCCGACCGGATCAGAAACCTTGGCGAAGAGGGTGTTGCCAAACCAGCACCATATTTAAGTACGCTGGATTCTTTACTGTACGAAAAGTCGGCAAAGAAGCCTGACCTCAACCTGGAGCTGATGCTTACGGCCCAATATTTCGTATTTGCCAAACTGGCCTGGCAGGGAATGGATGCTTCCATCAGTAAAAAGACTCAGTGGTTCCTACCAAGGAAAAAGGTGGCTTATGAGCAATACCTGGACAGCATGATCAAGTCGCCAGGCAAGTTTTCCGGCATCGGCGTTGCACCGGTATATCGACAGTACGACTTATTGAAAACCTTCCTGCAGAAATACAGGGCGCTGGATGAAAAGGACGATTGGCCAGTGATTGTTGCGGACCAGAAATCCTATAAACCAGGTGATTCATCAACCGTGCTTTCGGCTATAAAAACGAGGTTGTTCAAGCTGGAGGATTTTAAAGGGGATACTTTAGATACCCACTACGACGATGAACTACTTGTGGCGATGAAGCAGTTTCAGAGCAGGCATGGACTTATCGCAGATGGCGCAATAGGTCCTGGCACATTTGCTGCATTGAATACGCCATTGAAGACCAGGATCACTCAGCTATTGGTCAATATGGAGCGCTGCAGATGGCTGCCAGTGCATATGAATTCAGATTATCTGGCTGTAAACATTCCCGAGTTCCGCTTGCATGTTTACCATGCAGACAGCCTTTTATGGAGCTGTAATGTGGTCGTCGGACAGTCGGTGCATAAAACGGTAATTTTTGGTGGCGACATGAAATATGTGGTATTTAGTCCCTATTGGAATGTACCACCAAGCATTGTGCGCAACGAGGTGCTGCCGGCCATGCGTCGCAATCCGGGCTACCTGAATGCTGCGCGGATGGAGATCACCGGGAAAAGCGAAGGCCTGCCGGTGGTAAGACAAAAACCCGGACCGAAAAACTCATTGGGCCAGGTGAAATTCCTTTTCCCAAACAGCTACAACATCTACCTCCACGACACACCCGCTAAATCCCTGTTTACTGAATCTTCAAGGGCATTTAGTCATGGCTGCATCCGCATCTCTGAACCTGCAAAGCTTGCCGGCTTCCTCTTGAGGAACAGCAAAAACTGGGATGAGCAGAAAATAAAAACCGCCATGAACTCCGGCAAAGAACAGTATGTGACACTAAAAGAACCTGTTCCGGTTTTTATTGCCTATTTTACATCCTTTATAGACCGAAACAATTTATTAAACTTTAGAAAAGACATTTACGAAAGAGATAAACCATTGTCTGACATGCTCTTGAAAAAAGATTGATTTTTTTTCATCATTACTGTAGCGAATCTGGCACTCGCCTCGTTTGGTTATATGAGAGCGTTAAATTAGATGATGGGGTTGGGTCTTCGGATCCAGCTCCATTTCTTTTTCCAAAAAAAACTAAAACCCGAATTATGAAACGATCCTTTACTACCGCTTTTTTTTCTATGCTGACTGCAGCTTCGTTGCTTAGCGCCTGCAAAAAAGACCCTGTAACTATTCCCGATTACACTTTCGTGAGCGTAACCAATGCCTCACCAAGCAGCGCAACTTACAACATTTATTTTGATGCCAATAAGCTGATCAATGGTGCACTTCCTTATGAAGGCAATATCGCCTACAAACAGATCAATCCAACTACGTACACTGTAAAACTGACACCGGAGAGCAGTTCAGAAAATAAGCTCAGCAAGCAATTTAGCTTTGATGCAAATAAAGGTTATTCTTTATTCATCATCGGAAGGGCTGGAAAGACTGAGGGCACTGATAAATTTGACATCCTGCAGGTTGAAGATGAGCTGAAAGCGCCTGCAACTGATAAAGCACTGATTCGCTTCATCAACCTCTCTCCCGATGCACCGGCACTAAACCTGCATGAAAAGGGCAAAGATGCCATCATTTCCGACAAAGCCTACAAAAGCGTAAGCGCCTTCGTTGAGGTAGAAGCAAGGAAATACATTTTCGATCTAAAAGATAAAGCCAGCAACCTGAGTAAAGCTGAGATGGCTGAAGTAGATATCAAGAAAGGCGGCATTTATACAATCATTGCCAAGGGTTTACTGACCCCAGCCGAGTCTGAGAAACCTTTCGGCGGATTTGTAGTAGCCAACTAGGCCTGCTACAAATCCCTGTTTTCAATGGCCCGAATCTTTTCCAATCGTTTTACGTGACGCTCTTCATTGGTAAAGCTGGCCCTTAGAAAAGCAAATACGATCTCCTTTGCGAGCTCAATACCCAATACACGCTCTCCCAAACACAAGACATTGACATCATCATGTTCCACAGACTGATGTGCAGAATAGGTATCATGGCAGACTCCTGCCCTGATACCTTTAAATTTATTGGCCGCAATACTGACGCCCACAGAACTTCCACAGATCAAAATACCCCTTTCCCCTTCCCTGTTTAGTAAGGCCAGTGCTACGTCTGCCGCATGGTCTGGATAGTCTGAAGCTTGCTCGGTAAAGGTGCCTTTATCGACGACTTCATAGCCGTTTTCCACCAAAAGCTTGGCGATGATGGTTTTGTATTTAAATCCTGCGTGGTCTGATCCGATGACAACTTTCATATTGCTTTATTTTATTTGATGTTATTCAATTCTTCCTGGGTAAAAGCAGTCTCTCTGCCTTTGTATTTCTGGCGTGCAGCAGCAATGTCCTTGACTTCTACTTTACCTGCATTATTCTGCCAGGAGCTTCTGATGAAACTCAAGACCTGGGCAATGTCTTCATCAGAGATTTCCTCACCATAGGCTACACCCGGCATATCAGCAGAAATCTCAGGGGATTGGTAAAGGTGATCATTGACCTTAATTGGACCCGTTAGTCCATACATCACAATGGGAATCAACTTATTCAGGCTACCCGTAACCCATTCTGATTTGTTGAGCGGCGGTGCCAGTGACTTAATCCCGTTGCCGTCCGGCGCATGGCAGGTCTGACAGGTACTGCGGAACAAGGCTGCCCCTTTCGGAAATGCCCTGGCAATAACCTCTGGGTCACGGTTTTTCTGTGCGCTCCTAAAGTTGTTGATCACCTTTGCCAACTGCTTATTGATCTTTAGATTGGTATCCGGAAGTTGCTGAGCTATGCTTTGTTGAAAGCCTTCTTCCCGCATCGGCAATGTACTTACTATGGCATCTACTACGTAACTATTGTCGGGATATTTCCTGGCTAAATCCAGCAACAACTGACTGGCTTCCTGCTCATTGAATGGTTTGATGTAATTGGCTACGTAAGCAATATAGGGAGCAGCAAATTCATCGCCATTGGCTAGCAATTGTTTCAAAGCCTTTACGTAGGCCGGGTAGCTGGATAGATTGATTACTGAAGGGGCGGCAGCTAAGGACTGGGTCCTGATGACCCAATTGCCGCTCTGCATCAGATCGGTTACCTCGTTGGTCTGCAGTGCATAAAGCCCTTCCAACACCCACATGGCATGGATGACCTGCATCGGATTCTGTGTATTTTTCAGCGCTGCTTTCAGATATGGGATGGCTTTCCTATTTTTCTGGTCGACCATAATCTGCTGGGTAAGATCCCGGATGAAACCGTTAGGATTGCCCAATAAGGCGACTTGCTGAGCAGGGTCGTTTGGTATGCTGACCGCTTTTGGTTTCTTACCTTTTGGTACGATCTTATAGATCCGGCCACAACCTACAGGCTGCGATAGATTGCGCATTGCAAACTGCTTCATCAGATAAGGTGTCACATAGGTTTTGTGCTGTATGATGCCATGGTACATGTCCAGCACGTACATGGCCCCGTCTGGACCGTTATATAAGCTTACGGGACGGAAACGCTCGTCGACACTCGCCAGAAATTCTTTTTGCGCATAAGCCTGCTTTCCTTTTACCTTAAAACGGTCTTCTGTCAGGATGTTACGCTTGATCAGATTAGCAGAAGGTTCAGCTACAAATGCATTCCATTTGTAAGCATCGCCAAAGAGGTTGCCTCGGTAGATCAGCGGGCCGCATGCAGCAGTAAATTCCTTTAAACGCAGACTGTCATCCAGCATTCCCTTGACATAGCCCCTATTGACACCGGGAGTAGGCCTGATCGGATATACCTTATTGTCGGGCACAGTCCTTTCATTGTAACCAGCTACATTGCGTAAGCTCTTGTTGCCGGCACCAAAGCCAGGTGCAAAGTAATCGCCGATGAGGTTGGTAGAATTATCGTTGTAATACAAGCGGCCATAGTCGTCCTGCGTTACCCCCCATTGTCCGCGGAAATGGGTATTTTCTATAATCCAGTCTTCGCCTCTTTTACGGAAACGTCTGTTGTCTTTGGCATTGTAAATCCAGTTGTCCAGTCCCCGCATCAAGCCATTGGGCTGATGCTCTACATTGCCCTCAGTGGCAAATTTGGAATCTACCAATGTGCGGCCTGCGGGTTTATCATCCTTGATCTTGTAATACCATAAATTAGGTGGCGTGGCCACTAGAATGCCATCTTCGATGAGGCAAATGGATCTGGGCATCACCAGGGAATCCAGAAACAGTTTCCTGGTATCGGCTACGCCATCTCCATTTTTATCTTCCAGGATCACAACCTTGCCATTGGGTTTGTCTTCGCCCCTGCCAAGGGAATCGGGCATGTAGCCGTTCATCTCCACAACCCACATGCGGCCTTTGCCATCGAAAGACATGGCCACCGGCATGCTGACCATAGGTTCTGCAGCCACGAGTTTTACTTCAAAGCCCTCTTCAATTCTCATCTTGGTGATGGCTTCATCGGCCGCCACTACAGGTGAGCTACTAAAATCTATGCCTTTGGCCATTCCACTGGCCTGACTGGTGCTGGTTGCCATTTTGTAGCTCTGACACTGATACAGTGAAAACAGCACAATGCCCAGAACGGTATATTGATATCCTTTCATGTTGATGCTAGCTTTTTACGGGAATTTGGCTCAATACTTTGAGCAGGTAAGTCCAGAATTTCTGTACGGATGAAATTTTCACACATTCATCAGGAGAATGGGCGCCATGGATGGTAGGACCGAAAGAGATCATGTCCATTCCGGGCAGATGAGCTCCCAGGATACCACATTCCAAACCGGCATGACAGGCATTTACATGAGGTTCCTCATTGAACGTCGTTCTGTAAAGTTCGGTCATTAATCTGAGTATATCCGAATCGGCATTGGGCTTCCATCCGGGATAATCGCCACTACGGGAGACATTGCAGCCCATGAGTTCAAAAGCCGAGGCAACTGCGTTGGCCACATCCGTTTTGCTGCTTTCTACGCTACTGCGCTGGAGCGATTGCGTGATGAAGTCGCCGCCTTTTACAATGACCCTTGCCAGATTTGAAGAAGCTTCTACCAGATTGGCGATATCAGGACTCATCCTGAACACCCCATTTGGCAATGTGTAAATGGCGTAAATCATCTTTTTGAGCTCTTCAGGAGCTACCACATGCGAAGGCAGTTCGGAAGGTACAGCATTGATTTTGAGGCCCGGTTCTATAGATCGGTATTCTGCCTGAATGGTATTTTGGAATTGCGCCAGAAAGCTTTTGAAAGATTGTTCATCAGCTTTATCGAGTACGACAACCGCTTTAGATTCGCGGGGAATGGCATTGCGCAGGCTACCCCCATCTATGGCGGCGACCTGCAATGGCAATACCTGAAGTGCATCATGCAGCAGGCGGTTCATCAGTTTATTGGCATTGGCCCTGCCTTTATGGATGTCCATGCCGGAGTGCCCGCCCAGGAGCCCTTTGATGCTCAACTCAAAAGCGAGATCATCTGCAGCTACTGCCTGTTGTTTATAGTTATAAATCGTATTAGTATCGATTCCCCCGGCGCAGCCGATGGTCAGCTCATGATCCTCCTCCGTATCCAGGTTCAGCAATATGCTGCCGGATAAATTGGTCGGATCGAGTTGTTTGGCTCCGGTCATGCCTGTTTCTTCGTCAATAGTAAACAGTGCTTCTATGGCCGGATGCGGGATATCAGATGCAGCGAGAATTCCCATGATGGTGGCTACGCCTATGCCATTGTCTGCGCCCAATGTAGTGCCTTTGGCACGAACCCAATCGCCATCAATATGCATGTCTATACCCTGGGTATCGAAATCGAAATTACTGTCGCTATTCTTTTGGTGCACCATGTCCAGGTGGGACTGCAATATGACCGTCTGGCGGTCTTCCATTCCGGCTGTGGCTGGCTTCTTGATCACTACATTACCGATACTGTCCTGTATGGTTTCCAGCCCTAGGCTATGTCCGAAATCTACCATAAACCGGATCACCCTCGTCTCCTTTTTTGATGCCCTCGGTATGGCGTTCAGGCCTGCAAAATTGACCCAAAGCGCCTTGGGCGCCAACTCCTTTACTTCCATTATATTTGTCTCATTTGTATATAACAAACTTAATTAAAAGTTTTTTAAAATCGCTTCCAACCAGGGCAATATCCTGCTTTTGTTGCAAAGAATGCCATAGGAATTTTACCCTTCAGATGACAAAACTTAAGTGAAAGAATCTGATATTAGCTGCACTGAAAAATGAAACCTTATGAAACACCTTCTTTTAGCTTTATTGATCTGCAGTGCTGCAGTAAGTGTACGTGCTCAGGGACTGGCTCCGGGAACAGATATCCCCAAAGCGGTATTTTATCGTTCCAATGGGACCACTTTTAGTACTGATCAGGTAGTACGTGGTAAAAAGACGTTATTGATGTTCTTTGACGCCACTTGCGGGCATTGCCAAAAGGTGGCAGCTACGATTTCTAAAAGGAATAAGGAATTCAGCAATATCAATATCTTATTGGTGACCCAGGATGAGCAACGTTCCATTGATTATTTCATGAACAATTACGGCAAGACCTTACT
Source organism: Pedobacter sp. GR22-6 (assembly GCF_037402555.1). NCBI lineage: Bacteria > Pseudomonadati > Bacteroidota > Sphingobacteriia > Sphingobacteriales > Sphingobacteriaceae > Pedobacter > Pedobacter sp. GR22-6. The sequence continues at coordinate 90,621 of NZ_JBBEUC010000008.1, forward strand.
GACCATGAAAAACGTGACTATCGTACAGGACAGAGATCGTGTATTCATTCCCCTCTTCCATCCGAAACAATATCCGGCATTGTATCTGTTTGGTCCTGACAGGAAGTTGATTTACTTCTCCAGTGAAGACAAAGATCTGCCAAAATTCTTTACGCTGATTAAATAGCAGCCAGACTTTTTGCGCTGATCTTATAATAAGCGCCGTCCCAAAGTTCTATCCGCTTTTTCAAAGAAGCGACAGTAGCGGCTTCGGCAGCATTCCAGAATTCTTCATTCTCAGCACAAAGTTCAGCAGTCATCTCCAGTGCCAGGTGACTGTGGTGGTCTCCATCTACTTCGATGTGTCTGTCGAGGTAATATTTGAAAAGAGAAATCTGATCAGGAAACTTTTTGTTCAGGTCGTTGACAATCGCATGAAACATATTAGGGATGAGGTCTTCCCGGCCAAAGGTGAAGGTACTGGCCTGTAAATGTGCTTGCTTACTATTGATGATCTCGAAGGTGAAATCTACGAAATTACGGGCTTCTTCAGGAGTACTGGCCATCGCATAAGCTTTCTCCAGATCGCCTGTCTGCTTGAGCGCAGCAATGAAACAATCCATTTCAAAGGTATCAGCGCCACATTGTTCCATGGCATCGAGATACATCTCAAAATGGCTTTTTTTCTCGCCTTCGGCATCTACATCGGACTCTTCGCCGGCCACGATCTCATTGATCAGCGCACGTGTGCTTCCAGAGCCAACCGGAAACCAGGGCAAGGTAGTACAGGTAAGGTTGATCTGCAGAGATTTGAGCAGCGACATGAAATCCCAAACCGCGTAAACGTGGTATTGCATAAAAACCCGGAGGTCTTCCAGGTCATTGATCACTGAGTAAACTTTGTGGTTAATAATCTGTTGCCGTAACGGCTCAATGGTATTCTTGATTCTTTCCAGCGCTGTATTCATCTGCCCCTTTTAAAATATTTCGGCGGCAAAGATAAGACTTTACCACCAAAATCCCTGCACCTTTACCAATCCTTTAAATCCTGACATTGATTTTATTTTTTTCCTAAGTTCTACAACCATAGGCACATTGCCTGCAAGATACACGGTGCTGTTGTCCAATTGTTGCTCCTGGAGCCAGGCATGCAGGTTATCGATATTATCAGGAGTTTCCTGGGGAATCGCTTCCAGCCGGGAATCGAAATCGCGGCTGAAAAAGTCGCGGTGCTCCGGATCGCTAATGACCAGGGCTCCGGACAACTTACCTTTACCCGCTAACTGTTCAAGGGCCAGGAAATGTCCGATAGCGGAACTGTCGCCAAGACAAAACAACATGGCAGCATCCAGGGGTTTGGTAAAGGTAGTGCTAATGCCCATATAGCGGACTTCGTCGCCGGTTTTCAGGGAAGCCGCCCAATGGCTGCCTGCACCGTCATGCGCAGCATCTACGTAGAGTGTACAGGTTTCGGTGCTGGCATCCCAATCTGCAGGTGTATAATCCCTAAAGGTATGCGCTGCTACTTTTATTTTCATGTGCTGTACGCTTTGCCATTTCTGCATGTCTACGCCTGGGAGATGCAGGTCAATTTCATAAAAAGTTGAAGGATTCCATGCACGAACATCGAGTACCTGAGCGGTTTTCGCAAACTGCTTTTCAATGATATCTATGGCTTTTTTCTTGATAATATTCATAACTGATGTATTTAACATTGCAAAGCAAGGCTAAATAGCGCTAGGTATCAATGAATGATCTGAGGTAAGTATTGGACAATCAGCGGTAAGCAGAGCGGAATTTGCCTGCGGACATCCCTTCGGATTTGCTAAACAATCTGGAAAAATAAGTATGGTCGGAAAAGCCGAGTTCAAAAGCGATTTGCTTTACGTTTAGATCCGTGTAATACAATAAGCGTTTGGCTTCCAGCATCAGTTCATGCTGGATCCAGTAGCTGACTGAAAAGCCCGTGACAGATTTCAGCACCTCATTGAGGTAGCTCAGGGAAATGTGTAATAACCCCGCGTAGGCGGAAGGACTTTTAGTGGTTTTGTAGTGCTGCAGCAACAATTGCCTGAACTCGTTGCTGATCTGTACTGGTCTTGAATTCTGCTGTAGTGTAGCACTCCCCTGCTCCAGGTACAGCTCGGCAACCAAACCGATAAAGGCCGATGCCAAAGCATGTGCTATGGATTTGCCCAAGCTGGTTTCCATGTTCAGGTATCTGTGGTAGAGCAGTTCCAGGCTCTGTTTCAATCTGTTTTTTTGTACGGCATCCAGCGCGAGCGGTGCGTTGATGGGGATTTGCTGCTCGAAAATGGTACGGTATTCTTCTGCAACCAGCAAAGTATCGATGGCCAAAAAATAACCCGTAGTATTTTCAGAAAGCACGCCATGATGCACTTGTCCGGGCAATACATAGAGCATCGCGGCATCGGGAATATCCAGCAATTTGAAATCGAGCATAAACTGGTTTCTGCCGCTTTCCTGTAAGATAAAAATATAGTGATCGTCGCGATGGGCTTCTTGTAAGGGGGTATCCGTAACCAATGTAACAGCCTCGAAATGGTGCATTTCGAGGCCGTTTTTTGATCGCTCTTTGAGCTTATGTAATGGGATATTGGCTTTCACATTGCTGACTGAATGGTACAAAACTAGGCATTTATATCCCTAACATTTTTATTGCTGATATTTTATTTCCCTTTTCAGTGAAAACCAACCAGAGGTTGCGCTTCCCTTCAATGGCCTGCAGATTGGCAATCGCAGAAGTGCCTTCAGTCTTCCCGATAATTGAGCCTGCTGGCGAGTCCAGATGTATTTCGATGCTTCCTTTGACATCGCCGTTGAGTATGAACTCTATACCTTTGAGCTCTGTGAGGTCTATGCTTTTGAGTTGTAGAAAAGCACCTGCTGATTTGGAACTCGCTATTGTCCGCTCTTTATTGAAATTCATTTCATGAGAACCGTCGGTGTTGTTGACCAGAATATGCGGATGGCGCAGCACCACGATGTGCTCTCCAAGCTGTGCGGGAGCGAGCTTGGCTCCACGGTCTTTATAAGCAGCCCGGAATATAAATGTGCCTTTATTGGTCTGGTCTGGCTTTACATTCGTTGTGTAGCTTCCTACTACAGGCAGGTTTTTACTGGCCGGGGCTTTTTGGCTCAGGCTCAGGATGTATTTTACAATAGAGCTGACTTCACTTACTGGCATTGAAGAATGCGCAGGCATCATGGCATCTCCCCAGACGCCGGAACCGCCATTGATCACCTTCTTAGTAAGTGCTGATTCCGCAGTTTTACTGCCTTTGTATTTTAGGGAAACTGCCTTAAAGGATGGCCCCAGAGACTTGGTATCTAAAGCATGACAA
>NZ_JBBEUC010000009.1:0-29407 GCF_037402555.1 Pedobacter sp. GR22-6
GGTTTGTATCTGTACTTTCATCTTTTTTGGTTGTTTGGTTTACGGTTTAGTTGATTACTTTATAAGGATGATAGTACTTTAATTTGTTTTCCTTTTACTTCAAATTTCACACGCTTGGTCAGGCTCATCATCCGGAGCACCGCCGATATCGGCTTGTCCCTGGATACAAATCCCCCGAGTTTAATGGATTTCAGCTTTTCCTCACTGTATACCACTTCTACATCATACCAGCGCGCTACCTGCTGCATAATGTTTTCCAGGCTTTCGTCCCTGAAGATGAAATCACCATTCTTCCAGGCGATCGCTTCTTCCGGATCTATGGCTTTTATGGCTATCCGGGCATTGGCAAAGCTGGCCTGCTGCTTAGGCTTTAGACTCACAGCACTGCTCTTCGGGCCCGCGCCCGCATACACGGCTGCTTCACCCTCCACCAGGGTGGTTTTGATGCTGCTTTCATCAGCATAGGCATTGATGTTGAACTCCGTGCCGATATCTTCTACCACCTGGCTCTTGCCATCTGCCCCCTTACTCTCTACCCGGAATGGCTGCTGTTCATTGTGCTTAACCACAAAGTACGCTTCGCCCTGGAGAAAAATTCTGCGCTCTTTCCCAGAAAATTGTGCAGGAAACTTAATTTTTGAATCAGAGTTTAGAAACACATGCGTGCCATCTGAGAGACTGAACTCATAGGTTTGGCCCTTGGCGGTGCTCGCTGTCATTTGTACGGTGGTTTCAGTCTTCAGACTGAAATCAGTCCCCTTACTTCCATCATCATAGGTTAATGATGTAGGGTCTACAATCACACCTTTCTTCGCTTCGCTAAGTTGGATCACTTCACCAGTAGAAAGGGTTATGGTCGCGCCACTTTTTCCTGGAGCAATGTCATTCCATACCACGTCATCCTGAACTTGTTTCAGGATCTCTCGATCACCTGTAAAAAACCACAGACCAAAAACAATTGTAGCCAGGGCGGCCGCCGCAGCGACGCCCATCCATGGCCACAATCTTGTTCCCCTATTCCCCGGAACTTCTTCAATGCCCAACTGCTTTGCAATCCGGCTATACATAGCTACCCTCAACAAGGCTTCTTCATTGCGTACCTCAGCAAACCAGACCTGGTTGTCTTCGCTGGCGCTATGGTACCAGTCATTCAACCGCTCCAGCTCTTCTGCTGTGGCCGTATCATTCAGATAACGTTGTACCAATTGGGCTATTTCTTCTCTTTGCATAAATCCTATTTTGGATAATATACAGTGAAGTACCATAACCCCCTGCCTTACCCTTGCTCGGTTTGAAAAAAAATATGGATCATACAAATAACATCTTTTAATGACACTCTCCCACTTAGCGTTAAAAGTATGTTTTAACAGCAAATTCAAATTGATTTATGAAGATCTGTTTAAACGCGTCTATATTATTTTGCTCGTAAAAAATCAGCATCGCTTTTTTATAGTCAACGGAATCTACCGTACGAAATGATATAGGGCAATATTGATGTGCAATAAGTATTGAATTACTGATAATTCTCGCTGTTCGTTTATTCCCGTCTGCAAATGCCTGGATACTCTTTAAGTTAATCTATAATTAATGTCGAAATATTGTCTTTCATAAATATCTTTTATGGATCAATAAGAAGTCAAATATAGCTCAATAACCTTAAGATTTGAGCTATATTTGACTTCTATTTGATGTATATTTCTTTTTTTTAAGAACCAACTTAAAGAATCTACCCTAAAATTTTGCGGCATAAGCCCTGTTCGGGTCTCCTACCTAACCATGATTAGAAATTCAACTGAAGAGCAACGTAAACAAAAACTACAAAAAGTCCAGCAACTGGGTATTAGACAGAAATAACTCCGCGTACAATTAAGACATCATCAGTTTCACAGGTTTTTCCCAATTACGTCGACACTGTCGACGCAATTGAGTTGGAGTCATTTCAGGCAATTACTTAGCCTTACCAGCCAACAGAAACACAATTAATGGAAGAAATGAACCATTTTTACCTTCAGCAATTTATAAAATATCAGCTATTTTCAAATCAAAAACCTCCTCTACAGGTTGCAGACATTGACGCAGATCGCATGTCTGATAATATAAACCGGCCTTAACAACAGCATCTTTTTTCAAACCTGCTGTGCGCAGCATCTTATGTATGAACCAGGCTTGTTTTTCATAGATCAATACACCCTTATCCTGTGCCGATGGAAATGGCGGAGAGATCACCCAGTTTCCGGCAGCCTTCAGCCCTTCCGGAATTTTCAGGATATGATCCATAGCGATGTACGGCATACTGGCCGGTACATACTGATAGATGTGCCAGCCAACAGCCAATTGCACTTTTACAACTACGGCAACACTATCTCGCTCGGCTACCAGACCGGCATTTAATCTCACCGGCGCTTCATCTGATGGCTCAGCACATTTCAGTTGCTTAACTGCTTCCAATATCTTCTTGTCAAATGTGGACTGAGCGCTTAAGCTCAGTCCCGTTAACACAAACCCCAAAATCAATCCAATTATTTGCTTCATTTGCTGTAGGTATTTACTATAAACCTGTAACCGTTGGTTTCAGAAAAGAACAGCTTTTTCTTGTTTTTCGTCAGCCAGTCGCTCCAGTCCTTTGCAGTCGAAAAGCCTTCTCCGGTATACCTTTTAAGTACCTTCAAGGCCAGTTCCGGCCGCTCATTTTTCTTTAGCATACTTACACAGGTTTCCAGTAGCTTCACACTGTGGTTGGGTACACCGATCTGCTGCACATCTTCGTCAATGGAATAATCGAAAAAGCCATCGGGATCACAGTAGATATAATCAAAATTATCACTCAGGTACTTCTGGAACGCCGGGCCATCATTACCAAAACGACCGGCAAGTTTACCCATGCGCCGCTTAAGATAGGTTTCCCAGCTATCGATTTCCTGGGCACGCCCCACATATGGAAGTTTGGCTTCTTCTTCGGGACTAAGCGCCTGCCCCGCTGCTTTCTTATCATTCAGCCGCTTATTTTCTTTTGCATTTCCTTCGTTGAAAGTTTTCAGCTCCGAGACGTAATCGTCATAACTCTTTTTCGTTACGTTGGCAATGATCTCCCGTACGTCATCGGTAGTGGCCATACGATCGTTGTATTTCCTGGAAATAGGTGTTTTTCCATCAAACTGCTTCATATAGGCTACCGCATTTACAAATACCTTTTTGCCTTCCTCGGTCATATCAGCCGGCGATGCACCGAAACCCCAGAGAAAGAAATTGCCGTGACGGCCCAGGGCCACTGCACCAACATCTTTCTGGCATACCCCGCTGGAGATCATTTCCACATCGGGCGATTCGGAAAACCTGTTGCCCCGGGATACCAGGCCAATTCTAACTCCTTTACCGTCCAGGTATCCTGTGTTCTGCACCCTCCACATCGGGATCTCTTTTGGGACATCAGCTCCTGTAGCATAGTGAAAAATCCCATCGGGTGTTTGCTTTGTCACCATCGTAGGTACTACTTTTTCCAGCGGCCCCTTGAAAATCGCATGTTGCGAATTCAGGTGATGGGCATCTGCATCGAGACACAAACACAGCCAGTCCAGTTTAAGGCCTATCCTGCGGCCCATCTGGTCGGCGGTGCTGGCAATAAAGACCACTGGTTTGGAAAAATCATCGGGAAGATAACGCGCTGATATATAGTTTACCTTCCCCTTTTCATCTTTTTCCTGCTTCGCAGGCTCTACGACATTAGTCGGAAAATCAAAGATCGTTACGTCATAAGGCGCTGAGTCTTCTGGTTTCCAATCTCTGCAGTCCATCGTCTTTACTTCCGCAAAATATTGGCTCAGCAATGCTTTGAATGCAGGCATCCTCACCGGGTATTCGGCAGTAAATTCTTTTTCGGACATCATACCGGGAGCATAACGTTTCATGTCGGGTAATGGCTTCGCGGGATCGTAACCTACAAAAAGCACTTTCGTTTTGTCGGCACCAGAATGCTGGGCCATAGCTGGTGTTGCCAATACCAGCAACAGCCAAAGGAGTAATTTTTTCATCTTTTTCAAATTTGTGATCTGCTGATGCGTCTTATTGCTTGTTTTTTAAAGCTTGTATTTTCGTTTTATACCCTTCTACGGTATAGTCGAAGACACGGCCGTTATAACGTTCATCTTTCAGCTCTTCCTGTCCTTTCACAACGGCTTCTTCCAATGCGGCAATGGCATTTTTGGAGTCGCCAATTTTAGCGTAACCATCTGCGATTTTATCAAGTAGCAGGGAGTTGGTCGTCGGACTGCTTTTCAGCCACTCGATGGCTTTCGTATAGCTGCCTTTATCCAGGTTACTCCGTTCCAAAACCATCATGGCAATGCTCGTTTTGAAGCCTGGAGATTCCTTCAGCATCTCCTCGGCATAATTGAAAGCATCCTGTGGTGTCTTTTTTGTCAATAGTGCTTCAAACATTCTGGATTGAAGTGCACCTTTCAGATAGGGTATTTCCTTGCTCCCTTCTTCAATGCTTTTTGCCAGTTGCTCAAAATTTCCGGCATCTGCCGCATCTTGTACGGCCTTGAAGATCCGGTCCATTTGCGCATTCTGCTTGCTGGATGCCTGCTGTCTTTTTGCATAAATCTGCTTAAAAGCTGCCAAATCAAAAGTCCCATTAACCAGGCTGTCCAATGGCCCGTCTAATTTGTTCGGATGGCCAATCCATTGGATAATGCCATTTTTGATGACGATTGTGGCCGGGATTCCTTTCTGACCTGCGGCAAACAGCCAGTTATTGCCCATATGCTGCGCATTATTGTCCATGATCACATTGTAATCCATGCGCTCGCCGCTCCCAGCCACAAATTTTTCTACTTCTGGAATGGCCGATTCATAGGGTTTGTCTTTTGTTTTTTCCCATACATTTACGCCAACAACCTGGGCTTTTCCTTTATATTTTCGGGCCAGGTCCGACAGGTGCGGCATGGCTGCAATACAGGGTCCGCACCAGGTAGCCCAAAATTCATAGACGTAGACCATGTCTTTTTGATCTGCTGTGAAAGGCTTTCCCTTTAACCATTTGGAATACTGAATTTTTGGTGCAGGATCTCCGACTGTCAATACTTTCTTTTCTTGTGCCATACCGGCAACAACGCTTAAAAATAGCAGCAAAAATGCGATTGATTTTTTCATATGAACTCAATTGAAAATTGATACTGAGCGGCTGATCTGCTCAGTATCAATAAATAAAACCTTAGTAATTTTGTGTTAACTGGGGATTGAATGTGGTGGCGTTTTGAGGGAAGGGATAAATCCACAATGGCGACTGAGGCCGCAAGACATAGGTTTGACCCAAAATTGTCCGGCGCAGATCTGCAGCAAATTCCGGTTCTGTATTCCAGCGCTTTAAATCGATCATGTCTTTAAAAGTGTTGAAATTCTCACTCCGGGACAATTGTTTGATCAAGGCAAATAACTCCGACCTGCCGGCTGCCGGCACTGGACTATACTGGCTCGTAATGATGCGTTTTCTGCGAATTTCTTCGAGTTTTTCTTTTGCTCCACCGAAATTATTGAGCCGCATCATACATTCGGCTTCTGTCAGGCGCATATCCACAGATGTAAGTCCTGCTCCGCTGACTTCCGACATCGTACCGCTCAATGTCCACACTGCTTTCTCTCCCGGCATACCGTGATATGAGCCGCCAAAATCTCCTGCAAAGGGAATATTGACTTGTGTAGGCATGTACTTGTAGAGCACGGAATTCGGATCAAACTGGGCCAGTATTTCAGGTGCATACCAGGTCAGGTACATGATCGACGGGGTATTGAACAGGTCTTCTTTACTGGAAAATCTCGGTCTTGCCCAGCCTTTTGGATTGGGGGAAACACCCGTCACCGGGTAATCAACGAGCATATTATTGTGGTCATCCAGCTGACTGTTGATCTTCAGTGAGGCCTGCGCCGCCACTAATGCCTCCTCAAACCTGCGCATGGACAAAAGTACCCTCGCCTGTACCGCATAGGCAAATGATTTACCTACACGTTGCTGGTTTACACCCTCATCCGCCAGGGCATTCAGTTTGAAGGCATTGTCCAGGTCTTTAAGTATCAGATCATAAACTTCCTGCACGGTATACTTTTTCGATGGCTCAGAAATTAAATCTGTATCAAGTAAATAAGGGACACCGCCGTCGGCAGCCGCGGTAGCTGGGTTATAGGCCGTCGCAAATATGTTCACGGCCAGATAATGGAACCATGCCCGGAGTATATAGGCTTCTGCTTTATACCTGTCCGCAAGCGAGCGCTCACCCTTGGCTGCATCGGCCCTTGAGATGACCGGATTGGCTGTTTTACCAATGACACTATAGATCGGTTCGTAGATGTTGCAGGTCGGCCTCAATGCCGCACGGTCTATACTCTCGTCCCAGAATATAATGGCATGATTGAATGTTTTGATGGGCTCTTTCTTCAAAAGTCCAATATCTGTAAAGTAGATCCCCGAGGTCAGACTTGCGGTTCGCACCACGCTAAACCCGGAGTATGGGTCATTCAGTAACAAATCCAGATCACTCGATGTGCTGAGCAGGTTTCTGCCTTTTGGTTCTAGTTCAGTAAATTTTTCACAACCGCTGAGGAGTCCAGACAATAAGATGGCTAAGGTGTATAATATTTTTTTCATGTTCGTGTACACTATAGTTCATTAAAAGTTAAAATTGAGTCCGAAAACGTAACTTGTGGGAAGGCGGATACCTAAGGTTTCTGGATCTACGCCGATATCGTTGCTTTTCCAGAGCGCTGGCAGGTTATTCATCTGAAAGCGCAGCCTCAGGTTGTTCAAGCCAATCCTGGAAATGGAGCTCCGCGGTACATCATAACCCAACACAAAATTCCGTATCTTCAGAAAATCGGCTGCATGCACAAATATATCGGTGTTGTTTTGAACTGCTGGTTGGGTACCTCCCGCATTATTATACTCCCAGATGCCGGGAATGTCTGTATTGATATTGCTCGGTGTCCAGGCATTCAAATACCATGACCTTACCGGACCGCCACCCGGGGATGGGTTAATCTGCACCTGATTGGCACGCATGTGGTGACCTCCATAGTACACCATCAGCATGTTCAGACTGAAACCCTTCCAGGACAACTGATTTTCCAGGGCATAGGTATATTTGGGATCGGCCTGCCCGGTGAAATAGACGGATCCGGGTGTTGCCGATTGAATACTTACGGTTGGTATGATCCTTCCGTCTTCCGCATACCAGGACTGAACGCCATTTGCGGTCAAACCGGCATTCTTGTAAGAGAAAAGCGAGCGGACAGGATATCCTTGTTTATAGCCAATACTCACAACCTGATAGGCACTGTTCGCCTGGATTTCTACGCGGGTTACTTCGTTTTTGTTCCAGGATCCAATTCCCGAGCTCGTCCAGGAGAATCCGTTCCTGTCTTTCGCACGGAACCAATCATAGGCAAGGGTCAGTTCCAGACCATTATTCTTCACATTGGCCATGTTCATGATGAGACTGGTAAAGCCTTTGGTAACTTCCAAGGTCTGATTGGAGAAAACCTTATCACTTTTCTTTTTATACCAGTCTACTACTCCCCTCAGCCTGGAATCGAACAGCATGAATTCTGTACCGATATTAATGGTTCCGGTCTTCTCCCAGGACAATTCGGGATTTCCTGGACTTTCTATACTTGCCCTGGGTAGTCCTGTATTGCTGTTGGACAAGCCTGTAGTAGCGGTCATATAACTTGTAGCGCCCTGATAGATGTTACCTGTAAATCCATAACTCGCCCGGACCTTCAATAAATTGACATCCTTATATTTCTCCATAAATCGCTCGTTGTTCAGGTTCCAGCTTAAGCCAAGGGATCCGAATGGTGAACCACGGAATTCTGTCGCCAGACCATAGACATCCGCAAAGTCCTTCCGGAGGGATCCGAACACATTATAGCGCCTGTCGTAGGTATAAGTCATATTGGCATAACCGGATGCATTACGCCGGCGGATCTCAGAGAGGTTATTGCCCGGCACATTCAGTGTGATGGCATTCTCAATGAAGGGTGTGAATATAAACTGCCTCGCTGGATAGCCCGGTGCATAGGATGTGGTATTGTTGATGTTCCAAAGCTCGTTGTAGTTGACAGTTGTGGTCGATTGGGATTGCAACTGGTCGTCCCAGCCCAGGTAAAGATTTCTTGTGCCTTTGGTATTGGTCTCGCGGAACTCTACTCCTGCAAGGAGGTCTATCTGATGGACATCCTTGATTGTCTTGCTAAAATTGACCTGACCGCGTGCTGTCCAATGGTTGCCCTGGGTATTTTCTGTAGCCAGCCTTCCCCCGGTTTGCGGGATCAGGTAGCGGTAAGTCCCGTTGGTATTCCGAACGGTATACACATTTCGCATCAGCCGCATCAGATAACTGTCTGCTTCTGAATTGTTGATTTCGGATTGGCGATTTACTTCATAAACATATTGGGTATTGAAAGTCAGACCGGGTACGACCTTAAACAACAACTCCCCCTGGTAACGGGTGTTTTGCCTTTCAATTTTGTGCTTGTTAAGGTTGATTTCATCCAGCAGGTAATAATGCATTGGTCTAAGTGCTTTATTATCCTCCGCCCAGGTCGAATAGGGTGTGTAATAATGAGTCCATCCCGGAGAGATGTTGGCCTGACTCCCGTCTGGATTAAATAGACTATAATAGGCGGGCAGGCTAAATGGATCCATCGTATTCTCTACGTAATTGCTTCTCCGCTCACTGGCCCGCTGCAGGATGTTGTTCACCCCAAAATTGATCGTCAGCCACTTGGTCATGTCGTAAGTACCCTTGTAGAAAATATTGAGCTGATCATCCCGGTCATGGATCTTGCCGGTATTGTCGCCTTTGTAATTGAGCACCAGGTTGGATTGAAAATTAGCGGTACGGTTACGCACCGACAAATTGTGCATTTGCAGCACCCTTTGTCTCAGTATATTGTCCGCATAGTCCTTTGCAAAATTCTGGGTTTTATATTGGGCCAGCCTCCGGTCCAGTTCTGCCTGCTGGATTGCACCGGTTTTCAGCAGGTAATGGTCGTATTGTATGGGTGTGGGATTGAGGCTAAAGCTACCTGTTCCTGCTAACGCATTTGCCATAGCGGTCACTGAAGCTGCTGCTGTAGGCGATGTATTGTACAGCCATTTGAAGTACTGGTTTTCTCTGTCTACCTGCTGCTCTGGTGTCATGTACCAGTTGTCGGCATAATCTACATTCTGATTTTGCCATACCGTGGTATTCGAGGAAACTTCAATATCGATTTTATCCAGGTGACTTGCCTTTTTCGTCGCCACAATGATGACGCCATTTGATGCACGTGCGCCATAGATCGCAGAGGCTGCAGCGTCTTTAAGAATGGTGATGGACTCGACATCATAAGGATTCAGGTCCTCATAGGCCATTTCAACTGGAAGACCGTCCAAAACCAGCAAGGGCCTGCTTTCCGCAAACAGCGTACCCGTTCCGCGAATGGCGATCCGGTTCCCATAATTTACCAGACCGGCCACACGGCCTTCTAAATTGTCGATGATATTGGGTGTAAAACGGGTCTGCAGTTCATCTGAGCTGATCTTGGTGAAAGCGCCTGTAGCTCTTTCCTGGGCTATTTTCTGGTAGCCTGTGTTCACCACCTGAACTTCGCTCAGGTCCATTGTCGACGCACTGAGTTTGATGGTACCTAAGTTTTCGCTGGGCTTGAGTTCCATTTTCTGATACCCGATAAAGGAGATTTCGATCAGGCCTTCTTTGGGGACACCTCTTAATAGAAAAAAGCCTTGTTCGTCGGTAGTTACACTCTTCGTAGTGCCTTTTAGCTTTACGGTGGCACCACGCATCGGACTTCCTTTTTCATCGTATACCCGGCCCCTTACATCAATGTCAACAAGGATATCTGTAAGGTTCTCGAATAAATTATCCAAAAGCGAACTGGCGGCTTTTTGCTTGATCGTGACTTTTTTATCTTCAATTTTATAGCTCAGGGGCAGCCTGTGAAGCACAGTGTGCAAAGCTTCTTCAACTGAAACGTTACGTACAGCGATAGCTACACGGCCCGACTGCTTGACCAATTTTAAATCATAGATGAAATCATATCCGCTCTGTGACTGGATCTCCTTTAAAACTTCTTCTAGTGGGATTGACTTGCCTGTAAGTGTAATCCGCTGGCCAAAAGTGACTGCGCTTACCTGAAGAAGTGATGCTAGAAGTATTACGGTGGTTAATCGCATAATTAGCACGATTTTACGGCATACCGACTTTGGTATACCAGTTTGTTTAGTATAAATTTGATACATTTACGCTTAGTTTGGTTCTGGCAGCTTGTCTCTCTGTCTTCGAAAACCAGGACAAGCAGCCATTAATGATTGATATTATTTTGATTGTGCCAAATTCTTACCAGAAGTGCACATGTACTTCTGGTTTGTTTTTTTCTGGTATTAGTTCGTCACAAAAACCCTCCTTCCTTCAATTTTAAAGTGTACTTGTCCTGTTGATTCTATAAATCTCAATACCGCAGATAGTTGATTATTTCTGGAAATAAATCCGCCGATCTCTAAATTCTGTAAATCCTCAGTTTCATAAATGATTTGGACGTCATACCACCTGGCGATCTTGCGCATGGCGACCCCAAAATTTCCGCCATTGAATATGAAACCATCATTTTTCCAGTCTATCACATCTGCTGCATCAACGTATTTCACCGAAATTCCTGCAGGAGTCATACTTGCCTGCTGGTTCGGTTTTAAAACCAGCTGATTGCCAGTATTTGCCAACTGACGTACGCGCACGCTACCCTCCATCAAAGTGGTTTTTGTACCGCTTTCTTCCTGGTAGCTGTTGACATTAAAATGTGTTCCCAATACTTCTATTTCCTGGTCTGCACTCTTTACGATAAAAGGGCGTGATCTGTCTTTTGCCACCTCGAAATAGCCTTCTCCACGCAGTTCGACTTTACGCCTGCTTTCCGAATGGATACGGGTGGAAAAACTCAGGCTCGTCGCAGCATTTAACCAAACCACAGAACTGTCTGGAAGTACCAGCTGATAACTCTCTCCTTTTCCAGTGCTCAGGGTATGGATCTCTGCCGCCGCATCTGAATTTCCCGCATACTGGTAGATCAGCTTTCCCTCTGCTGATTTTGAAATTTTCAATCCGGATTGGGTATCCAAAACACCTACATCCGCAGTATCCAACCTGATCTTTTTTCCACTGGCCAGGGTCAGCGTTGCGCCCTTACTTCCAGGCGCTACATCACTGGTATAGCTGATGGTCTTTGCGTTGTTTCCTAAATTCGATTGATAGAACCAGATGCCAGCCGATATCGTAGCAAGGACGATTGCCGCTGCAATGCCTACACGCCTCCAAAGGGGAACTGTTTTTCCGGCCTTAACTTCTGCGGCTATCGCCTGCCACAACTCATCCTTTACATTACTGAGTTCTTCTTCGCTGACTGCCTGAGGCTGGACCTTCCATTGCAAATACCAGTTCTCCACGAGAACCGACTCTTCGGCGGTGCATGTCCCATTTTTGTATTTATCCAGTAAATGTTGAAGGTCCGGCTGTTCCATGGCTTGGTAAAGATTCTTTTTTCCTTTTAAGAATATAGACAGCCTGGTATATGGGTATGGGGGTAAAAAAAAAATTAAATAATGTAAAATACCATGCCGAGACGTGAGCGCAGGATCTTCAGAGCGTTCTTTACATGGCTTCGGACCGACTGTTCGGTTATTCCCAATTGCGCTGCGATTTCTTTATGACTCAGATTCTGCAGCCTGCTCAGCTCAAATACTTCCCGCATTTTCCTGGGCAACTGGGCGATCTCTCCGGCAATAATATCTGCAAGCTGACGCTCCCTCAAGCGATGATCTGTAATGCAATCCTCCACGATGATATTCCTGGGTAAACCCATCAGGTAGCGCTTTTCAACATTTTTATGGCTCAGTACATTGATCACCCGGTTCCTGACAGCCGTATAAAGGTAATTCGACAGGTTACTGAGGTCGGCGGTTTCACGTTTGTTCCACAAGCTGATGAACAGTTGCTGGACAACATCTTTGGCTTCCTCTTTATCCCTGAGCCGGTTGAATGCATGCAGATACAAAGCATAGAAGAAACGGTCATAAACCTCCGCAAATGCGGCATCATTGCCCCTTTGGAGCAATGTGGTCAATTCCGAATCCGTATAATCCCTATATTTATGCATGAGGTTTTTTCTGCAAAACGACGATTCAGCCAATTATGGTTGAGCAGATGTCGCAAGTTTAGGCAAAATACGATGCTAAAAAAAATTAACCGCAGATTTTCGGGTCTTAAATCACCAGCCAGAATATCTTTTCTTATAGTCACTGGGGTTTAGACCTGTAACTTTTTTAAATGTTCTGGAAAAATGGGAAAGGCTTTCAAATCCGGTCTGCTCTGCGATATCAGCATATTTAGATTTACTGCTGATGATCAGGTATTGGGCGCGTTCAATCCGCTTCTCCGTGATATAGGCTAAAGGACGGGAGCCGGTATATTGCTGGAAAAGCCTGGAAAAATACTCAGAATTTTGGTGTACCCTGCTCGCTAATGATTTTACGGTCAGCGGCAAATGCAGACTCAGCACAATATGGCTGATGGTATCCAGGATCTTAACAGGAATCTGCTGTTTCTCTTTTTGTGCGATGATCTCCGGCCCTGCAAATCTTGCGATCAACTGGAGCAATATGCCCTGGGTCTCCAAAAACTGAGCCGTATGCTGACGGTGATTCAGCTCCTGGTATTCTTTGTAATAACTGTCTTTCTCATAAACCTTAGGATCATCTGAACGGTTGATTCCACGACCGGGATTGAGGCAGACCAGGCGCTCAAAGTTCAGCACATCAACTTCCTTCGCTTCAACCCTGAATATAGACCTGTTCTCGGCAAACAGGGAAATGCCATCAGAAGATTCCTCAAAAAACTGCACAAAGTACTGCTCAAGAAAGGTATCGCACATCAGATTACACAAGGTGAAACTGGGGATGATGTATAAGTAACCGCATTCCAGCTTGAGTTTTTTCTCAAAGTGAGAAATCTCGCCTGATCCGCCCGAGATATAATAAATGCGGTGGTATGGACTGACGATGTTCCTGTAATTCCACCTGGAATCCAATTTCACGGAATCCACATTGAGCAATGAAAAGTTATGGGACAGCAGGCGCTTGATCATAAACGAAGATAACAATATTTCATTAATCTGTTTTGTGAAAAATTTAGTCTGTTTTTGTCTACAATTATCATATCCATCTCTCGTATTTTTGATTTAAACGGGATTGCCCGGGAGTTACTCCAAACAGTCTGACACCACTGAACGGGAACTCTGCTGGATAAACTAGAATCAGATATAAATGAAACGTAGAACCTTAATTAAGGGCGGAATTGCTGGGCTGGCAAGCTTATATGTCAGCAATTTATACGGCAGCCCATTGTTTAATGAAGCAATTGCGAAACTACCTATTGGACCTTTTAAACCCAATTGGGCTTCTCTGGCACAATATCAGGTGCCGGACTGGTACAGGGATGCCAAATTTGGCATCTGGGCGCACTGGGGACCGCAATGTCAGCCGGAACGCGGCGACTGGTATGCGAGAGGAATGTACCAGGAAGGCAGCGATCAATATAAATACCATTGTGAGAAATATGGACATCCTTCAAAATTTGGATTCAAGGATGTCATTAATGAATGGAAGGCTGAAAAATGGGATCCGGATGCCTTGCTGGCCTTATACAAGAAAGCCGGTGCTAAATATTTCATGGCACTGGCCAACCACCACGACAACCTCGACCTCTACGATAGTAAACATCAGAAATGGAATTCGACCCGGGTCGGCCCCAAAAAGGACATCATGGCGGGATGGGCCAGGGCTGCCAAAAAACAAGGTCTACCCCTTGGCGTCAGCGTACATGCCGCACATGCCTGGCGCTGGTATGAAACCGCACAACGCTCCGATAAATCGGGTCCCATGGCAGGTGTTCCCTATGATGGCAAACTTAGCCCGACTGATGGAAAAGGTACCTGGTGGCAGGGCTTCGATCCCCAGGAATTATATGCTCAAAACCATCCTTTAAGCGAAAATAGCCTCGATGATGGATCGATACATGGTCAGTGGAATTGGGGCAATGGCGCTTCTCCGCCAAGCAAGGAGTACATCGGAAACTTCTACGACCGCACCATTGACCTCATTGATAAATATGAACCGGAAATGATCTACTTCGATGACACTGCCCTTCCCCTCTGGCCGGTCAGCGACGCTGGTCTGCGCATTGCAGCCCATATGTACAACAAGAGCATCAAAAAACACGGAAAACTCAAAGCAGTCATCACCGGTAAAATTCTCGATGAACAACAGCGCAAGTGTATGGTCTGGGACATTGAGCGCGGACAAAGCAATGCCATAGAGCCGCTGGCCTGGCAGACAGATACCTGCATTGGTCAATGGCATTACGACCGCAGAATTTATGACAACAACCACTACAAATCTTCAAAAACGGTCATTCATACCTTAATTGATGTGGTCAGTAAGAACGGCAACCTCTTACTCAATGTACCACTTCGCGGAGATGGCTCAATAGACGATAAGGAACTGGTTGTTGTGGAGGAAATCGGCGACTGGATGCGAATCAACAGCGAAAGCATCTATGCGACCCGCCCATGGAAAGTGTTCGGCGAAGGTCCTGCTATGGAATCAGCGGCGCCGCTAAGTGCCCAGGGCTTTAATGAAGGTAAAGGAAAGCCATTCGGAGCTTCCGACATCCGCTTCGTAAAGAAAGGACAGGTACTGTATGCCACTATGCTCGGCTGGCCGAAAGATCGTAAAGCTTTAATCAAAACCCTCAGCACCAGCATGGGTAAAGTGGAGCGGATCAGCTTGCTCGGCGAGCGGAACGCCATTTTGTTCAAACAAAATGCCGGGGGATTGGAAATTGAGCTACCTGAACTGGCTCCGGGGAAAAGTGCATTTGTGTTCAAAATTGAAGGTAATATCGTTTAGATCAGTCCACCAAAATGTCAGTAATTCAACTTCCTGAAGTCATTTTCGGTACCAGCGGACTGGGTAATCTATATGTGGCCCCGAGTGAGGAGGTCAAGCTGAGCATCGTCCGCGAATGCTTCAGGCATTCCCCGATTCCAGTGGTTTTCGATTCAGCAGGGAAATACGGTGCCGGCCTGGCACTGGAGTCACTTGGTCGTTGCCTTGCCAGATTAAATGTAAATCCCGAGGATCTGCTGATCAGTAATAAATTGGGCTGGCTGCGTACCCCGCTGAAAACTGAGGAACCAACTTTTGAACCCGGGGTTTGGAAAGACCTTGAGCATGATGCGGTACAGAAAATCAGTTATGAGGGCATACTGGAATGCTATGAGCAAGGCAACAGCTTGCTTGGAGACTATGCTGCAAAAATGGTTTCTGTACACGACCCGGACGAATATCTGGCCGGGGCCGCAACAGCTGAAGAAGCTGACCGGCGATACCAGGATATCCTGAACGCGTACCTCGCCCTCTTCGAACTTAAAAAGGATGGCAAGGTGCAGTCGATCGGAGTTGGTGCAAAAAACTGGAGCGTTATCCAGCGGATCAGCACCGACCTGAAATTGGATTGGGTGATGTTCGCCAACAGCATGACCCTGCACAGCCATCCGCGGGAACTGTTGAGCTTTATGCAACAACTGCAAAAGCAAGGCGTTTCGATCATCAATTCGGCCATCTTCAATGCTGGATTTTTGACGGGATCGGACTGTTACAACTATCAGCCGGTCAGCCGGGAAACCAGGCCGGATTTATACAATTGGCGGGATGCCTTTTATCAGCTCTGCAAAACCTACAGCCTCTCAGCTGCCGCAGTTTGCAGTTCATTTGCTTTTCAGGCGCCTGGTGTATGCAGCATTGCACTTAACACCACAAATCCGGAACGGGTAGCCACGAACACAAAACTGAAGGACATCCAAATCCCCGCGGGTTTTTGGCAGGACATGAAAGACCAAAAATTAATCGACCACACTTATCCAATTTAAAATGAAAAGATACTGCCTCGCGCTGGACCTTATAGATGACCCCAAATTGATTGAAGCCTATGAACACTGGCACAAAGCCGGAAATGGATGGCCGGAGATCCGCGAAAACATCACCAGATGCGGTATTCTGGACATGCAGATTTACCGCAGCGGTAACCGCCTCACCATGATCATGGAAACCCTGGATGACTTTACATTCGAGGAACAGGCAAAATTGATGTCTGCAAACCCCAAAGTACAGGATTGGGAAAAAATGATGTCGGGATACCAGCAGCCCCTGCCATGGGCTAAACCCGGCGAAAAATGGCTGGTTATGGATCAGATATTTCAGTTGTAATGCGAACCAACAACATACTCATTTGCAATAAGCCCGGGGAAATGGCTTATACTACGGAAACACTGGCCGAACTTAAAGACGACCATACTTTATTGAGCATCAAGCGGATCGGAATTTGCGGGACTGATCTGCATGCTTACGGTGGTACGCAGCCCTATTTCAACTACCCCAGGGTTTTAGGACATGAACTCGCCGCAGAGGTGCTGCTCAGCAGCGATCCGGACAAGTTCAATCCGGGTGACAGCGTAACAATTATGCCTTACGTCAATTGTGGGCATTGCCTGGCCTGTAGATGCGGTAAGACGAATTGCTGCGCTGAGATGCAGGTCATCGGTGTACACCGCGACGGAGGCATGGCGCAATACCTGCAGGTCCCCACCAGACTCCTGATTAAAGCTGATGGGCTCAGCCTCGATGAGCTGGCCCTGGTAGAACCGCTGGCCATTGGCGCTCACGGAATCCGGCGCGCAGGAGTAAGTAGCGGTGAATTTGTATTGGTCATCGGCGCAGGACCAATTGGCCTGGGCACCATGGAATTTGCAGGTATCGCCGGGGCAAAAGTTATCGCACTGGATATCAATGCTTCCCGTCTGGAGTTCTGCAAAGAAAAACTAAGCGTTGCACATACCATTCATGCATTGCAGGAAAATGTAACAGAAAGGCTTTTGGAAATCACAGAAGGAAATATGCCAACGGTCGTCGTTGATGCCACAGGTAATCAAAAAGCGATCAATGGAGCCTTTGCCTACATGGCTCATGGCTCCAGATTTGTACTGATCGGCCTGCAAAAAGAGGACATCAGCTTTAGTCATCCCGAATTCCACAAACGAGAAGCGACGCTGATGAGCAGCAGGAATGCAACTACTGAAGATTTTGATCATGTGATCAGGGCCATGCAAAACAAATGGATCGATCCTTCGAATTACATCAGCCATACTGTGCCCTTCGATCAGGCCGCCGATCAATTTGACCTTTGGTTGGATCCCGAACAAAAGGTAATCAAGGCAATGATCACTTTATAGCGACTCCAACCACCATTTATCGAAGCCCTTTATAGCGACAGTCTGAAGACTGTCGCCCACCAAACCACCATTTACCGAAGCTTTTCTTCGGCTCACCGGAAAAATACCCGCTTGCGCCAGTTCGGCATTGCCTCATATAGCCTGCTACCGTAGTTTTGAAGAAAAAAATAAGCAATGGAAAATTTCAATCAAAACAACAACAGGATAAATAAACACATTTTAGGCGGCGTTTTTCTGATCGCTATAGGCGCCATGTTTCTTTTAAAAGGATTCGGCATATTGATCCCCTTCTGGCTGCTGAGCTGGCATACCCTGCTCCTGCTTGCAGGTGCACTGATCGGATTCCGTAGAAACTTCAGACCAGGTGGCTGGATCGTCATGGTCCTGATCGGCAGTATTTTCACCCTAAGAGAAGTCCTCTTTTTTGACATCTCGGCTTACACTACAGCACTGGTTTTGATCGGACTGGGCATCTATGTGATGTTCAAACCGCGGAAGCAAAAATATTTCTACGATTTCAGCAATTGCAAACAGCGCGTTAATTTCGATAAACAACAGAACGCCAACGAATAAGCTGGTTAAGTCATCCAAAAGTAATCTCTAAATGCAGGGACATCTGTTTAATAATCTGTATCGTTTATTAAACAGAAGCGAGTTGAGGACGGCGGCGGGAAGGATAAGTGAGTCGGCGTGAAATGGAGTGAGGTGGAGCATAATTTAATTTTTAGGGATGACAAAGCCCGGATCTGAGAAGGTCCGGGTTTTGTGTTTTGGCACAAATGCAATAGAATCAATAGCATGTTATACATGGTACAGTGTAAAAAACACATCTATGTGTAACATATTAATTCGGCATGTAGTCTTAGTTAAAAATCAATGATGTATGTTCCAGAAGATTATATTTCCTTTTATTGCCTTCCTTAGCCTTGGCTCCTCCTCTTTTGCCCAAACAGCCGATAGAAAGCACAGCTTGAAAGCATTGCTTGTCGATTCGCTCTCCAATGCTCCGGCAGCTTTTGTTACCCTAACCGTCAGCAATGCTGCGAAGCAGTCTTTGAAAACGCAACTGAGCACTGCAGATGGCAGTATCGTCGTACACGGGCTTCCCTCGGGCGCTATGAATTTACGGATCGCTTCTATCGAGTACAATCCCAAAACAATAGCCATCATCCTGAATGCTGATCAGGACACCATCGATCTTGGCCGGATTTTTCTCGTCCGGGCAAATAACCAGTTGAAGGATGTGACCATCATGGCCGCACGCCCCCTGATCAAACAGGAAGCGGATAAACTCAGCTACGACCTGCAGGCCGACCCCGACAGTAAATCCAATACGGTTCTGGAAATGATGCGCAAGGTGCCAATGATTACGGTTGATGCAGATGATAACATCCAGCTCAATGGCAACTCGGCTTATAAAATCTTCATCAATGGCAAACCTTCCAGTTTAATGGAGCGCAACCCAAAAGATATACTAAAGAGCATGCCGGCCTCCTCAATCCAGAAGATTGAAGTGATCACAAGCCCTTCTTCCAAATACGATGCCGAAGGATTGGCTGGAATCATCAATATCATCACCAATAAAGCGCTGGAGAATGGTTATAATGGCAACATCAACCTCAGCGAACGCCATCCCCTCGGTGGACCCGCTCTCGGAGCTTCATTCAGCAGCAGATCGGGCAAACTGGGCTTTTCTGTCTTTGGTGGCGCAAGCTATGCCAATACGCCCACAACTGGCATCACCATATCAAGAACCGGTACAGAGGCTGATCCTTCAAACCTTTTTCAGTCCGCCGACCGGGAAAGTGATAACCAGAATGCTTATGTGGGCACAGAGCTGAGTTATGAACTGGATTCGCTAAACCTCCTTTCTGTACAATTGAATTTAAATGGCAGCAGTGGCAAGGGCGCATTCAGTCAGCATTCCCTGCTACAAAAGCACAATACTTTGTTGCAGCGCTATGACCTGACGACGGATAATGAAAACTCCGGTAAAGGTGCTGATGCAGCCTTAAATTATCAGCTGGGTTTCCACAGGAATAAAAGCCAATTGCTCACGCTCTCCTACCGCTACTATGGCTTCATCAATAACGATGCCTCTACACAGCTTTTTTCCAACCGCTTTGAATACAGCCTGCCCGATTTCAGACAACTCAATGAAAGTATCATGAACGAGCACACTGCCCAGCTGGATTACATCCACCCAGTTAAAAAACTGAGCATCGAAGCGGGCATCAAAGGCATCTTCCGCAGCAACGAAAGCGACTTTAAGTACATGACTAAGAACATTTCTGACGAGTTTAATGTAGACCCTTCCAAAACCAACACCTTTAACAATAGCCAAACGATCCTGGCTGCTTACAACTCGTACCAGTACGACTTTCAAAACGATTGGTCTCTCAAAGCGGGCATCAGGATGGAACATACCGCAGTGGATGCAGACTTTGTGTCGACTGCTTCGGAACTGACACAGAACTATTTCAGTATCGTACCTGCTGTGTCCCTGAGCAAGCGCTTTAAAACAACAGCCATCAGCTTCGGCTGGAACCAGCGCATCCAGCGCCCGGGAATCAACCAGCTCAACCCCTTTGTAGACCGTACCAACCCAATCTTTGAGACCACTGGAAACCCGGACCTCCGACCTACTAAAGGCAATGCACTGCGTTTTGGCTTCGACTGGAATAAAAAAGGATCATTAAACCTCAACCTGGTGTACAACTGGATCGAAGGACTGATCTTCCAGGTATCGGAATATGACCCGGCAAGTACCATCACCCGCACCCGCTTTGAAAATACCGGCAGCGCAAAAGCTCTAGGCGGCAATATCAACTTCAATTATCCCCTTAGCCAGGCCTGGAACATTAGCCTTAATGGCAACCTGATGCATGGATGGGCCACTGGCATGAGCGCCGGGATGCCCATTAAAAATCAGGGCTTCATGTACAGGGCAAACCTGACAACCGGGCTGCGTTTGAAAAACGACTGGAGATTGAGCGCCAGTGCCAACCTAAACGGCGGTGAACTGACCGTCCAACAGCAATCCAATGCCTTTGTGAGTACCGCTTTTAACATTAGTAAGGACATCATAAAGGACATCCTCAGCTTTGCCGCCTTCAGCAACAATCCCTTCAACCGATACCGCATGAATGTGACCGATCGATTCGGACCGAATTTTAACCAGGTCAACAACAGTCAACAGAATTTCCGGACCACAGGCGCAAGTATCAGCTACAAATTTGGTAAGATGAATGAAGCGATCAGGAAGAACAAACGCGGCATCAGCAATGACGATCTAAGCAATTGATTCCCATTAATTTATCCAGTCATCAACCTTTGTGCTCGCCAACAGAATCAGTATTCCGGAATCCTTCAGATTTACTTTTAAAGTTTTAAGTCCCTTGGTCAGATGCCCTTCTACAGTCTTTTCCGAAATCCCCATTTTTTCAGCGATCTCCGGAATACTCAGGTGCTGCACGCGGCTGTAATTGAACACCATTCTGCACTTTTCAGGCAGCTGCTCCACTTGCCCGCTAATGTATTCTTGCAGAAACCGTGCTTCGATCTTTTCTGGTTCTTCTTCAGGCTGCGTGCTTCCAAACACCCGCTGCTCAATCTCTCTTCTCCGGCGTTCCCTTTCTATCTGCTTGTAAACGGAGAACTTCACTGCAGTAGCCAGATAGTGCTGCAGGTTTCCTACCTCCAGCTGCTCCCTCCTGTTCCACACGCCAACAAATAGTTCCTGTACGATCTCCTGAGCAGCCGATTTATCCCTGGTATGATTATACGCGATGGCCAGCATCTTGCTCCAATAACTATTGTAGATTTCCCCAAAAGCAGTATGGTCCCCATGCTTCATCAGCATCACCAGTTCCTGATCGGTATATTTACGTTCAATAGCCATTTGGTTCTTATTTATTCCTGGCATTTTTAATGCAGGAAGTTTGCCTTATTAATTTAGGAATCGATAAGACAAACTTAGATAATAAATCTCTAATCGCCTACCGCCGCAATCTCTTTTTTCATCATTTCTGCTTTTTCTTCGTAACCATTTTTTTCTTGTTTACATTGCTCAATCGCGATATCGATATATTTGATGGCCATGGGTTTATCGCTTGATTTTTTTGTGAACGTTCTGGTTTAGCAGGCATCAATAACCAGTAATAGACAGAACAATATCAAATCAGGTTTTCCTTCGGCTTTAACCGAAGGAAAACCCTTAGGGATACGGCTGTGAGCTGCATATGTTGGGTAAGCGAACTAAATGCAATGAAGATTTTGATAAAAGATCTATTGATTTATCTTTACATTCAAGAATATTTTAATCTATGAGCATACCAGTATCAGCAGCGGAGAGCGATGAGCAATTTTTATCAGGCGGAGGAGAAATGGGCAAGCTGATCAGAACAATGGACTGGTCGAAGACAGCCCTTGGACCTATCGAATCCTGGCCACAAAGTCTCCGGACTTCTGTGAGTCTCTGCCTTTCCTCTACTTTTCCAATATTGATCGCCTGGGGGCCGGAAACCATCCAGATTTATAATGACAGCTATCGGCCAATATGCGGTGCCATGCACCCACAGTCGATGGGAATGAACTTCAGAATATGCTGGGAATCAGCCCTGGAAGTAGTTGGAGATAAATTTACCAGGGGCCAACAAGGTGAGGGTACCTATATTCAGGACCAAAGGATGTTCCTTCAACGGTATGGTTACCTGGAAGAGGCATTTATGACTTTCTCCTTTGCGCCGATCAGGGACGAATCCGGAGGCGTAGGAGGCATCTTCCATCCAATCACGGAAACGACTGAAAAAATGCTGAGCGGCAGACGTACACAAGTACTCCGCGACCTCGGAGCTGCCATCGGAAAGGCAAAAAGTGTACAGGAAATCGGCGCACTCACCCTCTCCCAATACGAGGCATATCAACTGGATATTCCTTTTATGCTTTTCTATGAACTGCGTGGGGAAGAGGTTGAACTCATCAGTTCAGCTGGTATACAATCCGGGGAAGCACTAGCACCGTTTCAGGCATCAACAGCAAATAGCAACTGGCCTTTTCAGGAATTAATCAGTCAGGATGAAATGCTCCAGGTGAATGATTTGGGGCAGATCTTTGGTGATTTTGACTGTGCGCCATACGAGGAAGCACCGCATACAGCGATGCTGCTACCGGTAAGGATCAGCGGTCAGGCCGGCTTATTTGGATTCATCATCGCTGGTGTAAGTGCAAGACGGGCGTTGGATTCCGCTTACCTGAATTTTTACGACCAGCTGGCTGCTACATATAATACTGCGATTTCCAATGTCTATGCTTATGAGCAGGAACAGAAACGTGCGGAAGCACTTGCTGCAATAGATCGTTCCAAAACTGCATTCTTTAGTAATGTCAGCCACGAGTTTCGTACCCCCTTGACGCTCATGCTCGGACCATTGGAAGAACTGCTCCAGCAAAGGGAATTGGATACTCAGGCCAGACTGAACGCAGAAGCTACGCACAGGAATGCCCTGCGTCTGCTCAAGCTGGTCAACAACCTGCTGGACTACAGTCGTGTAGAGGCAGGCCGTGTACAAGCTGTCTATCAGCCCGTGGACCTACCGGAAATGACCATTGATTTGGCAAGTAGTTTCCGTTCAATTATCGAAAAAGCAGGGATGAAACTTCATGTCCATTGCCCGGAACTGAACGATACAATTTATGCTGATCGGCAAATGTGGGAAAAGATCGTCCTCAATCTACTCTCAAACGCTTTTAAATATACTCTGGAAGGAAGTATCACTGTTAGCCTGGAGTCAGATGGCCACCAGGCTGTGCTGCGCGTGACCGATACCGGAGTGGGTATCCCCGATCACGAACTTCCGCATATGTTTGAACGCTTCCACAGGGTAGAGAATACTGCCGGACGAACTCATGAAGGAACGGGGATAGGACTTTCACTCGTGCATGAACTTGTACACTTGCACGGCGGTACCATAAGCGTAGCTAGTATAGAAGGTCAGGGAAGTACATTTACGGTCTGCATTCCTGCAGGGAAAGCACACCTGCCTGAAAAACAGATCATAGAAGACAAAAGAGACATCGACAGCAGTGCCATCAAAGGCGCGTTCATCAAGGAAGCCTACAGCCTGCTGCAGGATGAGGAAATGAATTCTTCAGATGCAGTAAGCCGAACCGCCACCGACCTTAATAACCAGCAGGACCACAGTACAGATAAAGCTACACACATCCTGATTGTAGACGATAACCATGACATGCGCAATTACCTGAAGCGTCTGCTGGAACCCTATTTTACTGTCCATACGGCGACGAATGGTAGAGCAGCACTTGGACATATCGCTGCCCAAGTACCGGACCTGGTACTCAGCGATATCATGATGCCGATCATGGACGGGAAGGTCATGCTGGAGCATATCCGTATGGATGAAAAAACATTGCGCCTGCCTGTGATCTTCCTTTCTGCAAGAGCGGGTGAAGAGGCACGTATAGACGGCTTGGAAGCAGGTGCAGACGATTACCTTGTGAAGCCCTTCTCTGCAGCAGAATTGCTGACAAAGGTTCGTGCGCAAATCCACATCAGCAAAACAAGGGGTCAGGCAGAGCAGCAGTTGGAAAAAATGAACAACACTTTGCAGCTGGCAATTGAAGCAGCCAATATGGGCATCTGGCAGACGAATCTGGCCACTGGCGATCTGCTCATCAATGAAAGAGCCCGTTATATCCATGGAATCGCTCAGGATATGGAACTCTCCTACCTCGATGCACTGGAGCGACTGATTGTACCGGAACATCTCGATCGCATGAGGAGGGCCATAGATACTGCAGTGCAGTATAAGGGTCGTTTCAATGAAGATTACCAGATCCTCCCATTGACTGGCGGCCCGAGAAAATGGCTGAACACAAGAGGAATGGTGGAACTCGATGAATTGGGGGAAGCCAGTTCAGTCATCGGTACCATACTGGATATCAGTGAAAGTAAGGAAGATGAGATGAGGAAAAATGATTTCATCGGTATGGTGAGCCACGAGCTTAAAACTCCGCTTACCTCCCTTATCGGATACAACCAGCTTGGCCTGCGCACGGCAGGGCGTAATGACGATACGATCAATGCGCCTATCTACCAAAAAGCTGGGGTACAACTCCGAAAAATGAGTGGTCTGATCAATGGTTTCCTGAATGTATCTCAATTGGAATCGGGTAAGATCATCCTCCGAAAGAGTAGTTTCCGCCTGGACGAACTGATCCGGGAAATGATAGCTGATATTGGCATTACAGCAGTTGAGCAAAAGTTTGAATCAGATCTTCAAGTGGTTGACATAAACGCCGACCGGGATAAGATTGGAACGGTAATGACCAACCTGCTGAGCAATGCGATCAAATACGGTGCTAAGAACAAACCCATTTTTATCAGTTGCGCTCAAAACGATAATATCGTTAGGGTAAGCGTGAGGGACGAAGGAATTGGTATCAAATCAAGCGATCTCGACAAGCTCTTTGATAGGTATTACCGTGTTGAAAGCAGTCAGACCCAACACATTTCTGGTTTTGGCATAGGGCTCTACCTAAGCGCAGAGATTATTAGACGTCATCACGGAAAAATATGGGCAGAGAGCGAACCTGGAGCAGGAACGAGCTTCTTTTTTGAGCTGCCTGCTTGATCCTCAGAAAGTAAAGTTCCGCCACCAATAATTCTGTATGCTTTACCACTATACAAAATTTTGGGAATTAAGGGAAATGGTGACGGAAACGTTTACTTTGCCTGCCATCCGACAAGGGCGTATAACAAATATTAATTGCTGCAAATTTCGATAAAAATGTTGCTGAAAGGTATATTTTGAGAGGAATGCGTAAAAAAGTTAAGATTAGCAGTAATTGTCAGAATTATATTCTAGTCCTTAGGATTGTAAATCGCCTAACTCAGAATATAATTTGTTTCAATTTTGGTTTTTAGAAGAATGTCAATCCTGGCCAGTCTAACCAATTGTGCAAATTTTCCACTAAATATTACAGGCATAGCGTTATGATCAAGTAAAATGCTTTGATTAAAACGAATGAAGAGCAATAAATGAGTATTTTATTAAAAACATATTTACTGCGATATGCCCGAACGCTCATCAAAATTTCCGTCCCAAAAAAAAACACGACAAAATTAAATTTGCTTTGCAAATTCTGACGGTTTTGAATATATTTGTTCCACTGATTTACCTGAAAGCGATTTTTTATATAAATTGATTTTTAGGCTATGAATACTTCTAGATTAGACCATACGGATTTACGTATGCTCATTCATTTGCAGGAGGACTCCAGAATAAGCAATAAGCAACTGGCGTCTAAGATGCATATGTCCTTAACTACCGTTAGCGAACGCATCCGCCGGTTGAGTAAGGAGGGATATATTAAAGGTTATACGACCGAATTAAACCGTGAAAAGTTCAACCTGGGCATGACTGTTTTTATACACGTACAGCTTTGGGATCATTCTGCCAATTGTCTGGATGACTTCAACAATACTGTAAGCAGTTGGGATGAGGTCCGTGAATGTTATCATATGTCCGGGCAATATGATTTTTACCTGAAGATTGTCATCATGGACATGCCTGCCTATAGTCGCTTTCTTACCACTAAACTGGCCAAGCTGCCTAACCTGGCACATTTGCAAAGTTATTTTGTGATTGCAGAAACCAAATTTGATACACGTCTGAAGTTGGACATACAGCAGCTGTAGTCTGTCATTTTATTTCCCCGGCAAGGTATACCCACTTTGCCGGTTTTCCATCGGATGATGGATCGGCGGGCCTAAAAAAACACAGCCGGCCTCTAAAGAGGCCGGCATGTGCAATTGTACTAAAACCTATTATCTTTTATTTTACCTTTTCCGAAAGTCCAGTTAAGGTCTTTTTATAATCGTCATTTTGAGGTTCCTTTTCGACCAATGTTTTTGCCCAGGCTAAAGCCTTTCTGAGTTCCGACTGGTCTGTACTGTGTTCCAATACAAAATTGGCATTGGTGTGCAGTGTTTGCAGGTTAGTCCTATCTTCATACTTTTCTGTAAAGTTTACAATTGCGCTCGCAAACTGTTTCCAGTCTTTACTGTAATAAAAGAACAGTTTAGCACGGGTCACATTGCGGTCTGCAGCAGTGGCATCGTATTTTGCGGTAATGCTTTTGGTAATTGCAGCCCAGTCCGGTGTGCTATCGCTTTCCTTCGCTTTGTTGACAACCGGATCGACCAGTTCTGCTTTGATTTTGTCGTCCAGTATTTTAAAATCCTGCACCGGAGCTGCGACTTCTGTACTGCCTCCTGTAGGTGAAGTTACCTCAACACTCTTGTGTTGATCTACTGCAGCCTTAAACATATTACGTTCCTGCTCAGTGATGTTGCTTCCATACTTGGACAGATACTCACTCGCAGCAGTCACGTAATTGCTCCAGTCCTGTGCATTATAAAAATGTACAGTCTTAGCACGCAAAAGAATCTCATCAGCAGGGGCACCATAGGGTTTAATTTTCACTGCGATGGAATTCCAGTC
The DNA here is from genome assembly GCF_037402555.1 of Pedobacter sp. GR22-6. Classification (NCBI taxonomy): domain Bacteria; kingdom Pseudomonadati; phylum Bacteroidota; class Sphingobacteriia; order Sphingobacteriales; family Sphingobacteriaceae; genus Pedobacter; species Pedobacter sp. GR22-6. The sequence continues at coordinate 26,919 of NZ_JBBEUC010000009.1, forward strand.
GACCTTTGACGGATCGGCCAGCATAGGCTCCATATCTCCTTTAAAGATCATGTTCATCATATTCACCGTATAGGCCCGATCACCCAGTGCCTTTTTAAATGCATCCGCATTTGCAACCATCAATTTAAATCCGGGATCAGTACTGCTCTTTGCAAACTGCACCACAGACTGGATATCTTCATCGCTTAAAGGTGCTTTCAAACCGGACAAATAAGCATTACCAGCAAGTTGTGCACCTGTTTTATCGCCGGCTTGTGATGCCATCATGGCCATTTGCTTTAAAAATTCGGGTGTCCGCTTACCATCGATGTACTGCTGAAGCATCTGGCTGTAAAGTTGTGCGGGTTCTGTCAGATCTGCATCCTGTGCATGAACATCTCCGATTTTCGATAACCAGGAAGGCGAAGTCAGATCGGGATTGAGCTGGCTGTGAATCTTGCGCAGTTCTGCAAAAGGGATTTTTATCACCTCACGGTCATAGGTCATCAGTCCGTTCTGTTCCGATTCGACATCAAATGGCTGGGTGTAAATGGATCCTGACATGCCTTCCGCCTCAAATAGTTTCAGGTGCTGGTTCATAATCGTATATTTTGCTTTCAGTCCAGCCGGTTTTTCCTGAACATATCCCCATTGCGAACCTGGATTCCACTGGTGGTTGGGAATAAAAACCCCGATACCCCCAAATTCACCTACCACCTGTGCTTTACCAGCTTGTTTCAGGGAATTCATCGGATCGGGATACGCGTGGACATCAGTCATGTCGGCAGCTACATAAGGATTTGTTCTTGCTGCACGCAATTGCTCATTGACGTACAGTAATTCCCCGGAATGACCATTCACGATCCTTGAAGGGTCGGTAGCTTTCATCCATTTGGTCAGGCGCTCCTGATCGTATTGTCCCCAGGCCTCATTGAACAATACCCAAGTCGTAATGGAAGGATAATTGTGCAACTGAGCCAAAGTCTCCTTTGCTCCTTGCTCAAAGGCTTCTTTTGCTCCCTCAGGTAAAGATTGATTGGGATTTACCATATCCTGCCAAACCAACATACCCAGTTGATCCGCATGGTAATACCACCTCGCAGGCTCGACTTTAATGTGTTTGCGAATGGTATTGAAGCCCATCGCTTTACTGGCCCTGATGTCAAAAGCCAGGGCTTCGTCCGTAGGTGCGGTGTATAGACCTTCCGGCCAAAACCCCTGATCCAGGGTACCCAGATTAAAATAAGGCTTATTGTTGAGCATGATGCGGTCTATTCCTTTGCTGTCTTTCGCGACTGATATTTTACGCATACCGAAGTAAGAGGAGATTTTATCGTTGCCCATGACTACGTTCAGGTCATAGAGATTCGGTGCAGCAGGACTCCATAACCGTGCATTTTTAAGCGCCAGGGTAATCGGACTATTGGCCTTTCCTTTTACAGTTTTGCCCTCTACAGTTAAGGATACCGGAGCATTGGTAATGGATTTTACGGTCACGCTGACAGTGCCCTTGTCAATATCCGGTGTGATGTAGAGGCTTTCAATATGTGATGCAGGGACCACTTCCATCCACACCGTTTGCCAGATTCCGGAGGTAGGTGTGTAGTAGATATTTTCTGGTTTCAGCACCTGCTTGCCATGTGGACCGACGCCCTCCCCACTTGGATCAAATACCTTAACGACAACTTCGTTATTCCCATCCTTCAATGCAGGAGTAATATCGAGAGAGAAGGCATTGTATCCCCCTTCATGACGTCCTACCTGTGTTCCGTTTACAAATACCGTTGCTTCATAATCTACGGCACCGAAATTCAACTTTACTTTTTCTCCTGCTTTCACTGTAGGTTTCGTAAAGCTGCGCTTGTACCAGAGCTGCTGTGATGGAAGCAAGGATTTCTTTACACCGGAAAGTGCCGATTCAATCGGATACGGCACCAGGATCTGCCCTTCCCAGGTAGATGGTTGGGCAGCTCCCTTCGCCGTAATGGCATAATTCCAGAGTCCGTTCAGGTTCGTCCAATTGCTCCGTACCAGCTGCGGACGTGGGTATTCTTTTAATGCGTTTTCTGGCGAAACCTCTTTCGCCCAACGGCTTTGAATGGTTACAGGCTGCATTTTCCAGCTCGTCTGGCTGTACCCGTTCAAGGTCAGGAAGCATGCGGTCAGGCATGCAGATAACTTTTGGTATTTCATTATTTGGTTCTATTTGCTGGACATTAAAATGTCCGTTTAGGTCTGCAGCCATTTTAAAAGCTGCATCCCATTAATGTGTATTTTTTTCGCTGTAAAATTGCGCTATTCCTTCTTCAGAATGTAAAACCTGGTACGAAGCCTTAAATTAGTTTACGGAATTAAAAAAATACAGACTTTTATTCTGAATGACAGATCCACTATCGGTACGATCAGAATAAAATTTCGAAGCAAATCGGCAGCCCAACTAAAATTTATACCTGACAAACGCCTCCATTGCCTCATAATCTGCGAGTCCGAGGTTATCATATGCCTGTGCA
>NZ_JBBEUC010000010.1:0-5448 GCF_037402555.1 Pedobacter sp. GR22-6
GTAGTTTTCACTACAGGCTTTCTTTAAGATTTGGCACCGACCTACTCTCCCACGTGTTACCGCAGTACCATCGGCTCTGGTGGGCTTAACTTCTCTGTTCGGAATGGGAAGAGGTGGACACCACCGATATAGGCACCTAAATATTTTTAATGTTATTTAGTTGTATATCTATGCTTGTTGTTTGCACAACACGCAAGCTTTTATTGCAACATATAACAATGACATATTATTGAAAGAAGTTAAGTTTTGAAGAACAAACAACAGTTTACTGCTCTTGAAAGCTTCGGATTATTAGTATTACTCGACTTTGATGTCACCACCTTTACATCTGTAACCTATCAACGTAGTAGTCTGCTACGGTCCTATATGGAATTCTCATCTCGTGGCTAGTTTCGCACTTAGATGCTTTCAGCGCTTATCTATTCCCAGCGTAGCTACTCTGCAATGCCCCTGGCGGAACAACAGATTCACTAGAGGCTAGTCCAACCCGGTCCTCTCGTACTAAGGTCAGCCCCACTCAAAATTCCAACGCCCACAACAGATAGGGACCGAACTGTCTCGCGACGTTCTGAACCCAGCTCGCGTGCCACTTTAATCGGCGAACAGCCGAACCCTTGGGACCTTCTCCAGCCCCAGGATGTGACGAGCCGACATCGAGGTGCCAAACCTCCCCGTCGATATGAGCTCTTGGGGGAGATCAGCCTGTTATCCCCAGCGTACCTTTTATCCTTTGAGCGATGGCCCTTCCATGCAGAACCACCGGATCACTATATCCGTCTTTCGACCCTGATCGACTTGTCTGTCTCACAGTCAAGCAAGCTTATGCTATTGCACTCCTCATACGGTTACCAAGCGTATTGAGCTTACCTTTGAAAGCCTCCGTTACCTTTTTGGAGGCGACCACCCCAGTCAAACTACCCATCAAACAATGTCCTCCGCAGAGCGGAGTTAGACACCGAATACAGAAAGGGTGGTATTTCAACGTTGACTCCACGACGCCTGGCGACGCCGCTTCATAGTCTCCCACCTATCCTACACATCCTGTATCCAATGTCAATGTTAAATTGTAGTGAAGGTGCATGGGGTCTTTCCGTCCCGTTGCGGGTACCCGGCGTCTTCACCGGGACCACAATTTCACCGAGCTCATGGCTGAGACAGCGCCCAGATCGTTACACCATTCGTGCAGGTCGGAACTTACCCGACAAGGAATTTCGCTACCTTAGGACCGTTATAGTTACGGCCGCCGTTTACTGGGGCTTCGATTCAATGCTTCGCCTTGCGACTGACATCCCCTCTTAACCTTCCAGCACCGGGCAGGTGTCAGGCCTTATACTTCATCTTTCGATTTTGCAAAGCCATGTGTTTTTGTTAAACAGTCGCCTGGGCCTTTTCACTGCGGCTGATATTGCTACCAGCGCCCCTTCTCCCGAAGTTACAGGGCCATTTTGCCGAGTTCCTTAGCCATGATTCACTCGAGCACCTTAGAATTCTCTTCCCGGATACCTGTGTCGGTTTGCGGTACGGGTTTTTATAACCTGAAGCTTAGCGGTTTTTCTTGGAAGTCTGATTACCTGCACTATCCACGCCCCCGAAGGTTTGCGGTACTATCAGCATTCAGCAAGACCGGCGGATTTGCCTACCGGTCCTATACCTAAAGCCTTCAACGATCTATTCCGTCAGATCGCGGCAGTGTCACTACTCCGTCCCCACATCGCAGTTATAAAAAGTACGGAAATATTAATCCGTTGTCCATCGAATATCCCTTTCGGGTTCTCCTTAGGCCCCGACTAACCCTGATCCGATTAGCGTTGATCAGGAAACCTTATCCTTTCGGTGGGCGGGTTTCTCGCCCGCCTTATCGTTACTTATGCCTACATTTGCTTTTCCAGAAGCTCCAGCACAACTTACGTCATACCTTCGCTGCCGCTGGAATGCTCCCCTACCGTAATATTAATATTACCCATAGCTTCGGTGTACAATTTAATGCCCGTTTATTATCCATGCCCGATCGCTCGACTAGTGAGCTGTTACGCACTCTTTAAATGAATGGCTGCTTCCAAGCCAACATCCTAGCTGTCTATGCAATCGGACCTCGTTAGTTCAACTTAACTGTAACTTGGGGACCTTAGCTGATGGTCTGGGTTCTTTCCCTCTCGGCGCGTGACCTTAGCACCCCGCGCCTCACTGCTGAGTATATTATTAAGCATTCGGAGTTTGTCTGGATTTGGTAGGATTTGACTCCCCCGCACCCAATCAGTAGCTCTACCTCTTAATAACTTTACCTCAACGCTGTTCCTAAAAACATTTCGGGGAGTACGAGCTATTTCCCAGTTTGATTAGCCTTTCACCCCTACCCACAGATCATCCGGAAACTTTTCAACGTTTATCGGTTCGGTCCTCCAGTACGTGTTACCGCACCTTCAACCTGTCCATGGGTAGATCACAAGGTTTCGCGTCTACCTCCCCTGACTATACGCCCTATTCAGACTCGCTTTCGCTTCGGATCCGTGTCTTAAACACTTAACCTTGCCAGAGAAGAGTAACTCGTAGGCTCATTATGCAAAAGGCACGCCGTCACGCCACCTGGACGCTCCGACCGCTTGTAAGCACACAGTTTCAGGTTCTATTTCACTCCCCTGTTCGGGGTTCTTTTCACCTTTCCCTCACGGTACTGGTTCACTATCGGTCTCTCAGGAGTATTTAGCCTTACCGGATGGTGCCGGCAGATTCCCACAAGGCGTCTCCGACCTCGCGGTACTCAGGATACTACTAGACTAATGGTACTTACGTGTACGAGGCTCTCACTCTATATTGCCAGGCTTCCCATCCTGTTCCACTTCATTGCATTATAATCATATCGTAGTCCTACAACCCCACATATGCCGTAACATAAGTGGTTTGGGCTCTTTCCCTTTCGCTCGCCACTACTTAGGAAATCATTATTATTTTCTCTTCCTCTGCTTACTTAGATGTTTCAGTTCGGCAGGTTTGCGTATTATATACGACTAGTCTTCAACTAGCCAGGTTTCCCCATTCGGAAATCACCGGATCAATTCATATTTGCTAATCCCCAGTGCTTATCGCAGCTTATCACGTCCTTCATCGCCTCTGAGAGCCAAGGCATCCCCTGTGTGCTCTTATTTACTTTCTTCTCTCCATAGCCTTTTGCGCCTATGGAAATGCTTTTTTTGATTGTTGTTATCTCTTCAGAATTCAATTCGTAATTGCTTACTCATCTCTTCCTTTCAGATCAAACAACGTCTCTATTGTTGTTTGCTCTTCTTTTTTAACTTCTTCCAATATGTCAAAGAACTTTTCGATCCCGGGGTCGTTGCCTTCCCTATTTACGTACCTTTTATAACAAGTACCGGTGATGGTGGAGAATAACGGAGTCGAACCGTTGACCTCCTGCGTGCAAGGCAGGCGCTCTAGCCAGCTGAGCTAATCCCCCTTAGAATAGATCTGTAGTCCCGAGCAGATTTGAACTGCTGACCCCTACATTATCAGTGTAGTGCTCTAACCAAACTGAGCTACGGGACTAGGTATTCGTATCGCAGTTAATCATGAGTACTGATTTCTCATTTCACAAATCCTTGCTTACTCATCCTAACCGATTTCAGTATGGAACACTTCTTAATGTTTCATCCTATGGGTTTTCTTTTTGAGATTATTGTCATTTATATCATTTGCGCAGCGAGTAGTCAATCCTACTCCAGAAAGGAGGTATTCCAGCCGCACCTTCCGGTACGGCTACCTTGTTACGACTTAGCCCCAGTTATCGGTTTTACCCTAGGACGCTCCTTGCGGTTACATACTTTAGGTACCCCCAACTTCCATGGCTTGACGGGCGGTGTGTACAAGGCCCGGGAACGTATTCACCGCGTCATTGCTGATACGCGATTACTAGCGAATCCAACTTCAAGAGGTCGAGTTGCAGACCTCTATCCGAACTGTGAATGGCTTTTTGAGATTCGCATGCTGTTACCAGCTAGCTGCCCTCTGTACCATCCATTGTAGCACGTGTGTAGCCCCGGACGTAAGGGCCATGATGACTTGACGTCGTCCCCTCCTTCCTCTCTGTTTGCACAGGCAGTCTGTTTAGAGTCCCCACCTTTACATGCTGGCAACTAAACATAGGGGTTGCGCTCGTTGCGGGACTTAACCCAACACCTCACGGCACGAGCTGACGACAGCCATGCAGCACCTAGTTTCGTGTGATTGCTCACTTATCCATCTCTGGATAATTCACTAACTTTCAAGCCCGGGTAAGGTTCCTCGCGTATCATCGAATTAAACCACATGCTCCTCCGCTTGTGCGGGCCCCCGTCAATTCCTTTGAGTTTCACCCTTGCGGGCGTACTCCCCAGGTGGAATACTTAACGCTTTCGCTTAGCCGCTAACTGTATATCGCTAACAGCGAGTATTCATCGTTTAGGGCGTGGACTACCAGGGTATCTAATCCTGTTTGATCCCCACGCTTTCGTGCCTCAGCGTCAATAAAACCATAGTAAGCTGCCTTCGCAATCGGTGTTCTGTGACATATCTATGCATTTCACCGCTACTTGTCACATTCCGCCTACCTCTAGTTCATTCAAGCTCATCAGTATCAAGGGCACTGCGATGGTTGAGCCACCGTCTTTCACCCCTGACTTAATAAGCCGCCTACGCACCCTTTAAACCCAATAAATCCGGATAACGCTTGGATCCTCCGTATTACCGCGGCTGCTGGCACGGAGTTAGCCGATCCTTATTCCTTCGGTACATTCAGCTCATTACACGTAATGAGGTTTATTCCCGAATAAAAGCAGTTTACGACCCAGAGGGCTGTCTTCCTGCACGCGGCATGGCTGGTTCAGAGTTGCCTCCATTGACCAATATTCCTTACTGCTGCCTCCCGTAGGAGTCTGGTCCGTGTCTCAGTACCAGTGTGGGGGGTCATCCTCTCAGATCCCCTAGTCATCGTCGCCTTGGTGGGCCGTTACCCCGCCAACTAGCTAATGACACGCATGCCCATCTTAATCCTATAAATATTTGAACATTGGATAATGCTATCCTGTGTTTTTATGCGGTGTTAATCCGAATTTCTTCGGGCTATCCCCCTGATTAAGGTAGGTTGCATACGCGTTACGCACCCGTGCGCCACTTTCGTCAAGAGCAAGCTCTCAACTATCGTTCGACTTGCATGTATTAGGCCTGCCGCTAGCGTTCATCCTGAGCCAGGATCAAACTCTCCATTGTAAAATGTGTTGTTTGAACGCTGACCATTCTTAACTTAATTAATAATAGTCTTTATTCTATTTGTATTGTCTGATAGATATTGACTCTAAAATAATAGCTCAGTATTCATGTACTTTGAATCTGTACTTTCTTACCTCGCTACGCTATAAATGACATCTCTTTAATGAACTTCTCGAATCGCCTCACGGGTCTTCTTTATATGTTGCAATA
>NZ_JBBEUC010000011.1:0-1721 GCF_037402555.1 Pedobacter sp. GR22-6
TCAAAACCTAAAATCCAAAAGAGACACTTTCTATCTCACAATCTTTCAAATCAACCTTCTCTTTAGCTCCCTGCACTGTTTCTCTTCCTCCGAAGCGGGATGCAAAAGTAGGAAAAATATCCACGCCAGCAAACTAAACAATGACTTTACGTGAAGAAACAGAGTAAGAGTCTATCTATCAGGCTTAAAAAAACAACCCACAGATACAAGGTGATTAAATATAGAGGTATAGTCTAAAATGGCAATCGAAAAAAGAAAACAAGACAACGTAAAATCATTAAATTAACGCCTCAAAATTCCTACTCCGAAAGAATCCTGTAAAGTTCCAGATTAAGGTAGTAACTGTTTCCTTGCATTTTTCTTTTTTCAAGAATTCCCATATCAGTCAAATGATCTAAGTACTTCCTTGCTGTATTTTCAGCATATAGACCTGCATTTACGAAATGCTTCACCCTTGTTAAAGGTTGCGTGAACAGGAAATCAACGAAGGACTCTGGCCTGATGAAATTGCTATCTTCAATCACCGCATCCAAAATCGCATCCTTAGCCATAATAATGTCATTGATCTTTTGATAAGTAATATTGGATGTCACTTCAACTGCCTTCAGCATATACAAAATCCAAGTTTTCCAGTTCCCTCTTTGTGTGACACCTGACAAACCAGCATAATAATCTTCCTTATGCTCCATAATATACCTGCTCAAAAATAAAATCGGATAATCGAGCAGCCCCTTTTTTGTCAAATAATGGATATTGAAGACCCTGCCGGTTCTACCGTTGCCATCTCTGAATGGATGTATAGCCTCAAACTGAAAATGTCCGATAGCCATTTTCAACAATGGGTCGAGCCCATGCTTTACATCATCATTAAGGAAATCTATCAGGTTTCGCATTTTAGCTTCCACAACGCCTTTTCCTCTTGGCGGTGTATAGAATGCTTTCCCTGCATTTGGACCAGTTCCTCCTTCTTTGATGTAAATCTGGGCGACAGGGGTCCTGATCCCATCACCAAACTGACTGATCACACGATACATTTTCACGAAATATTCGGTATCAAACAGTTCTTCATTTTCAAGATGCTGATAACCCAACCATAAAGCTTCTCTATAATTAAGAATTTCTTTAGCCGGGCCATCCAATTGTCTTCCATGATCCTCGCTATAAGCCTTGTATAATTCGTCATCTGTGGTAAAAATGTTCTCTATGGCACTGGAGGCCTTTGCTTCCTGCAGGCTTATCGAATTAACCAACATCCCTTGATTTGGTATGGCAATGCTTCTACCTTGTAATCGAGCGAGGGCAGCTTTGGAATTACCCAATTGTTTATAAATTTCAAGGTCTTCATACAGATCCGAAGAGATGGGAAGATCAGGAAGTTCATTCCAGGGCTTAGTTCTGTCAGGATTGATTTGATATGGCATGTTCAAACATAAAGCTATCTAACATCAAAAACAAATATTTTTAAGGTTAGCCTAGAATATTACCTCATCATTGATTAGACAACATCAATCAGCCTTAAAAAATAGAAAAATTAAGGTTAGGTTTAAATCGAGTATCATTTTCAAATTGACCTTTATTAAAAGATACATCACTATTTTCCTGATCAGGTTATCTATAGGGCATTGATGGTATTTTTGAGTCAGCGGAGATTGCCTTGTCCCTTGCGGAACATGCCAATAGAGCTATCAGGTGGGCTTTGGGATTGGGAACCGGGATGTAAG
>NZ_JBBEUC010000012.1:0-1151 GCF_037402555.1 Pedobacter sp. GR22-6
GTTTCCCTGTTCCTGTCTTCGGCCCTTTTCCAGAACTCCCTTGCATCATCCCCCGGGAACACCGCTCTGTCTTTTTGTGACTGGTGCTTGAAGATGGCGAACTTCTTGCGTTCCACTTCCTGCGGGCTGAGGGGTACGGCCATTTCGATTTCGTGGGTTTCGAATTCCTGCCATGCACCCCTGTACATCCAGAGCCAGCAGTCTTTTACCCAGTCTTCGGTAGCAGAGAGGCGTCTGAGCGCCTCCAGGATGATGTTGAAACAAACGATATGTGTACCATGGGGGTCTTCAAAATCCCCTGCGGCAAATACCTGGTGTGGTTTCACTTTTTGCAGCAGTTCCATGGTCAGCAGCACATCGGCATCAGTAACCGGGTTCTTCTGGTTCTTCCCGCTTTCATAGAAAGGCAGGGCCATGAAATGGATGTGGTCGTCTTCCAGTCCGCAATAGCGAGCCCCCGCAATGGCTTCCCCTTTCCTGATCAGCCCTTTGACGGCCTGGATCTCCGGGGTGTCTACCTGGTTGGGCAGCTTTTGCTCCATGAACTCGCGCATCTTCTGGTACAGACCGGTCAGTTCAGTTTTGTCCAGTCCCATTTTCTCAGAGAAGTCGATGCTGAACTCGACAAAGCGCAATGCATCGTCATCCCATACCGCGGTGTTGCCGGAGGTCTGGTAAGCGACATGTACATCATGCTTCTGGTCTACCAGCCTGATAAACGTACCGCCCATAGAGATCACATCGTCGTCGGGATGTGGTGAGAAGATAATGGCACGTTTGCTGGCAGGCTCCGCCCTTTCCGGTCTTTGGGAATCATCTGCATTGGGCTTGCCCCCCGGCCATCCGGTAATGGTATGCTGCAGTTTATTGAATATGTTGATATTAATGTTGTACACCGGTCCGCGTTCTACGGCCAGCTGCGACATGCCGTTGTTATTATAGTCGTCCTCGGTAAGCTTGAGCACCGGTTTGCCCAGGAAGTTGGCCAGCCAGATCACCGCTTTGCGGGTCAGTTTTTCATCCCAGAGGCAGTCTTTGACCAGCCATGGGGTATCAAAACGGGTGAGCATACTTGCCGCATCCTGGTCCAGGATGAATTCCACATGCTCAGAAAGCTGGAGGTAAGTAGCAGGTACTTCACTGGAGATCTC
>NZ_JBBEUC010000013.1:0-456 GCF_037402555.1 Pedobacter sp. GR22-6
CGCAACCTGCACTGCTGGTTTTCTATTGCCGCCGTTGAATTCTATGCGGATCAGTTCGGCTTCGGGATTGTCCTTGAAATAGCCATTTCCGTATTCCAGCACATACAGGTCGCCATCAGGTCCAAATTTCATATCTATCGGTCCGTGCAGGCTAAGCTCAGGAAGGAAACGTTCCATAGATTTGTAATTGCCCTGCTCATCTAGCGTGACGGCCAATATCCATCCACGTACCCAGTCGGTAATCAGCCATTTGCCTTCGTAATAGACAGGGAATACTTTCGCACCGGCTTTGAAATCTGACTTATGAAAGATGGGGCCACCGACCGCACTTCTTCCACCGCTGCCCATTTCAGGAAATTCCGGGCTCACTGCATAAGGATACCAGATCATGGCAGCAATGGCAGGCGGCAGGATTTGCTGACCGGTATTGTTTGGCGATTTATTGACAGGCTTCAG
>NZ_JBBEUC010000014.1:0-376 GCF_037402555.1 Pedobacter sp. GR22-6
TGGAGGTTTCGGCAATACTGTCCACCTGATTTCGGAATCCGCTGTCCAGCCATTTCGCTGCAAAATGTCCACTAATTTCAGCCAAAGTATCCACTTGACTGATTTTAAAGGCTTTGAATCATCATTTATATGGGGTCTGCATTCCTGGTCTGCTGAGCAGTTTCAGAAAGCTCAGCGTACTGAAAATAGGGTAAAATCTGGATTCTAAACACAGAGTTATAAAGAATTGAATTGGGGAGGCTACTAACGCTTATCTAAGCGCATTTATCAGGCAGAAATACCTAGCGCCAGGTCCAGGGGATCCAGAAAGCGTTGGGTGAAAATTGACTGGACACTTTGGCCCGAAAAGAGGTGGATACTATCTCCGAAATCTCCA
>NZ_JBBEUC010000015.1:0-360 GCF_037402555.1 Pedobacter sp. GR22-6
GGGATGTTCACATTGGCTTTGTCGATGTCGATATGGTCAAAAAGATGTTCATTCATGAAAGAGACATAGCTCTGGGCAGCGCCAGGCTGCATCGGATAATACTCATCCAGGTTGAAGGTGATCACATTGTGAAAGCTCAATCCTTCTTCCCTGTGCATCCGGACCAGTTCTGCATACACGGCAATGGGGGTAGCCCCGGTAGCCAGGCCCAAAACAGCAGGAGTGTTTTGCGCTTGTTTCTCTTTAATGAGCTTCCCAATACGTCTTGCAACGCTCAGCGATGCGGCTTTAGGGTTTTCAAAGACAGAAACGGGCAGTTTTTCAAAACGCGTTTCTTCCAGAAGATTTAATCTTGCCATT
>NZ_JBBEUC010000016.1:0-337 GCF_037402555.1 Pedobacter sp. GR22-6
TCCCTCCACTGCTTTTTTAATGATGGAAGCTTTCTTCCTGTTCCATGCCATCAGGATGATCTCGCGTGCTTTGAAAATGGTTCCGATGCCCATGGTAATGGCCTTGGTGGGTACAAAAGACTTGCCCCCAAAATCCCTGGCCGCATCACGCCTGGTCAGGTCGTCCAGTGTCACCAGCCGGGTTCCGGAATTGGGTGCAGAGCCGGGTTCGTTGAAGCCGATGTGGCCTGTACGGCCGATGCCCAGGATCTGGATGTCCAGTCCGCCAAGGTCGCCGATCTTCTTCTCGTAAGCCAAACAGAAAGCTGGGATTTCTTCCAGTGACAAAGTACCATCC
>NZ_JBBEUC010000017.1:0-337 GCF_037402555.1 Pedobacter sp. GR22-6
AGATGGTACTTTGTCACTGGAAGAAATCCCAGCTTTCTGTTTGGCTTACGAGAAGAAGATCGGTGACCTTGGCGGACTGGACATCCAGATCCTGGGCATCGGCCGTACAGGCCACATCGGTTTCAATGAACCCGGCTCTGCACCCAATTCCGGAACCCGGCTGGTGACACTGGATGATTTAACAAGACGTGATGCGGCCAGGGATTTCGGTGGTAAGTCCTTTGTGCCTACCAAGGCCATTACCATGGGCATCGGAACCATTTTCAAAGCACGCGAGATCATCCTGATGGCATGGAACAGGAAGAAAGCTTCCATCATTAAAAAAGCCGTAGAGGGG
>NZ_JBBEUC010000018.1:0-327 GCF_037402555.1 Pedobacter sp. GR22-6
TACTGCATATTTAATCGTATTGCCCGGAAAGTAAAAACTGGAATTTCCTTTGGTAAAATCAAACTTCACCACAGGAACGGCATTGCCTACAGCTATCTCTACAGTTTTACTGTTTTTGGCACCATCCGGATCTGATACAGTGAGTGTGGCTTTATAAATCCCCGGAGTGGTCAAGGTGATTTCGGGGTTGGCCAGTTTGCTGCTTTGTTTAACTACACCTGCCCTGCTGATCTTCCAGTCGTATTTTAAAGAATCTCCGTCGGCATCTGCTGTTCCGGCTGAGGAGAGTTTTACTTTCAGTGGTGCTGCCCCAGCGGCTGTGCTGGC
>NZ_JBBEUC010000019.1:0-327 GCF_037402555.1 Pedobacter sp. GR22-6
CACTGCATATTTAATCGTATTGCCCGGAAAATAGAAACTGGAATTTCCTTTGGTAAAATCAAACTTTACTACCGGAACGGCATTGCCTACAGCTATCTCTACTGTTTTACTGTTTTTCGCGCCATCAGGATCTGATACAGTGAGTGTGGCTTTATAAATCCCCGGAGTGGTCAAGGTGATTTCGGGGTTGGCCAGTTTGCTGCTTTGTTTAACTACACCTGCCCTGCTGATCTTCCAGTTGTATTTTAAAGAATCTCCGTCGGCATCTGCTGTTCCGGCTGAGGAGAGTTTTACTTTCAGTGGTGCTGCCCCAGCGGTTGTGCTGGA